>CP054187.1:0-1292464 GCA_015200345.1 Planctomycetia bacterium | reverse complement strand
CCCGCTCCGAAACTGGCTTGCCCTTTCGCGGCGTCACCCTCGGCATCCTCGGTCGCGGCCGCATCGGCTCGATCGTCGCCGCCTGGTCCGCCCGGCTGGGCTTGACGGTCCTGGCCTGCGATCCGCCGCTCGCGCGGGCCGGCGTCAAAGACCTTGTTTCATTCGATGAACTCGCCGCCCGTGCCGATCTCGTCTCGCTGCACGTCCCGCTCACGCGCGAAGGCCCCGACGCCACGGTGGAACTCGTCAACGCTTCCTGGCTCGCGCGGCTTCGGCCCGGCGCGCGGCTCATCAACACGTCGCGTGGCGACGTCATGGATGAACCTGCGCTGCTCGCCGCCCTGCAAAGCGGCCGGCTCGCCGCCGCGGCGCTCGACGTCTGGCGCGGCGAGCCGAACGTGCGAGCCGATCTGGTCGCGGCCGCCGCGCTGGCCACGCCGCATATCGCGGGGTACAGCGCTCCGGCGCGGCGTCGCGCGGTGCGGCGCGTTCGCGATGCCTTCGCGCAATGGATGAATTCGCCCGCAAAATCAGGGGTTTTCTCGCGATCCGAGCCGGGCGAGTCCGACTCGATCCCGCCGCGACCGCCCGCGACCGGTCAAATCGCGACGCTTGTAAAAAAACTCTCCGATTGGAGCGACCGCTTCAAATCCGCCGCCGCGATCGGGCGGCAGGCCGCCGCCTTCGACGCCCTGCGCCGCGAGGCCCGCGCCCGCGAGGAACTCACGCCGTAGGGCGGGCGCCGCCGCCTGCGCATATATACAATCGTCAACATACACGGCCCGCCCGTCGGCGTTGCGGCGCCGGACATCGTTCCATCCCTTCAAATGTGTCACTTCACACAAGCCGGGACCGCATCCACACGAGTTTCACTCTGACAATTCCTGACACCCCCGGATTTACCTCTATTTCGCGCCTGAACCCGTGTTAACGCCGCGTAAAACCCCCGGATTCCCTCCCGAAGACGCCTCCCACGGCAGCAATAACCTATTGCAATTAAATGACTTAAGGCAGCGCAAAAATTCATCTTTTTCACCTCCTCGAACCATTGATTTTTCCAGCCCTTTTGCGGTATTATGGCCGTATGTAGCAGCCGGAGCGCAAAACGCGCCCGTCTCTACATCGTGCGTGCATCCTTCGTGATGCCGCGTGGTTGGCTCGGTTCGTTCGATATCTGCTGCGTTTTTGCAAGAGACGCGGCAATGCGGACGCGGGCGATGAAGCGGCTTGCCGGCAAGAGTGGCAAGTAAGCGATCGCCTTGAAGTTGACCGGCCGCGACCGCGCGGAATAACATCGAACGGACCGCACGGCGCAGGCGAGGTCGAACGCCCGGTAAGTGTTCGGCGGAACCTGTCATCAGCGGCTTGGCTCGAACGGTGGAGCGGGCCGGCTGACTTCGGCGTCCGGGTGGCCCGGGCGAAGAAGTAAAACGGGACAACGGTCTGATTGACCCGCAGCCCCGGTAGGCTTTGGGTCCCCCCGGCAGAGGCCGGGTTGTGGATCCTCCGCTCAAGAGAGTGGAGTGAGGAGCAAAGAAATGAATCGCAGTTTCTGCACAGCAGTGGCCTTGTGCGTCGTCTCGGCCTTCGCGGCCGCCGCCGTCGCCCAGGACTCGATCATCTTCATGGATGTTCGAAACAATGAGATCGCGGCGAACACCGCAAGCAACTACAATGCTATTTCGGCGCCGGCTACGATGAATGGACCGTTCCTCAACGATGCCCCGGCTGGCACCGGTGGCAAGCGTGGCGGCGGCCAGATGCTGCGCCTCAACCCGAAGCGAAACAATGGTTACCACAACGGAGCGCCGACTTCGTTCCCGAACCTCGACGGCGACGGAAACCGAGCCACGGGCGACCTGTGGGTGTACATGGACGTCATCGATGACGCGAGCGGTACCGACGACGTCATCAGCTCGGTCGGCTTGGATTTTGACTTGGTTCTCACAGGAACGACCACGCGATTCGTCCTCGAGTCGGTCAGCTACACGATGAACAACGACGGTCGCGTTCTGGACAGCATCGCGAACCCGGCGGCGACGCCGTGGAACGGTGTTGCAAACGGTTCGGCCTCCGGCGTCGACTGGAACGATGCCCGCGCGGTCGCCGTCCCGGTCACGACCGGCCCGGTCTACAGCTCGACGAACCGGTTGACGCCTCGCTTCGCCAACGTCGGCGCATGGAGCGCGACCAGCACGGTTGTTCCATATCGGCTCGGTCGCCTGCGAGCGACGGCTGCAAACCGCGTCTGTGGCGGCACGCCCGGCGGTGGTATGACCGGCGCTCCGGATGCAAACCATGCCAATAATTCGACGTACAGCGTCTTCATGCAGGTGGACAGCCTGCTCATCACTCGCGTCTATGGGACGGGTGGTGACGCGGTTGAGAACGTCTCGTTCGGCATCAACGCCGGCGGCTCGCCCGATGCGCCCCAGAGCGGCAATGTCCCGAACGTCTCGTCGGCCGTGGCTGATGCCCAGATCCAGATCCGCGAGAAGGGCGACTTTACCGGTGACGGTCGAATCACGTCGGCAGATACGACGGGATACAATGCGGCGGTTGCTGATGGTACGGACAACATCCTGCAGGCTTACAACGGTGACTACACTGTACAAGCCGTCGTCGGAACGATTGGAAACTTGGTGACATCGGCCGATACCACGGGCTACAATGCGGCCCTGGCTGGCTGGTCGGGTACCATTTGCCCGTAGCATTTGTGCTGGCTAATCGCCTGACCGGGTGCCCCGGCGACGGGGCGCCCGCAAAGGCTTGCATAAGTAAGACAGTCCTGCTATGATAAAACTTGCTTTGTGAGGAACGATTGGATTTCTTCCCCAAAGGGTCGAGGGGAGGGGCCAAGAGGCGAAGTGAGGGCGGGAACAAGAATTCTCGGAGGTCCTTTTAGGAAGAAGGAGATGATGATGAAGCGAACTTTCTTGTCAATGGGCATCGTGGCGCTGCTCGCAGCGAACACCTACGGTGTCGGTCAGGTCTGGTACTCGGCGACCGTCGCGTCGGGTCCGGGTGCGGTGGCGGGCGGCGGTCCGTCGGGCGCGGCACTTCTGCTGTCCTGTACGGGTCCTACAAGCTGGGACATCACCGTGACCTATGATTTGTACGACGGCGGTGCTACCGGTTGGGCGGTGGACCATTACGGCGACACCAATTTCATGAGCGTGAGCAACATGAATGTTGTCTCGGCCGGTTTCCCGGCGCCGATTAATCTTGGGACTACGCCTAACTCAGGGGGTGTGCTGGCCCTCGGTCAAGCGGGCGGTCAAAGCGCGCCGGGCGGCACTGGCCCTGGTAGCTTCGTGTTGGAGACCTTCACCTTGACATCGACTAATTGCAACGGCAATGTCTGGGCTGGCATCGGCAGCCTGGAGTTCGGTGGAAACGATCCGACTGGAGATGAATTTTGGGAACTGGTCGCCATTGGTCCCAACACTCCTCGCCCCGGCTACTCGTTCGGTGAGGGTCATCCTGATGCCACCGAGCCTAATCCGGTAATTACGATCACGCCGGAGCCGAGCACGCTGGCTCTGCTGGCGTTGAGCGGTCTGTCTTTGATCCGCCGCCGCAAGTAATACGCGGTAGCTGATTACAGCAACTAAGGGCGGTCGAGCTGGCGGGATTCCCGCGGCTCGACCGCTTTTTTTTCATACGCCGTTTACAGGTGAACGTTGGGTTACGTGAAGGTTACGCCTCGTGCTTGTGCGTTGGGCCGCGACGGGCATACAATCCTTAAAGCGGCTTTCGTTCGATACCGCTTTTTTCGAGGGGAGTCACATGTCGAGGTTCTTCAATCGGGTCTGCGTTGCAATCCTGATGATGCTCGTCAGCGCGACCACCGTGTCCGGACAGAACGACGGGAGCGATCTCCTGGCACCCGGCTTTGATCAGGCATCCCGAGAGGGTTGGGAGTTTGAGATTCAGCATCAGATGCAGGCGTTCTCCAGCGCCTACGGACTCGATCCACAATTGCAGACTCTTCTTCAGACTGAGCTGCAAGCCCGTCTGATCGCCCAGGTGGCGTATGATCGACAGACCACGGAAGCGATCCTCAAGAAGACCCAGGAACTTGAAGCGGCCGGTCTTCTTGAGAATGAAGAAGCTCCGGAAGTCAAGGCGCTCAATGCCCAGATGGCGGCACAGTCTTTCAATGCACCGCTGAACGAGGAGCGCGTGGCGGACTGGCTGGAGCAGCGATTGCCCGCCGCCGTCGCGACGGAAGGTCGCCAGCGCCTTCGCGAAATTCGCGACTTGCGTTTGCAAAAGCATTTGGAATCGGAATACGCGTTTCAAGCGGAGTCCGCCGCGAAGCGCGATCTGGGCGAAGCAATCGTTCAAGGTAGCGTCCTAATCTCCGCCGATGGTGTCACGCCTCTGCCGAACGACCCGGTGAACGATCGGTACTACACCGAGATTCGGGTTCGCGATGCCGGCGGCGAGGTGATTGTCGCGCCGGGGCGCAAGGGCAGTCCTGTGAGTGAGGCGCCCATGCCGGGCGAGCTGACCAAGGCCGAGCGGTTGCGCCAGGCCGAGATTGAGGCGGCCGAGCGCGAAGGCCGTCGCAAACCTGGTCCAGCGGGGCTGGTCTCGCCGTCACACGAGATGACCGAAAGACCGGCGCACGAGTCGATCGTCGTGGAGCAGCCGCCGGCGCCGCAGGTGACGGTGCAGGTCGCGCCGACGACACCGTCCGGTCAGCCGACGGGCCGCGCCGCCCCGGCCGTGCCCACCGCGAAGGAAGTGGTGTACGCGAAGGCGCCGCCGCTGGACGACTGGGACAAGTACGTCCAGGAGCACGCGAAGCAGGTCGGCTTCGACGAAGCACAGATAACGCGTGCCCAGGCGGTGTTGAAGGACATGAAACGCCGTGCGAATCAGTATCGCATGAGCCGATCGGATCAGTTCGCGGCGGCCGCGTTGAAGACGGACGCGAAAGATCGCGACGCGATGATGAAGGAACTGAATAAGCCGATTGACGCGATGTTTGAAGAGCTGAAGCAGCGCATCGACAGCCTGATGACGCTGGAACAGCGCCAGAAGGCCGCCGCCGGCAAGAAGTAGGAATCGTCCTCGACGCACCGTTTCGGGCGGGCGTTGCCAGTTTTCGTCAAGTCCGGCGATCCCGGTGGGCGGTACCCGTCCAGCGGAGTCGATTCTGTCGATAATCCTTGAAGAATCCTGTCGCCGGCGGGCGGGCGGCTTGGTCCGCGCGCTTATAATCCCCGCGGGCGGAGCCTCGAACGATCCTCTCAACGGGAGGTAGGCCGATGCGCGTTGCCACATTTATTCTTGCGGTGCTTGTGTCGGTTGGCTCGGCTTTCGGCCAGATCGACAAGCGCGTCAATACTGGAAATGTGAACGCGGGTTATGCGCGGGACGCGAACCCGATGGTCGGATCGGGCGGGTTGAATCTGTCCCGCCCCGGCATGAACGATCCGGGATTCTTTTCCAACGCCATCATCAGCGGGAACGTCACCGGCCTGGCCGGCTTCCGCGGTGATTCGCCGATTTACAATACGAATCAATTTCGGGACGCGCTTCCGTCGGCCGGATTGAGCGGCTTCGTTTCGCGGTCGGTCTCGGCGAATGATGCCTCGCCGGGCTATGTGCCGACACCGACGCTGTTCCTCGGTCGCCAGGAGACGGTGACCGACGGCGGATTTGTTCGGAGCGGATTCAACGTGGCGGCATCAGCCGGGACGCTCTCGCAGAACCTCGCTCCGCCGACGACGGCTGTTCCGATGTATGGCGCGCGTCCTGCGACGCTGCCGGAACCGACGGATCGGCGGATTCAAGGTCCGGCGCAGGTCGATGCCATCGGTCTTCGTCAGAGGCCGATCGGCGGTCGGACGTTTGATCCAGAGACGGCGGGCCGAACGGCGTCGGCGATTCGCAATCCGTTTGATCTTGCGGCGACGTCGCCGATCTTCGGCGCGACGGGCCGCGGAGCGGTGGGGGGCAGCCTGTTGATGGAGAATCCGCTGGCGATTCAAAAGCCGCGCGATGTGCTGGCGGAGCTTGGGTACACGGGAATGGATCTCTCCCCCGAGGACGCGGCCAAGGTCGGAAAGGGGCTGAACAAGCCCTTTGAGAAGGACGTGCTGGCGGCTGGGATGAGCGGCAAGCAGGCCGATACGCCGGCGTTTGTGGCCGGTACGCGTCAGCGCGATTTGACGGGGGGCCAAAGCCTGGCGGATCGGCTGGGGATTCCGACGGCGGCGAAGTACGGTTCCGATGCGCCGCCGAATCTGGGGGCCGATCGGTTCGCGGATTTGTACAACGCCTATCGCACGGCATCGCAAATCGGGGTGTCGCAGTTCGGGTTCGACGCAGTGGTGTCCCGCGCTGTGTCAGGTGAGAGAAACACGTCGGACAGCGGTTTGGTTTCCAATTCGGAATCGGAAGCGGGCAAGACGGACTTGCAGCAGGCCGGAAACCAGATGTTGTCGGACAGAGACGCGGAGGGCCGCCGGACGCTCGGCCTGCGTCGCCGAGCGGCGGAGTCGATCTCGCTGCTGTCGAGCAAGGCGAAATGGGCCAGCGACGTGATTGAGGATCCGATCACGACCTTTGCCGGGCATTATGAAAACGACCTGAACCGGTTGATCGTCGAAGGCGAGACGCTGATGCACAAAGGGGAGTACTACCGTGCGGCGGGCAAGTTCGACCTGGCCCGGGTGATCGACCCGCGAAATCCGTTGCCGCTTCTGGGTCGCGGCCATGCGTGGATTGCCGCGGGTGATTATTCGTCGGGGTTATCATCGATCCTGGCCGGGATTGAGCGGTTTCCGCAGATCGCGGCGTTTCGGCTGGACCTGCCGGCATTGGTGGGGGGCCGGGATGTTTTTGATCGGCGTCGGGCTGATTTGGCGAAGAAGCTGGAGCAGCGGGAGGATTACGAGCTTCGGTTCCTCCTTGGCTATCTGGAGCTTTATTCGGGGCTGTCAGTGGAAGGGTTGGCCGATATCGAGAAGGCCGCGGCCCAGGCTCCGGCGGAAAGCGTGATCGTTCGATTCCATGACATGCTGAATGACCGTGGGTCGCCTCCCGCGTTGCCGGAGTAGGCTGATCGTACGAACCAGCAGGCGGCGGGCGAGGGCGGAAGATCGTCACGACGGGAACCGTCAGGACAGGAATTAACAGGCTGCTCGTCAGGGATCGGTTAAACGAAAAATTTTACCGATTTCAACATTTTTTTCTTGACAGCCCTCGCGCAAAAAGAAAGCACCGAGTGCCTCAAGGGCATGCCCGGTGCTTTCCGGAGGGGAAAGAAGCCTTCAGAAATTGCCGCTTTTTCACGCTTCAGGCGGCCGTCAGCCTCCGGTTATGAATCCGTTCCTCAACGTCTCCGAAATATTATATCCGCGGTTTTCGGAGCTTACTGCATGTATCGGCCATTTCTGGCCAAATACAAGAGGTTTTTGGTGGCCGATAATGTCGGCCTGTCCCCCGGTCCCTGGCGTGGAGGCAGGCCCTTTCAGGCCCGCCAATTCTTTATACGCCCGGAAAAAGAGGAGTTCCACTGCTTGTGCCGAGAATTTCGAATGTGGCATGCAGAGAAACGCGGCAAGGGCGTCGGGAACCCGCAAAACGAATCCGGGGTAGGCTTTGAGGTCTGGTTCTGGCTGGTTGATTGAGGCCAGAAAGACGGTTGGGAGGTCGTTGCGGTTGACATGGGACGGGTGTGACGTAGACTGCGAGGAGCCGAACGCATATCCCAGACCCAGTCGGCCTCGCGGGAGGGGGCGGGCGAGGAAAGCCGGCTCGAAACTGACTCCGTAGCTCAGCTGGATAGAGCGCAGCCCTGCGAAGGCTGAGGTCGGTGGTTCGAATCCACTCGGAGTCGTTCATCGCTGTGCGTCGCGCCGGGCGCGTCGTTCGACTAAGATCACGCGATGCCGTTGAAGGAAGTCAACCCGGACCTCGGAGAGATCGCGCGCAAGGTGGAGTCGGGCGAGCGGTTGTCGCACGAGGACGGCGTGAGGCTGTTCGCCGCGCGCGATCTTCATGAGCTGGGTCGGCTGGCGGATCTGGTTCGGCGGCGGCTGCACGGCGACGTGGCGTATTACAACGTCAATCGGCACATCAATTATACAAATTACTGTGTATTGCGGTGCAAGTTCTGTTCGTTTTACCGGCCGTATCCGGTGGGAGGGGAGTTGCCGCGGACGGTGTCGCTGCCGGTGTCGGGCGGCGCGGTCGGCGGCGCGTGGATCGAGGGGGATTCGTACGAGCTGTCGGTCGAGCAGATCGTGGAGCGGGCGCGTTCGGCGCAGGCGCACGGCGCGACGGAGGTGCACATCGTCGGCGGGCTGCATCCGAAGCTGCCGTTTGAGTACTATCTAGACATGTGTCGAGCGATTCGAACGGCCTGCCCCGGGCTGTTCATCAAGGCGTTCACGGCGATCGAGATCATTCATTTCACGCGCATCACCAAGCCGAGAATGAGCATTCGGGAGGTTCTGGAGCGGCTGCGGGAGGCGGGGCTGGACACGCTTCCCGGCGGCGGCGCGGAGATTTTTGACGATCGCGTGCACGAGGAGGCCTATCGCGCGAAGGTCGGGGAGGCCGGCTGGTTCGACGTGCATCGCACGGCGCACGAGCTGGGGATTCCGACGAATGCGACGATGCTGTACGGGCATGTAGAGCGGCCGGAGGAGCGCGTGACGCACATGGTGAAGTTGCGGGCGCTTCAGGAGGAGTCGTTGCAGGGGCGTCGGGCGGCGTTCAATTGTTTCATTCCGCTGTCGTTCATTCCGGACGGCAGTGAGTTTGCGCACCTGCCGGGTCCGACGGGGCTGGACGATTTGCGTACGCTGGCGGTGTCGCGTCTGATGCTGGACAACATCCCGCACTTGAAGGCGTTCTGGATCATGCAGACGGCGAAATTGAGCCAGGTGTCGTTGAACTGGGGGGTGGACGATCTGGACGGCACGGTGGTGTATTACGACATCACGAAGCGCGAGGGGGGCGCGGGGAATCGGCATCAGGAGATGACAGTTCCGCAGATTCGGCGGTTGATCCGCGAAGCGGGTTTTGAGCCGGTGGAGCGCGATTCGTTGTATCGGCCGGTGGTACGCTCGACGGAGTAGCGTGGTCGAGGCGGTGCGAGCGGCGGCAGGCTGGCGATGGAGATGACAGGCACCAGTACCATTCGTCGGGCCGGCGCGCAGGCCTTGCGTGGATGGCTGCGTTATCTGTTGGCGTCGCCGCACCAGACCGCGGGCGAGTGTGAGCAGCAGGTCACGGTGTTTCTGGACTACGCGCGGGCGATGGGTCTGGACCTGTCGCGGTTGTGGGTGCGTGAGCCGGAAAGGGGGGGTGGGGTCCGGACCGGTGCAGGAGCGGCGGTGCTGTGCATTCCGTCGGCGGGTCGTTCGGCGATGCTGGTGCTGCCCGATGGGCGGGTGCATCCGCCGCGGGGCGACGAGTGGGTGTCGCTGGTCGGGCGAGCGATGGCCGATCCGACGGTAAGCGACGTTCGTCTTTTTCAGGCATTGCTGGCGGAGGGAGACGAGCCGGGCCGTCGGGAGCTGGAGCGGGCGGGGTTTGGTGAAATCGCGATGTTAATCTACATGGAGCGCGCGGTGGGTTTGGCGGCACCGGCTGCGCGGCGGCTCGATCATGCGATGCGCTGGGTGACGTATGACGAAACCGTTCGGGAATTGTTCGGAGCGACGATCCTGGCGACGTACGAGGGCAGTCTGGACTGCCCCGGGCTGGCGGGGTTGCGAGAGTTGGATGACGTTCTGGCGAGCCATCGGGGGGCGGGGCGATTCGCGGCGCACCGCTGGCTGCTGTTGCTGAAAGGCGAGGAGCCGGCGGGTTGTATCTTGTTGGCGGAGCATCCCTTACAACCGGTTCTGGAGATCGCGTACATGGGTGTGACGCCGCGGTTTCGCGGTCGCGGGCTGGGGTCGCAGTTGCTCGCGGAGGCGTTTGGGCTGGCGCATCGCGAGCAGTTTCAACGAGTTACACTCGCGGCGGACGCGCGCAACGCACCGGCGTTGCGGATGTACGGCCGCGCGGGGTTCACGGAGTTTTTGCGTCGTCGCGCGATGCTGCATCGTCGCGTTTCAAACTCAATCAGCCAGAGGAGATACGATCCATAAAGGCGGTTGATCCACCGGCTATTCAGAAATCGCGGTCTCGTGTGGGAAAGCTGTGGAGGCAAAAAAATTTTTCAGTCGTAAGTTTCGTGCGCGTCGTCGTAAATCGCGCGTGCGAAAGTTTGCTTCACGAATTCTTCATTGACGCGCCGAAGGGCGATCCTTACTATGCCGAACCGAAGTTGACAACAACAGCGTCGCGGCGAGCGAGCCTGCGGCGCGTGGCCATAGATGTTCCGGGCCTCTTAGCGTTTCGCTTTGTCTAATTTAACATGTTGGCACCGCATGACCCCGCGGCAAGGGAAAAGGAGCGCGCCGTGCTCGTCGACCTTCAGCAGGAAAACTCCCGAAAGATTCGAACGCGTCTAGAGCAGATCGTCGGTCCGCAGCGGTTCAAAGTGTGGTTTCGCAACTCGACGCAGTTCACCTGCTGCGACGGGTTCGTGAAGGTCGGCGTGCCCAATCTTTTTCTCGGGGGTTGGATCGAAGATCATTTTTCCGAGGCCATCGCCCAGGCGGCCCGCGACGTTCTGAACCAGGACGTGCAAATCACCTTTGCCATTGATCCGGTTCTGTTTCGCAATCTTCGACAGAGTCAGCTCAATTCGCAGGCGGCGTTCATCGAGAAAAACGCCGAGCGCGTTCTGCGCGACGGCAAAGCGATGCCGGCCGGTGAGGCGGTCTCGCTGCGGCGGCTGAAGTATCGCATGGACGATTTCGTGGTGGGTCCGGGCAATCGGCTGGCACACGGCGTGGCGACGGCGCTGGTGGAAGACCCGCGGCGTGACGGGGGATCGGTGTTTTTCTACAGCGGGTGCGGTTTGGGCAAGACGCACCTGCTGCAAGGGATCGCCAACGCCCTGGCGGAGCGACAGCCGCAGGTGCGTTGGGCGTACGTGTCGGGGGAGGAGTTCACGAATCAGTTCCTGTTCGCGTTGCGCGAGAAGAAGCTGGACGCGTTTCGCCATCGCTACCGGGCTATTGACGTATTGCTGATTGACGACATGCAGTTCATCGCCAACAAGCGGGCGACGCAGGAGGAGTTTTTCCACACGTTCAACGCGATTGACGGCAGCGGCAAGCGCGTGGTGTTGGCGTCGGACGCGCATCCGAAGCTGATCGGGGACTTGTCCGAGCCGCTGGTCAGCCGACTGATCGCGGGCATGGTGGTGCGGATCGACAAGCCGGACTACGAGATGCGCTGTGAGATTCTGCGCCGTCGCGCGCGGCAGACGTCGCAGGCGGTGCCTGAACCGGTGATCCAGTACATCGCCGAGAAGATCACGGCGAACATCCGCGAGCTGGAAGGCTGCCTGCTCAAGCTGCTGGCGTTCGCCACGCTGGTGAAGACGCCGATCACGCTGGACCTGGCGCGGCAGACGCTGGACGATCATTTGCGACAAACCGGAAAGATCATCACCGTCAGCGACATCGAGCGGCTCGTATCGACGTACTTCGGACTCACTCCGGCGGACCTGCACACGTCGCGGAAGAATCGCACCATCGCGCTGGCGCGGAACATCGCGATGCACCTTGCCCGGCAGCACACCGATTTGTCATTCCCGGAGATCGCCCGGCTGATGGGCAACAAGAATCACACGACGGTGCTGCTGGCGTGCCGGCGGATCGGGGCCATGCTTCGCGATGACGGCGAAGGTTATTGGATCGGGGCCGCCGGTCCGCAAACGCGCAAGCTCCGGGAAATCGTGCAATCGCTTGAAGAGCAGTTGCTGCGATAGGCCGCCGCGCCTGCCTTTGCGATCATGGCCGCCAGCGGCTGTGGCGATTCCACCCACTCATTTCGGCGATGCTGCCCAGGCATCGCGGACCATGCGGCGCTCGATTGGGCCGTGCCAAGCGGTTCCCGGCTGTTTCTCGACGCCGGAGAACCGTGGAGCGACGGGGGGTTGCGTCCGTTAACGCGGTCGAAACGTCTGCGTCCGCGGACAGCGAGCTCGCGGGCCTTATCTCCTCATGGATTCAAGATGACGCGCGTTGTCCGATCGCCCGATAGGAGAGGCGAGAAGCGGCCTAGAATGGGTAGAGGTGGCGGCCTCGCGTTTGGTGGCGGGGCGGGAGCGGGCTTGTCGCGGCGAAGCGGGGCGTTCAGAATTCGCGTTCCCATCGCCGTTGACCTGGAGAGGCAACCCATGAAGCGAAGTTCAACTTGCCGGAAGATCGGTATTCCTCTCGCCACGTTCCGAGCGTGGGGGGTCTGCTTGGTGATGGTCGGTTCAGCATGGTCGACGGCGGCGTGGTCGCAGGATCGCGTCGGGTCGGACGGCGGTCCGGATGCCCAGGCGGTGTCGCGGCTGGAGCAGTTGTCGGAGTCGTTCGCGTCGATCGCGGCGGCGGTCAAGCCGACGGTTGTCAACATATCGTCGGTCGCGACGAATCGGCGGCTGAATCGCGAGCTGCGCGAGGCGTTTCCCGATGGGGCGTATCAATTCTCTCCCGTGACCGGCACCGGCAGCGGCGTGATCTTCGACGCCGACGGATTCATCGTGACGAACAATCACGTCGTGGCCGGGGCCGATGCGGTGCGGGTGACGCTGGCCGACGGTCGGAAGCTGCGTGCCGAGGTGGTGGCGACGGATCCGAAGACGGATCTTGCGGTGATTCGGATCAACGCGAAAGGGCTGAAGGCGGCGCGGTTCGGCGACAGCGACGCCGTGCGCGTCGGCCACATCGTGCTGGCGATCGGCAGTCCGTTCCGCCTGGGTCACAGCGTGTCGCATGGGATCGTGTCGGCGATCGGTCGGAACGACGACATCGACGTCGATATTGATTACAAGAACTGGATTCAGACGGACGCGCCGATCAATCCGGGGAATTCGGGCGGTCCGCTGATCAGCGCGCGGGGTGAGATTGTCGGCATCAACGTCGCCATTGCGACCGACAGCGGCGGGCATCAGGGCGTGGGCTTTGCGATACCGTCGAACACCGTGCGGCGGATTGCCAACGTGCTGAAGACGGGGGAGAAGGTGGTGCGCGGCTACCTTGGTGTCGAGATCGACCCGGTCGATGAGCAGACGGCGTCGGGTTACGGCCTGTCGGAAGTGGCCGGGGTGTTGATCCGACGGGTCGGGGAGGATTCTCCGGCGGCGCGTGGGGGATTGCGATCCGAGGACATCGTGCTGTCGATCAACGGGCTGCCGGTTCGTTCGCGCGAACAGTTGCAGCAGATCATCGCAGAGACGCAGCCCGGCTCGGACGTGGCGTTGAAGGTTTGGCGCAAGAGCCGTGAGCAGACGCTGCACGTGAAGGTGATGGAACAGCCGCGGAATTTCCGAACGACGATCAAATTGGAAGAACTGTATCGACAGGGTGGGTCAGGCCCGTCGGGTGATTCGGCGCCATCCGAGGGAGAACCCGGCAGCGCGGGATCGGCGGAAGAGGACGGCGTATCGGACGAGTTGGAAGGCGATTCGGCTGAACCGTCAGGGGACGGCGCGCCGGCAGAAGCGTCCCGGGGTCGAGAGGGGACCGAGTCGACCTGGGGGTTTGAGGGCGCGACGCTGACGCCGGAGCTTGGGCGGAAGTATCGACTGCCGTCGTCAATTGAGGACGGCGTGCTGATCACGTCGGTCGATCCGGCGTCGGAAGCGTGGGCCTGCCGGCTGCGCCGCGGCATGGTGATCGTCCGGGCGAACGACAAGCCGGTGCGGTTGCTGGACGACCTCGCGGCTGTGCTGACGCCGGAGGCACTGGCCCGCGGCGTGCGGTTGAAGCTTCGCGACCGGTCGGACGAATACTATCTCGTGTTGCGGGTTCGATAGCAGAGCGACTTCCAGCGTTCTTGGTCGTGATTTTCTTAACCCGGCGCGACCACGTCGATTGACGCCCTTCGGGATGTGGTCGTCATGCGAAGCCGATCTTGTTTGATATCCCTACCAAGCTGATATCACCGGAATCTTGAGACGTTGCAGCACATCGAGGCAACAAGTCATTTCTGCTGCTTCAACGCCGCCAGCTTTCGCTCAATCAACTCCCCCGTCAGTTTCGGGTCGGCCTTGCCGCCGGAGAGCTTCATGACCTGGCCGCGGAGGAAGCCCGGGGCGGCTTTGGCTTTGCGTTCGTTGTCGCCGAGGGCGTCGGCGACGGCTTGCGGATTGGTCGCGAAGGCTTCGTCAACCCAGGCCTGCGTGGCGGATTCGTCGCGGACTTGCAGGAGGCCGAGTTCGCGGGCGAGGTCGAGGACGGATTGAGTCTTGTCGAGATTGCCCGGGACGCCCGCATCCCGGCCCTCTCCCCGGGAGGGAGAGGGGGTTGAACCCGCTGCCTCGCGGTCGCGGCTCGGATCGGCGTCCCAGCGCGTCGGAGCGGCGAGTTGCTCTGCGATGGTTGCGGCGGCAGACGGGCTGATGGCGCCGTCCTGCACGGCACGGGCCAGATCGGCGACGTGTTTAGCGGGAACGCCGAGGCCGGCAATGGTGTTGTTCGCGGCTGACGCCAGGTTGTTCCATATACCGACAAATTGCTTGATAACGGTTCGCGCGTCCACACCGGTCGTCACGACGGTGTCGAACAGTTCGGCTGTCGCGCGATCGGCGAGCAGAATTTCGCAGTCTTTTTCCGTCACGCCGTAATCTCGGATCAGCCGGGCCCTGCGGGCCAGCGGCAGCTCGCCGATTTCGCTGCGCTGCTGCTCGACCCACGCCGGGTCGGGCGTGACGGGCACCAGATCGGGGTCGGGGAAATAGCGATAGTCGTGCGACTCCTCCTTGCCGCGCTGAAACTCTGTCACCTCGCGCTCGTCGTCCCAGCCGAAGTTCATCTTGCCGAGCCGCTCGAGCGTGTAGTCGTGGTCGTCCTGCCACGCGGCGGTCTGTCGCTTGATTTCGTATTCCACGGCCAATCGCACCGAGCGGAAGCTGTTGAGGTTCTTGATCTCGCTGATCGGCGTTCGGTATTCGCGGCCGTCGTGGGTGATGGCGAGGTTGACGTTCGGCTCGAAGCGCATCTGCCCTTTCTGCATGTTGGCTTCGGAGACGCCGAGGAATTTGACGAGTCGCTGCAATTCGACGGCGAAGGTGTAGCACTCATCGGCGGATGCAAGGTCGGGCCGGGTGACGATTTCGAGCAGGGGCGTGCCGGCGCGGTTGAGGTCGACGCGCGAGTAGTCGACGCCTTCGTGCAGATTCTTGCCGGCGTCTTCTTCGAGGTGCGCGCGAATGATGCCGATGCGGCGCACGGAATGGCCATCCTGGCGGTGGTTCCGGCTTTGAACCGGTGGAACCTCCGCCGTCATCGGCATTTCAAACACGCCATCAAACGAGAGGGGCAAGTCATACTGGCTGATCTGATAGTTCTTGGGCAGGTCGGGGTAGAAGTAGCTTTTGCGATCCCACTTGGTGAACGGCGCGATGCGGCAGCCCAGGGCAAGGGCCGCGCGCACGGCCAATTCGTACGCACGACGATTCATCACCGGCAGCGAGCCGGGCAGGCCGAGGCACACGGGGCAGACGCGTGAGTTCGGTTCGGCAGCGAATTCCAGGGGGCATGGGCAGAACAGCTTGGTGCGCGTGGCGAGCTGGACGTGAATCTCCATGCCGATGATGGGGCGGATTTGCATGGTGAGGATTCTAACGGTTACTGGTCGCGATTTGGATGGTTCGCCGGCAGCGGAGTTCCACGCTCCGAACAGATGCCGTTGACGTTGCCGGTGAGGTTGTGGTGGCAGGCGGCGCAAGATGCGGGCGAGCATTCAACAAGCACGAGGTCACGCAGAAACGGCACGAGCTTAACAAGCGGCGCGATCATAACAAACGGCGCGATCATCGGATGGACAAGATCGATGGGCCGGACGAGTTGCAGCCGCGTGCGGCAACTCCTGCAACGCCGTGGTTTGTAACGCGGCAGCCGGCAATGAGCCGCGTTACCATAACGAGCCGCGGGCTTCAGCCCGCGCGGCGATGCAAACTCATGGCGCTTGTAACAACGCCAAGCGCAGCAAATTGATCGCCGCTTTGGCGGTGCGATCGCGGATTTCGTCGCGGGTGAGCGATTCGCCGAAACGAAGTTCCTTGACGCAGACGCTGCAATCGGAATCGGGCGTTCGCTCGTGTTGGATCGGCCGCGCGGGCTGAAGCCCGCGGCTCGATGATGTCCCGCGGCTCATTGGCAGTTCAGAGTTTGTCGCGTTCGCATGGCTCGTTGATGAGCCAGATTGGGCAAGCGCAATGTACACCAGCCCGACGGGTTTGTCGGTCGTGCCGCCGGTGGGGCCGGCGATGCCGGTGGCAGAGAGGGCGAAATCGGTGCCGGCCAGTCGGCGGCAGTTGGCGGCCATGGCCTGCGCGATCTCGGGGCTGACCGCGCCGTGCGCGGCGAGGAGTTCGGCGGGGATCTCGAGCAGCCGCTGCTTGGCGTCGTTTGAATACGTGACGAACGATTGGATGAAGTAGGCGCTGCTGCCGGGCACGTCGGTGAGGCGCTTGGCGATGAGGCCTCCGGTGCAGGATTCCGCCGTGGCGATGGTTTTCTTCTGTGCGATGAGCAGCCGCGCGGCAGCGTCGGAGATGGTGTCGTCGCCCTCGCCGAAGACGGCGATGCCGAGTCGTCGGTGGATTTCATCGGCGTCGTGGTCGATCAGCGCTCGGGCGGCAAGTTCGGATTCGGCGCGGGCGTTGATGCGGATGGAGATGATCAGGTCGGCTGCGCTGGTGCCGACGGTGGGGTTTCGGCCGCGGGCCATGAGATCGGCGATTTTTTCGCCGACCTCGGCCTCGGGCATGCCGAAGGTGCGTATGACGCGCTGGAGGATGACGGTGGCATGTCGCGCAGGCGTTGGACCCTCACTCCGGCCCTCTCCCTGGGAGGGAGAGGGGGATGCGGCGTGAATGGCGGGGAGGACGTCGCGTGCGAACATGGTTTTCATCTCGCGCGGGACGCCGGGCATGACAAAGACGATAGACTTTTTTAGACGTCCGGTCATGCCGGGGGCGGTGCCGCAGGTGTTGTCGATGGGGCTGAAGCCGGCGGGGATCATGGCCTGCACGCGGTTCTGCGGATGCATGGGGCGATTGCGGTGGGCGAAGAAGGCCTCGATGGCGGCGAGGCATTCGGGGCGAAACTCAAGCGGCACGCCGGCGGCGTCGGCGAGGGCCTGGCGCGTGAGGTCGTCCACGGTGGGGCCGAGTCCGCCGGTGATGAGCAGCAGGTCGGCCTCGCCGGCGGCTTCGCGGATGGCGCGCGTGATCGGCGCGAGGTCGTCTGGGACCGTGACGTGACGATCGCACTCGATGCCGACGGCGGCGAGCTGCTGCGCCAGCCACGCGGCGTTGGTGTCGATGGTCTGGCCCATCGTGAGTTCGGTGCCGATGCTGATGAGTTGGGCGTTCATGGGGAGGGTCTCGTCGAGGCAGGTGCTGGAACACTCGACGTGCTGTTCACGGCTGGCGGCAGCAGCGATTTCCAATCGGAGCCAAGCCGCGCGGCAATTTCGTCGTAACGATGGACGGATACCGTGTTTCGATACTGTTCATCCAGATTGTAAAGCAATTGGTAAGACCCGTAACAACAAATCCCACCTATGATCCACGTGCGGACAAAAACAGAGAAAACGTTGCGAAGCGAATCGCCTATTGCAACTGTTGTTGTGATTACCGCCAGGAGCAACACTGAACCAATCACTGGCAATGCGCCAAAGCCAATATCCAGTACTCGCAAGGCTGGCCAAAGACCACCTTCAGGTTCGAGAAAAAGCACCAATGTCAGACAAACGATCGCCGCGAGGCCAAGCATGTTTGCCGCCGGCGCGTTTAATTTCGTTACTCTGGCGGATACAAGGCTCATGCTTATTGCAGCGATGGTTGCAATAACGGCAAGGCGAACGACATATCCTTCAATCGAACCGGACTGACCCAACAAGAAGGGGGTTGCTCTTCCAAAGAAGCCAAATACCAAAATCGGACCCAACATTGAAATCCACAAGTGCGCTTTCTCTGGCATAATGGTTGCAGAGTTAACACTTCGCTCGGAGCCAAGCCGATGGGAAACAAAACGCAGCGAATATGCCAACACTTGGCAGACGAGAGCTACCACAGCCCCAATCGTTGCGGCAGCAAGGCCCATACAATATGCGAGGGCACTATCGCTCATGTGACCTGACGAAGGCGTAGCCCTGGGGGCTTTATATAAGTCTACGAGGTCCGACTTGCACTCCTTTGCCTGCTCGTGAAACGCCTCGCGCAGCTTGCTCGGACGGTGGTGGTTCGGCGCGGCGGTGTAGAAGTCGGCCGCGCGGACATCGGCGAGCAGCTCGGCGGCGAGGAGGCGGGTGGCGTAGTCGCGTTCGTTGTCGATCAGGCCCATGTAGGCGCGGTCGAGCCATTGGCGGGTGGTTTCGGCTTGCGGGGTGTGGCCGGCGGAGTGCAGATCGCGGGCCAGCGCGGTGAGCGTGGCGTGAATCGTCGGCAGGGCGGCGTAGTGTTCGCGGATGTCGAAGTGGCGGTAGTTCCGCACGCAGGAGGCGATGACGTCCTGCCGTCGGATCGCGGTTTGCAGCACGTCGCGCCAGGCGTCGTGCAGCGGGTCGTTGTAAAGCGTCGAGGTCGTGGCCGGCGGCTGGGCGTCGAGGACGGCCGCCATGGCATGGAAGCGTGCAATGGGATCGGGCGAGTGAGGAGGCGTGGCGCGATCGCGGATCCAGGCATAGGCGAGTCGTGCGACCAGATTGAACGTCGCAGCGTCTTCGGCGGGCGCGAATCGCTCGGCGGCGACTGCGGCCAAAATTTTCCCGCGCTGAACGGCCTCGACGGCGGCGATGAGTTGGGCGGTGCCGGCGCGCGGACGGGCGTCGGGCAGCGTGGGCATTTTTCGTTCGAGCTGCGCGAAGAGGCCGGCCCAGGTGATCGCGCCGGTCCGGGTGGCAGCTCCGTCGCGCGAGGCATCGTCGATGCGTTCGAGTTCCCATCCGAGGATGCCGCCGAGCAGGCTGTGCGGCCGCGTGAGTTGATAAATAAAACCGGCGCTGACGAGGGCCGCCAGCGCCGCGTAGAGGATGTTTCGTTTCCAGCCGAGCCACGCGGGAACGGAAGCGTTCGCCGCGCTTCGACCATTCCGGGTCATGACTGACCCGGTTCGGACTGCTTCGGATCCGGCTCGGACGTTACATGATTCGCCGGAATTAGCCCGCTTTTCGCTGCGATCGGCTTTGCGGTGCTTTCTTCGGCTTGACATCCGGGTGATGCTCGGGCGGCGTGTAGTGGAACGGCGAGAGGGCCGACCTGCGGCACTGCCGGACGATACGTTGGACCAATCTGGGGGCGTTGTCAATCGTTTCGTGGGTCACGCCCTGGCTGGTGACTTCTTCGCGCAGCGTTTGGCCGGTGACTTCGCGGCGATCCCAGTAATCGTCGTACCAGTAGTAGGGATGCTCTTCGGCGATGTTCGAGCCGCGCGTGGAGACGAGATCGCTGCCCCAGCGCTTGGAGTCGGGATTGGTCTGGTTGTAATTGCGGACGCGCAGGGCGTTGTGGCCGATGGGCGTCTGCATGGGCTTGCAATGCTCGTCCGCGTCGCCGCGTTCCTGTGCGTTGTGCGGCCAGTCCTTGTTGAAGGCATCGAGCGTGTAGACGGCTTCGATGTGCTTTGTCTTGTGGTGCTGCGCGTAGTGGCGGACGACTTGTGTCGCCAGGAATGCGCCGTGGCCGTGGCCGACGAGGATGACTTCTTCATCGGGCTTGGCGTCGATGTCGACGACGATGCGGAGCCAGTCGTCGGGCGTGTACATTTTTGCGTTGATTTCCTGCGCGACGAGCTGATTGCGGACGTATTCGAGGCCGTCGGATTCCTCATCGGGCGTGCCTTCGATGAGATAGACGCGCGGTCCGGTGTACGACCACTTCTCGGGCTTGTGGCAGCCGACGGCGGTCGTCACGCCGAGCGCGAGGACAGCCAGACAAGTGTAGTGATGCAGGCGATGGATCCCCAGCATGTGTCTCCCCCCTTTGGAAACGTCAACACGTCGAAACGTCAACACGACGCGACTTCAAGACGCCCGTGTCGATTGTATGCCGCCGGCGCGGAGCGAATCAACGATTTGCGATCGCAACGGTTCGATAATCGTCGCCGTTTGCGTCGGAACGGGTGGAACGTCCGAATCGGCACTGCCCTTTGGCGACGTCCGGCGATTGCGGGAATGAGTTATCGGTTGGTGTCCAGCTTGAGCGTCTTCCCGCGCGATGCCAGCGATCGGTACACGGCGAGATGTTGTTGCACCATCCGGCTGACCTGATGCTCGGCCCGGCAGGCGTTCTGTGCTTCGGCCGCGAGCCGGCGGGCCGTCGCGCGATCCTGCGTCATTCGCTCCAGGTATTCGGCCAGTCGAAACTCATCACTCTCGGGGAACAAGAGGGCAGATTGGCCGTGGCGAAGCGACTCGATGGGTCCGTTTTCCGGTGCGACGATGGCCAGTCCCGCCGCCATGGCCTCGATGACTTCTTCACACCATCGGCCGTCCCAGTGCGGGATGCAGAAGACATCGGCGGATCGCAGGACGGATCGAATCGGCTCGACGCGTCCGACAAAGATGACATTTGAGGCGATTCCGAGGGCGTCGGCGAGCTGTCGCAGGGCCGGTTCGGCGGGACCTTTGCCCGCGAGGAAAAGCATGGCGTGTGGCAGCGTTGCAAGCAGGCGCTTCAGCGCGCGGAGGAGCAAGTCGATCCGGGCCGCCGGGGTCAGGCGACCGGCGAAGATCAGGGCGATTTCGGCCGATTCGTCGTCAAAGGCGGCGACGCGATCGGCGGCCGGGACGCCGAGGGGCGCGATCTCGACGCGGGGCGCGACGTGAACCGTGCTTAATCTTCGGGCGATGGGCGGCGTCGGCGCGAGAATCGTTGGCGGGTGCTCGAGTTTGATTCCCAGGTGCGGCAAGGCATGAGATTCGGCGCCGTCGAGCGTCAGCACGACCGCGCCGTCGCGTCCGGCGATGATCTCGGCCGCAATGGGGAGAGACCGCGGCCCGAAGCCGTGCGCGATGACCGGGCCGGTGGATTTCATGGCTGCCAGTTTCTCGCGGATTCGGGCGACGATCCGCCGGGCCTGCGCGCGGCGCGTGAGCCAGTTGCCTTGCTCACAGGTCAAAAGCGCGATGGGACCGGCCGGCGGTGTGGGAAGCGTGCGGCCTGCGGGCATGACGAGGAGCGTTTCGACGGCGGCGTCGACGAGCCCCAGTAGGAGGTAGCGCAGGCTATGAATGCAGGCATGGGCCCATTCTTCGTCGAAGATGTGGCAGACGCAGAGGCGCGGCTCGGATGGCGTTGACTCCGGCATGATAAATCCTGCTGGCGTCGCGTCGTGGGCCGGCGGGTGAGGTGACTTGGGCCGCCCGACTATCAAGTATAAGATGGGTCGCGCGGATAGCGTTAGGGAAATCGATTGGATTTTTGGATCGGTCGAGGCACCGAGCACCTGTGTTCGGCGACTGGAACACCCATGCGGATCGCGATCGGATCGGATCACGGCGGCTACGAGCTAAAGACCCATCTGGCTAAATGGCTGGGCGGCCGCGGGTTGGCGGTGCAGGACTGCGGCACGTTCGACGGTGCGACGGCGGATTACCCGGTGATCGCAGCCGAAGTGGCGCGGCAGGTGGCGAGCGGTTCGTGCGCGCGAGGGATCATGATTGATGGCGCGGGGATTGGTTCGTCGATGGCGGCGAACAAGATTCGCGGGGTCCGCGCGGCGCTGTGTTACGATGTCTCCAGCGCGCGGAACAGCCGCGAGCATAATGATGCAAACGTGCTGACGCTTGGCGCGCGGCTGATCGGCACGGGGCTGGCGGAGCAGATCGTCGATGTATTTCTGACGACGGAGTGCACGGAGGAGCGGCACAAGAAGCGCGTGGCGATGATCGGTGAGCTGGAACGGGGCGTGGCGGCTGTGGGAGCTGCTGGAGTTTGCGGGTGCGAGTGCGGCGGCGGAGCGACGTGTCCTTGCGGCGGGCATTCTGCGGACAAGGGAGCCGGATCGGAGCAACGGACCGTTGGGGGCGGGAGCGGCAACGTGAGCGGTGATAGCGGCGGCATGAATCTATCGAGCGAAGACCTGGACCGGATCGCACAGCGAATCGCGGAGATGGCCGGGCGCGGGCACTGGCCGGCTGGCGCGCCGTGTGCGTGCTGCGGGGCCGATTGTCATGGGCACTGCGCGGAGAAGAATCCGTCGGCGGTGCGGAATTTGATCGACATGGGGGCGGGTCGGATCGCATTCGGCCTGGGCGGCGGCCCGATCGCGCAGGACGTGGCGAAGTTTATTGATCATACCTTGCTGAAGCCCGAGGCGACGCGCAGTCAGGTGGAGCAGCTTTGCCGTGAGGCGGCGGCTCACCATTTCGCGTCGGTGTGCATCAATCCGACGTGGGTGAGTCTGTGCGCGTCGATGCTGCGCGGCACAGATGTAAAGGTCTGCACCGTTGTTGGCTTTCCGCTGGGGGCGCACACGCCGGATGTGAAAGCGTTTGAGACGCGGCGGGCGATTCGTGACGGGGCGCGTGAGATCGACATGGTGATCAACATCGGCGCGCTCAAGAGCGGCGACGACGAGCTGGTCTTCCGCGATATCAAGGCGGTCGTCGATGCGTGCGTGGACGGCCGCGCGATTTGCAAGGTGATCATTGAGTGTGCGCTGCTGACCGACGAGGAGAAGGTGCGGGCTTGTGTTGCGGCGCGGCGGGCGCGGGCGGATTTCGTGAAGACGAGTACGGGATTCTCCAGCGGCGGCGCGACGGCGGCGGACGTGGCGCTGATGGCCGAGGCAGTTCGCGGCACGCGCATGGGCGTGAAGGCGGCGGGGGGCATTCGCAGCTACGAAGATCTGCGCGCGATGGTGCAGGCGGGTGCGACGCGGATCGGTGCCAGCGCGGGCGTGGCGATTCTGAAAGAGGCCAGGGGCGAAACCGCGGCGCCGGCGTCGAGTGCGAGTTCGTCGGCTAAAGAGAAATACTGAAGAATCGCGAGTGCGATTGACCGGCGCGTGGTGTGCCGCTAACGTTCGCGGCCATGTTTCGATGGCGGCGACACGCTTCTCGTTCGATGCAAGGCCTGCCGGATCGGCATGGCGCGGTGTCGGACGCCGCATCGACTCGGCGGCGGGCTCACGTTGCCTGTGCGGCGGCGATCGCGCTGGGCGCTGCGTGGCTCTTCCATGCGGGTATCATCCCGTCGGCGTTTGGATTTGAGACGACCGTCGCATCGCAGGCCACGCAGCCCGCCGGGGCTGCTGCCACGGCGCCGACGCTGATCCCGCCGGAGGATCGTTACGGTTTGTGGGTTGTTACGCCGGCGGCGGTTGCGATTGCCGTGGCGATCCTGCTGCGGCAGGTTCTCCCCGCGCTGATTCTGGGGATTCTCACGGCCTGCACGTTGATGATGCATTGCCTGCCGCCGGGCGAGGCGTTCGGCGGGCCGGGCTTCATTGCGGTTTTTCGCCTTGCGGTCGAGCGCTATCTCGTCGGCGCGCTGACCGATCCGTCGCACAGCGGCGAGGCGGATCCGTCGCGCGTGCAGACGGTGCTGGCGACGCTCACCATCGCGGGCGTCGTGGGGGTGATCAATCTCAACGGCGGCACGTCGGCATTCGTCGCGCAGATCGCACGGCTTGCGACGACGCGCATTCGCGGAATGGTGGCGACCTACCTCGCCGGCATGGCCGTGTTTTTCGATGATTATTCCAATTGTCTCATTATTGGGCCGACGATGCGGCCGCTCCTCGATCGCCTGCGGGTCAGCCGCGAAAAATTGTCCTTTATTCTTGACGCCACGGCGGCGCCGGTTGCGTCCCTCGCGCCGTTCGGCACGTGGATCGCGACGGAAGTCGGTTTCATCGGGGCCGGATTCGCCCAACTCGATGCGGAGGGCAGCCGCCCCGCGTTCTTGCAGGGGATTACGGCGTATCAGGCCTTTTTGGCGAGTTTGCCGTATCGATATTATGCGATCTTCACGCTTGTGCTGGTTTTCCTGATTGCCGTGACGAACCGCGATTTCGGTCCGATGCGCGCGGCGGAACGGCGCGTGCGGAATCAACCCGAGGAGGACCTCGTCAAGGGAAACGTCACGGCCGAATCCGCGCGATGGTGGTATGCCGGTATTCCGGTCGGCGTGTTGATCTTCGCCACCATGACGATTCTCTTCCTGACCGGTTTTTATTCTCCCAAACAGCCGCGAGACATCGCCGGCATTCTTAGCGAGGCCAACGCGTACATCTCCATTCTGTATGGCGCGATGATCGCGCTGATCACGGCGCTGTCGATCTCCGTGGCCTCGCGCGCCCAGACGCTTGCTGCGGCTTTTGAGTCGATGATGACCGGCATACAACGGGTCTTCCCCGCCGTGGCGATTCTTGTGCTGGCGTGGACGCTGTCGGACGCGATGAAGGAGTTGCACATCGGCAAGGTCGCGGTGCATGAGCTGCGCTCCCATGATTTCGCGCCGACCCTGCTGCCGCTCTTGATCTTTGTCAGTTCGTGTGTCGTGTCGTTTGCGACGGGCACATCGTGGGGGACGATGGGCATCATCTGCCCCGTGGCCGTGCTGCTGGCCGGCCATCTTGCAGCCGACATGCCGCACGATCAGGCGCTGGGCCTGTTCTACGGCTCGGTCGGCAGCGTGCTGGCCGGCGCGGTCTTCGGCGATCATTGCTCGCCGATCAGCGACACGACGGTGTTGTCGGCGCTGGCGTCGGAGTGCCCGTTGGAGAAACACGTCTGGACGCAGATCCCGTATGCACTGGTCGCGGCCGGAATGGAGATTCTGGCGGGCGATTTGCTGTGTGGCTATTTCGGCCTGTCGGTGTGGGTCGGGCTGGTGATCGGCACGGTGCTGTTGGTGGTCATTGTGTTCGCCATCGGTCGCGTGCCGGAGCAGTCTTCCGCATCGGCTGTGGTGTGACTCGTGCGAGCCGGTAGGAGCGTTCGAAGCCGTCGGATTGCAATCCCTCGGGTTCCGAGTATGCTCCCTCGATTCATCCGGATCTGATCGGGTTCGATCAACGCCCATCCGACATCACGGAGCGCGCGACGCATGAGCAAGCCAAAGGAGCAATGGGGCAGCCGGCTGGGGATCATTCTCGCGGTTGCGGGGTCGGCCGTGGGGCTGGGCAATTTTCTTCGCTTCCCCGGCAACGCGGCGGCCAACGGTGGCGGCGCGTTCATGATTCCGTATTTCTGCGCGCTGATTTTCCTGGGGATCCCGATCTGCTGGGCCGAGTGGACGATGGGCAAGTACGGCGGGCAGTTCGGATTCAATTCCGCGCCGGCGATTTTCGGCGTGCTGGGGAAGCGGCCGATCTGGCGTTATCTCGGTGTGCTGGGATTGCTGATCCCGGTCATCATCTACATGTACTACGTCCTGATCGAGTCGTGGTGCCTGGGTTATGCCATCAGCTATTTGTTTAATTGGATCGACTTGGGAGACGACAAGAGTCAACATGCCGCCCGGAGCGTGGAGTACTTCAACAGTTTCGTAGGAGCCAAGCAGGACGGCTTGATGCTTGACGGCAAGCTGCATATCAGCGTGGTGGTCTGGCTGGCCGTGTTTACCGTCAATTTTCTGATCATCTTCCGTGGTATTTCGAAGGGGATTGAGAAGTTCTGCACGTACGCCATGCCGTTGATGGCCTTGTGCGCGTTCATTGTGCTGGGGCGCGTGCTGACGCTGGGCACGCCGAATCCTGACCAGCCCGACCTGAACGTGGTGAACGGCCTGGGCTTCATGTGGAATCCCAAGCCGGTGGACGGCGGCGGAAGCTGGATCGCCGCGCTGGCGCAGCCGAAAGTCTGGATGGCGGCGGCCGGGCAGATCTTTTTCAGCTTGTCGGTCGGATTCGGCGTGATCGTGAACTATGCGAGTTATCTGAAGCGCAAGGATGACATCGTGCTGTCGGGGTTGACCGCCAGTTCGACCAACGAGTTTTTCGAGGTGTGTCTGGGCGGATTGATTACCATCCCGGCGGCGTTTGTGTTTCTTGGCATCGCCGGCGCGCAAGCGACGGGGACGTTCAGCCTGGGCTTTCACACCCTGCCGATTGTCTTCGAGTACATGCCCGGCGGGCGATTCTTCGGTTTCCTGTGGTTCTTCATGCTCTTCCTCGCCGCGATCACCAGTTCGCTGTCCATGTTGCAGCCGGCGATCGCGTTTCTGGAAGAAGCGCTGGGGATCGGCCGTCGCGGATCGGTGGCGCTGCTGGGGCTGATCACCGGCATGGGGTCGTTGTTCGTGATTTTCTTCAGCAAGGATCTCAAGGCGTTGAACTTCCTCGATGAGACGATCGGAACGACGACGATTGTAATGCTGGCGGCGGTGCAGACGGTGCTGTTTGGCTGGGTCTTCGGCGTGAAGCGGGCGGTGCAGTTCGCGCACGAAGGCGCGGAGATGAAGCTGCCGCGGTTTTTCCCGTTTGTCATTAAGTACGTGACGCCGCTCTACCTGCTCATCATGATCGGCTCATTCTTCAGGAGCGATCTGATGCGTTTCGTTCGAATGGTCCGCGATGACAACGTCAATATGCTTAGCTTTATCCTGATCGTCGTCGTCACGGTATTCCTGCTGATCATGATCGGCATCGGCGGCAAGCGATGGAAGGCGGAGTCGGCGGATTCGCGCGGTTCGGGCGCGGGACCGGTGCGGACGAAGGGAGGAGAGCCACGATCATGACTTCAGCAGGCTGGATCTTCATGATTGGTTCGATCGGCTTCGTGCTGGGGCTGGTCACGTTTTGCTTTTATAAGGTGTTGTGCAAACCCAGCGTGGCCAATCACATGCATGCCCCGATCGAAATCGACACGAAGGATCGCGAATCCGATTAGCCGGCGAGCCTGTCTCGACGGACCACGCCAGGTCCGCGGCCGGGGGCTGTTGCGCGATGAAGCAATTTTTTTTCGAGTGTCAGCCGTGGGAACTCGAGCGGGAGGGCGCGGAGGAGGCGCTGGCGCGTCTGGCCGGCGAGATCGGCGTCGACGGCATCCATCTACACGTCAGCAGCAGCGGCGGTGCGGCGCTTTACCCGCGCGGGCCAATGGGGCCGCGGATTGATTCCTGCGACAAGGGGCTTCAATTTCAGCTCGATGCGTCAAAATATGCGAGTGTTCGCGTGCGACCGCGCATCGCGGCGTGGATGAAGTCTCGTAATCCCCTGGAGGCCGTTTGCAAGCTGGCGGAGCGTCATCGGTTGAAGGTGCGCGCCGCGCTGCCGGTATCGATCCCCATGCCGGAGCGATCGACGGTCGCGACGATCATCAACGCGCTGGGCGATGTGAGTCCTCATTCGCTTTGCTTTGCACATCCCGACACGCAGGAGCTGCACGCGGCGCTGATTGAGGACTTGTCATCCAACTATCCGATCGACGTGGTGGAGATCGCTGCGCCGCGCCGTCCGAGGGCGCAGGCAGCGTATGACGTCCTGACGTTTCCTTCGCCGTCGTCGGACGGTGAGCCGTTCAGTGAATGCCTGGCGTGGTGTTTTTGTCCGTCGTGCCGGCAACAGGCGCAGGCCGCGGGTGTTGACATCGCGCTGGTGCAGAAAAAGATCACAGACCTGATCTCGTCGCTGCCGGCGATGGATGCGGCGCCGCGTGAATGGAAGGATGTTGTGGCGGAGGTCGCCGCGCTGGCGGGTTATGAGCGATGGCAGGACGAATCCGCCCGCACACTGGTTCGCCAGCTACGCGAGCGATGCAGGAAGTCGTTGTCGCTGCGATTGGAAGAATCCCGTTATCCAGTTGAGTTCGCCGCGCGGCACGCGCTTCGAACGTGGGAGGGAATCAGCGAGAGAATGTCGCTGCGAGCCGTGCGAGGTGGGCTGCCTGACGAGCCGAGACCCGTTCGCAAGCTGGGATCGGCGCTGGCGGCTGTCCGGAACGAATCACCCCCCATGCCCGGGGAACTGAAAATCGATCTCTTGATGCCAAGTCGGCCGCCGGATGTTCGCGACGGGCCGCATCTCGTGAGCCTGACCCATGAGGCGGCACAAACGGGCTGTGAGACGATTGTCTTTCAGGATTATGCCACATCACCGGACGCCTGTCTGGATTGGGTGCGTCAGGCAATCCGATTCGCGCGGCGCGAATCGCAATAAGTCATCCCGGTGCTTCGTAAAAAAGACGGCGGGATGGAGGATTGCCTCCACCCCGCCGGTTGGGACCCACCAGACCTGGAGCTGCCTCAGCCTTACCGGAGCAGCGCCAGGATTTGACCGGACTGCTGATTGGCGACGCCCAACAGGGAGAGCGCCGATTGCAGCAGCACGTTCTGACGACTCAACTCGGCCGTCTCGACCGCGAAGTCGATGTCTCGGACGGTGCTTCGAGCGGCCGTGAGACCTTCCTTCGTGGCGTTGAGGCTGTTGACCGACGATTCCACCTGGAACTTGGTGAATCCGCCGATGCGGCCCTGCGCCGTGGCGACCTGGCTGATCGCCTTCTTGACGATCTCAAGCGCCTTGTTGGCGTCGGTGGACAGATCGTTGCTGCCGCCGCTCTTGATCGTGTTCAGGTAGCCGCTGATGCTGTCACCCAGATCGTGCGAGTAGAGCGAGTTCAGGCCGATGGTCGACCGCGTGTTGCTGGTCGTGCCGAGCTGGAACGTCGCGCCACCACCGTCGATGTCCACAGTGCCCGCGCTGCCGGCGACGTTGCCGGCGGTCGTCAGGGTGAACTCACCGCTGGTGCCGTTGCTGTTGAACGAGACCTTCAGGCCGTCCACGAACGCCTGCTGGCCGTTGACCGTCACCGTGGCGTTGGTGCCGGTCGTGCGGGCGATGTTCGCAAAGTCCGTATCGCCGCTGATGAGTGAGGCGCTGACGAACTTGCTCGAGCCGAAATCACGGCTCTGGAGATGCAGCTCGCTGCCCGAGATCGACGCCGAGACGCCGGTCTCCGAAGCCGCCGCGATGATCTTGTCGCGGATTTCCGTGAAGGTGTCGGAATCGGACACGGTGATCGTCGCCGTGCCCAGCGCGCCGGTGATGGTGAACTGCGCATCGCCCAGCGACGCGGCGCTGACGGTGGTCAGCGTGGCCGAGGCGACGGTGCCGGCCGCCTGGACGTTGACGGCGAAGCTCTGGGTCGAATCCTCCGACGGGCGGGAGTAGACGCGCACGTCCGAGACCTTGGTCGGATCGCTGGCGGTCGCGCGGATCGACTGTGCGCCGTCGAGCAGGTTCTTGCCGTTAAACGATGCGGTGCGGACGATTCGGTCAATGGCCGTGATCGCGTTGTCGATCTGGGCCTGGTTGGCGGCCAGTTCGGCGCCGGACAAACCGCCCGAGCTGACGCTGGCGGCGGCGAGCGACTGGATCTGGGTCAGCAGGCTGGAGATTTCCTTCAGCGAGCCATCGGCCACGTCCATCATCGACTTGGCGCGAGCGCTGTTGGACAGCGCGGCGTCGACCGAAACGAGTTCGGAGTTGAGGCTCTGGATGGCGATGAGCCCGGCGGGATCATCGGAGCCTTTGTTGACCCGGAAGCCCGTGGAGAGCTTGGCCAGGGTGTCGGATTGCGCCGACGACGTCTTGTTGAGGATGTTCAACAACGACAAGGTGTTTGAGTTCGTTACGGTGAGTCCCATGCTTCATTTCCCCTTCTCCGCGCGTCTTACTTGGCGCGGACGTTGTTTCCAACATTGATCCGCGGCGTGTGCCCCTTGCCGTCCCCGGTTTCAATGTTGTTGACCCCACCTTCGTATGGGGGGACTCCCGACCTTAAAAATAAGAAATATCAGTATTGGGAGCGGGCGAGACGGGGCGAGGGCAGCCCCAAGCTTCGATTTGATAAGGGGTTATGAATTGCGAATTCGAGCGGCGCAAGGTCCGGATTCTAGCCGCTTTTCAATATTGCCAGGAGATAGGGCGAGTTTCAGGACCCGATGCGAAGCGGACGGTTTGTTACCGCTCCACCACCATCGTCCGGTCGCCCGGGCGCCTGCGCCGGCTGGCTCGCTGGAATCTCGACATTCGTCTTATTGTTGTCGGATGGGGCGGGTTCGATGCGCGCCGAGTCCGATTGACCCGCCAGGTGCGCCTGGTACGCCCGGAGCTTGGCCAGCGCGTCGCTGGGGATGGGGCCGATTCGCAGCTCGCCGTCTTCGCGGACGATGGCGACGCGCACCTGCTTGGTCGTGACGCCGCTTTTGGCGGCGAACTCCTCCAGCTCATATTCCACGTTCAGGACCGCCAGCGGGACGTTCGCTCCGGGCAGCGGGGGCAAGCGATCCACCGACAGAACGCGGACCTGTTTGACCGCGTTGAAGTTGGATTCAAAGCGCGGCGGAAGGATCGGCGGATGCTTGCGGCTAAGCATCAGGCGAAACTCGGAGTATTTGCCGGTCGTGCAGACCCGCGCGAAGCGATCGACAAAACGGTTCACCGCCAGGTCCGACGTTCGCGCGGCTTCGGGGAAGATAAAATTCGGATGCCGCTCGGGGTCGAGGATGACCGGCTCGGGGAAGACATCGTCCACCGCGAGAATCGGATCATCGGTCATGACCACGAACACGGCGGCGCTGGTCAGCAGCAACGCCAGCATGATCAGCGCATAGAGGCTTAGCCGGCGAAGGGCGGGGGTGGTTCGTACGGGCGTCGTCACAGGATAAAATTATAGCGAGGAACGGCCGACTGGACGATGCCGGCGCAGGAACGGCGTCGCCCGCCGATCGAGCGCGTGGCGGATTCTAGACCGGGGCGATCGCAGCGGCGATTTCTCGCAGGGCCGCGGCGATGCGATCGACGTCGGCGGGGGTGTTGAACGGCCCCAGGCTCAAGCGTGTCGTGCCGCCGTCGCGATGGGTGCCGATCGTCTCATGGGCGAAGGGGGCGCAGTGCAGCCCGCTTCGCGCGAGGATGCCGAACTCCGCCTCCAGCACAGCGGCGACCTCGGCGGGATCCATGCCCTCGACGCGAATGCTAAAGACCGGGACGCGCCGGGCGGGGTCGCGCGGGCCGAGAAGCGACAATCCTTTTACATCGTCTATTTGTTCCAGGAATTGCGCCGACAACGCCGCGCCGTGCTTGTGCAGGGCCGCCACCGTGCGAGCTTCGATCCATGCCAGGGCCGCGCCAAGGCCCGCGAGTCCGATCGCGTTGTGGCTGCCGGCTTCGTATTTGTCGGGCAGGTGATCGGGCTGACGCGGCAGCTCGCTGACCGAGCCGGTGCCGCCTTCGAGGATCGGGCGAATTTGCTGTTCCAGACCGGGGCGCATGTAGAGGGCGCCGGTTCCCAGCGGACCGAGCAGTCCCTTGTGCCCCGGCATCGCGAGCAGATCGATGCCGTCGCGCTGAACATCAATGGGCACGTGCCCGGCGGTCTGCGCGGCGTCCACGAGAAAAACGACGCCTTTCTTATTCAGGATCGGCCCGATCGCGCCGAGATCGTTCAACGCTCCCGTCACGTTGCTCGCATGCACGACGCACACGAGTCGCGTTCGAGGCGTTACCGCCGCCAGCACGCCGGCCGGATCGACCAGCCCCGTCGCCGGGTCGGCCGAGACGTAGTCCACCGTAATGATTCCCGCATCGGCGAGCGCGTGCAGCGGTCGCAGCACGGAATTGTGCTCCATGCGCGTGGCGACAACGTGATCGCCCGGGTTCAGCAGGCCCTTGATCGCCAGGTTCAGCGCGCCGGAGCAATTGAAGGTGAAAACCACCTGCTCGGGCGCGGCGGCGTGGATCAATCGCGCCAGGCGGCGGCGCGTCTCGGCGAGAATCTCTCCGGTCTCCAACGCCTCGCGATAAGCCCCGCGACCGGCCGACGCCCCGAGTTGCTCGGCGTAGTCTTGCATCGCGCGGGCGACCTCGGGCGGCTTGGGGAAACTCGTCGCGGCGTTGTCGGCGTAGAGGCGGTCCATGTGGGTGCGTGTGTTCTTGCGTTGCGGCCGACGGGTCGAAATGGTTGCCACCGTCAGCGCCTGAACGCTATGGTACTCCATGAAGTGCCACAGGATTCTCCCCAAGGCGGCACTTCATCAAGAATTGTAATGGCAATGAATGAGAAGGGCACGGCGATAACGCGGGCGAATTCGTCGAACCCGTCGCAAGCGGCGGCACGGGTGAAGCGTCTGAAGCCGGTGGACCCCGGCGACGGCCGCCGGCGGTGCAATTGGGCGGCGACCGATCCGCTGCTGGCGTCTTATCACGACCACGAGTGGGGCGTGCCGATCAAGACGGACTCGGGCCATCTGGAACGAATGGCGCTGGAGGTGTTCCAGTGCGGGCTGTCGTGGAAAATCGTGCTGGTGAAGCGCGACGCGTTGCGCGATCGGTTCGACGGATTCGATGTGCAGCGCGTGGCGCGGTTCGACCAGCGGCGCATCAAGCGGTTGTGCAGCGACGCGGCGATCATTCGCAATCGCGCGAAGATCGAGGCGACGGTGTCCAACGCACGGGTGTTTATCGAGTTGGCGGAGCGGCACGGCTCGTATGTGAAATGGCTCAAGGGGCTGGACGCATCGACGCCGCGTGCGATCGCGGCGTTGTATCCGTTGTTTCGCACGACCTTCAAATTCATGGGGCCGGAGACGACGAAGTGCTATCTGATGGGCATGGGGAAGATTGCCGCGTCGCATGACCAAGGCTGCTGGCGGGAGTAGGCGTGTTTCCTGAAATGGAGCGAAGGGCTCGCCGTGCGGATCCTTTCGTAATCGAAATCGAGCTTTCGTGATTCCGCCGCATGGCTGCGGCGGCTTGGGCTTGTGAATAAACTCGTCGAGCGGGCCGCTCCGAAAGATCGTTCCGGAGCGCTGCCCCCAATGCCATCCTGGAGGCCTCCGGCAAAATTTGCGGTGAGGGATTGCGTTCCGTGCCGATGTATGGGATAGTATCCGGGAGCAGGGGGATTGGATGTCCCTGCTCTCATGGGGCTTTGATACATCACATTCGTTGTTTCAAGGCGGTATCGACCAGCGAGGGATCGTGGTAAGTGTCGACCAGGACGGTCCGGGACCAGCGCGCAGGCAAGCGTGACGGCTGCCTTGCGCCATGGGACCGTTCTCCCGATCATCCCCAAGGAAAGATGTATGTTTCAGGAAGAGAAGTCCCGTCACGAGATCATCCAGCGCGCCAAGATCAGTTACTTTGAGCAGAAGACGAACATGTCGATGCGCGCCTGGATCGATCGCGAGTTGCGGGAGATCGGCCTTCCGACGATGACTGACGCCGAGTGCGAGCAGTATGCACTGGCGGCGGCACCGCGGATCTTCTAAGGCCCGATTCACGTTGATGAATCCTTGCTCGGGATCGAAGCGGCGAACATCGTGTCGCCGTGGCGGCGATGGTGCGCGCGGCCCCGTGGCAGGCGAGCGCAGGAATGCCGCTTGCGCGGGCAAGCGATCGCTTATTCCGCCTGGAGCGTCTCCAGCGCCGCGCGGGCTTCTTTGTGTTCGGGGTTCAGCCGAAGCGCTTCGCTGAATTGCAACGCCGCTTCGTCCGGGCGCTTCGATCGCAGGCAATGTTCGCCCAGACGGTAATAGCACTCTGCCAGCGCCAGCCGCGCCTCGGTGTAGTCCGGTCGCAGCGCCAGCGCCTCACGGAAGCAGCCCACGGCGAGCGACGGCGACGCGCCCGTGGCCATCGCCTGCCGGCCGTTCCAGTAGTGCTGTTCGGCAGGAGGGAGATTCTTCAAGCGGTCAGGCGTGAGATAGTGATAGCGAAATGATTTGATCCAGCGTCGATAGCGTCTCGCCAACTCGGGCTGCGCGGCGGCCAGATCGCGCGATTCGTCCGGGTCGTCAGCGAGGTTGAACAGCATCGTCCGATCCGCCGCCAGCAAATGAATCGCCTTGTAGGGCCAATCGATCGCGCCGAGCTTGAGTTCGTTGTGCGCGGCCGAGAGGAAGATCATCGCGGACCGCTCGTCGGCGAAGATCGAACGGCCGTCCATGCGTGCGGAGGTCTCGACGCCGGTCAGTTGCAACAGCGTGGGTGCGAAGTCGATGTGCGACGCCGGCGTGTCGCAGGGCTGTTCGGTCAGCGCCGGGTGGGCGATGAGCAGCGGCACGCGCGTGTTCTCGTCGAAGAGGTGCGCGCCGTGGACGTAATTGCCCGCGTGCTGGCCGAAGGCTTCGCCGTGGTCGGCGGTGAGGATGAGCAGGCCGCGTTCGAAGAAGCGGCGTTCGATCAGGTGTTCGTGGAGGCGGCCGATCAGGGCATCGACGTAAGCGAGCTGGTTCTCGTATCGCTGGAAGGCGGTGAGTCCCTCGCCGCGATGAAGGGCGTGCGGCGAGTCCGTGAGAAAGTCGTAGGGCATATGCGGCAGGCCGGTGTAGAGCACCGTAAACGTCGGCGTGTTTTTTTCAAGACGTTCGTCGATGAAGTGCAATGCGTCCAGGAGCGAGACGGCGTCGTCCACGCAATGGCCGGAGGGGTCGCGCAGGGCGTTGGGGATGTCGTGCTCGCGCGCGAGATCGTCGCCGTCGAGGCAGCGGGTCCAGCCCATGCCGCGATAGAGCGGCTCGTCGAAAAAGTATCGAAAGCAGCCGCTCATGAAGAAGGCGGATTCGTATCCTACTGCGGCGAGCAGATGGGGCAGGGCGTTGGCGGCGCGGTCGCGCGGCGTGTCCCACCATTCTTCGGCGGGGACGGCGTGACGACCGGTGAGCAGGTTGAACATCGCGGGGTTGCTGGTACCCGACGGCGCGTAATAGCGGGTCAGCCGGATCGCGTGCCGGGCGATGCGCGCCAGATTGGGGAAGCGTGCACGACCGCCGGGGAAGAGGTATTGATCGGCGGTGGATTCGAGGACGACGAGGACGATCGATCGGTGAGTCGGCGCGGCGAGGAGTTGCGGCAGCGAACAGGGGGGATGCGGCGCGTGTCCCGCCACGGAGTCCAGCGAGGGCGGTTCGTCGGTGACGTCGTGATCGCGCCAGTCGGCCGGTGGTGAGGAGGATTTGAACAACCGAAGGCCGGGGTGGGTCGCCAGTGCCATTGCCGGTGGTTCCACTTCGATGAGCGGTGACGCGGTGGCGACCAAACAGACAGACAGCGAGATGGCTGTGGCGGTGCGTGGCAGCCTGCGAGCGGCGACGGCGATCAGTGACGGGAGAATCAGAACGAGGGCCAGTTCACCGATGGTCGCGGCGTCGGTGAACGATCGTGCCGATTGCAGGAACGGACTGCTCGGTCCGGCGAAGCGCCGCAACGTTTCGAAATTGGGGTAGAACCCGACCTCTCGCCAGACGCGATACTGAATGGCTGTCACAAAGACGACGGTCGTGAGCAGTACGCTTTGTGCGACCAGCGCAAGCCATCGGAATCGGCGGTGCGGAGGGGTGAGGAGCCGCCCAAGCGGCCAAAGTAGTAACGTGACCGCGGCGGCGGCAAGCGCGTCACAAAGGAGATAGGCGGGCATAGCGGGCCAGATCATCTCGCGTCGCAGGCTTGGATTGAAGACGAGGGCGCGCGGGAGGGTCAAATCGCGCAGCAGCGTAAAAGGAATGAGCAGCGCGAGGAAGGTTTCCGCCGGGCGTTCAGCGAATCGGAAGAGCCGGCTCGCGCGGAGACGGATTGATGTGGGGGAGGTGGACACGCTGCGGCCAGTGATCCTGTGCGCGAAACACCCGTATCGGACGCATCGCCGGTTGACTCATTTTATTGGCCCGGATACGATCTAGTGTGCCGTTGCACGCCCCCGCCCCCAAGACCGGAGCGAACCGGTTCCGGCGGTCCCACGCGACGGGCGACAGCCTACCTGACGTACCGACGAAATCGAGCAGTAAGACAGGATAGTCCAAGACCCGACGCGGGGCGAATCGGCGTTATCATGAAGCGTCCGGGCGGAATGTGATGGGTGGAGCGGCGCTGACGAGCGCAGGACGGAGCAAGTTCCATGGCAGCGAAACAGCCGGTCTGGGGCATCGACGTTGGTCAGTGCTCGTTGAAGGCGATCAAGCTTCAGGCGGCCGGCGACGGGGTGGAGATGGTCACCTGCGACGTGGTGGAGCATCCTTCGATTCTGTCGGAGGCCGAGGCCGACGCGACGGCGATGGTCATCAAGTCAATCGAGACATTTGCCTCTCGAAACGACCTGAAGGGTGCGAGGATCGTCGTGTCGGTGCCGGGCCAGCAGACGCTGACGCGCTTCACGAAGCTGCCGCCGGTGGACGTGAAGAAGATCCCCGACATGGTGCAATACGAGGCGAGCCAGCAGATTCCCTTCGATCTCGATGAAGTCGTGTGGGATTACCAGGTCTTTCAGGAGAAGGACTCGCCCGACGTGGAAGTGGGCATTTTTGCGATTCGCAAGGAGCTGATTCGTAACTACATCGGCTACTTCACCGATCACGGCATCGAGCCGTTCATCGTTCAGACCAGCCCGATGGCGTCGTACAACGCGGCGCGGTATGAGGAAGTGGCCGAGCCGGGCAAGGCGGCCGTGCTGCTGGACATGGGAGCGCTGGGCACGGATTTGATCGTGATGGAGGGGGAGCGCATCTGGTCGCGGCAGCTGCGTATCGGCGGCAACCAGTTCACCAAGGCGCTGGTGACGGCGTTCAAGACGAGTTTCCGCAAGGCGGAGAAGCTGAAGCGCACCGCGGCGACGTCCAAGTACGCGCGGCAGGTGTTTCAGGCGATGCGACCGGCGTTTGCCGATCTGGTGTCGGAGATTCAGCGGTCGATCGGTTCGTACACGAGTACGCGGCGCGATGCGCATGTGACGCGCGTCGTGGGGATGGGCAACGCCTTCCTGCTGCCGGGTTTGCAGAAATTTCTTCAGCAGAATCTCCAGATTCAGGTGGATCGGCTGTCCCAGTTCAAGAAGATGACGATCGCCGAGAACGACCGCGCGCCGCAGTTCAAAGAGCAGATCATGAGCTTCACCGTGGCGTACGGTCTGGCCCTTCAGGGGCTGGGTCTGGCGCCGGTCGGCTCCAACCTGATTCCGCTGGAAGTGAAAAAGAGTCTTTTGTGGAAAAAGAAGCAGCCGTGGTTCTACGCATCGGCGGCGTCCCTGGCGCTGGCGGCCGGTTCGCTGTGGGTCAGCAACGTCATGGCAACGAATCAGATTGCGTCGGCCATGGGCAGCCTGACGGCGCCGTCGCCGATCCCGGCGAGCAGCGTCGACGATGCGATGGCGAGGCTGAACAGCATTGGGAGCGAACCGCCGCTGGAGAAAGCAGCGAAGGTGGCCGGCGCGGCACAGAAGCTGCAATCGGCGTTTTCCGAGTTGGACCGAAAGTCCGCCGGCGACATGGGTTTCCTGAATACGCTTGCAAAATTGCCGCAGAACAACGTCCTGGTACCGCGCATCCTGGAGACGGTGCATGAGGCGTTTGCCGAGGCGTCCCCGCAATTGACGACGATCACCGACCCGCGAGCGCTGGCCGAGGCTGCGCGTCAGACCCCGCGCGCCCAGCGGAAGGATGTCTGGATCGAGCGAATCGACATGATCTACGATCCCAAGGATCCGGCCCAGCTGTACGGCGGTGATGCGAAATCCGGGTCCTCGCTTCGCAGCCCCGGCTGGTATCTTCGCATCGTCGGCGGCGCGACCGATCCCAACCCGGCCAAATGGCTGGAGCAAACGCTGATCAAATCGCTCGATGAAGTCGGCAAAAAGCCGGGCCGCGGATTTTATTTTGACAACATCAAGCTCGACAAAGTGATCAATCGGCAGAAATCCAACCCGGTTTCCTCACCGGTGACGCCGAACGCCGAGCCGACGGCGCCGGGTGGTCGACCTGGCCGGGGCGGCGCGCGAATCGAAGAACGGGGTGGAACAAGCGGCATGATGCCGCGTGGCGGCCGCGGCGCCGGTCAACCGACCGGGTCAACCGGCGCCGGGTTGGGTCGCGTCGTGGGCGGGACGAACATCCTCGAAGAGGCGATACGCTGGCGGAACAAGTTCGTCAAGGCGGACCCGGTGACCGGCGAGGACGACTCCGGCGACAAGCGGTTCATCATTCTTGTCTGCGCGCGGAAGGGCGACACGCCGGAAAAGATGATCCCCGAGCGATACAAACCCAAGCCGGCGGAAGGCGACAAGAAGGAAAAGCCCGATGGCGGCGGGTGATGAAACGTCGCAACGTACAAACGCTAACGCGCTAAGCCGCACAAACGCATCGCCGGAGTAATGGATCGATGGATTTCGTGAAGCAACAATGGAAACTGATCGCGGTCGGCGTCGTGGCGCTGGCGTCGCTGGGCATGGGCTATTTCGCCTACGCCGGCGGGGATGCGGTGATCGAGCAACTCAACGGCGTCGCGTCGCTGGTCAGCGAGACCGAGAAGTACAAGCGCACCGCCGCGAACAAGGATACGATCAAAGCGAAGGCCGAGGACATCGAGGCGCGCAACGCGGAGTTCGCCCGCTCGATGGATGCGGCCCTGGCGGTGCAGAAGTATAACGCGTTTGAGGAATCGGTCGGTCCTGACGGCAGCGTCGTTCGCAAACCTCGGACGACGCTGGTTCCGAACGTGCTCCCGAAGCCGGCCAGCAATGCCGACGCGATCGAATTCAGGAACGCTTACATCCGGGCGCACGCGCAATTGGCGGAGCGGCTCCGAGCGCGCGACAAGGCCACGGCGGCGGAAGTGGCCGACCAGGAGCGTTTGGTCGCCGCCATGAAGGTTCGCCCACCGGCCGATTCGCTGAACAACCCGTGGGGCAGCGCCGGTCTCACGGACTTGAAAGGCGATCTGGGTCAGGCGCGCGAGCGCGAGTTGAGCGAGTTTCTGCGGGAGTATCCGGCCGCGCGTGCAGCGGAGGACGTGGCCCGGCGAATCTACATGTACCTGTCGCCCAATGCCCTGGGGCGTCACCCGATGGCACGAAGCGACGAGGTGCCCAAGCCCGACGAAATCTGGCATGCCCAGATGACGTTGTGGATTCAGCAGGACATGGTGACGGCGCTGGCGCGCTGCAACGAATCACGGGCCGCCGAGCTGGCGAGGGCGAATCGTGCCGACGACGCCTGGGTGGCCTTCATGCCGGTCAAGCACCTGCTCATGCTTCGCATCGCCGCGCGATTGGGCAACGGCGGAGGTTCGAACGCCAACAAGGACTGGCCTGCGTCCTTCACCGGTGTGACGAACAATGACAAGCTGTTTGTTGTTCCATTGCAGTTGGAAGTGATCGTCGAAACGGCAGCGTTGAATCAGGTGCTGGACAGCCTCTGCCGCGTCGGGTTCTACACGCCGACCAGTGTGTCTTATACATCTGTCGATCAAAACCCGCTCCAGGAGGACTACCTCTATGGCGAAGCGCCGGTTGTCCTGGCGACGATCAATCTCGAAGGGTACTACATCCGCAGCGTGTTCGAGGAGTGGATACCGGAATCACTCAAGCAGGTGCTGAAATCGGGCACGGCCGGGGACCCATCGGACTTCAGTCGCGGAGGCGGTTGACCGCGACGCCGCGCAGAATGGGTGCCACAGGCGTCAGGGAGTTGCTCGGGAGCAGTCATGGCCAAGAAAGACGTGAGTTTTGTCGACAAGCACCTGGAGAAGGTCATCCTGGGTGTCTGCGCGGCCGGATTTCTCGGCGCGGTGTATTACGGTTTCGCCGGCGGGCGTTTCAGTGTCAACGATCGCAGCGCGGCGGAATTGATTCAGGCCGCCGCGGATGCGGCGGAGCAGGCGCGGCAGGCCGTGCAGTCGGCCCGGTACAACCCGCCGCGCAAGGAGACCGAGTCCGATCCGAAGAACGACCCCGTGGCGCAGCTTGCGGAGTGGTTCGGCCCCGAGGCAAAGGGGCTGCTGGGCATGGCGGAGCTGCCGAAGTCGCTTCCCCGTGCGGGCGCGTTCGGCCCGCCGCTCGTGTCGATCATGCGGACCGCGCCGGAAGATCGCCGCAATCTCGCGCGATTTGTCTCGCCGGATCTTCCCGTGTTGAGTTCCGGTCGCTCCACGTTTCGGTTCCTGCGCTCGAAGCCCGAACTTGAATCCTTCGACCCGCGTCAACGCGAAGACCAGACCACGGGAAAGGTGGTGACCGCCAACTGGGTCTCCGTCGCCGCGCAGGTGGACTTGGTTGAGCAGCAGAGCAAGTTTCTGGCCGAACGGTATCCCGAAGGCACAACCCTGCAAATCGCGAAGGTTCATCTTCAGCGCCGCGATGTGAACGACCCCGGCGGCGCGTGGGAGGACGTCGAGACGTTCCTCCCGTTTAAGGAACCCCGGCGGCCGATTCTGACGGTGTTGCCCGATGGTCGCATGCGCGTGCAAGGGATGGAGGCCTATCGCAGCCTGCTCGATGAGATGCGCGAGGCGATTGTCTTGACGCCGTTCGGTCAGTACCAGGCATCGGGAGACAAAGTGGAGCTTCCGGCGGTGCCGTACCTCGACGAACCGCCCGATCGCGAGGCGGCCAATTCGCCGACGGCGCCGAATCCGGGCCGCTTTAGCAAACGGTGGCTCGATTGGGCAAACGCGGCGCTGAAGGGGCGCAAGCCGTTCAAAGACGTCGATCCGTATGCGGCCCTGGTTTTGACGCGAGGCGTCGTGGGGTTGCCCGGTGTGCCGGAGAAGGACGTTGCGGCGGCACAGGCGATCCTGGATCGCTTGCCCGAGAAGCTGCCGCGCGAGCTGCGCCCGTTCGCCAAATCGTCGCCGCGCGACCCGCGCAGGCTGATGCCGATCCTGGCGCACGACCTCACGCCGGTCCCCGGCCATACTTACGTCTATCGCATCCGCTACGAAGTCTTGAATATCTTCGCGGGCAACACGGGCGAGCTGCGCAACCCGCGCGACGCGCAGCGGCTGACGGTCTTCAGCGACTGGTCGCCCGAGTCGCGCCCGGTCGAGATCAAAAGCGATACCTACTTCTACCTGACCAAGGCCGACAAAGCGAAGAACGAAGTCACCGTCGCGGTGTTCAAGGTGACCCGCGCCGGTGCGTCGCGGCAGGAGTTCAAGATCAGCGCCGGCGAAGAGATCGGCAAGAAAGACAAGCGCCCCGGGCGACCCGATTTTTCCACCGGAACCGTATGCGTGGACATCGACTTCGACCGCGGCGGCGGCAAGAACGACGCGACGCTCGTCTACGCCAACGCGTCGGACGGCGTCCTGTTCGAGCGATCGCTGGCGCGCGATTTGAAGGACCCCATTTACAAGCGCCTGTCGGATCTCGCCCGAAACGCCCGGCCATGAACCCTCCGCCGCTGCCGGTGTTGACGCCGCCTTCGGCGCGTTCCTCCCGCCGCCTGCTCATCCCGGCCGATCCCGTCGGTCGATGTTAGAATCTGTAGACGGAACCGGCCGCCTGCCATCGGCATGGCGCGGTTCCGACGGACGGAGCCTGTCTGCCATGAAAATAGTCGTCGCCATCGGCGGCAACGCGCTGGTCACGCCCGGAGGCACGGGCGACATCGCCGATCAATTCCGTCACAGTCGAGAGATGGCCGTCCCGCTGGCTGATCTGGTCGAGCGTGGATGGCAGGTCACCGTCACGCACGGCAACGGTCCGCAGGTCGGGTCGATCATGCGGCGCGTCGAGATCGCGTCGAATAGCGTTTACCCGATTGACCTGGGGCTGGCCGTCGCGGACACACAGGCCGGCATGGGCTACATGATCGCGCAAACGTGGGGCAACGAGCTGATCGTGCGAGGCCTGCCGCGTCTGCCGGCGGCCCTCGTGACGAGCGTGCTGGTGGATCGCGCCGATCCGGCGTTCACCAACCCGACCAAACCGATCGGCCCGTTCCTCGATGAAGCGGCCGCGAAACTGCACGAACAACGCGACGGCTGGCACGTTGTCGAAGACAGCGGTCGAGGATATCGCCGCGTCGTCGCCAGCCCGCGCCCCGTTCGGATCGTGGAAATCGACGTACTGAAGGAGCTTGTTGCCCAGGGCCGGTTGCTCATCGCCGCCGGCGGCGGCGGAATCCCTGTTGTGCAACTGCCGGACGGCCGCTACGAAGGCGTCGAAGCCGTCATCGACAAAGATCTGACCAGCGCGATCCTGGCGGCCGAGGTCGATGCCGACGTTCTGGCGATTCTGACGGGCGTCGATGCGGTGTACATCAACTATCGCAAGCCCGCACAGCAGCCGGTGCGGCGGATCGGCCTCGCGCGGCTCCAGCAACTCGAGTCGGACGGTCACTTCGCCGCCGGCTCGATGCTTCCGAAGATTCGCGCCGCGGTCGATTTCCTGCGCCGGTCGACCAATCCCAATGCCCGCGCGATCATCACCGACTGGTCGGACCTGCCCGCGGCGCTGGAGGGCCGCTGCGGCACGACGATCACACGCGAAGAACCGTCTGCCGCGTCCACGCAGAACCGCATGGTGACAAGTATTTGACGCAAATGCTTCAGGCCGATGCGGCCGGACGCCGCGTTTGCGCCTTCGATCGTTCGCGCGATTGGCTCGCTGTGCGCGGTGGGAGACCGATCGGAACGATCTATTCGCCGACGGCGATCGCGCTGGCGGCCGCGTAGTGCTCCGTGTGCGTGATGCTTAGCAGAATGCGCGACACGCCCAGCCCCCGCGCGATCACTTCCGTGTGCCCGCTCAATGCGACCTGCGGCTTGCCCGCCTCGTCGTTGAGAATCTCCATGTCGGTCCAGGCGATCTGCCCGCGCCAGCCTGTGCCCAGCGCCTTGAGAATCGCCTCCTTCGCGGCAAACCTCCCCGCGATGTGCGGCAGCGGAAACTTCCGCCGCTCGCAGTAGCCCCGTTCACTTGGCGTCAGGATGCGCTCCAGAAACCGATCGGGGTGCTCCTGCCGAATGCGGTCGATCCGCTGCGTTTCAATCAAGTCCATCCCGTGGCCGATGATTCTCATGGCATTACAGTATCCCGACGCGCCGGGCGGCGTCAAAGCGGACTCGGTCAACCGTGCCACCATTGCAGAGGGCCGTCCCGCGGGCTATGATTGGGACAAACGTTGTTTTTCGGCGAAGTTGTCATGCACCCTGATCTGACCGCCATCTCCGAAGGCCGCATCGACGGTTCGCGCTACTGGTTCCTCGAGCACCGCGGCCTGCGCTGCCGCCGGCCCACAACCGGCGTCTCGGTCTTCATGTCCACCGTCTTCAACGAGTGACGCCGCCGGCCGGCTGCGTCGCTCCTTTTCCTGTAACCGATGGAATGATCGTATGGTCCCGCGCGGCAATTGCGCGGAGACCGCGTTGAACCAAGCTGAACGCCTCCCGGTTCGCCGGCCGGGAATCCCGGACGCCGTCGTCCGGTCATGATCGAATCGAGTCACCCCATGAACACAAGCACGCACGGATTTCGCAACGAAATCACAGCCCGCGATGTCCTGACGGACCTGAAGAAGCACATCCTCGTGGACGGGTTCGAGATGGTCTTCGACCGGTCGCGCAGCCGAGGCTGCTACTTCTTCGATGCCTCCACGAATCGCACGATGATCGACATGTACGGCTTCTACGCCTCGCTGCCGATCGGGTTCAATCATCCGCACTTCGACCGGCCCGATGTGCGCGAGGATCTGCTCGACGCGGCCATGGTGAAAGTCGCCAACAGCGACGTGTACACCGCGGCCTACGCCCGGTTTGTGAACACCTTCTCCCGCGTGCTAGGCGTCGAGGGCATGGAGCGGTACTTCTTCATCGAAGGCGGCGCGCTGGGCGTCGAGAACGCGCTGAAGGCCGCCATGGACTGGAAAGTGCAGAAGAACATCGCCGCCGGCCGAGGCGAGATCGGCACCGACGTTTTGCATTTCAAGAACTGCTTCCACGGACGCACCGGTTACACGATGTCGCTCACGAACACCGATCCGAACAAGGTACGCTATTTCGCGAAGTTCGACTGGCCGCGCGTCAGCGCGCCGCCGATTGATTTCGCTCTGCCCGAGCCGCAGCGCAGCCAGCGCGTCGTCGCCGACGAGAAGCAGACCGAGTCGGAGATCCTCGCCGCCCTCGCCGCGCGGCCGAACAGAATCTGCTGCGTCATCATCGAGCCAATCCAGGGCGAGGGCGGTGATCGCCATTTCCGCCCGGAGTTTTTCCAGACCCTGCGACGGCTCTGCGATCAACATGACATGCTGCTCATCTTCGACGAAGTGCAGTGCGGAATGGGCGTCACCGGGCGCAACTGGTGCTTCGAGCATTTCGGCGTGCGGCCCGACATCTTCGCCTTCGCCAAGAAGGTGCAGCTCGCGGGGATCATGGCCGGTCCGCGGCTGGACGAAGTGCCCGAGAACGTCTTCCGCAAGAGCAGCCGCATCAACAGCACCTGGGGCGGCAACCTCGTGGACATGGTGCGCTCGACGCATTTACTCACGATCTACGAGCGCGAGAATCTCGCCGACAACGCCCGGCGCATGGGCGAGCGCTTCCTGCAACAGTTGCAGAACCTCGCCGCCGAGGAGCCGTGCATCACGGCCGTGCGCGGTCGCGGTCTGATGCTGGCTTTCGATCTGCCCGACACCGAGACGCGCAATCGTTTCTGGAAGGCCTGCTGGCAGGTGGGGCTGCTGGTGATTCGCTGCGGCGAGAAGTCGATTCGCCTGCGGCCGGTGCTGGATGTGAAGGCCGAACTGGTGGACGAAGTCGTCGGCAAGATGCGCGAAGCGCTGCGAGCGATGCGCTGATCATGGGAAGCCCGGCGCGGTTTCAATGAGCGAACTGCGCGAAGCATCCGTTCCGAGGCGCCGATTGCGCAAGCAATCGGAGAAGAATGCCGACCGCGCAAGCAATCGAGTTGTTCGCGGCGAAGGCGCGCTGCTTGGATGAAGCGGCCGTGCTACGGCGCTGACTCGGCTGCGACCGACTGGGGCGTCGTTTCGATCAGATGCTTGCGGAAGTACCGCACGATCCGTTCATACAACCGCACGTTCACGTTCGGATCGGGCACCATGTGCGTGAAACCCGCCAGGGCCAGCAGATCGTAATCGCGCCCCGCGCGGAACAGCGCCTCGGCCATCTTCAGTGTGTGCGTAAAGTAGACATTGTCGTCCGTCGTGCCGTGAATCAGCAGCAACGGGCGTCGCAGATCGGCAGCATACGTCAGCGCGCTGCACGCTTCGTACCCGGCTGCGTTGTCCTTCGGCGTGCCCATGTACCGCTCGGTGTAGTGCGTGTCGTAATCGGCCCAGTCGATCACCGGCGCGCCGGCCACCGCCGCATGGAACACATCCGGCCGCTTCAACACCGCCATCGTGGCGAAGTACCCGCCGAAGGACCAGCCGTAGATGCCGACGCGCGACAGGTCCAGCTCGCGATACTTCTCGCCGAGGGCGAGCATCGCATCGGCCTGATCGGCGAGCGGTCCGTCGATCACATTCCGGGCGATGGCTCGCTCCCATTCACGACCGCGCCGCTCGGTGCCGCGCCCGTCGATGGACACGATGATGAATCCCTGATCGGCAATCCACTGCTGGCGGAGGTAGCCGCGCGCCGCGGCATGGACCATGTTGCTGTGCGGCCCGCCGTAGACGTAGTTGATGACGGGGTATTTACGACTCTTGTCAAAGTTGCGCGGCCGCAGGATGGAGGCGTGATACGTTCGCCCGCTTGTCTCGACGGTCGTCAGCTCGGGCTTCGGTGTAAAGGGCGGCTGCTCGGCGCCGCTCGGCAGTTCGCCGCGCAGGGTCGCATCGCGCCAGCGGACAACGTGGCTGATCGTGCCGTCGGCCAGCGAAGCCGTGTGCACCCAGACGTTGCCATCGCGCGAAAACTTGCCCGAATGGCTGCCCGGTTCGCGCGTCAGCGCGACGACTTCGCCGCCGTCCAGCGCGATGCGATACAAGTGCGTCTGCGTCGGATCGACGCTACCGCTCACCACGACCTCGCGCCGTGCGCCGTCCACCGCCACGACGCCGTACAGCTTCGCCGAACCGGGACGGTAGGTCTTCACCACCGAGCCGTCGCGCCGCCGAAGCTCCAGCTCCCACTCGCCGCTGCGCTCGCTCGTCCACAAAAACTGCTCGCCGCCTGGCAACCACCGCGGCATGTCCGAGTCGATGTTGATCCACGCGTCGTCCGTCTCCGTCAACAGCGTCGTCGCTCGACCCGTCCTTTCATCCACCATCAACAATTGGCATGTTCTCTGATCGCGCGTCTGGACGTACATCGTCAGCGGCGAATCCTTCCCCCAATGCACGGTCGCCAGGTACGGATACGCGTTCCAATCCCAGGCGACCCAGCGAGGCTCGCCTCCGGTCACCGAAACAATCCCCAATCGGACTTTTGCATTGGCCGTCCCGGCACGCGGGTAGCGCCAGCCTTGTGGCGGCTGCTCGGGATGGCGCGCGTCGGCGATGTACAGCGTCTCCACCTCGCGCACGTCTGCTTCTTCGAACGCGATCCACTGCGAATCACCGCTCCACCAATACCCGCTCGAACGGCCCATCTCCTCCTGCGCCACGAACTCCGCCAAGCCGTGCGAGACATCGGCCGTGCCGCCCTCGGTGAGACGCCGTTGCGACATGGTCGCCAGCTCGATCACGTACAGATCGTGCCCGCGCACGCACGAGACAAACCGACCATCGGGCGAGAACTTCGGGTCGATCGGCGCGCCGGCCGCGTCGTCGGGGAGTGTGAGAATCTTGCCGTCCTCCCGTTGGATGACGTACAGCTTGCCGCTCAAGCTCGTGAGAATCAGCTTGCCGTCTTCGGACAGCGAGAACGACGCCAGCCCGCGCGCCGTCACGCGCTGCCGCTCGCGCCGCGCCTTCTCTTCGACCGTCAGCACCTCTTCCTTGCCGCCAAGCAGATCGTCCGCCGTCGCGCGAATCTTCATCAACCCGTCGGCCGTGCTGATCTCGAACAGATTGCGAACCACGTCACGCGGGCCGCTCCGCAGAAAGAGCATCGCATCGCCGCTCGGCGTGAGTGCGAAACCGGTTGGCTGGCCGCAGGAGTAGCCGCGCGTCTCGGCGAAGTCGCGCAGGAACTGGGTGTCGATCCCAGCCGGCTCGGTCGGTTTCGGTCCCGCGCAACCAGCCAACGTGAAAAGGACATAACTGAACCATCCGTACAAACGCCCGTTTCGCATCACGCAGTTTCCTCCGAACTGATTGACCGGCGATCCGCGAGCGCGAAGCGCGCGGAAGGGGTACCCGAGCAATTGGCTGACGGTGCCGATCTTGAATGGTGATAGGGGGATTGTGCCCGCCACACCAGATTATCACGCGGCGAGCGATGGACCGGGTTGACGATGCTTGCGGGTCGCCTGGTCACCCGCCGGTAGACCGATGCTCGATCGGCAGGGCGGGCCATGCGAGGTTCGGGCTGGGTTGCTCGGCGTTTTGAATGGACGTCGTAGCCAAGCCAACAGCCCCGACTGCCGCCAATCCCGGCATGCCGAACTCGCCCATCGAGCGCACGCAAGTCAGCGGCCCGAAAGCAATACCAAACCCCAGTGCAGCCGATACCAGTTTCAACCGTTGAATCATCCGGCGAGACATGATTCAAACTCCTTTGCGTGGTGCCGAAACACTCCTGCCACGTCGTGCACGAGTCCATTCACACCCTTTGACCACGCCGGGATAAGGTGTATCGCCGCCGGACGGGCCTGTCAACGATAATCTTAACCGTCTGTTAATAAGACCGTTACGATCGAAAATCAAATCCTGGGGCAGTCGATCCGAACGACGGGCAGCGGCTGGACCAGGGCTTTCTTCAGTCGGGGCAACCAGCGGGTAAAGAATTCCACGGCCCGGTCGTCCTGTCGTTGGACGGAAAAAACGTACCGCCCCGCTCCGCGCTCCGCACAAACGTAGATCCCCGCGCCGCCGCCGCCCAGCGAAACGAGTCCCACGGCTCCGCCGCCGACGGCGATCACCCCAATTGCTCCGCCGCCAAACGCAAACACGCCCAGGGATCCGCCGCCGAAGGCGAAGACGCCGACCGCCATGCCGCCGAACGCGATCAGACCTACGGCCAAGCCCCCGATGGCGACCAAGCCGATTCCGATGCCCGGCATGATGCCGCTTTGTAGTCCGGCGAAATCGAAAAAGGGGATTGGTCCGAGGCTGGGTAGCCCCTTGGGCACGCCGCCGCGGAGCCAGAGCAGGACCGCCGCCAGTTGAACCGGAACCAATCCAAGCAGGCTGATGCGAACGTAGTAATAGAGCGCCTTGCGAAATTCCAAGGCGTTGAACGTCGGGTTGGTGGACTCGCTGGCAAAGGGTGTGTTCCGCAACCGCGCTCGCAACCGGGCGTTTTCGCGCTCCAGCATCGCCAGCTCTTGTTTTATTTGCTCGGCATCTTCCATAGGGATGGCTCCCGGTCGCACGCACGGCGCGAGGCGCAAAGCGATGGATGCCCGTGTATGGGAAGCATTGACGCCCGATCACCCGCTTTCCTATTATGAACGGCGGATTTCCCGTTCTCTATCGCAAAAAGTGTACTCACCGCATCCTGCCGCAGGGCAGGGCGATTCACAGGGAACCCTTCACATGGCACGGCTCTACCAGAACATCACCGAGACCATCGGCCGCACGCCGCTCGTGCGGATCAACAAGATCATCCAATCGAAGGCCGAAGTCTACGCCAAGCTGGAGTTCTTCAATCCGCTTTCGAGCGTGAAGGACCGCATCGGGGTGTCGATGATCGAGGCGGGCGAGGCGGCGGGGAAGATCACGCCGCGGACGCACATCATCGAGCCGACCAGCGGCAACACCGGCATCGCGCTGGCGTTCGTCTGCGCCGCGAAGGGCTACAAGCTGACGCTGGTGATGCCCGAGTCGATGAGCATGGAGCGGCGGCAGTTGCTCCGCGCGCTGGGGGCGAACCTCGTGCTGACGCCGCCGGCCGACGGGATGCCCGGGGCGATCGCCAAGGCGCAGGAGCTGGCGGCCCAGACGCCGGGCAGTTTCATGCCGCAGCAGTTTGACAATCCGGCGAACCCGGAGATTCATCGTAGAACTACTGCGGTAGAGATATGGGAAGACACCGACGGGCGGGCCGATGTGCTGGTGGCGGGCATCGGCACCGGGGGGACGATCACGGGCGTCGGCGAAGTGTTGAAGAAGAAGAAGCCGTCGTTCCAGTGCATCGCCGTCGAGCCGGAGGAAAGCCCGATTCTGACGCAGCATCGCGCGGGTCAGCCGCTTCAGCGCGGCAAGCACATGATCCAGGGCATCGGCGCGGGATTCGTGCCGGGGATATTAAATACAGATATCTATGATGAGATTGTGCGCGTGAACTCGGCCGACTCGATGGCGTGGGCACGCCGAGCAGCAAAGGAAGAAGGCATCCTCTGCGGCATCTCGTCCGGCTCGGCGCTGTGCGCGGCCGACCAGGTGGCGCGCCGGCCGGACATGGCCGGCAAGCTGATCGTGGTGATCCTGCCCAGCAGCGGGGAGCGGTACTTGAGCACGCCGCTGTATCAGCAGGAATGATCTGCGGCGGCTTGGGATCGAGGGCATGACGGACCCGCTCTCCGGGGCCTGCGCGCCGGATGGTGGAACGCATCAGGTTCCCGCGGTGCGCGTGCTGGCCAGTTGCTCGAGCAGCAGGCCGATGGCTTGCTCGACGCTGGCGGGCGTGGCGTGGCCGGGGATCTCCAGCGGCTTGAGCAGGGCGAAGCCGATGCCGGAGTGGATGAGCTGCCAGGCGAGGCCGCTGGCGGAGACGTCGCTGCGGACCAGTCCGGCGCGTTGGGCGCGGCGGAGAATGTTTGACAGGAACGTGGCATACTGCCCGTAGTGCCGTCGCAGGGCCGCCTGGATGACCGGCTCGTTGAACTCGACCTGGGCCGCGAAGAGCACGCGGTAGAACTGGCGCGTGCGCGGTTCGGTGGTCGCGGGGTTCAGCCGCAGGAGCACGCGCAGCTGATCGATGGGCGATTTGAGCGGGGCAATGGCCCGCCGCCACGAACGAATGACCTCGCGGCCGATGCGGTCGATCAGCGCGACGAAGAGATCATGCTTGCTCTTGAAATGCTTGTAGAGCACCGGCTCGCTGACGTTGGCCGCGCGGGCGAGGCGTGCGGTCGTGGTGCCTTGGTAGCCGAACTCGGCGAAGCAGGCGATGGCTGATTCGAGGAGTTGATCTCGACGATGAACGGCCTTCATTCGGCGGGACATGGGAGCCGATTCTACTCGCTGGTGGCCGGTCGCCGCGAGCGAGCGGTTCGGGCGGCGGGCTTGACGGTGCGGGGCGAGTCCGAAGGGGACGGTGAGGAAACGGTCCGGATGCGATCTGCCTGCGTCTCGGCGGCGGGTCGGGTGGCCGGCGCTGGTCGCTCCGCACCGGGTGAGGTGTCGCCGCGGCGGTAGCCATCGGGCGGCTTGCCGATCAGCACTTCGGGGTGGCCCAGCAGGACGGGCGCGATGTACCGGCGGACGAAATCCCGCTTGGTGGCGTCGGTGTGGCCGCCTTCGTAGCCGGCGTCGGCGAAGTCGTATCGCCAAGCGACGTTGTGCAGCTTTTGGTATTCGCGTTCGGTCTGGGGCGATGGGTTCTCGGGATAGCGGAAACCGATCATGCCGGCGATGCCCTCTTCGCCGGAGGCGCGATCGACGGTTCCGATGCGCGAGACGAGCTTGTCGAGGATGGGATCGCGCGTGGAATGGATGACGTACAGCCCGCCGTTGATGCGTCGCAACGCGCGCGTGAGGTCGTAGCTGCTGGACATGCTGCAACCGAGATAGACAACATTCTCCACGCGAATGTCGTCGGAAAGATACTCCAGGGCGAACGTGACGATGCCGGTTCCCGCGGAGAGCGCGATGAGATTGATCTGCTGATGGGGGTGGAGCCGTCGATAGCGGCGGATTTCGTAGGCCAGTTCGGCGCCCTTGGCCTTGTTGCGCGAGAGGTTGATCTGATCGCCGGCGTGCGTGAGCCCCTGCCAGGTGAAGACGCCGACATACCCCTCGTAACCCGCCTCGGCCAGCCCCTGCGGCACATCCCACGAGCCGACGTTTCCGATCGGCCCGGCGCCGCCGACGTAATAGGTGATCCCTTTGTCCTTGTTACCGGTGGTGCCGGCTTGGGCGATGATGTTCACCACGGGCGCGACGGGGTTGCATGCGGAAAGAAAGGCCAGCGCGAGCGCCGCAATCCACCCGTGGAGCGGGCCGGACATGATGCAGGATGATCGAGGCAAACGGGACCGTCCTCTCACTGGGGAAATCACCGCGCGTCGCGGCGAGGTGTGCGACGGCGAATCGGATTATAGGCACGCGACCGGGTCTGTCGAATGCAATGCGGTGCAACGCCCCAATGCCGCGTGCGTCAGCTCGATGCGGCCGGCTCGAACAACACGAGGCTGCTGGTGAAGCCGTGAATGAAGGTACGATGGCCGACGGGGCCGATTTCACCGGCGGCGAAAAAACCGGCGACTTGACACGAGGGAGCGAGGCGATTGACGACGCCGATGTCGTGATGGGGTTTGCCGAACAGGTGGGTGCCTCGCCCGTTGCAGGAGAAGAGCAGTCCGCCGCGTGGCGGGGCGCTCATGCGCGCCATGGCGTCGGACAAAAGTCTATTCATGTCTTCTTCCGCCGTCTGGGAGTCGCGCACGTGGAACTGAATGGTCTGGCCCGGCCGCATGAGTGTATTGACGGCCAGGGCCGATTCGTCGACGACGCCCATCACGTTTCGAATCAGAAAATCGCCGCGGCTGAACTTTCCAAGCCGCTCATCGACCACCCGGCCGACGTGGAGCCCCTTTTGCATCAACTCCTGATCGTGCGCCGGAGCGTCGGTGAACACGCCGCGCAAGACATCCAGAGCCGGCCGGCCGCGCAGTTCGTAGATCACGTTCTCTTCGGCGCGCGTCACAACGAACGATTCGCCGATCGGCCGGCAACCCTGCGAGACCACGCTGTGAACGCGGATCGGACCGGTGAGCGAGAGGCCGACCAGCCCCTGCCGCAGCGGCTGGTCATTGAGGAACAGGCGATTCTGCCCGGGTTCGCTCGCGCCGCTGGCCATGCCGCCGACAACGATCGACCCGGGGTAGATCTGATCGAGCGCGGCGAGGCAGGCTTCGACGTTGATGGAAAAGGGTTCGGGCAGAATGACGAACGCGGGTTTGTCCTCGGGGCGAACCCCGAGCCGCTCGATCCAGTCGTCGGCGGTCTCGAAGGCGCTGACGTCGTCCTGGTCCAAGACAAATGGAAGAATTCGCACGCCCGGCAGCCGCGCGGTCCACAACGCCATCGCCGGGGCGCGCTCGATCTCGCGGTCCGGACCGATGATCCCGTCGCCGGTGCAACCGATGAGATTCCGCGCGCCGAGCTTGCGCGACAACTCGCCCAGCACGTCGTCAAATTCCGGGCCGTAATGGTGCGTGGCGAAAACGACGGCCAAATCACACGCGGCGCCGTTCGTCGCGCGCGTGAGTTCGTCGACCGCCTGGCTCGCGTCGGACAACGTGCTGATCGCGGATTGAAATTCCATGGATCACCCTGCGATGAAAACCCCCGGTGAAAACCCCTGGTGATTATACGCGGTCGGGCCGCTTTCGATTGATGACTCGACGCATCTTCGAAATGGTGGTTTGCATTCGCTCATCGCGATGCAGCCATGCCCTGCCCTGCCCCTGCCCGCTCCCTGAAGAGGCGGCATGTTGGCTCTCCTCTGTTTCCGGTACGGGAGCACCCTGTTACCTTGCTTGAACTCGTCCCCACGCCAGTTTCTCCGCCTACCGGCATGGGAAGAACGAACGGGTCTATGCCAGAATGACAGTACCCCCTTCGCAACTCTGTTCGCAGACTGCCAAAAAAGTAGGCCAGACCCGAATCTAATCGGGACACGCGGCACAAATGGTTGGCATAACCATATGTGCAGAAGCTGTTTATGGCAATTTCACCTGATTTAGCGGCTTCCTGCGCGGCGCGGTACGCTCCTTGCAATCCTCCGAGGCGGGCGAGTGTGCGCCCCGATCGCGATATTGCTGCGGATCGTCGCGGCGGCTAAATGCGAATCTACCCTCTGATCAGGCATGTTTACGGATACCCATTCCAGCAAGCCTTCGTTGGAACGCATGCGACTGATGATTGCGGCCGCACCGCAGAGCCGTTGGGCACCGCGGTTGGCGGAGGTCTTGGCGCCGTGGCAGGTGGACGTGCAGTGGTCTCGGTCGGACTATGAGGCGATGGAGATCATTGCCCGCGACGGCGTTCACATCGGCGTCGTGGATCACGATCTTCCAGCGACATCCGGGCTGGAATTGGTGCGTCGGCTTCGCCAAATGGGTTTCACGGTACCCTGCGTACTGGTTTGCACAGGCGCGACGCAGCAGCTGCTTAGCGATGCCATCGCACTGGATGTGTACAGCGTCTTGCAGGCGGATGAGCGGCATGACGTGATCGCGCCCTACGTGGTCCGCCTCGCACAGCAGAAATACCGCGTCAATTGGACGCTGCCGGTGAATTGAAGAGACAAGTTAGAGGCATGACGGTTCGGCGCGGAATCGGATCCGCCGCACCGCATTTAAAACAGGAAAAAGGAGCAACGCAAGATGTCGGTAACGAAGACGAAGATTCGACCCCTTGGTGACAAGGTGCTGCTCAAGCGGATCGAAGCCGAGGCCATGACGGCCGGCGGCATCGTGCTGCCGGACACGGCCAAGGAAAAGCCGCGGCGCGGCCGGGTGCAAGCGGTGGGCGACGGAAAGTTGCTGGACACAGGGGAGCGCGCGAAGCTGACGGTGAAGAAGGGCGACGAAGTCCTGTTCACGAGCTACGCCGGCACGGAAATCAAGGTGGACGGCGAGGAGTTCGTCATCATGGACGAGTCGGACATCCTGGCGATTCTCGAGTAGCGGGCTGCGGATCGCGCCCATCAACAGAAAGCGATATTGATGCGAGCCAAGCTGTTCGAAACGGCCCTGGACGAAGCGATCAAGTTCGGCCCTGCGGCGAGACTGGTGCTGACGTTCCCGGGAAATGCCGACGCGATGCATCTGCATCCGCTGGCGTACAACAAGGTCGAGGATGGCGGGTTTCGCATCGAGATTCGCGTATCCAAGTATGACGACGCCGAGGTCGTGGACGACGTCATCTTCGTCGACGCCGAGGCGATCGAAACGGTCGAACTTCAGGTGAAGCAAAAAGGCGGCATCTGGCAGGACGAGCCGTTTCAGGACATCGGCGACGAGGAAGGAAATTGATGGCTTCGCGGCCGAACCCGATGCCCGGTGGCGTTCGACCGACGCCGTGTTACCTCGCGGTGAGCAACGACGTATCGCTGTCGGGCGCCGAGGCGACGCTGATGGCGACGCGGCGCTGGCGGGTGCTGGCGCTGGACACGCGGGCGGAGCTGACGGCCGGGCGCATCGAGACGGGATTGGATGACCCGCTGGCGGTGATTCGCGACAAGGCGCAGGAGGCTGCGCGAGCCGCGGGTTTCGAGCCGCAGCGGTTCATCCTTGAATAGTGACTCCTGGTACAAAGCGGAGGCCCCGCGGCGAATTGCGAAGAGCGAACCACCGGCGCGATACGGATCGGAGGTCGACGACTCCCGACGATGCCTTTCGCGTTCTTTCCTCGCAATTCGCCTTCGCCGATGAACACGACGCAGTAGCCTGACAAACGAACCAACAACCACGAAACCATACATCGAGAGAGGAATCCAACCATGGCAGCCAAGAAGATTGCATTCGACATGGAAGCCCGCGAGGCCATTCGCAGTGGTGTCACACAACTGGCCCGCGCGGTCAAGGTCACGCTCGGCCCCTGCGGCCGAAACGTCGTGCTGGAGAAGAGCTTCGGCACGCCGACCGTCACCAAGGACGGCGTCACGGTCGCCAAGGAGATCGAACTGGACGACCCGTATGAGAACATGGGCGCCCAGATGGTCAAGGAAGTCGCCAGCAAGACCTCAACCGACGCCGGCGACGGCACAACGACGGCCACCGTGTACGTCGAGTCCATTTTCAACGAAGGCTTGAAGAACATCGCCGCCGGCGCGAACGCGATGGAGCTGAAGCGCGGCATCGACTTGGGCGTCGCCGCCATCGTCGAGGAATACGCCCGCATGAGCCGCCCGGCCAAAGAGACCAAGCAGATCGCCCAGGTCGGCACCTGCGCCGCGAACCAGGACGCCGAGATCGGCAAGAAGATCGCCGAGGCGATGGACAAGGTCGGCAAGGACGGCGTCATCACCGTCGAAGAGGGCCAGTCGATCGAGACGGTCGTCGAATTGGTCGAGGGCATGCAGTTCGACAAGGGATACCTCTCGCCGCACTTTGTGACCGACCCGGGCGAGATGGAGTGCAGGCTTGACAAGCCGTACATCCTCATCTGCGAGAAGAAGATCTCCAGCGTCAAGGACCTGATCCCGCTGCTGGAGAAAGTGGCGCGGGCCGGCCGCTCGCTCTTGGTCATCGCCGAGGATGTTGAGGGCGAGGCGCTGGCGACGCTGGTGGTGAACAAGCTGCGCGGCGTCCTGCAATGCGCCGCCGTGAAGGCACCGGGCTTCGGCGATCGCCGAAAGGCCATGCTGGAGGACATCGCCGTGATGACCGGTGGCCGCGCCGTGTTTGAAGACCTCGGCATCACGCTCGAGTCGCTCGAGTTGAAGGACCTGGGCCAGGCCAAGCGCGTGGTGATCGACAAGGACAACACGACGATCATCGAGGGCGCGGGCACGTCGGCCGACATCAAGGGCCGCATCGAGCAGATCAAGAACGAGGCGAGCAAGACGACCAGCGACTACGACCGCGAAAAGCTCGAAGAGCGTCTGGCGAAGCTGGCCGGCGGCGTGGCGCAGATCAAGGTCGGTGCGGCCACGGAAGTGGAGATGAAGGAGAAGAAGGCCCGCGTCGAGGACGCCCTGCACGCCTGTCGGGCGGCGGTGGAAGAGGGCATCCTCCCCGGCGGCGGCGTGGCTCCCCTGCGGGCGCTGGCGGCCGTACTGGACAAGGAGGAGAAGAAGCTCAAGGGCGATCAGAAGACGGGCGTCGATATCGTACGCCGCGCCCTGTGGGCCCCCATCAAGGCCATCGCCGAGAACGCCGGCGTCGACGGTTCGATCGTCGCGCAGAAGGTCTTCGAGGCCAAGGACCCCAACTTCGGATACAACGCCCTGACCGGTGAATACGGCAACATGCTTGAGATGGGCGTGATCGTCCCGGCCAAGGTCGAACGCGTGGCGCTCCAGAACGCCGCCAGCGTCGCCTCGCTCCTGCTGACGACCGACGCGGTGGTCAGCGAGATCAAGGAGAAGGAGACCAAGAAGCCGGGGCCCGGCGGAATGGGGATGTAAGTCGAATAGCGAATTGCGAATAGCGAGGTGACTTGCAACGGCACGGTTTGAGCAAGGCTCAAACCGTGCCGTTTTGCTTGCATTGAAGGTGTTTCCATGAAAGGAGCTACAGATGCCAAACTCGAAGTCCATTCAAGACGCGGTTCATGTGATACGGCAAGTTGTTGAGACGAACAGGGAAGAGATCACGAGAACCTTGACGATGATCAAGCGGCGTACGCTTGATTCCCACTTCCTCATTCGCTCTGTTGAATCAGGCTATTCCTACAAATGGGGCGAAAACCGACAACGAACGGAAGAGGCTCTGATCCAAGATGGCTTGGCTGGTCTGGCCTATCTGGTGGAGCAGGAGTTCCCTTCGCTTGCTGGATACAGGAAGAACTTTGCGGGGGATTTCTCATTTTGGGCAATTCTCGCAAAACACGGTTTTGTGAGTATCGCTTCAATTGGCTCAATTCTGGATGATACCAGCATCCTTCATTCGCCCCTGAAAATGCAGAGCTACCGAAAATGGCAAATGCCCGCATTTCTGGATGAACTCGCCAATGGAAAAGGGGGTCATCTGGGCCGCGCGTTTTCGGAGGCAATGCAAGATGTTGAAAAGTACGGGTGCCATCTCCCTAGGTATCGTGGGAAATTCTATTATGGCATCCTAAGAAATGCTAACCTTCTCAAGAACAAATACGACGGGAGCTTTGAGCGATACCTGCGGGCAAAGTTGTCAGCCGGATGTCCAGACCAAGTTGCCTGGGAGGACATTGGTAGGGCTAGACCGGAAGATTGGGAGCGCATCCGACCTAACCCTTGGAAGGATTTGTTCGGAGTCGGGCCAGATATTTTCTTTTACATCTTGCGTGACATCGACTTCGGCATTAAGCAGCGAGACTTTGTCAAACTTGACAACCGCAACGCCCGATTCTTAGATGCGTACGACCTGTGGAGCTTGGGCTATTCGAGTCGGTGCCAAACGAACGAAAACGCCCGGTGCATTCTTCTCGCGCTGAACAATGAGATTCGCCGTCATGTCCCAAATTGGGAACTGTCGATTAGCGAGTTGAACTTCGCCATATACCTCGCTGGTATCTGAACGGCACGATCACGCCAAGTTAGACGTTACGATAACGCTTCCAGTATGCGTGGACCCGCGCGAGTTCGCCGGTCCAGAAGATGTCCTCACTTTGCGATCCAAGCAGTCCCAAAGTCCGTGCGAGTGTAAAAAACCCGTCACCAGGGCGATTGTGTTCTTTGGAAATCACCACGGCTGATAGAAGAGGCCTGCCGTTCGCGTGCTCAAATTCTGAAATAGCGCCGACAAGTCGGCCTATTTCGGCCCTATCCTTGGCTTGGCTCATATCCAAGCCGAACATGGGAGCAAGATCACCATAAGCGATGACGTCTTGTGCGATCGCCACCTTCTTGAGTCTCTCGTACAATTGCGCGTTCATGGCCCGAAAGATCCTACCATCAACAACTCCCCATGTTCAAGAGGCGCTGAATTTGCGTCATAGGGATTGTCTTAGCTCACAGTTCAACTGGAATCTGCGGACCGGCGGCCGTGTGTGCCCCGAACGGGTCGGTATAGTCGCAGGCCGCGTCGAGCGTGGCGGACTGGCCGAGGCCGTGCGTGACATCAAGCACGTGCATCACATTGCCGGAGCCGTCGTGGAAGTACAGGTAGTTGCCGTCGTCGGTCGTGGCCGGCACGCGCGAAAGCCGCGAACGGTACCATCAGGTCATCGCGGCCTGGGAAGCAAACGACCGCCGCCTGCCGCAGCGCTGTCGCTTCAATGGGGCCGTGGCTGATCAGCCGCGGGAACTCACAGTGCTTTCTTTGACAGGGATGAGACATTTACCGCCGCGTGCCGATCGGCGATGATCTGCTCCGGGCGATGTCGCTTGCGCTTCATTGAGAATCACCTTGCCCATCCAGGCAGTCAAGACCCTCGTAAAGACTGGATAAGTCTTGGAGAGCAGGTCACGCCCATTCGAGTTGCCGTGGCGATTATTGAAATCCCGCTGCCCTCGGACATCCGCAGCACCAACTTGCCCAATCAATACGAGTTTTCTCCGGCGCTCTTGGTATATGAATTCGCCCAGATTTGTCCGTTCGTCGGGTTGTAGCACCATCCCTTGGCGGTGCCGATCACCGTGCCCTTCGCCACGCCGGTGCCATCGACTACGTTGTTCGGCGTCGCGTCCGAGTCGAAAGGATTAGGCGGTATTTCGTTGCCCATGACCGTGCCGATCGTGGTCAGCTCGCTCAGCGTCGGGAAACGGGCCGAGCCTCCCCCGGAGGGCGTCGCCGTCCGGGCGTAATACGAAGCGATGGCAGAGCGCAGTCCGCCGAGCGCGCCTCGGCAGGCCGATTTCTTCGCATCGAGCGCGTAATCGAGATAGACGGGTATGGCCGTCGCCGAAAGCACACCGAGGATGACAATGACCGTCACCAATTCGATGAGCGTGAACGCGCGTCGAATGCCGACGTCGCCGGTTGGTGCATCAATGGCCATTCTTGATCTCCGAGACCCATGGTGTCATCTGCCGCGCCAGTCGATTCGGACAATCGCCCTCCGGCGGTGATAGCCCCGCATCGCGGAGACGATGGGTCGCCCACGTGGCGCAGTTCATTCCTCCCCGCCAGTTGCCGACCTGATACGGATCGTCGGCGTGCGCAATCACAGCAATTTCCAATTGCTCGATGGTGCTCGGGCACGCGCAATATCGACGAACGTAATCGAAACACTGCTCGGTGTCGTCGCGCAGGTAGCCCGGCGACGTGCCAGACCAGGGCAGCAGGTAGTCGATCAGGCCGATGTTCTCCTCGTCCGTACAGAAGCCGATCGTGGCGCGGGGCCAGTGAAGAAACGCGTGGCCGATGTAATCCTTTCCATCGCTCAACACGCGCAGCTCGATGAACGAGACCGCCTCACGCGGACACGATCGCCCGGCGTCATCCAAGATGGTCCCGTCCGGTAAGACCCGATCGACGACGGCTTCTCGCGCCAACGCCTGGGCGACCGGCGGACCATAAAGTCGCAGAAAGAGAAACCACAGCGACGCGCCGATCAGCGGCAACGCCAAGAGTGTGATCAGCGTGAGTCGAAGAAATCGTGCAAGATATAGACGTAGAGAGACCATGTAGATAGCATCTCCGACGCCCCCGATCATCGGTCGGTTGGACATTCGACTGGAGTCAGCCTGTGAACTGTAGCCAAGTTGCGACGCGACAAGGGCTTAGAAGCCATTTGCAAAACGCCATTGCGCATAAATTTGCGCCACGGCGCGGATGGTCTCGTTGTGCTGCCGAAGCACCAGCCGGTGCGATTCTCGCGGAAGCGGGTCAGCGGCGGGCCGATCCTCGTCAGCAGGCTTGTTAATCGCCATTTGGTATACTGATACCGTCATCGGGTGGGATATTACCTCGGCACTGGGCGCTATGCATGTCACGCGGAGACCAATTGCTGCGGCAATGGGAACTGCTTCGCACGCTTCAAACGAGAGGAGCGGGAATTCCCCTGCGAGAACTGACCGAGCGATTCGGGGTCAGCGAGCGCACCATTCAACGGGATTTCGAGATGCTCCAGGAGCTGGGATTTCCGCTGGAGCACGACGTCGACGTGAACGGGAAGCGCTATTGGCGCATCCCGCATGACTTCTTTCGCCACGGCCCGCTTGTTATCAGCTTGACCGAGGCGATGGCGCTGCACTTGGCCGGCGGGCTTCTCGCTCCACTCCAGGGAACCCATCTGGCGCAAGGGCTGACGGACATCATGGAAAAGGTCAGACAGGCTTTGCCAGCCTCCGCGCTGAATTACTTTACGAACCTTGATGGCATTGTCCACGTACGGCGAACCGGCCAGACCCGATATGCTGAGAAGGCAGGCATCCTTCGCACGCTGGAGCAGGCTGCCCGTGAATGCCGCACGGTACAGATCGGCTATCGAGCGCTGTGGCGAGGCGAGGAATACGTCACCACCTGCGACCCGTATGGGCTCGTGCTGTATGACGGCGACATCTTCCTCGTGGCGCATTCTCACCGGGCCGGAGCCTTGCGTGTTTTCAAGTTAGCGCGCATGCGCTCGGCGCAGATCATGAGCGGCCATTTTGAACGCGCGGACGACTTCCGGCTGGAGGACCAGTTCCGCAGCAGTTTTGGCATTATTCAATCTTCTGCATCGCCGATCGAGATCGCCGTGCGGTTCACCGGCGCAGGGGCCGCCCTTATTGAAGAGCGCGTCTGGCATGAGAGTCAACAATTGTCCTGGCTCGAAGAAGACGCGACGCTGTTCGAGCCGGTCGCCGGAGAGGCGGGCAGCCTCGTGGCGACGTTTCAACTGGGTGACCTCGTCGAGTTCAAGCGGTGGCTGCTGGGGTTCGGCAAGCAGGCCGAGGTCTTGAGGCCGGACTGGCTCCGCGCCGAGATACGCGAAGAACTGCTGGCCGCCGCCGCATGCTACGAGGGCATCGGCTGATTAGATTTCGCGTCGCCGCCAACACCCTAACAAACGATTTTTTTCTCATTGTGCTGTACACGCTTGCCGCACTTAAGCACTCGCCGCGAGGCAAGCTCTCGGACGTGCGACCTGCCTTGTCACCCCCTCCGATGTTAGGGCCGACGCACCTTGTCACCTCTGTGCCCTAGTTTATCCGTGACCGATACGCGGCCGGTTTCTGATTGTTGTCTTCTGCGTGCCGCGCGTGAGTTCGTGTCGATCGTGCGTCCGTGAGAAGGCGGCCCCTTCGCGGCAAGTGCGATGCCTGCCCCTCCTGCGTGCGCGGCACATTTCTGAAGTGCAGTTGCCCTCCTCCTCCGCCGGCCCATCCGTGGCACGTGCCGGAAAAGGAGGCGACTCGCTCGAGGAGCATGTTCATGAAGCACCCGTTGAGTCCTCGCATGTTTATTCTCCTGCTCTTGGCACTGCCGGCCCTGACGGGCATGGACTGTCAGGGCAATCCGGCCGTCCCATTCGTCCCCATGTATTCCTTGAGAGCATCCATCAGCGGACAGGGCACCGTCGAGCGGGTGACGGCAGACGGCAGCGTCTCATTCACCGATGGGAACTTCGCAGAGGGGAGTACGGTGACGCTTAGGGCGTTGCCGGCAGAAGGCTGGCACTTCGTCCGATGGGAGGGCGCGGCCAGCACAAGCGACGCACAGATTGCGTTGACGGTTGAACAGGACCAAGCGGTCACGGCTGTCTTCGTGGCCGTTGCCGGGCATCGCACCGTAACGATTCAGGGAATCATCGGGCGTATTACGCTGGCCGTCCGCAATGGACAGGTTCGTGGCAACTTTCGGAGCAGCAATCTGGGGACCGACATCGAAGGAACGGTGATCGGCGATCAGTTGTCGCTGACATCAACCGCCCCCGGATTCAGCAATGCATCGATTCAAGCCTCGATTCAGCCGGACGGCTCGCTTCTCGGCACGATTAACGGCTCGGGTTTTTCCAATTCACCGTGGATGGCAGATCCAGTGACGCTGTTTGGTTTTGAGGATGATGCCTCGGGTCAGCGGACAACCGCTTTGGACGGCTTCAACGGCATCATGACCATTGTCGTATCAGAGGGCGTTCTTCGCGGAACATGGAGGATGTTCGCAAGCTACGGTGCAGACCTTGAGGGAGTCGTGAGCGAGAACCAGGTGACTTTCTCGGTGGCCACCCCCGGATTCACTACCGCGACCGTGACCGCATCAATTCTCCCGGATGGCTCATGGGCGGGAACCATCAACGGCTCGGGCTACAACAACGCCGCCTTTTCGGCGCAACCATCGTTTTTTCCATAAACACGGTTCATCGCACGCGCGGCGCTGGGCACCTTGCGTCACGAATCGGAGACGCGCCAACGAACTCTGCACGAGACGCTCTCTGGCGGGCGGAGAGACCCCGTCGGGACACCGGCACTTGGGCCGAAGAGTCGGCGGCGCGGTGTAACCACCGTGCCCCGTCCCGGCGGTGCGGCCGCAAGCGTTTTTTGTCCAGCTTCATCTCGCTTCGCGAGGGCCGGGGAGCAGGTCAGTGTGCCCCTCGGGGATATTGGAGAAATCTTCGCGGCCCAGAACAGCGATCGCAACGTTGCAGTCAGCTCCCCCCCGTGGATATTGGAGAAACCATCCTAAATCCACCAGAGCCGATTGTGTCACTTTGAGTGAAACATTTCACAACAGTACGTCAATCGAACTAAATGGCAAATTCGAGGCACTAGGGAAATTCACCCATTCGTAAAAGAAATTTGAAAATTTATCAAATTGTCGCAAGTTTACACTTGACTTGTCGCGTGCGAACCTGATACGCTCCCAAATTAGAAGCTCGGGCCAAGCGATATGAGTCAATCGCTAAGAGAGTAAAGTAGTGTTCTTAACTCATATCTGTTTGGACTAATTGCAAAGCTGGGCGAGGATCGTCGTTCGCCGCGACCGTAGTGAGTCCGCGCGCGATTCCGGGAGCATTTCGATCAGGGCGCAAACGGGCGGTCTTCAGAGTCTTGCAGATGCGGTTCGCCAAGAGGGTCAAAGACCATGAATCCATATCGCGTCGGCTGTTGTAATGGCATCCGGTCCCGAATTGCACGAATTGTTCATCCCATCACACTGATTACGCCATTTCTTTTCGCCGGATTCCCATCAACTCTCCCCGCGCAACACCCGGAAGCATCGGGACCGCAGAAACAGCCACCCGTGGCGGCATTGCCGGCCGGCGAACTCGACCCAAGCCTCATTGTGGATGGTCTTGAAGCAGTCATCGCGGCGGAATATCGGCTGGGCGAACCATTCAGCGATTCCGCGCGCGCTCCGGCCCCGGATGCGATCTACTCGAATGTGACAAACTTCACTGGCGCGTTTGTGGCGATCGGCGGGGCGGATGCAACGACGGCAGGCACGCTGCTTCGCAACACGCGCCTCCTTGCGGACGATGTCCAGTGCATCGCCGGGAGCCCGGGCGATCGGATCACCGAATTGCGATTCAGTGTGGCCAATGGAAACCCAGTCACGCTTTCGTGTCGGCCGCAACTTCGATTCTTTGCGGATGAAAGCGGCAGTCCAGGCACCTTTCTTGGCGGTTACAACTTCAATGCGATCTCATTCACCGCGAACAACCTGGTGATTCTTACTTTCGCGATTCCGGATGCGAGCCAGACAATCGTTATTCCGCCAAGCGGAAAACTCTGGGTAGGAACGATCTTTCAATCAAACGGAAACGTCAGTCCAACTGTTGGCGGCCAACTGAACAACATGGGCGTCGGCTTGTACTCCCCGGTTGATCTCGGAGTCAATGCCAATCTCGATTTTCTGACAACTTTGGGCGGTGGAAACGGCGTTGCAAGCCCATTCGTGAGCAACAATCCGGCCGGTACGGTCTTCATCGCCCCTTACGCCCAGCCCGCTCGACACGGTTACGAGCTTGTTTCGGTTCGCCGCGGGTGCTGTCTCGGCTCGGCGAACGGCTGTGTGGCAAATGCGGTTACCGAGAAGACATGTGTCGCCCAAGGCGGGCTCGCGTGGAATCCGGCGGGAACGTCGTGCGTCGATGGCTATGCGGGAACGGCAGGCATTCCGGCGGGCATCCCTGACAATGTGCCGGCAGGCGGCATTACACGATCGTTGACGATTACGGATTCTTTCACGATTACGGACCTCAATCTGCGATTCCGAATGGTCCATACGTGGTATGGCGATGTGATCATGCGATTGCGGCACGTCGATACCGGGACGCAGATTACGGTCATTCCCGGTGCTTCAAGTAGCAGTTCCGATTTCGGCTCTGCGAACTGGTACGTGTTGGACGATCAGGCGGCGACGACGATCGACGCCGCGGCGACAGCGGCTGGAGGCGGGACCAACGCCATTCCGAGCGGCCGATATCGACCGATGAACCTGCTTTCGGCGTTTCATGGCCAGAACGCATCGGGAACATGGGAGTTGTATGTCGCGGACGATGCGTCCGGAGACGCGGGGACACTGAATGGTTGGGGCCTCGAGATTGCGGGGAAGCCCAGTCCTTGTACCTCCGAGCCAGTGGGAGCTTGCTGCATCGGTGAAACCTGCACCCAGACAACGCAGGCCGGCTGCGCGGGCACGTGGACGGCGGGCGTGATTTGCGACGGCCCGCAGACGTATTCCGCTTCGCCGTCTGTTTCTATTCCCGACATCAACCCGACAGGCGTCTCAAGCACCATCACCGTCACGGACTCCTTTGCAATTACAGACGCCAATGTTCGGCTGCAAGTGACCCATACATGGGTTGGCGATTTGATCGTCCGGCTCTCGCACAACGGCGGCACGCCGGTGACGATTGTCGATCGGCCGGGCTTTACGGGCACCGGCTTTGGCTGCAATCAGCCGAATTACAACAATGTGATCCTTGACGATCAGGGAAGCGGCGGTGCGATTGAGACAATCTGCCTTGCGAACCTGACATCGCCCCCGAACTACACGCCCAACAATCCGTTGAGCGCATTCAACGGTGAGAATTCCAGCGGCACATGGACGCTGACGATCTCCGACAATGCCAGCGGTGATACTGGTACGCTTGTTTCCTGGTCCATCATACTCGACGGCGCGCCAAACCCCTGCGCCCCCGCGACGGGTGCCTGCTGCACCGGCACGGGTTGCGTAGTCATGACCGAAGCCGACTGTGGCGCTGCCAACGGCTACTATTATGGCGATGACGAGGCTTGTCCCAATCTGGATGACGGCGATGACTGCACAACAGACAGTTGCGATCCTTCGAACGGCGATGTTGTTCATACGCCGATCGATTGCAACGACGATGATCCATGTACGCAGGACTCCTGCGACAACGGCAACTGTTTGAATGTTTTCCAGGATGCCGACGGCGACGGCGTTTGTGATGCAAACGACGTTTGCCCAGGCCACGACGACAGCGCCGACGCAGATGGGGACAGCACGCCCGATGGTTGCGACGGCTGCCCGAATGATCCTGACAAGACCGCGCCTGGCGTTTGCGGTTGCGGCGTGAATGATGTCGATTCCGACGGCGACGGCACCGCGGACTGCAACGACAACTGCCCGAGCGATCCCGACAAGATTGAGCCTGGTCAGTGCGGATGCGGGTTCCCCGACACGGACACAGACGGCGACGGCACCGCGGACTGTAACGACAACTGCCCGAGCGATCCCGACAAAATTGCGCCAGGTGCTTGCGGTTGCGGCGTGAGTGATGTCGATTCCGACGGCGACGGCACTGCGGACTGCAACGACAACTGCCCGAGCGATCCCGACAAGATCGAGCCTGGTCAGTGCGGATGCGGGTTCCCCGACACGGACACAGACGGCGACGGCACCGCGGACTGCAACGACAACTGCCCGAGCGATCCCGACAAAATTGCGCCAGGTGCTTGCGGCTGCGGCGTGAGCGACTTGGATTCCGACGGCGATGGAACGGCTGACTGCAACGACGGCTGCCCGGCCGACCCGGAAAAGATTACACCCGGCCAGTGCGGTTGTGGCGCAGTGGATACGGACACGGATGGCGACGGCACTGCCGACTGCAACGACGGTTGTCCGAACGATCCTGATAAGACGACGGCTGGTCAGTGTGGCTGCGGCGTCGCCGATACGGATACGGATTCGGATGGGACTGCCGACTGCAATGACAACTGTGCGTTGGTTCCCAACTCCGGTCAGCAGGATACCGACCGCGACGGAGTCGGCGACGTTTGTGACAATTGCCCGTCCACGCCCAATCCCGGGCAGGAAGATTCCAACAACAACAATGTGGGAGACGTGTGTGAAGGCGATGTTTGCCCGACGTGTCCCGGCAATACGCTGATCGTGGTGAACTCTCAACTCGCTCGGACGATTACACCCAATACGTGCGTCAGCATCGGCGAGGATCAGGTCATCGTCGAACTTTGGGCGGCGAATGTTGTGCCTCCGGGTGCCACCGGCTTCCAGGCATTCCTGGAATTTGAGGCAGGGAAGCTCGCATACAATGGCGCCGACAGCAGCTACGGCGGCTCGTTCCCGCTTCACGTCCAACCAATCGCATCCGCGGAAGTGCAACCGGGCAACCTGAATCTGGACGGATCGCTGAACCTGGCAAGCAATCCGCCGGGTCTGACCGGCAACATTCTGCTCGCGACACTTGTCTTTGACGTGATCGATGCGGGCTGGCCGGAGTGCACGACCACAGCGGTGATCTTCCGGACGTTTGGCCCGTTCGTCTCCGAATTGAGCTATCAGGGATCACCGGTCAGCGGACCGCCGACCAGTCTCGTCATATCACCGGAGTATTCTCGCGATGTCACGGCGCCTGCCATCCTTTGCTCGGCCGATGACGCCAGCGTAGACGCCGGCTGTGCGGCGAGCGTGAGCTTCAGTGCGACCATTACCGACAATTGCTGTCTTAATGAGGGGGATGTCTCGGCGACGGCCATGTTGCTGACGGGCAACGCCATGATTGGCGCGATCACCTACTCGACATCTCAAGTCGGCCCGACCGAAGTGCAAGTCACGGGTATCGTTCCCGTATCGCTCCTGACAAGCTGCCCGGCAACCGTGAAAGTGTCGGTCATGGCAGTCGATTGCTGCGGCAACGACGCCAAGATCTGCGAAGCCACGGCAAATGTGAATGATGCGATTGCACCGGTCATTGCCTGTCCGGCCGACGCAACCATCGAGTGCAGCGATTCGACTGCGCCATCCAACACCGGCATGGCGAGCGCGACGGACAATTGCCCCGGCCTTGTTGACATCACCTGGTCCGATCAGATCACCCCCGGCGCGTGCGCGTCCAACAAGACGATCGAGCGAACATGGATCGCGACCGATGCCTGCGGCAACACGGACACATGCGTTCAGACCATCACCGTGCAGGATACGACGGCGCCGACCATTGTGTGCTCGGCGACCGGAGCGAGCGTGGACAGTGAATGCGAGGCGGTAGTGCTGTTCTCTGCTACCGCGACGGACAATTGCTGCATCAGTGCGGATGATGTTCACGTTTCCATTAGCAACCCAAGCAACAATGCGATGCTCGGGGCAGCAACCATCAACAAGGTCCAGGTGGACGGCAATACCGTGCAGATCACCGGCAGTATCCCGGTCTCCGCGCTGACCAGTTGTCCAGCGACGATTCAAATCGAAGTCACCGGCGAAGACTGCTGCGGCCATGCGGCGGACTTGTGCATTACGACGGTCGATGTGACTGACACCATTGCACCGGTAATCACCTGCCCCGCCGATACGACCGTCGAGTGCGGTGCATCCACTCTGCCCGCAGCGACCGGTCAGGCCTCTGCGACGGACAATTGCGCCGGCATCGTGGGCATCATCTACAGCGATCAGATCAACCCCAGCGCCTGCACACCCGCCTACGAGATCGTGAGGACTTGGACCGCCATCGATTCCTGCAACAACTCGTCGTCATGCGAGCAGTTGATTCATGTGGTCGACACGACGGCACCAACCATTTCCTGCTCGATAACCGGCGGCAGTGCCGATTCGGGCTGTGAGTATCTCGTCAGTTTCTCGGCGGCTGTGGCGGACAATTGCTGCATCTTCGCGGATGCGGTCAGCGTGGCGGTGGTGCTCTCGACCGGCAATGCCACATTAGGCGATCCGGATATCACGGTGACCCAGATTGATCCGACACACATTGCTGTCAGCGGCACCGTTCTCGTATCGGCGTTGTCGAGTTGCCCGGCCACGGTGGAGCTCACCGTGGAAGCGAATGACTGTTGTGGCAACGCCGCTCTGACCTGCTCGGAATCGGCTGATGTGAATGACGTCACGCCGCCGTTGATCACTTGTCCACCCGCGGCGACCGTTGAATGCAACACGTCTGTTTCTCCGGGCGTGACGGGTACTCCGACCGTGAGCGACAATTGCGACGATGGCGTGAGCGTCTCGAGTTCGGATGTCACAACCGCCGGCGTGATTACGTCGCCGGCAGGATGGGTCTTCTTCAGTCAGAACACCGCGTCGGGCGCGCTGGTGGCCGGCCCCGCAGCACCCCCGATTGGCATCGGCAGCTTCCATATGCCCACGGGTTCCGGCAACGGAGCCGGACTGGGCGGGAAGACATGGCTGGCAACATCGCAGCACTCGGGCCTGTTGTTGAGCGCGCTGACGGCATTCAGATACAGCACGTACGTCAGTCCGAGTTCGCTTGCCGCGCCGCACTTGACGACTGCGATCAACCTTTACGTTGACCTGGACGGCAATGGAACGCGCGATACGACGATGGTCTTTGAGCCCGTCTATGCCACGCTGCAGGGGCCTGTGGTTCAGGGCGTCTGGCAGGAGTGGGACGCTCTGACGGCAGAAAACAGCTGGTGGTACACGTCCAACTTCGGGGCACTTACCAATGCACAGAACGAGTTCAAGCCGTTGTCACACTACATCGGCCTCTTCCCGAACGCGAAGATCGTGAACTGGGGGGGAGCCCCGGGCATGAACTTTGTGAGCGGTCAGAATTCCGGCGGCATTTGGACCAATTACGACGGCAACGTCGATAAGGTCGTCGTCAACGGGTCCACGTACGACTTTGAACCCGCCACGCTGTGCAGCGCGACGATCAAGCGAACGTGGACAGCCGAGGATGACTGCGGCAACAGTAATAGTTGTGTTCAGACGATTACCGTGCAGGACACGACAGCGCCGGTCATCAGCTGTCCCGCTTCGATCACGATGAATGCGGATGCGGGAAGTTGCACGGCAGTCGTTGACCCAGGCACGGCAACGGCCACGGACAATTGCGATCCTGACCCCGCCGTGACGGCGACACGCAGCGATAATCAGCCGCTCGGCGCGCCCTATCCGCAGGGCGTGACCACGATCACCTGGAAAGCGACCGATGCCTGCGGAAACATGGTCACGTGCGACCAGACGGTAACGGTCAACGCGTTCAATACGGTGAAAGCGACGATTGTGCTGGAAGGCGTCACGGTGGCTGCGCCTCAAACGCGCTGCATCCGCTTCCGAGCCGACAGTTGTGGTGCGACGATCGCACAGCCGATCACGTTCGGCGACAACGGTGGCGGCGGCGGTTCGTTACGGGCGCTTGATGTCACTTTCGATATTCCGTGTGGCAACTGGACTTCCCTTTGCGCCAAGGATGAACAGCACAGCCTTTGGAATACAACTTCCTTGATCGTTTCTGGTACGGAGTACGAAGCAACGAGCGTCATTGTGCTCAAGAGCGGCGATACCGACAACGACGGAGACGTTGACATCAATGACGTGACGTACTTCATCTTCACGTACGGCGGACCGGAGGGTGTCGGAGGGTGTCCGTGGAACGGAACACGCGGCGCTGACTTCAGCCTGAACGGCAACGTTGGAACCGAGGACTTCACGTTCCTGTCGGCCAATTGGCTGATGGCGACCTCATGCTCGTGCACCACGCTGACAGCTGGCGCGACGGATTCAAAGGTCGCTCCGCAAACGGCGGGCCCGGCGGCGCTAACGCGCATTTCCACAGCGCTTCTGCAACCCGATGTCGCGGCGGCCGCGGATATCAACCGCGACGGCGTGGTGGACGTGAAGGACGTTGAACTGTTTGAGACGGCGAGGGGATTGCCGCACACGCTGTCGCAGCGGATGCGTGTGAATCCATCACAGCGCGCTGTACCGAGGGACTAGTGAGGAGAACCGGCTCGACCGAATCTTCATGTGTGGACCTCCACATGTCGATTCCGGTCGTCCGGCCCATGAAGGATTGAATGAATCGCGTGTTGAATTGACCGCGCCGCTCGAGGCGGCAATGTACCGACTTTCGGGAGGAAACCCCATGACTCGTCGCATTTCACTCGCATTAATCGGCATTGGGCTCCTGGCAGCCGATTTGGTCCAGGCGTCACCAAAGGTTGGCGAAGTTCGACCGGTTGCGTCGTCCGGGAGCGTCGCCGGCCGCACGCCTCCGAAGCTGCTCGTCAGCGGCCTTGAGCAGGACGAACTGGGGAAGCAGACCACGGCAAGCGAATCAGCAGCGGGGCGAAGTGATCGCAAGGCGGGTGTTAATGCGGGACTGCGCGGCGCGCCCGATTATCGACTTGAATTGCACTGGTCTTCCGCGCCCAACGTGTTTGGCGCAGGCACGTTTAACTTCAACGGGTTGAGTCCCTGTTCGACTGGGAACTGGGTGGACAATGCTGAACATGCAGTTCGCAACAATCTTGCTTCCTGTGGCGCGACGACGCGGCGGTACATGAACGTCACCTCGGGACAGACGAGCGCCCGCCAGGCCAGTGTCACGTGCTACAACAGTTGGAACGGTTCGACGACCGATCCGCTCGCCCCCGGCCAATATGGCGAGCGAATGCACTGCGTCTACCACTTTTTCGACGCCAACGGCGGACAGGTCAAACTGGAATACCTCAAGAATATCGAGATTGAGTACACCTACGACGGCGTGAATTACTGCACTTTTACGTTGGGGTGTGACGGGGTTGACTTCAGTGGCGCCACGGTCTTCAACGGTCAAAGTCGCACAGGCTTCATTGGCAGCACCAGGATTACGAGCGGCAATGCCGCGGTCGACGAAATCGTCGGAAGTATCGGGCTGGCGTTTGTGCCGGAGTGCTGCAACAGTTGTCAGGCCGGCACCGAGCAGTGCGAGCTCAACGACCTCATTCTCGATCTGTCTCGTTATTTGTCGCGTTTCGAAGCTCGCATGTCGGTTGACGATGGCGTCAATGCAGTTGTGAATGCGATGGCGGTCGTTGACTTTCAGTCTGCGTTGCGGCTGGAGATCAGCGACACGTGCATCGAAAATGGCCAGAGTCAAACGATTGTTGAAGTCTGGATGCGCAATCTTCGCCAGAACGCGACCGGCTTTCAGGCATTCATCGCGTTTGACGACAGTAAGTTTAATTACAATGGTGGCGCCAGTTCATATACGGCCGCGCCATTTCCCCAGCACATCCAGGGGCTCGCGACCGCCCAGATCGGGACGGGCCTGCTGCGAATTGACGGATCCACGTTGCCGCTGAACCCCGGCACGAATGCGGATGCCAAGCTGGCGACTCTAGTATTTGACGTCGACTCGGGCGGGTGGACGCAATGTGAAACGACGTTCCTCAATTTCACCTCGAATGGTCCCTTCAATAGTGAACTAAGTTTCAACGGGACGCCGATTCCGACGCAGCTTCCGAATTCCGCCTGCATTAAGTACGACACGGTTGCGCCGGTCATCGCATGCCCGGCCGACACGACCGTGCAATGCAATGATTCGATTGATCCCGGCGCAATCATCACGAAGGCTCTGAATGCGTTCAACAGCAATCCGGTACTTGGCCCCACACAGGCACCGGAGGTTTGGTACACAGACCGTTATCCCCCTGCCGGCTTCATCAGTGAATTCTTCGATGGAGACAATCGACTGAAGCACTCCATTTCGGCAAGCGATTGTTCGCCGTGCCGTCCGGGTGGCTTTGGCAGCGCCTTTTACGACACGCAGGGGCGAAAGTATGACATCGCGGGGACGACCATGATGTCAATCGACCTCTATGTGCCGGCAGCTTGGGCAACGACCGGACGCCGCATGGCAGGGTTCTGGGGCACCGGGTTTGATTCAGTGCCCGCGGTTTCATCGTTTCCAATCATTGAGTTCACAAGCCTTGGAGGCACACCGCGATTTCGCGGATGGAACAACGCGGTTGGCGATTGGATCGACATGGGCCTGCCCACCGGCTTCAGCTACGACTCCTGGCACCGGCTCAAGATCGAACTGGTGGGCACGAACTGGCGATACACGGTTGGTGATCTGGTGCTGGTCACATCTGCGACAGGCAGTGTCAACATCGGCAACGTCATTCTTCAGGGGCATAACAATGCGGCGGGCGTGACGTACGACATCTACTGGGACAACTTCAGCTCCATCACGCCGACGCAACCAACCACGGCAACCGACAATTGCGATCCGGATCCTTCCATCACCTATTCCGATTCGCCGGACTTGTCCGGTTGCAATGGCACCGGCACGATTCTGCGAACTTGGACTGCAACGGACGCGTGCGGAAACTTCAGCACGTGCGTTCAGACGATCAACGTGATCGACACGGTGGCGCCGGACATCACCTGTCCGCCGGATACGACGGTCGAATGCGGCGATTCAACCGATCCGGCCGATACCGGCAGCGCGACGGCGATTGATGCCTGCGATCCATCGCCGGTCATTTCCTACAGCGATGCCAGCGCTGGCACATGCCCGCGCCTGATCTCGCGCACTTGGAAGGCAACCGATGCGTGTGGCAACGAAAGCACATGCGTTCAGTTGATCACAGTGCAGGATACGACGGTGCCAACCATCTCGTTCTGTCCGGATGATGTCACGATCGAATGTCATGTAGCGCCGATTCCTGCCAATACGGGAGGACCGGCGACGGCCAGTGACGTCTGCGATCCTTCGCCCGTCGTCAGTTTCACCGATGTCAACAGCCTCGGCGGCTGCAACGGAACCGGAACGATCACGCGGACTTGGATAGCCACGGATGTGTGCGGCAACGTCAGCGCTCCGTGCGTGCAGGTCATCACCGTCGTGGATACGGTTGCGCCGACCTTCACGTTCTGTCCTGAAGACACCACCATCGAGTGCAGCGAATCCACCGTGCCCGGCATACCTTTTGGTACTGCCACGGGTGGAGTGATGATCTATTACAACTCGACCGGGCCGGAAGCGCCGAACAACCAGGCGTACTTCAAGAGCCAGTTCTCTTACGGCAATGCCAACGGTTCGCAGTTCAGCTTCAGCAGCCTGCCGTTGACGGGCTATGGCCCCTTGACGTGGTCGGCTCTTTTTGGGCAGGTTGGTCCTCCGAGCCAATTCGGGTTTGACCTTGAATTGATCACTCCGACGAACAACGGAAGCGTACTGCCGGCAGGACTTACAGCGTATGAGAACACCAATAATGGTGTCTCCGGTCGGCTGGCTGCAGGCGCCGTTCTCTGGAAGATCGCGGACTATAAGGATGGGTCTCCCAGCGGTCCGAGCAATGCGGCGAATGTCGATATCAACAGCCTCATTCGCAGTCCTTCTCCGGGCAATCCGTTCACGGATATCGTCATCACACAGCTTGATGTGTCCCAGTCCGGACCGATCTACACGGCCCAGGTAGCGGGCAAGCTCAAGTCCGACAACATTCTTCATTGGTACACGATTGGCCAGCCGGATACGCCGATGCCCGTGTACGGCCTCAATGGCGAGTTCTATTTCTGGGGCACGCTGACGTATGACAGCACCGGAGACGACGGCAGCGATCGCAAGGACTTCTACGAAGGCACCATCACGATCTCGGCGAATTCGCCCAGTGTCGGATTGGGCTTCGCGCTTGCGACGGACAATTGCACGTTGTTCCCCGTCATTTCGTATGAAGATGAGTACACGGCGGGCGGCGATTGTCCGCCAATCACCGGCACGATCGAGCGAACCTGGAAAGCGACGGATGCCTGCGGCAACTTCTCAACCTGCACGCAGATGATCACCGTCGTGGATTCGACCGCTCCAGTCATTACCTGCCCCGCTGACACGACCATCGAGTGCGGAGAATCGACGCTTCCGTCAAATACGGGCACGGCCAATGCGCTGGACAATTGCGACGATGCACCTGGCGTTGGATACACCGACAGTTCAAGCGGCTCGTGTCCAGAGGTTATCACACGAGTTTGGACCGCGACGGATGCTTGTGGGAATTTTTCGACCTGCACGCAGACGATCACGGTTCAGGATACGACGCCGCCGGTCGTCACTCCGCCGGCTGACCAGACGGTTGAATGCGACGGCGCTGGGAATCTAGCGGCTTTTGAAGCATGGCAGACCGGAGCGACGGCGAGCGATGTGTGTTCCGGCGCGCTGCCCACGGCGTACGTCGAGGATTCCAACGTCCCCGGCTGCGGCGGCACTCGCGTTGTGACGGCGCATTGGACTGCGACGGATGACTGCGGGAACATTGGCAGTTCCGCATCGCGCACCTTCACCATCGCGGACACGACACCGCCAACAGTGGTGTGCCCGGATGACATCGTTGTGAATGCCGATCCGGGCGGCTGTTTTGCCAGCGTTGCCATCGTTGAGGCGACGGGCTCCGACCTTTGTTCCGGTCCGATCACGATCAATGGCGCTCGCGACGATCTTGCCGCATTGACAGATCCGTATCCGCAGGGCGTCACCACGATCACGTGGACCGCGACTGACGAATGCGGGCTGTCGGGGACGTGTGAGCAGACGGTCACTGTAAACGCGGTCAATTCATTCGAGATTCCAGTCTTGCTGGACGGTGTATCGCTCGGATCACCGGTGCAGCGCTGCATCCAGTTCGTACTGAAGGATGCCTCGAGTTGCAACGCCGTGAGCATCGACGTGCAGGTGTCCTTCGACGGTGCAGCGCCTGCGTATGGCCTGGCGACGTTCACGGCCAGTTGCAGCAGCACCGGCTGGCTGGAAATCTGCGCCAAGGACGAGCAGCATACGTTGAGCGACAAGAGGCCGCTCACGATCGCCGGGGGGCCTCCATACTACACATGCTCGCCTCTGCTCTTGCTGGCCGGCGATACCGACAACGACAATGACGTCGATATCAATGACGTCACATTGCTGCTTGTTCAATTCGGTTCGCTCGAGGCGTCAGGCGGGTGCCCGTGGGATGGCACCCGGGGTGCGGACTTCGACCTGAACGGTGCGATTGGATCGCCGGATTACACCGCGCTGAGCGCGAATTGGCTGCAGTACCAGAGTTGCTGTGGCCCATTCGGCTGGCGACTGGTTGCCCCGTCTGATGGGGATCTGGTGCCAGACCTGATCGCCATGCCGTCGAGTCGGATTGTCTCAACCATTGATGTTTCACAGCTGGCTCCGGACGTTGCGGCGCTGGCTGACCTGAACGGCGACCGCGTGATCGATTATCACGACGTTGAGGTCTTCGAATCTCGAATGGGGCTGCCCAACGATTTGTCGACCAGGATGCGGAGCGCCGGACAACCTGCGAACGCGGCGATGACGTCGGAACGGGTTGACGGGAAATAGCGTTGAAAAGAAGGGGCGTTGATTCAAGGCTGCTTTCGGCAAGCGTGATCCAGTTCCGCTTGACCGAAAGCGCCTTGGGTCGATCCTTCCTCAATACAGTCGAGTGAAGACGGCCGGTGTCATGATATGCCCGGAAGTGAATTGGAAGGAGGCTCTCACGTGGGTCGCAAACTCGTTCCATTTTTCGTGTTCGTTTTGAGTGTGGCGGGGAATCAACCGGCGAAAGCCGGTCCTCCGCATTTTGAGGGGTTCGAGAACGCCGGTTTCACGGTTAACACGGTGCCGAACTGGAACAACTTCAACAGCTCGCTCACGCGGGTGGCATCTGGAACTGGCGGCATCACCTCAAAAACGGGCGCTTATCATGCGAGCATTGATTCCACGCTGCTGCCAGCACCTCCAAACGATTACACCGGCGCCTTTACTCGACTTGGAGGGTATAGCTCGACTTTCCCGGCCACCGGATTCAAGGCCTCGCTTGATGTCTACATGAATCTGGATGATCCGGCCGTGCTGAACAACACGTACGGATGGGATCTGTCCTGCGCCGCGAACAATCAGTCGGGCGGACATCGGAGAGACTTCATCTTCCATACGGCCGGATCGCCGGGTCAGATTCTGGTCGGCGCAAGCAACAACACGAACTTTACGAGGCGCAACGATCTTGGCAGCATCAACCACTATGCCATTACTGCATCCGGCTGGTATACCTTTGAATGGGTGTTTCGCAACAACGGCGTCGGCGTTCTGGCTGTGGACCTGAACCTGCGAGACAGCGGCGGGACGCTGCTTTGGACCGAGACCCGCTCCGATGCGAGTGATCTCATTTCAACGGTTGTCGGTGGCAATCGCTATATGTGGTTTACCTTTCTCGAGGTGGAAACCGTCGCGATCGACAACACGCGGCTCAGCAGCGATAACGCATTGAGCCTGGAAATCGTCAACCCCCAGTCCTGCTACAAAGAGGGTGACTCGATCTGTTTTCAGCTAAGAATGTCTAATCTGACGCAGAATGCAACGGGCTTTCAGGCGTTTCTTCAGTTCAATAACACGTTGTTGGCCTTCAACCCGGGCGCGAGCAGTTACACCACGTCACCTTTTCCGGTGCATATCCAAAGCATGGCAAGTGCCGAGATTGCCCCAGGCCAGATTAACCTGGATGGCGCAGCGCCGTTCGTCGGGCCGGGCAGTGGCGGCACCAATCTGGATTCGCTTCTGGCCACGCTTTGCTTCACAGTCAACTCCGGTAACGACGGCTCATCGACGAACTTCGCCTTCCGAACGGTGCCGTCGTTCTTGTCCGAGTTGAGCTTGAATGGAGTTCCGATTGCCACTGCACTGCTGAACTCCCAGAGTTTCTCCATCGACCAGACCCCGCCGGCTATCACGTGCCCAAGCGATGTAACCGTCGATTGCCTGTCACAGGTCCCTCTTCCGGCGACGAACCTGGACGAGTTTATCGCGCTTCCCGGTGCATCGGTCACTGACGCGTGCGGCATGGGGGAGGTGACGCATGCAAGTGATGACTTCGCCGGCAATTGCATGACGGGCGACGTCACCATTACGCGAACTTACCTGGCGACGGACATCGCCGGTCACACGACTCCTTGTGTTCAGTCTATCACCGTGCTTCAGGACAGCACGCCGCCGAGCATCACGTCGGTCCCACCGACCAAGTTCCTCGATTGCCCGGAGGAGATTCCAGACCCCTATACAACGATTGATGAGTTTGAAGCAGATGGCGGCCAGGTAAGCGACACCTGTCATCTTACGATCTTGCTCCATCAGACGTTTCAGCAGGGTACATGCCCACTGCTGATTCTGCGCGTCTATCGCATTTACGACGAATGCGGCAATTTCAGCACCTTCAAGGACGCCATCGTCGTGGATGACAACACGTCGCCGGCAATCGTCGGCTCGGACACGTCCACGGTCGTGGATGAAAACTGTTCCGCCACCGCGACGCTGTCAGCGACCGTGATGGACAATTGCGGCATTACGCCCGCGCAAGTCAGCGTGGGAGTCGCAACCGGATCAAACGCAATCTACGGCGCGCCGGTTGTGGTCAAGACGCCCATCGACGCCAAGACGGTTGAAGTATCAATCTCTGTTCCAGTGTCCGATCTGTCCGGATGCCCGGCAACCGTCACCGCGACGCTGACGGCCATGGACGACTGCGGGAATTCCGCCGGCCCGACGAACTATACGGCATACGTCACCGACGACACGCCGCCGAGCATTGTTTGCGATGTCGTGGGCGGAAACCTGGATGGCTCCTGTGAGCGGCTGGTCACGTATTCAGCGGTTGTTGAGGACAACTGCTGCGTGAATGCAAGTGACATCACGTGCGTGGTCAACACGATGGGAGCGGCTGTGTTTGGTACGCCAAATACCCAGATCGTTCAGAACGGCGCCAACCAGGTGCTCGTGAGCGGTGAAATACTCGTGTCGGAACTCACCTCGTGCCCGGCGACGGTTGAAGTTGTGGTGAACGCCGCGGACTGTTGCGGCAATGCAGCACAAACATGCACCCAATCGGACACGGTTCAAGATGCGTCGCCACCGACGATCAAGTGCCCGGCCGATGTGAATGTGTTCGCAGATGCGGGCGAGTGTCAGGCTTCCGGTGTTGCCTTGGGTGCTCCCGTCGTCGAGGACAACTGTGACGGCAGCCCCGCTGTCGTGGGCGCTCGCAATGACGCGCTGCCGCTGAATGATCCCTATCCCATCGGCACGACCACGATCACCTGGACGGCCACCGATTCCTGTGGCAACAGCGCGGAATGCGATCAATTGGTTGTAGTGCAGCCTAAGAACCTGGTGACTGCCACAATCGAGTTGGTGGGCGTTGTCTTGCCGTCACCCGTTCAACGTTGCATTCGGTTTATTCCTCGCAACGGCTCCAACTGTGGCCCCAGCACCCATGTCAATGTGACCTTCTCCGGTGGGACAGGCCCGAGCGGGCCGTGGGCACAGGGAACCGTTTCCGATTCCGATCTGCAAATACCCTGCGGCGAATGGACCAGCATCTGCGCAAAGGATGAGCAACATACTTTGAGCCATGATTCACTGTTGAGTGATCTTGGCCCGACCTATGCGGCAGCAACGACCCTCTCGCTCCTTGGCGGCGACACGGACAACGACAACGACGTGGACATCAATGACGTGACCCTGCTGCTGGTGCAGTTTGGCAGCATCGCCGGTCCCAACACCTGCCCGTGGGATGGTGTGCGGCATGCCGATTTCAGCGTCAACGGCGTGGTTCTCTCGGAAGACTACGTGTTCCTGTCGGACAACTGGCAGCTCTTCGCCAATTGCTGCAGCGGGAGCGGATGGCCGATCATCGGACCGGAGGACTCCAGTCATTCGCCGGACAAGGCACTTGCCGCACAGGGCAGCCACCATGGCTTTGAATGGCGCATCGCAACGTCACGGCTAAGCCAGTCGGATTCGCAGCGAGCCGACCTGAACCAGGACGGCTATGTAGACGTTGAGGACATTCGCATTTTTGAGCGCACAAACGGATTGGACGGACGACTCTCCCGGTCACTGGACTCGGCGAGCGTCGGGTCGGATGGAGCCATCGGCGCCACGCCGGTTGTTCCGAGGGAGTTGCCCATGCGGAGGTGATGTCACCCGGAAGACAAGAACTGTAGAAGCGGTGATGGAAGTGTGCATCGCGTGCCCGGAGCACGACTTGGGTACCTCCGGAGAGTCCGCGCGCTGACGCAGAATCATTGCGACAACGGTGTATTAATAAAGAAAACCGGCGATCTCCAATGCGCGCACGCATGCGGGATCATGTACAATGGCGATGGTCTTTCCGGCTCACGTGAGGGTTGGCGTGACCCTTAAACCGGGTTGGCTTGGATTGAGGCATTCGACTATGAAAATGAGACAGATTGCAATAGCAGCGGCAGCGGTCTTTGCGGCGGTGCCTGCAAGGGCCGGAATGGTCAACATGAACTTCCTGCCTTCGGCGCAGGTTGTTAACGTCGGCGCGACGGTTTCCATCGACATCCTGCTCCAGGCGGACGGCATCGCAGCGGAGTCGGTTTCAGCTCTGGACGCGATTCTGGACTGGGACCCAACTCTGTTGCAGCTCAACGGCGTGAACAACGCCGCAGCCGGTTACGCATGGTTAGCCGAGGGGTTCCTGCCCGACCCGGATGGCATCAACGCAAGCCTGACAGATGGCAACGCGATCTATACCGCGCTCGGGCAACTTGCATCGCCGGCATTTGCACCGCCGCCGCCGGGATCGTTGGTCGTCACGACCCTCGAGTTCACAGCGCTTGCGGAGACGGCTGGTACCCTCGTCCGATTTGTTCCGAACATGGGTATGTTTGGCAGCACCCAGATCTATGCGGGTTTTGTTCCCAATACGCCGATCACGGGCGACATCAGCAGCACGGCGTTGGTAACGATCATTCCCGAGCCGGCAAGCGTTGCGTGCTTGTTGCTTGCCTTTCAGTTGGCGATTGTCAGGTGGGGACGGATTTCGGCGCACCAGCGTACCTGCACAAAGACCGTCTAACGCACAAGGGTAATGGAGTACAGGAACATGATTCAGTTGCCTCCGCGTGCTACATGGATCGCTCTCATACTTGGATTCTGTTGCGCGGTTGCGCCCAGCACGAACGCAGCAGTGGACCTGCTGCTGACACCCGAATTGCAGATCAAGGCTGCCGGGCAAACCGTCGAGGTTACGCTCAAAGCCCAGTGGAATGGATCGCCCGGACAACAGTTTTCTGCTGTGGATGCCATTCTTAGTTGGGATCCGGCTCACCTGCAATTCACCGGGTTCGATACGAGCACTGCGGGGTATCCATGGTTTATTGCCGACTTCCTTAATGACCCGGACGGAATCAACGCCTCGCTCGCTGACGGCAACGGGCTCTTTACGGCACTGGCCAACCCCGGATCACCGGCCACAGCCCCCGCGGCGCCCGGATCAATTACGATCGCAAGGTTCCATTTCCAGACGCTTTCCGGAACGGCGTCAACGGCCGTACAGTTGCTTCCAACGTTCGGCGTTTTCGGGCGCACGCGCGTGCTTGGTCCAACGGCCGGAAGCGACATTACGGGGAACATTGCATCCATGGCGAATGTGACGATTGTCGCGCCGTGTTCGCCGACGGTCGGCGACGTTAATGGGGACATGTTTATTACGTTTGCGGACATCTCTTCCGCGGTGGATGTTTACCTGGGGTTTGATACCACACCGGCTCACATCGTCGCGGCGGATGCGAACTGCGATGGATTTGCAAATGGATTGGATATCCAGCCATTAGTCAATTACATCTTGCTTTGGCTTTGAGTGAGTTGTTGTCAAATGTCCTTGATGGCTTCGTGATCAGGCGGCGTTTTTCTCGGCCTTTTCCACATTGATAAACTTCATGCCGGCGATGACCTCCTGGAGCAGCGTCGCGCCGTTGAGCAGTCGCCAGTGGTTGGCGGCTGACTCGCACAGCTTGAACACCATCGCCAGGCAGGCCACGCGGCTGCCGTTGCCCTTGGTTCGTCGATGGCGCAGCCGCACCGTTGCGAACGTGCTCTCGATCGGATTCGTCGTCCGCAGGTGTCGCCAGTGTTCGGCCGGGAAGTCGTAGAACGTCAGCAGCACATCGCGATCCCTGGTCAGACCGGCGGCCGTCGGCATGCTGCCCTTCGGTGTCCGCCCGACCATTCAGAGCGACCACGGCTCGTGCTTCATCGCCCGCGAGTTTGCCCAGACCCTGGATGCGATGGCCGTCGGTCACACCCTCATCCGCCCGCACACGCCGACCGACAACGCCGAGATCGAGCGCTGCAATCGGACGATCGGCGAGAAGATCGATGACCAGTTGGCGGCCCTGCGAGAGGCGGGCGAGGACGCGGCAGGAGACTTCGCCGTCGCCACAGGCGTCATCGCCGGCGTGATCGACCACTACAACCATGATCGGCTGCACAGCAGTTTGAACTTCCTGCGGCCGGTGTGGATTATTATCGAGGAAACCCGGAGGCGCTGCTGGCCGAGCGCCGCCGGAAACTGACCACGGCTAGACAACTGCAAAAGCAGGAGAACTTGAACCTCCGCCAACGCCTGCTGCCCTACCCGGCAGCCCAAACCATCCTTAATTCTCAAAGGCGAACGGTCTCACTTTGAGTGAAACATTTCATCGGCGATGAATTCGCTCAACAGAATATTTCGGGAGGACGGATCCAAAGCCTGAATTGTGTATAATTCATGCAGGAGCGGAAAAGACGCATGAGACACTTCATTGGACCATCTCGGCACGCACATCGCCCAGCGTCAGCCATCGTCATCATCTTCGGTTGGCTCGCACCTGCGGCGGGTCTGGCGATGCAAACGCCTACGCCGCACATCAACCCTGTTGTTCACTGCGGCACCCGAGCCGAAGCCATCCCTCAAGGGATCCCTAAGCCGGTCAACCGTCACACCCACACCTCATCGCAATGTCGGCACGATGAATCAAACGAATCGGGAACGATTCCCACAGGCTGTGATGATGGCAGCGTCATTGATCTCTTGATTCTCTATACGACCCAGGCGCGAATCGCGGCTGGGGGATCGTCAATCATCGAAAACTATATTGCCGCCGCCGTGAGTGACGCAAACCTCTCGTTTACCAACAGCCTGATCGATACCCAGCTTCAACTGGTCCACACGGCCGAGGTCGCCTATTCAGAAACCGGCCAAAGCAGCCAGGACGGGCCGGCCCTTCTGGCCGGCAGTGGTGCCTTGGCTCTGGCACACACGTTACGTGAAACACATGCCGCTGACCTCGTCGGGTTGTGGGTCGATACGCTGGAAGTCGGCGGCCGCGTCTTCGCGCCGACGAATCCTTCCGGCAAATCAGGTTTCTTCGAAATGCGCTGGGACAACTGGAATCTTTTTACACTGGCGCACGAAATCGGCCATAACTTGGGTTGCGCCCACGATCCTCCCAATGCTTTTGACGATGCCTACTTTCCCTGGTCTTACGGCTACGTCGACTCGCTCAATCAGTGGCACACCATCATGGCCGTCTTTCAACCCAACCCGACCATCCCTCACTTTTCCAATCCCGCCGTAAACTACCAGGGACGCCCTACGGGCGACGCATCGGCCAACAACGCCGAGACCATCAACCTGACGCGACACATCGTCGCCAATTATCGTCTGCGTGCCGTTGCCGGGCTGCCCAGCGTTCTCCTCGTTCGTGCTACCGCATCCCCCGGCGGCGACGGACTCACCTGGGCCACGGCCTTCAATGATCTGCAACAGGCCATCTGTCAGGCCGTCCGTTCGCGTGGCGACGTTCAGGAAATCTGGATCGCCGAGGGTCAGTACACGCCGGACCTCGGCACGACCCTGAGACAGCTCTCATTTCGATTGCAAAACAACCTCGCCTTGTACGGTGGCTTTGTCGGAAACGAGTCGCAGCGGGATCAGCGCGACCCCGGCGCTCACCTGACGATCCTGACCGGCAATATCGGCTTGCCGGGTGACACGGGGGACAACACCATGCACGTGATCGTCGCGGAAGACGTCAACGCGACCGCCGTGCTGGATGGGGTCATCGTTCGTGACGGCATCGCGGACACGCAGTCCGTCTTCTTCTTCAATCGCGGCGGCGGCATGCGCGTCTTGAACGCCTCGCCGTCCATTACAGATTGCCGTTTTGAGGACAATTCCGCAGGCCAGAACGGTGGCGGACTCTATTGCGACGCGTCCTCTCCGACGATCGCCGAATGTACATTCGAGCAGAACTCCGCGTCGTCCGAAGATTTTCCCGGAGGCGGCGCCATGGCCAATGAAAACGCCAGCGCACCGGTTGTCATCGACTGCCTTTTCATCAACAACCATGCCGATTATGTCGGCGGCGCGGTCACGAATTACAACAGCCCCGCCGTGTTCACCGGTTGTCGATTCGTCGGCAACACCAGCCAATACGGCGGCGCGGTCGAAAACGGCGCAGGCAGTGATAGTGCTTTCCTCAACTGTGGGTTCCATGCCAACGTGGCCGAGTTCCACGGGGGCGCCTTTGATATCATCGGCAGCGGTCCGCTGCTGGCCGGTTGTGTCTTCACGGCCAACACCGCCGTAAACAATTACGGCGGCGCGATGACCACCTTTGCGAACAGCAGTCCCACGATCGTCAATTGCACGATGGTCGGCAACAACGGCGGAGCGTTGGGCGGTGCGATCGCCAATGATTCCAACGGGCCGACGCTGCACAACTGCCTCCTCTGGGAGAACACGGCCGATTTCGGCAATGTCGAGGAGCAGCAAGTCTGGAACTTCGCCGGCCAGACGATGCTGCGCTATTGTACGCTTCAGGGATGGACCGGCGCGCTGGGCGGTATCGGGAATAACGGCTCGGATCCAAAGCTACTCGACCCCGCAGGGCGCGATCAGACGATCGGCACACTCGATGATGACGTCCGCCTCCGCCCCGGTTCCGCTGCGATTGATTCCGGCGACAGCGCGGCCGTGCCCTTCGCATTGATGAGCGACTACGCGGGGGGGCCGCGCCGGATCGATATTCCCGCAATCGCGGATGCCGGCGCAGGTCCCGCGCCGATCGTCGATCGCGGCGCGTATGAATTCACGCCCGCGCAGTGTCAATCCGGTGATCTGAGTGGCGACGGCCTCTTCACCCTTTCGGATGTTCCTTTGTTCGTATCCGCCCTGCTCGGCGCGCCGCCCGATCTTTGTATCGCCGATATGAACAACGACGGCTTCGTCAACGGGCTCGATGTGCGGTCGTTCACCGAGACGATCCTCGCTCCATGACGTTCCAGGGTGCAACGTCCCCAAACCGTTTAGGGCGATACCGTGCAGGTCGTCACTCCTGATGATTGGAGTTCCCCAGTAGATGTGGACCGCGCGGGTCCGCCAGAGCGGATCCAAAATGTCGGAGGGCTTCGTTCTGGGGAATTAAAGGGGACATTCTGAATTATTGACGGGGGCTGGCTCTTCCGCTACAGTGCCTTCATGCCTCGAACTGCTCGCGCCTCGGTCGGCGGTGTTTGTTATCACGTGATCAATCGCGGCAACGGCCGCGCCCGTGTCTTTCACAAGGATCGGGATTTTCAGGCGTTTGTCGAGTTGTTCGCCCCGGCCTGCGAGCGGCTGCCGATGCGAATCTTGGCGTATTGTCTCCTTCCGAATCATTTTCACCTGGTGCTCTGGCCGCGCCACGACGGCGATTTGTCGCGCTGGATGCAATGGCTGATGACCGCGCAGGTCCGGCGCTATCACCAGAGCCACCACAGCAGCGGCCACGTCTGGCAGGGGCGATTCAAGGCGTTTCCGATTCAGCAGGACGGCCACTTGCTCGCGGTGCTGCGATACGTCGAGCGGAATCCGCTGCGGGCCGGATTGGTTCGCGCGGCGGAGAAGTGGCCGTGGTCGAGTTTAGCGGTTAGACTCAATAACATGGGGCCGGCGTGGCTGCATCGCGGGCCGGTCGATCGCCCGCGCGACTGGCTGGCGCGCGTGAATCGCCCGGAGTCGGCGGCGGAGTTGGAGGCGTTGCGACGGTGCATCCGGCGCGGATCGCCGTTCGGCGGCACGACCTGGACACAGCGCACCGCGTCGCGGCTGGGCCTGGAATCCAGCCTTCGCCCCCGCGGCCGCCCCAGAACGGAGACGGAAAAGTAGAATGTCCCCTTTAAAGCCCCTCCACGGTTTCTTACCATCCCGTGATGCGTTTTAAGGGCAGTTTGAGGGCGGCAAGCTACCGAAATCAAAATCAATAGAATTGCGTCGGGCAATTGCTATTGTACAAGCAGCCGTAGCTGGCGGCGTCTAACATGCTGGTCGTGCCTCCTCCGGCCGTTGCAATAAACAACATAACAAAAATCTTTGATCGTGACAGGGTCATTACCTACGGACTGCCCGTGGTAAGAGAGTAGCCGCAATTCTCCAGCAGGCGACGATTGTAGACCATGTTGTCTTCCCAATTGAGATCATCCGAGTAAACCAGGAGCGAATCCACTGACTTGACTGGCTCGCCGGAGAGTCGGCCTACGTACTCCTTTACCAACGCGCCGTGTTTCCAATGGCAACGATCAGGGTTCATGATTGCGTTGGCGGTACTTGGTCGCGTCGTTGACTTTGCGGCCTTCTCGCCGAGTACGAGCAATTTCATTTCCACAAGCTCCTCCCACGACGACGAAAGTCTGCCGTCGTGGGCCTTCGCATAATCTGCGAGCAATCGAGTAAGACGTCGTATGTCCGTATCAACCGTTGCATTCTTGGCAAAATGTCGCCCAATCTGCCCATTGATCACGACTCCAACACACAAAGCAAACAGCACAATCACAGTCATGCGCCATTTTTTAGGCATTTGCATTACTCAGTGCATGCGGCTCATTGTCACGCAGATGATCCACATCTTCACTATTGGCCAACCCTCTGATCCCCCTATTTGTCATTAATCGTAGTTCCGCATTCAGGGCAAACTCGAGAAACTAGCCCTTTTAGGGAATAGCCACACTTCTTGCATTGCAGCCCATCATCTTCATGCATGTCATGTGGCGGGTCCGTAGTGCCTGCTATCAAGTAGCGAATTGCCAAGCCTGTGTAACTGGCCACAATGCCTATGAGTGGGAAAAAAACAAACCCAACGCAAGCACCAGGGCCGCCACCTGCTACAAATATTTGTCCCACTATATTGATCGTTGCTCCAAGCAATATGCCGATCCATGGTGCCCATTTCCTGCCTAAGATTGCTCCGAGTCCGACGGCGCATAGCAGCCCGATCAACTGAATGGCTAATGACGCCTGTTGGCTATTCAAGACATCGCTCCGTGACTCTACTGCCCAGCGTCGTTTTAGCTCTACTTCGCACAAGCGCTAACGAATACAGTCTCGGTATTCTGCCATACGTTTTGTATTGTGAACTGTGTCCCCGGCATCCAACTGAGCATGATATTGTTCAGCCCATTGAAATTGTAAGTGTCCGTTAATCGGTAAGTCATGTTGCAAATAACAAATCCATCGCATTTGCACGGGCACTCAGGGTTGTTCTCAGGTGTTTTCTTTGCTTTTCCTAGGAATGATGTGCAGTCACCCTGACCTTCCCCCTGCCTTTAGTCCACCTGTTATGTTAGTCCAACACCGTTCGAAGCACACGCCGTGGGCGGGCGGAGCGGAGCGAGGGAACCGAGCGGAGCGCAGCCTGCCCACGGCGGCGCGACCGGTTCACCCTCCCTCGCATCCGGCCTGATCGACCACGCCTCCGGCGCCGGTGGCCGATACCCCAACGCGCCGTGCGGCCGCACCGTGTTGTAATGAATCCGCCACCGCTCGATCAGCACCTTCGCCTCGTTGAGCGTGTAGAAGATCTCGCCGCTCAGCAGCTCATCGCCCAGCTTCCCGTTAAAACTCTCCACGTAGCCGTTCTCCCACGGGCTGCCCGGCTCGATGAACAGCGTCTTCACGCCGACCCGGGCCAGCCACTGCCACACCACCTTCGCCGTGAACTCCGGGCCGTTATCACTCCGCAGATGCTCCGGCACGCCGCGCGTCGCAAACAACCACGACAGCCGCTCCAGCACATCATCCGATCTCAGATTCCCGCCACGTCGATCGCCAAACACTCCTGAGTGTACTCATCCACCAGCGTCAGCATCCGGACGGCCGGCCGTCGTGGGTATTCGCCTGCACAAAGTCATACGCCCAGACATGATCCTTGTGCTCCGGCCGAAGCCGAATGCACGAGCCGTCGTTGAGCCACAATCGACCGCGTCGCGGCTGCTTCTTCGGCACCTTCAACCCTCGGCCTTCCAGATTCGCTCGACCCGCTTGTGATTCACCAGCATCCCTTCGTTGCGAATCAATCCCGTGATCCGCGGCGTCCCGTAGCGTCCGTACACTGCCGCCAGTTCGATGATCCGCTGCGTCAGCCGGTCCTCATCCTCACGAACCGATGGAAGAAAACGCTGCGTCGCCCGAGACTGCCCCAGCGCCTTGCAGGCCCGCCTCTCGGATACGCCCAGCTGGTCCACGGCTTCTGGACCGCTCGTCGCCTCCGTTGCGGAATCAAGTTTGGGCGGGCGGCCTCCCGAAGAATCGCCTTGTCTAATTCCGCATCGGCCACCAACCGCTTGAGCCGGGCGTTCTCACGCTCAACTCCTTCAGCCGCCCGCCTGATCGGTCTTGAGTCCGCCGTATTCCTTCCGCCAACGATAGTACGTCTGCTCCGTCACGCCGATCTGCTTGCACGCTCGGGCCACCGTCCGCCCTGCGCGATCAGCACATCCGCCTCTCGAAGCTTGTTGACGATCTCCTCCGGCTTGAACCGCTTCCTGCTCATCACCTTTCCTCCATGATCCAGACCCCGATCCTAACTCAAGACCTGGATCCGTTTCTGGGGGGAAGGTCACCAGTTTGCGACGGCCGAAGCACTGACGTTTGCGAGTTCCGCGATTTCGTAAACACCGATAAGCTGACCTGCCATGAGCGAACCTCCTGTGAACGTAACTCCGCCGTGATGTTAGTGCCGTTCACAGGCGCTGTCATCTATCACTTGAAAACCGGCCACGGGTTATCGAATCAAAACCGGCCAGTGGTTGCTGATATACCTCACTTCAGGGGCTTTGATCAAGCCGTGTTATTTTCTTCATCCTTCTTTTTCGAACGGTTCAGGCTCCGTCCTCGGTCGCCTTCACTGTCGGCGCCGTCCTTCGGGGCGGGCTCGCCATCGGCCTTTTCATCCTTCACGGCCCGGTCTTTGAGGCGGTAACTGCGGCCGGTGATGGTGATGATCTCGGCGTGGTGCAGGGAAGCGGTCGAGGATGGCGGTAGCAGAGGGAACATCCCCGATCAGCTTACCCCAATCCTCCAGCGGCCGGTTGGATGTCATGATGGTGGAGTGGTTTTCGTATCGGCGCATGATGATCTCGAACAGATATTCCCCGCTTCGCTTGGGGAGTTGCTTCATGCCCATGTCGTCGACGATGAGCAGGTCCGGTTTCAAGTATTTCGCCGGTCTTGTCCTCGGCGGCGAAGGCCTCGTCGTGGAGGAAGTCACGGACCACGTCGAAGATGGAGTGGTACAGGACGTAGAAGCCGGCCTTGATGGCCTGATAGCCGATGGCCTGCACCAGATGACTTTTTCCCGTACCCGGCGGACCGAGGATGAGGACGTCCTTGGCCTCGCGGATGAACTTGCACGCGGCCAGGTCGAAGATCTGCTTCTTCCTAATGGCGGGATTGAATTGCCAATCAAAGTCTTCCAGGGTCTTGGGCTCGCGGAAGGCGGCGGCCTTGGTGCGGCGCTTGATGAGGCGATCCTGTCGGACAGCCAGTTCATCCTGAAGGACCAGTTCGAGGAATTCGGCGTGAGACAGGTGGTTCGCCATCGCTTCTTGGAGGCGGACGTCCAGGGAGGGCGTCAAGCCCGAGAGGCGTAACTTCTTCAATGCGGTTTGCAACGCTTCATTCATGGGCAAAGTTCCTTGATCAGAGGTTGATGTTGAAGACAGGCGTGCGATCCGGCCGTATTCGCTGATGCTGCGGATGATCGGGTGACGGTCGATGAACTCGAATTGTTCCTGCCAGGGCGCGCGCGCTTAATCAACTCGCGCGAAACCGCGGGCGATAGGCCCCGTGAGTCTGGGCGATCTCACAAGCTTGTTCGATGGCGTCGTAGGAATGTCGGTTGGCCAGGGCCGTGACGCCGACCAGGACGCGTATACCCTGGATGCCGCGCTCGGCCAGCATGGATTCGGCCCACCGCGCTGCATGCGGGCCGATGCGTCCAATCTTTTTCAGGAGCCACTCCGCGCCGCGTTCTACTCCGGCGATCTTCTCGGTGACGATGTGCTTGGACTGCGTACTGAACCGGCCCGCTTCATGCCGGGCATGAATGGCGATCTGCTGGAGTCGGTCATTGAAGATACGGACCACCCGGCCATCCCAACGCGCCCAGACCGTGCGGCCGACGTACTCCGGCGGCGCCGAGTAGTAGGCCTTGTCGACTTCGACATGGCCGTCGCGGTGAACTTGGCGCTGGGCCTCATGGAAGAAGGGGAATCTCTCAACAGGCAATGGCAACAGCGCCGATCGTTCGACTTCTTCGAAGAGCCTGCCCACCTGCTTCTTCGTCGTGCCGTGGATGCGGGTGTCGGCGACGCCGGCCTCCCACTCCAACAGGTATTCGTTCTGTTCCTGGAGGCTGGTGAAGGTGCGCCCTTTGAGGCCGTTGTCCTTCACATAGCCGATTCCCCGCTCGGTCTTGCCCTTGTGCCGCGGGGTGTAGGGCTTGGTGGGCAGGATCACCGAGCCGTAGTGCCGGCAGAAGGCCTCGATCTTGGGGTTGATCTCCGGGTCGAACCAGTCGGCTTGGTTTACGGCGGCCTTCAAGTTGTCGATGACCAACGTCTTGGGCGCGCCGCCGAAGTGATGAAAGGCGTTCTCGATGCAGCGGATGAACTCTTCGGTGGTCTGTCGATAGACGACCTCGCTGTAGGCCTTTCGGGAGTGGCTCAGCAGGACGCGGAGGACATGGGTCTTGCGACGCCGTGTCTTGCCATTCGGCTGACTCAGATCGACCGGCACGATCACCGGCGCGCCGGTGCCGAAGTCGATCTGGGCCTCGGCGCCCGGCTCGCACTCCATCCGCCGGAACGGCAACGGCCGCGCTGTCCGCAGGCGACGCACAAACCGCTGAACCGACTGGTAGCTCTCGGCGAAGCCATGATCAGTTCGAAGGTCCTGCCAGATCCGCTGCGCCGTCAGGCCCCGCTTCAGGGCCTCCATGATCGCGGCGCGATAGGGGTCACAATGACTGCGGCGCCCCGCCGACCCGGCAATCGAAATGGCCGGTTTTGCCGGATCACACCCGGGGATCGAAATCAGGGAATCCGCCGCGCCCTCCGGCGGCGCCGGTCCCGATGCCGGCCCGCCCCGCGCCAGGCCCACATACCGGGCGACGGTCTCGCGGTGGACACCCATCTCCCGGGCGATCCGCCGATACGACCAGCCGTGCTCGGCCAGCCTGATGATTGCGTGCTGTTCGGCCATCTTGAGTTGGTTCGCCATCAATGCTCTCCTGCAGCCAGACCCTGGCTGGGAGAACTTCAAGACGAACCGACAACTCCTCAAAGTGGCCGGTTTTCAAGTGATAATCACTGGACGGTTTTGACTGATAGCTGACACTTCAGCGAGTTCTGATCGCCACTGTTGTATCGAAGGTGAATGGCTGCTTGTACTGAATGGAGAGCCACGAGGCGGACCTCCGTGCCGAGGTCCAAGATGGCAAAGTGGTGAGCACGATTCAAGAGGATTATCGCCAGGCGAAACTCGCCCCCGCGACGCGTGCAATGCTTGATTACGCCGTGAAGCTGACGAAGACGCCCAACGACATGTGTTCAGATGATATTGAAGCGTTGCTCCGTGTTGGATTCCGGGATGAAGATGTGGTCGACATCGTTCAGATGGCTTCCTATTTCAACTACATCAATCGTGTACTGGATGGTCTTGGCGCCGAGCCGGATCCCGGGATGCGCTTTCTCCCAAAGGCCGGAACGCGACGGGAAAGCGCCAGCGAGCGCTAACACTCTTCAGCCCGCTTGGCCCTGTAGAACAGAGCTTCGAAGAGGTTTTGAACGGCTAACGCTTCTACTTTTTTCCGCCCACGGAGAAACCACATGCGAACAGCATTCTTCGCCATTGCGTTGCTGCTTTACATCCAAGTGGTCGGTTGCGTTGGCGTCGCTCGGAACACTCCGGCCTCGCGCGAAGCCGAGCAAACGCAAGTCGAAACCTCCTCCCCGGCATCACCCGATTCAGCCGATCTCTTGATGCTATACGAGCAGGACCAGGCCGATCGAACGGGAAACCCGACCGACGGGGTCACCATGTACCAGCGCGACGTACAACGTCGGGTGAGTGTGCGTAAACTGCTGGATGAGGGCGCAGTACGCACAGGTGCGGATTATTACCATGCGGCGCTGGTGTTTCAGCACGCCGATGACGTCGAAGGAATCCAACTCGCTCACGAGCTTGCTATCATTGCAGCAGTGTTAGGCAACCGGGAAGCAAGGTGGCTCGCGGCGGCCAGCTACGATCGCCTGATGATGGACCTTGGGCGATATCAGCGATTCGGAACACAGTTCCAATCCGCTAACGGCGAGATGATGCATCTGGTTCCAATCGATCGGCCGGGCGTGACCGACGCGATGCGCGCTGCGTTGGATTGCCCAACCCTTAAAGAAGCCCAGCAGCGCTAGACCGCGCTCGAAGTGCTCAGGCCGAGGCGTATCCCAAAGGGTATCGCGGTTAACTCGAAATGATGCCCGGTCTGCATCAGATTCGCGCAAGGCATTGAGCAACTAGGCGGACCGATGGATGGATCAGGGGGGCGGCTCACCCCAACCGTTCCAACGAGTCCATCCATCGCTGAACATCGCTCCGAAAATACCTGACAGCTCCGTTGCGTCCGCGTCCAACAGCGACGGGCTCGATCCCCGCTGCCTGAAGCCAACGACGAACAGACGTACTGCTCGCATCCCACTCTTTCGCCAGAGTCTTTGCGCTCACCAGTTGAAATCTCGACTTGACGTCGCCGCCATCGGTGCTAATAGTCTGCTGATGAACCCGTGCGTTCGGCATGACGCGCTCCTGGATGTTGAAAACGCCGCGGTCCAAGGAATCGAATCGTCGCACGCGGCTGAAGCATAGGAAAAGTATACGATTGCAGAGCACGAAGCGCAATGGCGATACTGCAACAGTGGGCTTGACGGCGTAATCAGGGGTGACCAAAATGAGGCCCAAATCGATGCGAAACATGTGCTGCGTGCAGTGCATGCATCGAATGTAGAACACCATGCAACGTCTTGATTTTGCTATAGGTTGCGGCGGATTCGTGAGTTAGCGATTTCGCAGCATATCTCTCTCATAACCCGGAGGTCGCTGGTTCGAGTCCAGCCCCCGCTATTGCCCGGGTCGTCTAGAAACTGGACGACCCACCCGTTAGAAGTGAACGCCCCGACCGCAAGGTCGGGGCGTTTGCGTTTCCGGGCCGCGTTTTGCCGAGTCTCTCGACATGCCCCACCGCGCGAAGTCTCACCGACTTGCGCCGTGAGACTCACGGGGCGCGGCATCTGGCCAGCGGGGACGCGTCCAAACCCAAAAACTCTCAGAGTCTCTGCGTCTCACCCGGCACGCCGTTATAGCCGTGACCCGACAGCTCGTGGGTCGGCAACACATGGCGAGTTCGGCAGGGGCGACGGCGATTTCGAACGCAAACGCGGTTGGTGTGATGCCGACGCCTCGGCTCGCTTCGCGTGGGCGTTCCAGCGAGCGTGCTGGCGAAGGTGCCACACGAATCGAAAACAGTTGTGCGTTCACATGCCCAGTGCGGACAGCCCGCCTCCGCGTGGCGTATGTAGCCGGGGAGAAGACATGCCTTGCCTTCTCGCCCCCACGCCACCTCAATCGTCCGACGACGAGCCGGGAGCACCGCAGATGGTTGCCAATGACGACGACGCCAATCTTTCCGCCGACCAGCGCCGCCGCGAAGTGATCTCCATCCTCGCGACGGGCGCGATGCGATGGCACCGCCGCGCCAAGGCGACTGGCCTTGTTGTTGGCGCGGTTGCGGCGACCCCCGACACCCCGAAGTCGGAGCATCAAGAAGAAGCGGACATCGAACTTGAACTGGGCGAGGAAGCCGGCCTCAGTGTGTCTGACCGTACCGCGCGTTAGCGGTGCGGGCATCTGGAGACTTGCCCATGACGACCACCGTTTCGAAGGACCTCGCGGCGCTGGAAAAGATGACGATCGGCGAACTGCACGATCGCTACGCCGAGCTCTTCGGCGAGCGGATTCAGAGCCGCCATCGCATCTACCTCGTCCGCCGCATCGCGTGGCGCATCCAGGCCAACGCCGAAGGTGGCTTGTCCGAACGAGCCCGTGTCCGAGCGGCCCAACTCGCCAACCCGACCGACGTGCGGCGTACGCCACCCAAGTGGGCCACGCTCGGGGAGGCCCCCAAGGACGCCAAGAAGGTCGCCCTCGCCGCCACGGCGGACCCACGGCTACCACCCGCGGGAACGGCGATCGTCCGGGACTACCGGGGCCGGACGGTGCGGGTCGTGGTGCTGACGGACGGGTTCGAGTTCGAGGGTGAGCTCTACCGCTCCCTGTCGGCGATCGCCAAAGCGGTCACCGGATCGCACATCAACGGATTCCGGTTCTTCAACCTGGAGGGCCGTCGATGAGCAGAGGCACCCAGAACGGAAAGCACGCCGCCACTCCGCCTCCGCAATGTCGCTGCGCGATCTACACCCGAAAGTCGAGCGAGGAGGGGCTCAAGCAGGAGTTCAACTCCCTCGACGCCCAGCGTGAGGCGGCGGAGGCGTACATCGCCAGCCAGCGGAACGAGGGATGGTCGGCGCTTCCCGATCGATACGACGACGGCGGATTCTCCGGCGGTAACGTCGATCGGCCCGGCCTCAAGAGCCTGATGGCCGACATCGAGGCGGGCAAGATCGACTGCGTGGTGGTCTACAAGGTGGACCGTCTGTCCCGGTCGCTGATGGACTTCGCGCGCCTCATGGAGGTCTTTGATCGCCACAAGGTTTCGTTCGTCTCGGTTACCCAGCACTTCAACACGACCCACTCGATGGGCCGGCTCACGCTCAACATCCTCCTGTCGTTCGCCCAGTTCGAGCGTGAGATCATCGGCGAGCGCATCCGGGACAAGATCGCGGCGGCGAAGAAGCGGGGCAAATGGGGCGGCGGTCCGCCGCCGTTCGGGTACGACGTCGACCGCTCGAACGGAAGCCCACGCCTCGTCGTCAACCCGGCTGAGGCGTCGCGGGTTCGCCACATCTTTGAGCGGTACCTTGAACTCGGGTCGTTGCTGTCGGTCGGTGAAGATCTCTGCAAACGCGGCTGGAAGACCAAATCGTGGCGAACGAAGGCTGGGGTGATTCGTGGCGGCGTGGAATGGGACCGGCACTCGGTGTACTGCACGCTGACGAATCCGATCTACATGGGCAAGGTGGTCCACAAGGGCGAGACGTACCAGGGGCAGCACGAGGCCATAGTTGAGGAGGAGACGTTCCGGCGTGCGCACGTGCTGATGCAGAAGAACTCACGGACCCGCGGCAACGAACTGAGAAACCAGTTCGGGGCGCTGCTGCGCAAACTGCTGTACTGCAAGGGGTGCGGCAGCGCGATGGTCCACACCTTTACCCGGCGTGGGAACAAGGCGTATCGGTACTACGTCTGCTGCAACGCCATCAAGAAGGGCCGCGCTCGTTGCCAGAGTGGTTCGCTGCCCGCCCTTGAGATCGAGAAGGCGGTCGTCGAACAGATCCGGTGCGTCGGCCAGGACCAGAGCGTTCTGGAGGAGACGCTCTCGGCATCGCGGGCTCAAGCAGACGCGGCCATCGAGCAGTTGGACGCCGAGCTGCGCATCGTCAACCGTGGTCTGGGGCGCAATCACGCCGAGATCCGCCACCTGGCAACCACCGAGCCAGCGTCCTCCGCGTCCGCGGGCCGCATCACCGACCTCAACGACCAGATCCGCGAGGCGGAGCGGCGGGCCAGCGAGATTGGGGCCGCCGTAGAACGCCACCGAGCGGAAGTGCTCTCAGCCGAAGACCTCCACGCGGCGTTTGCCGACTTCGACAACGTCTGGACCGCGCTCGCGCCCCGAGAGCAGGTCAGGATGCTCCAGTTGCTGATCAACAAGGTCGTCTTCGACGCCCTCGACAGCAGCATCGAGGTGTCGTTCTACCCGTCGGGCGTGAAGGCGCTGGCGGGCGGGGCAGCAGAAGGACCGGAGGCCCAGGCATGATCACCGTCAAGACGAAGGTCTTCTTCAACCGCGCCGCCCACGGGCGCAAGACGATTGACACGAAGCCCGCCGCGCGAGTAGCCGTGGACCCCGGCCGCGTGCCGCGTATCTCGCGCCTGATGGCGCTGGCGATCCACTTCGACGAGATGATCCGCGCCGGGAAGGTCGCCAACATCTCCGAGATCGCCCGCCTGACGCACGTCACCCAGCCGCGGATCACGCAGTTGATGAATCTCTGCCACCTCGCGCCGGACATTCAGGAGGAGATTCTGTTCCTGCCGCTGGTGATGAGTGGGCGCGATCCCATCCACGAGCACATGCTGCGCGACGTGGCCTGCGTGATGGACTGGATGGAGCAACGGCGGCGATGGGGATCGCTGCCGCGCCGCTGACAACTACTTCTTCTTGTTGTCGTAGCGACCCGTGTCGCCGTTCCCCTTCTTGGGCATGACCTCGACTGACGACCCTCGGGGGTTGGCCTTGGCCTGTTCGACAGACTTCAGGCGGCCCGTCTCGTTGTCCCGACCGATCTTGAATCCCTTGGCCCCCCCAACTTCGACATGGCGTCTACGCCAGACCGACGCGGGCTGTCGGATCGACCCTGATCCGCTGGCATTGACCCGCCGGTTATGATACTCTGTCCACGTTCACTGAACATGGACGGAGTACACAATGGCCAAGCGGACCGCGAAGAAGCCGAAGGACGAAGCCCCGCAGAACGGGACGGCACAGCTCATGAAGGAACTGTGGCAGGCCGCCGTCAACCTGCGCGGCTCGATCGAGCCCGCCGACTATAAGCGGTACGTCTTGCCCATCATCTTTCTCCGGTTCCTCTCGCTGCGCTATGAGCGCCGCCGCGAGGAACTCGAGGGATTGCTCGCGGACCCGAAGAGCGATTACTTCACCAAGGACGCGAAGGCCCGCGCCCGCATTCTGGCCGACGCGGACGAGTATCGCGCCGCGGGTGCTTTTATCGTCCCCGAAAAATCCCGCTGGTCTTACATCCTCCAGCACGCCCAGGCGGACACAATCAAGAGCATCCTCGACGACGCCCTCGAACTTCTGGAGAAGACCTACCCCGACAAACTCCGCGGCCTGCTACCCCGCATCTACGCCGGCTCGAACCTCGACCGCGAGGGTGTCACCGGCCTGATCAACCTGTTTTCGAAGGACATCTTCAAGCAGGACCACGGCGGCGAAGACCTGGTCGGCCGCGTCTACGAGTACTTCATCGGCGAGTTCGCCAACAGCGAGGGCAAGCGCGGCGGCGAGTACTTCACGCCCGTCTCGATTGTCCGCACGCTCGTCGCCATGCTCGAGCCGACCGACGGCGTCGTGTACGACCCCTGCTGCGGCGCGGGCGGCATGTTCGTGCAGTCGGACGTGTTCACGAAGCACTCGGGCCGCCTGTCGTTCATCGGCCAGGAAAGCAAGGACTTCACGTACCGGCTGTGCCGGATGAACCTCTTCATCCACGGCATCGACGGCAACATCCAACTCGGCAGTTCGTACTTCAACGATCTGCACGCCGATACGAAGGCCGACTACGTCATCGCCAATCCCCCCTTCAACGACGGCGCGAAGGGCGAGGATGGCTGGGGCGCTCACCGCATCACGAGCAAGGACCCACGGCTGGACTTCGCCAAGCGTGCCGGCGCGAACGGCCACCCCCCCAGCGCCCAAGGGGCGGGCCAGCCCATGCCTCTCTCGCCGCGCAACGCCAACACCATGTGGATGATGCACTTCCTGCATCACCTCCGCGACCCTGATGGAAAGAAGCACGCCGGCGGCACCGCCGGATTCGTGATGGCCACGGGCGAACTCTCCAACAGCGAGACCGCGCGCCTCGAAGTCCGCAAGGCCCTCGTCGAGCACGGCTACGTGGACTGCATCGTGCAGCTCACAGGCCAACTCTTCGCCAACACGCAGATCCCGTGCTGCCTCTGGTTCCTGTCCAAGAACCGGGGCGGGGGCCTTGGCTTCCGCGCCCGCACCAACGAAGTCCTCTTCATCGACGGCCGCAAACTCGGCACGCTCATCCCCGGCTCGCGCAAGCAGAAGCAACTGTCGGCGGAGGAGGTCGAGAAGATCGCATCCGTCTACCGCGAGTTCAAGCGGAAGGGCACGCCCGCGGAGGTTGCGGGCTTCTGCAAGGCCGCGACGCTGGAGGAAATCCGCGAGCACAACTACGCGCTGACGCCGGGGCGCTACGTCGGCGCGGCCGAGAGCGATGATCCGGATGAGCCGTTCGAGGACCGCTTTCCGCACCTGGCGGCGACGCTGGATGAGCAGTTCAAGCAGTCGGCCGCGCTGGAGAAGCAGATCCGGGCGAGCCTGGCCGAGGTGGCGGCGGCTATGGGGGCCACGGCCAAATGAACGTGAAAGGAATACTTACAAGTTGGGCTGGCGAGCAACGCTTCGGAAACTCCGAACAGTTCGCGCGGGTCGGAATCGAACTCTCCGGAAACACCGGATGGTTCGCGCCGGCCTCCCGGCAGTTCTCCGGTATCTCCGGATACCCGCCACTGGCCCCCGCCGCGCAGGTTCTGCCTCGTGGGGGTCATCCCCGCCACGCGACAAGGCAGTCGGCGGACGCGACGGACGAGTTGTCGCGTCCGCCGGGTCAGTTGTCGCGTCGTCCGAGTCAGTTGTCGCGTCGTCCGGGCGGGCTGGCGGGGCTGACGGATGAGTCGGCGGGTCGTCCGGGCCATCCGGCGGGGCCGCCGGGTGAGTTGGCGGGTCGTCCGGGCCGCCTGTCGCGTCGTCCGGGTGAGTCGGACGGTCGTCCGAGTGAGCCGGACGGTCCCGGCGCGGCGCGCCGCCCCCCCACGGCGGCACGCCGGGAGGGAATGCACGGCGCACGGAGGCCCGGGGCGGCGCGCGGGAAGGGATTGGACGGTCCCCGGAGGGGATTGGACGGCCCACGGGAGCACGGGCTTTGCGCACTGGCCCGCGCGGTCTTCGTCCCGGAGGGACGACGGGGTGCCCCCCCACGCCACGGGTGGAGCATCGCCCGCGCGGTCTTCGTCCCGGAGGGACGACGGGATGTAGCCACGGGTGGAGCATCGCGCAGCGATGCGGAACCCGTGGACGGGACGCGCGGAGATATCTCCTGCCCCGGAGGGGCAGAGGGATGTTCGCCCGCGCGGGAGGGGCGCGATCCCGTGAACGGACGATTCCTCCGCCCCTGCCGGGGCGGCCCCCGCACACACGACGCTCTCCACGGGTTGCGCGACGGTCAAAGCACCGTCGCTCCACCCGTGGCGACAGCCCTGACCCCTCCGGGGTCGAAGACGACGGAACCGCCCGCGCGGTCTTCGTCCCGGAGGGACGATGGGGTGTAGCCACGGGTGGAGCATCGCGCAGCGATGCGGAACCCGTGGACGGGACGCGCGCGGATGGGTTCTGCCCCGGAGGGGCAGAGGGATGTTCGCCCGCGCGGGAGGGGCGCGATCCTGTGAACGGACGATTCCTCCGCCCCTGCCGGGGCGGCCCCACGCACGACGCTCTCCACGGGTTGCGCGACGGTCAAAGCACCGTCGCTCCACCCGTGGCGACAGCCCTTGACCCCTCCGGGGTCGAGAGGCGCGGAGACGCGCGGCGGGTGTTTGCTGCGGCCCGCGCGATCGGCGCTCGCGCCCGCGCGGGTGATGTTCTATTCCGAGCCGGGGAGGTGCCGGCGGGGCGGCCCCCACACACGCCCCTCGGGCATCAGCGCACCTGCGGATCGGAGGTGCGGCGTGGGTGAGCGAACGAACAACGGAAAGGCATCAACGGGCGAAGCCTTTGTCGGGACCTTCCGGATTCAGCAGTTGATCGACGCGGGCGTTCTCGCGGTCGGCGACGGATACCGCGCAAAGAACGCCGAGTTGGCGTCGCACGGCATCCCGTTCGCAAGAGCCGGAAACATTGACGGCGGTTTCCTGTTCAACGACGCCGACCGTTTCCCCGAGGCCGACTTGCACAAGGTTGGAGACAAGATCAGCCGCCCCGGTGACGTGGTGTTTACGTCGAAAGGCACGGTCGGCAGATTCGCCTATGTGCTGCCCGAAACACCCCGATTTGTGTTCGCGCCCCAACTCTGCTATTGGCGTTCGCTCGACCCGAACGTCATCGACTCTCGCTTCCTGCTTTACTGGATGCACGGCTCGGAGTTCTGGGAGCAAGCCGATTCGGTCAAGGGCCAGACCGACATGGCGGACTACGTCAGTCTGACCGATCAACGGCGCATGTGGATCACCCTTCCCCCTCTCCCCGAGCAACGCGCCATCGCGCGGGTGCTGGGGGGGCTGGATGACAAGATCGAGTTGAATCGGCGGATGAACCGGACGCTGGAGGAGTTGGCGCGCGGGGTCTTCCGGTCGTGGTTCATCGACTTTGACCCGGTCCTGCGGCGGGCGGGCGGCGCGGGCGGGCGGGGCCTCAAGGGCGGGGCGGCGGGCACGCCGGGCGCCGGGACGCCCCACGCCGGCGGCCTCCCCCATCACCCCGCCCTCTGGCCCACCCGCCTCACCGATTCCCCCCTCGGCCCGATCCCGGAGGGGTGGAGGGTGGGGACGGTGGGCGAGATCGGTACCAACCCGCGCCGCGGCGTGTTGCCTTCCGAGGTGGCCGCGACCACGCCCTACGTCGGGCTGGAACACATGCCCCGCCGGAGCATCGCGCTGGACGATTGGGGAACGGCGGCGGACGTGTCGAGCGGCAAGTCCCGCTTCGCGCGCGGTGAAATCCTCTTCGGCAAGTTGCGTCCGTACTTCCACAAGGTCGGCGTGGCCCTGATCGACGGCGTGTGCTCGACGGACGTGATCGTCGCGGCTCCGAAGAAGGAATGCTGGTTCGGCGTGCTGCTCGGCCACCTCTCCTCCGATGAGTTCATCGACTACGTGGACGGCGCATCGGGTGGCACGCGGATGCCCCGGACGAGTTGGGGCGACATGGCCCGCTATCAGATCGTGATCCCGCCGGAGCCGGTCGCGGCTTCTTACTCGGTGTGGATGCGGCAGGTGGCTGACATGCTGCGCATCCAGGCGCACGAGTCACGCGCGCTCGCCGCGCTGCGCGATGCGCTCCTGCCGCAACTGCTCTCGGGCGAGATTCGTTTGCGTGAGGCCGAGCGGGCCGTGGATGATGCGCTCCAAACCACCAGTCCGCCGCCCCGCGCGGGTGGGAACGGTTCGCCGCGCAGCGGGAAGGTCGCGGGCACCGTGAAAGGAAGGGCGTGACGCATGGGCTGGCACGGCTCCGAATCCGAGTTCGAGTACACCACCATCGAGCGGCTCAAGGCCCTGGGCTATGTCCATGTGCACGGCTCCGAACTGCTCGCTGCACGCGGGGGCGATGAGGCCGAGGTGGTGCTCAAGGACCATCTGCGCGCGTTCCTGACGCGACGGTACGGGCGGACAATCACCCGCCCCGATGGGCTGCCGGAGGCGGCCATCGAGTTGGCCATCGCCAAGTTCGCCCGGCCCGAGGGTGTGGACACACTCCGCCGCAACGCCGCGCTGCACGCCATGCTGCGCGGTGGCGTGGAGATTGCCGTCGAAGAACCGGCGGCAGACGGGAAGCCCGCGGGTAAACGCATCGCGCACGTCTACGCGGTGGACTGGGAGACACCGGAGAACAACGAGTTCCTGGTCGTGAACCAGTTGCCCGTCCACGGGCCAAGTGGGAACGATCGTCGGCCCGATGTCATCGTGTACGTGAACGGGCTGCCGCTGGTCCTGTTCGAGCTCAAGAACCCGTACGACGACCAGCCCACGGTGGCGGACGCGATTAACCAGATCGGACACTACCGCCACGAGATCCCGCAACTCTTTGACCACAACGCGCTGTGCATCGCCTCTGACGGCGTGACCACGCTGCACGGGATGTGGACCGCCAGCGAAGAGTGGTACGCGCCGTGGAAGAGCATTGATGGCACAAGCGTCGAGCGCGGCACCACCGGGAGCATGAAGACGCTGGTCGAGGGGCTGCTGCCCAAGGACCGGCTCTTGGCGTACATCCGCGACTTCATCGTCTTCGAAACTGTTGGAGCCGCCGGGGGCAAGATCATCAAGAAGGGCGGCAAGTATCACCAGTTCTTCGCGGTGCGGATCGGGGCGAGGAAGATCCTGGAGTCGGTCGCGGCGGGCAGCGCGGACAAGCGGCTGGGCGTCATCTGGCACACCACCGGCTCGGGGAAGTCGCTGTCGATGTGCTTCCTGGTGGGGATGCTGCGGCGGGAGGCCGTGCTGAACAACCCGACCTTCGTGATTCAGGTCGATCGGACGGACCTGGACCAGCAACTGCACGACCAGTTCGTTTCGGCCCGCTCGCTGGTGGGCGACGTCAAGCACGCCAAGAGCGTCGAAGATCTTCGCGGGCTGCTCCAGACACAGGGCGGCGAGGTGATCTTCACCACCATCGAGAAGTTCGCGCTGCGTGAGGGCGAGGCCGAGCATCCGGTGCTCTCGACGCGAGACAACGTGATCGTGATCGCCGATGAGGCGCACCGGAGCCAGTACGGGTTCACCAAGGGCTTTGCACGCTGGCTCGGGGCGGCGCTGCCCAATGCGCGGCGGCTGGGGTTCACCGGCACGCCTGTCTCCTTCAGCGGGGCCGACACCGTTGAGGTCTTCGGTGACCTGGTCCACGTCTACGACATCCGCCAGAGCCAGGATGACAAGGCGACGGTGCCGATCTTCTACGAGCCACGGCAGATCAAGCTTCATTTGAACAAGACGGATGTGGATGGGGCACTGGCGGAGATTGTCGAAGATGCGGAGGGGGGGGCGATTGACGAGTTGGAGAGAAAGAAGGGCCAATGGGCCGCGCTGGCCAAGGCGGCGGGCGCAAAGGACCGCATCGACCAACTCGCGGCGGATTTGCTCGCACACTTCAAGGACCGGACGGCCACGCTCAAGGGCAAGGCGATGGTCGTCTGCATGACCCGCGAGAACTGCGTGCGGCTGTACGATGCGCTCAAGGCGCTGCCGGGGTGCCCCGAGATCAAGGTCGTGATGACCGGCGACCTGGGCAAGGACCCGGAGGCGTGGAGCAAGGCCGGGCACCTGACGACCAAACAGCAGCGCGAAGCAATCAAGAAGCGGATGATCGACGCGGACGATCCGCTGTCAATGGTGATCGTCTGCGATATGTGGTTGACGGGCACGGATATCCCATGCCTGCACACGCTGTACGTGGACAAGCCCATGAAGGGGCACACGATGATTCAGGCGATTTCGCGTGTGAACCGCGTGTTCAGCGACAAGCCGCACGGGCTGATCGTGGACTACATCGGCATCGGCGATGAGTTGCGGGCGGCGACCGCGAAGTACTCAGCGGGTGGAGAAGATCACGGGAAGCCCGCAGGCGGGCTGGATGAAGACGCCCGGCCGCTGTTCGTGGCGTCGCTGGCCGAGGTGCGGTCTTTCCTCCCCGAAGGCGTGAACTACGGCGACTGGCGGCGGCTCTCGCCGATCGCGCTAGAGGACCGCTACGCGGCGGTCTACGGGCATCTGACCAGCGACGATGACCTGCGGGACCACTTCTTGGACGCCGAGCTGAGGCTGACGAGCGCATTCCTGCTCGTTAAACACCTGGATGACTGCCGCGCCAGTGCCGACGAGGTTATCTTCTATCAGCGGGTGCGCAAGCAACTCCTCAAGACGATCCGCGGGCGTGGCCCTACCAGAGACATCGAGAAGGCGGTGCGGGACCTGGTGGATGACACCGTCGAGAGCGAGGACGTGGTTGACATCTTTAAGGCCGCGGGGATCACGCGGGCCGACATCTCGATCCTCGACGACAACTTCCTTCAGACGTTTAAGGACCGGCCGCTGCCGGATCTTCGGCTCAAGTTGCTCGAAAAACTGCTCGCTGACGAGATCCACATGCGGGCCAAGAAGAACTTGGCCAAGGCGAAGACGTTCCGTGAACTACTCGAAGCGACGCTCCAGAAGTACCACAACCGGCTCATCGACGCGGCGGCGGTCATCCGCGCCATGATCGAGATCAAGAAGGACATGGAGGCCTCGGATCAGCGGGCCGGGCAGTTGGGCTTGGCGGAGGATGAGCTTGCCTTCTATGACGCGGTCGCCATCAACTACGAGAACGTCTACGGCGTGGACTTCCTGAAGGGCCTGATCCACGACGTTGTGCAGAGCATCAAGCGAAACCTGAAGGTGGATTGGACCGAGCCGCATCGGGAGGACGTGAAGGCCGCAGTGAGAGCGGCGGTGCGGCGTGTTCTGACGAAACAGGGCGTGAAGGCTGAAGACTTTGATCGGCTGATGCCCGTGCTGATGGCACAGGCGGAGGCGTTGTACGCGGAGTGGCCGATCGCGGCCTGAGGAGTGATTTGTGAACGGACGCCAGACATGAGCAAGAAACAACCAGCCTTTGGCGAGCTCATCCGCGAGAAGCGGCTCGCGAAGGGTCACAGCCTGCGGAAGTTCGCGGAGCTCATCGACGTGAGTCCAACCTATCTCTCGCTCGTCGAGCAGGGAAAGGTGGAAAGCCCTCCGACCGCCGAGCGGGTGCGTCGGATGGCGGAGGTCCTCGGAGAGAACCCAGATGAGCTGATGTCATTGGCCGGCCGGATGCCTGAGGATCTTCGCGGAATCATCCAGAGCGAGCCGGAAGAGATGCCTCAGTTGTTGCGGGCGGCAAAGGGTTTGACGGCAGACCAGTTGAAGGCGCTGTCGGCGCAGGCCAAGAGGATGCAGAAAGAGGAGCAATGATGGGGCGACCGCCTGCCAAGACCGAACGCGTGCCGTGGTTGCGCGATGAGAACATCGAGGCCGAGGCCGAGACGCTCTTTGCGCTGTGGCAGAAGGACCACGGCGAGGTCTCTGAACCCCCGGTTCCCGTCGATGAGATGATCAAGCTGCAGCTCAACCTGCGGTATGAACTAGATGACCTGCAGAAGCGATTCGGTCACAGCGATGTGCTGGGTGCGATCTGGTTCAAGGAGCAGCTCATCCGAGTTGACCGGAGCCTTGATCCCGTCGAGCATCCGCGCATGCTGGGACGCTACCGGTTCACGCTCGCCCATGAGATCGGCCACTGGCAGCTTCACCGGAAGGTCTTTCTCCGCGACGAGACACAGATGTCTCTGACATCCGCATCGGATGCGCCCGCTTTCGTGTGCCGCTCGACCGATCAAGCGCGTGAAGAGGTGCAGGCGAACATGTTCGCGGCGTACCTGCTCATGCCGCGTGACCTCGTTCGCCGTGCGTGGATCAAGTGGCGTCGCGCCGATGACGTGGTGTGTGTGCTTGACCTTGACGCGCCAACGTCCTCCGGAGGTGTGAAGGCACAGCAGGACGCTGCTGTCAGCTATCAGTCAAAACCGTCCAGTGATTATCACTTGAAAACCGGCCACTTTGAGGAGTTGTCGGTTCGTCTTGAAGTTCTCCCAGCCGGGGTCTGGCTGCAGGAGAGCATTGATGGCGAACCAACTCAAGATGGCCGAACAGCACGCAATCATCAGGCTGGCCGAGCACGGCTGGTCGTATCGGCGGATCGCCCGGGAGATGGGTGTCCACCGCGAGACCGTCGCCCGGTATGTGGGCCTGGCGCGGGGGCGGGCCGGCATCGGGACCGGCGCCGCCGGAGGGCGCGGCGGATTCCCTGATTTCGATCCCCGGGTGTGATCCGGCAAAACCGGCCATTTCGATTGCCGGGTCGGCGGGGACGCCGCAGTCATTGTGACCCTATCGCGCCGCGATCATGGAGGCCCTGAAGCGGGGCCTGACGGCGCAGCGGATCTGGCAGGACCTTCGAACTGATCATGGCTTCGCCGAGAGCTACCAGTCGGTTCAGCGGTTTGTGCGTCGCCTGCGGACAGCGCGGCCGTTGCCGTTCCGGCGGATGGAGTGCGAGCCGGGCGCCGAGGCCCAGATCGACTTCGGCACCGGCGCGGTGATCGTGCCGGTCGATCTGAGTCAGCCGAATGGCAAGACACGGCGTCGCAAGACCCATGTCCTCCGCGTCCTGCTGAGCCACTCCCGAAAGGCCTACAGCGAGGTCGTCTATCGACAGACCACCGAAGAGTTCATCCGCTGCATCGAGAACGCCTTTCATCACTTCGGCGCGCGCCCAAGACGTTGGTCATCGACAACTTGAAGGCCGCCGTAAACCAACCGACTGGTTCGACCGGAGATCAACCCCAAGATCGAGGCCTTCTGCCGGCACTACGGCTCGGTGATCCTGCCCACCAAGCCCCTACACCCCGCGGCACAAGGGCAAGACCGAGCGGGGAATCGGCTATGTGAAGGACAACGGCCTCAAAGGGCGCACCTTCACCAGCCTCCGAGGAACAGAACGAATACCTGTTGGAGTGGGAGGCCGGCGTCGCCGACACCCGCATCCACGGCACGACGAAGAAGCAGGTGGGCAGGCTCTTCGAAGAAGTCGAACGATCGGCGCTGTTGCCATTGCCTGTTGAGAGATTCCCCTTCTTCCATGAGGCCCAGCGCCCAAGTTCACCGCGACGGCCATGTCGAAGTCGACAAGGCCTACTACTCGGCGCCGCCGGAGTACGTCAGCCGCACGGTCTGGGCGCGTTGGGATGGCCGGGTGGTCCGTATCTTCAATGACCGACTCCAGCAGATCGCCATTCATGCCCGGCATGAAGCGGGCCGGTTCAGTACGCAGTCCAAGCACATCGTCACCGAGAAGATCGCCGGAGTAGAACGCGGCGCGGAGTGGCTCCTGAAAAAGATTGGACGCATCGGCCCGCATGCAGCGCGGTGGGCCGAATCCATGCTGGCCGAGCGCGGCATCCAGGGTATACGCGTCCTGGTCGGCGTCACGGCCCTGGCCAACCGACATTCCTACGACGCCATCGAACAAGCTTGTGAGATCGCCCAGACTCACGGGGCCTATCGCCTGCGAGCCCTGCGCGAGTTGATTAAGCGCGCGGCGCCCAAGCAGGAACAATTCGAGTTCATCGACCGTCACCCGATCATCCGCAGCATCAGCGAATACGGCCGGATCGTGCACGCCTGTCTTCAACATCAACCTCTGATCAAGGAACTTTGCCCATGAATGAAGCGTTGCAAACCGCATTGAAGAAGTTACGCCTCTCGGGCTTGACGCCCTCCCTGGACGTCCGCCTCCAAGAAGCGATGGCGAACCACCTGTCTCACGCCGAATTCCTCGAACTGGTCCTTCAGGATGAACTGGCTGTCCGACAGGATCGCCTCATCAAGCGCCGCACCAAGGCCGCCGCCTTCCGCGAGCCCAAGACCCTGGAAGACTTTGATTGGCAATTCAATCCCGCCATTAGGAAGAAGCAGATCTTCGACCTGGCCGCGTGCAAGTTCATCCGCGAGGCCAAGGACGTCCTCATCCTCGGTCCGCCGGGTACGGGAAAAAGTCATCTGGTGCAGGCCATCGGCTATCAGGCCATCAAGGCCGGCTTCTACGTCCTGTACCACTCCATCTTCGACGTGGTCCGTGACTTCCTCCACGACGAGGCCTTCGCCGCCGAGGACAAGACCCTGGCGAAATACTTGAAACCGGACCTGCTCATCGTCGACGACATGGGCATGAAGCAACTCCCCAAGCGAAGCGGGGAATATCTGTTCGAGATCATCATGCGCCGATACGAAAACCACTCCACCATCATGACATCCAACCGGCCGCTGGAGGATTGGGGTAAGCTGATCGGGGATGTTCCCTCTGCTACCGCCATCCTCGACCGCTTCCTGCACCACGCCGAGATCATCACCATCACCGGCCGCAGTTACCGCCTCAAAGACCGGGCCGTGAAGGATGAAAAGGCCGATGGCGAGCCCGCCCCGAAGGACGGCGCCGACAGTGAAGGCGACCGAGGACGGAGCCTGAACCGTTCGAAAAAGAAGGATGAAGAAAATAACACGGCTTGATCAAAGCCCCTGAAGTGAGGTATATCAGCAACCACTGGCCGGTTTTGATTCGATAACCCGTGGCCGGTTTTCAAGTGATAGATGACACTGAAGCTTCGAGAGGCCGCCGGGGGCGTCCATCAAGTGACGATAAAACTGGCGTCCAATCGCCATCGTCTCCGGTCGTAGCCCCTGAATTCTCACCAGATTGATTACAGCGCCGAACTTTGCACGGCACTCCTCATAGATCGTGGCCAGCACGCCGTTCGCATCCTTTTCATTGACTGTTCGTACCCAGCTCATTCGAATTTCTCCATTCCAAGAACAGGTGATCCTTCAGTCGTCAACAGGCGAAGCGCGTTAAGCACCACCAGCAGCGACACACCAGTGTCAGCCGCGATGGCTCCCCACAAGGTGGCCTTGGCCAGCAGCGTGAGCACAACGAAGATCGCCTTTACGACTAACGAAGCGGTGATATTGACGCGGATGGTATTGAGAGTACGGCGCGAATGACGGACGAGCCACGCCAGCTTTGAAAGATCGTCGCTCATCAGCGCGATATCCGCAGTCTCGATGGCGGCGTCCGTTCCGACAACGCCCATTGCGATGCCCAGGGAAGAGCGGGCCATCGCCGGTGCGTCGTTCACGCCGTCACCAATCATCGCCACTTGATGATAGCGGCCGACGAGTTCTTCCACGGCCTTGACCTTGTCCTCGGGTAATAGTTCTGCTCTTACCTCGTCCACTCCAGCTTCGCGACCGATCGCCTCCGCCGTTCCCTTGTTGTCGCCGGTAAGCATGACGATATGTTGGATGCCCGCGGCGCGGAGGTCGACGATAGACGCCGTGGCGTCACTCCGCATTCGATCGGCCACGGCGATGAACCCGCATATGTGCTCATTGTTTCCGATGACCACGACGCTGGACCCAGCCGAAGACAGCGCCTCCAATTTCTCGTGCATTTCAGGGGTTTCCTGTCCGCGCTCTTCCAGATAACGGTGCGACCCGATCCAAACGGGCTGTCCGTTAAGCACGGCACTCGCACCCTTCCCCTTGATCACTTGAAAGTCGTCCGCATGCGTTGGTCGCACGCCAAGCGCCAAAGCGTGGGCCATCACGGCTCGTGCCAACGGGTGCTCAGACCTTGATTCAATGGCTGCGGCAATTGCAATGAGTTCCGCTTCGGTATGGCCGGAGAGCGGGACAATCTCGCGCACGGAAGGCTTGCCCTCCGTCAAGGTGCCAGTCTTATCCATCGCGACCGCCCGCAGTCGAGCCGGGAGTTCGACAAAGAGTCCACCCTTAATGAGCACTCCGTTTTTCGCCGCCGATGCCAGCGCCGCGACGATGCTGACCGGCGTTGAGATGACGAGTGCGCACGGGCAGGCGATGACCAACAACACTAACCCCTCGTAGAACCATTTCGACCAGGTTTCATCGAACAGCAACGGTGGGCCGACAATCACCGCGATGGCCAACACCATTACAGCCGGCGTGTAATAGCGAGCGAACTTTTCGACCCACTGCTCGCTGGGCGAGCGACGGCTCTGAGCCTCACCGACCATCTTGACGATATGGGCGACTGTGGTGTCGCTGGCAACTTTTGTTGTGGCAAACTCGACGGTTCCGTCGCAGTTAATCGTGCCGGCAAACACGTCATCGCCTGCAGACTTCGGCACCGGCATGGATTCGCCAGTGATGGGTGCTTGATTGACGCTCGTTTGTCCCTTGATGATCTTGCCGTCGAGGGGGAACTTTTCGCCGGGTTTTACCAGAACCGTCGAACCGACAACCACGTCAGCCACGTCCATCATGTGTTCGTGCTCGCCATGCTCTGCGGCGTCGTGAATCATTCGCGCCTTCGGTGGGGTTAGGGCCATGAGGGCGGCGACAGCGCGGCGCGCGCGGGAGACACTCCAGGCCTCCAGCAAAATCGAAAGAGCAAAGAGGAAGGCTACGGTCGCCGCTTCAAGCCACTGGCCGATGACGATGGCCCCAACCACGGCGACGACCATCAATAGGTTCATGTCTGGCCGCAACCCGCGAAACGCCAGCCATGCTTTGGGCAAGACGAACCAAACGCCCGCAACAACCGCCGCGGCGTACAGCACTTTGACTATCAGGGGGATGGGTCCTTCGCCTTCGCTTATCGCCGCCCGCAGACCGGCCGTAAGTCCGTGGATCACAAACCCAATCGCCGTCAAGACGCCGCTCGCCGTGGTAAGAAGTGTTCGACTCCGCCGCGTCCAGAATGTTGTCGGCTGATGGTTATCAGTCTTTTCGCTCCACGGCTCGGCTCTCATCCCTGTACGCCTTACCGCGGCTTGGAGGTCGTCAGGATTGACCTTGTCTTCAGCGTAGCCAACGATCATCTTCGCGTTGAGGATATCGAAACGTAGTTCCTGTACACCGGGCATGGGGCCAAGCTCCTTCTTGAGCGTCGCCACTTCCTCGGCGCAGTCCATCCCGGCGATTTTGAACTCAGCAGTCTTCATTGGTGCTCGAACAAAATGACAAGAACCCCCAGCAGGCACAGCGCGCCGCCTAAGATTCCGCTCTCGTACTTTTCCAGGAGTTGGAGCTTGAGCTTCTCCAGCCCGATGAGCGTCAACCAAGTAAAGATCACCATTCCCGAAAGCGTTGCTCCTGCAAGGATGGCGCTGAGGAGTGCGAAGCCCATCCATCCGTAGCGGATGCCGGAGAGATAAACTGGCAAAAACCCTTCACAAGGGGAGAAGGTCAACAAGGCGAACAGGCTGCCGATTGCGACCCAATCGGAGGTGGGCTTTGGTTGCTCCAGGGCGCGAAAGTCTTTCATTTCATCTGCGACGGTCGTCTCACCGTCGTGGGCGTGATCCGGTCGCTCGTGCGGATGCGGGTGAGAATGATCGTGACCATGATCGCTATGCTCATGGCCGTGGTCATGGTGGGAATGCTTGCGGGCGGCATGGCTGTGTCCGCCAGATGCATGGCTATGTCCGTGTCCTTTTCCACTCAGTTGGCCAAAAACATAGTACAGTCCAAAGACGATCAACGCGCCGCCCGCGATCCAAGGGAACAGGTCTCCAATCCTTTCATTGATGGCGATGCCAAGCCAGGCGATGAAGACGCCTAGCAGTGTGGTGAACAGCACGTGTCCGCCACCGGCAATTGCCGTGATGGCCAAGGTTTTGGCCCGGCTCCACCGCTGGGCGCGCGATGCGAGCACAAACGGCAACCAATGCGTGGGAATGGCCGCGTGGAAGAATGCGACGGTGAAGCCCGTGGCCGCGACCGTGAAGAAAACCCCATTCGTTGCGGCCATGTAATCACTCAGCCATCGGCTTGTCTTTTTCAAACCACGCGTACAAGGTGGGAAGTACGACCAGCGTCAGAAACGTCGCGGTGATCAGGCCGCCGATTACGACCGTTGCAAGCGGTCGCTGAACTTCTGCGCCCGATCCGTGCGACATGGCCATCGGGATGAATCCAATGCTCGCCACGGATGCGGTCATCAACACCGGCCGCAGGCGGGCCAAGGCCCCCTGGATCGTCGCATCCCTGACGGGCAGCCCCTGTTGACGCAGCTGATTGATGAACGTGACCATCACGACTCCATTCAACACAGCGATGCCGGCCAGTGCAATGAACCCGATCCCGGCGGAGATCGAAAACGGCATTCCACGCAAGAACAGCGACAGGACGCCACCAGTGATCGAGAGCGGAATGCCCGTGAAGACAATGGCTGATTGTTTGAGGCTTCCAAAGGTTGTGAACAGGAGGAGGAAAACCAGTCCAAAAGCAAGCGGCGTCACCAACGCCAGTCGCGCTCGACCGGACTGCAACTGCTCGTAGGTTCCCCCATACTCGACGTGATACCCTGGTGGTGGCTTGAACTCGTTGTCCATCCGCCGCTGTACTTCCTCTGTAAAGCTGCCCAAGTCGCGTCCGCGTACATTCGCCTGGACCACAATCCGCCGCTGGCCGTTCTCGCGGCTGATCTGCACGGGACCCTCGATGCTCTCAACGTCTGCAAGCTGCGTGAGTGGGATCTGAATTCCTTTGGGCGCGGGGATCAGGATGCGGCCAATCTTCTCGGGGTCATTGCGATAATCCTCGATGAGTCGCACCGCCACGTCGATTCGCTGCGTTCCATCGGTTACGACGGTCACATTCTTGCCGCCCACGGCCGCCTCGATGATCTCATTCACGTCGGCCACGTTTATCCCGTAGCGGGCGATGTCGGGACGACGAATCTTGATTTGAAGCTGCGGCAAACCCTGCGTCGTTTCGACCTTCACGTCCGCCACGCCCTGGACGCGCGAGACAATCTGTGCGATTCGAGCGCCCTCGCGGGCCAAGACTTCGGGGTCGGGACCGAAGAGTTTGATTCCCAAATCTGCCCTCACGCCCACGCCCTCAATCAACTCCATCATTCGCATCTTGATGGGCTGGGTGAAGCTTGTCGCCAAACCGGGAATCTCGTCCAGCGCCTCTGCCATTTGGGCGACCAATTCCTCTTTGCCATGCGCCCTCTTCCACGAGGTCATGGGATTGAGGTCGATGAGCACGTCGGTCTGGGAAATCAACATGGGATCAGTGGCGATCTCGGGCCGGCCGATACGCGTGACTATCTGTTTCACCTCATCGGGGAACTTCTCTCGAAGGGTTCGCTCCAACAGTCCAGCCCGCTCGATGACCTGTTCTAGTGAAATACTGGGCGCGTAGATGGCCTCCACGGCGAGCGATCCTTCGTCCAGCTCAGGGATGAACTCACTGCCTAACCGCGGAAAGAGCCATGCACAAAAGGCAAACAAGGCAGTCGCGATCCCGATCGTCAGGAACCGATGCCGAAAGTGCCATTCGAGCGCCGGCCGATACAGACGCGCAATCAGACCGAGTACGAAGTTTTCGCGTTCCCGACTTGCTTTCAGGAAGAAGGCGCACAGGGCTGGAATGAGCGTGAACGACAGGACCAAAGCGCCTAGAAGAGCGAAAATGACAGTCAGCCCCATCGGCCGAAACATCTTGCCTTCGATGCCAACGAGCGTCAGGATGGGCAGGTATGCGGCGATGATGATGATGACGCCGTAGAGGCTGGGTTTCAAAACCTCGACCGCGCTCTCATAGATAACCTTGAGGCGGTCCGGCTCGGAAATCGCCTGGCCGTGCTCTTGCCGCCGCTCGACTAGCCTGCGAACAGTGTTTTCCACGATGATGACGCCGCCGTCCACGATCATCCCGAAGTCGATTGCTCCGAGGCTCATCAGATTGGCGGACACGCCGTAGTATTTCATGCCAATGATGGCCACAAGCATCGAGAGCGGAATCATGCTGCTGACGATCAGTCCGGCTCGAAGCTGAAGGAGGAAAAGGAACAGCACAACAATGACTAGGAGGCCGCCCTCAACGAGGTTGCGCAGTGCAGTCTGCAACGTGCGGTTGATCAAGGCGGCCCGATCCAGGAATCCCATCAACTGCGTGCCCTCGGGCAGCATCTTCTGAATCTGGCGGACCTTGTCCTTAACCCTTTCGACGACGATGCGGCCATTCTCGCCGACCAGGAGCATCGTGATCGCATAGACCTGTTCGCCTTGCCCGTCTTCTGTAATGGCTCCCTGGCGAACCGCGCCGCCTTCGGTCACGACAGCGACCTGTCCAATGGTGATGGGAACTCCGCCTCGCGCGCCGACCACGATGTTTCGGATATCGTCCGGCGTTTGTATAACGCCGACGCTGCGAACAAGTTGCTGCTCCGATCCGCGCGTGATGTAGGCGCCTCCGGCGTTCTGATTGTTCGCCGCCACTGCGTTGACAACGTCTCGGATCGTCAGGCCGCGAGCCAGGAGCTTCTGCGGGTCCATGAGGACCTGGTACTGACGCAACAATCCGCCCCACGTGTTCACCTCAGCGAGGCCGGTGACGGTGCGAAGCTGGGGGCGCACAATCCAGTCGATCATCGTGCGCCTTTCCATGAGCGAATGCTTTTCACCTTGCAGCTTGATGTAGTAGATTTCTCCAAGACCTGTGCTGACCGGGGACATTTCCGCGCGGACGCCGGACGGGAGCTGTTCCTGGGCTTCCTGAATCCGCTGATTGACGAGCTGGCGCGCGAAATAAAGGTCGGTGTCGTCTTCGAAGATCACCGTCACCTGTGAAAGACCGAACTGCGAGATCGAGCGGGTCTCCTTCAGGTGCGGCACGCCAGCCAAAGCGACTTCAAGAGGAAATGTGATCTGGCGCTCTATCTCCTCCGGTCCAAGCGCTGGAACAGCCACGTTGATCTGGACCTGCTTATTGGTGATGTCTGGCACGGCGTCGATGGGAAGGAGCGAGGCGCACCAAACCCCTACGCCGATTAGAACGGCCGCCAGAATCAGGATGAAGATCCGCTGCTGGATGGAGAATCTGACAATCGCCTGGATCATGCCTATTCCTCGCCCAGTTCACTCTTCATGCCTTGAGACTTCACGATGAATGCGTTTTTGACGACGACTCGCTCGCCCGGCTTGAGGCCCGATGTGATTTCGATGTGCGTTGCGTTTTTGTCGCCGACTGTCACTTTGCGCGGCTCGAACGCGCCGGACTTCTCTACGTACACGGTGGGTTGACCTTCCACTGTCTGGACGGCCCCGAGAGGTAGAAGAATGGCGACAGCTTGGGATGCAACGCTGACCGTTGCCCGCACAAAGAGGCCGGGCTTCCAACGTCCCTCGACGTTGTCCAGCACAAGCCGGGCCGTTGCCGTGCGCGTGGCCTCATCAATGACCGAACTGACATAGAACAGCTTGCCGGTTGTATCGCCGTCGATTCCTTCGGCTTTCACATGCGCGGTCTGGCCCACATGTACATGGATGATGTCCTGACCATAGACCGTGACATCGATCCAGACATTCGACAGATCCGCGAGCACGAAACAGGTCGTGTCCGGGTTGACCACCTCTCCAAGAGTGATGTGCTTTTCGATCACCGTGCCTGAGAAGGGAGCCTTGATTTCGTAGCGCGAATAGTCCGTATCCTTTTCCGAATGCAAGCTTTCAACCTGCTGCTCGGTGAGTCCCAGGGCGTGAAGCTTCGCCTCGGCCGTTCGATGGTCGATGTCGGTTTCCGCGAGAGCCTGTCGAGCCTTTAGCAGCTCCTCCTCAGGGGCGATCTTCTTTTCAAATAACTTCTGGATTCGTTCGAGGTTGGCTTTGGCCAACTCATGTCGTGAAGCCGCGGCAAGGTCCGCCGCCTTCGCGTCGGCGAGTTCCCTGCTGTCGAGGATGGCGATGACTTCGCCGGGCTTGACGGGCTCGCCGAGCTTCTTCAGCACCTCACGAACCATTCCAGACACACGGGGCACGATGTGTGCGACTCGGTCAGCATCGAGATGCACTTCGCCCGGCAGCGTGATCGTCCGCTCCAGAGTGCCGGGCCCGGCTTCGGCGACTTCGATGCCGTTTATCTTCAATGTCTCCGGAGACAGCTTGACAACGCCCTGTTCGCGCTCGCCGGGCTTACCTTTTTCATGCGAATGGTCGCCCTGAGTCGATTGCCTGCCATGAGCAGTTTCTCGCGTCATCCAGAGGCGCATGCCGAATGCACCGCACAGAAGACCTGTCAGAAGTCCGACACCTAGCCGGCCCATTAAGCGACCCTGTAATCCCGTGATTAGATTAGACACGCAGGACTCCTTCAAAACAGAAACGCGGCAAGAATCTGCCGACCAAAATCAATCGCAAACCCGATCAACGTTGAGATCGGGTCCCCCGACGAGGTGCTAGATGTCTGGTCCGCCGGGATACATCCCACACTCAGGAACGCAAGTACAAAGGCAGTGGTGAGTGGAGCCATCAGTTTTTTCCCCCGCACATTCATGGCTGTGCTCCCTGTCGCGTTAACGTAGGCGGCTCGAAAATGGGCGGCGCCGCCTCAGCGACCGGCCGGGAGGTCGGACTGCTCGATTCGAGCAATGTGGGCAGGGGTCGCGCCGTCAAGCGCTCAAGCTCGGCCCATGTGATGGCGCTCTCGCGATCGGCAATGACGGCATCACGACGAGTGGCCAGGAGGATTCGCTGTGCATCGAGGAGCACGATCAGGGACGCCCGGCCCGCCTGATAAGACTGCCGCGAGAGGTCGAGGTTGGCCTGCGCCTGGGGAAGCATTTTTTCATGGAAGTACGCCGCGACCTTTCGGGAAGTCTGGGCCGCGTCCACGCCTTGCCGAACCGCTTGGATGACCGTTTTTTCCAACGCGTCCAATTGCAACGCGCTTTGCTCGTAAGCAAATCGAGCCTTGGCGATCTGGGCTTGATTTTGGTCAAAGATAGGAAGCGTCAAATTGAACGCAGGACCAAAGATGTTGTCGATGATTTGCGAACGCTCTCGATTTCTCTGGCCCCGTGACTGGATTTCGGGGGCCGTGAGCGCGCCTGCTGCGATGGAGGCTCTCGCTGTGTCGGCGGGGATTTTTCGACCCGGCAAGGCCCGCCGCTCGCTCCGCTCCTCGTAAAAACCAATCGAGAATTCCGGAAGAATCTTGGCGATTTCCAAGTTAATGCGTTGGCGTTTGGCCTCGGACTCCATCCTCGCGGACTGAACGTCCAATCGACTGCCCAATGCAATCTGCACGATCTGCTCGGCGTCCAGGTCGACCATCGGTGGAAGCAAAGCATTCGTTGTGAGTTGCAGCTCCTCGGCGGCCTCTGTCAGTCCAAGCAATATGGCTAGGCGGCGTCGAGCGGTGCCGTCGTCAAGCCGCGCCCTCTGCATCTCCAGTTCTGCGCTGTATACAGCGCCGCGGGCCAGGTTTACATCGAGTTCGCCCACCGCACCGGCTTGCTGCCTTGCCTTCGCTGCTTCGAGCAACTGCTCGGCGATGCCGACGTTTTCTTTTGCAATCAGTAGTGCTTGGTCGGCGGCAACGGCCGTGAAGTATGCGGAGCGTGTGTCCACTGCGAGCTGTGAAGCCTGACGCGCCACGTCGAGTATCGCAGCGTCCAGCAACCGTTGCGACGATCGCTTCCGAATTGGAATCTGCCAAAGGTCTACAATATTCTGTGCGAAGGTCGCCTGAATGTTGGATCGACCACCGCCCTCCGGAAAGGCAACCGACAAGGCAAGCGACGGATTGGAGAACAGGCCCGATTGCACTACATCGGCCCGGGCGAAACCGATCTCGAAGAAGGCCGCTTGTAGCGTTGGGTTGTTGATCAGGCAGATTTGCACAGCCTCGTCGCATGTGATTCCCGCCTGTAGCAGTCCGCGGACTCTTTTCGTTCCGACATCATCCTCGCCGGGTTGGAAGAAAGAATCGGAACCGGTTGCATCCGAGATGGTCTTGCCGGCCCGTTCGTAATCAGGTTTGGGGTTGACCATCGCGCAGCCGCTCATGACGAGGAGCGCGGACGTGGCAGCGGCAAGGGTCCCGCATCGATGGGTTGAAGTCATTCGATTTAACTCCGGGTATTCGGGAAAAACGCAACATCAAGTGTGTTAGCGGCGCGCCGGCGTCGACTGAAACGCTCGCAGTCTTCAGGCGCAAACAGGGCAGATAATCAGATCAGAAGGGGAAGTGACGGTCCGGCCGAAGATCCAAGTTGGATGATCACGAGAAGCGGCAGAATTGAAGCGCCATCGGGGACCGGGGCAATCGGCGAACAAACGTTCGTGGCGATTGGCGCGAATGTAAACCCGGTCTCCAGCACGAGGCGCCACGAAGACTGCTGGGTAGCTGCTGAGGAACAGAAACACGAGTTATCGCAGGGCCGATTATGACCGTCGGGCGAACATGGCGTGTTATGGGAGCCATGCGGTGCGGACGAGTCGGCGCATAGTACCGGACAAGCAATGGCCGCCAACGAAAGCGACGAAACCAGAATCAGCCTCAAGTACATTCTCATGATGCTAGCAGCGCGACGAGTATTCGTCGATAGAGGATTACCGGCACTCCAGAGACCGCTCCTTGGCCATAATTTGCCGCGAGCACAACACCACGCCCCGCCATTGAAACGAGGCGTGGTGTCGATCACAAAAATCTCGCTTGGTCGGGACCGGGAACCTACTTGCCCGGCATTTGCTTCATCATCGCCCGGCACGCCTTCTCGCACCTGCGGCATTCCTCGGCACACGCCTTCATGTACGTGTCGGCGGGGAATTTATCGCACGCCGTCGCACAGTCGGCACAAGCTTTCGCACATGCTTCAACGATGAGTACGGAGAACGGCCCGCCTCTCGAACAAACCTCTGCACAGGCGGAACAGATAGTCGCACAGTCTCGACAGGTCATCAGGGTTGTCAGGTGTTCCTTCATGCCGTCGGACAGCATATGCGCACAGTGGGTCGCACAGCTGTCACAGGCCCGCTGGCAGTCCGAGCAGGCTTTGGCGCATTCCTGCATCATCGCATTGTGTTCCATGTGATCCTCCATCTTCATGTCCTTCTTCTGTCCCCCCATCTTCATGCCCTTCATTTCGTCCTGCTGGGCGAACCCCGCCACAGCGACAAGGGCCAACACCACCACAACGATTCCACCGAATTTCCGAGCGTTCATAGAACACTCCTTTCATAAAAAACTGTCATCTCGACGCCAGCGACGGAAATCGCCATCTCGACGTCGGTGATCAGAAACAGGCCAAAACAAAGGATGAGCACGAAGCCGAGCCATACTTCAGAAGGCGCGTTCGACAGGCCTCTACGCGGGACAGCAAGTGCATTGCGATTGCGATTTACTACTGCCGCTTAAGCTCCATTCCGCATTTTGGGCAGTTGCCGGGCGCTGCCTGTCTCACCTCCGGGTGCATCGAACACACGTACACGACTTCCGTGGTGCTCAATGGCGGCCGGTCGGCTCTGGCGTTTCCTTTGTTTCCGCAGTGTCCGCAACAACTGCCATCATTTTGGGAGCAAGCCGCTACGAGAAAGATCGTTGCAGCACTTAGGACGGTCGCGGCAAACAGTTTTCGTATCATGTGATCTCCTAATTCCTGATTGTAGTGTTTGTAACGTAAATCCATGACTGTTATGTGATGTCTTGAACCAGCATCTCCCTGGCATTTGGGGGCGTAGAATCCATCCCCGGACTTCCAACGGTGTCACGGTTCATCGGCGTGCCCGTGTCCTTTGCCTTCGTGCTTACCGTTCGTTTCGTCGTCGTGGCCGGCGGGTGGCTTACTGGGACCGTCGAAGTCGAAGTCAAAGACCTGCGGCTTCTCGCCGTCTTTGAAGTCAATGAATATCTTTATTGAGAGGGGAAACTTGATCGATTTGTCCACATTTCCCTTCAGAAATGACTTGCGCGGTTCGAGTGTCATTTTGAGGGGCAGTTCCTTGTCGAGTCCTTTTGCTCGAACTTTGCCCTCCGCTGTGAACTTTTCCGCCAATATGGGCTTCGTGTATTCGTCGTAGAAGTGGATGTGAAACTCGCCCTTATCCGAAATCGCTCCTTCCAGGTGATGCTTCTGGTCCGGCGCCATGAAAAAGACGCCGCCATGTTTGGGATGATGGTCTATGTGCGGCTTGATCTCGACCAATGCCATGCCGCACTTCGGGCAATTGCCCGGCTGCGAATAGGTCTTATCGCCTTCACATTTCATCGGGCAGGCATATTCCTTGGGCACATACTTCTCCAGCGTGGCGGCGAGCTTGGCCATTTCGTCGTAAACTTTCTGCGTTCCCGCCGCGTCGCCGGAGTCGCCCGCCTTGTCAATGGCGTCAAACTTGCCGGCCAATTCGCGTCCCGCCTTGTTGATCTCCTTGATGGCGCTCTTAGGCACGCCGGAATCGGCCTTGAGCGCCAGTTGGCCGATGACGTTTCCGATTTTCTGGATGACCTCCGCCTCGCTATGCACGTCATCGAGCTTCTTGGACTCGATGAGTTCGCTGATCTCGTGGAGCCGGTGCTGAATCTCCTCCACAGCCGCTTTGTACGTCGTCGGCGTCTTGAATTCGGCAGGTTTTCCGTGCCCGCCGCCGTGTTCGTGCTGCGCGAGCGCCATCGGCGCCGTGGGTCCCAATAGCAAGGTCGCCAGAACAATCATTGCTCGTCCGGACATTTTCGACACTCCTTCATAGTTTTAGCGAGGAAGCCGAGAATCAGGCGGCTCGCTCGCCCCGCCGGTTTCACTGGCGGTTTGAACGACTGCGTCCCTTGCAAGAACTTGATCCGCAGTTCCGACGGGACGGTGGTCGGAACCAGGCGTCAATTCAGGTTGTACGTGCGTCGCTCGCCATTGAGCCACGACATGCTGCGACGCCCTGCGGCCAAATCGCAGGAAGATCGTCGGCGTGATACAAAAGTCCAGGAACGTGCTCGTGGCCAGACCACCCAGCACAACGAGCGCGACGGGGTACAGTATTTCCTTGCCGGGCTGACCGGCCGCAAGAACCAGCGGTATGAGTGCCAGTCCCGCTGTCAGCGCCGTCATCAATACGGGCGCAACGCGCTCCTGGCTGCCGCGCACAACCATCTCGCGGCCGAACTCCATCCCCTCATGCGTCATGAGGTGGATGTAGTGTGTGATCATCAGAATGCCGTTGCGGCTGGCGATGCCGCACAGGCTGATGAACCCCACCAGGCTGGCGACGCTGAAATTTTCACTCGCCAACCACAGCGCGAAGGCGCTGCCGATGAACGCGAACGGAATGTTCAGCATGACCTGCACAACCATTTCCACTGATCGGAAATGCGAATACAGAACGGCGAACATCGCTACGAGTGACAACGTACCAAGCAGCAGAAGCAGACGTGTGGCGGCTTGCTGCGCCTCGAATTGGCCGCCGATGCTGAGGGTGTAACCGGCCGGTATCTTTTCCGGCGGCAGGTCCATCGCCAGTGACTTCTCAATTTCCGCAACCGTGCGGCCCAGATCACGGCCCTGAACGTTGGACGAGACGACGATTCTGCGCTGGACGTTCTCGCGGCTGATCTGATTCGGCCCCGGTGTCTCAGTGATTCCAGCAACGTCTGAGAGCAACACAACGGCGCCCGTCGGCGAGATCAGCCTGACGTCGTTGAGCCGCCGCACATCGTTACGCACCGACTCTTCGAGCATTAGAACCAAGTCATACGATTTCAATCCGTCGAGGACTTGCGAGACGATCTTTCCCTTCATCGCGGTTTCGAGCGTGCGCACCAATTCCGCCGGCTTGAAGCCGACCCGTGCAGCCGCCTCCCGGTTCACACGAATTCGCACCTGAGGAATCAGCACCTGTTTTTCGATTTGAAGATCGACGACGCCGGGGATTCCAGTCATGGCCCCCTGAACCTGGTCTGCCAGCGTGCGCAACGTGTTGAGATCCTGCCCGGTGATCTTGACTGCAATTTGTGCCCGGACGCCGGATAAGAGATGGTCGATCCGGTGACTGATCGGTTGCCCGAGTCCGACCGCCACACCGGGAACGGTTTCAAGTTTCTGTCGAATCTCGGCAAGCACGATCTGTTTGGGCCGTACCGTTGCAGGCGGCTTTCGGCCATCGACCGTGATGTGTTTATCCGGCTCGCGGGCCTCGTCGCGCGTCCAGAAATCTACGTCCAATTCTGAGTAGTGGACACCCTCGGCATGCTCGTCCTGCTCGGCTCGGCCGGTCCGCCGGCCAGTGGACTTCACTTCAGGTACGGAGAGGATCAATTCCTCGGCCTTGCTCCCAAGTCGATCTGATTCGGCCAACGATATGCCGGGATCGGCCACGATGTTTATCGTCGCCGTTCCTTCGTTGAACGCGGGCAGGAACTCGCTGCCAAGCCGTGAAACAAGAATCGCCCCCAGCGCGACAAAGCCCAGAGCAACGCCGATCACAGTCCACGGCCTCGGCATCGTGAGGTCGTACAACATGCGGGCAAACCGCTTGCACGCCCGCAGCACAAGGCCGTCCTTCTCATCCGCCATTCGCTTCATGGTGGGAAGCAGGTAGAACGCCATCGCTGGCGTCACGGTGAGCGAGACGACCAGCGAGGCCAGAATGCTGACGATGTAGGCGACCGCAAGCGGCTGAAACAACCTTCCTTCAACTCCGGACATTGCAAAGAGAGGCAGGAAGACGAGCAGCACAACTGCCGTGCCATACACGATGGAGTTTCGCACTTCACTCGACGCGTCAAACACGACATCCATCGCCGGGCGAGGATGGGGCAGATGCCGGTTTTCGCGCAAACGGCGGAAGACGTTCTCAACATCGACAACGGCGTCGTCCACAAGTTCACCGATGGCGACCGCGATGCCGCCGAGCGTCATGGTGTTGATCGTCTCGCCGAAGAATTTGAATACGAGCGCCGTGACAAGCAGGGACAGCGGCAACGCCGTGAGCGTGATGAGCGTCGTGCGGACGTTCATCAGAAACAGAATGAGCACGATCACGACAAGGATCGAACCATCGCGCAGGGCCTCTATCACATTTTCAATCGCCGTCTGAATGAAGTGGGATTGCCGGAACAGGTCGGCGTTGATGATCATATCCTTGGGCAAAGTTGGCCGAATCTGGTTTAGCGCGCTGTCGATGCGGGTTGTAAGTTCGCGCGTGTCGGCCCCCGGCTGCTTCTGGATCGCCATGATTACCGCGGGCCGGGCATTCATGGATCCTTCGCCGCGCTTGATCGGCGCGCCGCCTTCGCGCACCATCGCGACATCGCGGACAAGGATCGGGCGTGTCGTTCCTTCACTCGTGCGCGATGCAACCAGCGAGGACTCGATGTCAGAGACGTTGGCGACCCGGCCCAGATTGCGTACGACGAATTCCTGGCTGCTGCCAACGATAAAGCCGCCGCCGGAGTTTTCGTTAGCCTTCTCCAGGGCCTCCTGCAAGTCCGTCAAGGTCAGGTCGTATCGTCGCAGCTTTTCAGGATCGGCCAGCACCTGAAACTGCTTCACCTGCCCGCCCATGACCGTGACTTGTGCCACGCCGGCGACCGAGAGCAGCGACGGCCGAATGACCCAATCGGCGAGCGAGCGCACCTCCATCGGCGGCAGAGAGTCGCTTCGCAGGCCCACGAGCATGATCTCGCCCATGATGGAACTGATCGGCCCCATCAAGGGAATCACGCTCGGGGGCAGCTTTTCGGCGACTTGATTCAACCGCTCCTGAACGACTTGCCGGTCGTAGCGGATGTCCGTGCCCCAGGCGAACTCGACATACACGACGGACAGGCCCAAGCCCGACACGCTTCGAACCCGTTCGACGCCGACGGCGCCATTAAGGGCGGTCTCAAGGTGGAACGTGACCTGCGTTTCGACTTCTTCCGGTGCAAGTCCGGGGGCCTCGGTCAACACGGTGACGGTCGGACGATTCAAATCGGGGAGCACGTCCGTCGGCAGCCGAGTGGCAGTAAAGAGGCCGTATGCGGCCAACAACGCCGCGGCGGCGAGGACGAGCACGCGATTGTGCAGCGAGAATTTGATGATCGCGTTAAGCAAATCGTTCGCCTTCCTGCCTGAACTACAGAGTGAACAGCATGGCCCCGGCCATGAACGCCATGCCTAAGTCTTCGATGAGGGTGACCGTGGTCATAGGGAGATTCAGCACCGTTCCAAGGCAGGCGCATTGGATGGCTTGCTTTTTCAGCAACGCCTTCAATACGCTGACTGCTCCGGAAATCATCAATATAAGTGTCGCGGAGTTGACAAAGAGCGGCTTCCATTCTGCGATGTAAGCGACGCCGAGGATTAACTCCACAAAAGGGTAGATAAACCCCCATGCCGGCACACGTTGTGTGATCAGGTCGTATGAACGGTAGGCACCGGCAAAACCGTCCAAATCCAACAGTTTGAAGAACGAGAACACGAGAAAAAATCCGCCCATGAAATCATTCATGAGCCGATGAAGAGACCAGTCATTCGTGACTACCGCAATGAGAATTACCATTCCCACCAGATAGCCCACAATCAAGCCAAGCGGATAAAGACGTTTAACTGAACCAGTGCGTTCCGATGAACGAGCTTCGTTGCTCGGCTCCTTCAGCGCATATGTGCCGACTGTCCGAACGGCATCATTGAGGTCTGAGAAAGAAATCGGCCGGTTTGCGTCCACTTGGGCTTGTGGCGGCGATAGTGACACGCTCGCCGAAACCACGCCGGCGACTCGTTGTAGCGCCGCCGTAATCTTCGCAACGCAGCTTTCACAGTGCATGCCTTCTATTTCGTATGAGGTCATCATTGTTGCGTCATTTCGCTTTCAACCATTGCAACTATCCATGCTTGTTGGGCAATTCTGGCTTTGGCGGCGATGCCGCAACGGCCGCGCCGGTCTTGGGTCTTAACTGTGTCAGGGAATACGCACCCTGGGTAACGACGATGTCGCCAGGCGCGAGCCCGCCAAGCACTTCCACGACCTGATCGTTTGAGAGTCCAGGTGTGATGTCCTGTTTCTTGTAAGCATCTCCGCTCTTCAAGAAGACGAAGTGCATTGGGCCGCTCTGAACCACGGCGGACGTCGGCACGACTACTGCGGTCTTTGCCTCGCGAAGTACGATGGCGAGGTCCACGAACATGCCATCGCGAAGGACACCTTTTTCGTTCGGTGTTTCAACAAACACGTGCGCCGTTCGCTTCACTTGATCAAGGGAGGGGGAGATGAACTTGATCTTTCCTGTCCCCAGGTAGCTCGGATCCGCCGGCGTCCGGACGCGCACCATGTCGGAGGACCGGTTGACAACCCTGGAGATCAGCGATTCCGGCAACTCGCCCTCGATCTGCATGACCGAGTGGTCCGCAACCGCGAGCAGAGGCCCGCCAGCAGTCGCCCATTGACCGGGCCGCGCCGAACGCTCCACGACAACGCCGTCTGCCGGTGCGACAAGGCGCAGCAGATTGATCGGTTGGCCGTCGGACCGCTCCGTTGCTCCGGAATCCGCCTGTGCACCAACACTGTCACGAGACCATCGTAGGGACTGCTGCCTGAGGACCGCGACTTCCTTAGTGGTCACATCTAAATCAACGGCTTTAAGCTTGGCCTCGCCTCTTGCTCGAAGCGCGACCACGCGCCGCTCGGAGACCTCATTGATCGGTATCACGCCTTCGCCGGACGACGCGACGCGACGCAATTCCTCTTCGGCCAGGGTGGCGGTCTCGTCGGCGTTTTGGGCTTCGACGCGAAGCTGTTGGACTCGCCCCTCGCCGCGAACGACATCGAGCATCAGTCTGGCCAGCTCCGGCGAGTCTATTTCGACCAGAAGATCGCCCCGGCGCACCACGCTCCCCACCTGGACATGCACTGCGAGCACCTTACCGGCCGTTACAGTTGAGATGATCCAGTGCCGGTCCGGTACCGCACGGACGACCCCTGAAAGCGGCAAGGTGTCCTCCACAGGACCGAAATCAATCTCGGCGGTTTTCAGCCCGATGTGTGCCGCTGTCTCGGGAGAGACTTGGCGCGGAGCATCCAAGTCGTACGGCCCGATTTCCTTGCCGCCGTGACCTTCATGCGCATAGAGCAGCAACGGTGCCGCGATAATGCCGGGTACCAACATGATAAGGCGGGAGATCTTGATCCGTTTCATGCGTTTCTCCAGACAACATCCGGCCGAAAGGCAGGTCTCGCGCATGGCGCGACCGCCTCGGGTTCATGAATTGGATGCGTTGGTGTGATCAGTTCTTCCCGACCAAGCAGCTTTTCAGATTGCCCTGGGCTGGGTGGACCGAAGGGACTGCGAGTCCATGACCGGATATACTCCCCGGTCATGCCATGTCCCAGAATGCCGTGTCGAGCATGATTCCAAGCGAGGTTTTCAGGGTTTAGCGTGACGGAAGCCGATTTGATAGCCCAATGCCGCAAGGGCGACCGGGAGGCCCAGCGTATCCTGTACACGCTGACCTGCGATCGGATTTATCGTCTCCTGCTCCGCATGACGCGACGCGCCGAAACGGCCACGGACCTGGCGCAGGATGTATACCTGCGAGCCTTCACACGGATTGCCCAGTTTAAGGGAGATTCTTCGATTGAGACGTGGCTCTACCGCATTGCGGTAAACGAGGCGCTGCAGTTTCTGCGGCGGAAAGAGCCATTGCGGCTTTCCTCGGACTCGGTGCAGGAACTAGCCTCTAACGACCACGAAATCGATCGAACGATCACATCAATTGACCTTGAGTATGCCTTGAACCGCCTCGACCCGGCGGACCAGGCGATTCTGCTGCTCCGCTATCAAGAAGGGTTGGATTATCACGCCATTGCCGAAGCGCTCGATTGCGCAGGCGGCACGGTTGCATCACGCTTGAACCGCGCTCGCGACCGGCTGCGGCAGATTCTTGGGAATGGTTATTGCGCACAGGAAGAAAGGTCGGATGCCGAGCATCCAACTTGTAAGGATGGTTCTGTTCGGGCCGTGCAGGAGGAGTCGAGGGTCTCCTCACGGTCAGAATCGGAGTGAAGCCGTCATGAACTGCCAAACGGCCAGAGAATCATTGGGTGCGTACCTGGACGGCGAGTTGCCTTCGCCAGTCCGTCTTGCGGTTAGCGCCCACTTGTCTGGATGTCCAATATGCACCGCTGAATTGGAGTCGTTGCGAGGCGTTGCGACCGCATTGGCCAACCCGCCGGTGGTACCCGTTCCGGAGCGTCTCTGGGGAGAAATCGAGCGTAAGTTGGATCATGCGGCCGAGAAGTCACCTGCTCGCTCGATTCCGTTTGCGACCTCACGACGATTCGCCATCGCCGCCAGCGTTTTTCTGGCGCTGGGACTTGGTGCCGTTTGGATCCTTTGGACCGGGGAGGTAGCTTCGACGGCCAAGGCTTCAACGCTCGATTTTGGCGCCCTGCTCGATTCGATCTCCGTTGATCCAACAGCCGCCTTTGATAAGTTCTTGGATCAATACCAGGCACGGCACGTATCGAGCGCTGAGGCAAAGCGGACGGCATCGCAGCTGAATTTCGAGATTCCCGAAATGCTGCCGGGCGGTTTTCGGCTGGAGAAAGCGTATACCCTTCGCTTTGGCGATGAACCGGGGGCCGCAGCACGCTATACGAAAAACGGAGAATTCCTTGGGGCCATCTTTCATCGTCCGGTGCAACGCGAACATTTTGGCACGCACAAAGACTATGGTTGCGTCATCGGCCAGCACCGTGGTCACGCGGTTGCCGTTGGAGATTGGAAGCTCGTGCATTTGACCGACGCCACGACTTGCCATTGTGTCCTGAGCAAACTGGATGAAAAAAGCGAACTGCCTTTGGTGTTATCGAAGATCGCGCCAGACTCTTTGTCACAGCCATTATCAGAAGAGCACCCACACGATCACGAGCCGTAAGAGGGGCTGCGGTGAGAGTTGGGAGAAAGACTAGAATGAGACCGAGATAGAGCTTGAACTCACGGAGCCAGGAATGCCGCGACGAAAGGCCTCACGTCACGGCCGTCTGCACTACCATCCGTGTTAACATCGGCAATTGAGATGCGTTCGCAAGCCGTGTCGAGTCCCAAGAGAACGCTGACGAACGGATTAACATCGGGCGAGTCGACGCGACCGCTCGCATCAAAATCGCCGGGAGTCGAAGCCGCATCAGTGTTAACACGAATAATCCTCGCGACAGACGGAATATCATCGACCATTGCAAAAAGCATGTAGTGGCCGAGGGGTAATACATTTGTGTCCGACGGCAATGTGACGCAGACCGTCGAGCCGGTTTGGACGACTGCAAGAACCAGGCGGCGGGGGATTCCTCCGTTGACCCAATGCGTGTGAGTCTCGCAGCCCATCAATACGACGTTCGTCAGCACCGTGCTCGGAAACACCGTGAACGAAATGGTCTGGCCACGGCGAGGTTGTGTTGTTGAAATCTGCGTGATCTGTGGTCGGACACCACGGAAAAGATACGGCGGCGAGAATGCTTCAATGTCCGCGCTTGTGGGGCCAAACTGAAACTTGATCCGCGTGCCGCCAGTCATCACCACACGTCCATCTGGGACAAGAACGGTCACTGCGTGATACTCGCGAAACCAGTTCATGTCCGCCATGTGTCTCCAAGTATTGTCCGAGGGATCATATAGGTCGGACCACTTCACTATGCCAAGCACATTTGAAACCGGCGGCGGATTGACTTGCGACTCTCCACCCGCAGCAAGCACCCGCCCGTCTGGAAGCTGAGTTACCTCTGTTTGAAATCGGACGAGGCCAGGATTGGAGATTAGGCTCCAGGCGCCCGTGCTTGGATCATAGATTTCCCCCATGACCGAATTAGTCGTGCCGTTCGGACGCCGGGTTCCCATCGCCAATGCTCTTCCATCCGCCATGACCACGAGGGAGTGATCGGAATGGTCCGGCCAACCGCGATTTGGCTGGTTGAAATTCCCGGTCGCGGTCCATTGGCCCGAGTTCACGTCGTAGAGTTGAGGCGGTGACCAAGTCGCAAGCACCTTCCCATTGAAGAGCAGGGCGCTCGGCGAGAATTCGCAGGGATTGAGCATCGATCCGGTGAAACTCCACGTCTGGGTCACCAGATTGAACCGTTCACAAGTATTCGTCCGCACCGCAGAGCAACAGGTGCCACCGCCCATCATCAACAAGGAACTGTCTGCGAGACGAGCCAGGCCAGGATACCAACGTCCAACGGACAACTGCATGTCGGGCAACTGCTGCCAGGAATTGGATTGAGATGAATATGTCTTTACCCACGGGACGGCATTGGTAAAGCTTCCCGGATCGTCGGGTGTCTGCCCGCCCACCATGATGATTCGTCCGTCTTGTAGGACAGTTGAATTCATGCACCCCTGTGGCGTGCCCGAACCGGCAGGAAACGACTTCAGGCCCGTTCCAGGATTAAAGACGACCGGGTCCATCGTGTCGTGACAGAACATGATCTGTCCATCCGGCCGGAGAATCGCGATGTCCGTCGCATCGAAGAACTCAGGCAGCGTATTACCGATGATGTCCCATTGTCCCTGGTTGGACTCCGTGGTCAGGAGAAAGTCCTGCTGAAGTCCCGCAGCGGGCACGACCGCTGTGATCTCCGAATAAGCAAATCCACGTTGCGATGCTCCGAGCCGCCAAGTGCCTTCTGGAGCGTCGGAGATGCTGTATTGACCCTGCGCATTCGTACGAGTTTCCAGAAAGACGCTCAAGGATAGATTAAAAAGCGTGACCCGAGCGTTCGAGACAGGAATCAGAGGATTGCCTTGACGATTCACGATGCCTGAGACAACAGCCGCCCTCGCCTTCCCGAAAGGAATGAGAGGCAAACTCAGAACGACAACGAGGCCTGTTGAGACACTGAACCGCCTTGGCATGATGCTCCCCTCGAAGGCCCATTATAGCCCATGACCTCAATTTGCTGCCGATTTCATCGCGGTCAACATGCAAGATAAGGCGACTTTCATGGAACGCGGAAAAACACGATGTCGTGCGACACCGCAAGCGCTCGCTTGGTTGACCCCAATATGCTGAAAACGCCCAGGTTGTGAGGCAATGAGGCTGATCCGACGCTGTAATCGGCCCAATCGGCATGTCCACAGAATCCGTCCGGGACCAGAACAGCAGACGCGTCGGGATGTAATGCGACCGTCGGTGTTAGACCCCGACGACCCGGGACCGCGGCCCGGGCGTCGCAATCGGGCTGCAATTGCCGACGCTCGCCCCAACGGCACGTCGCTGCTTTCATTAGCGGGGGCCCGCCATCGCGCCAAATCCGACGATCAAAAACCTCGTTTTGGGATCGATTCGAGCGATTTTCTGGTCGGGGTTCGAGAACGCGGCCTGCTTGCCGCTTCTCGGCACTAGCGAGCCGGAGTTTTGAGCAAGGACATTACGTACAGCATCTCTCTCGCAATCTGGCGGCAGCGCTCGTCATAGGTCTTCGTCTCAATCGGTGTACCGTCAGACTGCTTGGGGTCATCGTAAGGAACGGCGAAACGCACAGCCGCGCCCGGCACTACGGGACACGACCGATCAGCGGTTGCGCACACCATGATCGCGCAGAAGTCCCTTATCGGGTTCGGAGCATTGCCTATCGTCTTGGAGAACGCGGTAATGACGGGCCCTTTGTCGCCGAAGCGAACGTGATAGATCGGGTTTTCGTCTTCAGTTGTTTTTTCCAGCTTAAGTCCGGCCCGCTCCAGTGCGGCAACAGCGCGCGGATTGAATGCCGTCGATTCGGTTCCGCCGGAGTACGTCCAGGGCACCGATAGCCCGTAGTAGGCGGCTGCGGTCGCCGACCAGACTTGCCCGAGTTGGCTTCGGCGTGAGTTGTGCGTGCAGACGAACAGCAAGCGGACGGGCTGCTTGCCTCGCTGTCGCTCGATGGCGTAATCGGCGATTGATTTCAGCAAGACTCTCCGTTCCGGCGGGATCAGGCTGAACTCCCTTTCTCTCTCAACCAGATAGGCGTGAACTTTCTCAAACATTTTGTCGGAGCCTTTCGGCGACTGTGCGAAAACTGTTGCACAGAAGAGCGCCGCAAAACAGGCGATCCCGAGCACGACGCGCATCTCTCCCTCCTGTATTCAAGGTGCCTTTCGAGCCGAGATATCAAGGCTCGTGATGAATTCGCCGGGTTTCGATCCGGATGGAAGTCTTGAAATGATCTCTCGGTACAGGGGATCCTGCCAATCAGTCATCTTGTCGATGTAGCTGCTCTTTGCGGTCAGGGTGATATCGGTGAGTCCTGCGGCGGTGGCCATCCCTCTGGTCTCCTCGACGAGGACCGCTCCCGCAATGCATCCGATGAGGGCTTCCATGCTTTGACGGACAGATTCCGGGAGCGGGCGAAGCAGCGCAAGATCGGAAACGGCCACGCGACCTCCGGGCTTCAGCACGCGGGCGATCTCCTTCCATACGCGAGGCTTGTCCGGCGAGAGATTGAGGACGCAATTGGAAACGACGACATCGATGCTGCGATCAGCGACGGGAAGATTCTCGATTTCGCCCAAGCGAAATTCCACGTTGCTCAGGCCCGTGCGATCACGGTAGGACGCAACGTTGCGCCGAGCCTTCGCGAGCATTTCAGGCGTCATGTCCACTCCGATTACCTGGCCGGTAGGGCCAACTTTCGGGCCGGCGATGAAGCAGTCGAATCCGCCTCCGGCACCCAAGTCTAGGACAACCTCACCGGCTCGAAGCGATGCCAGCGCCGTTGGGTTGCCGCACGACAGTCCCATGTTCGCGCCATCGGGCGTTGTTGCGAGTTCTTCGCTGGTGTAGCCGATTTCGCGCGTAAGCGCCTCGGGGCTGCATGCACCTGGGCCGCAGCATCCACCTCCCGAGCTCACGGAACCGCCTTGGGCAATTTTGGCGTATCCTTCGCGGACCCTGTCCCGCAACGTGTCGCCATCGCTTGCGGGTGGGCTACATGTGTCGTCACACCATTTGCTTTCCATGGTCAATCTCCTGAGGTATTGCGCCCATTCGCCTGCAGGCGAACTCCTAGCAGCATTTCTGATTTCGCACTCTGTCCCTGATCGGACAACATTCATCAAAGGCATCTGCGAGTGAGCGGAGGGACCGGGCGAGTTCTGCGTAGCGGACGCCGTAGAACACAGTCCTGCCCTGTTTGCTTGCGGCCAAAACGCCTGACCGAGCCAGCAACGCCAAGTGTCTGGACACGACGGAAAAATCAACAGAACAGCACTCTGCGACTTCGCCGACGGAACAATCGCGTCCGCACTTGGCAATGCACGCAATCAGGGATACGCGAGTTGGATCGGAAAACGCCTTGAAAAGTTCAGGGTTCAGAAGCTCATCGATGCGTCCACAGAATTGAGCAGCCTGCTTAGGGGTTGCCGGTCGCTTTTTGCGTGTTTGCGTCATAATGCAAGTATAGTCGCTTGCACACCCGCGTCAAGCTGTCGTTGAATCATGCCGTGATCATCGAATGTCGCAGGTTGTATCGGGGCGGTCAGCGAAAACACCCCTGGCGCTAGCTTAAACCAACCCCACAGGAATTGCTGTCGCCTTCTGGTCGAGAGGGAGGAGTTCTCGGCAGAGGCAGATGACTCCGCCCTGTGTCCACGCGGGATGGAGCCGGTCCAGCACACTGAAGTGTCGCACCCAATCGGACTTCGGGCTGGCCGATTTCTTGATCTCGATCGGATACATCGCCCGATCTTGCACGAGCAGCAGGTCGATCTCTTTGCCATCCTTGTCGCGATAGTAGTAGAGCTGCGGCTGCTTGCCGCGATTCCACCAACTCTTGAGCACCTCGGCGAACACGTGGGTCTCAAGAATCGCACCGCTCATCGCGCCGGCTTCGAGCGTCTCCGCGGTGGACCATTCAGCGAGATAGGCGCACATGCCGGTGTCGAGGAAATACAGCTTGGGCATCTTGACCAACCGCTTGGTCAGGTTGGTGTGATAGGGCTGCAGCAGCGCGATCTGGAAACTCGCCTGCAATATCGACAGCCAGTTCTTGGCCGTGTTCACGGCGATGTCGGCGTCCCGGGCCAAGTCGGAGAGATTGAGCAATTGACCGGTTCTCGCCGCGCAGGCCTTCAGAAACCGAATGAAGGCGCCTTCGTTGCCCACCTGGGCAAGATCCCTCACGTCGCGCTGCAGGTAGGTCTGAAGGTACGAGTTGTAGAACAAGTCACGGTCGCGCACTGCCCGGGTCGCGAGCGCTGGATAGGAGCCTAGCCAGATGTCGGCATAAAGTCGCTTGAGCGTCAATGGCGACGCGGTTTTCTCGCGTTCCTTTAGAACGGAAGTTGTTGGCACGAACGGGGGGACGTCCAGCTCCTGTCGACGACGCTCGCGGTTCGAGAATCCCAGCAGATTCAGAATCGCCACGCGGCCGGCGAGCGTTTCGGAGATACCCTTCATCAAATGAAACTGCTGCGAGCCGGTGAGCCAGAAGGAGGCCTTCTTCCGTCCGCGGCGGTCGACGGCCATCTTGATAAGAGGAAGAAGTTGCGGGGCGTACTGAATTTCGTCGATGAGCACGGGCGGCTCGAATCGTTCCAGGAACAGAGCCGGGTCGCTCTGGGCGAGCGCACGGACGGCAGGATCATCGAGCGTGACATAGCGACGGTCCTTCTTGGCCAGTCGCTGGAGAAGGGTTGTCTTGCCGACCTGTCGCGGGCCGGTGAGCAAGAGAACAGGGAACTGCCCGGAGGCAGCAGAACAGGCGTCACTGAGGGCACGGGCGTAGAACATGATACCGACCAGTTTGCAACAGTACTGCAAAGTAGCCGAATACTGGGATGCTTGTCAACAGCCGTGATTCTGCGTTTACCTCCGGTGTTAGACCCCGACGACCTGGGACCGCCGCTTCGCCATCGAAATCGGGCTGCGACCGCCGGCGTTGGCTCTGACCACACCTAGCTAACAGCTGATCGGGCAGGTTGTTGGGAACGGGCGCCTGTATACATGACTATGCTCCGCCCTTTCGCTCCGATAAGCGCCCACTTCGCCGAAAACCGCCTTGGCGCTAGCGCCACGTGGGCCTCATTTTGGTCACCCCAGGTATTTGGCGGGAGAAAAAGTGAGGCCCTCCCATGTAACTGAGAGGGCCTCGGGTCACCTGCACCTAGGAGCTGCGGGGTAGGCAGTCGGGCAGGATCAGGAGCTAAGCCGATTCGAGGTTCTGCAGAAAGCGATCGATGTCCTCCTTCTTGTAGCGCTTCAAGCCATTGCGACCGCGGCCGAAATAGAACGCCGGGACGCCGGCCTTATCGAGGAGGCGCGAGACCGTGGTCTTGGAGCAGTTCCACTGAGCGGCCAGTGACTTCATGCTCACAAACAGCTCACCGCTTTGATTCTTGGTTTCAGTTTCTGTCGCCACGACGTCTCCATCGATCGAGGGCATGACTGGAACTCGCCATCACACGCGGTCCCCAATCAGGTCTCCTCATAAGATTTAGGGGTGGGAATGTTTTCGCGGAAACGCAGCCGAAGTTGCCGCCCGTGCATTCTCGGCATTGACGATGTGACGCTTGCGTGGTCGACTGGTTTGCGATTACTCGAGAACAGGAAGTGAGAGGAGACTTCCGGCCGGTTTTGCGTCTTCAACGTCCGCATGAAGATTTGAAAGCTGGATTCCTGTCGGCATCTCGTCCCATGTCCGCCCATCCAACAGGCGTCCGGATTTCTTCTTGTTGACGCCGCCCCATTGCTTGAAGAAGAACGCCACGCCCGCCCTTTGGCATTGGTCACGCACGCTTCGTGCCCAATCCGGATTCATCGGCCGCGCTTTTGGTCCCGACTCGCCGCCGCAAATGACCCAGTCGATTCCGGCAAGATTCAGGTTGGGCATGGGGCCCAGCAGCGGCTCGATGGAGAGGAACTTGACGTGGGCGCCTGAGCACCGGAGGTTGTCGATGCGGTGCGCATAGTCGGCATTTTCAACGCTTACGCCCATCCAGATGTGCTTCCCCCAAGGTAAGCTCGGGCTCATCTCACGCAGGCGTTCCGAGCGTTTCGTGAGAATCTGATAAACATGCCAATCCGCCCGGTTCATTACTTCGAACACGCGAAGGATGTCGGCAGCGGACAAATCCTCATGGAAGAGGTCGCTCATCGAGTTGACGAAAATGACGCGAGGCTTTTTCCAGCGCAGCGGCTCATTCAGGAGATGCTCGATCAGGGCCACCTTACCCGTCCATTTTGGCCCCTTCCTCGTCATGACAGCAAAGCCATGAAAAGGGCGACCCAAGCCGCTGAACCGCGCCGCGATCATCATTGCGTAGCAGAAGAGGCAGCCCGGTGAACACATCGAGCAGCCACGGATGCAGTTCCAGGTGGCCTGCGTCCATTCAATCTGTGATTTCTGGGCCATTCATATTCCTTCCACGAATGATTCTTTCACGACGGAGTTAAGGCACCAGCCCCGACCGCGAGCCCATCTCAAGATTGATGGTCCAGAAGGTTTCCTGGGAAACGCCGCGGGCGGCATCGGCCTACCTGTGGCTCTGCGGGTGCCGACCAAGAAATCTCCCGGTGATCACTTTGATCGGCGGATAGGACTGCTTTGCCTTGACTCTCGGCCTGAGGCACGGCTTGAGCAGTGGATCGGGCCCCGAGTCGCAGAGTCTCAACGGAAACAGACTCGCCGAACGCCCTACAACGATCGCATCCAATCACGTTACCCCGAATCTCTTCTTCCACCGATAAAAAGTGGCTCGACTGCCGAATCCGCCGGCCTCAAATGCCACGACGCGTTCGGCATCGTTCGCATATTCTGGCGCGGTAATGAGGTGTTGAATTGCCTTCACCTTCTCATCCAGACCCATGATTTTCAGAAGCTGTTCCTTCCATCTGTCGGGGCTGGCCTGCCGAAGTTGTGTGCCCCTCAGATAGTGCCTCATGCTATGGCGCGTGATGTAGGGAAGGTGCTCTTCGATAAAATCATAGACCTCCTGGTCATCAAACCACGCGCGAACCCTCATATGTATCTCGCCGGCGCTGGGCGTGAAGTGAACAATGATCGCACGATCCTCGATGGCCTGGACGTTTGCGTTCGCCGTCTTCCACTCATTGGCGATAAGGCAGACCGGTGAGGTGGTCGTGAAAGATGCCGGCACTTCGCCGCTGACGATGTCAGGATGCCTGCTCGGCCAGCATAGCCGCTTGACCCGATCTGTATTGCACAGGCTCTTGAGCAGGCGCACACTTGCCTGGTCGCGGTACAGGTGGTCCAGGTCATCGATGATGATGGTGACCTTCCCCCTGCCTTTAGTCCACCTGTTATGTTAGTCCAACACCGTTCGAAGCACACGCCGTGGGCGGGCGGAGCGGAGCGAGGGAACCGAGCGGAGCGCAGCCTGCCCACGGCGGCGCGACCGGTTCACCCTCCCTCGCATCCGGCCTGATCGACCACGCCTCCGGCGCCGGTGGCCGATACCCCAACGCGCTGTGCGGCCGCACCGTGTTGTAATGAATCCGCCACCGCTCGATCAGCACCTTCGCCTCGTTGAGCGTGTAGAAGATCTCGCCGCTCAGCAGCTCATCGCCCAGCTTCCCGTTAAAACTCTCCACGTAGCCGTTCTCCCACGGGCTGCCCGGCTCGATGAACAGCGTCTTCACGCCGACCCGGGCCAGCCACTGCCGCACCACCTTCGCCGTGAACTCCGGGCCGTTATCACTCCGCAGATGCTCCGGCACGCCGCGCGTCGCAAACAACCACGACAGCCGCTCCAGCACATCATCCGATCTCAGATTCCTGGCCACGTCGATCGCCAAACACTCCCGAGTGTACTCATCCACCAGCGTCAGCATCCGGAACGGCCGGCCGTCGTGGGTATTCGCCTGCACAAAGTCATACGCCCAGACATGATCCTTGTGCTCCGGCCGAAGCCGAATGCACGAGCCGTCGTTGAGCCACAATCGACCGCGTCGCGGCTGCTTCTTCGGCACCTTCAACCCCTCGGCCTTCCAGATTCGCTCGACCCGCTTGTGATTCACCAGCATCCCTTCGTTGCGAATCAATCCCGTGATCCGCGGCGTCCCGTAGCGTCCGTACACTGCCGCCAGTTCGATGATCCGCTGCGTCAGCCGGTCCTCATCCTCACGAACCGATGGAAGAAAACGCTGCGTCGCCCGAGACTGCCCCAGCGCCTTGCAGGCCCGCCTCTCGGATACGCCCAGCTGGTCCACGGCTTCCTGGACCGCTCGTCGCCTCCGTTGCGGGCTCAGAAGTTTGGGCGGGCGGCCTCCCGAAGAATCGCCTTGTCTAATTCCGCATCGGCCACCAACCGCTTGAGCCGGGCGTTCTCACGCTCCAACTCCTTCAGCCGCCTGGCCTGATCGGTCTTGAGTCCGCCGTATTCCTTCCGCCAACGATAGTACGTCTGCTCCGTCACGCCGATCTGCTTGCACGCCTGGGCCACCGTCCGCCCCTGCGCGATCAGCACATCCGCCTCTCGAAGCTTGTTGACGATCTCCTCCGGCTTGAACCGCTTCCTGCTCATCACCTTTCCTCCATGATCCAGACCCCGATCCTAACTCAAGACCTGGATCCGTTTCTGGGGGGAAGGTCACACGTTGTGGTTCAATTCAGCGCCGAGGGCCAACAGCCGGGCGCGGTCGTCGGGACTGGGAATGACCCGATTGCCGCCGAGCTTGCGGCGGAGGATCTCGACCTGGGCTTTCAAAAACCGGATGCGGGCGTCGCGGCGAGCGGCACCGGCTTCAAGCAGGAGATGCGGGAGGATGTAGAGCCAGCGAAACATGGCAATTGAACCTCGATTGAAGACCAGCAGAAACGCAACAGTGAAGTGCCCTCAACATTTTGGACCCGCGCTGGCGCACAAACAACCGCCGGTGACGGCGATCGAATCGAGGACTACCAACCGGGCCTTGACCACACGCCATAATTGTGGCGTAATTGTGGCGTTGGCGCGTGAAAATCGTGCCATTTGGCGAACATGTAGAGCTGAGCCAAATCGCGGTAACTTTCTTGTCTGTCAGTAACTTATTGCCGGAACTCTACTTCGGGTAAACACGCCCTGTCGTGCTCATAACCCGGAGGGTCGGGGGAACGCGAAAGGCCCTCATAACCCGCGGGTCGGTCGGAGCGAGAGACTTTGAGACTTTCGGCGGAACGCAAGCGCCGGCGCGGGCGGGGAGGCCTCAGGGGTGGTTCGCGGCGGCGTCTCGGAGAACTCGACCGCGACGGGCCGTATCGCTAAACGCTTGCGAATCCGGGCGCTAAAACGCCAAACGCCGAGGCGTCTCATCCTCGGCGTTCACCGTTAACCCACGGGTCGCACGATTTCGCTACGACCCGTCAACTAGCGGGGGCTCGCTATGCCCGCCATCGACATAGTCCTTGCCATGAGAACAACTTCATTATTCGATCGATACGGGCGCTTTTCTGGTTGCAGTTCGCGGCCTAGTGCGCTCTTTCACGGTGAAAGTGGAACGCTGGTTCCACGGACGTTGATCTGTATCACGGCGGACTTTGGGGCTTGCTCAGCGACCTCGCTGAGCTGTCTCGAAACGTCAGCCAATAAAGCGCAGGCAGAAGAATCAGATTCAAGATGGTTGAAGTGATCAGTCCGCCGAGAATGACGATGGCCATGGGGTGTTCGATCTCATGTCCGGGGCGCGCACCGGCCATCACCAGCGGGAGCAGACCCAGTCCGGCGCAGAGGGCGGTCATCAGGATCGGTGCAAGGCGTTCCTCGGCACCCTGCATGATCAACTTCAGCCCAGCCTGCATACCCTCTTCCTGCAAGTGTCGATAGTGGCTCACCAGCATGATCCCATTCCGCGCGGCGATTCCCAGCACAGTCACGAACCCGACGAGCGACCCAAGTGAAAGTACGCCTCCGCTGAGCACCGCGCCAATGACGCCACCAATCAGCGCGAATGGGAGTGTGGCAAAGACGAGGCCTGCAAGACGGGCGGATTGAAAATCCATGTGCAGGAGCAAGAATATTCCCACCAAGGCGAATGCGGAAAGCAGCAACAGTTTGTTTCGGGATTCGACGCGCGCGGCGTACTCGCCGAGGAATTCAGGATGGTATCCGCGCTCAAAGCTGAGTTTGCGAACACGATCCTCGATTTCATTGGCAACGCTGCCAAGATCTCGGCCGCGGACATTGCAGGTCACGTCAATACGTCGCGATGCCCCTTCGCGCTTGATTTCATTTGGGGTAGCGACGATGGAAACGTCGGCGACATCCTTCAAGGGTACATGCCCACCGCCGGGTGTATCAATCAATAACTCGCGGATCGCGCCAATATCCGAACGAGCGCTGGATTCGCCCCATACCGACACATCGAAAACCATCTGTCGATCATACACTTCTCCCACCTTCATTCCCTTGACGACTGTCATAGCGACTCGCCGAATGGACCCCGCCGTGAGCCCAAACTGTGCCGCCGCTTCCGGCCGCAAGGCGATTTGAATTTGCGGCACAAGCACCTGCGGCTCCACTTTCAAGTCAGCGATGCCGTCAACATCCTTGATCGCGGCGCCGATTTCCTGTGCCTTGGCACGCAGCGTGTCGAGGTCCGGACCGAAGACGCGTACGACAATACTGGCGCTCGCACCAGTGAGAACTTCCTTGATGCGCTCCTTGAGATATGTCAGCACGTCGCGATAGAGGCCGGGGTAGCCGTCGACGACTGCTTGAATGCGAGCAACAGTGGCGTCGTAGTCCACGTCGGGATCAATGCTGATCCACAACTCGGTGAAATTAGGGCCAACCACTTCGTCCGCCACTTCGGCACGACCGATGTGCGCACCGAAATTACGAACGCCGGGAATGGATCGAAGTTCCTTGCTGGCCAGAATGGTGATACGTCGCATGGCATCCAGGGATGTTCCCGGCTTCTCCACCCAGTGCATGAGAAAGTCGGTCTCTTTGAAGGATGGGAGAAACTCCTCTTTCAGAAACGGCAGGGCGCACCCGGCGATAGCGAACATCAACAGTAAAGCCGCCACGGCCCGGCGCGGGCGGAGCACAATGCCCGGAAGAATGCGTCGGTAAGCTTGCTTCAGAAATCGCACCAGCGGAGCGTCTTGACGGTGTGTTCGCCCGTGCGGCAAGAGAATGAGGCACATCGCGGGCGTAACGGTGAGTGCAACACCGAGTGATGCCAGAATGGCGAAGATGTACGAAACTGCCAATGGCCTGAAGAAGGTACCGGCCAGGCCTGGCAGAAAAAACACCGGCACGAAGACAAGTATGACGATCATACTGGCATAGACGACCGCACTTCGTACTTCAAGGGATGCATTCAATACGACCTGAAATGCGGATAGCGGGGCGGCCGACTCGCGATTCAAACGCAGGCGACGGGCAATGTTCTCGACATCGATGATTGCGTCGTCCACGACCTCTCCGACGGCGATGACCAGTCCAGCCAGCACCATCACGTTCAGCGTCCCTCCCTTCAAATACAGAACGACGGCTGCGCCGAGCACGGAGAGTGGAATGGCCGTCAAGCTGATGGCGGCAGTCCGCCAGTCAAACAGGAACGCAATCAGCACAATGGCGACAAGAATGCAGCCTACAAGCATCGCGTGCGAGAGATTGTCGATTGATCTCTCGATGAACGTTGCAGGCCGAAAGATCGTCGAGTCCAGGCTGACATCCTTTAATCCGGGTTTCAGCGCCTTGATGGCCGCCTCGACCTGCTTCGTCACCGACAACGTATTGCCCCACGGTTGTTTCTCAACAATGAGCAACAATCCGGGGCCGTCGTTAATGACGGCATCGCCAATCGGCGGCGGATGCCCTTCGGCGACCTGGGCCACGTCACCCAGTCGAATCGGCACATTGTTGCGAAAGGCGACGATGGATCGGGCCAGGTCGGCGGGTTCGAGGATCCATGATGCATGTCGTACGGCCAGTCGCTGATTCGGCATGTCGACAAACCCGCCGGCACTGACCACAGTCGCGTCACCGGCGGCTTTGATGACTTCATCGAGCGTTACGCCGTGCGCGCGAAGAATGGCTGGATCGACCAGGACCTGGAACTGTCGATCCCGCTGGCCCCATATGGCGACATTCGCGACACCGGGAATGGCCATGAGTTTGGGCCGTAGGGTCCACTTGGCCAGCAGCGTCAGGTCCATCTGCGACAGCGTGGGAGACGACATGCCGATCTTAAGGATGCGGCTGAGCGACGACAGCGGGGACAGCAGGACAGGCGGCCGGGCGAGTGTGGGCAATCGCGCCGCTTCGACCGCGAGACGTTCCTGGACGATCTGTCGAGCCTTGAGTAAGTCGGTTCCTTCCTCGAACAAAAGGACAATCGACGACAGACCCTGAACGGACTTGGACCGGATTGTCCGCAGCCAGGCGGTGCCATTGAGCGCATTCTCAAGCGGGACCGTTATCAAACTCTCGACTTCGTCGGTCGAAAGCCCCGGCGCCTCGGTCTGGATTTCGACCAGCGGTGGAGCAAACTCCGGGAAGACGTCCATCGGTGTCACACGCGCGGTCTGGACTCCGACGACCATTAGGCAAAGCGCCAGCACGATAACGGGCACGCGAAAGCGCAGTGATGTTGAGACAAGCCAGGTGAGCATGTGGCAATATTGAAACCGACTGGTTCGTTCCTATTTCCCCGCACCGAATTCCACGCCGAACAATTCCGCCGCCCCATCCGTGACGACGCTTGCACCGGATCGCAGCCCGCGCGAAAGAAGCGCATTGCCGCCTTCAATCGACTCCAATTGAATCCGGCGCCGAGTAAACTGGCGCGGTTGTAACGCCTCATACACCCAAGCCCCGCCGTGATAGTCGTACAGGATGGCAGACCAGGGGACGATCACGCCGCTGGTGGATTCGCGAAGCGGTATCCAGACGCCGACTCGCTGACCGGGTCGAATGGTTCCCTTTTCGTTTTTCACCTGGAAATACAAATCGACGCTGGAGGAAACCGGATCGGCCGTTGGCGGACCGGCGATGTGATCGACGACTTGCATTTCAGGTTCAGGCCAGCCGCTAAGCGCGCCAAGCCGCACCACGCCTTGCAAGTCAAGTTCGTCTAATTCGCCCACATACGCGCGTACGCGAATCCATAGCGGGCTTGCACTGACGATGCGGGCGACCTGAGCATTCGCCGCGATGATTTCGCCTGGGGCGACAGCCAAGTCCATCAAGACGCCGTCGAATGGTGCGACGAGTTCGAGCGCGAGTTGCGGATCCGCAAGTATGCCTTGCGATGCTGTTCTCCAAGCCGAGGCTCTGGACTTGGCCGCGTCAAGCCTCGTTCGGGCGAGTTCGTGTTCCGACTTGGCCTCATCCAGTAGTTTCACGCTTGTGGCATTCTGTTCACGCAATCGCTGAGCACGCTCCAGCCGCAGTTTGGCTGCCTCCAATTGCACAATTGCCGCGTTCACGTCGCCCTCGGCTTGTGCCTGCGCCGTCTCGAAATCGGCGGCCGCACGGGCCAATGCAATGCGTTCCGATGGCGTCAAGATTTCGCGGTCGGCCATGACGGATGGGTGCAGGCGGAGTATCACATCGCCCTTTTTCAACATCGATCCCGCTGTTGGTATCTGATTTCCTTCAATGGACGCAATGGTGCCAGCAAATGGGGACGCAAGTTGAATGGCCCGACCTGGTGGAACCATCGTTTCGCCGCCGTAGAATCGCTGCCTAGCGAGACTGCCTTCACGAGACGCTATCGTCTTGATCGCCAACCGTTCGGCGGCTTTGGGCGTCAGCGAGATGGTCGTTAGATCGGCCTCGGTCACTCGGTTCTCAACCGTCGCGGGACCAGCGGCTCCGGGCTTGGATGGACCGCCTTCCGGGCCCGCTACGGCCGACAGGCAAGCGATACAAACCACTGCAATCGTCGTAGTCGTTGCAGCGAGAGGCTTCGCCAACATATTCAATGCACTTTTTTTCATGGACAATTCCTTGCAAATGTCAAAATAGGAATGCAGCCAGTCCCTGCCGAAAGAAGTCCAGGAAAATGGCCAACAGGGACTGGAGGATGCTCATGATCAAATTTAGGAGGTCATTCATTTCAGTCGGTTGCATGCTTGAACTCCGATCTCTTTCAGGGTTGGCTTGATGCAGGTTGAGTCGTGGTTGGCTGGTCAACGCCTCCTGTCGGTCGTCGGCCTCCGACAGCTCGAACCAATTCCGCGGATGCCAGGGCGTTGTCGCGAAGCGCATCCACGTAAGCGCGACTTTGCTGCAAGAGCGCTTCTTGCGCTTCGAGCAGAAACAGAATTCCCTGTTCACCGTTCTCATATTGCTTGCGAATGATTTCAACGTTGTCGCGGGCGCGCGGGAGAGCCTTTGCACCCAACAAATCGACAAGCTCGCGGGCAGCCGACGCTGTGATGCACGCCTGATGAACTTCTCGTGTTACCCGATCCAGCAGGCTTTCGTACTGCTTCCTGAGTTGCAGGACCACAAAGCGCGTCTTGGCGATCTGCGCCTGATTCTGGTCCCAGATCGGGATCGTCAGTTGAATGCTGGGACCCAGCAGTGAATCGACAATCTGCCGGCGAATCAGATCGCGCTGTCCGCGTGATTCGATCGTTGGCGCGGTCGGTGCGCCGGCAGCGATCGAAGCCCGGGCCGTGTCCGCCAGGATCTTTCGACCCGGCAACGCTCGGCGATCCGTTCGCTCAGCCTCCAGCCCCAACGTCAGGTTGGGAAAGGTCTCCAGATACTCGCGTTCCAATTGGGCTTCCGCCGAATCGATCTGGCTGGTCACCACACGCACGTCGAAACGTTCATCCCGCGCCCAAAGCACCAAGTCGTTGGGGTTTGTTGTGGACCCAGCACCCGCCTCCAGACTCCCATGCAGTTCCCAGGGCTCAGGCCAGCGTATCAGTCCAAGCAGCGATGCGAGCGTCAGTTCGGCGGTCCGGCGGTCACGACGGACGGCGATCAGCACTTGCTCGGCCAAATAGACGTGACTGTTCACGAGATTCACGTCGGTCGGATCGGTCTCCCCGGCGTCCAGGCGTGCCTGCGAGAGCTTCAGCAATTCGTGGGTCAGCTCTAGATTGTCGGCGGCAATCTGCTCGGTGCGTTCGAGCGCAAGCACCTGAATGCACTGCGCACGTACTTCCGCCGCCAGTTGAACGCCCCGATCGAGGACATTGGAAACGCTTCGTTCGAGATCGGCTTCCGCAATCTGCTTGCGCACCGGAATCTGCCAAAGGTCCACGATCTGTTGGGCAAAGCTGAAATTGAGGCTCGACCGGCCGCCTGCATCGGGAAATCGAACACTAAAAAAGAGCGACGGATTCGTGAGCAGACCCGATTGCACGACATCCGCGCGCGAGGCGCCGATGGTCATGAACTCTGCCTGGAATGCCGGGTTGTTGAGCAGCGCGACACTGACAGCCTCATCAATCGTCAATCCACCGTCGAGAAGAGTGCGAGCCTTTTCCTTGCAAAGTAATTCGTCCGAAGGGTTATAGGAATCGGATGCGCTGTTGCGTTCCGCCGTGCGGGCGGAGGCGTCACCAAAATCACGATTGGCGTCTACTTGTATGCAGCCAGCGCAGTAAAGCGTAATCAATAGCATGGCCTGAGCAATGACGGAGCGATGAATCATGGTGATGGGCCGTGGGACCTTCAGGACAAGTGTGCGCGGGGATTGCCTTGTGAGTCAGCAATTGCGTTTCCACGTAACGGTGTGTTAAGTTCTCGCTGTGTGAAATGCTCCATCTACTTGGCCAGGCTCGGCAAACCATCCAATGCGATGGTGTAGAACACGCCAGCGCCCCAGTCGCCATTGACGCCGTCACCGTCCAAGCCGACACGGCCATTCACACCGATCTTGTGACCCTTGGCGATCTCGTAAATGAATCCGGCGTCGAGACTGTGCTGGTTGCGAAGCCCCTCTGTTTGAGAGGTTTCGTGGACATAATCGACTACCAAATCAAGTTTGTCTGATAGCTTCCAATCCGATCCGATAGCCGCGCCCCATTGGAAATAGCGAACGTCTTCGATGTTGTCGCCGTTCACGGACTTCAAAAACGGCGCAAAGTGAATCCGGACATGATCCGCGACGGACTTGCTGAACAGACCACGAAGTTCATAGTCAACGCCGCTGGATTCGTAGCCCGTGGGCACGCGGATATAGTTACGAAGTGCGAAAGACGGCAGGCAATCGTCTTCCTTCAGTAGCTGCCAATGCCAGCCGAGCCGGACATCACCTGTGCCGGTGCCAAGCCCGTCTCCAATGTCGATGGAGGTCGTCTCAAGAGTCAGATGGTGCATCGGAGCGATACCGTAATCGATGCTGAGAGCGTAGGCCGCTTCGTCGTCACCGCTGCGATAGCCGGTGCCCCAATTTAACTCATTGCGGATGGAAAGCGTGCCGGGTTTCAGCGCATCGGCGCTGCGAAGCCGCCATGGGCCTCCGATACCGTAGGCCCGTTCCGCGAAGTAGTCAGCGTCGTGCGTATTCGCGGTATTCGTAGTATCGAGCGAAAGCGGTTCGGAATCCTTCTTCGTCGCGCCAGCCTGCTCGCTTCCCGGTTCCTGCTCGGACTGGTCGCTCGAAAACGGGCCAATAGCGACGACCTGCTCAGTCGGCCTGGCGAAGCTGAGGCCATGCGTCTGGTTTGACGGGGCTGCCCCGTTGACGGTCTTGTTATCTCGCATGTCGGTCGGCTTCGCATTTGCGATCGTCGGCACCGTCAGCGAATGACAAACGCTAACTTGAATGCCGAATGAGAGCGTGAACCAAAGGGAACTAACAAGCGGGAAGTTTGTTCTCATGTCTGATGCCTTTCATATCGCCACATCTGTCACCAGCGACCTTCAATCGTCATCCGCGGCGGTCCCCAGTTCCTCCTCGTGCTCATGTTCACGACCGTCCGGCGAATAGACGACTTCGTGCCGACGGTTGTCCTTGCGATATTTCACTTCGTAGAGAATGACTGTCTTCTTCTCGACAAAGAGTTTCTCGTCCTTGCCTGCCGCGGAACGCGCCTTGTCCAGAACGGCCTTGGGGGCGCTGGCCTCGGGAATCGCTTCTTCAATCTCGACGAGGTCGCCGCTCGCCGTCACCAGGGCATCGACGTTTCCATTCGGCCCCTTCCAAGAACCTTCGTAATAGGTAATGCCATGCTCCACCTCCTCAGAGAAATCGGTCAGCGTCTTACCTCCGGCCACCTTCTTCAGCGCGTCCAGCGCCGCCTTGGGCACCTCCGCTTCCTTGACCTGGCGCTCCTGCTCCTCATGCTTCGGCGGTCCCTTGGCGTAGACAATGGCGATTCCAGCGCAGATCGAAACTGCGCAAACGCCAGCCGTGATTCGAATCACAGATTTTGTAGCCATTTGTGGATCCTCCATTCGTCATTCAGACACGTTGAAACCTTCCAGATTCCATCTCCCGAATCAGGCTCCCTATGGGCCAGAATCGTACTGATGGCCCTTTTCCGGGCCGTGTCGCAATCGTTACAAAACTGAAAGGATTTCCGGATTGCGGCGGTTGCGCGGCTGGTTGGCGATTCTCCCGGCGTGTCGCTGCGGCTATGATGTCGCTAAACAGAAGGAGTTCTGAGGTGCGCGCATTGGTTGTGGAGGATGAACCGGTCGTTGCTGCTTTCGTGGAGGGCTGCCTCCGCGAGGCATCCATGGCCGTGGACGTGGCGTCCGATGGCGACGAGGGCTTCAGGCTCGCGATTCAGAATCCGTACGACGTGATCGTTCTCGACCTGATGCTTCCCATCCGGGATGGGTTCAGCGTCGTTCGCGGGCTTCGATCCGAAGGTGTGAAGTCCCCCGTCATCTGCCTGACGGCGCGCGATGCGGTTGATGATCGCGTCAGGGGTCTTGACTGCGGGGCGGATGATTATCTCGTTAAGCCGTTCAGCCCGTCGGAACTGCTGGCGCGAATTCGCGCCCTGGTCCGTCGGACCTCCACCGTCTCCACAAACCCAATACGCGTGGGCGACCTCATGATCGACGTGGTCGCTCGACATGTTGAACGGGCGGGTCGCCGTATTGACCTCTCGTCGCGCGAATTTGCTTTGTTGGAGTACCTCGCGCGCAACGCCGGGCACGTGCTGACTCGATCCATGATCCTCGAAAAAGTGTGGGACATGAACCAGGATCCGCTGACCAATGCCGTTGACGTGCAGATGACCCGGCTACGGAAAAAAGTCGATCACGGGTTCGGCTCCATGCTCATCCACACGATTCGAGGCGTCGGATTCGTTCTGCGAGAGAATTAAGGAACTCCGGTGGCAAGAAGTGTACGAACGCGAATCACCCTTCTCGCCACCGGAGTGACGCTCGGTGTTTCGACATTGGTCTGCGTCGGCGTGTATCTCGCGCTTCACTTTGCACTGTATCGCGAGGTGGACAGCTTTCTTGAAGGCGAGGTGCACGAGTTCCGAGCCATCTTGACCCACGAGCAAGATGATGACTTGAAAGAAGTCGAACGGGAAATTCGTGCCGAACTCGGTTCCCGGAGCAACAGCGACCTTGTGTTTCGTCTCTTGCGTACAGATGGCTACCTGCTTATCACGAGCGACCCGAACGATCGCTTTCCCAACCCTTGGAAGGATTCGGCGAGTAAAACTCCGAAAGCCTCAGCGGCCTGGTTCGAGACGATCGAGCAGCCCTCAGACCCACCCTATCGAATCTCCGCGCAGATTGAGCAACTGCCCGTTCACGGCGACGTCATCATTCAGGCAGCGTATCGGCTGGACCGCGTTCAACGCTCGCTCGCAATGTGCATGGTGTTTTGCATCGCCGCACTCGTGATCGCGACGGCGCTGGCGATCATCGGCGGGCGCGCTGTCGCCCGAGGCAGCATGGCCCCAGTTGTTCGAATTACAAAAGCGGCACGGCAGATCAGCGCGCAACGGTTGTCGACGCGCGTTCCTCTGGCCGGCTCCCATGACGAGCTGGATGCGCTGGCGCAGACGCTCAATGACATGCTCAATCGCGTGGAACGCAGTTTCCGCCAGATTCAGCAGTTCACCGCCGACGCCGCTCACGAGTTGCGTACGCCCTTGACCGCCTTAAGAGGCTCGGCCGAACACGTGCTTGCACAACCGCGAACCGAATCCGAGCTGCGGGCAGTGATCGAAAAGAGCCTCGAATACTATCATTTGCTGGGCCGAGTGACGGATGATCTCCTATTGCTTGCGCGGCTCGATGCCGGCAAGGAACCGCTTCGTTTTGAACAATTCAGCTTGTCGAGAGCGGTTGACGACGTGGTGGATCTCTACCGGCCCCTCGCCGACGAACACGGTATCCAGTTGAATTGCCGCCGCGAGAACGGCGAAGTGTTCGTAGTGGGGGACTCGGGCAAAATTCGCCGCGTACTGAACAATCTGTTGGACAACTCGATCAAGTACATGGGCGGCGCCGGCACGGTGGAAGTGGCGCTGGTTCAAGAAAAGAGCGTGGTCTTGCTCACAGTGTGCGATACAGGACCGGGCATTTCGCCGGAGGACCTGCCGCACGTGTTTGAGCGCTTTTACCGAAGCGACCGGGCGCGATCCGCACGTCGAGACGCGGCCATGCGGAGCGCCGGGCTGGGCTTGGCAATCTGTCGGTCGATTGTCCATGCCCATGGGGGTGAAATCTCGCTCGAATGTCAAACTGACCAAGGTACGGTCGTGGCAATTCACCTGCCCTTGGAGAATCACGGCAGCGAGAATTGAAGTGAGAGCGTAAAGTCGCTGGTTCGTAGCGGGGTCAATCAATGAAATCGGCCCTGGCGATAGCGCCAAGGCCGATTTTCGATAGCGGGGGCTGGACTCGAACCAGCGACCTCCGGGTTATGAGCCCGACGAGCTACCAACTGCTCTACCCCGCAGCCATGTTCCACACATCTGACCGACAACACCGGACCGGGCCGCTAGCGGCGACCCCGAACGGCTGTCCATCCGATCCGGCTGGAACGGCCGGACTATAGAGCGGCCGGTGCAGCCTGTCAATGACGGGCACTGGTGGTAACACTTGAACCAGGCCGCGCGACGGCACGTCGAAACCACCTGCGCCGCGAACCGTACGATGAGGATGCCCAATAAGGATCGGCGCGCGACGGCACGTCGAAACCACCTGCGCCGCGAACAATCGCCATCAAGGCTTGGCCGCCGCGAACATCGCATCGATCCCCGCCGCAGCCACCTTGCCCGCCTGCACGGCGTCAACGACCTCGGCCCCGCGGCTGGTGCAGTCGCCGCCGGCGAACAGCTTCGGCACGCTGGTGCGTCCGGCGTCGTCGATCAGTACGCGACCCTTGTCGGTTTTCAAACCGGGAATCGCTTGCAGCAGATCGATCAGTGGTTCCTGGCCCAGCGCCTTTACCACCATGTCGCATTCGAGCGTGAAGTTTGATCCCGGAATCGTCTCCAGCTTCGCGGATCGGCCGCCCGACGGGCCCGCGGCGGCACCACCGCCCCCTGCCGCGCGCGTTCGCATGAATTCTACTGCTGTCGCTTTACCACCCTGCCCGACGACCCGCACCGGCGCGGCCGAAAACTCCCACGCGATTCCGTCGGCCTTCGCCAGTTCGTACTCGTAGGCGAAGGCCGGCATGTCCGCGGCCGTCCGTCGATAGGCGATCGTGACGTGTTCCGCCCCCAGTCGCACCGCGGCCGTCGCGACATCGACGGCTGTATTTCCGCCGCCGATGACGACGACGCGCTGGCCGACTTCGCATTGTTCCAGCGGCTTGGTGTGCGTTTGAAAGACAAAATCCAGCGCCTCCCAGACACCGGAGAGGTCTTCACCCGGGATGCCCAGCGGCGCCGTGCGCCCCAGGCCGATCGCGAGGAAGACGGCGTCGTAGTCGGCGAGAAGCTGCGCCACGTCGGCCCCGTTCATCGGGCTATTCAGACGAAGGTCGATTCCTCCAATGGCCAGGACGCGCTGCACCTCGGAGAGTGCGAAGGCGGTGTCGTATTTGTATCGCGCGATCCCGTAGGTGTTGATGCCGCCGGGCATCTCGCGCGCCTCGAAGACGGTCACCGCATGGCCGTGCTTGCGAAGTTCGTGGGCGCAGGTGAGTCCCGCCGGTCCGCCGCCGACGATGGCGACGCGGCGTCCGGTGTCCGGAGCGGCTTCGAAGAACTCGACGCCCTGGTCGGCCGCGGCGTCGCAGGCGAATCGTTGCAGGCGACCGATCTTGACTGGTTCCTTCAACATCGTGCCGTCGACGCAGGCGCCTTCGCAGAGGACTTCGGTGGGGCAGGCCCGCGCGCAGGAGCCGCCGAAAATGTTGGCGGAGAGGATCGTTTCGGCCGCTCCGATTTCGTTTTTGTGAAGGATCTGGCGAATGAACTTGGGGACGTCAATGTGCGTGGGACAGGCCCGGGTGCAGGGGGCGTCGAAGCAGAACAGGCAGCGGGCGGCCTCGGCGAGGGCTTCGGAGGGCGAGTATCGCGGTTCGAGATCGGCGAAGTTATTGGCGAGTCGCAGCGCACGGTCCTGGGCAAAGGGTTGGCTCATTGGGGCGATTATAACGCGATGGGAATTTACGCGATCGGGGGCAGCTCGATCAGGATGAAGTGAGGCCGCAATCGCGGGGGACGGGCTGTTTTTGCGCGGTTCAGATCTCAAGTGAGTCGGCAAGGCGTTGGCGGAGCAGGTATTACGAGGTACTGTCAGCCACAACATCTTGTGGATTTCGATAATTCGTGTTTGTGAATTCTGTGTAAATCACAGGGTGAGGGCCTCGTTAGGGCTGTGCTGGAAAGTCTTTTTTTACGGGCGCCAGGCCCATAACTGTGCAGTATTACCCGCGTTAAGGTCCGCAATCAAAGCGCGTTATGGCAAACAACATCTTGTGTTTTGCCAGTGATTCTGTGGAGAACGAATCCATGCCTGGACGATAATACTGGAAGTGAAGGATTGACCTGGTTCGCCGTGGCCCACCGCGCAAGTCTTGCTTCATCGTCGTAACGCCGGGCCATAACCATCGCCGGGATCGGTCGGCCCGCGAAGGGCGAGGGGACAGACCTCGACTCGCGGGAAAGACGGGAGGTACGTGTTAGATGATGGATGTCTCGACAATTGGCAACACCGCTTCGCCTGCGACGGTGCGGGACTACTTCAACCAGTCGTTTCGATCACGCAGTGACAACGCTGGTTCGGCGGTCGTAGACGATCGCGTCGAAATTTCCGAGATCGCAACGATCTTGAGCCGCCTGGCGGAGCTGCCCGAAGCCAACGCCCGCCGAATTGTGGAAATCCGCCGCGAGATTCAGTCCGGCACCTATCTCACCGCCGACAAGCTCGACGGAGCGATCGACGGCTTGCTTAGTGATCTTTAAAAGCGATCAACTCTTCGCTTGTTGCATGATCGGGCCACTGGGATGATTGATTGCGGTTCGACACCAATTCAGTGATCCAGTCCATCCCGCAGAATCTGCGTTGCGGAGGCACCACTTGGTCGTGGGAGCCTCCATGCCATGCCGGTGCGGTACGTTTATCGGACGTTCCGGGGCGTCCGCGACGCGAAGCCGGCCATTGACGCCGCCGTATTACAATGTAATACTCCTGTGTCGCCTGCGCGCGGCGGCGGACTTGCCGTGCGTCGCGCGGCGGAGCGGGGGCTACGGCGGACGCCATGACGATGCACGGTCAAAGAAGTTTCGACGCGCCGTGTCCGCGCAAGGTCACCGCCCGGATCGCCTGCGCCCTGTTGTTCTTGTTCACCGGCGCGTGCGATTCAAAGCGTGAAAACGCCGCGGTGAATGCCCGTGATCGCGTCGAATCGGCCGGTCCGCTGCGCGTCTTCGTGAGCATCGTTCCACAGGCAGATTTCGTGAAGCGCATCGCCGGGGACCGCGCCGAGGTTGAAGTCATGGTCGGCCCGGGTCAATCTCACCATACTTACGAGCCGACGCCGCGGCAGATCAGCAGGCTGGCCGAGTCATGTGCCTATTTCCAGATCGGACTGCCCTTCGAGCGTATGGTGTGTGATCGGATCGCGAAGATCGCGCCGTCGGTTCGATTGATCGATACGACGCGAAGCGTGAGGTATCGGGAAATGACCGGTTGCTGCGCCGCACACGATGAGCCGTCGCGCCGCGGCGAGCATGACGAATCCCAGTCTTCCCATTCGCACGCTGGGCGCGATCCGCATATCTGGCTTTCGCCGCGGCTGGTGAAAGTCCTGGCGCGCAACATTCGGGACGCGTTGGTGGAGATTGACCCGGCCGGAACAGCGAACTACGGCGCCGGCCTGGCCCGGTTTGAACAGGACCTTGACGAATTGGACGCGCGCATTCGCGATCGGCTCAAGCCTTACGCCGGGCGGGCGTTTCTCGTGTTCCATCCGGCGTATGGCTATTTCGCCGATGAATACGGATTGGTGCAGGTGTCGGTCGAAGAGGACGGGAAGGAGCCTTCGGCGCGGCGACTGGTGGAGCTTGTGGCGCGCGCGAAAGCGCTGGGAATCAAGCGTGTGTTCGTCCAGCCGCAATTCGCCGTCGGCGGGGCGAAAGCCGTGGCCGATGCGATCGGGGCACGCGTTGTCCCGCTGGACCCGATGACAATTGATTACGAGCGTGATCTGTGGACGATGGCCGAGCGCCTTGGCGAGGGATTTGCGGCGCAGGGGCATTCACCCGTCGCGGCGGCGCGGGAGTAGGGCGGCGTACCATGGATGACCGGACGATCATCGAGGCACGCGGTTTGTCGTTTTCGTATGACCGCCACGCGGTGCTGGACGGCGTCGATCTCACGATAGGTAATCGCGATTTCATCTCGATAGTTGGTCCGAACGGCGGCGGGAAGACGACGCTGCTGAAGCTGTTTCTGGGTTTGCTTCGACCGACGCGGGGCGAGATACGCGTGTTCGGCGTTTCGCCCGAGAAGGCCCGCCCGCGCATTGGTTACATGCCGCAGCACACGCGGCATGATCTGGAGTTTCCCGTCAACGTGCTGGATGTGGTGCTGATGGGGCGGCATGGGACAAGCGGCGGAGGGTTTCGATTCAGCCGGTCGGATCGGGAAACGGCGGTTCGGTCGCTGGGTGACGTGGGGCTGGCCGATCTTGCGAGGCGACCGTTCGCGGCGTTGTCGGGCGGTCAGCGGCAGCGCGTGCTGATCGCGCGGGCGCTGGCGTGCGAGCCGGAGCTGTTGTTGCTGGACGAGCCGACGTCGAATCTGGACCTGCGCGTGCAGGATGATTTTTATGAACTGCTGCGCCGGTTAAGCGCGCGGCACACGGTCATTCTCGTTTCGCACGATGTGGCGTTTGTGTCCAAGCTCGTCAATCGCGTGATTTGCGTGAATCGCGGCGCGACGGTTCATACAACGAGTGAGCTTCGCGGAAAAGATCTGCTGGACCTGTACGGGCCGGACGTTTGCATGGTCCGCCACGATCACAGTTAAGCGGCGACAGGCGGCTGAATCATGGAGTTTTTCCAGGCGGTCCTGGGCAATCCGTTTCTGCAAAGCGCGCTGGCCATGGGGGTCCTGGCTGGCGTGGCGTGCGGCGTCGTGGGAACTTATGTCGTCACGCGGCGGATCAGTTACATCGCCGGTGCCGTGTCGCACTCCGTGCTGGGTGGCATGGGCGCGGCGAAGTACATGCAGGTCGTCCACGGCCTGGTGTGGTGCAGCCCTCTGCTCGGCGCCGTGGTCGCGGCGATCGTGTCGGCGCTGCTGATCGGCTGGGTCAGCCAGCGCGCTCGCCAACGCGAGGACACGGTCATCGGCGCGATCTGGGCCGTGGGCATGGCCGTCGGCGTGCTCTTCATTTCTCGCACACCGGGCTACAACGAAGAGCTGATGAGCTACCTCTTCGGCAACATCCTGCTCGTCTCGCCGGAGGATTTGCGGCTGATGCTGCTGCTCGATGTGCTGGTGCTCGTGCTGGCCGTTGTGTTCTACAACAAGTTCCTGGCAGTCTGTTTTGATGAAGAGTTCGCCCGGCTGCGCGGCGTGAAGGTCGAGTTCTACTACCTGACGCTGCTTTGCCTCACGGCGCTGACGGTGGTGGTGCTTCTTAAAGTCGTCGGCATCATCATGGTGATCGCCATGCTGACGCTTCCGGCCGCCGTGGCGGGATTCTTCTCCGGCCGCCTGTGGCAGATGATGGTCCTGGCGAGTTTGCTGTGCGTCGGGCTGAATCTGGCGGGTATGGCGATCAGCTATTCGCCGAGCCTGCCGGCTGGAGCGACGACAATTGTCCTGGCGGGAGGGCTGTACCTGGCAGTGATGATGGTGCGGTCGCTGGTGAACCGTTCGGCGTGATTGAGTGCTCGCGCTGACAAGCGATTCGTGCCAGCAACGAAGACCGATCCCCCATTCGTTGCGGCCCCACAGCTTCAAGCCGCTCGCATAACGATTTGCACCAAGTGGGCTTGAATCCCCGATCAGAACTGGTTTCAAAACTCCTCCCCCCTTCGGGGAGAGGTTCGGTGAGGGGAAAAAAGTAGTTCAAACGAAATCATTCACCCTCACCCCGACCCACTCCCTGAAATGGAAAGGGGTTTTGAAACAGCTTGTAGTCTCCTTGGGACGACACCGGGATGGTACTTGCCAAGTGCCGAACCTGCTCGGCGTGTCCAGTGAACACTGCAATTCGAGGCAGTACTGCGCGGAGGACCATCCAAGTGTTTGGCGCGCGCAAAAAAAGGCGTCGCGAAGCAGGCTTCGCGACGCCTTTAAGGTTCAAACGAGTCGCCGAATTACTTGCGGCGGCGAATCAGGCTCAACGCGCCCAGACCCAGCAGAGCGAGGGTGCTCGGCTCGGGAACGAGGCTCAACGTGAGCAGGTACTGACCGACCTCGGGGTGAGCACCACCGAAGTTGAAGTCAGGGAAACCAGTAACGCCGAGCAGATAGATGCCGCCGAGTCCGCTGCCGGGCGAAACATGATAGCGAACAGCCGAACCACGAACAGGGCCGACGACGCTGCCGTCCGCGGCATCGTCGCCAGCATCATCATTACCCACGATCACCGCTCCGCCAGCAGTGAAGACGCCCAAGAGGGTGTCCGGAGTGGAGAAGCTGCCGGGCAGGCTGGCCATCGGGGTGGTGATGGCAGTCAGGGTGCAACCTTCGGGAACGAAGACGGCGTAGTAGTCCACGTCGCCGCCGCCGGCTGCCAGCGAAGCGATGCCGACATCAGCGCTCGCGTTGCAGGGCAACGGAATGAACTGGGCGGTCGCCGGTGTGTTGTTACCTTCGACTTCAAAGAAACCGCCAAACGCGGGGGCGGCAACCAGAAGCGCCACTGCCAGAGCAAACTTCGTAAATCGCATGATCCTCTCCTCCGTACTCGTTGACCTTGTCGCACGCAGGGCGTGCGTTCTTTCGACTGCTTCTAACCCTGCCCTTCTTCGGGCAACTAGTCCGTAGCGTAACACATCCGGACCCTTCGTGTCAATACTTTTTGGGCTTTGAAAATAAGTTTTTTGAGGAATTTTCGAACCGTTTGAATACCGAACTACAGACGCAAGGTCGCATCGTCTGGTCGTCGTAACTCACTATAAAATAATGAGATACGGCTTTGACGGCGAGGGTGTCTCCGCCCGGATCGTGGGGTATTCTGCGCAAGCTTCTCGAAGTAACCCCGGACGGGTTCCAATACGATTACATAGACCTGGAAGCGATATCCGCATCCCAAGTGGCTTTTCCCTGTCGATTCCAGTTTGGATTGGAGATAGTCTAATCCGCCACCCTGAATTCCGGGCATCGCTTCGGAATCATGGGTCTTGGCATGTACGGGACTTGGGTTGCTTCAGTTTTTCGCGAGGTTACAAATGACGCCACTCCGTGCGGAACCGCTCCTGGCCAAGCTCAACGAGCTGCGGCACGAGGCCGAAGGCGATGAGACGGACCTTGAATGGCTCGCCCTTCATCACGCTTTTTGTTTCATTTCCTACAAAATGGGCGAGTTTCAGAAGTACCTTGAAGAAGTGAATCAGAAACGAGAATGAAAACCGGTGCGCTCCCGCTTACACCGATCGACTCTGAAACGGCCAGGTCGCCCCTGCCGGTCGAAGGTCCCCGGCACCATCTCGTCGTCCTGTACGATGAATATATTGACAAAATGCTTGATGGCCGCAAGCAGATCGAATGCCGGCTGTCGTTGGTCCGCCGCGCGCCGTACGAGACCGTGCGTTCCGGCGACATCCTTTGGTTCAAGCCGCCGTCGCGGCCGATCCGGGCGATGGCCCGGGCGGGTGCGTGTCGATTCGTCAAATTGGATCGCCCGCACGACGTCGGCGGAATCGCATCGACTTACAATGAATTGATCGCGGCCCCCGCGGAATTTTTTGCGTCCGCGGCTTCGTGGGCACGTTATGTCAGCTTGATCTGGATTGATTGGGTCATGGCGATTTCCCCTTTGGCCGTGGCCAAGCGTGACCAGCGGTCGTGGGTTGTGTTGGACGGCCCGCCCTCACCCGGGAAGTTCATCGGCCCCGTTGAGTCATCGCAGCGCGGCGAACCGGCGCAGACGCGTTCACAGCCCCGCTAGAATCGCCACGCCACAAGCCGTCACGATCCCCCCGGCCATGGCGTGGCTGAACCGTTCCAAGCCCGCCCATCGCAGGCGGGTGACTCCCATCGTCATGCCCGCGACCAGGGCGAGCATGGTCCCGATCGTGACGATTGAAAAGAGGGTCGTTACGAGGATCAACCCGCCCAGGTTGTGCCGGGCGGCTGGGTAGATGATGAGCGGGATGAGCGGCTCGCAAGGCCCAAACACAAAGACGATAAACAGGGCCATCGGCGACCAGCGCGCGGGCTTCGCGGTTCCCAGCGTCGCAGGTGCTTCGTTGAATCCCGGTTCGTGTAGATGGGCATGATCGGCTGAATGAACATGGGGGTGGGAATGGAGGGTTCCGTCCGCGTGAAGGTGAAGGTGCGTGTGCGGCTTGTTGCGGACGGCGCGCCAGATGCCCCAAGTCAGGTAAGTGATTCCGAACGCGATGAGCAGCCACGCGGCCCAATCGCCGCGAGCGGATTCGATCCATTCGAGTTTTTCAACCCCGATCCCCATGGCCACGCCGATCAGGCCCAGGGCCACCGAACTACCGACATGCCCGATCCCGCACAGAAACGTCACGCGCAGCGTCTTGCGAAGCGGCCAGCGGCCGGCGCGGGCCATGGCGACGAACGGCAGGTAATGGTCGGGGCCGGCGAGGGTGTGGATCAGGGCGATTGAGACTGCTGTAGCGGAAAGGGCAAGCGTGCCGTCGGACATGCGTGGGGTACGATTTGGCTGTCCGCCGGTTGACTACGAACCAGCGGCATACGATTAGCCGGCGCTGACTCGGCGAGGCCGCGCAACTCGCAGGGATCATAGTGGATGAATGGAAACGGTGCTTGGACAGCTCAACGGATTGACCGCTGAATGGAGGAATCACTCGCCGAAGAGCGACTGGGTCAGGGCGACCTGCTCCGGCAGCTTGGCGACGGCTTCTTCCAGATCCGACTCGTTGAGATCGGTGATCTGGAGCAGTTCCGGCTCGATCTGCTGGTTGCTGGCCGTTCCGCAGAAGCCGATTCCGGCGTTGCAGGCGAGGACGTCGGCGATTCGCACGAGGGCGGGCAGCTCGCGGTTCGCGGGGGCCAGATCGAGCGGTTTGTGGTGGTATCCGATCGCCGTGCAAAGGTGGGCGGGGAATCGCCACTTGGTGGCCAGGGCCATGCCGAAGGCCTGGTGATCGGCACCAATGATTTCGGTTTCCAGCTGGCAGAACGAGGCGCCCGGGGTTTTGCTTCGATTGATGACTTCCGTCAATTTCGCGGCGAAGAGCTGGCGTTCGACGAGCAAGCCGAGATCGTGCAGCAGTCCGGCGAGGAAGCTTTCCTCGACGTTCGGCTTGCCCTGCGCGGCCGACAGCAGCCGACAACCGACTGCGACGGCGACGGCGTGCTCCCATCCGGCCTTGCCGCTGAAGCCTTCGACGGATTGGCCGCCATTGAACATGTGGGTCATCGACGCGGCGATGGCGATGTTTTTGACCGCCGAAAGGCCTAGCAGGACGACGGCGCGTTCGAAGCTGCCGATTTGTCCGGGCAGGCCGTAGAAAGCGGAGTTGACGACTTTCAGGATGCGCGAAGCGAGGACGGGGTCATTCTTGATGACGTCGTGCATGTCGCGCGCGGTGGACTTGGGGTTCTCGACGATCTGAATGATGCGCACCGTGACTTCGGGCAGCGTGGCGATATCGCCGACGTTGGCGATGGCGTATGCGACCAGCTTGGATGTATCCGGCGATGCGACGGTGGCGGCAGTCATGTGCGATCCCTTCTCAAAAGAGTACGAATGATGCGTTCGGCGGCCCCATCCGGGTGCGTACCCAGTTGGGCTATCGGTTAGCGGGCGCGCGGGGTTGACGATTGATTGGGAGATTTCCGCTGGCGCCTGTCAGGCCAGCATCGACCATTCGATGCGGGTTTGAGCAGGGACATCGACGCGCATCACGCGCCCGATAACCGAGTCGAAGGCATCCGGTGGAATTCCGCCGGCAGGTCGCTGCACCAGGAGGTGTTCGGCTGCGAGGGCTTCGCCAGCGCGGAGGGGCCTTTGGGTAACGAGGCTGCCGCGAGCCAGGCGGCGCACTTCCAGTTCGGATTCGCTCGGCGCCACGCGGCCATCGCCAAGCGCTGTCAGCGCGGCGCGCGCCGTGGCGACGTATCGTGCCATGGCGTCCGGCTCCAGCGAAAAGAAATGATCGGGACCGTTCGCCGAGCGATCCAACGTGAGATGCTTTTCGAGGATGCGCGCGCCGGCGGCGACGGCCAGTGCTGCGAACGCTGCATCGTCGGTGTGATCGCTGAAACCGACCGGGCAGCCGAATCGGTCGGCGAGCGTGCGAATGCAACCGAGCCGCGCCTCGGCGGGTCGGGTCGGATACGCCGACACGCAGTGCAACAGGCTCAAGCGATCGCGCGCGCCAGCGACGGTCAGCAGCGCGACGGCGGCGTCGATTTCGTCGAGCGTGGCCGCGCCGGTGGAGGCGATCAGCGGGAGCCCGGTGGCAGCCGCTGCGCGAAGCAAGGGGACATTCACGATGTCCGGCGAGGCGATCTTGAGTGCGGAGACACCGAGCGCGACGAGCATTTCCAGATCAGGTATTGAAAAGGGCGTGCAGAGGAACGCGATGCCGCGCTGCTCGGCGTAGCGTTTGAGTACGGCGAAATCCGCGGGCGACAACTCCAGCCGTGCGAGCATCCGGGCCTGGGATTCGCCGGCCTCCGTCGCCTGGTAGGCGCACGTGGGTGCGTCGGCCGCGGCAATCCGCGCGGCGGAGAAGGCCTGAAACTTCACGGCGTCGGCGCCGGCCGATCGGGCGGCGTCGATCAGGGCGCGGGCTTTTTCTAGACATCCGTCGTGATTTACACCGGCTTCGGCGATGATGTACACGCCGTCGGGTCGACCAAGGCAGGCCGATCGTTTCGAGGGCTGGGAGGCTGCGTCCATGAGAAGGTCATCGGTCAGCGGGCGGGGCGGGTTTCAGCGCAAAGAAAGAGGCCCTCTCCGCGGGGCGGAAAGGGCCTTCTCGTTTGGGGGGCAAACGAGGCTGACGGGGCTCGAACCCGCAACCTCCGGCGTGACAGGCCGGCGCTCTGACCAATTGAGCTACAGCCCCTTGTGCAGCCCGATCTTGCCGTCCGGATCGTGGCGGCCATGAAGCTGCGTACGGTAGTTTAGGCCGCCGATCCTGTCAAGGTGAATCGCGTGTCGGTCGGTCCGGGCAGCGTTCGCATATCGAACCGAACGGCAGCATGAGGGCGGGTTTGGTAACGGTCAATGATGAAGAACCCGCATGCTGACGCGCGGCTCGGTTCAAACGTTTCCAGTTCCGGAAGGTCCGGCAATAAACGGCACGTATCAATTGGGGCACTCACGCCCAGAGGATCAACCCCGTGTCATGCGGGTGGGCCAGATCGGGGTGTCGGGGCAGGACGCGCACCGCAAATCCGTGCTGGCCGCTCCGCTGACAAGGGATCTCACCGTGGAACCAGAACGAGCCGTTTTCGATTGGCTCGACCAGTTTCATCGGCTGGTTGATCCCTTCAACCAGTTGCCCGTGCGCATCGACGTGACCGTAGTAGAGTTCCACAGCGACGTCGTCGGGCTTGACGGAATCGAGATGAACGCGAGCGCGAACCTGCACCTTTGACCCGACGGGCAATTCGGGCGCGCCGTTGGAATCGACCTGCTCGATGCGCAATTTAGGCCAGGTAGAGGCCAGTCGTCCCTTCCAATCGGCAAGGGACTTTGCCCCGCCGAAATCGTTGGCCGCGCGTTGGCGATAGCGGCGGGCCGCCGGTGCGTAGAGCATGTTGGAATACTCTTCCAGCATGCGATTGGTGTTGAACATCGGACAGATGGTGCGCATGCAGTGTTTCATTCGCGCGATCCAACCGCGCGGCAGGCCGTCGGCGCCGCGATCGAAGAAGAGCGGGACGATCTCTTTTTCCAGGATTTCGTAAATGGCTTCGCCCTCAATCTGATCCTGAAAGGCCGGGTCGTCGTAGATTTTGCCCTCGTCGATGGCCCAGCCGTTCTCGCCGTCGTAGGCTTCGGGCCACCAGCCGTCGAGGGTGGAGAAGTTGAGGCTTCCGTTGACGGCGGCCTTCATGCCGCTGGTTCCGGAGGCTTCGCGGGGTTTGATGGGGTTGTTCAGCCAGACGTCGCAACCCTGAACGAACATGCGTGCGACCGTGATGTCATAGTTTTCCAGGAAGACGACGCGCCGGGCGAACTCCGGCTTGCGCAGGTGTGCAATGATCTGCTTGATGATCTCCTTGCCGTTGTCATCGCGCGGGTGGGCCTTGCCGCCGAAGACGATCTGCACCGGGCGGTCGGCGTCGGAGAGAATCCGCGCGAGGCGCTCGGGCTGGCGGAAGATGAGCGATCCGCGTTTGTAGGGTGCGAATCGCCGGGCGAAACCGATTGTGAGAGCCTCCGGGTCGAGCACTTCGTCGGCGCTCTTGACCTCGGTGGGCGGGGCGCCGCCGCGACGGAGCTGCTCGCGGAGGCGCTTGCGTGCGAATGCCACGAATGCAACGCGTCGCCGCTCGTGCGCCCGCCAAAGCTCCAGATCGGGGATGTCCGCTACCATTCGCCAGATGTCGTGATCGACGGGGTTCTCGATCCAGTCCGGGCCGAGGTAGCGCGTGAGCAGGTCGGAGATTTCCGGCGCGATCCATGTCAGCGCGTGAATGCCGTTGGTGATCGACGTGATCGGCACTTCGTCGCGCGGCGCGCCGGGCCAGACCGTGTGCCACATGTCGCGTGAGACGTAGCCGTGCAGCGCCGAGACGCCGTTGGCCGAGCCGGCCAGTCGCAGGGCCAGCACCGCCATCGAGAAGAGTTCGTCCGGGTTTTTCGCATCGATGCGACCCAGGGCCAGGAAGTCTTCAAAGCTCAAGCCGATCGCCGGGAGATACGGCTGAACATATTGCGTCAGGAGTTTGTCATCAAAGCGGTCGATGCCCGCGGGCACCGGCGTGTGCGTCGTGAAGATCAGCCCCGCCGTGACGGCCTCGCGCGCCGAGGGCAGGTCCAGCTTGTGATACTCTCGATGCTGGCGCAGTCGCTCAATGGTGAGAAAGGCCGCATGGCCTTCGTTCATGTGGCAGACGTCGGGCCGGATGCCGAGCAGATCGAGCAGACGCAGTCCGCCGATGCCCAGGAGCACTTCCTGTCGGATGCGCATGGTGTCGTCGCCGCCATAGAGCCGATGCGTGACGTCGCGAACGGCGTGCGGGTTCTCGGGCAGATCGGTGTCAAGCAGGAAGAGGCGCACACGGCCAACCTGCACGCGCCACGCCTGCACGGTCGCATCGTGTTCACCGATCGGGAGTTTGAACTTGACGGGCTGGCCGTCCTGTGCGCGTACGAGCGTAACGGGCAACTGGTAAAAATCGAGCGAGGGGTATTCCTCGAGCTGCCAGCCCTCGTGGGTGATGCGTTGCTGGAAGTAGCCCTGGCGGTACATGAGTCCGACGCCGACGAGCGGCAGACCCAGATCGCTGGCGCTCTTGAGGTGGTCGCCGGCGAGGATGCCCAGGCCTCCGGAGTAGACCGGCAGCGATTCGTGCAGGCCGAATTCCATCGAAAAATAGGCAATTGTCGTGTCTTTGAGATCGGGATACGTCTTGGCGAACCAGCCCTCGCGGCTAAGGTACGCGTCGAGCGCGGTCATCACCCGGCCGTAGTGGCCGAGGTAAGCTTTGTCATTCGCGGCGTGATCGAGGCGCTTCTGGGCGATGTGAGAGAGGAAGACGACGGGGTTCTGGCCGGTGTCGTTCCACAGGTCGGGATCAAGCCGGCGGAACAGCTCGGTGGCCTCGCTGTTCCAGCTCCACCAGAGGTTGTAGGCAAGCTCCTGGAGGCGTGCGAGGGCCTGCGGCAGGGCGGGGACGACGTTGAAAGTGCGAAGTCGAAACATAGCCGATGCGGATTCCTTTCCGACGGGTCATCGTATAACGATTTATCAGGCTTGGACAGGGCGGGGAATGCGGTTTGGAATCACGCGCCGAATCAAGGCTCGTTCGTCCTCCGGACGAGAGGGTCTAATTTGGGGGCCTCTGTCCGGCGGCGGAAGCCGCTGGCAACGTGCGCGCCCTCCGGACGAAGCTCAACGTTCGTGCGCCGTTCGGGCGAAGGGGTGCCACTGCTTGAAGCAGTGGTACAGCAACCATGTTCGATCGCAACACGGCGGCGCTGGCAGATTGGTTGCGCGCGTTCACCGAGCCGTGACCGGCCCGGCTCGGACATGACGGCATGGCGTCCCGTATGAACGGACGGCGCGGCGTTGATTCAATCAATCCAGATTCCTGCGGTACCACTCAATCGCCCTTGAGAGGCCGTCGGCGAACGTGACGGTCGGCTTGTAACCGATGACCTGCTCGGCGAGACGGATGTCGGCGTAGGAGTGCTTGATGTCGCCGGGGCGGGGCGGGGCGTAGGTCGGGGTGATGGTGGTGCCGAGCAGCGTGTTCAGGTGCCGGATCATCTCGTTGAGCGTGACTCGATCGTGACACGCGATGTTCACAACCTCGCCGTGCAGCGCCTTCGCATCGACGGCCGCCAGGTTCGCATTGACGACGTTCTCGACGTAGGTGAAATCGCGTGACTGTTCTCCGTCGCCGTAGATGGTCGGCGATTTGCCCTTGAGCATGGCGCTGACGAAGGCGGGGATGACGGCGGCGTACTGGCCGTGCGGATCCTGCCGCGGGCCGAAGACGTTGAAGTAGCGCAGCGAGATCGTCTCCATGCCGTAGCAGCGATGAAAGACGGACAGGTAGTATTCGCCCATCAGCTTTTGCACGGCGTAGGGCGACAGCGGACTGGTCGGCATCGATTCAACCTTGGGCAGCGTCGGCGATTCGCCGTAGGCCGAGCTGCTGGCGGCGTAGATGAATCGCTTGACGCCGGCCTCGCGCGCCGCGTTCAGCAGGTTGAACGTCGCCTGCACGTTGTTGCGATGGCTCGTCGCCGGGTCGGCTACGCTCTTGGGCACCGAACCCAGCGCCGCCTGATGCAGCACGACGCGCACACCGGCGACGGCGCGGGCGCAGATCGCCGGGTCGGCCAGATCACCCTCGAGGAGTTCGTATTTGCCTTCAAACGGCGCGAGGTTCTTCTTCTTGCCGGTGATGAAGCTGTCCGCCACGCGCACCGAGGCGCCCAGGCCGATGAGCCGTTCGACAAGATGCGATCCGATGAATCCGGCGCCGCCGGTGACGAGGTAATCCATAGCGTATTGGCTCTCCGGCCGGTTCATCGGTCCATGTGCGAAGCAGGCTCGGCTATTCCCTGTGTCCGACGATCACGATGCCCAGCTTGTTCGCCAAGTCGATGGTTTTATCGCGTTCGAGGATCAGCGTCTTATCGGCCTCGACGACGATGACCTTTCCGCGCGCGTCGGCGACGCGCTGCACCGTGGTCGCGCCGATCGTCGGCACATCGAAGCGCATGTCCTGATTGGGCTTGGCCGTCTTCACCAGGGTCCAGCCGCCGGCCTTACAGAGCTGGCCGGCCCGGGCGATCATCGCGTCGGTGCCTTCGATCGCCTCCACCGCGATGATGTCCTTGCAGAAGACAGCGACCGACTGGCCGATATCGAGCCGGCCCATCTCCTTCGCCATGCGCCAGCCGAGTTCGACGTCGGCGGTTTGCGCCTCGGTGAGCGTGCCGCGCGTGAGCAGACCCTCGCCCGCCAGTGCGTCGCGACAATAGGCCGTCGAGTCGATCAAGGTCACGCCCTTTCGCATCATCTCATCGGCGACTGCGCCGAGCAGCGAGTCATTCCGTCGATCCGCCGCGCCGAAATAATACACGCGAAGGCTCGTCCAGTCCGGCCAGTAGACCAGCAACTGCCGCCACCACGGGAGGGCGACGATGCGCGTCTTGGCGACGCGGCCCGCCATGACGGCCTGCGTGGCGCCGGCTCGGCGAAGCAGACGAATCCAGCGACCCAGCCGAGCGATGCCCGCTTCGTGGAAGAGATCGGCCTCGTCGCGCACGGCGGGCAGGTAACATTCGCGCAGGCCGACGACGGCCACGCGCAGGCCGGCGGCTTTCGCGCCGCGCAGCACGAGGAGGGGGAATTCGCCCTCGCCGGCAATCAGTCCCAGCGTCTGTTGCATCGCGATCAATAGTTTATCCGAATCGCGGCGTGCGTGCGAAAGGCTCGCCCGTGATCATGGTATAGTTGCAGCACGATGCCCCCTCCTGATCCGCGTAACTTGATCGCTCACCCGCGATACACAGAGCGGCCCTTCCCGCCGTACCGCTTCACGCCGGGACGGGATCCGCATCCGGCGGCTGATCCGAGCGGGCATAGTTACGAGCCGCCGGGGCATGCGCGACCGGTCGCCGTGTATCGTCCGGCGGAAGCCTGGCAAACCAGCGACGAATATCTATATGGATGCGACCTGTACAACCACGGCTATTGGTGGGAGGCCCACGAGGCGTGGGAGGATTTGTGGCGCGTGGTACCCGGCGAATCGGTCCAGCGGCATTTTCTTCAGGGATTGATACAGGTGTCTGCATGCCACTTGAAGCTCTGCCTCGCGGAGTTGGCAGCCGGTGATTCGTCGCGCCGGGCGGGTCATCTGGCGGGCGTCGATCGCTTGCGCACGTCCTGGGCCGCGCACCTTTCGATTGTGTTGAACGCGACCGGTGCGGTGCCGTACATGGGGTTGGGTCTCGCGACGTGGGTCCGGGGAGTCTCCGGCTATTTCGAGCGAGCGGTTTCTTCCGCGGATCCGGTCCATTCTCCGCATGGCTTTCCGTATATTGAGCTGCCTGTGAAAAGTTGAGCAGGAGCGGGCATAAGTCCGGTAATATGCTTACGTTGTATCGTTGCGAGATGTTTTATGCATGGAATCCACAGTTAGGTGATGACGAAACCCCGGTCGGGCGATAGGCTTAACCGGGTATTGGCCCCTCGGGTGATTAGAATCTCGAAGGGGAAAACGGTGGTGCCGCTCGGCGCAAGCTAGTCGGGCGGGTGGCGTCCATCGCCGCCAGAAGCCGGCAGCAGCCGGTGGATCGAAGGAACCGCTCCATTGTTACGACAGGACGAAGCTCGGCGACGATCGGGCGAACGTGAAATCCCGCTGCGGGACCGGGTTCGTCGTTTGTTGAGTTGGCCGATTGTGATCGCGGTCTGCTTCTGGGGCGGGGCGTCGCTGATCGTGCTATCCGGGGATGAGCGGCTGCCCTATTACCTCGGGCAGGAGATCGAGCAGCCGATACTCTCCCGAATCAACTTCGAGCGGGTCAACCAAAGCCGTACGGCCGAAGCGCGCAAGACGGCGCAACAGGAAGTGCCGGATTACTTTCGGCTGAACCATCGCGTGGTGGATGGGGTGGCGTCGGGCTTCCGGGATTTGTTCGCGGCGGTTAAGGCGGTCGAGAGTTTTGAGCAGTTTCAGGAATCCCACGGCAAGCGCTGGTCGTTGGATCGCGCGGGCTACGACGCGCTGAACGCGATGGGGGACGACGCGGGGATCGCGGCGTTTCAGCGTGATGTGGATCAGGTGTCGCAGCGGTTGGCGCAGCGGAACATGATCGAGCGAGTGGACATCGAGCGAGAGATCCGCAGCACGGCGGGGGTCGTGCAACTGGATCGCGGCGACGGCGTGTTCGTGCCGGTGGCCAAGGAGCGGTTGACCTACGCGGTGAACAGCGACCACGTGGATCGACTGGCGCAGGATTTGGTGCGCGATTTGTTCCCGCCGGCGGTGCGTCCGACGCTGGTGGCGATTGTCAAGAACGTGATCAATCCGCCGGAAGGCAAGCCCGAACCGCTCTTCGTATACGACGTGGATCAGACCAAAGCGAAGCTGGAAGAGGCCGCGGCGCTGCCGCCGGTGAAGGACAGTTTCCAGATGGGAGATCGCCTCGTGAAACCGGGCGTGCTCGATGGCGAGACGCTGGCCTTGCTGAAGGCGGAACACGAGGAGTACCTGAAGCAGCGTAGCGTCGAACCGCGCCTGCTGGCCGGCTGGCGCAAGAAGAAGGCGGGCATCTTCGGGATGATCGCGCTGCTGACGGCGGGGCTGTCGGTTTATACGTATCGCTGTCAGCCTCGCATCGCGCAGAAGCCGACGCGCGCGCTGGCGCTGGCGGGCCTGCTCTTGCTGATGTTGTTCGCCGATCGGCTGCTGCTGACGAGTCTGGGGACCAGTCCGATCTGGAGCGTGGCGGCGGTGACGATGACCGCTGCGATCTTGACGATTGCCTATTCTCAAATCTATGCGATCGGCATGACGGCCGGTCTGGCGTTGCTGCTGGCGGTGACGGAGGAAGTGCCCGACGGGCTGCTGGTGGTGTTCTTGAGTGTGGCGGCCGTGGTGATCCTGCTGTTGGGCGAGATACGCACGCGGCTTCGGATGGTCGAGATCGGCGGGGTGACGGCGCTGGTTGCCGCGATCAGCACGACGTTTCTGGGTCTGGTGATGGGCGACTCGATGGCGCTGATTGCGAGCGAGGCGGCGCGGGCGGCGCTGGCGGCGTTGATCGGCGCGAGCGTCGTGCTGGTGCTGCTGCCGATCATTGAGAAGGTATTCCGCATCACGACAAACCTGACGCTGTTGGAATGGGCCGACACGAGCAATCCGTTGTTGCGGCAGTTGATCGAGCGCGCGCCGGGGACGTGGCAGCACAGCCACCTGATCGGCAGCATTGCCGAGTCGGCCGCCGAGGAGATCGACGCGAACGGCCTGCTGGTGCGCGTCGGGGCGTACTACCACGATATCGGGAAGATGTGCAAGCCGGCGTATTATGTCGAGAATCAGGAAACGCGCGAGAACGCCCATCGCAACCTCGCGCCGACGATGAGCCTACTGGTGATCCTGGCGCACGTGAAGGACGGCCTGGCGCTGGCGAAGGAGCACGGTTTGCCGCCGGTGCTGCATCAGTTCATCGCCGAGCATCATGGCACGACGGTCGTGAGGTATTTTCATGCGATGGCGGCGAAGGAGGCTCGCAGCGGCCGGCGCGACGAGCGCGAGGCCGACGAGACGGAGTTCCGCTACCCCGGCCCCAAGCCGCGGTCGCGCGAGTCAGCGATTCTGATGATCTGTGATGGCGTCGAAGGCGCGGTGCGCAGCTTGCAAGATCCGACGGCCGGCCGGATCGAGACGGTGGTCCACGAGATCATCATGGACCGGCTGATGGACGGACAGTTTGACGATTGCGATATCACGTTGAAGGAACTGGCCCGGATCGAAGAGAGCATCGTGCGCAGCCTGCGGGCGATTCACCATGGTCGCATTGCTTATCCCAAGGGCGAGTCGTTCGAGCCGAGACCGGCGCCGCAGCCGCAGGTTCGCCGCGCATGAGCAGGGGGCGGTCCGGGCGCGAGGGAGCGAGAGGAATCGCTTCGCCGCGGGTCCGACGTCGTGGGGATTCGCTAGATCGCCAGCGATCTAGCCGTTTGAAGATTCATGTTGATGCGAGGGAGCCGGTGGTTCGACGTGCGTTGCAGCGCGCGGCGCGGTTTGTGCTGCGCGCCGAGCGGATCGCATCGGGCCGTCTGGAGATCAGCGTGGTCGGCGCGGCAGCGATGGCGCGATTGCACGAGCGGTGGCTGGGCAAGTCCGGAGCGACGGACGTGCTGACGTTTGATCTGCGCGAAAAGGAGACGGCGGCGCGGGTTGAGGGGCAAGTGGTGGTTTGTGTGGACGTTGCCCGTCGCGAGGCTCGGTCGCGCGGGGGAGACTGGCTGGGCGAGCTGGTGTTGTACGCGGTGCATGGATGCCTTCATTTGTGCGGGTATGATGATCATCGGGCGGGGGATTTCGCGCGGATGCATCGGCGCGAGGACGACTTGCTTGCCAGGCTGGGCTGGGGTCGCGTCTTCGCGGCGGCGGAATCGTCACCGCGTGGAAAGCAGCGCCCGGCGACCATTCGGAAAGCGACTCGAACGATTCGGAGTGGAGCAGGGCATGGCGCTGATCAAGGACGAGGCCGTCGTGCTTCGCAGGCTGGACTTCAGCGAGTCGTCGCAGGTGCTCGCGGTGTTCACCCGCGCGCACGGCCAGCAGCGCGTGATCGCCAAAGGCGTGAAGCGCGCGACGCGGCAGCGCGCCAGCGTCGGCATCGATCTGCTTGAGCGGGGGGATATTGTTTTCTCGCAGCGACCGGGGGGGGAGGAGCGGCTTTCGCCGCTGACAGAATGGCGACAATTGGATCATTATCCGCATCTGCGCGCGGACCTCGCGCGGTATTACGCCGGGCTGTACGCGGGTGAGGCGGTGGCCATGCTCACCGAGGCGCACGATCCGCATGTGGGGCTGTTTGACGGGCTGCGAAAATATCTGGCGGATCTGTCTTCGGACGAGCCGGGGCTGCTGCTGGCGCGGTTCCTGTGGCTGCTGCTGACGGAGATCGGCTTGCAGCCCGAGTTGTCGGTGTGCACAAGCTGCCGGCGATTGGTGACGGAAGATAGGGTTCTGTACTTCAGTTCGCGATCGGGGGGTGCGATCTGCCGGGATTGCGAGCCGGCCTCGATCGAGAAGTTTCAGTTGAGCGTGGGAGCGACGAAAATCACCCGGGGGGGGCCAACGGACGCGCGCGGGGTGCGTGCGGCGCTGACGATGCTGGATTATCACATCACGGAGATTCTGGGCCGGCCGCTGCGTGCGGCGCGCTCGATGCACGCAACGGTGGTGAAGTCGGTCAGCGGCGGCGGGTGAGGACGGCGGCGGCTGCGGCGTCCAGCGCGCGTCGCGCGTCGAGCGATTCCGGCGTGGTTGCGGGCGGTAGTTTTTCGAGATGGGCGTGGGCCGACTCGACACACGACCGGGCCGATGCGAGGGAATACTCGACGGCGTCGGTCCCCTCGATCAATTGCAACAATCGGGTGGCTCGGCCGGCGCTCGCGTCGGTCAAGGCGGCCTCCAGTTCGGCCCGGCGCGCGGGATGTTGCTCGCGGAACCGAATCGCGGGGAGCGTCAGCTTTCCGAGTTGCGCATCGCGCCCGACGGACTTTCCCACGTCCCGCTGCGAACCGGTCAAATCCAACAGGTCGTCGACAATCTGAAACGCGATCCCCAGCTCGCGGCCGTAGCCGGCCAGGCAGCGAACGGTCTGCGAATCGGCGGCGCAAAGCTCGGCGGCCAATTCGGTGGCCGCGCTGGTCAGGGCGGCGGTTTTGCGCGTGATGATTTCGAAATACTCGATCTCGGTCAGGGCGAAGTTTCCGCGATGATGAATCTGCATCAACTCGCCTTCGCAGAGGGTATTGGTGACGGCGGCGATGCGCCGGGCGATGCGTGTGGAATCGAGGCTGCAACAGAGGTGGTAAGCGTGCGAGATGAGGCAATCGCCGAGCATGACGGCGGCTTCGTTGCCGGCGAGGGCGTTGACGGTCGGCCCGTCGCGTCGCACGTCGGCCTCATCGAGGACATCGTCGTGAACGAGCGTGGCGAGGTGGACCATCTCGACGACGGCGGCGAGGGTCAGGTGCTCACGTCGAATGCCGCCGCAGGCCTGCGCCGCCAACAGGGCGAGCCGAGGACGAAGCAGCTTGCCGCGGTAACGACGAACCTGGGCGATCAGCTCGCGAACAAACGGCAGATCGCTGCGCAATTCTTCGTCAAAGATCGCGAGCGCCTGATCGAGCGCCGGCGCGATCGGGGCGAAAAGATCGTCCGTGGACGTGCCGTCCGGGCCTTCCGCCGGACGCGGCGCAGCGGTTGCGGGTTGAAAAGCGGTGGCGTGTTCCATGTATCCGTCCGCCGGGCGCGGCGGTCAGGACCACGCCGCGGCACGAGATTGTAACCGCGATTGAGTCGCCCGACGAATCGTGCATGGCAGGTCCCAAGGCGGTTCCGCCTTACGGCGACGAGGTGCCGGAGTTGGCTCGAATCCAGTCTTCGATTTTCTGCACGAGTTCGGTTCGACCGCCGGCCCGGGCCTGATCGAGGGCGATTCGCGCCGTCTCGCGGGCGCGATCCACCTGACGGACCGCTGCGTAGGCCACGGCGAGGTTCATGCGGATCTCGACAAAGTCCGGCCGCAGGCGAACAGCCTGTTCGAAGTGGGGGATCGCTTCCACGTGCCGGCCGGCCATCGCGTGAAGCGTGGCGAGATTGTTGTGTGCTTCGAAGTGGTCGGGGTTGATATCAAGCGTGCGGAGATAGTCCTTGATGGCGGCGTCGGGCTGGCCGATTTGGGCAAGCAGCACTGCCCGCGCGAAGTAGGCTTGCGAGTTGTTCGGGTGGGTGCGGATGATCGTGGTGTAGGCTTCGATGGCCTGCGGCGGAGGCTTCATCGCGGCGTCGCACAGCGCGATTTGCAATCGAATGCCCGGTTGATCCGGGTTCAATTCGAGGGAGCGGCGATAGTGCGTCACCGCATCGGCGTAGCGACCGGCGGCCTGAAGCGAAACGGCGAGGTTGCCGTGCAATTGCGCGTCGTTCGGATCGAGCCGCAGCGCGGCTTCGTGTTGCGCGATGGCATCGGCGTGCCGGCCCATGCGGGTCAGGAGCGTGCCGAGATTGCTCAAGACGCCGGGGTTGGCGGGCCGGAGTTTGAGGGCCTGCTGGTACGCATCGGCGGCGCCGCGCAGGTTGCCGATCTCCGTGAGGGCGAGGCCGAGGTTGTTCCAGGCTTCGGGATAGTCCGGGCGCAAGGCGAGGGCGTCGTCGATGCGGCCGGCGTTCTTGTATTCCACGCCGAGGTTGTTGTGCGCCATCCAGCAAGCGGGGTTTCGGTCGATCGTGGTCCGGTAGAGGGTCTGCACGTCGGCGTAGAGGCCGCATTGGCGGAAGGTCAGGACGGCGAGTGCCATAGGAATGGCAATTGGCAGAGCGAGCGCGGCGCGGCCGGTACGGGCGGGCATCGCGCGCAGGATCGCCGCGCAGACGAAGACGATGACACCGAGGCTGGCGAGGTACTGGAAGTGATCGGCGACGAACGAGAACAGAAAGGGGTAAACGTTGAAGAAGCCGAGGACGGGAAAAAGCGTTCCGATGAAGAACAGCATTGCGGCCAGCGGGGCGCGGTGGCGCCGGCGGAGTACGAACAACACGGCGAGAAGCGCAATCAGTGCGAAGGGATACAACCACTGCGCCGGCGCGGAGGGATTCACGTCCCATCGGGGATAGATGAAGATCAGGTTCGCGGGCCAGACCAGCTTGCCGAGGTAGAACCAGACGACTCGTCCGGCGAGCAGGCCGCGCTGCAATGCGGTGAACTCAAATTCCTCGCCCTTCGCGCCGATCAGGTCGTGTTCGACCCAGGCGGTGAAGAGACCGGCCGCGGCGCCGATCGCGAACCACGGTAAAAGCGGCGCGACGTCTCGGCGCAGCGTGAGACGTCCGCGCTGCCACCAGAAGATCACAAGCAGCGCGGCGGGGAGCGTCGCGGTGACGGTCTTGGTGAGCAGGCCGCAAACAAAAAGCAGAAATGCGAGTGCGTACCATTTTGCCCGGCGCGAATCGTCGAAGCGCAGATAGATCGCCATCGCCGAAAGATAGAAGACGCCGGAGAGGGTGTTTTTTAGTTCGGTGATCCACGCGACCGATTCGACGTGAACCGGGTGCAGAGCGAACACGGCGGCGGCCATCGCGGAGGCCGAGTCGGCCCACGGGGCCTGCGCAGCGCGCAACAAGCGTCGCACGATGAACAGCACGAGCACCGCGGAGAATGCGTGCAGGAGCGTGTTGACGAGGTGATAGCCGACTGGCCAGTCGCCCCAGAGCTTGTGTTGAATCCAGAAGGCGCTGTGAAGCAGGGGGTAGTATTGCTGGGTCGCGCCGACGTCGAACCAGATTCGCAGCAGCCCGCCGGCCGAGCGGAGTTCGGGACGGGTGACGTGGGCGTCATCATCCCAGATGAAGCCGCCGTGCATCGCGGGGAGGTAGGCGGCGAGCGTCGCGATGGCGATCAGACCCGCTGCAACCCATACCCAACGCGGCGCGGCGTCGCAGGCGGATTCGGGTGGATGTCGCGATTGCGGCATTTCGGTCTCGCGTTCGGTCGTTGCGTGGTCAGGTGATTCGTGGTCTCTTCCAGTTGCCGGATTGGCCGCCGGATTTTTCGTCGAGGCGGATCGGGCCGATGACGATGCCGCGGTCGACGGCCTTGCACATGTCGTAGAGCGCGAGGGCGGCGGCGGACACGGCGACGAGCGCTTCCATTTCCACGCCGGTGCGGGCGCGGGCGACGGCCGTCGCGCGGATGCAGACGGTCTTGGCGGAGATCGGCTCGAGGGTGATCTCGACGGCATCGAGCGGCAGGACATGGCAAAGCGGGATGACGTCGGGCGTGCGCTTGGCGGCGGCGATGCCGGCGAGCCGTGCCACGGCGAAGACATCACCCTTGGGCATCTTGCCAGTCACGATGCGTCGCAGCGTGGCGGGGGCCAGGTGGACCCAGGCCGACGCCATGGCGCGGCGGCGCGTGACCTTCTTCCGCGAGACGTCGACCATGCGGGCCGCACCGCGGCGGTCGAGGTGTGTTAATTCTGCGTCTCGTGGCGCGCGGGGGGAGGCGGGGCGCTTCGATGCCGGGCGACGGGAACTTGATCGACGTTTCATGCGTAGGCCTCGTGGTCAAACTCGAACGGTCGCGGCGCGAGATCGGCCGGCCGCGGGCGGGCGACGTCGATGAGCAGTCCGATGGCGAGGTAATTGGTGATCAGGCCGCTGCCTCCCATGCTGACGAAGGGCAGTGTCATGCCTGTGACGGGCATGAGGCCGATGGTCATGCCGACGTTGATGATGGTCTGCGCGCAGATGAGCGCGCAGACGCCGACGGCGAGCAGTCGGCCGAAGGGGTCGGTAGTGGACGATGCCACGGTGAGACCCATCGCAATGATGAGCATGTAGAGCGAGAGGATCGCCAGCCCGCCGATGAAGCCCCACTGATGCCCGAGCACGGCGAAGATGAAATCGTTGTGCTCCTCGGGCAGAAGGTTGTGCCGGAAGAAGCCGCCTTCGGAGAGGCCTTGACCGGCGAGCCGGCCGCTGCCCAATGCGACTTTGGATTGGTGAAGCTGATAGCCCGCGCCGAGTCGCCATCGGTCGTTGGTTTCGTCCTGTTGGAAGAGGGAGTTGATCCGCTCGCGCTGGTAGGGATTCATAAAGGGGGAGAAATAGAACGCCGGCGCGGCGATCGCGCCGAGCAGGACGACCAGGGCGAGGTGGCGAATCTTCGCACCGGCGACAAAGAGCATCACCAGCAGCGTGGGCAGCAGCAGCAGGCTCGTGCCCAGGTCCGGCTCCTTGAGAATCAGCGCGACGGGGATAAGCGTGAGGATGAAAGGACCAAGCAGGCCGGCGAGCGTACGATAGTTCGTGCGAAAGCGCAGGTACCAGGCGAGCGCCAGAATATAGACAACCTTGGCATATTCGGACACCTGGATGTTGATCGGACCGAGGACGATCCAGCGGTAGGTGCTGCGCCGCTCCGGGATAATCGGCGCGAGATTGACTTTCTGCGCGACGAGCAGCAGCGTGAGCAGCACGAGCACGAAGCCGAACAGGAGATAGGCGTACTGGCCGATCCGGCGATAGCCGACGACCTGCACGACGCCCAGGCCGATCAGCCCGACGAGCAGATGCCCGAGCTGACGTGTCGCGAGGGTGGCGTCCTCACCTTGCGCCGATCCGCCGGCCCAGACGGCGAGCAGGCCCAGTCCGGTGAGCACCAGCGAGGTCAGGAGAATGACCCATCCCAGCGGAGGCAGAACGCGCGTCAGCGCGCTCACGATCGAGAAGGTGCTTCGCATCGCCGCGGTGGAGGTAGTCATGGCTGGTCGGTCATCACCACGGATCGGCCGCTCAAGTAGGGCTTCGGGGCGTTCATGAGCACTTCGACGATCTGCCGCGCGACCGGTCCGGCGGCATGGCCTCCGCCGCCGCCGTACTCGAGGATGACGGCCAAAGCGATGCGCGGCTGGCGGTACGGCGCATAGCCGGCAAACCACGCGTGGGTTGGCGCGGCGTTCTTGACGTTCGCTGCGCTGTTGCCGGACACCACGGGCGGAGGATACCGCTCGACGATTTCGCGCTTCGTGCAAGGCACATCGTCCGTCAGCCCAAGTTGCTCGCGCGCCGATTCAATCGTGGGAGCGACGATGGTCGCAGTGCGGCCGTCAGCGGGCAGGGCAAAGTGGAACCGCCACAGGGTCACGCGCGCGACGCATTCGGCGCTGCCGGTCTTGCCGCAGAGTTCGACCGCGTCCATGCGTGCGTACTTGTATGCCGTGCCGCCTTCGGTGTTGACGCATTCGTAGACGCCGCGGCGGACCGTCTCCCAGGCCTGCGGAGAGATTTCGTCAAAGTGAAACGTCGGTCGCGGCCGGGCGTCGTTGGCGATCAGCGTCGGTTCGCGGAAGGCGCCCATGGCGAGCGTGGCGAAGAGGTTGGCGGCCTGAAGCGGCGTGATTTGCAGCTCGCCCTGGCCGATGGCGAAGTTGCGGCCGTCGGCGAGGGTCACGTCCCGCTTTCGATGTTCGCGGAGCCAGTCGCGTGTGGGAATGATGCCGATGCGCTCTTCAACGAGACCGGTGCCGCGCGGAGCAAACGTGAGTCCGAAGAACCGTTCGTAGAATCGCGTGAGGGCGTCGGCGCCGAGCTTCTGCCCGAGTGTGTAGAAGTAGATGTTGCAACTGTGCTGGATGGCTTGCACCGCGTCGACGTCCCCGTGGCCGGCCATGCCGCGCCAGTGGGTCCAGCAGTGCCAGCGTGCGGCACCGGGGATGAGCGCGCCGCTGCAAAAGATGCGCGTGTCGGATTTGACGGCGCCCAGCGCGAGGCCTGCGAGCAGGGAGGCCGGTTTGAGAATCGAGCCGGGCTGGTATTCTTCGGCGACGGCACGGAATCGCAGCGGGACGGTGCACGTGTCATCGCGGAGGGCGGCGTAGTTTTTACGCAGGTCGGCCAGGTCGTAAGTCGGGACGCTGACCAGGGCGATGATCTCGCGGGTTTGCACGTCGAGGACGACGCAGGCGGCACCGGTCGAGGGTGGGTTCTCGGCGACGGCGGCCGTCAGCAGGTCCGCGATGCGCCGCTGCACGTCGAGGTCGATCGTGAGCTGGACATCGAGGCCGTCTTGTGCTGCGACGCGTTCTTTGAGTGTTTTGTCGAGAAAAAGTTCCTCGTAGCCTCGTTTGCCGCGGAGCATGGTCTCGCACAGGCGCTCGACGCCGCTGACGCCGGCTTCGTCGTCGGCGCGGTAAGCGGCGAGCGGGTCTTCGGCGTGCGGATCGTCGCGCAGCAATTCGGGCGAAACCTGTCCGAGTCGGCCGAGGAGATGGCAGAACGATTGCGTGTTCGGCTGGGCGACGCGCCGGACGGATGGTTCGACGCGGACAAAGGGGAGATCGGCCAGTTCGACTTCGACGGCGGTGCGCACCTGCGGTGAAATGTCGCGAAGAATGGGATGAAACAGTTCATCTTCGCGAAGGTGGATCGTGCTCGCCGGTTTGTCCGCGCGCGGCGATCGCCCGAATGAAAACGAGCGCGACGTCGCCGCATCGGACTCGGCGCGGCGCGCGGCCTCCGAACGCGCACCGGCGAGATAATGGCGCAGCCCCTCGACGGATCGACAGACGGCGTCACGGCGGCGGCGCAGCTCGGCAATGGGGGTACCGGTAATGGCCTCGAGCCGGACCCACATTCGCGCGATCTGGCGGGCCGCTTCTTCGGCGAGCGTGGCGTTGTCGGCCCCGCGCAGATCGGGCCGGGTTCGGCGTAGCCGGTCGGCGAGCAAGGCCAGGTAACGGTCGCTCATGGAAAGCGCGCCGTAGTGCACCGTGACGTCGTGCGCCGGCTCATCGGAGACGAGCAGGCGTCCTTCGCGATCGAGGATGCTTCCGCGCAAGGCGGGGAGGTATTGCCGCGGCGCGACCAGGGCGGCCTCCTGTTGTTGCGCGTAATAATCACCTCGAATCAGTTGCAGGTGCGCCAGCCGGGCGACGATCACGACGCCGATCAGGATCGGCAGGATCAGGATGATTCGCAGGCGGCGTTCAAACATGGGGCGGTGTTCAGTGGTCCGTTGTCATTCCTGGCGCTGCGGGGTCGCCCGCGGCTGGCGCACGCAGACCGGAAGCACGACGTCGTTCCAATGGTGCGGCAGTTACCCGCCGACAGCCGAACGATCAGTTATCCTACGCGCAGGCGATGCGTGATACCAATTCCAAGCAGGCTGCGGCCTCGGCGCAGCAACCAGTGGCCGTAGGGAGCGATGGCCGCGGTGTACACGGCGCTGTAGATTGCGGCGAGAAGGACTTCGCCTGTTCGACTCCAGGCATCAGCCGCCCAGAGCAGGTGCAGGCCCGCAATCCCTGCGACAATGACCCGCGCCAGGAAAGTGCACACGATCTGTGTGATGACGCTTTCACGAAAAGCAATCTCGCGCAGCGCGACCATGGCGAGCGCGGCCAGCCCGAACGCAAGCGCGTGCACGCCCACGTTGCCATGATCTCCAAAACTCAAGCTTGTCAGATCGGTCACGAAGCCGATGATCCAGCAGGCGATGAGGGCGTCGGCCGCGCGAGCCGCCAGCGCGTAGTGCACGGCGATAATGACGAGAAAATCGGGTCGAATGCCGTGTACGGCGAGGAATGGGGCCAACGTGGATTGAAGGACGGCGGTGAAGTAAAGGAGGATGGCGAAAGGAATCCAGCGCATCAATCGACTCCGCCCGTGAAGGTCTAATCCTGTACGTTTGTGCCGGCGATTCGGTTTGTCGGCGCGCGGTGGGATTCGAACCCGGCGGGGCGAACCGCATCCGGCGTTCGGGCGTCGATCAGCCGTAACGCCGCGCGTGCGATTGCCAGCCGGACATAAGGCGACTGCCCCGGTTCGTTGAAGGCATTCCAAAGCGGCCCAAGTGCGGTGGGGTTGCCGATGGCCTCCAGCGCCAGCGCTGCCAAAGCGCGGATGCGTGCGATTTGCTGCTGCGGAGGATCGTTGGCAATGTTTCGGCGGGGCCGATCGAAGAACAGGTCGCGGACGGCGGTTTCCAATCCGTCTTCGAATCCCAATCGGCCTAGTCCGCGTGCCGCTTGCAGGCGAATCTCCGGATAATCGGTGTCCCGAAGCCGAATGCGGAACATCTCCTCGGCCTCGATCGTGCGCGCATTCGCGAGGCACATCAGGGCCAGTGCGGCCTGATCGGGCACGGCGCTGAAGCCGTAGAACTTGAGCCGTTCGATGCCGTGCGAATCACCGAGCGAGGCGAGCGCCTCAAGAATCTGCATCTTCACGGCGTCTTTTTTTTCCCGTTTGAGGGCTTGGTGAAGCAGGGGGACGGACGATGGATCGCGCAGCCGGCCGACGGCCAGCGCGGCATTGGCCCGCACCCGTGCGTCGGCGTTGCGCAGGAGAAAATCGGCCAGCTCTTTGGTACGGGTCGCGTCACCCATCGCATGGAGGGCATACAGCGATGCGATGCGCACATTGGGATCGCGGTCCTCGGCAAGCGTCCGCACGCGCTGCAAAAGGCGATTTTGATTCGCAACGGCCAGCCGTGCCGAACTTTCTGCGGTTGACCGGCGCAGATCGCCCAGGGCCATCAGGGCCGCGAAGCTTACGCCGGCGTAGCCGTTGTCGACGTTTTCGGCGATGCAGGAGGCGGCATCGGCCGGCGCGACTTCCTGAATCGCCTCCATGGCCTGCATCCGCAAGACAGGGTCGTCACCGAACGCAGCCTCGCGCAGGGTTTGGACGCTTAACGCTCGGAAGCGCGATTGATCCTGCGCATCAAGCGGAGCGGGTTCTGGTGGTCGAACGCAGCCGGAGCAGCAGAAGCCAATGCAGCCGATCAGAATGGCGACTCGTTCATAGCTGTGACGCATGTCATACGCCTCCGTGCGTTTTGACGCTAGCCGCGCTGCCGCCGCAGTCTTCGCAGCAGCCAGTCGAGCACGATCATACCATACAGCGCCAAGGCGCCTTGGCCCAGCCAGTCGCCCCATTGCGAGTAAAGCGTAAGGCGGTTGTCGAGCTTCAGCTCACCGACGCCGATGGCCGGGGCCTGGTCCGGATGGCGTTTCCACCGCGCGATCGTCTCGCGGTCGAGTGCGAGCTGGTCGCGCCAGTCTTCATACGCCTCGGCCCGCGCCGCCGGGTCGCGCGTGATCAAGTCAGGCAGCATCGACGCCAGTCGGGCGTGGAAGGATTTCATTTCCGGCCCCACGTTCAAACAGGCCGCGCGCAGATCTTTGGTCAGCAGGGCATTCATCTGGGACCACGCGGCGGTGTACTCCTTCGGTTCGGCTGCGCCGGTCGATCCGCTGGAGAGCGCTTCCATGCGGTCGAGCTGCTCACCCAGGGCGATCAGCGCGCGGTCGATTTGATCCAATCGAGCAAGCTTTTCATCGCTGATGCGCGCGCGCAGGTGAATGCGTCCGTTCGGGTGGATCGTCGCGCTGGCGCCGGTGTTCACGCTTCGCGCCACGGCGATGCGGTTCTCCACCGCGCGGAAGACGGCAGCCGCCAAATGCTGCTCCAGTTCGGCCGAGTGCAGGAACCAGCCGTCGTTGCTGATGGAGAGGAGCATGTCAATGTTTTTTTCGCCGGCGCCGCTCCCCCGGACGAAGGCGCGGGGGACGTAGGGCATGATCTCCTCGTAGCAGATGGGTGTGCCGGCGCGATAGGTTTGAATCGGCGATTCGGGCCTGATCGGCGCCGAGGCGGGTGCGGGGTCAGCGCCGTTGACCGGCGTGCGCACGGCGGGGCGAACCGCGGGAATTTCAAACGCGTTGAATTGTTCGCCCGGCGAAAGCGAATACTCAACACCGCCGCGGCCCCAGGGTGTGATACCGTTGAGCCAGTCATAGAGCCAGCGGTGAGTGAAACGAAACGGGACGTACTCGCCGAACAAGACGAGGTGAATTTTGTCATAGCGTGCGGCCGGCGATGTTCGCCCGGGAAGCAAGAGGTAAGCCGAGTTGAACGAGTCCGCGCGCGGGGGAATGGCCGTGGGCTTCCATTCCATGGCCGACGAACCCAGCACAATGGGAATGCCGGACTGATCGGCCAGTGTTTGAAAGGCTTCGCGGACGCGCTTTCCGAAATCCTGGTAGTAGCGCAGCATGGCGACTTGCGATTTCGGGTAGCGGCGGCGAAGGATTTCTTCCAGCGCGGTCGGCGGTGCATCGAGAAACTCGTCGTTGATCCAGCCGCTCATGACGGTTTCGGGCAGGACAATCAGATCGGGTTTGTCGCGGCCGTCCGGCCCGCCGAGTGCGGCCTGCCTGGCGAGTTCGAGGTGGCAATCAAAGATCGTCTCGGCCGAAGATCGTGCTCGTCGTGCGTCGACGTACATGGGAAAGTCGTGCTGCACCACCGCGACGCGGGGTCCGCGTTGCAGGTGACGCGTTGATTTTTGCGTGCTGCCGTAGATCAGCGTGCCGGCGACGACAAGGAGGGTGGTGAGCGATCCGATGGGCAGTCGTGTGCCCTGCTGGGATCGCCAGATGAGAATGGGCTGAATGAGCAGGTCGGTGATCCAGCCGTTGATCATGGCGAGGACAAAGCTGACGGCATAAGCCCCGGCGAGATCGCTGATTTGTATGAAGGTGAGTTGCTCGTAATGCGTATGGCCCAGGAGCACCCAGGGAAAACCGGTGGGTCCGAGGGAACGGGCGTATTCCAGCGCCGTCCACACGACGGGCACGCTCAAGGCGAGCGAGACATTGTGACGAATGTATAAATGCCGCACGGGCCAGGCGACCAGCGGGAAGGTCAGCGAGAAGAACGCGCCCAGGGCGATGTAGCCCTCCCGCGTCACCGGGTACATCCAGTTGATGTTGATGAAGAAGAAGCCCAGTCCGAGGAGCCAGCTCGCGAAGTACATGGACCGCGCCCGCCGGGCGGCGCACACGGCCACGAGCCACGGCGTGAGGCAGATGTACGAAAGCCACCACCAGCCCGGTCGGGGGAACATGAGGCAGCACATCAGCAGAGACAGGCCGCTCAAGATGAGGAGCGACGTCCGGCTTTCGATCTTGGCGATCGCGCCGACGAGTCGCGTCGGGGTGCGGAAGCGTTCGCCCGGAGCGCGCGGCGCGGCGGCATCGTTTCGTTTCGAGGGGCTGGTCTCACGCGAAGCTGGCTTGCCGGCTGTTTTCAAGGGGTCGGTTTCCTGTCTAACACGATGCGTGGCTCACCGGAGCGCCATCACGCGCCGTGCCAGTTCGTTCGCCGTGGCTTCGTCGGACGCTTCGGCGATGACGCGGGCGATCGGTTCGGTGTTGCTGGGTCGAACATGCACCCAGCCCTGCGGCCAGTCGATGCGCACGCCGTCGCACGTATCGACCCGGGCGTCGTTCGCCGCCGCGCTGCGCACGCGCTCCAGCCACGGAGCGATCTGCGCGGCGGGCATCTCCAGTTTCCTCTTGACCATCACATAGCGCGGCATGGCATCAACAATGGACGACAGCCGCTGGCCGGTGCGCGCGAGCAGATTCAGCACCAGCCCCATTCCGGTGAAGCTGTCACGCACGGCGACGACGCGCGGGTCTATCACGCCGCCGTTGCCTTCCCCGCCGATGACGCATTGTTTGTCCAGGACCGCGCTGGCGACGTTGGCCTCGCCGACGGCCGTGCGATGCACGATCGCGCCGCCGCCGGCTTGCGCCGCGAGATCGTCGATCATGCGCGAGGTGGACAGGTTGGCCGCCGCGGGGCCTGGCCGCATTGAGAAGACTTCCTTCGCCGCGAGCGCGAAGGTGTATTCCTCGCCGATATAGCGACTTTTGTCGTCAACCACCGCCAGCCGGTCGGCGTCCGGATCCTGCGCGAAACCGAGGTCGGCCCCGGCCTGCTTCACCGCATCGCACAGGCCGGTCAAGTTCTCGGCCGTCGGCTCGGGTGTGTGGGCAAAGCGGCCAGTCGGTTCGGCGTTCAGGTGCGTGACCTTGCAGCCGAGCGCTTCCAGCAGTCGACGACCGCCTTCGCCGCCGGCGCCGTTGACGCTGTCCAGGACGACATGATACTGGCACGAGCGGATCGCATCGACGTTGAGAAGCGTCAGGATTTTTGCCACGTGCCGTTCATTCGTCGACCCGTCGCGCTCCATTCGGCCGCAGCCGGTCGCATCACGCAGGGCGAAGTCCTTTGCGTGATAGCGGTCATAGACGCGCTGGGCGTCGGCGGCGGGCAGGGCGTGGCCGCGCTGGCAGAGGAGCTTGATGCCGTTCCATTCAATGGGATTGTGGCTGGCGGTGATGACGACGCCGGCGACGGCGCCCAGCTCGCCGATCATCAGGGCGGCGCTGGGAGTGGTGACGACGCCGAGATCGATGACGGTGCAGCCCGACGCGAGCAAGCCAGCTGCGACGGCCGCGCGGATCATCTCGCCGCTGGGCCGCGAATCGCGCGCCAGTACGACGCGCCCGCCGCCGAGATCGGCGCCGAAGGCACACGCCAACTCGGTCGCCAGCGTCGGCGTCATCGTCCGGCCGACGATGCCGCGTACACCTGAAACGCTCATCATGAGGGTCATGGGGGATTGGTAAGCGGTTGGTTGTCAGTGGTTCGTGGTTGGTTTCAGCGCGCCTCGATTCCGTGGTTGTCGGCAAGAAGTGGGCTGCCCAAGGTTCGTCGCCCGACAACCGTATCCAGCCTGTAGGCCGGATGCATTGTAGGCTCTTGGCGTGCAGCGTCCATTGCGCGAACGCAACGCTGGTCCACCGTGTCCCCCGGCTTGAGGCGCTTTTCAACGCGATCTCATGCCATTCCGCACGGTGTGATTCTGACCTACAATGGTCCTGCTGACGAGTTTGCACGAACCTGCAAGCCCGAGGATGGTTCAGTAAACTGCGGCGCATACGGAAACGTCGATCGCGGCCGGCAACCCATGTTCGCAGGCGACTGACCACTGGCCACGAACGATTGACCGCGTACTTCTTCGGAGCCCCCTGCACGATGGCACTGGCCGGACCTTCTGCGACGAGAGCGGCGACCGCTGGCCAGGGGACTGCCCAGCGGTTGCTCCGAATCTGGCGATACGCCTGGTCGCAGAAGCGCTACCTCGTTCCGGGGTGTCTGTGCGTTGTGATCGTCGCGGCGACCTACTCCATCAACATAATGGCGTTGCTGCCGACGATTCATCTGATCGCCGGTCAGCAGGGCGTGCCGTCGTGGATTCACCAGGGCATCGCCGAGCGCCGGCTCAACGCGGTGTTTGATGTTGACGCCGCCGCCGGCGAGGTGCGCGTGGCGAAACGGTCCTCCAACGCGCTGCTGCCGCCAACGATCAAGCGAAATTTCGTGCTCACGCAGATCGACGGTGCCGCCCTGAAACCGGGCGAGTTGTTTCGTGTGCTGGCGTATCTGGAAGACGGGCACGAAGTCGCCCTGACCTTTCTCGATCGGGACCAGCAGCTGGTGCCGATTCGTGTTACGCCCGAGCCGCTGAAGTTTTCGGATTGGTGGTTGCGGCGGGGGGCGGCGCTGCTGCCGCAAGGCTCGTCCGCGGAAGATCGTCTTGACACGCTGAAGATCATCGTCGTGATCGTCGTGCTGATTTCCGTGGTCGGCGGTGTGTCACGCTTCTTCGCGGAGTATCTCATCGCGCTGACGGCGGCCTGCGTCGTGCTGATGTTGCGCAAGCGGATGTATTATCGCGTGCTGCGTCTGCCGGTATCGAAGTTCGCGACGCACGGCGTGAGCGATCTGGTCAGCCGGTTCGTGCAGGACAGCCAGGACATCTATCGCGGGCTGAATTTCCTCTTCGCCAAGAGCCTGCGCGAGCCGCTCAAGGCGATCTTCGTGTTCTGCGTCGCGCTGGTCATCGATTGGCGGCTGACACTGATCACCGCGGTCGCCGCGCCCGTCGGCGGGTACCTCATCCGCCGTCTCGGCAAGATGATCCGCAAGGCCAACAAGCGGCTGCTGGAGAATTACGGCCGCATGCTGTCGGCCCTTCAGGGGACGCTGACGGGCATCCGCGTCGTGAAGGGCTACACGATGGAGACGTTCGAGCGGCAGCGGCTTCACCAGCTCGACAAGCAGATGCTTCGCCAGCAGATGAAGATCGAGCGGATCGACGCGCTCTCCAGCCCGCTGTTTGAGTTCGTCGGGCAGATCGTGGCGGCGCTGGCGATTCTTTACTTCGCCAACCAGATGCTCAACGGGCTGATGGAGTTTTCCAAGTTCGCCACGCTGGCGGCCTGCATGGCGGGCATGTTCGATCCTGTTCGCAAAATGTCTTCATTCTACAACCGTTTCCAGACGGCCAACGCCGCGATGGATCGCGTGTTCGAGATCATCGACATGCCCGACGAGGTGACGCCGGGGCCGGCCCGGCCGATTCCCGCGCCGCCGTTCAGCGATCGCATCGAGTTTCGCGACGTGACGTACACCTACCCCGGCGCGACGTCGCCCGCGCTGAACGCCGTTAACCTGACGATTCGACGGGGCGAGCGGGTGGCGTTTGTCGGGCCGAACGGCTCGGGCAAGACGACGCTGCTAAGCCTGCTCATGCGGTTCTTCGAGCAGCAGGAAGGCGTGATTCTGATCGACGGGCGTGATCTGCGCGATTTGTCCATCGCGTCCTTGCGCCGTCAGATGAGCCTGCTGACGCAGGATACGGTGATTTTCGCCGATACGATCGGCAACAACATCGCCTATGGAGACGGGCGTCTGCTTCGCAAGCTGATCCTGCGTCAGCGCCATCCCGAACGCCGGTACGATCTCGCCGGGCAGGAGGAACGAATCGTCGCCGCGGCCAAAGCGGCCTACGCCGACGAGTTCATCCGAGAGAAACCGCAGGGCTACGATACCTACGTCGGCGAGCACGGCGTCACGCTCTCCGGCGGGCAGAAGCAGCGCATCGCCATCGCCCGCGCCATCCTGCGCAACGCACCGATCTTCATCTTTGACGAAGCGACCAGCCAGGTCGATTCCGAAAGCGAGCAGAAGATTCACGACGCCGTTGAGCGCTTTCTCGAAGGGCGCACCGCGCTCATCATTGCCCACCGCTTTTCGACCATTCTTCAGGCCGATCGGATCGTCGTCATGGATCGCGGGCGCATCGTGGACAGCGGCCGGCACGAAGAACTGATCCGCCGCTGCCGATTGTATCAATCGCTCTACGGCACGCAGATCATCGAAGATGCCCCGGTGACCGACGTTCCGGCGACCGCCCCGACTGCGTAAGCAGGGTTCCCGTCATCGGGATCAATCCCCGTTCGACGCGCCGGCGAGCGGGCACCCCGGTGCGCGAGCACGGCGCGCGTCCTTCACCCCAGCCGCTTCGCCAGCAGCACCGTCACGTCGTCCGGGCAGCTTCCGCCGTTCACGTAGTCCGTCAGTTCGCTCGCGAACTCACTAAGCACCTGCCCCGGCGCGTTGCCCGCACAGTCCTCAATGATCTCCTGCAAACCGGTCCGTCCCAGCGCCGCGCCGTCCTGATTCTTTGCCAGGCTTACGCCGTCCGTCGCCAGCAGCAGCGACTGCTGCGGCTCGAGCATGAACTTCTCCACCTCGTAAGCACTGCCGCGCTGCCGACCAATTGGTTCGCCATGCGAGAGCCCGATCCAAGTCACGCTGCCGTCGTCGTCGAGTCGACCGACGAACGCGCCGGGACCGGCCGCGCAGAACTGCACCAGCCCGGTGGCCGGCGCGATCCACGCACAGGCCACGTCGATGCAATACTTCTCTTCCCCATCGTGCACGAGCCAGTTCAGAGCGCGGCAGAGGATGTTGGGCGGCTCACTGTGCAGGGCGGCGATGCGAAACGCGCTGCGCACCTCGGTCAGGAAGCGCGGCACGCTCAAACCGCTCATTCCGACGCGCGCCACCAGAAGCGCGGCGGTTTTGTCCGGCAGTTGCACGACGTCCCACAGATCGCAGCAGCGCGCCGTGCCCATGTGGCGATAGGCCGCAACGTGCAGCTCGGGCCAGCGAGGCAGGGCTTTGGGCGTGAGCAGGTCCTGCGTCACGCGCGTGAGCGTGCTTTCCACGCTGGCAGCGGTCTGGCGACGGGCCATCGTACGGCGAATGGCGTTCTCCAGCGGAATGGCCACGCACGACGCCGTCGCGATCAGCCCGTGCAGGTGGGACTCGCCAAACGGCAAGTCCCCTGCGTCGTTCTCGACGTAAAGCATGCCGATCGTGCCCGAGGCCGATGCGAGCGGCGCGGCCATCGCCGAGCGGATGCCGTGCTGCGGGGCGTCGGGGCAGCAGAGGGAATGGCCGTTTTTCAAGACACGAGTCTGCATTCCGGCGGAGAAGGCCGGCCGATCACAGACTTGCCCACCGGCGGCGAGGCCGCTCATCCACTGGAACTCGCGCTGATCGGGCGCGCGGACGCCGATCCAAGCGCGGCGACCGGAGAAATCACGCAGCACGGCCCGCAGGATGGGCGTGAGCATGTCCTTGACGGTTTCCATGCCGGAGAGGCGCAGGGCGAGAATCGCCATCTGCTCGATCTGCTCGCGCGGCAGGGTAAGGGGGTGTTCGCCACGATAGACGATTGTAGATAAAGGCAGTCCTTCGCCGTGCTGCTTCGTGATGGCCAGCATGCGCTGGCGAAGCATCTCCTCGCGCGACGCCTCGGACTCCATCATCAGGCGGATGCACCAGTTCCCCACGGCAATTTCATCAGCATGGCGCAGCTTGGCGCGGCCCTTCTGCACCGCCCGGTTGAGGCTGGTCGGCAAGCCGCCGCTGTCCAGCACGTCGAGCCACCACGCGCCGTCTTCATCCTGCGACAGCGCCACCTGCCGCGGGCTGATCCGCGCATCGGGAAGATGCACCTGGCAGTCGGCGCTGGAGCCGATGTAAACCTCGCCGGGGCCGGCTTTGAGCGTCCGGCGAAGCTGGCTGTTTTCGAGAATCAGCAGTCGCATGGGAATCGCTCCCGACGGGCCGCGACCGACATTCTAACCGGAACGATTCGCCTTGCACGAACCGCGTCTGTTCCGGGGCATCGTATCACCCCGACAATCGTCGGGCAAAGTGGTCGATAGCATGTACCAGCCGATTACAGATACTGAATCGAATCATCGTGATCCCACCCTCGCTGCGCGAGGATGGGGCACCCAAGCCGGCGTCTCTCCAAACCGTGAGAATCCACAATATTCAACACAGGCGAGACGCCTGTGTCACCGTATTGAAACCGGTACTACGATTGAGTGCCCGCCCTAGGCCGAGGCGCCGCTGTAGCGCCGCAGGCCGAAACGCCAGAACCATCCCGACGCGACGAAGGCGGCGGCGGCGAGGAGGGCGGCGATGATCGGCATGGCAGCCGGGAGCTTGTCGTCGTCGCCGGTAAGGGCGGCAGCGGGGAACATGATGATGAAAGCGATCGGGAGGATGTAGGTCAGGGTCCACTGCACGCCGGGGGGGTAGATGGTGATTGGGAAACGGCCGGCCTCGAAGACGTTCCAGAAGATCATCTCGATGTTCTGAATGCGCACGAACCAGAAGCAGAGCGTGGCGAGTGCGAGCCAGATGGAATACACGATGACGAATCCGGCGGCGAGCATGGCGCAGAAGATGAGCGCTTCGCGCAGTGGGATGACGCCGGTGAGCTTGATGGCGCCAAAGAGCGCGATGCTCAAGCCGAGGAAGACATCCACCGCGCGCCAGACGACGAACTCCCGGATGCTGACGAGGAACTGGGCGTTGACGGGGCGCATGAGCACGAAATCGAGCGTGCCGTCCATGATCTCTTCGAGCACGCGGCGCATGTTGGGGACGATGGACATGCGGATGCCGCCGGCAATCATGCGATAGACGCCCATGAGGACGAGCATGTGCTGCCAGCGCCAGCCGCCGATGGATTGCGTGTTGTGGAAGATGGTCCAGACGACGAGCAGCTCGGAGACGAGGTGCATGAGCGACACCCCGATGCGGACGTACATGTCGAACCGATAGGCGGACAGGTTCTGGACGCTGACCTGAATGAACAGACGGACGAGATGGATCGCGCGTCGCAGGTTCATCCGCTCACCGCCGTATAGCGTTTCACCGCGGCGACCCAGGCCATTCGGAACGCCGCAATCAACCCGGTCAGCCATGCTGCCTGAATCGCCACGCCGGCCAGTGCGCCGTTGAGCGTCGGCACCTTGCCGATCAGCAGTTCGGCGGGAAAGGCGAACATCCATCGAAACGGCAGCCACGTCGCGACGGCGAAGATCACCGGCGGCAGCGCCGCCAGCGGGCTGAACCGACCGCCGAGGAACATGCCGAGACCGAAATAGATTTCACCCGCGGCGTCGAGCTTGGGCGACCAGAAGGCGATCAGGGCGATCAGGTAGCCCAGCATGAAGTTGATGGCGCAGCCCAGCGCGACGGCGACGGCGCCCAGCGCGAGGTGCCATGTTTGTGACTCAAATCCGGGTTTCACCCACCATGCGAAGAAGCACCACATTGGCACGAGAAAGGGCAGCGTCGTGATCTTGTACGACAGGTTCGCGGCGATGGCCTGCCAGATCGGAAGGATCGGCCGAAGGAGCTGCCCGCTCATCCGCCCGGAGCGCACCTGGTAACCCATGTCGTATGCGTCCCACGCGGTGGCGAAGTGACCGATCATCATGACGACGAGGTAGTAGGCGGCGAGTTGGCTCTGTGAGAATCCGGCGACCACGCCGCCGGGCCGGCTCTCGGCGGCGGCGGACCACATGGAGTAGAGCACGGCGGGATTGACGAGTCCCCAGACGGCCCAGAGGAAGATTTCGCCGCGATACTGGAGCATCGTGGCACAATGTACTTTGAGAAAGGCCCAGAGGGTTTGCAGGATGCGCGTCATGGGCGGGAGGGTTCCGATGGATTTTCGATTGCTTGCGCAATCGGCTCTTTGGAATCGGCTGCTTGCGCGGGCGAATCTTTGGATTGGCCGAACGCGCGGGCAATGACGTCCTCAATCGGCGGATCTTCAATCGTCACGTCCAGCACCGGCAGATCGGTGAGCAGGCGGCTGGTCAGTTCGGCGGCGCGCTCCTTGGGCACTTTCACGATTGCCTTGCGGGATTCGAGGGAGAGCACCTCGCCGACGGCGGCGAAGTCGTAGCCGTTCGCGTCGCGCTCGAGGTCGATCTTGATGACTTTGTAGGGGGCCATTTTTCGAGAGAGGTCCGCCAGCGCGCCGTCGAAAAGAATGCGCCCGTGGTCAATGACGATGATGCGCTTGCACAGGGCGGCGACGTCGGCCATGTAATGGCTCGTGAGGATGATCGTCGCGCCGTGACGGCGGTTGTAATTTCGAATGAACTCGCGAATCCTCGCCTGCATGGTGATGTCCACGCCGATCGTCGGCTCGTCGAGAAAGAGAACCGACGGCCGATGCAGCAGCGAGACGCAGATTTCGCATTTCATGCGCTCGCCGAGCGAGAGCGTGCGCACCTGCTTCTTGAGGATCGGCGTGAGGTCCAGCAGCTCGATCAGTTCATCGAGCGTGGCTTTGTATTGAGCCGGGTCCAGACCGTAGATCGCCTGATGGACGAGGAAGGAATCCATCGCGGGGAGATCCCATTGCATCTGGGAGCGCTGGCCCATGAGCATGCTGATTCGACGGAGGTAGTCGGTCTTGCGTTCCCACGGCGTGAAACCCAGCACGCGGGCCTCGCCGTCAGTGGGGTGGAGCAGGCCGGAGAGCATCTTGAGCGTTGTGGTCTTGCCCGCGCCGTTGGGGCCGAGGAAACCGACGATTTCGCCTGGTTCCACCGAGAAGCTGACGGCATCGACGGCGCGGACCTGCTTGTACGTGCGGCGGAAGAAGCTTCGCATCGCCGCCTGGAATCCCCCCTCCCGCTCGGGCACGCGAAAGGTCTTGCCGAGTTGCCGCACGTCGATTTGCGCCATGGTGTCGCCGGAAAGTGTAGCGTGCGTCGAGCCGCCGCGTCCAATCGTCCGGGCCGTGGACGAAACCGTCGCGCCGTGGCACGATGCCCGCTTGTTGACTGAAAGCGACGGTTCGCGGAATTGCCATGGCGCTGATCACGCTGACGACGGACTTTGGACAGGCCGACCACTACGTCGCCTGCATGAAGGGCGTCCTGTTTCAGATTGAGCCGCGCGCGCAGATCGTGGACGTGACGCACGCCATCGGGCCGCACGATGTCGTGCATGGGGCGTTTGTGCTGCGGCAGGTCGTGGAGCATTTCCCGGCCGGCACGATTCACGTCGCGGTGGTGGACCCCGGCGTCGGCACGACGCGGCGAATGATCGCGGCGCGGTACGAAGGGCACGTGATTCTTGCGCCCGACAACGGGCTGGTGTCGCTGGTGCAGCGCGATTTCGTGTTGGAAGAATTGCGGTCGATTGAGAACACGCGGTTGTTTCGACCCGAAGTGAGCACGACCTTTCACGGGCGGGACATCCTTGCGCCGGTGGCGGGGAACCTGGCGCGCGGTCTGTCGCTGGATGCCGTCGGTCCGGCGATTGACCAGTTGGAGATTTTGAATCTGGAGAAGGCGGCGCCGCTGGCCGGCGGGGGGATCGAGGGGCAGGTGCTGTACGTCGACCGATTCGGCAACCTCATTTCCAACATCAGCGCGGAGGAATTGAGTGTCGCGTTCACGACATTCGACGGGCTGAATGTGCACGTGGGACCGCTGCGCGTCGGTCCGCTGCGCGGGACCTATGGCGATGTCGCACCGGGTGAGATCGTTGCCCTGATCGGCTCGACGGGCATGTTGGAAGTGGCCATCAATCAGGGCAACGCGGCGGAACAACTCCGCGCCGGACCGGGGACGGTGGTGGTGGTGCGATAGATGCATTGGTGCGTCGAGGACGCACCCTACGCTGCAGACTACATGCTGTTCCAAAACCCCCTCTCCCTCCAGGGAGAGGGCTGGGGTGAGGGAGGCACGTGTTCCTTGAGATGCTTTTCCCCCTCACCCGACCTCTCCCCCAAGGGAGAGAGGAGATTTGAAACAGGCTTTACTTTTTCGCGGCCTTGTACAGTTCGTCCACCTTGCGCCAGTTGACCGTGTTCCACCAGGCGGCGATGTAATCGGGCCGGCGGTTCTGGTAGTTCAGGTAGTACGCGTGCTCCCACACGTCGATGCCCAGCAGCGGCGTGTGGCCGGTCATGTAGGGCGAATCCTGATTGGCGGTGCTGAAGACTTCGAGCTTGCCGTCCTTGATGGCGAGCCAGGCCCAGCCGCTGCCGAAGCGCGTCGCGCCGGCGGTGGAGACTTTTTCCTTGAAGGCGTCGAAGCTGCCGAAGGTGCTGTTGATCGCCGCGCCGATCTCGCCCGACGGCGTGCCGCCGCAGTTGGGACCCATGATGTTCCAGAACAGCGTGTGATTGGCGTGCCCGCCGCCGTTGTTGATGACGGCCTGTCGCACGGCCTCGGGCACCTGGGTGATGTTTCGCAAAATGTCTTCAATCGGCTTGGCGGCGAGGTCGGCGTGGGCCTCCAGCGCCTTGTTCAGGTTCGTGACGTAGGCGTTGTGATGCTTGCCGTGGTGAATCTCCATTGTCTTCGCGTCGATGTGCGGGGCGAGTGCGTCAAACGGGTAGGGCAGCGGGGCAAGCGAAAATGCCATGGGTCAACTCCTTCCGGATCAGGGGGTCGATCTCGTGGGTTCAATTGAGTAACGGTGACAACGAGGAAATCTAGCAGCGGTGACGTGGCTGGTCAAGGTTCTTGAGTCTGCGACCCAGCGGGACTGGTTGCCCGGTGCCACGGCTTAAAGCGGTGGCTCACCGTCAGAAGTGCCGATGTGACATGGAGCGAATTTCAATCGCTAAGCGCCGCGCTGGCGGTCGAGGTCCTCGCGCACTTCGGGCGGGAGGTAGTGCCGGTCGATTCCGGGATGCGAGGCGAGCGCCGAAAGCGTGCGCTCGTAGCGCGTTTCCAGATCGGCCGCCGTGTCGAGAAACAGCACGGCCTGCCCCTTGATCCTGCATAACCCGCCGCCCTCGCCGCCGAGCGATTCGCGCCGGATGGACAGGCCGAGTTGCTCGGCCAAGGTCAGCAGTGCGTCAAGCCGGTCGTGCAGGTCCATCTTGGTCGGCGATTCTCGCGGGAATGGCGCAGGGGTCAAGGAGACGCGGTCGTTCCGGTCGATAAGACACGCATGGAAAGGATCCTGTTCAGATGAGTGACGCCGAACGCCCCGAGCCTCTGGCGCTCTCGTCCCCGGCTGATCTGCCGCGTGTGCTGGCGGAGCTGGAGCACAAGCTGGCACTGCTGGACCGCCAGGTTGGCAGCCTTCAGCGACTGGCGTCGCTCGGCACAATGTCGGCCATGCTGGCGCACGAGTTCAACAATCTGCTCACGCCGCTGGTGAGTTACTCGCAGTATGCCCTGTCGCGCAACAAGCCCGACGAGCTTCGCGCAGCGGTCGAGCGCACCCTGCGCTCGGCGCAGCGGATGGGCGGGTTGTGCGGCCGGATCATGGGCATGGCATCCGGCTCACCGGATGAATTGACACCTGTCAATGTCGAGCAGGCGGCCCGCGAGGCGGTGGAGTGCCTCGGGCGCGAGCTGTCGCGCGACGGCATCGCGCTGTCGATCGAAGCGCCGGCCGGATTGGCCGTCCGCGCTGCGTCGGGCGCGCTGCAGCAGGTGTTGTTCAACATCATTCTCAACGCGCGGCAGGCGATGCTGGAGACGGGCGGGCGGCTGATGATCCGCGGTCGGCGCGAGGGCGACCGCGTGGCCGTGGAAGTGACCGACACCGGCCCGGGCATCGCGCACGAACACATCAGCCACATCTTCGAGCCGTTCTTTACGACGAAGGGCGGCCCCGATTCAGATCCGTCCGCCGGCGGCCGCACCGACAAGGGCGGCCTGGGCCTCGGGCTGCACGTCTGCAAGCGTCTGATGGAAGACATGGGCGGCAGAATTGAGGTCGCCAGCGCCCCGGGCCAGGGCACGACGTTTATGCTGAACTTACCGGCGGCGTGAGTGACGCGAATGCATTCCAAGGCCGCCCGATAAGCACAAAAGTCCTCATAACAGCACCTGCATTGGATGCGGTCCGGCGGTCGACTTGGCGGTGAATGCGGGCATAGAATCAGCATCTCCCCCCCAAGAGAGGTTGTTCCATGCCTTGCGCGCCCGTTGGTTTTCTGCGGGGACTGCTGCTTTGTTTGATCGGTCAATCCATGGCGGGCGGGTTGCCGCTGCCGGCGCGGGCCGAAATCGACGCGTGGTACGAGGTGACCAGCGCGACCGGCGCGGGCACGGGCGTGGCAAGCGTGGAGCAGGGCGCCGCGGGCCAGCGGCTGACGATTCGCGTTGAAGACACGACCGAGCCGATTCTGGTCACGGTCCAGCTCAAAGTGGTAGTGCCGGTTGAGGACGCATTCTTTGCATACTCAATGGACCTGATCGCGCCGGACGCGGCGAACGTTGCGGCCAACTCGCTGACCTTTCTCTCCCCCTTTGATATTGAGTTTCCGCCGACCTTGGCTGCGGGGCCGGGCAAGCTGATTGAGAATGCGACGGAAATGACCCTTAGCGGGGAATTGACCGGCAAGGCGACGCTCTTTGAGTTTGAGCTGGAGATCACGCCGCCGATTAATGAAGACATTCTCATCTATTCCGGCATCGGCCCGGCCGAGTGGGCGGCGTGGGACGATCTTCCGCCGATTATCCGGTTTGCGGATGCCGATCCATTGATGGGCAACAGTGGCTGGCCGATTGAGTCGAACACGCCCAGCATCGTCATCACGCGGGGCGGAGGCGGCGAGCCGGTCGATTGCAACAACAACCAGACACCGGACGAGGACGAGATCGCCGCCGACGCGGCATTCGACTGCAACACCAACGGCGTACTCGATTCCTGCGAGATCACCGGGAACGCCGCCTTGGATTGCAACGGCAACGGCATCCTCGATTCGTGCGAGATCGTTGCGAACCCCATACTGGACTGCAACGCCAATGACACGCTTGATGCCTGCGAAATCGCCAGCGGGTCGGCCGCCGACTGCAATGGCAACAACGTGCCCGACCATTGCGACATCATGAGTGGCGCGAGCGCCGATGCCAATACGAACGGTACACCCGACGAATGCGAGCCGGCGCCGCCGTTGCCGATTCCGCCGGCGATCGACGGCAGCCAGGCCGGCAACAACGAACAATCCAATGGTCCGCGCAAACTCGTGGATCGCACGTGCCTGCGAAACGTGCTGCGCGTGATCTTCGGCATTCCGCAGGAGGGGGGCACGACGACGCCGCTGGCCGCGCTCACGTTGTACGGGCTGAACTTCTACGGCGTTCCGCTGGCGGCGGCGCAGGCGGTGTGGGAGCTGGTCTCGCTGCCGGTGCGGACGGCGCTGTTTGAAATCACCTACGCGATTCTCGATTTCTGGCTGCCGTAGCGGTGCGGCCGGCGGCGATCAACGCTACAGCGTCGCGAGGAGTTCCGACATTTCGCCGGCCGCGTGCGTCTCGCCGCATGCGTTGGCCTGTGCGATGCCCTTTTGCAGCGTTTCCTTGGCGCGGTCGATTTCGCCCAGATTGACATACGTGCGGCCCTTTTGGAAATAGGCGGCAATATAATTAGGATCATTGGCGATCGTGCGGTCGAACTGGGCGAGGCTCTCCTCGAATCGCCCGGCCTTGGCCAGCTCCATCGCGAGGCCGAAGTTCAGGAACGCATCGTTCGGTTCTTTTTCCAGGAGGGCTTGCAGCTTTTCCAGTCGTGACACGTGGGGCGACTCCTTCACTGGGGATCGATTCGTTGCGGCTTTGCGCTGCGCCGCTTACAGCGACTCCACCGTGATATGTTGATTCGAATAAATGTTAATCTCGCCGGCAATCGTCAGCCCAGCCTCGACGATCTGCGCGGCCGGTAGCGCCGTGTGCGCCACGAGCGCCCGGGCCGCCGCCAGCGCGCAGGTGGATCCGCTGCCGATTGCGAGGATCCCATCGGACGGCTCGATGACATCGCCGTTGCCGCCGATGATCAGGCTGCATTCGCGATCCGCCACGGCGAGCAGGCTCTCCAGCCGGCGCAGGGCGCGATCGGTGCGCCAATCCTTGGCCAGCTCAATCGCCGCGCGCTTCGTGTTGCCTTTGAACTGTTCGAGCTTGCCTTCGAATCGCTCGATTAGCGCGAAGGCATCGGCTGCCGCGCCGGCGAACCCCGCCAACACGCTGTCCTTGTGCAGCCGCCGGACTTTCACCGCGTCGGACTTGAGAATGCTGTCGCCCAGCGTGACCTGGCCATCGCCGCCCATCGCGACGCGGCCGTCGCGCCGCACACTTAAGATCGTCGTCGATCGGATGCGCATCGGGTCGGCTGCTGCGGCCGGTCGGCGTTGATTCTGTGGTTCGGAACGGAAATGCGTGAGGCGTGACATAGTGAATCCTTGTGAACGTTCGCGGGTATCATATCGCGGATGGTCCATCGTGACCGCGCGATCGAGGAAAGGGCTATGGCATCCAACGGAAACCGCCGCGTTTCGGGACTGTTGACGTGTGGAATGCTGCTTACGTCGCTGGTGACGGGGCCGGTCGGCTGCGAGCAGGGCAGTCGCGCGACCAGCGCGCCCTCCACGGCGAAGTCCGTTGAACCGTCTCCACCGCCGCAAGCTGCATCGGGCGATGGGACCGCCGTACCGCAGGTGCCGCCCGCGACGAAGGTCGAACCACCCAAACCGCCTTCTCCGCCGAAACGGCCGAAGGATTCGTGGGTGGTCTTCCGCACGGCGTTCGACGATGCGGCCGACGCGACGATCGAGGCAAAGTGGACCGGTGCGAATCGCATCGAGGTGCTCACGCATAACGTATCGCGCGTGACGCTGGATCTGACGAAGTTGCCCGAGGGCGCGCCACAAAAGGGGCCGTGGAATCTGCAAATCGATGAGCAGGGGATTCAGATCACCGGCGCGCGGGGGAAGGTGCTGGACCTGGTGCGAAGCACGGGAGGTGTGTGGAAGGTGGATAAGAAGTAAACGCCGAAACGCCAGACCAAAAAGCCGATTGCGCAAGCAATCGATGCACTCATTTCCACGGCGGCTTGTTTGCCGCCGTATTTCCCCACTTGTTCGTCCAGGCGATTCTTCGACTCCCGCTCGGAGCCTGGATCAGGGCGAAGCAAGCGCGCCGATGACTGCTGCAAGTGACATCCCTCGCACGAGAAATGATTTTCGCGGTGAGGCCGCTCCGGCGATGAGCGTAACATCCGATCGCGGGCATTGAAGTGTTTGGGCGAGCAGCGCGATCACGGCCTCGTTGGCTTTGCCCTTTTCCGGCGGCGCAGCGATCTGGATCTTCAGACAATCACCCAGCGGCCCGACGATGCGGCTGCGTGATGCACCGGGCACAACCTTGACGCATATTTCGACGCCGCCCGGCATGGTCCGGCAGCAGCGTGCAATGGGGTCAGGATGAGTCGAGGCCATTGGTTTGCCGTCCTTTGCCGGCCGGAGTGCCCGCGTGGGCGACGCCCGGTACACGTTCGATGCGATCGTATCCGTGCGAGCCTGAACCGATGCGAGTACCCTGGATGGGTCAAGGTCCGTCCAGCGCTTCAAGCATGAACAATTCGCCCTCGCGCCGCCAACGCGCTTCGTGCAGAAAGGTCTCCGCTCGATCGCGGTATGCCGGAACAAGTACAACGGCTTGACCGGCGGTCTTGGCCGATCGGATCAGGTTTCGCAGGAAAGTCTGACGAGCCGGCGTGGGCGTTGCGATGTCCACCAGTCGGACGTGCTTCGGCCATCTTCCGATTAGGTGATCGTATTGCAGGCTAAAGCCGATCATCGGGTCGACAAAAAGGATAACGCCGTTTTGCCCGGCCAAGTCCAGGGCAGCGCGATTCAGGCGTACCGTGTGATCGTCGCCGATGCCCCAGGGCACGAGCAGCGAGCGATAGCCATCGCGAAACGGCTTTCCTTGAAGCATCGCGTCGAGTGTGTGGCGTGAAGAGAGAACCTTCGCCGTTGCCCAATACCAAGCCGGTGTGACCAGAATCAGGACCAGGCCGAAAGCCGGCGCCCGCGCGCGCAGTCTTGGCGTGAGGTTTGCCAGTCCCAGGCCCGCGAGGGCGGCCACGATGCAATAGACAGGGATGAAAAACGTATATTGATCGGCAATCGCGTATCGAATCACGAACAGGCCATAGACGAGTAACTCCACGGCGAGGAATCGGACGAAGTAGGCCAGGGCGCGCCGTTCGGCCGGATCGGCAGACGAAGCGGTCGCGCGGCCGGTGAAGAATACGGCGGCGGCGAGGGGGAGCGTCAGATTCGGAAAGTTGTATAAGACGAACCCGCCGGCTCGTGTCATCATTGAGACACTAACGCGCGTGTTGAGAACCTGCTCGCGGAACTCTCCGAAGAACGCGGACCGCAGCGCGGTGGCGACGTCGCCTGTTTGCGCCACCCGCGCGCCGATGATCGCCAGATAGGGCATCGCGCCAAGCGTCCACCAGCACGCGGCGGCCGTCCAGGTTCGCCGCGCGTCGCGTCGGCCGGCGGTGGCGAAATACAGGATCGCGGCGTTGATCGGCAGGGCCAGCGTCGCCAGGACGTGATTGGCGAAACCCAAACCGTTGAAACAAGCCATGGCCATCAGGGAGTCGGTGCGTCTTGTGCGCACATAGCGTGCCAGGCAGAGCCATTCGGCGGTGAGCAGGGCGGCGAAGAGGGTGTACGACTCGGTGTGGGTGGCAAGCTGCCAGAACGTGTGCGCCACCGCCAGGGAAGCGGCGGAGATCAGCGCGGCGCCGCCCGATCCGGTTAGTAATAAGACAAGCGTAGCAATATTGGCGACCGCGACCGCCGCGGCGACGGCGCTGACGAGCGTGATGGCGTACGCCGGCTCCAGGAACGGCAGGAACGCGACCGCGGCTCGGCCGAGAAAATGGTGCAGCGGATGAACCAGCGCCAGTCCGAGCGGGTGATGAAGTTGATGCGTGAGAATGCGTACCTGCTGCCAGCCGGAGTCCTGCCATTGCGGGTAGGGCGAAGCGGTGAAGGCGAACAGCAGCATCGCCGCGCCAAACGCGCCGCACCAGGCTCGGCGGGCGTCGGAGGAGCGCCGCATATCAGACCTCGACGCCGTGTTCGCGCAGCAGCGCCTTCAGGCCGCGGACCGATTGGTGGCTGGCCATGCTGCCGGTCGGAAGCATGATGCTGAATTCCTGCTCGAGCGCGGAAACGATGTTGATGTGATTGAGCGAATCCCAGGTATCGACCTTGTCATTGGTCAGGGCATCGGTGATTTCGGCCGGCTCAATTCCCAGCACGGCTGCGACGACGCGCTGAAACCGGGTCAGGTTCGATTCGCTCATGCCTTTGCTCCCGCGGATGGGGTCGGCGTGCCGGTCGAACCGCATGGCTCCCGCGCAATCGTCATCCAGTCGGGTGTAGTTGTATCGGCCGATGCCAGCGGAAGGCTCCAGCGGATCGCGCCGTCGGCTTCGCCGGTGCGGATGAAACCGCACGACTCGTAAAACGTGGCGAACGGCTGGTTCTTCGCCGTGGGCACGAATCGCGCCGCGAGCGTCGCGGCGCCTGCCTCGCGGGCCTGCGCCGCCAGCCATCGCACGAACGACTGCTCAACGGTTCGACCCAGGATGCGGCAGCTCATCAGCAGCATGTCCAGCGTCCATTCGGTCGGGGCGCGCCGAAGGACGGCCAAGCCGATGATGCCGCTGTCGCCGAAGCGATCGGCCAATGCCGCCGTGACGACGTGATGATCCGGGGAGGCCATCCAGCGCCGGACGTCGTCCTCCGAGCAGCGGATGGTGTTCATGTTGAACTGGTTGGTGCGCGCGGCAAGCTGCGCCGCGCGCGCCGCATGCATCGGCTGATCGACCGCGATGGTCAGCGTCATCTGAAGTTGCCGGTAAAACGTCGGCAGATCGACCGCCACCAATTGCAGCTCGCGCCGCTGCGATTCGGCGCGATAGAGTTCCCCGCGCCGCCGATCTTCCTCCGAAAGCGTCCATTGATCGAAGCAGTCCAGGGCATCGATCACGCCGGGGTAAGAGGCCGGCTCGGCGGGCAGCGCGATCGCCGTCACCTGCGGGAGCGTTGCGCGCACCAGTTCGCACTCGACGGGGCTGTCGTCAAGAAAGACGAAACTGTCCAGGCCGAGGTTCAGCTCGGCGGCGATGGCCTGAAGGTTCGCGGGCTTCGGATCCCAGTTGATGCGCAGGGCGGCGAAATGCTCGCGTCGCAGCACCATGTTCGGGTGGCGGTCCAGGACGTCCAGCACGGACGCCGGCTCGTTCTTGCTGCACAGGGCCAGGACGACGCCGCGCCGGTGCAGATCGAGCACGCGCTGCTGAAACGCGACGTAGGCATTGCCGGGATAATCCGGCCCCAGGGCGATGCCTTCGAGTCCGACGTCGCCCACGACGCCCCCCCAGAGCGTGTTGTCTGCATCCAGACATAATACTTTTTTTGACAGGCCCAGCAGCGGACGCAACTGCGCGATGTAAAACCCCGCCAGGGTCCAGTAGTGCGCCGGCGCCACGGGAATTCTCGCCAAGTAGGCCGTGCGCGGGTCGGTCCATCCGTCGCGGCCGACCCGAGCGATCAGCGCGTCGTAGTCCATGACGTAGGCGTCCGGCAAGCGGGCAATCGCTTCGCGAAGCCGTTCATTCGCGCGGCGAATCAAGTCCGCTTGCGAAAAGGGGGCCGCGGCGTCGGCAATGCCCAGTGCCGGCCGCACGGGGAGTTCCCAGTTGTGTGCAAGCAGACGCGCCGAATTGCGCGAGCGGAAGGCCGCCAATGCGGAAACAAGGCGTGTGATGGAATCGTCGACGAGCGCGTCGGCGTCGCGCGACGAGAGGCTGTTGAATGCGTGGTAAAGGGCCGGGGCGCTGTCCATCAGCCGCGCGGCGACGAAGACCGTGTCCGGCTTGAAACGATACAGATCCGAGGCGGGGTCGAGGAGTTGCTGGTCCACTTGGCCGAACGGCGCGAAGAACAAGTCGGCGTTGATTCCGGCGCGAAGCGCTTGGAGGTCGATCGCGGCGCGGAGTACGTCCAGCGTGAAGGTGCCAACGAGCGCGATTTTCTGACGCACCGGCGCGATCACCGCGCGCTGGGGTTGAAGCTCGCGCAGCGCGGCGGCCACTTGTGCGATGCTCGGCGCGCGACCAAGCCGATCAAACAGGCTCGCGGCGGCGACGCGCGGATCGCCATCGGATTGTGGGCCGGGGCGTGCGGACGATTCAGCGGGCAAGATCGGAACCCCCCAACGAATCGAACGACGGCGTTTCCGTCGAGCGCGGCGTGGGCTTCGCGCCCGTCGCAGGGGCTTCGCCGTTTCCGTTCAAATGCGGGCTGCGCCGGCGCGGGCGTCGCCAGCCGATCTGGCGGCCGCGCGGCACGGCGCCGATGTTGGCGAATGGCGGAACATCCTGGGTCACTTCGCAATTCGCGTGGACGATCGCGCCATAGCCGATCTTCACGCCGGGCATGATGCGCGTCATCATGCCGACAAAGGCGAAATCATCAATGAGAATCGGCGCTTCGTACACGTATTGCTGATCGTGCGGGGCCATGTGCGACATGCTGATGAGCTGGCCGGGATCCTGGGGTCGCTCGATGACGCCGGTGGCGCTGTACAGGTGCGCGTTGGCCATGATGCCGACAAAATCACGGATTTCGACGCCACCGCGTCCGGCGATGTGGACACCGGGTCCGAGGTGGACGTGATCGCCGACGACGATGTAGCCGTGTTGCCGGTGGCGGCGTTCGCCGGCGGCGAGTCGCACATTGGTGTCGATGTGAGCGTGGGAGCCGATGCAGACGTTGGCCGGCCCCCAGATTTCCACGCCCTGGTCGATGATGGTATCGACCCCGAGCCGCTTGAGCCGGGCCTTCCAGTAACAGCTTCGCAGGAAGAAGCCGGCGGCGTTACGGGTGAAGGTGCGCGCGGCGATTTCGACAAACCAATTGAGGATTGGCACCCACGCCAGTCCCATGATGACGATCTGCATGATCGCCATGAGCGAGCGCACGATGACGCCGACGGTGAGCCACGGCGCGGTGCGGCGGACGCGCTGCGGTTCGGCGATGCATCCCTGAAGCGTCGCCAGAACGAAGTCGAGTGAGTAGACCAGGAACGTATCGCGGCGCGGCACTTTGGGTGGGACGTACCACGATCGCGCGATCTGGGCGATGTCCTGCCTGGCATTCGGCGGTGCGGAAGCGTCGCCCTCGGCAAGGCTGGAGCGCAGATCGGCTGGCGTGCAGAGCCGAGCGCGGCGTTGAAAGTTATCGGCAACGGCCTGCGGGGCGCGATCGCGGCAGAATCGTGCCATTTCAATGACACGATTCACGTCCTGCTGCGTGGTGAACTGCAATCGGCGGTGCTTGAAGTCCCAGACCTGCTGCCGCGTGGGATGGCGGTAATAGGTTCGCCTGGTGAGGTTTTGCGGCGTCGCGCGGTCCTCATGCAGGTCTCCGTCGTAATAGCGGCACAGCACGGGCGAGACCAGCTCCATCTGCCGAATGAGCAGGCCGGTGACCGACGTGATGCCCTGCGCGTCGAATCGCTCCTGGCAGATGATCGGCCCGGCGTCCAGCTTCGAGTGAATGACGTGCATGGTGATGCCGGCGACCGTCTCACGGTGATGCACGTACCAGTAATACGGCGACAGGCCGGCGTACTCGGGCAGCAGGGCGTAGTGAATGTTCAGCGCGACGCGCGAGGGCACCTCGATCAGCGCGTCGGAGAACCGGCTTGTTGCGCTGAAACTCAACAGCACGCTCGGCTCATAGGATCGAATGCGCCGAATCACGTCGGCGTCGTTGACGTTGTCGGCGTAAATGATGTCCGTCGGCAACCGGTAAAGCCGGATCAGTTGCGGGATGGTTGTCGGAAGCCCGCGCGCCGCCAGCCGCGACGGAAGAAAGCGATTCGTGTTCAGCTTGAAATAGGTGTAGCTGAACCCGCTTCGGAGGTACATCTTCCACAAGCCGGTCAGGTTCGATTTGGTCGAGGGCAGCTTCGTCGTGATGACGACGGCCTTGAGGTGATGCCCGTGGTGGTACAGCCAATCACCCAGCGACAGCATGGAAAGCAAGTTGCCGTTGGTGATCAGCACGGTGCTCAAGCGCGGATCGGCGCGGCGCGTTTGACCGTCGGCGCCGGTTGCCGGCAGGAGGTCCGCGCGAGAATCGTCGCCGGCGTGTGTGATCACGGGACTCGCTCCGCAACAGGATGGGCCACGGATCGAGCGGGAGCCGACCCCGCCGGATTCGTCGCGGAATTGTCGCATGAGGCGCCGGGCGCGACAAGCGCGCCGACCTCATCACTGCCAAGCACGCGATGGATGACTTCGCCAAGCGGCGCGAAGGAGAATTGTTTAAGCAGGGCGACGATCTTGCGCTCCACGGTTTGCCGATTGCGTCGCTGCAACCAGTGAAACAGGCGCGCACGCCGCGCGGCGGCCGGCGCGAGGTGCCGCGTGTCCAGCGGCGGCAGCGGCAATTCGATTTCGTACGGATGCGTGTAAAGAATGGCCGGGCGCACCGCGCCGACGCGGCGCATGGCCCATCTCGTGACCGCGGCGGGAAAGTGTCGAAGGTAGCCGCCGCCGCAGACCGGCATCGCGCGGCCCAGAACCGTGACGGTTGAGAGCGGCGCTTCGATGATCGTCCGGCCCGACGGCAACGTCAGGCGATGGATGTCGAAGCGAAACCCCGGCCAGCCGTACCGCCGCCCGCGGATCGGAAAAATACTGCTGTCATATTCAAAGCCGACCTCCGTCAGCACCTCCAGCGCCCACTGCGTCGCCGGCATGATGGAAAAGGCCGGCGCGCGATGCCCGAGCACCGGCTGCCCCGTCAGGTCTTGCAGCCGCTTCCGCGCCGGCTCGACCTCCGCACGGAAACTCTCCGGCGTCAGCTTGAACACCTGCCGGTGATAATACCCGTGCACGCCGATCTCGTGCCCTGCGCCGGCCATCCGCCGCACCAGCTCGGGGAACGTCTCGGCCACCTCGCCCAGCACGAACATCGTCGCGCGCACGCCGTGATCCGCGAAATGTTGAAGCAATCGTTCGGTGTTGCGCACCACCGCTTCGGTTGGCGGCCCGTCACGGCCGAGCCAGTCCCGCGCAATGACGTTGTGATAGTCCTCGACGTCGATCGTGAGCGCGTGAATCGGTCCCGCGGTTGCGGCTTGGTTGCCGGGGCTGCGATGATGGGTGTTCACGTCGATCATGGTCGTTCGGCTCTGGAGCGGCTGGCGGTGCTGAAGCGTCGCTCGGCATCACGGAGCGAAATCTCCGTTCAATTATCGGATTGTAGCAACAACCACGAACGAATCGCCACGGGATCATGCTCTTCGGGCGATCGTCGCGACCGCTTGACGCGTAGAACATACTCGGACAGCCGCGGAACGGCGCTGCCGCCGATCCCGGTGTACCTGCTTACGGATTGCCCACATCGATCGTTCGCCTCGGCGCGCCCGCAGGTTGGCGGCAGGTCCCTTTCGGCTACGATTCGCAGCCGAACGATTCGCGGACGTGCGAGAAAGTGCCCATGCAACCGAACCCATCGAGAACACCGCCCGCCGATCCAAAGGTAGCACGAGATCACTTGGCGATGCCGACGGCGTCGCAGGGGATGGGCCAGGCCAAGGGCAAATCGCCGCGCCGTTCGCGCCGGCGGCGCGTGCTGTATTGGGGCGTGCGCCTGCTGGCGGCGCTGGGGTTTTTCTTCGCGGTGCTGCTTTTCACGCCGCTGCTGGATGTGACTTACCTCAAGTTCGACCGCCAGGGCGAACTGGACAAATCCGACTACATCCTCGTGCTGGGCGGCGACCCGTACCGCGTGCTGGAGGCGGCCGAACTGTGGAAAGAGGGCTACGCGCCGACGGTGGTCGTGAGCAATCACGACGAAGCCGCGGAGGAAATGAGACAATTGGCGATCCACTGGGGCGTGCCGCCCGAACGCATCGTCGTGGATCGCCTCTCATGGACGACGGCCGACCACCCGCGTGGGATTCAACAGGCGACAACGCTGGACCCGGCGACGGCGCGGTGCATCGTCGTGACAAACTTCATGCACATGGCGCGGAGCCTGGCCGTGTTTGAGAAGGCGGGCTATCGAAGGCTGATCTTTCGCGAGCCGCGCTGGACGCGCGTGCGGCGCGCGCCGCAGGCGGTCAAGACGCGCCTGCGCGTGCTGCCGGAGGTGATTTATGAATGCGCGGCGTGGGTGGAGTATTGGGCGCGCGGGTGGGTGTGAACGCGCCATCCGGCCGTTGAGCTGGATTTACCAGATTGCCCTTGTCGTACGTTTCGTCGGCGGGATGCCTCACGGACCGACGAAGCCGCCCCGCGTTTTCTGCGGTCTTTCTCGTCTAACACCCGATCAGATCATGCGTTACAATGGTCGGGCTGCGTGGTCTTCGACGCGCGAGCCAGGCGGGGGTCGCCCCGGATCGGATCAGGGAGAGGGTTCGAAGCCAGATGCCCAAGCGGGAAGACATCAAGACGATCATGCTCATCGGCTCGGGGCCGATTGTGATCGGGCAGGGGTGCGAGTTCGACTACTCGGGCACGCAGGCGTGCAAGGCGCTGCGCGCCGAGGGCTACCGCGTCGTGCTCATCAACTCCAATCCGGCGACGATCATGACCGATCCGGAGTTCGCCGATCGCACCTACATCGAGCCGATCACGTCGGCGTTTGTCGACAAGATTCTGGCGGCCGAGGCGGCGCGCGGCCAGCCGGTCGATGCCCTGTTGCCGACGCTGGGCGGGCAGACGGGTCTGAACTGCGCCATGGAGTGCCACGAACTCGGCATCCTGGAGAAACACGGCGTTGAGCTGATCGGCGCCTCCCCCGCGGCCATCGCCAAGGCCGAGGATCGCACGGCCTTCAAGCAGGCGATGATCCGCATCGGGCTGGATGTTCCCAAGAGCGATACGGCGCACAACATGGACGAGGCGCGCGAGGTGCTGGCGCGCATCGGCCTGCCCTGCTGCATTCGCCCGGCCTACACGCTCGGCGGCGAGGGCGGCGGGTTCTGCCGCACGATGGAGGAGTTCGAGACGATCGCGGCGCGCGGCATCAAGGCATCGCGGATCAGCGAAGTGCTCATTGAAGAATCGCTGTACGGCTGGAAGGAATACGAGCTGGAGGTCATCCGCGACCGCAAGGACAACGTGGTGATCGTCTGCTCGATCGAAAACATCGATCCGATGGGGGTTCACACGGGCGATTCGATCACCGTCGCCCCGGCGCAGACGCTGACCGACCGGGAATATCAGAAAATGCGCGACGCGGCCAAGGCGATCATGCGTGAGATCGGCGTCGACACCGGCGGCAGCAACGTGCAATTCGCCGTCGATCCGAAGTCCGGCCGGCAATGCGTCATCGAGATGAACCCGCGCGTGTCGCGTTCGTCGGCGCTGGCCAGCAAGGCGACGGGCTACCCGATCGCGAAAGTCGCCGCGAAGCTGGCGGTGGGTTATACGCTTGACGAGATTCCCAACGACATCACGCGGAACACACCGGCGAGTTTCGAGCCGGTGATCGACTATTGCGTGGTGAAAATTCCGCGCTGGACGTTCGAGAAGTTCCCCGAGGCCGATGAGACGCTCACGACGCAGATGAAGAGCGTCGGCGAGGCCATGGCGATCGGCCGCACGTTTAAGGAAGCGTTCCAGAAGTGCGTCCGCAGCATGGAGATTCAACGGCCGGGCTACGGGCTGGATCGCAACGATCGGTGGCTGTCGGCGGCGCACAAGCGGCACGCCGGAGGTGAAGCGGGCGCGTATCGCTCGATGAGTCAGCGCGAAGACACCTCCGCGTCGGACTCCGGTGGCGCGGGAGAGGGGATCATGGTCGGCGGGAGCCGGCTGGGCGAAGCACCACCGGACGTGGACGAATCGACGGCGACAAGCTGGCCGATCGACGCGCGGGCGTTGCGCGACAAACTGGAAAAACCGTGCCAGGGTCGGCCGTACTACATCCGCTATGCGTTCAAGATGGGATGGACGGTCGATCAGGTTCACGAGCTGACGCGGATTGATCGGTGGTTTCTGGATCAGTGGCGTGAGCTGGTGGAGTTCGAGGAGGAGATTCTATCGCACGCCGATCAGGTGCGCGCGGCGGCGCAACATGGCGGAGTGGGCCTTGGCGCGGAGTTGCTGCGACGCGGGCGGCTGCTGGGTTACAGCGGGGCGCAGTTGGCGCAGGCGCTTCAGATGCCGGCGATGGTGATGCCGAAGGAAATCCACCGGCCTGCTGACGACGGCAGTTGTTACAAACTGGTGGACACCTGCGCGGCGGAGTTCGAAGCGGCGACGCCGTATTACTACTCGACGCATGAAGAGCCGCTGATGCGCGTTCAGGACGGCCGCGTGGTGCATGGGGTGGAAGACGAGCTGAAGATTCAGCCGCAGCCGCATGTCGTTGTGCTGGGCGGCGGGCCGAATCGCATCGGTCAAGGGATCGAGTTCGACTATTGCTGTGTTCATGCGGCGATGGAGGTCAAGCGGCTGGGTTATCGCGCGGTGATGGTGAACAGCAATCCCGAGACGGTGAGTACCGACTACGACACATCGGACGTGCTGTTCTTTGAACCGCTGACCTTGGAAGACGTGACGCGCGTGCTGCGGGCGATCGCGGCGCAGGGGCAGATTCGCGGGGTGATCGTGCAGTTCGGCGGGCAGACGCCGCTGAATCTCGCGGAAGGCTTGAAGCGCGCCGGCGCGCCGATCATCGGCACGCCGCCCGAATCGATTCACCTCGCCGAGGACCGCGACGAGTTTCAAAAAATCCTCAACGAACTGGGATTGCTTCAGCCCGCCAACGGCATCGCGCGGAGCGCGACCGAAGCGCGCGAGATTGCCGCGCGCCTCGGCTATCCCGTGCTGATCCGCCCGAGCTATGTGCTGGGCGGTCGTGCAATGGAGCTTTGCAACAACGAAGACGATTTGATTCGATACGTGCATCGCGCGTTCGAGGCGACGGATCGGGCCAACCCCTCGCACGGCGGCAGCGCGGGCCACCCCGTACTCATCGACAAGTTTCTGCTCGACGCCACCGAGATCGACGTTGACGCCGTGGCCGACTTCCGCACGCCCGGCGACCCCAACGGCGATTGCGTCGTCTGCGGCATCATGGAGCACATCGAGCAGGCCGGCATTCACAGCGGCGACAGTTCGTGCGCCATTCCGCCGCACTCGCTCTCCGGTGAACTCATTCGCGAGATCGAGCGTCAGACGCAACTGCTCGCCCGGAGACTGGGCGTCTGCGGCCTGATGAATGTGCAGTTCGCCATCGCCCAGGGCAAGGTTTATGTGCTGGAAGTGAACCCCCGTGCCTCGCGCACCGTTCCCTTCGTCAGCAAGGCGACCGGCGTGCCGTGGGCGAAGGTGGCGACGGCCGTCATGCTCGGCGGCAACTTGCGCGACCAGTTGTGGGAGCGCGGCGTCGGGCGGCGCGTGCGCCCGGTGATGACGTCGATCAAGGCGCCGGTGTTTCCGTTCAACAAGTTTCCCGGGGTCGATGCCGTGCTGGGGCCGGAGATGCGCAGCACCGGCGAGGTGATGGGGATCGACGACACGTTCGGACTGGCCTTCGCCAAGGCGGCCATCGCCACGCGGTTGTCGCTGCCGACGTCGGGCAACGCGCTGGTCAGCGTGAACGATCCTGACAAGCCGCGCATCGTGCCGATCGCGCGGGAACTGGTCGAACTGGGCTTCAAGTTGTTCGCGACGGTGGGGACGCACGCCGCACTGAAGGAGGCGGGCATTCACAGCGTCGTGGTTTCCAAGCGGGCCGGCGCGCCGGAGGGCTTCCTGCTCGATCTGATCAATCACGGCGTGATGGACCTGCTGATTAATACGCCTGTCCACTATGGCGCGGCGTGGGAGGAGGGCCGCTGGCGCGCGGCGGCCGTGGCGCGAAACCTGCCCCTCATCACGACGATCTCCGGCGCGCAAGCGGCCGTGGCGGCCATCCGCGCGATGAAGGGCATGGGGCCGAAGGAGGCGCTTCGCGTGCGGGCGCTGCAGGACTACGCGGCGGGGATAAGGTAGGGAAGTCGCTTATCGAGGCGGTTCCCTCGCATCGCGCACGAGGGCTGATACAATGACGCGGGTGCAACATGGACGATTCTGCGGACACCATCGAAAACTCGTACCGCCTGGACCGTACAGCGTTCTCGGTCGTGTCGCTTGACGAGCAGGATGACGAGGGGCTTTACTGGCGTGGCAAATCGCCGGACGAGCGGCTTCGTGCATTGGAATACCTTCGCCGGATGGCTTATGGAAACGCGGCTACCGCCCGACTTCAGAGAGTTCTTAGCGTTGCTCAACTCGGAGAAAGTTGAGTATCTCCTGGTCGGTGGCTATGCCGTCAGTTACTACGGCTACCCGCGACCGACCGGGGACTTGGATATCTGGATCGCCGTCGATGCGGCCAACATACAGAGAGCCTTGGCCGTCCTGGCAAAGTTTGGATTCTCCGGTGCCGGCGTGACGGCCGAGTTGTTCCAGACACCGGGCCGGGTGGTCCGGATGGGCGTGCCGCCAGTTCGAATTGAGGTAATCAATCGCATCTCCGGCGTTGAGTTTGCAGAGTGCTACGCTCGCCGGGTGAGTGTCATGATCGATGGCGTACCCGTGCAGATCATCGGTCGGGACGATCTCATCGCCAACAAGCGAGCCGCTGGTCGCGAAAAGGATCTGAACGACGTGAAACAGCTTGAGCAATAGCAGGAACCGGTGAACTACGGCAGGCACCGACCGAAGCATCCTTTCCGGCTCGTTGAGAAGCATCAATCGGGTAGTGCCCGGCGGACATGTGACAAATAGACAATGAACCGACCCAACTGCTATCTCGGACTTGAAGACGGCACCGTGTTCGCCGGGCGATCGTTCGGCGCGGCGGGCACGGCCGCGGGCGAGGTCGTCTTCAACACGGCCATGTCGGGCTACCAGGAGATTCTGACCGATCCGTCGTATTGCGGGCAGATTGTGACGATGACCGCGCCGCAGATCGGCAACTACGGCGTGAATCTGGACGATCTCGAATCGCGCGGGCAATTCCTGTCGGGCTTTGTCGTGAAGGAGCTCTCGCGGGTCTACAGCAACCAGCGCGCGACGGGCGATCTCGACGCATTTCTTAAAAGTGCGAACATCATCGGCCTGACCGGCATCGACACGCGCGCGCTGACCAGGCGTTTGCGCGAGCGCGGCGCGCTGCGCGGCGTCATCACGACGGAGATTTCCGACCCGGCCGATCTGGTCCGCCGCGCGAGGGACATCCCGCTGATGGCCGGGCAGAATCTCGTGCGCCGCGTGATGCCCGACGGCGAGACGGTCTGGTCGCCGGAGAACGGACACACGGCCGATCTGCGCGTCGTGGCGCTGGACTGCGGCATCAAGCACAACATTCTGCGGAGCCTGACCGGCGCGGGCTGCACGGTGCACGTCGTGCCGCCGACGATGAGCGCCGAGGCGATCCTCAAGCGCAAGCCGCACGGCATCCTCGCCGGCAACGGGCCGGGCGACCCGGAGACGGTGACCGAGGCGATTGATAACCTGAAGAAACTCATCGGCAAGCAGCCGATTTTCGGCATTTGTCTCGGCCACCAGTTGCTAAGCCTCGCCCTCGGCGCGAAGACTTACAAGCTCAAGTTCGGCCATCACGGCGCGAATCATCCCGTGCTGAACCACGACACCGGCCGCGTGGAGATCACCAGCCAGAACCACGGCTTTGCCGTGGACGTGCCGAGCCTCGAAGCCATTGGTGCCCGCGTGACGCACACGAATCTGTATGACCAGAGTCTGGAAGGTTTCGCGCACGACGCCTTGCGCGTCTTCGCCGTGCAGTATCACCCCGAAGCCGCCCCCGGCCCGCATGATTCGCAGTATCTGTTCAACCAGTTCATCGCGATGATGCGGAAGTGAAATCCAAGTCGGACAGTTCAACTGCTCACAAAATCGGCGCGCACCTCTCCGTTGCCGGCGGGATGCACCTCGCGTTCGACGAGGCGGTGCGGCTGGGCTTCGACTGCATCCAGATATTTGTCAAAAATCAGCGGCAGTGGAAGGCCGCGCCGCTTTCGGAGGAGCAGGTGCGATTGTTCCGTGAGGCGCGAAAACGAACCGGCATCGGTCCGGTCACGGCGCATGCGAGTTATCTCATCAATCTGGCTGCGCCGGACCCGGTGAATCTCGCCAAGAGCATCGATGCGATGACGGATGAATTGACGCGCTGCGAGGCGCTGGGGGTAGAACTGCTCGTGGTGCATCCCGGGGCGCACCTCGGCGAGGGGCTGGACGCCGGCATCGCGAGAACCTCGCAATCAATCGACGAAATCCACGTGCGGACGCGCGGCTTCAAGACGCGGATCGGACTGGAAGACACGGCCGGACAGGGCAGCACGATCGGGCGCGAGTTAAATGAACTGGGTCGGATCATCGACGGCGTGAAATCGCCCGAGCGGCTGGCGGTGTGTCTGGATACGTGCCATTTGTTCGCGGCGGGGTACGATCTGCGCGACGCATCGGATTACGAGCGGATGATCGCCGAGGCGGATCGCGCGTTCGGGTTGCCGCGCGTGCACTGCATCCATACAAATGACTCGGTCATGGACCTGGGTAGCCGGCGAGATCGACACGAGCACATCGGCCTGGGCAAACTGGGGCGGCGCGGTTTTGAGCTGATCCTGCGCGATCCGCGCCTGGCGCACGCGCCGCGCATTCTGGAGACCGAACACGGCGAAGACGAAAAGGGGCGCGAATGGCTGGCGGTGGATCAGGCGGCGATGAGGCGGATCGCGCGCCAGTAGACGCGGCGCGCGTTCTCGTTGCCATCCCGGATTCGCGGGTCTAGAATCGCCGACCAACCTGCCTCGTTCATGGAGGAAATTCCAAACATGTTGCGATCTTCGACGCGTCGGCTTCGCCTGTTCCCCAAGTGGAGGTTCACGTGGTCAGCGCTCTTTATTGCTGCCGGTGTTTGCGGCTGCGGCGACACGCTGCAATCGCTCGTGCTGCGGCCGTCGAAGGAGATTCGCCGCACGCCGGAGGAGTTCGGCTTCACCTATGAGACGCTGACGCTGACCGACGAGCATGGCACGCCTATCAGCGCCTGGCGTGTGCCGACGACCTCGGAGACGAAGCTCGGCACGATTGTCGTGGTGCCCGGCAACGACGCCAACAAGGGTCGCTACACCGTCGGCCTGCAATTCTTCGTGGATTTCGGGTGGGATGTCATCCTGTATGACTACCAAGGTTTCGGGGAGAGCGGCGGCTCGGCGACGTTCGACGGTCTGATCACCAGCTCGCGGGCGGTGTTCAAGCACGCGACGGAGAATGATTCGGTCGTGGCGGGTCTGGGGATCAGCCTCGGCGCGCCGGTTCTGATTCGCATGGCGGCGGAGTTCGATCTAGCGGCCATCGTCATGGACGGCACGGTGAACATCTGGGAGATCACCACCCAGTGGACCGACAGCCATGGGATCGGCAACGATCTGTTCGGGATCGGCAACGTGGTGGCGGCGTTAAGTTCGACGGAGGATTTCGACACGGTTCGCTGGATCGCACAGGCAACGGAGCCGAAGTTGTTCGTGCATTCGTTGGCGGACAACGTCGCGCCGTTTGAGGGGGCGATGGCGCTGTATCGCGCGGCGCCTTCGCCGAAGCATTTCTTCATCGTCGAGGGCGAGCACGCCACGGCGCAGTTTTTTGATCCGGGTCTCTATCGAAACATCATCAACGCGTGGCTCACCAGCATCGTGCTGCGCGACGAGGCGTTTACGCAGCAATACCTGGCGATTCTGGACGAAGAAGTACGCGCGACGCTGCTGGAGTTGGGTCTCATCACGCCGGAACAGGCGGCGGGCTTGACCGTCTCCGGCGGCGGTTGAGATCAGACGGATCGGCGGCGATGGGGGTCGTGCGTCGAGGACGTGCCCTACGCTTGAAGCTCGTGAGCCGGTTTCAAAGCTCCTCTCCCCAGGTAGGCAGAGGGGAGCTCCTGCTCAACTTTCGCAAACCACTGCCAACCGGCCACTGACCACTGTTCTTACGGCTTTCGACCGAATCGCCCCTGCATGGCTTCGTTGGCTTGGGCTTCCAGCTCCGTCATGGTGGCTTCGGCGGCGGTGACGCGCGACAGAAACAGTTCTTCCATCTCTTTCTCGGTTGTCGGAGTGAGTGTCAGTTTTCCGACACGGGCGAGGACGGTTCGGCCCTTCTCATCGACGAACAGCTCCGACGGGTTGGACGCCAGCCCCTCGCGCTCGTCGATCTGAAAGACGCGCGATCCACCCGAGAGAATCGCGCCGTCGGGGATCGAATCAACCGGTCCGCGAAAATCCACGACCCGCAGAACCAGATCGGCCTTGCGATGATCGAAATAGGTAAACCCCAGTCGCTGGGTTTTGGACAGGTCGCCGACGAGCCGCGGCATCATGCGAACCAGGGCGCGAGACAGATACGTCTTGGGAAGCGTGAGCGACGGGTTCTCCACGGCCGGGGCGAGGAGGTCGTAGCATTGGTTGGAAAGCAGATACCGATCGGTGCGCAGACCTTCTTCCAGCAGGACCTCCAGCGTTTGCAGAGCGTCGCTCCGGCGGGGAACGAGCGTGGTGATGCTCGTTCGCCAGCGCTCGTGTTTCAAATCGTCGCTTAAGAACATGGAGTTTTGAATCCGGCGGATGCGGCCGTCCGGCTCGAAGGTCCAGCCGCGTTCGCGGACGCGCACGCCTTCCCGCTTTTCAAACGGCTCGGCGACCTGCTGGACGCGGATGAAGCCGATGGTCTTGCCGGCGTGGGCGATGCGCAACAACTCGTCGGCGAGCAGGGCGGCGTGCAATCGCTTCGCGGTGATGGCCTCCAGCCATTCCTGGCCGGCGTGCAGGGCGGTTTGAAGCTCCTGCTCGGTGACTTGGTCGCGCAGCAGTTGAAACGAGGCGACCACGCGTGCGAACAGGGCCTCGCCCTCGGCGCGCATCTCCAGCGGGCTGACCCAGATCAGACGAATGTATTGTCTGCGCCCGGCGTCGACCAGCGCCTCGATGCGCAGGTGCTCGCGATTTTCCCGCCAGTAGGAGGCCGTCAGACATCCGCCGGGGCGGCCGGCGATCGGCTGCGCCTGCTGGGAATGAATCTTGGCGTTGGAGAATTGAAGCTCCAGCTCGCCCGCGCGCTGCTTGAGCAGCTCGTTCATCGGCTGGCGTTGCGGGAGCGACGTTTGCCGCACCGAGATCTCGCTGAAGCGGCCATCGGGCAGGATTTGCAACATCCGAAGCAACACGAGGTCATTCTTATCCTGCTTGCGCAGCGGGACGATCTGCCAGCCGGGGGGCGGTTGGATCGAGAAACCGTACGTTCCATCGATGTAGGGTTCTTCCAGGCCGGGGATCAACGCGGCCGATCGCGCGGGCGCGACCGCATCTCCGGCGCGATCCACGGGTTGCGACGCGGGCGACTGGGCCAGGACCGAATACGTCAAACTGACGACAACAACGAGCGTGGACATGATCAACGTCGTGAACGCCTTTCCAGGTGTCAAAATCGCGGCAAATACCACGTCTCCGCGCGAATCGATGCGGCAATTCGCTCAAGCAGGCGATCGGCCGACGTGGTCGCATGCGCATGCTCGCAGATGACCGCGATCGCCAGACCTTCCGGAGAGACCGCGGCGGCAGCGCGAAGTCCACGGGCCTCCGGGTCATCGAAGCGAATCGGCGATCCAATCCATGGTCCGATCCGAACGCTGCCGGGTACGGATGCGGCGTCGTCGGGCAGCGAACCGATGAAGTCCTCCACCGTCTCGCCCGGTTCGAGCATCGTGAACAGGATGGTGGCCCGCGCGACGACCTCGCTGCCGCGGCGGCGATCTTCAAACGTGATTCGCCCGATGAGATCGTCGGATGGCTCCGGCTCGAGGAAGGTTACATCCAGGGATCGGCGAACCCACGACTCGGGCAATTCAAACGAAATCGGCCAGTAGGGGGGATGAATCCGGCGCGTGGCCTCCAGAGGCGACGTGCGGAGATTGGTGAGCGCGTAGGCCATGGCCACGGTTCCCGCGAGTGCCGCGGCGCTCGCCGCCAGTGCCAGTCCCTTGCGAGGAGGCGATTCGCGCGTGTATTCCCGCCACATGCCGGACCAGAATAGACGCAATCGCCGTTCGCGGCAATCGCGGCGCGCTCGTCAATTCCCCAGGATGTACCAGAACCAAACAGCATTGAGCAGCAGCACGATGATCGCCACACCCGTTACGCTGCGCGTCGCCGCATCCATCGCCTGCTTGGGCGTCGGATCGCAGGCGAGGCCTGCCTCGCGCTGTGCCACGGTAATCATTGCGGCTGCCTCGGACGCATCGATTGCGAGGTGCCGCGCGAAGTCAATCACCTCGCGCTGGGTCTTGCGGTCAAGCTGATTGTCTTCAATAAGCCTGCGGATCATCTCGCGGAAGATGTCTCGGTTGACCTGGTCGGGTGAAGGCGAGTCCGGATCGGCCGCACTGGACGAATCCCGAACGACCGATTCAGCGTGTGGTTGGTTCCGTGGGCGCGGAGTGCCGGTTGGCTGCATGATTGATTCCCCCTCAATCAACCATAGGCAGGCATGGGGCTGCGGTCAGCGGGTCACGGGCAATCGCCCGCGAATCCAAGCAATGGGAGCGTTGTGCCGCACCCCTCTGTACGAAAACCACTCTTGCAGCTATGATACAGTCCGTAAACAAACATGAAACGTGCCCAGAAGACCAGCCGTTCAGAAGGACCTGTCCAAGCCTCATGATGCAACGCCACGTCGAACTTCCCAAAGCATTCGCCGAACTGGGTCTGGAAGCGCCGATTCTCCGCGCGCTGGCTGACATGGATTTCAAGGAACCCTCGCCGATCCAGAAGGAGGTCGTGCCGCTCGTGCTCTCCGGTCGAGACGTGCTCGGGCAGGCGCGCACCGGCACCGGCAAGACCGCGACCTTCGGCATGCCGACGCTTCAGATGATCGATCCTTCCGGCCGGCTCCAGATGATGGTCCTGACGCCGACGCGCGAGCTGGCCGCGCAGGTCGTCGGTGAGTTCCGTCGCATCGCCAAATACCGCGACTTGCATTGTGTGCCGGTCTATGGCGGCACCGGCATGAAAGAGCAGTTGCACCAGCTGGGTCGCAAGCCGCACGTGGTCGTGGGGACGCCGGGCCGGGTGATGGATGTGTTGAATCGCGGCGCGCTGAAGCTGGACACGCTGCGCTTCGTGGTGCTGGACGAAGTGGACCGCATGCTGGATATCGGATTCCGCGACGACATCCGCAAAATCCTCGGCCGCGTGACGCATCCGCACCAGACGATTTTTGTTTCCGCGACGCTGGATGAAGAAGTCAAGCGCCTCGCGAAGCAGTACATGAACGATCCGGTCGAGGTCAACGTCTCCAAGGACGATCTGACGGTTGACGCGGTTCAACAGTACTACTGCACGGTCGAACCGTGGGACAAGTTTCAACTTCTCAAGCTGCTGCTCCAGAAAGAGCAGCCCAAGCTGGCGATCATCTTCACGAACACCAAGCACGGCGCGCGGAAGCTGACCAAGCGGCTCTTCTCGATCGGCATCGAGGCCAAGGAGATCCACGGCGACTTGGTGCAGCAGAAGCGCGAGCGCATCATGGAGCGGTTCCGCAAGCACCAGATTCCCGTGCTCGTGGCGACCGACCTGGCCGCCCGCGGCATCGACGTGCATCAGATCACGCACATCATCAACTACGATCTGCCGCAGGACATTCAAGTGTACGTCCATCGGATCGGCCGCACGGCACGCATGGGAAGCACCGGCAAGGCCATTACGCTGGTCACGCGCGAGCAAGGCGCCGAACTGACCGAGATCGAGATGCTCATCAATCGGCAGATCGAAAAACTCGAAGTGGAGGGGTTCACGCCGACCCCGCCGCCGCGCGGTGAATCGGCCGAACCGACCGGCGGGCGCCGCGCGTATGAAATTCCCGCTTCGTTCCAGACGGCCACCGCCGCGAGCGCCGCGCCGGCCGCTCGTGCCCCGGTTCCCAACCTGGGCGGCAAGTTCCCGATCTCGCGCCGACGTCGGCGCTGATCGCCACGGCGCCGCGAGGAGTTCCGCCTTGGCGTTTTCCAATCTTCAGGAGTTCATCGCAGCGTTGGAATCGGCGCGGCAACTTCGCCGGGTTCGCGTTGAAGTGGATCCCGAGCTGGAAATCTCCGCCATTGCGGATCGCGTGAGCAAATCGCCCAGTCCGGAGGGCCTGGCGGGGGCGCCGCGCACGGACCCGGTTCACGGCGGCGATGGGGGCGTGGGGCTGCTCTTCGAGCGCGTGCGCGGCAGCACGATTCCGCTGGCGATCAACCTGTTCGGCAGTTATGCGCGGATGCGGATGGCGCTGGGCTGCGAGGATTTTGAATCGCTCGCGGCGCGGGTGCAAAAGCTGGCCAGGCCCGAGCCGCCGGCGACGCTGGTTGAAAAGATCAAGATGCTGCCGGAACTGGCGAAAATTGCCGGCTACGCGCCGAAGCGCGTGAAGCGAGGGATGTGTCAGGAGATCGTGCGCACCGATGATGCCGATCTGCTGGCACTACCGATCATCAAGTGCTGGCCGCACGACGGCGGGGCGGACGAGGAGGTGATCGTGGGCAAGACGCCCAACGCGCCGCAACGCCATGGCGTCGAAACGCAGGACGGTCGGAGCTTTCCCCTCGGCCGATACATCACCTTCGCCGGCGTTTACACGACCAGGCCCGACGGCTCCGAGCCGAACATCGGAATGTATCGTATACAAGTCACCGGCCCGCGCAGCGCCATCTTCCATTGTCACATGCATCACGACGGCGCACGGCACCATCGCCTGTGGGCGGCGCAGGGGCGCGACATGCCCGTGGCCATCGTGCTGGGCGGCGAGAGCGTGCTGCCCTACGCGGCGACCTGTCCGCTGCCGCCGGGGATCAGCGAGCTGATGTTCGCGGGATTTCTCAACGACGGCGGCATCCCGATGGTCCCGGCGAAGACCCTCCCGCTCGACGTCCCCGCCAACGCGGAAATCGTGATTGAGGGGTTCGTCAGTGCCACTGAAACGGCACGAGAAGGCCCCTTCGGCGATCACACCGGCTTCTACAGCCTCGCCGATTCGTTTCCGACGATCCGCGTGACCGCCATCACCCATCGCGAGCGGCCGATCTATCCGACGACGATCGTCGGCTACCCGCCGATGGAAGATTATTACATGGGCAAGGCGACGGAGCGCGTGTTCCTGCCGCTGCTTCAGATGCTGATCCCCGACGTGGTGGACTACAATCTTCCGCGGTGGGGCGCGTTTCACAATTTTTGCTTCGTGCGGATTCGCAAGGAGTACCCGCTTCAGGCGCGGAAGGTCGCCAGCAGCATCTGGGGCGCGGGGCAGATGATGTTCAGCAAGTTCATCGTCATCGTAGACGAGGACGTGGATGTGCACGACGAGCAAGCCGTGATGTTCGCCGTCGGCGCGCACGTGGACCCGCGCCGCGATACGTTCATTGTCGATGGGCCGATGGACATTCTCGATCACGCCGCGCCGTATTGCGGCGCCGGGAGTAAAATGGGCATCGACGCCACGCGCAAGATTCCCGGCGAAGGCATCGTTCGTGACTGGCCCCGGCCGATGACCATGCCGACGGAGATCGTGCGACTGGTCGAAGGCCGATGGGCGGAGTACGGCCTGCTGTAAACACGTCGCGAGATGCGTCATGAAACCGACGGATCCTCTTCGACCGCGGCGGAACCCGCCGATCGAGTTGCAATCGCTCGATGTAGCCGGTGCGTCGAGCGGCCGCGCCGGAGAGAACAAAACCGCGGCGGACCATCATGACCCGCCGTTTGAACTGGCCCCGCTTGCGGGCGAACCGAGCAACGCCGCGCCCCGCAGCTTCGGGAACGTCGAGCAGCCGGTCATGGCTGCTGATACGCCCGTCCCCGCGCAACCGCCCCATGTCTGCCCCAACTGCGACTACAACCTGACTGGTCTCACGACACGGCGCTGCCCGGAATGCGGCGAGCCGTTCACACTGATCGACGCGCGACGTTCGGCCGATGAGAAATCCCTTGGCCGATTCACCCGATTAAGGATGCTGCCCCAGTGGGAGCGGGCGCGGTTCCTGGTCGGCGTGGGGCTGACGGTCATCAGCATTTTGGCGGTGAACATTCTTCACCTTGGCGCGGGGCGGTCGCTTGTCTCGTTTCAGGGCGGTTTGATGGTCCTTGCGCTGCTGCCCACGCTCATCTGGTCCGGGTTTCTTCAGGACCTGATGGGCTGGACGCCGAGCGATGTCGCGCTCATTGTGGGAGTCGTGATGACGGGAATCGCTACGCTGTTCATCTTCTTCTGACGCCGTGCCGCCCGGCAACGTCTTTCGGCGCGTCGTCTACACATCGCGCGAATGCCGCTAGAATACGCCGATCATGGCGGCCGGACCGAGCAACAGCGTGGTGTGGGACCAATCGCGTCTGGCCGATCCGCATCGTCAGCCCGACAAGGCGATGCGTGTGCGAGCGATGTTCGATGCGATCGCACCGACGTATGAGCGCGTCAATCGCTGGCTGTCGCTGGGGCGGGATGCGTCGTGGCGGCGTCGAGCGGTGGCGATGGCCGCGTTGCAATCGTCCGATCGCGTGCTGGATGTGGCGTGCGGCACGGGGGACTTCGCGCGGGCGTTCGCCAAGGCCGGCCCGGCGCTGGTGGTCGGCTCGGACTTCTCGGCGCCGATGCTGGCGCTCGCGGCGGCGCGGCCTGTTGCTCGCGCGCAATGGTGCCGTGCAGACGGCACGGCGCTGCCGTTTGCCGATGCGTCGTTTGATGTGGTGAGCTGCGCCTTCGGCATTCGCAATTTTCAGAATCTCGCCGGCGGGCTGGGTGAATTTCATCGCGTGTTGAGGTCCGGCGGTCGCGTGGTGATCCTCGAGTTCTCCATTCCGTCGTTTCCACTGGCGGCGGGGATGTACCGGCTGTATTTCCGCAGCATTCTCCCGCGCCTGGCGACTTGGATCAGCGGTGACCGAACCGGCGCGTACGATTACCTGCCTCAATCGGTGGAGACGTTTCTCGATGAGCCGGCGCTGCGCCGCGCGCTGGCGGACGCCGGTTTTGCATCGTGCGTCACGCGCCGGATGACCGCCGGCATTGTCACCGTTTACCTGGCTCGAAAGGCTTGAGATGGAAGCCGTGGCGGACAACTCGCCTCGCAACGAATCCGACCTGATTGTGCCGCCGCAGACCGATCCGGTTGCCATCGTCGATGTCTGGTCGCGCACGGCGCCGAAATATCGCCGCCGCGCGATCATCATGCTGTTCCTGCTTTGGCTGCTTTTCGCCGGGTTGTGCTCGTTCGCGTTCTGGCTGCGCACCGGGGCGCCGTTGCCGTGGACCTACGATCAGTACGCCGACTTGATGGCCCGTTCATTCATGCCGACCGGGCAGAATCAGATCACGCTGGCTGATTTTCTCTCGCATCCGATCAACGTCCGCGATGTGCCCATTCACGCCGTGATCATGGGGCTGCTCTTCGCGTCGCTCACGTCGATTCCCATTCTCGTGACGATTCTCTATCGCCTGCCATCGGCGATTGTGTTGTGCGCGATGGTGATCTTTCTCGCGGCCATGCCGTGGCTCGGGCTGACGGTCCTGCTGGGGTGCATTCTTTCGGTGCTGCCGGCGTTTCGTTTCACGTTCCGCTACGCGTCGGCGCTGATCGGCCTCGTGCCGATCGCCATCTATTTTGTTTCGGCATCGTGGCAGCCTTCGACGGCGTCCACGCGGTCCTTCCAGAATCAGGCGCTCATGTATGCCCCGTGGGTCCTGGCGCTGTTGAGTTCCTGCGTCATCTGCGCCGTGGCGCTGCTCATCGCCCGACTCATCAACTACCGTCCCGGCGGCATCCCGCCGCTGCTCACGGCGCTGTTCGCCATTCCCGTGTTCTTGTTTCATACGCAGGTCGGCCGCGATGAATTGTCTTACCGTGTGCTCGAAGTGAGCATCGGCCCGACGGGCCACGCCATGTTCGCCAAGCTTGATGCGGGCATGATGGCCGAACGCGAGGCGGCGCGAAGCTGGAGCGAAGCGCAGGACACGTCCTTCGCCGAATTGTCCCGGCATCTGTTCGACCGCTACGTCGATCGCGCACTCGTGGACGCCGAGACCGATCGACTCCGGGCGATCGATGCCTGCGATCGGTTTATTCGTGATTTTCCCCAGTCACGCTACGTGGCGAATGTGCTCTTCCTCAAGGGGCAGGCGCAGGATCATCGGCTCATTCGTTCCAGCCTCGTGCAGAATCAGCGGATCGAATATCGAAACGACAGCCCTGGTCTGGCATCGTTGGCCACGTGGGAAACGATCCGGCAGCAGTTTCCATCGAGCAGCCTCGTTGCGATGGCGTTGTACAAACTCGCGATCCTCCAGACGCGGGAGGGAAAGCTCACGGACGCCTTGAATCTCCTGAACACGCTCCTGCTGCGTTTCGATCTGGCTCGCGCCACGACGCAGCCGCGCACGCCTCCTCCGGATGCCCGCAACTTTGTTTTTCAACGGACCGATCCGACCGCCGGGCTTGGGCTGGATGTCCCGGCGCTGGTGCTTCAGGCTCGACGGCTTCGCGAGCTGATCGAGGCGTGCCAGGGGGATGCACCGCGCTCGTTCCAGGAGCTGTTCGTTGCCGTTCCAAAGGATGCCGAACGCACCGTCCATCCGGTTCAGCTTCTGCTGTGGCTGGATGAGACGGACCCGGCCTACGCTTCGAATCTTCGGGCGCTGATTGCACATTTCCCCGAATCGATCACCGCGGACTTCGCCCGAATCCGGCTGACGATGCAGGAAGCCGCGATCAGCCGGCGGATTGATCGATTTCGCGTGCTGGTTTCCCAATTGGCCAATCGCCCGTCGGCGGCCCAGGCGATGTTCTGCCTCGCCGAGGTGCTGGAAGACGACAACATTACGGATGAAGCGCGAGCGCGCTATGATGACCTGTCGCGCACGCATCCGAACAGTTGCTGGGCACAGGAGGCCGCGGCTCGACTGGCGACGTTGTCGGTCGCCGAAGGATCGGAAGACGCGTCGAGTCGCTGACGGCGCTTGGCGCGGCGTCGCGTTCCACGCAGGCAGCGAGGCATTGATCACGATGAAGCGAATTGTTCTGGCGGTTACGGGAGCAAGCGGGGCGCCCTATGCACGCCGGCTGATGCAGTGTCTCGCGCGGGGTGGCGCCGAGGTGCACTTCATTGTGTCGCCACACGGCCGCCAGCTTTTCGCGGACGAGATGGGCATCGCGCAGCCGACGCCCGAGGCGCTGGTGGGGCGGGAGCTGGCGGACCGATTTGTGAGTTATTCGTACCGCGACATCGGGGCGCGGATCGCGTCGGGAAGTTTTCTGACCGACGCGATGATCATTTGTCCGTGCAGCAGCAACACACTGGGCGACGTCGCGTCGGGCACGGGTGCGAATCTGATTTCGCGCGCGGCGGCGGTGCATCTGAAGGAATCGCGCCGGTTGATCCTGGTGCCGCGCGAGATGCCGGTGTCGCAGATCGAGCTGGAGAACATGCTGCGAATCTCCCGTGCCGGAGGCATTCTGTGCCCGGCGTGTCCGGGGTTTTACATGCTGCCGCAGACCGTTCAGGACGTGGTGGATTTCGTGGTGGGTAAATTGTGCGATTTGGTTGGCGTCCCGCACACGCTGAACACGCGCTGGGATCCGTCCATTCGCAACGATGCCGAAGCCGGCGATGCCCTGCCTCGTGACTCAATAACTTGAAACATCCAACCGTCTAGAACTGGTTTCAAAACTCCTCTCCCCCTTGGGGGAGAGGTTGGGTGAGGGGGAACAGTAGTTCAACCGAAAGGATTCACCCTCACCCCGACCCTCTCTCTGAAAGGGAGAGGGGGTTTTGAAACAGCTTTTAGTGATGTGGGACTGGATGACGGCTCGCGGCGCTACGTCAGCGGCACGGCGTGGAGGCGTGTCGTGACCAGTTCCGAAGGCGGCGTGATGGGCAAGATCACGGTGAACGTCGAGCCTTCGCCCTCTTTGCTGACCACGCTGATGTCGCCGCCGAGAATATGAGCCAGCTCCCGGCTGATGGCCAGCCCCAGGCCCGTGCCGCTGTGTTCGCGCGTCATGGAGTCGTCGATCTGCCAGAACTTTTCGAACACCCGCGGCAGTTCGGACTCGGGGATTCCGATTCCCTGATCGTGAACGCTCAATCGCACGCGGGCGTCGCCGTCGCGGGCGATCTCGAGCTCGATGGACTTGTGATCCGGCGTGAATTTCACGGCGTTGGATAGTAAGTTGTATAGAATCTGCTGAAGGCGCCCCGCGTCGGACGTGATCGCCGGAAGATCCGGTTCAAAACGCCCGGCCAGCTTCAGGTTCTTCTTGTCGGCCAGCGGGCGCATGAAGTCGATCAGGTTGTTGCCCAGCTCGGTCAGATCAATCGTCGCGAGATGCAGCTCCAGCTTGCCCGCCTCGATCTTGGCCAGATCCAGCAGGTCGTTGATGATTCCCAGCAGCATGCGCCCGCTGGACATGATGTTCTCGGCGTAGCGCAAGGTCCGACCGCCCTCGGTGCTGGCCGCTTCGCGGAGCAGTTCGGCGAAGCCGATGATCGAAGTCAGCGGAGTGCGCAATTCGTGGCTGACGTTGGCGAGGAACTGGCTCTTGATCTTGTTGGCCTCAAAAAGCGCGACGTTGCGTTCGGCGACTTCGCCCAGGCGCGTGTCGAGGCTGCGATTGATGGTGCGGAGTTCGTTCTCGGAAGCCTGGAGGTGGCCCAGCATGCCGTTGAAGGCGCGGGCCAGTTCTTCGAATTCGTCACCGGTCGCGATGGCGCTGCGAATGCTGTGATCGCCCTGCGAGACGCCGTCGGCGACGCGCGTGAGCTGCCGAACCGGGGAAAGGATGAGCTTCTGCACGATCAGGTAAAACACCAGCACCGCCAGCATCCCCGCCAGCGCGCCGGCCATCAGGATCAGCCCCAGGTTGATCCACAAATCGACCCGCGCATTGCCGGCGGGGTACTCGGCGTCGACCACGCCGACGAGGGTTCCGGCGGGGTAACGCGTGCCGACGGACCGGACAGGCAGCACGACCCGGTACAGGAGGTTTCCGCTGATGGTCTCAATCGGGAGCTGCACTTCCGTGAGTGATCGATCGGCCGCCAACGCGCGGATGGCGCCGGCCACGTCCGGATCGCAACCGGGCGGTGGTTGTGGATCGGCCGGATCGGCTAGCGGAATCAGCCGCGGAACGGGGCAGCGAATACCATGCTTGACGCTGCCGGCCGGCCACCACGTTTTGAGCAGGCGTTGCTTGTACTCCCAGTTGCCGCTGCCCGGCTCAAAGCGAGCCAGGGCGAGCCGCGCGGCTTGGCGCGCGAGCGTGAGGTTCTTTTCATGCACCAAATCCCGCATCCGCAACCACGGGACCAGCAGCGCCGACGCGATTATCATCAGCACCGCGAGGCCGAAGAGCATCCGGCACTTGGAAGCGAGCGAGACCGAAAGGACGGAAATTCGAGACATAAACCCTGCATCGTTACGAACATCGCGCTGGCCGTATCGTATTATGAATGAGCGGGTTAGGTGAGTCCCGCATATTCTGCGCGATTGACCAATGCTTCAGCGGCCGATATGATAACGTATGTTTTCCACCTTGCCCTGGATACATGAGATGCCTCTTATGATGCGCTGGGTGATTGCCATTGCGGTGTTGGCTGCGTGGCCGCATTCGGCCTCGGCGCAGCATGAGCAGCGCGCGGGCGGGACAAGAAGGAACAACTATCGAGCCGGGGGACTGGTTCAGACTCCGCGATACATGCCTGCGGTCGGGCCTAACGGGGGTTACAGCGGCATGAAGACGCGGGTTGACGTGTTGCGCGATTTTGATGGCCTGACGAGTCGGGCAGCGGATCGGTATCGAGGGTACTACAAACCAAGTCCGATGCGCGAGATACTCGATCGTCAGAGCCTGATCCTTCCGCGTTCCAGGATGGCGATCCGCCTGACGGAAAGTCGTGGGTTTACGCTGGAACGGCGCGAAACCATCTCGCGCCCGCCGCGCGTCGGCGAGGTCAACGAGCGGCTCATGGAAACCGCGCCGCTCGAATCAGCCGGGATCAAGGTTCCCAACTCACAGCCTGATACCACCGGGGCATTCCTGGATACGAAGCCCTCTTTGTATCGTGAGGGCTTTCGCGAGTCGGCCGATGGGAAGCTGGAGCGGGCCGTGCGTCCGACGTATCAGGATTATCTGGAGGAGCGTCTGAAGCGACGAGCCCAGGAGGCCTACGAAACGGGGTTGAGTTATTCCTATTCGTATGACCCGCTCGACTCCGCAAAGTCCAGCAGCGCGTTGCTCAACGCGCGAAGTCATTTTGAGTTGTATCGCGATGCGACCCGTGACGAAGCCAAGCCCTATTTCGCGATTGGGATTGTTTCGTTTCTGAACAGGGACTACGCGCGAACTTACTCCAGTATTCGCGATGGGATCCTGCGCGTTCGAACGGCGGACGATCTTCGATTCGATAAGGACCGGTTTTTCAAGGATCCCAATTACTATCGCGATGTTTTTGACAGCGCCAGTACGTTCTGCGCTGCGGTGAATGATCGGGCCTATTCCGCCGTGATTCTCTCGTACACGGCGTTTCTGTATGGCGACCAAAGCACGGCGCTGTCCGCCGCGGAAGGGCTGGAAAAGCTCGAAGATCCGGATTTGGTCAAAGTCGCGGCCCGGTATCGTAAAGCGCTGCAGGAGGCTGGTTCGGCGGAAAAGAATTCCTCGATACCGGCGGTCCCTTCCTCGCTGCCGCCGACGGCGCCCGCAGGGTCCACCGGCAATTGACCCCCTCGTGTATTGCAGCGCCATCGTCTCTGCGCCAACCTCCCGCTTATCGGAAGTGCTACGAGGCGGAGCGGTGAAGCTCATTTCTCCTTCCCCCTGGGCCGAGAAATGAGGTAGCATATGTTGCGGGGTTCGACCGCGTTGTGCTTCTCCGGCACACCGGCTGCTCGTGGGATCCTCCGGCTGACATGACAAATACTGTGAAGCCTGGCCAGCCGTTCCTTCGGCGTCTGATTTCGCGTCATCGCGGGTTGATTTCCGCCGGGCTGCATGGCGTGTTGTTCGCGGCGGCGCTGTTCTGCGCCTTTGGGCTGTACTTCAATTTCAAGAATCTGTACTTGTGGTTCAGCCCGTTTTATCTCCCCCTGTTGCCGATCGTCGTGATCATCAAGATGGCGGTGTTCGGCTGGCTCAAGCTTTTTCGCGGCTCCTGGCGGTACGTGGGAATGCGTGACATGCTGGCCGTCGTGAAGGCGACGAATATCAGTACCTTCGGATTCGTGGTGGTTTTTTATCTGGCGGAGAACATCCACTTGCAGAAGTTCGGGAGCAGCATGTTCCTGGATCAGGTCATCAGTCCCGATGGCAAGCTCGTACCAACGCAGTTTCCGCCGTCGATGTTCATTCTGGACTGGGGCACGACAATCGCGGCGATCTGCGGGGCGCGGCTGGCAGTGCGGTTGTATCACGAAGAGATTCGCCCGGTGGCCAGCGCCGGGTTTCGGCGGTGTTTGATCGTCGGTGCGGGGGATACCGGCGAGGCGTTGCTGCGCGAGATGCTTCGAATGCCGGTGGAGCGGTATCGCGTGGTGGGGTTCCTGGATGACGATCCTTCCAAGCACGGGACGCAGATTCACGGCGTGCCGGTGCTGGGATCGATCGAGCGGGTGCGCGATGTCTGCAAGCAGGAGCAGATCGAGGAAATCCTGCTGGCGATCCCCGGTGCACCGCAGAAACGGCTCCGCCAGATCGTGGAGGCGTTGCAGGGTCTGAACGTTCGATTTCGCACGATTCCCGGCATGGAGCAGGTCATCGAGGGGCGGGTCACGTTTTCGCAGATTCGCGACGTGGACATCAAGGACCTGCTCGGGCGCGAGCAGGTCGAGCTGGACGAGGCGCAGATTCGCGAATCGCTGCGTGGGCAGCGTGTGCTGGTGACGGGGGCCGGGGGCTCGATCGGCTCGGAAGTCTGCCGGCAGTTGCTTCGATTCGGACCAGCGCGGCTGATCCTGGTGGAGCAGGCGGAGAACAATCTGTTTGAGATCGACCGGGAGTTGCAGGCGTTGGCCCCCGGCGTGCCGCGTGTGTGCTACGTGGCGGACATTTGCGACGCACGGCGGGTGGAAACGGTGTTCGCGACGGAGCGACCGGCGGTGGTGTTCCATGCCGCGGCGCACAAGCACGTGCCGCTGATGGAGCTCAACGTCGGCGAGGCGATCAAGAACAACGTGCTGGGCACGCGCACGGTGGCGGATGCGGCATTGCGTCACAAGGTGCAGCGGTTCGTGATGATCTCGACGGACAAGGCGGTGAATCCGACGAGCGTGATGGGTTGCACGAAGCGCGTGGCGGAGATGTACATCCAGCAACTTGCGACGGCGGGGGGAACGCGTCCGGCCTCGGCGGCGGGCACGCAATTCATCACGGTGCGGTTCGGCAACGTGCTCGGTTCAAGCGGGAGCGTGGTGCCGATTTTCCAGCGCCAGATCGCGGCGGGCGGGCCGGTGACGGTGACGGATCCGGCGATGACGCGTTACTTCATGACCATCCCCGAGGCGACGCAGTTGGTGTTGCAGGCCGGCGTGATGGGCAACGATGGCGACATTTTCGTGCTGGACATGGGCGAGCCGGTGAAGATTGTGGACCTGGCGCGCGAGATGATCACGTTGAGCGGTCTGCGTCCCGGTGAGGACATCGAGATAGTTTTCACGGGCGTGCGTCCCGGCGAGAAACTCTACGAGGAGTTGAGCGTTCAGGGCGAGGACATGGTCAAAACGCGGCACGAGAAGATCTACGTCTGGCGCAACCGCCGCGAGGACTGGCCGCGCGTCTGCCGGCTGATGGAAGACCTCATCCGAACAGCCGATGATCTGACGCACGAGCAACTGCGACGTCAGCTCGCGGAGATCGTCGTTGAGTACCAGCCCGGCCCCGGCGTCGAGATGTCGGGCGGCGCCTCGGTGAGACCGGCTCCCGCCGACCTGTTGCCGGCCGGTGAGAATCGGTTGCCGCGCACCGCGGGTTCTTAGTTCGTTTTTCTTCGACAGCGCCGCGGCGTCGTGCACATGGCCGGGTGAATTCATCCTTTCTCGGAGTCCCGGCGTACGCCGCCGTCTGCGGTGACGACCAGCAGCCGCTGATCCGCCTCAAGCGGAGCATCGAGGTTGGGTGGGCACTGGAGCGAGCCGTCGGGCTGTTCGATGGCGATGACCTGCGCGCCGTGCGCGCGGCGGAAGTCGGTCTCGCGGAGAGATCGGCCGACGGCGTCGGACGGGACGGTGAGGCGTTGCACGAGATCGCGACGGGCCGGAGCGATTCCCAGACCGAGTTGTTCCAATCGCGCATCCTCCTCCATTGTGCGAAGTCCGGCATGCTCGCGAAACATCAGTCGTTGCACGCCGGCCATGTGATCGCGCACGGCTTCGAGCACGCGCCGGCGGCTCAACATGCCGATCCATCGCCGCTCGGGGGGCGCGGTCAACACCGGCAAGACATCGTGGTCGCTCCGGCGAAACGCATCGAGTGACGAATAAACGTCATCATCGGCCTGCACGGTGACCAACCGCCGCGTCATCATGTCCGCGGCGATGATCGCTTCGGCCAGGGCGGGTTCATTCATGATGCGCTGGATGTCGGTCGTTGAGATCAATCCGAGCAGTTCGCCGCCTTCGGCGACGGCGAAGACCGGGCGTGTGCCGGGCGTCAGTCTGCTGACTATCTCGCGCAGGGTCGCGCCGGGAGAAATCGTCTCGGGCCAGACGCGGTCCATGATTTCGTCCACGCGCCACGACTCAAGCAATCGCACGATGGCGTCGCCCGCGTGGGCCGGCGATTGCACGCTCGTCCGCACCTGCTCGCGGCTCAAACCCCATTTGCGGCCGATGACGTAGGCGCTGACACACACCAGCATCAGCGGCACGATCAGCCCGAATCCGCCGGTCATTTCCGTAACCATGACGATGCTCGCCAGCGGGGTGCGCATGGTGGCCGCGAGGACGCCGCCCATGCCGACGGCGACCAGCGCGGGGCGCAGTCCGGAGCTTGACCCCATCATGCCCGGATCGATCGCGTCGATCATCGCGCCGAGAAACGCGCCGATCACGCCTCCAAGAAAGACGGAAGGCCCCAGTGCGCCGCCCGATCCGCCGCTGCCGACCGTGGTCGCCGTCGCAAGGCATTTGAAGACGATGATCAGCGCGAGCAGACCGGCCCAGGCGCCGGCGCTGACGTCGGTCTTGGTCATGCCGTCCACCGCGCCCTGGATGAAGGCGTAGCGGCCGTCCATGACCTGCGGAAAGACGCAAGCGATCGTGCCGGTGGCGAGACCGCCGACGGCGGGGGTGATCCAGAGCGGGAGTCGCACGCGCGGCATGATGGTGTCTTCAACGAGCCGCAGGGTGCGCGTGAAGAGAATCGCGCCCAGTCCGCAAAGCGGGCCGAGGGCGGCGTATGCGAGCAGGTCCTGAATCGAGCCGAAAGCGAGTTGATCGGCGCCGCGAATCAGGTACTCCGGCTGCCCCAGGCCGCCCCACAGCGTCATGAAGACGGAGTACCCCAGCACGGAGGCGACAAACGACGGCACGATCGCGTCGGACTCGAACTCTTCCTCCTGATATAAGACGCTTGTAGCAAATAGCGCGCCGCCCAGGGGGCATCGGAAGATCGCGCCGACGGCGGCCGCGCAACCGGCGATCAGCATCGCCCGGCGCTCGCGCGGTGCGAGCCGGAAGACGACGCCAACGGCCGAACCGATGGAAGCGCCCAGTGCCGCGTTGGGACCTTCGGGGCCGGTCGATCCGCCGCAGGAAAGCACGGCGACGTTTGCGACGGCCTTCACAGCCGGTCCGCGAAGGGGAAGGACGCCCTGATGATGGTGAAACGCGCGGATGAGGGCGTCGGTGCCGTGACCGCGAGCGCTCTGGGGGCAGAACCATTTGACAAGCAGACCGGAGATCATGCCGCCGACCGCCGGCAGAACAAGGACGCGCCAATCGAATCGCAAGACTTCTGGCGAGCCGAGATGCGTGACGCGGCCGATCAGGAAAAGCGTCGCATGGTGGAGCGACCATTCAAAGGCCGCGGCGGCCAGCCCACCGAGCACACCGACCAGCACGCCGAGCGCGAAGAGCCTGCTCCAGCGGGCGGCGGGCTTGGGGAGGGGCTGTCGAAAGCGCGACCATAAGGCGTTAATACGCGGGAGGGGCATAAAGCCAATGATACACAATGATAGACCAAACGCGCTGCCAGGAATCGCGCAGATTACGCCGACGCTTTCTGCTGCTCGTCGTCGAAGCGGACGCTCACGCGCTTGGAGACGCCCGCCTCCTGCATCGTGACGCCGTACATGGTGTCGGCGATGCTCATCGTGCGCTTCGAGTGCGTGATGACGATGAACTGCGAGAGCTTCGAAAACTCCTCCACGACGTGGTTGAAGCGCACGTTGTTGGCCTCGTCCAGGGCCGCGTCGACTTCGTCAAGCAGCACAAACGGCGACGGGCGATGGCGGAACACAGCCATCAGCAGGGCGATGGCGGTCATGGTCTTCTCGCCGCCGGAGAGCAGGCTGATGCTCTGCGGCTCCTTGCCCGGCGGGCGGGCTACGATTTCGATGCCGCACTCCAGCACGTCGGCCTCGTCCAGGAGCAGCAACTCGGCTCTGCCGCCGCCGAAGAGCTTCTTGAAGAGCGCGGAGAAATGCTCGGCCACGCCCTTGAACGTGTCGATGAAGCGCTGCTGCGACTCGACGTTGAGCCGGTCGATCAGTTCCAGCAGTTGCTTTTCGCTCGTGCGCAGATCGGTCAGTTGGCCCGTCAGGAACTCCAGGCGCGTCTCGAGCTGGCCCTGTTCGTCGATCGCGTCGAGATTGACGCTGCCGAGGCGTTCGATCTTTTGCCGCAGCTCCTCGATTTTCGCTTCGACCGCGGGCCAGTCTTCGTCGTCCTGGGGCGTGTAGCCGGCGTACTGCGCCTCCAGATCAACGTGCAATTCCTCCTGAATGCGGCCGACGAGATCCTCCAGTCGCACACGCAGCTCCTGGAGTTTCAGTTGCTTCTCATGCAACTGGGCTTCCACGGATTCCAGATCGCTCCGCAGCCGTCGGGCGTCGATGGCCAGTTGCTCGACCTCGCTGCGCAGATCGTCGCGATTCGTGCGAAGCTCGGCCGCCTCGCGCGAAAGCGCCGCGTGCTGCGTGCGATGCTCGTCAAGCGCCGCTTTCGCGGCGGCCATCTGCTCTTGCGATTGCTTGATGCGCTCCTGCGCCTCCACGACGTCGCGCGCGGCCTGGTCCCGCTCGGTCAGCAACTGCACGCGTGCCGCCTGTAGCTCCCGAGCGCTTTCGTTCGCCGCTGCGCGCTGTTGCGTCAACTCGCCGCTGCGCACCTTGGCCGCCGTGATCGCTTCGCCGATCTGCTGCCGCCGCGCCTGCAACTCGGCCAGCGCCGCGGTCAATTGCTCGACCATTCGCTCGCTTTCGCTGCTTCGGGTTTCAAGCTGCGTCAGCGACTGGCGGCTGGCCTCCTGCCGGGTCCGCATCTCGCCGAGTTGATCGACCAGCACCGCCACTTCGCGCGCGATCAGCGGCCGCTCGTCCGACAATTGCCGTACCGTCTCATCCACCGCCGCGAGATTCGCAGCGGATTCGACGCGTTGCGTATTCGCCTCGTAGATCGCCGTACGCAGGCTCTGTTGCACCTGTTCGAGATGGCTGACCTCGCTCTCGCTGGTGCGGAGCTGCTCCGAAAGTGATGCGATGCGCTCCTCGACCCCCGTCAGTTCCTTGGCCAGCTCGCGCAATTCGCTGCGCCGGCTGATGAGGCCCGACCCCACGCCGAGCGGACCGATTCCCACGCGGCCATCCGGCTCCCACACGATGCCCTCGACCGTCACGAATCGCGCTGCGACCGGGTCGATCGCCGCCAACCGCCGGGCCACGTCGATGCTTTCCACGACATAGGTTCGGCCCAGCAGGTACCGCGCAAGTTGGGCGCAGTCTTCCGGGAAGCGAACCCAGTCGATCAATTTTGCGACGAAGCCCTCCTGGCTCGACAGGTCCGGTCCGTTCACCAGCGGCGGCACACAGTCCAGCGAGAAGGCCCGCACCGGACCGGACAGATCGGCGAGCGTGTCGCGGTCGGCGAGCAGTGATTCGCGCTGCGTGACAACCAGATACTTTTCGTAATTGCCGAGAACCGCTTCGACCAGTCCGGCGTGGGCCACGTCGGCCTCGAACAACTCGCCGACCGCGCCGCGCACGTAACAGAACGTGCGACCCGATTCATCGCCGTCGCGCCGTTCGAGGATCTCCCGCGCGCCGGCGAGCAAGCCCTCGTGCTTGCGATCCTGCTCGGCCAGTAACTGCCGCCGGCTCTCCAGGCCGCTGCGGTATTCCTTCGCTGCCGCGAGCTGGTCGATCAGTTGCACGCGGTGGCTGGCCGCGGCGTCGGCCTTTTCTTTCGTCTCGTTCAGTTTTGCCGTTTGATCGGCGATCAGGGCATCGATCTCGCCGAGCCGCGCGCGGTGTGATTGCTGGCGACCCATCGCCTCGGCCAGCTCGGTCGCGAGAACCGCATCGCGCTCGTCGAGTTGCGATTTCTGTCGCGCGAGCGATTCGTGTTGTAGATCCAGCCCCTGGATCTCGTTGTGCAACTGGCTGGTGCGGCGCAGCAGGTCGATGATGCCCGCCTTTTCGTCCTCCAGCCGCGTGCTCGTTTCGTTCGTCTCGTGAGCGCAGGTGCGGTCCTGATCGGCCAGGCGAGAGAGTTCTTCGTGGACCGCCGCAAGTTCCGTCTCAATCCGCTGGATGACCGCATCCTGCTCGGCGAGGCGGCTGTCCAGCGAGGTTACTTGTCCATCGAAACCGCCCAGCCGCTCCTGGGAGCGCGCGAGAAGCTCCTTCTGATCGGCGATGCGGCGCTCGGCGGCCGCGATGCGTTCCTCCTGCGCGGTGATCTGCGACGTGGCCGTCAGCAGGCGATTCTCGGTGAGCGAAATGGCCCGTTCGAGATCGACGATGCTGACGTTGGCCTCGCTGCTGCGGGCTTCGTTGTTCGACAGGTCGGTTCGCAACCGGGTCGCGTGGTCGGATAGTTGGGTCGACTCTCGCTCCGCGGTATCGCGCCCCTCGCGCAGGCGGTGATACTCCGCCAGGGCGTATCGGCTGCGAAGTTCGCGTAATTCCTGGACGTATGCCTGGTAGTTCCGGGCCTTGCCGGCGGCCAGTTTCACGCTTCGCAGACGCTTTTCGACTTCTTCGACGATGTCCTGCACGCGGAGCAGGTTCTGATTCACGCGCTCGAGCCGGCGCTGCGCCTCCTTTTTGCGCACCTTGTACTTGCTGATGCCCGCGGCCTCTTCGAAGATCAGCCGCCGCTCGGTCGGATTCGCCTGAAGCAGCACGTCGACGCGACCCTGCTCGATCACGCTGTACGCATCGACGCCGATGCCCGTATCAAGAAACAACTCGCGGATGTCCTTCAGACGGCACACCTGCTTGTTCAACAAGTACTCGCTCTCACCACTGCGATAAAGCCGGCGCGAGACGGTCACCTCGGTCTGATCCGTCGGCAGGCGCCCGTCGGAATTGTCGAACGTGAGATCCACCTGGGCCATGCCGAGGCTCTTGCGCGTGCCCGAACCGTTGAAGATGACATCCATCATCTGCTTGCCGCGCAGGCTCTTGGCGGATTGCTCGCCGAGCACCCATTTGATGGCGTCGACGACGTTGGACTTGCCGCAGCCGTTCGGCCCGACGATGCAGGTGATGCCACCGCCGAAATCGAATTCAGTCTTATCCGCGAAGCTCTTGAAGCCCGTCGCCGTCAGTCGCTTGAGAATCATGAATAAAGCCTAGCCTCCCTGCTGCCGTGGCCGGTTCGTGTTGCATGGCGCGCTGGCGGATCGAGTCGTTCGCCGTCGCGCCTTCGGGCCTCCTGCCCACCCGCCCCAGATTGATTGTCTGATCCCCGGCTGCGATGGGCGCCGGGCGAAACGAGCATTCTACCAGACGCCCGAACCTGTTGCCAATGCGTTACTTCCGAACCGCACGGGTCTCAATGCCGATGGCAGGCACCGGGTGACCGGCCCCGATAAGCCGGGGGGGGGGCAGGGTGTTTTAGGCGTCAAGCATGGCTTCATTCATTTCTCTTGAGCTTCGTCGCCCCTTGCGAGACGGGGCGGGAAAGTTGGGCCCTGTCACGAAGGGTTCCACTCGGCAAGCCGTCTCTCCGCGCGAGGCTGAATGTCATCGTCCCGTTTGTGGGCGGAAGAACGCCTGGCGTATTACGATCAGCCGGAATACGACGGATCAGCACTGGATGTCGTTTCTGATTTGGTGGGCCGCTATTGCCTCTCCTGTTTTCATCAATTCGAGACGCCGTTACAATGTTCTGCTTTCTTGAGGATCATTTGATGAGACCATCACAAACTGATATCCATCCCGGTGAGATCGGCCCGCACACGACCATGTCGGGCAGACGCTTGCAGACGGTCTATCGACCGGAGGACATCGCCGAAGTGGATTACGAAACGCACCTGGGCGATCCGGGGCAGTATCCCTTCACGCGCGGCGTGCACCCCGACATGTACCGCGGCAAGCTGTGGACCATGCGGCAGTTCGCCGGTTTTGGCAGCGCGCGCCAGACCAACGAGCGGTTCAAGTTTCTCCTCTCGCGCGGCCAGACGGGTCTTTCGACCGCGTTCGATTTGCCAACCCTCATGGGCCGTGACGCGGATGATCCCCTTTCGCTCGGCGAGGTCGGACGATGCGGCGTGGCCGTCTCCTCGCTGGCCGATTACGAAGTGCTGTTCGGCGGCATCGATCTGGGCGGCGTCAGCGTCTCGATGACCATCAACGCCCCGGCCGCGATTCTCATCGCCTTCTACGTTGCCACGGCCGACAAGCAGGGCGTGCCCCGCAAGAGTTTGCGCGGCACCTGCCAGAACGATATTCTCAAGGAGTTCCACGCGCAGAATGAGTTTGTCTTCCCGCCGGCAGAGAGCGTGCGGCTTGTGGTGGACACAATCGAGTTCTGCCAGAAAGAACTGCCGCAGTACAACCCGGTGAGCATCAGCGGCTATCACATCCGCGAGGCCGGATCGACAGCCGGACAGGAACTGGCTTTTACCCTCGGCGATGGTTTGGCATACGCGCAGGCGTGCGTCGATCGCGGCATGGATATAGATTCGTTCGCGCCGCGGTTGAGTTTCTTCTTCAACAGCCACAATGACTTTTTCGAGGAGATCGCCAAGTTCCGCGCGGCCCGGCGGCTGTGGGCGTGGTACATGAAGGAGCGATTCGGCGCGAAGAACGAGCGGTCGATGTGGCTGCGCTTCCACGCACAAACGGCCGGATGCAGCCTGTATTCCAAGCAGCCGCACGTGAACCTGATGCGCGTGGCGTATCAGGCGATGGCGGCGGTGCTGGGCGGCTGCCAGAGCCTGCACACGAACAGCATGGACGAGACGGTGTGTCTGCCGACCGAGCACGCCGTGACGCTGGCGCTTCGGACGCAGCAGGTGCTGGCCTGCGAGACGGGCGTGACGAACGTGGTCGATCCGCTGGGTGGAAGTTACTTCGTCGAGGCCCTGACCAATCAGTTGGAGGCCGAGGCCCGCGAGTACATCGAGCACATCGAGGAGATGGGCGGCATGATCGCAGCGATTGAAAACGGGTACGTGCGGCGCGAAATCGCCGACGCGGCCTACCGCTACAGCGCAGCGGTTGAACGCGGCGACAAGAAGCTGGTGGGCGTGACGGACTACACCGACGACGACGGCCCACGGATCGACATGCTGAAGATTCCCGACGCGGTGGAGCGCGAGGTCATCGCCGACTTGAAGAAGATGAAGGCCGGCCGCAACGACGCGATGGTGAAGGCGGCGTTGAAGCGCATCACCGACGACGCGCGGGCGGGGGTGAATGTGATGGAATCGCTGATCGCCGGAGCGAAGGCGTACGCGACGGTGGGAGAGATGATGCAGGCGCTCGAAGCGTCGCTGGGGCGGTTCGATACGGGGCAGGTGTTCTAAGTCCCGGGCTTGAGGGATAACGCAGGATCCGCTCCGCGACCGTGAGGGAGTGGACAGCACCCCAGCATGAGGCGAGGGCCGTTGCATTCAATCGAGTTCCGCGTTCCGGATGGCGCGGTGTGGTGAGCCCATCAGGATACGGGATGTCGGCGGGTCAACGACTTGACGTTTCACTTGCCCCCGCAAGTTTGCGGAGCTTCTCAATCGCCTCAAACAGTCGCGATTTGATGGTCGTTTCCGGCTCGTCCATCACCTCCGCGACGTCTTTGCGTGAGAGGCCCTCGGTGTAGCGCAGGCGAAGCAGTTCGTTTTCCTCGGGCGAGAGTTGTGCCAGCAAAGCGGCGAGGCGGTGCTGTGCTTCGGCGCGCACCAGGCGCGTCAGGTAACCGCTCTGATCGAGCGGGATGGATTCGGTCGGCAGGGGGTTGCGGTCGGCGTGGTGGCGTTTGCGTTCGCGCAGCACGGCGACGCAGTGATTGCGCGCAATCTTGTACAACCACGGGCGGAAGTTGTCGGGCAGGGCGTCGGACCGCAGCACGCGCCAGAAGATTTCCTGCACGGCATCCTCGGATTCCATCGGGTCGTGCAGGTAGCCGAGGCAGAAACGCAGCATCGCCGGACGGTAGAGTTCATCGAGAAGTCGACCCGCGTCGGGATCGCCGCTTCGCAATCGCGTGAGAACGCTGTGCGACATGTCCGGTGGGTTTGACGCGGAAGCGCCGCGATTTGGCGTGGGCGCATCAGGCAGCGGCGGCGTGGATTGACTCATCGGGTTGCTCGTGAGGGGTCAGGGCCGGGCGCCCGCGGGGAGTCGGTTCTGATGGGCGGAGGGCGTCCCCGTCGTGTCTTGCTCCGGAGCGGGCGCGGGGGCGGCGATCCGCTGACGAAGCAGGCGGTATTCGGCGGCTTTGTCCGGCATCCCCCAACCGTCGTAGAGATCGATCATCGCCTGAATCACTTCTCGTGTCCGCGCGTCGCGCGGGCCGAACGTCTCGACGATGGTGGGATAAGCCATCTCGAGGTATCCAGCGGCCTCGGGGTAGAAGCCCAGTCGCGACAGGCATTGCCCCAGCGCTGCGCGGGCGCTGGCGATTTCTTTTTTCTGGTCCTTGTGATTTTTTGTCAGCAAGCGCAACGCGTCCCGCAGGATGGGCTGCGCCTCGCCGGGGCTGCCGCGATCCATGAGCACGCGGCCGAGCATGACTTTGGCGTAGAGCGCTTCGCGCGATTCGGCGCCCGCCTCACCCTGGGCGTCAATCACCTTGCGACAGATCGACTCGGCCTCTTCGAACGCGCCGAGACCTCGAAGCAGTTCGGCCGCGTTGATGCGGCTGATGGCGGCCTGCGGATCGGAGCGCTCGAGCTGCCGGCGGCGTTCCTGAATTTCCCAGGCCGTCAGCGGCTGCGCGAAGGATAGGGTCTGCTCCGCGGCACGTTCGTACAGTACGCGAATCCATGCGGCCGACCCGCCGGCGAGCAGCAGAATCGTGGCGATCAGGAATGTCGTGAGCTTGTTGCGTGCGACGAGCTTTCGCGCGCGATAGGCCAGGCTGGGGCGGCGCGCCATGATCGGCTTGCCGTCGAGAAACAGGCCGATGTCGTGCGCGAGGTCGGCGACGGAGTCGTAGCGCTGGGTCGGCTCTTTCTCCAGCGCTTTGAGCGTGATGATGTCCAACTCGGGCGGAAGCCGGCGATTGTGATGGCTGGGACGCGTCGGCGTCTGCTCGCAGATTGTTTGAATCGCGACATGGGGCGAATCGAGCTTCAAGGAATAGGGGAGTTTGTCGGTGAGCAACTCGTAGAGAATGACCCCGAGGGAATACAGATCACTCCGCGCGTCGATATCCGTGGCGTCGCCCCGCGCCTGTTCCGGGCTGATGTACGGCAACGTCCCCATGATGCCGCCGCCGTCCATGAGCGTGGTGACAACGTGGCGATCGGCCTCGGTCGCCGCGGCGCGGGCCAGGCCGAAATCCACAAGCTTGGGCTGGTCGCCCTCTTCGACAAGGATATTGGACGGTTTCAGGTCGCGATGGATCACGCCGCGCTGGTGAGCATACTCAAGCGCTTCGCAGACTTTTTGGAAGAGCGCCAGCCGCCGCTCGAGCGAGAGATCGTGGTTTCGAGCATAGTCGATGAGCGGGACGCCCTGGACCAGCTCCATCGCGAAGAATTGTCGACCATCCTCCGTGCGGCCGGCCTCGTACACCGCCGCGATGCCGGGATGTCGCAGGCGCGCCAGCGTCTGGGCCTCGCGGTGCAGCCGGCGGCCGTCCTCCTCGGTGGGGAAGGCGTCGCCGCGGACGATTTTGAGTGCGACGAGCCGGCGGGGTGATTCCTGCTGGGCCTCAAAGACCCAGCCCTGCCCGCCGCGGCCGATCATGCGATGGATGGTGTAGTCGCGAATTCGGCTGGGCCAGTGAGCCGGCGCGTCGGCCGGGGCGCGGGAGACGTCGCGGATCAGCGAGAGCATGTTCTGCGATTTGGCGCGACATTCGTCGCAGGTGGCGAGGTGGGCTTCCAGCTCGTCCGCGTTGCGGTCGATCCAACTGAACAATTGCTGGTCGGATACTGGACAGGTCATGGCAGGCCACCGGCCGAGCTGCACGGCGCGAAGGATTGGCCTCCGCGCAGTCGCGATGGCTTATTTTATCGCCGTGCCACGTGGAAAACAAACGTCGAATCGACCGCGGTTATTCGTATTGCAGGGGGGCGCGGCGCGGGCTGCGTCCGAAACGCATCCCTTCGCCGGTGATTTGTTTCTCGCGCGGCATCGCGATTTCTTCGGAAACCGTGGGCGGGCGCAAGTCGCCGAAACACTGATCCACGGTCGCCCGCAGATGATCGGCGGCGGCGTCGAGGTCGTCGGTGATGATGAACAGATCGAGGTCCGCGGGCGAAATGGCCTGATAGCGATTCAGCAATGTATCGCGCATGAACGCCTGGAGCGGCGTCCAGAACTCCGAGCCGATCAGGACCACCGGGAACCGCGGCGATTTCTCCGTCTGGATCAGCGTCATGGCCTCGAAGAACTCGTCCAGCGTCCCGAAGCCGCCGGGAAAACACACAAGCCCCATCGCGTATTTCACGAACATCACCTTTCGCGCGAAGAAATGATTGAACTCCATGCTGATCGTCTGATACGGGTTGGCCTCCTGCTCGTGCGGCAGCGTGATGTTCAATCCGACGCTGACGCCGCCGGCCTGAAACGCGCCCTTGTTGGCCGCTTCCATGATGCCCGGGCCGCCGCCGGTGATGATCGCGAAGCCCCGCTCGACGAGCTTGCGCGCCAGGCGCTCCGCGGACTGGTATTCCTGCGTGTTGGGGCCGAGCCGGGCCGATCCGAACACGCTGACGGCCTGCCCGATCTGGCTCATGGTCTCGAATCCGTCGACGAACTCCGACATGATGCGGAAGACTCGCCAGGTTTCATGGGCTGGATCGCGATAGAGCCGGTGGTTGCTGGTCATGATTTTCCTCGCGCGGTCAGTCGTGCCTGCCGCCGCGGCCGGGCAGGCGGATGGAGAATCGCGCGCCGCAGCCGGGCGTGGATGCCAAAGTAATGTCACCGCCATGTTCGTGCGCGATGCGCCGGGCCATCGCCAGCCCCAGCCCGGTGCCGCCCTTCTTGGTCGAGTAGTACGCTCGGAACACATCCTCTTGCTCGGCGGGGTCGATGCCCGGACCGGTGTCTTCCACGTCGATTCGGACGTGGCCGTCGTCGTCGCGCGCCGTGGAGAGCGTGATGCGTCCGCCGCCGGGCATGGCCTGTTGCGCGTTGATGAGCAGGTTGAGGAGCGCCTGCTTGATGGCTTGCGCGTCGACGCGGCACGGCAGGGCGTTCGCCGTGCAGTGCAGTTCCAGCGCGATGCCGTGCGCCCGGGCCTGCGGCGCATAGAAATCGGCCATTTCAGAGACAAGTGTATTCAGGTCGGCGTCGGCGAGCCGAAGCTCGCGTTTGCCGACGAACTGAAGAAAATCAGCGAGGATGCGCTCGAGGCGGTGCGTCTCCTGCACAAGGCTGGCGATGCGCCGGCGGCTGCGGCGGGCCACGTCCTGCGCCTCGCGCGGATCGGGCCGGTCGATCGTTTCCAGCTTGGCCCAGTCTTCGTCGAGCAACTGGAGATTCACCTTCAGCGTCGAGAGCGGGTTGCGAATCTCGTGCGCCAGCCCGCCAGTCAGCGCGGACAATTCCACCAGTTGACGGGCCAGCAGGTGGGCTTCGTCGGTTCGAGCAGGTTGAGGTCGGTCGGTCGTCATGGCGCCTGCCGAGGAAGCCGCATCGCACGATTCAGAAACGCAGACCGAGGTTCGCTGCGATGATGTTTCGCTGGATGTCGTTCGTGCCGCTGTAAATGATGCCGCCCAGCGAATCGCGCAGGTAACTCTCGACGCCGCCCTCATTCACGAATCCGTTGCCGCCGTGAATGCGGATCAGGTCGATGCTGTTCTGCATGAACGATTCGCTGACGAAGAGTTTGGCGATGGCCGCCTCCACCGGCGCGCGCTTGCCCTTGCTTTTCAGCGCCGTCACGTGATACAGCAACAGCCGGCTCGCCTCCAGGCGCACCTTCATGTCCGCGATGCGGTGGCTGATCGCCTGATGCTGGCCGATCTTCTTGCCAGCCACCTCGCGCTGGTTGGCGTAGGCGACGGCCAGCTCGATCTCCCGCGCCATGCTGCCCAGCGCCGCACCGAAGATGCACGCCCGCTCGCGCTCGATCGACCCCTGGAACAGCGTGCTGCCCGCGCCCTCCTTGCCCAGCAGGTTGTACGCCGGCACGCGCACGTTTTCGTAGGTCACTTCTGACAGACCCGACCCGGCCAGACCGATCGCCGGCAGCGGCCGCACGGTCATCCCTGGCGTGCCCGGCTCGAGCAGGAAGCAGCTCAACCGATAGCGCGTCGGGTCGTCCATCCGCGCGTACACGACATGCAAATCCGCCCCCGCGCCGCAGGTTGTGTAGCGTTTCTTCCCGTTGATGATGTAGTAATCGCCCTGACGCACGGCCAGCGTGGTCAGCCCGCCGAGATCGCTGCCAGCTTGCGGCTCGGTGACGCTGTGCGCGCCGACCCATTCCCCGGTCGTGAGCTTTCGCAGGTACTTTTTCTTCTGCTCGTCGGTTCCGGCGACGTTGAGCGGCTCCACGACGCCGAAGACGTGCGCGCCGATCGCCGTGAGCAAGCCCATTCGGCGGCTGGCGTAGCCCAGGCCCTCCATCATGGCGACGAACTCGTCGAGCAACTGGCCGCGGCCGCCGAAGTCGGTGGGCACCGTCACGCCCATCGCACCGAAGGCGGCGCACTTCTTCCAGCCGTCCTTGTCAAAGATGGGATTGACTTCGCCGGTGGTGAGTTGCGTCTTTGCGAACTCGATGGCCTCGGCGCGGATGGTTTTTTGCGATTCGGAGAGTGCGAATTCCATGGTGCGTGTTCCTCATTGAGCTTTCGTGCGAACGAATATTGCGGCAAAGCTCCGCGCCCATGCAGGGGGCTTCGCTGATCACACGAACCGCGCCGCATCAACGCGACGCCCGTTCATCCTGCAAATCCGCGATCATGGTATCAAGAAACGCCTGCGCCAGCGAGTCGGGCACGGCGTCTCCGACGTAGGTGAGGGCGAAGTTCAGCCGCCCGCGGTGCAGGTTCACCTGGAGCGTGATGCCCGGCGGTGCGAGCGCGGAATTGAGCGTGTAAAACCGCTCGACCGGCACGCCGCAGAACGCCTCCATGCCCCCGAATGCCGGACCGAGAAAGCCGAATCCCAGGGCCATGGGGGATTTCTGCATGTGCGTCTTGATGTGTCTGGCCAGCATCCGGTCGTAGCGACTCATGAACGACATCATTTGCAGGTTGCCCAGGTCGATGCCGCGGCGAAGCTGCTCGCGCATCTGCACGTTGAGCTGCTGCGTGAGATCGTCGCGTCGGCCCAGGTCGCGCACGCGCGCGCCCAGCGAGATAAACGCCATGAAGTTGCGAAACAACGGTTGCGTCGAACCGGGGGGGCGCAGATTGAGCGGAACGTCTGTTTGAAGAAGGGATCGCCGCTTGACGCGGCGCGGCGTGTGTTGCAGGCACGCGCGAAAGACGCTCGCGAGGACGGCCGGCGCCAGGTTGTTGAACCCGCACAGCCGTTTCACGCGCGCGACGAACTGCTCCGTCGCGCCGACATCGAGCGTGCGGACGATCATGCGAAACGGACCGGTGACCCAGTCGGGCGCATCGGGCGGTACGAGCGTGAGCGGCCTGACCGGCAGGCGAAGGTGACTGCGTATGACGCGCGCGGCGGCCTTGCGGCGAACGGTGCGATCGAACTTGGCGAGGTGCGCCTGCATTTCGTCGCCGTCGGGCGGTGGCGGGGCGGGCAGGCCGGGGTCTTCGAACCGCCGATTGAGTTCGTGCACGACCAGTTCCGGCGCCTTGCCGTCCATCAGCACATGCGACCAGCGCAGCAGGAAGACATCGCGCCCGTCGGGCAGGTGCAACAGGTGAAAACCGATCGGGTTCATCCGCGGCAGGTCGAGCGGCTCGTCAAACCGGCGCTCGGCGTAGCGCCGCACGGCGGCCTCGTCGGCGGCGTCGAGGGTCACCTCGTTAAACTCGACTGATGTATTGTTTTGAAACACCCAGCGCGGCCCGGTGGAAGGCGGCGTGCGACCGAGCGACGACGGAGTCGATGGGTATTTCTCCAGCCGTGCCGTCATGACTGGGTAGTGTTGATGGAGCGTCTCCAGCGCCCCTCGCAGCGCCGGCACGTCGACGCGCCCCGCGAGCCAGAGATGCGATTGACACTGAAAGCCCGCGTGGTCGATCGAGCGCATGCCGTCATGCCCGACGAGCATGAGACGGTCGGCGGCGTTGAGCGGCTGATGATCCGGCGTGGGACCGTGCGGTATCGGCAACGGGCGCGGGCAGGCGTGTGCGCTGGTCGCGCCGAGATCGTGCCGTGCCGGGGGAGCGTTTGACGGATGCAATCGCTCTCCGGCGCGATCGGCCGGATTGACTCCCGTGGTTGTCATGGCCGGTCATTTTAACGCGGTTCAAGAAGCGTGGCATCTGGTGCATCTGCGCCGAGGAATCGCGTCACGTCCAAGCCGCGATCGCCAGGGAGACGCCGAGCATCGCCGAAATCACCGCAGCCTGCCAATTCGCTCGCGTATGGATTGCAGGAAATCCGCGGACAGGCGATTCGGTTTCGAGACGTAGATTCGTTGCGCGTCGAGATCGAGCGCCCGCTGGAGCGCGTCGGCTGCGGCGCGTCGGTCCGCCGGGTCGCGAGACTGGCTTGCCAGCCGCTCGAGCAGATCGCCCAGGGCCAGCCAGCGCAGCGGCGACGTGGGATACGTCTCGATGCTTTTCTGCTGCATCGCCACAGCCTGTCGCAGATCGGCGAGATCGCCACCGAGGGCGAATCGAGCGGAATAGGCCGCCATGCGATGGTGCCACACGGCGGCGTTGAACGGGTCGCGGCGCTCCAGCTCGTCCGTCAGTTTCAGCACCTCGTCGGCGTCGGTCCGCGAGGCGATCCGCGGCGACAGCGTATCGAGCATCTCTTCGACCGCCGTGCCGTCGAGCGCGTAATACGTTGCTGCCTCCCGATAGCCGTACGCCCCGCGCCCGGGGTCTTGGCGGCTCCATTCCAGAAAATACGCATAGTGGTGACACAAATACGACTCTGCAAGCAAGCAGGCGGCGACGATGACCATCGACGCGCCGGCAGGAAGCGCCAGTCGATGGCGACGCGTCTGCTCACGGTCGAGCTTCCGTGCGGCCGGGCGATCGGAATCATCAATTGCCTCGTCGATGTGGTTCTTCGCATCGCGCGCCGCCAGCGCGATCGCCGCGACGGCGAAGAACATCGTGGCCGCACCGGGCATGAAGAGCGCGAGGTCGATGAAGGCGTGCACAAGGAAGGCGACCAGCCCTGCGCCCAGGCCGGCGGCAAGCAGGGGCAGGTCATTGTCTTCAAAGCGCGTTGTGTCCGCGCGTTCGATCGCGCCGGCGACGAAGAAAAGCGCGAAGGGCGCGAGGCCCAGTGCAAGCGTGACGAGCGTAAAATCCGACGGTGCGCCCGCGATGAGCGCGACCCATGCGATTGCGAACAGGGCGAGGACCACGGCGAGGTTCAGGACGACGGACTGTTCGCGTGCGGCGCGCGGATCACCCTCACCCCACCCCTCTCCCTGGGAGGGAGAGGGGACCGTGGTGAGCTTCAACGACCCGCCGATGAACAGGGCGAGCAGGCCGGCCGCGCCGAGCCATCCATGCTCTACGAATGACTTAATCAGCCAGTTGTGCGGATCGTCCACTTCCTCCGGGCAGGCGACGGGCTTGTAGCGCGTGAAGTGCCGCCCGAAATTGTCCGGCCCGAGTCCCCACACACCCACGTCGTCCACCATCGCCATCGCGCCTTCCCAGTACATCGCGCGATAGCGCATCGAAAGACCCATTAAACCGGGATCGGCGCGGAGCATTGCGAAGAGGCTCGCTGCGCCCATGGCCGCGAGAATCCAGCCGATGACGAGTGTGCGGCGAAGGATGCGAGCCGTTGCGCCGGCATCCCGCGAAACATCTGGTCGGTCTGGATGCCGGGCTTGTTTGAGTTTGCGCAGGATGAGGCAAGTTCCCAGGAAGCACGCCGTTGCTGCGCAGGCGACGCTGGCGCCTTTGGATTGCGTGCCCAGCAGAACGCCAGCGCATGCCAGAGCGAGGAAGATCGGCGCGATCGCGGCGCCGCGTCGACCGCCGCGCCATCGTGTGAACGCGATGCCGGCGCAGCAAAGCGTCAGCATGGCCATACAGCTTCCGAGGATGTTGGGATGGGCAAAGTAGCCGGTCATCGCGCCGGACCGCAGGCGGGCCTCGTAATCATGAATCAACCCCTCGCGGCGCTGGACGGAGGCGTCGTCGGAAAGTGCGATTGCCTGGTTTGTCGAGGGGGGGGCGTTGGGCGCCGTCGCCGCACTTGAGGGAGGTGCGCTGCCGAGCAATTCCTCGCGGTGTTCCTCGTAATACGTGATCGTCGCCGGCCATTCGATCCATTTCTGGTAGCACGCCTTGGCGACGAGCATTCCCGCGGTCGCCATGACGACGGCCAGCCCCAGCCGGAGGTGCCAGCGCGACGTCAGCAACTGCCGAAGCGTGATCGCATACAGCACGATGGTGAGAAAATCGGACGCGCCGATCAATGCCAAATGCTTCTGGCCCGCGCGAACAAATGCGATGTTCGACGCGACGAACAGCATCAGCCCGCCCGCCTCCAGCCCGGTCGTACGCATTCGCCGGCCGCGCCACGCGCCCGAGGCGAACACCCATCCGGCGCACGCGACGATGATTGCCGCGATTGCAAACGTGGTCGCCGGCGATGGGCCGAACGAAGTGAGGCCGCGCAGCAAACGTGGCGTTTCAAACGAGTGCGTCTCACCGGCGACGGCGCGCAGCGGGATGAGCGTGAGGAGGACGAGCAGGACGGCGTGGTCGATGAATCGCGCGATCGGTCCGGCCATCGCTCTAATCCGATCCGTCGCCGCCGGCGCTCTCCAGCAGGGCGACCAGCGCGACCACGAGCAGCGTTTGCAACAGGATGCCCCACGCCAGCGGCCAGCTCGCGCGCGGCAGCATCAGCGCGGGGAGCGATGTGACCAGCGTGGCCAGCCAGATGACCGCAACGGCCTGGCGCACCGGCATGCCGCGGCGCACGAGGCGGTGCGAGAAGTGCCGACGATCACCGGCCCAGATCGGGCTGCCGCTGCGCCAGCGAATCCAGATGACGCTCGCCGTGTCATAAAGCGGCACCGCCATGACCACCAGCGGCGCGAGTACACCGACCGGGGTCTGGCCCTGCGCCGGGTCGGCGAACGTCGTAAGAATCGTCAGCACGCCGATGAGCAGGCCGATCACCATGCTGCCGGCGTCGCCCATGAAGACGCGGGCGGGGTGAACGTTGAACGGCAGGAATCCCGCCAGCGCGCCAGCCAGAAGCAAACAGCACGCGGGCACGAAGACCTGCCCTGCGCGCATGGCCGTGCTGGCGAACACGCTCGCTGCGATCATCGCAACGCCTGCGGCGAGGCCGTCCATGTTGTCGAGAAAGTTGAACGAGTTCATCAGCGTGACGATCCAGAGGATCGACAGCAGCGTCGACGGGGCGTAGCCCAGATCGGAAAGCAAGCGGAGGTTGAAACCAAGTACCAGCGCGGCGGCGGCGGCCACTTGTGCGATCAGTTTCGTCAGCGGCCGCAGCGCGCGGCGGTCGTCAATCAGGCCGACGACGCAGATGAACGCGGTCGTGCCGGCCAGCGCGATCGCCAACGGCGTCTTGGTCACCATTCCGCCAAGGTGTATGCGAATCGAATCGGGCATCCAGTCCGGCGCAGCGCCGGAGGCAAACAAGTTCGCCGCGGCGATCGCGCCGAGCATCGGCAGCACGGCCGCGAGCGTGATGGCCGCGCCGCCGCCCAGCGCGACCGGTCGCGCATGGCCCTTGTGCCCGCCCGGGACATCGACAAATCCGCGACGCGTGGACCATCGTAGCACGATCGCCGTTCCGGCAGCGCTAAGCAGCGCGCCGGTCACGAATGTCGCAATCGGTAAAGTGGATTTCAGGCTCACAAATCACACTGGGTACGGCATGCGTGCGGGGTTCTCCCGCTGCGGTTGGCCATGCTATTGAAACGGATCAGCCCAGTCCATATTCTCTAACGGGAACGCAACCCTTCGCGAGGACCGGGTGAAGAAGGAACTTCGATCCAGGCTGCGGGCGGTCTTGGCGGCCATTTCGCCGGACGACATGGTCTCGCGCTCGCGCGCCGCCGCGCGGTTGTTGCTCGCCGAGCCGGAATACCGCCGCTGCGAGACGATCATGATCTATTTGTCGCTGCCGCAGGAGGCCGACACAACGCCCATCGTGCTTCAGGCCTGGCAGGACGGCAAGCGCGTCGTCGCCCCGCAGGTGAGCTGGGAAAGCCGCCAGATGATCCCAATGGAGATTCGCGATCTGGACACCGAAGTCGCCGCGAACAATCAGCTCGGCGTGCGCGAGCCGATCAGCGGCCAGATCATTCCTGTGCAACAGATCGACCTGGTGATCGTGCCGGGGTTGGGGTTTGATCCGTTCGGCAATCGGCTGGGCCGTGGTCGTGGTTTCTACGATCGCTTTCTGGGCAAGGCGGAGTTTCGCGGAATCGCCTGCGGTTTTGCGCTCGAGGAACAGGTCGTCGATTCGATCCCCGCTGGTCCGCTGGATCAGAAGGTTCATATGCTGGTTACCGATGTGAAGGTGCGGCGGTTCGATCCGTAAGTCACCGTGTTGACATGATTGGCTGGTCACGAAAGACGCAAGCAGCAATCAAGGCTGGGGAGGTATGGAAAATGGGCTTCTTCTGGGACCTCTTACAGCAAAGTCAGATCAGCAATCAGCGTGAACACGCGGAGAATCTCGAATCGCGCGTGCGCTGGCTGGAGAACGAGTTGAACCGCACGCAGACGCTACTGCGGGAACTCATCCTTCGACTCGAAAATCGAATGGGCGAGGATCTGGACCGCGACGGCCGCGTGGGTTGATTCCGCGAGAATGTTCAACAACCTGCTTGCTCATTTCGCACTCGCGGGGGCGGCGAATACCCGCTAGCATTCCCGCCCATGAATGACCAAGCTGCTTCATCACCGGTCACCGGTAAACCCGGCCTTCACCGGCGAATGTATGATTGGGTGTTGCACTGGGCGCACACGCCGCATGGGGCGGTGGCACTCTTCCTGCTGGCGTTTGCCGAGTCCAGTTTCTTCCCAATTCCGCCGGATGTGCTGCTCATCGCGCTGGTGCTCGGTGCCCGGACGCGCTGGTTTCGCCTCGCCCTGAACTGCACCGTCGCCAGTGTGCTGGGCGGCTTGGCTGGGTATGCCATCGGGCTGACGCTGATGGATACGGTCGGTCAGAAGATCATCGCGTTCTATCACGCCGAGAAGCACTACGCGAAAGTGACGGACTGGTACCAGGCCTACGATTTCTGGATTGTCTTCGCCGCGGCCTTCACACCGATCCCGTACAAGGTGTTTACGATCGCCTCGGGGGCGTTTCACATGAACGTTCTCGCCTTCGCGGCGGTGTCCTTCGTCGGTCGCGGGATGCGGTTCTTCATTGTGGCGTGGCTGCTGCGGCGATTCGGCGAGCCGATCCGCCAGTTCATCGACAAGTACTTCAATCTTCTCTGCATTGCCTTCATGGTGTTGCTGATTGGCGGCTTCGCGCTGATCCGATATTACTGACAGGTCGCCGTTGTTGCCCCGGCTTACAGCAGCGTCCCGGTCAGGATCACTTTGGCCGTCAGGAAGTAGATCACCAGCCCCGTCACGTCGACAAGCGTCGCCACGAACGGCGCCGAGGACACGGCCGGGTCAAATCCGAGCCGCCGCATGATGAGCGGCAGCATCGAACCCGAAAGCGTCCCCCACATCACCACGCCGACGAGACTGGTTCCCACGGCAAAGGCGACAATCAGATAATGCTCGCCATACATCGAGACGCGCCACGGCCACAGCGCGATGCGCACAAATGCCACAATGCCCAGAATCGAGCCGAGCGCCAGGCCGGACATGACCTCGCGCCGCATGATCCGCCACCAGTCGCCGAGCGTGACCTCGCCCAGCGCCATCGCGCGGATGATCAACGACGCCCCCTGTGAACCGGCATTGCCTCCGCTGCTGATGATGAGCGGCACGAACAGTGCCAGCACCACGGCTCGAGCGATCTCATGCTCGAAATAGCCCATCGCCGTCGCCGTCAACAGCTCGCCGGCGAACAGCGCCAGCAGCCAACCGGCCCGCTTGCGGACCATCACGGTAAACGGCGTCGCGAGGTACGGCTCATCCAGTGCCTGGACCGCGGCCATCTTCTGAACGTCTTCGGTTTCTTCCTGCTCGGCGACGTCCAGCACGTCGTCAACCGTCACGATGCCCACGAGGATGTTCGAACTGTCCACGACAGGCAGCACGCTGCGGTCATACTTTTTGAACGTACGCACCGCTTCTTCCTGATCGTCGTAGGCGCGCAGGAACGGAAAGTGCCCGTCCATGATGTCCTTCACCAGATCGTTCGGATCGGCGAGGACCAGCTGGCGCAGGGCAATGTCGTCGATCAACCGCCCGCGCTCGTCCGTGACAAAAACAACGTTGAGCGTCTCTTTGTCCTTGCCGACCTGGCGCAGGTGCGAGAAAACGTGCGAGATCGTCCAGTCCGCGCGCACGGCGACGTAATCGGGCGTCATGCGCCGGCCGATGGATTCCTCGGGATAGCCAAGCAGCTTGGAGGCGATTCGCCGCTCTTCGGGCGAGAGCAGGTTGATGAGCCGCTGGGCCGCCTCGCCGGGCATTTCTTCGAGCAGGGCCGTGCGATCGTCGGGGTCCATCTCGTTCAGGACCGCGGCGACGTCCTCCTGGCCCATGGCGCGCAGCGTGCTCTCTTGCACGTCAACCGGAAGGTACTCAAAGACGTCCGTCGCCTGGGCGCGCGGCAGGATGCGAAAGAGCACGGCGACCTGCTCCGGCGGCAGATCGGCGAAGAGATCAGCGATGTCGGCCGGCGGCAGGTCGGCGAGCGCCTCGCGCAGGCCTGCAAAGTGCCGGGCGGCGAGCATCTCTTCGATTTCCGGTCGCAGCAGTTCACCGAGCATCGCGACACCTGTCAGGAATTCGCGGCCCGCCCAAAACGGGGCGACGCCGACGCGGTTGAATCGGGGATTGTAACGTCGGAATCGCCCGCGCGGGCAACTATAACAGTCCAATGCAATCAATCTAGTCGGGCGTTACACTGATTCAGGCTAGGGCGACGAGACATTTCGGCGGGCCGAGCGAGGTCGGTGTACGATGACGACGGCTGCGAACAAGAAGAGGCGACCGATGTGGCAATGGCTGCTCGTTGGCGTGGGAGGTCTGGCGGGGCTGGTGTTGCTGATCGCGGGGATCGGGCTGATGCTGCCGCAGGGGCACGTCGCGGCCCGGCGAATAACACTACGCCAGAAGCCCGACGTTGTTTGGGATGTGATCGCGGATTTCGAGCAGGCCGCGAGTTGGCGCAAGGACTTGAAGTCGGTTCGCCGCGAGCCGGACCGCGATGGCCGGCCCGTTTGGACGGAGGACGGCAGCAACGGGCCGATGATGCTGGAGCGGATCGAGGCCGCGCGGCCCACGCGACTGGTGACGCGCATTGCCGACGAGAACCTGCCGTTCGGCGGGCGGTGGGTTTTTGAGATCGAACCGGCGGCCGAGGGCAGCCGTGTGACGATCACGGAGGAAGGAGAGATTTACAATCCGATCTTCCGGTCTCTGGCGCGATTCGTGTTCGGTTACACGTCATCGCTGGAGTCGTATCTGAAATCGCTGGGCGGCAAGTTCAGTGAGGAGGTAACGCCGACTGCACCGTAATTCATGTTACGCCATTTGCTACGTGCTGTTCTTCATTCGCTCCACCGCCGCCTTCAACCCCTCCCAGTGTTTCTCATAGTGCCCCGCGCCGGTGAAACCGATCCACTCGCGCACCGGCGAATCGATCAGCATCGCATCGGGCACGGCCTTCACCGCTGCCAGAAACCGCTCCTCCGCCGCGCGAAGCTGCGGCAGCAGCATGACGAACGACATGCGCCGATTCCTGCGATACACCTCTTCGTTCACCTTTTCGAGATCGTAATCGGGCATGGGCTTGCCGGCCGCCAGCGATGGAATCTGCGCCGCGCCTTCGGCTGTCCAATGCGCCAGATGCCCCGCGAGATCACGCACGTTCCACTTCGGGCCGACCATCTCGCGCTCGGCCGACGCGTCATCGAACCGTCCGAACGCCTCGCGGAATTGCTGGAAGCGCTTGTCGATGTTCTGCAACAGGGCGGCTTTGAGATCCATAAGACTCACAATCCATAAATGGGGGAGAACTTCTCACGCACGTACGCAAGGAACGGTTCAATCGACGGCGGTTTGCCCGTGACACGCTGCACGAGGTCGGCCGCGCGATAACGCTGGCCATGGCGATGAATGGTCTCGCGCAGCCAGTCGAGCAACGGGCGAAGCCGACCGGCGCGAATCTGGTCCGGCAGATCGGGGATGGCTTTCTTCGCGGCGTCGAAGAACTGCGCGGCGTAGAGATTGCCCAATGCGTAGGTCGGGAAGTACCCGAACGCGCCCATGGACCAGTGGATGTCCTGCAAGCAGCCCAGCGCATCGTCAGGCGGCGTGATGCCGAGGAACTCCTTCATGCGAGCGTTCCACGCTTCCGGCACGTCTTTCACCGCCAGCTTGCCGCCGATCATCGCACGCTCCATCTCGAATCGTACAATGATGTGCAGGTTGTACGTCACCTCGTCGGCTTCGACGCGGATGCATGACGGCTGAACGACGTTGATCGCCGCATGGAATTGATCCAGGCTCACGTCGCGCAGCGATTCGGCAAACGCAGTCTGGGCTTCGTTGTAAAACTTTTCCCAGAATCCTCGGCTGCGCCCGACGAAGTTCTCCCAGAGGCGCGATTGCGATTCATGAATGCCAAGGCTGACCGGCTGGCCCAGCGGCGTAAAAGCGTGGTCAACAGGCAATCCTTGTTCGTACAGCCCGTGACCGGACTCATGCAACACACCGAATACGCTGGGCGAGAAAAAGTCCTCGTAGTAGCGCGTCGTCAATCGAATATCGCCGGGGTAGCTGCCCGAACAGAACGGATGCTTGGAGACATCCAGCCGGCCGGCCGTGAAATCGAACCCGACCACTTCGGCCATCCGGCGGGCGAACTTTTCCTGCGCCGCACGGTCGAATCGGCGATGCAGCACCGCCGGGTCCGGCCGCTTCGGCGCGTTTTGCAGACGCTTGACGAAATCAGACAGCGGGCCGCGCAGCGCGCCGAACACATCGGCCACCTGCGCGGTGGTCATGCCCGGTTCGTACTCATCCAGCAGTGCATCGTACGGCTCGGCGGCGTAGCCGATCGCGTCGGCGACCTGCCGCTTGAGGTCCAGCAGGGTCGACAGGTGCGGGGCGAAGGCGGTAAAGTTTTTCTCGGCGCGCGCCTTGCCCCACGCGTCCTTCGCAAGCGTCGAGGCGTGTGCGATCTTGCGAATCAGCTCGGCGGGTAGCTTCACCGCGCGGTCGTACCCGCGGCGTATCTCACGCAGGTTCGCGGCCTGCGATTCGTCCGCATCTTTGCCTTCCAATTGGCCGAGCCATTCCCCGATGCGCGGATCGGTCCGCCGCTGATGCGCCAGCGCGGCCATCAGTGAAAGCTGCTCGGCCCGCGCGGGCAGGCCCTTCTCGGGCATGACGGTCTCGCTGTCCCAGTCGAGCAACCCCTCGATGGAAGACAGGATGTTGGCTTCTTTCACGGCGGCGATCAATTCCGTATAGGACATGGACGGGGTTCCCGATGCAATGCGAAGCTGGGGTCACTCATCAAACAACCGCAATTGTATCGTCCGCCCGGCGTTTGTGTTGTCCCTGCTGGCGTTCGCACTGGCGGTGTGCTCGCGGAGGTTCTGCATCGCGATTCGCTTCACCGGCTTCAGGCCGTACTTCACCGCGCAGACATTGAACAATTGCCGGATGCCCTGCCAGTATGTACCGCTGCCGCGCATGCGATTGCCGAAGCGGGGGTCATTCAATCCGCCGCCGCGCATCTCGCGAATGCGGTTCTCCACGCGCTGCGCACGCAGGGGCATCGCCGACCGGATGCGTTCGAGAAACACGGGCGCGACGCTTCCCGGAAGCCGCAGCGCCGTGTACCCCGCCGACTTCGCGCCGGCCTCCGCCGCCAGCCGGAGCACTTCCGGCATCTGCGTGTCGTTCAATCCCGGAATGATCGGCGCACACAACACGCCGACGCGCAAACCCGAGGCCGCAAGCTGCCGGATCGCTTCGAACCGGCGCGAAGGCGGCGGCGCGCCCGGCTCGATCAGCCGCGCCGTTTCGTCGTCGGCGAAGGCGACGCTCATGAACACGTTCGCCCGGGCGGCGCGGTTCAACTCCGCCAGCAACGACGCATCGCGAATTACGAGAAAGCTCTTGGTAATGATCGTCGCGGGGTTGCGACAGGCGAGGCAGACCTCGAGGCAGCTGCGCGTGAGCTTGTAAACCGCTTCTTGCGGCTGATAGCAGTCGGTCACGCCGGAGAAGCAGATCGATTCGCCCTGCCAGCTTTTCTTCTCAAACGCCTTGCGAAGAAGTTCGGCCGCATTGACCTTCGCAACGATTTTCGTATCGAAATCCGTCCCCGCGCCGTAGCCGAGATACTCGTGCGTCGGCCGAGCGTAGCAATAAGCGCAGGCGTGATGGCAGCCGCGATAGGGATTGATCGACCAGCGGAAAGGGATATCGGGGCTGTCGTTCTCGGAAAGTATGGACTTGGCGTGTTCTTCGTAGATTTCGACCTTCGCATCGGGCGGCTCGCACTCGAGCCACTCCCGCGCCTCGGAGATGAACGGATTCGGTGGATTGGAGACGCGCCGCAGGGCCATGGCGGCGGAGTCTATTAGGTATATGTTAGGGAGTCAACCGGGCTTGGGTAACGGGTAATGGTAGCGTTTGCGTTTCGATCCGGGCCGCGACCGTCTGCACTTGACGTTGCGAAGCAAAATCAAGGGTGAGGGAGCGGGTCCGTGCCCGTCCGAGCCGCCGCAGTCATGCGGCGGAATCAAACCAAGCCGAGACCATGCTTTCTCTCGGCGCATCGAGGACGCAACCTACGGCGCTGCACTCGGCCATCGTCCAAATTCTACTGGCCCAATCCTTCTGGCTTATCGCTTACGGCTCATGGCTTCTTGCTGTCAGAAGGCGAACGGCTCCTGGCACATGGCTGCCTGCCGGCGAACGGTTACTGGCGACGGGCACAGGGTTTAGGGCAAACCGCAGAAAGTCCGAAAAATTCCCTTGACACGCCTTCGGCACCTGTGTTACACTGCCGTCATCGTGGGGCCGGACGGGCCGCCCACCGGGCAATCGGGCGGCTGATGGGATGCCGTTGGCGCGTCGCTTGACGCAGGAGGCCAGACCAATGGACCGGCGCAGTTCGCTACGACCCGCAGCCGTTCTCTCTCTCTCTCTCTCTCTCTCTCTCTCTCTCTCTCTCTCTCTCTCTCTCATGCTCTGCGCGCTGACCATGCGATCCACGGTCGCTGAAGACCCGCCGCCGGGCGGCAATACGGAGCCGCCGTACGGGCATCCACCGTGCGGAATAGTTCCAACTGAAGGCACGCCGGTCTTTGAAGGCGCCATGGGCTGGGCCAAGTACGCGTTTCACAATCCGCCGCAGAATTACAATCCGAACACGTGGTATGAGGTGACCCACCCAGGGGATTATCTTCCGGGCGTTGAGACGCCCATTCAGCACACGCTTCGCTACGCCATCGAACAATTGACCGGCCCGCGGAACATCAAGGTGCTGGTCAACGGCGAGATCAAATTGAAGTCCATGTTAAGCATGGACAACCAATCGTACGTCAAGATCACCGGTGAATACGCCACCGGGATCGGCCCGACCATCATCGGCGACGAGTTTCGCATCAAGGACTGCGACAACGTCGTCCTGCGGTACATGCGATTCCGTTCCGGCGTATTGGACCCGGAGAATCTCCGGTACCACTGCGGTCGTTCACTGAATATCTGGGGCGACCAAACCGGCTGCAACGATATCATCGTCGATCACTGCTCGATCGGCGCTTCGCGCGACGACAATATCTCGGTCAGCGGCAAACTCTGTCGCGTTACGGTTCAGAACTGCATCATCGGCGGCGGTGCCATCGGCTATTCCCGCGCCGGCATCGGCTCCGCCCACGGCCCTGCCCATGAGCACGAACGGCTGACCTACTGCCGCAATCTGATTACCAACACGCTGGAGCGCCAGCTGGTGTTCACCGGCCCGGGCCGGGTTGACTTCTTCAATAACGTCGTTTCCATCAGCCGCCGGGCGCTGGAAATCTGGTCGGGCGATGGGACGAACGGTCCCAAGATGAACATCATCAAGAACCATTTCCAGACGCCGAATTTGTATCTCTCGCGGAGCGGTTTTTTTGAAGATCCGATTCGAGCCGTCGAGACAGAGAATCCCTACACGCCGAATTCTAACTCGCCGCTGCTCGTCCTTAGCACTGGCGATAACACCCTGCATATCAGCGGCAACTTGTACCTACGGTTCAATGTCACTGCTGGTGAGTACGAGTTGACCTACACAGGTAATCAATGGGACATGACGGTCAGCCAGACGAGTCCGCCAACCGCAATCTACACAAATCTGGCGACCAGTCTGAAAAAGGATGGTGCGTGGGACATGCCTTCGGACACAATACTTGATGTTGAAGAGGTCGAGGGGCATGTGCTGGCGAACGCGGGATGTCGATTGCCGCTGTCCAACCCGGCATTGGACTCGTACGACCAAGCGCTTCGTGCGGCGCAGCTCATCACCGGCAACTCGCCGAGCAATGTCGTGTTCCCTGATAATCTTCCAACGAACGACGGCATACCCGGTACGCCGACCTTACTCTATCCGCTGCACCAGGCCACCGGCGTCCCGACCACCGTCACGCTGACGTGGGATGAAAGCGATGAGACGGATTGCTATTTAATTGCGATCGGAACAACCGATCCGCCGCCACTTAGTTCGCAGTGCATCCAAAACCCCTGTTGCTCCACACCGAGTCAATGCTGCACGCCCGATAGTGAGTTCGAAATTTCTGGCTTGCAGAGCGGCACCACCTATTACTGGCAAGTCGTATCGCGAGATAGTTGCGGGCACTTTACATACAGTGCTGTACGCTCGTTTACGACTGCGCCTTGAACAGGAAAGGGGAGTTGACATGTACAAGAACACTTGGCTTTGCGCCACCTTTCTTGCCTTCGGAACAAATGCGTTTCAATTGAGTCATGCTGGCGTTGTCGCCTGGCAACGCGCCGATCCGTTGACTCCAAACTCGTTCATTGACCAACAGGGAACAACCGGCACATCCTTGTTCCTACGCTGCGACGCGACGGTCAATGAGTGCAAGTGGCGCATTACAACCCGCGCGCGAATCGACGACGGCACGCTCACGGGCTATTCGCTCTGGATACGCGATCCGGCCGGGGCGGCCACGCAGTTGAGCTTGTCAGAGACAAGTGTCGTCGGTTCGCCATTCACCAATCATGTTCTGCCCCCAGTTGAGAACCGCCCCGACGGCGTGCTGTCATCGCTCATTGTTGGTTTGCCGCAGGGCGGAAGCCCGATCCCGGCTGGGCCGACCATCTACAACCTGCACAGTTACGTATTGACGACGCAGGCCGGTATTGCCCCCGGCACGCTGACGCAGCTGCGCGCCGGCTCCGAGGGATTCGGTGGTTTCGAGCCTGGTGTCCAACCCCCCTTCAACAACCGCCGTGCCGTCGCCTTCGGCGCGAATCCCGGCTTCCAGATCTTCGGTGGCGAATGGCCCAATCCGGTCATTCACATCAACTACGTCCCCGAGCCCGCCACCGCCGCGCTGCTCCTCGCCCCGGCGGTGATGTTGCGCCGCCGGCGGCCGCGCGATCGCTCCCACCAGCGCGATCAACGTCGCCGCGCTTGAACCGCGCGCTTGAACCGCGCCGCAACCGTCAAGGAGCCGGCTCGTGCAGGTCCGAGCCGCCGCAGTGATGCGGCGGAACCCATTTCTCGTGGTGCGTCGAGTCACAGATCCGCCGAGGCGGAGACGCGCCCTACGACTCTGTTTTTCCATCATCGTGACCCCACCTTCGCTCCGCGAGGATGGGGCACCCGTCCCGGATGGATTTCAAATACATTCGGCGAATCGGGCCTCGCGGCGGCCGAACCAGGTCCAGCCGACGGCGAGCGTCGCGAGGCTGATCGCGGCGGCGAGAGCGAAGGGGGCGTCAAAGGGCCAGCGGCCCATGAGCAGGCAATCGCGCAGGCCGCGGATGATCGGCGTCATGGGGTTGAGCTGGATCACGGCGCGTTTCCATCCGGCCGTCGCGTCGAGCTGATAGACGACGCAGGTAACGAACATCCAAAGCTGAATGACGGAGCGGAAGAGAAACGCTACGTCGCGGAAGAAGAGGTTGGCCATGGCCAGCAGCAGGGCGAGGCCGATCATGAAACAGAGCATCACGAGCAGCACCACGGGCAGGGCCAGCAGCGCGGCGGAGAGGTTGAGCTGCCACGCGCCGGTGAGGTGCAGGTAGGCGGCGTAGGCGGCGAGGACGGTTAGTGCGATGAGGAAGTCCACGGCGGCGCTAAGAATGGCGGCGAGGGGGAAGACCTCGCGCGGGAAATAGATTTTCGTCACAAGCTGCCGGTTGACGACGAGCGAACCGGTGGCCGCGGTCAGGGCGTTGGCAAAGAAGGTCCAGGGGACGAGACCGGCGAGGGCGAAGAGCGAGTAGGGCAGGCCGGCATGGCCGGTCAGCCCGCGCGGGTCGATGGCCGAGACGGTGCCAAATACGAATGTAAAAATACCCATCATCAGAACGGGCGGCAGGACGGCCCAGGCCGCACCGAGCAGCGAGTGCTTGTAGCGCACGCGGATATCGCGCCAGGCCAGCATGCCCATGAGTTCGCGATAGCGCCACAGGGCGGCGAGCCGGCCGGTGGACGCGGCGGGGCGTTCGGGTCGCAGGGCGGTCAGGATCGTCACGGATGCGTCTCCAGGTCAGCCAGGGCGGGGTCATGCGAGAAGTTCAACGTGGACCGGGCAGCGGCGCGGCGTGCGCGGAGTTTTCGCGCGAGCGCTTCGTAGCCGGATGCGTAGCGGGCGACGGCGGTTTGCTGGTCAAAGCACTCGGTGACGCGCACACGGGCGGCGCGGCCCATCGAATCGGCCTTGGCCGGATCGGTCAGCAGTCTTTTGATAGCAACAACCAGCGCGCCGGCGTCATCGGGCGGCACGAACAGGCCGTTGCGCTCATGCTCGATCGCGTCGACGTTGCCGCCGATTTGCGCGGCGATCACGGGCAGTTCGCACGCCATCGCCTCCAGCAGCGCGTTGGACAGCCCCTCCCAGCGCGACGGCAACACGAACAAATCCGCCGCCTGGTACCACGGCAACGGGTCATCGCAATCCGTGCTGAAGCGTGCGACGAAGTTCGGCTGCGAAAGGGCTGCTGCGCGGCGCTGCAATTCGCCGTTCAGGTCATCGCGGCCAATAAATACAAAAATTGTTTTTTTAGTCCAGCCGGCCGGTAGCATCGCCGCGGCGTCCAGCAGCACGTCCTGGCCCTTGACCGGTTTGTAGTTCCCGACGCAGAGGATGATTTGTTGATCCGAGGTCAGGCCCAGCCTCGCGCGAATCGCCGCGCGATCCGATGCCGGCGCGAAGCGGTGCACGTCCACGCCGTTCGGCTTGGCGACGAAGCAGCCCATCGGCAGACGCAGGCTCCGCTCAATGCTGCGTGCCGCGGACTTGCTGACCGCCCAGCGCGCGTCGCACCGGAGCGCCGCGCGACCCAGCGCCGGTTTGCGCAGCGCGGGCAAATCGTCCTCGGCCGTTTCAAACCCGTGAAACCCCAGTACCACTGCGATGTCTCCCGCACGTTCGGCCGCCACCAGTCCGTCGAGCAGCATGGAGAGGCCTCGCAGATGCAGGATGTCCACGCGATGCGCGATCAGTTGTTCGGTCAGTGCGTCGGCGAATCGCGGGTCGGTTTGGGGACGCGCCAGATCAATCGATCGCACGTTCGATGGAAGCGGCGGCATGACCCCGCCGTTGCGCGTCAACACAATGTGCCGGAAGCGATCAGCAGGCAGGTGCCGCAGAATCGTCGCGAGCTGCCGCTCGGTCCCGCCGACGGCCCAGCGATGGATCGGATGGCATACAGTAATGAGTGACATGACGCACTGCCTGAAGCGAGTCGTTAAAAGCCGTGTTCCGTGAGTCGGGCGCTGGTTGCATTTCGCCGGCGAGCTTGCTCGCCGCATCTCGAACGTACGCCACAGGCCCCTTTATTCATCGACGAAACGCCGGGCGCGCGTTGATCCGCGCAAGGATTGCAGTGCGGGGCTTCGGCGGAATCGGCCGGTTCAGCCGGTGAAGCGGGGCAGGCCCTGATCGGCCGTGCTGACGAGGTGAATCAGCAGGGCATTGGTCGCGCCGACGTCGTTGAGGTGGGTGCCGGCGATGACGATGGCGAGATCACCCGGCCTGGCAAGTCGCTTCTCGATGAGCGCGTCGTCCACGTCGCGCAGCATGGCGAGGATGCGTTCCTCGCGCTTCAGGCAGACCGGCGTCACGCCGTAGTACAGCGCCATGCGGCGACAGACGAATTCATTGGGCGACAGGCCGATGATCGGCGCGGGCATGCGCGTTTTGCTAAGCAGGCGCGCCGTGTTGCCGCTTTGCGTCCACACCGCCACAAGCCGGGCATCGAGCTGACGCGCCAGCAGGCTCGCGCCGTGCGCGACGGCCGTAGCGACGCGGCTGACGGCGTCGGTGGCTTCGTCCTGATCGGATCGAAGCTGCAGCGCGACGTAACCCTCGGTCTCGACGGCGATGCGCACCATCATGTTGACCGCGTCGACCGGAAACTCGCCGACGGATGTTTCGGCCGAGAGCATGATCGCGTCGGCCTTGTCAAGAATGGCGTTGGCGACGTCGCTGACTTCGGCGCGGGTGGCGGTGGGCGACTCGACCATGGATTGAAGCATCTGCGTGGCGATGATGACGGGCCGTGCGGCCAGGGCGCAAAGGCGCGTGATCTGCTTTTGCAGCAGCGGCACGCGGGCCAGGTCCATTTCGACGCCGAGGTCCCCGCGCGCCACGAGGACGACATCCGCTTCGTCGATGATGTTCGTCAGGTGGCGGATCGCCTGCACCGTTTCAATCTTCGCGACGATACGCGGGGCGTCGGGCGTCTGCGGAAGCAGCGCGCGAAGCTCCTGCAAATCATCGGCGGTGCGTACAAACGACATCGCGACGTAATCCACGCCGTGCTGCACGGCCCAGGCAAGATCCTCGCGGTCCTTTTGCGTGAGCGCCGACATTTGCAGCATGCTGTCCGGCAGGTTGATGCCCTTGCGCGTGGAGATGGCCCCGCCGACTTCGCAGACGCATTGCAGGCGGTCTTCCAGCACACGGCTGACGCGCAGACGCACGTTTCCATCGTCGATCAGCACGCGATGGCCCTCCTGAACCTCGCGGACGATTTCAGGGCGATTGGTGCTGACGCGGGTGCGGTTGCCGACGACGTGCCCTCCGACGATGTCCAGCGTGTCGCCGACGGCAATGACAAAGCTGTCATCCTCGACGGGATCGACGCGAATCTTCGGGCCGCACAGATCCGCCATCACGGCCTTGTGCGTGCCCAGTTCGCGATTGATCGCGCGGATGCGCTCGAAGACTTGCGCGTGTTGTTCGAGTGTGCCGTGGGAGAAGTTCAATCGAAAGACATCGACGCCGGCCAGGGCCAGCGCGCGGAGCGATTCGGGCGACTGCGACGCCGGGCCGATGGTGGCGATGATCTTGGTGGAGATACGTGGCGCGGTGCTTCGTGCATCGACGGAGGTCATGGATGATGCTTTCCGAGATTCTCGCTGCCGTCTGGTCGGGGCAGCACGGTCCGCGGCGAGCAAGCTCGCCAGCTGAATTGAAAGACCCAAAACGGTTCACTCACCACAAACCGCAACCTACTGACCACGGATCTCTGCTCGCCTACGTACGCAGGAAATACTCCATCAATTCATGCCCCGGGTCAATGCGCAGATCACTGCGGACGGCCGTCGATTCCGTAAATGCGTCAAACGAAAGCAGGCGCGGCAGGTCCGCGCCGGCCATGCAGAAGGGCGGAGGGGTGTCGGTGTGCGTGCGGCGGCCGACGGGCGTGGGATGGTCGGGCGCGATGAGAATGCGCCATTTGTCGAACAATCGCAATTTGTCGAGCACCGGACCGACGATGAGCCGGTCGATCTGCTCAAGGGCCTTCACTTTTTCTTCTGCGCTGCCCAGGTGACCGGCTTCGTCGGGCGCCTCGATGTGAACGGCGACGAGATCGTATTCATCCAGCGCCGTGACGGCGGCCTGGCCTTTCGCGGCGTAATCCGTGTCGATGTAACCCGTCGCGCCCGGTACGTCGATGATCGGCCAGCCCAGCAGTTTGGCCAGCCCGCGGATGAGATCAACGGCCGCGATGGCCGAACCGCGAACGCCGTATCGCTGTCGAAATCTCGGCATGATCGGCACGACGCCCTGCCCCCAGAGCCAGATCGCGTTGGCCGGGACTTCGCCCAGGTCGGTTCGGACGTGATTGATGTCGTGTTCCGCGACGATCTTCGACGCGCGCAGCATGATGTCGCGGATGCGCCGGGCCGCGCCACCGCGCGGCTGGTACTGATCGACCGGCTCGTTTGGAATGTCGTGCGGCGGCATGCAGGCGACGTCGATCGCACTTGGATCGCGGATCGTCATGAGGTTGCGATACGACACGCCGGGATGGAATCGCACGCCTTCGCGCACAAAGGCCGCATCGAGATCCTTCATCAGCCCGGCCGCCTCCACCGACGAAATATGCCCGGCGGTGAAGTCCGTCATCTCGCCGTTGGTGAGGTTCACCAAGTTGCAGCGGAAGACCACGTCGTCCTGATGGATCGGGATGTTCCTCGCCACGGCTTCGATCGGGGCACGACCGGTGTAATGCTTCGCGGGATCGTAGCCCAGAAGTGACATCGTCGCGACATCACTTCCCGGCGTGAAACCATCGGGCACAGTCCGAACCACGCCGATGCGGCCCATGCTGACGACCGAATCCATGAACGGGAGATCGGCCGCCTCCAGCGGCGTTCGATCCCCCAGCGCCGGGACCGGCTCATCGGCCGCGCCGTCTGGAAGAATGATGGCGTATTTGGTCATCGTCACTCACCGGACGCCAGCGCACTCGCCACCGCCGTCACAATCTCCGCCTGCTCGGCCTCACGCACCGTGCGAAGGTCGAACAATACACGATCCCCCTGTACGCGTGCCAGCACCGGCGGCGAACCCAGCCGCAACCGCCGCGACCACGCATCGACCGGCCGATCATTCGGCGGTGCCCAGCAGACGACGGCCGTCGGCAGCGGCCAAGCCGGCAACGAGCCGCCGCCGGCGAAGCTGTCATCGCGCTGCGCGGTGAACGCATCGCGGCCGAGTCTCGCACCCAGTGCCGCGTGCAGGGCATCGCAAAGTCGTCGCGCACGCGCTTCGACGGACTCAATCGTTTCGGTTAGCCGGGCCAGCGTGGGAATCTCGCTCCGTGCCCGCGCGGGATCGAGATACAGCTCCAGCGTCGCCTCCAGCGCAGCCAGCGTCAGCTTGTCCACACGCAAGGCTCTTGCCATCGGGCTTTGACGCAGCTTGTCGATGATGCTCGATTTGCCCAGCAGGATACCGCATTGCGGACCGCCGAGCAGCTTGTCGCCACTGAATGCCGCCACATCGGCACCGGCGCGCAGGCTGGCCGTCGCGGTGGGTTCATTCGCCAGCCGCCACAGGTCGTCGTCGATCAGCGCGCCGCTGCCGAGATCGTCAAAGAAGACCAACCCGCGCGCGTGCGCCAGCGCCGCCAGCTCCGCCGCCGCCGGGCATTCGGAGAACCCGACGACTCGGTAGTTACTCGTGTGGACGTGCATCAGCAGGGCGGTTCGCTCGACGATGGCTGTTTCATAATCCCGAAGGTGCGTCTTGTTCGTGGTGCCCACCTCGCGCAGGATCGCTCCGCCGGCCGACATGACCTCGGGCAGCCGAAACGAACCGCCGATCTCGATGAGCTGGCCGCGCGAGACGATGACCTCACGCCCGCGCGCCAATCCGTGCAGCACGAGCATCGTCGCGGCGGCGTTGTTGTTGACGATCAGTGCCGCCTCGGCACCGGTTAATTCGCGAAGCAATTGCTCGGCGTACAGCCCCCGCCGGCCGCGCTCGCCCGAATCGAGGTCGACTTCCACGTTGCAGTAGCCCGCCGCCTCGGTCAGTCGTTGCACAGCGGCGTCACCGAGCGCGCTTCGCCCCAGTCCGGTGTGCAGGATGATGCCCGTGGCGTTGATGACGCGCGCCAGCCGCGGGGTGCGCCGTGCGGCCAGTCGCGCCGCGGCGTCAGCGAGAATGGACTCGATCCATGTTCCGCCCGCGGTGGCGCCGGGGGAATCGCGGTCAACGGATACACTCGCGATCCGATGCCGCACGGCATCGAGCGCGTCGCGCAGTGCATCGGTCAGAACGCGGCGAGATGCCTGTTTCAAGTCGCCACGCTCCGAGGCCGCCTTGAGAAGCGCCGTCATGGAGGGCAGTTCGCGCAGCGCATTCGGCCGGCTGCGTTGGTGTTTGCTCATTGCTCGCCCTCGACCAGCACACGCTCATCGCCCACGCGCCGCGTCACGCGCGCGCGATCCAGATGTTCCAGCACCGGTTGCACCACCCGGCGCGACAACCCCAGCGCATCGCGAACCTGCGCCAGCGTGAAACGCCGGCCGCCCGCGCCAAGCTCGCGCACCGCCTTCTCGAACCGCGCCAACACCGAGGCGGCAATGAATTGCTGGGGTGCCATAAGCACAAGCCGCGCGTCGCACCGCGCGAGCTCCTCCAACGCCCGGTTGCGCGGTCTGGAAACGCCTGTCAGAGCGCGAAGCGACGACCAAACCGGAGGATCGAATCCCGCTGCCGTGATCTCCTCCACGATTCGCTCCAACCGCGCCGCGTCCTCCGCCGACGCCGCGCCTTGAAACGCCCGATCGGCGACGTACGGACCGCGCGCCACGATGCGCCCGGTCTGTTCGAGCCGCGCGGCGACGGCTCGGCCGATGCCCGCGCCGGACCGCTTCTCCAGCCAGGTGACGAATCGATCGCGCAAGAGACCGGGCTGCGCCGGATTCGCGGCATGATGCCGGGACAGCATGGCCATTGCGCGATTCTCCAGTGCCGCCATCGCGTCACGATGCACTTCGCACGCCGGCGTGACGCGAACGAGCACGCCGCGATCACGCAGGGCGTTCAGCATCGGCGACACCTCGCCGATCATGCAGCTCGCCGCGCAGGCGAGTCCGGCCGGCGTGGCCGATTCGAATCCCGCGACCCGCAACGCCTCTTCGAGGCGAACCTGCGCATCGGCTGACTCGGAGCGCTCCAGAGACGCCGCGACATCCGGCTGGGCGCGTCGTAATCGCTGTGAAACCGGCCGGATGACCGCGCCGCCGCCGAGTGTAACTTGGGCCGTCTCATTGCGGAGGATGAAACGCTGACCGTGGGCGCAGACGACCGGATCGGCGAACCGCAGTTGCACAAGGGCGTCGCCGCCGGGTTCGATTTCTCGTGCGCCGATCACAACGAGCATGGCCAGCGTTTCGCATGTGCCCATGCAGACGCGAACGCGTTGGTGCGAGCGAAAGGACCGCTCGCCGCGACGCAGCAATCGCACGCGCGCGTCCACGTACCGCGTCGGTGTGAGATAACCCGGCGTCGCCAGCTCCATGCCGCGCTCGATCGGCTCGCGATCAATGCCGGTCAGGTTGAGCGCCGCCCGCTGTCCGCCCCCGACTCGCGTCGCCGCGGTGCCGTGGCTCTGCAACTCGCGTACTCGGCAGGTGACGCGGGCCGGCAGCAGTTCCAGCGTCGACTGCGTCGTTGCCTGACCGCACAACACCGATCCCGTCACGACCGTGCCCCGGCCATGAACGGCGAACACGCGATCAATCGCCAGACGGAATACATCTCCCGCGGAGCGATCCGGCAACTCGCCCGCGAGCTCGGCAATTGTCCGGCGAATCGCATCCAGACCCCGTCCGCTGCGTGCCGATACCACCACGACCGGCCACTCCGCCAGCGGCAGCCCCGATACCAGCTTGGCGATCTGTTCGCGGACGATCTCGATTCGATCCTCCCGGACGAGGTCGGCTTTCGTGATCGCGATCACGCCGCGCACGATGCCCAGCAGATCAAGAATCTCCACGTGCTCGCGCGTCTGCGGCATGACCCCGTCGTCCGCCGCGACCACCAGCATCGCCAAGTCGATGCCCGTCGCCCCGGCGACCATCGTGCGGACAAACCGTTCGTGTCCGGGGACATCGACGATGCCGACCGACATGGGACACGCCGCGCCGTCATCCCGTGACAAGCTCAACTGTGCGAAGCCCAACTCGATCGTCATGCCGCGCGCCTGCTCCTCCGGCAACCGGTCCGGATTGGTCCCGGTCAGCGCTTGCACGAGCGACGACTTGCCATGGTCGATATGGCCCGCCGTGCCAAGAATGCACCCGGTACGGCGAGTGTGGAGACCAAGCGGTGGGGAAGCGGCAGACATGGCCATATCGTAGCCGCAGCCGAAGGAATTCGCGGGGGGGGTAGGCAGGTATGCGGGGAGCGGTGGGGGTGTTAGACTTGTCCGGACGACGAGCGGACGGGTGGTTCGATCCGGGATTGCTTCATCGTTCAGTGAGCACGCGCATGACGGAGTCCGGTCCTGCGAATGCAGGCGGGTTGAAGAGCGATTCGATGGACATGGTGTCAGAGGCGAGGAGCCTGCGACGCAAGATGGTGTTCTGGCGGCGCATGGCGTGGCTCGCGCTGGGCATGGCCGGCATCGTGCTCATCATCCTCTGGCAGCGGGGTCAGCAGCATCAACACGTATGCGAGCAATCGATGAGGGCTTACTTTCGTGAAGCACTCCGGCGCGACTTGGCGAAGCTGCCCAGGGAGCTGCTCGAGGAGGAATGGCGGCGGCTCCCGCCGCCCGGCGGCGAAATGATCACCTCGCAGCATTACAATCTCATTGTTCGCAACTGGCACACCGCGCCGATCGCGGGCGAGCCGGTTCCCATGGCGGTCTGTGCAACGCCCCATGCGTCGATCCCGCGGGCTTGTCGGAACGTGCTGATGTACGACGGGCAGCAAGTGAAAATTCTCTGGTTGGCGGATGCCTCGCTGAACGAAATCGTGAAATCCGCCGAGCGCGACGACACCCCCTGACGAGTTTCTCGCACCGAGTACGCACCATGAAGTTTGCTCTCATCGGCCCGATGCAATCGGGCAAGTCAACGCTTTTCTCCGCGATCACGGGCCAGCCGTATGACACCGGTCACGCGCCGGCCGAGCGCCTCGCATCCGTGCCGGTCCCCGACAAGCGTTTGGACTACCTCGCCGAGGTTTACAAGCCCAAGAAATACACGCCGGCGCACCTCGAGTTCCTGGATATTCCAGGTTTCTCCCTCGCCGATGCCGGAGGCGTGGCGGAGTTTCGCAAGGCCATGCAAAGCGTCCGCAAGTGCGATGGCATCGTGGCCGTCGTGCGCGGTTACGAATCGCCGAACGTTGCGTCCTATCGCGGCCGGGTCGATCCTCGCGCCGACGTGGACGAGTTGCACGCCGAGCTGATCTTCGCCGACTTGGAGCAGGTGACGAATCGAATCGAAAAACTCGAAAAGAGCGTGCAGAAGCCGACCAAGACGCGCGACGCGGAGCTGCGCGAGCTGGCCATGATGAAGCGCGTGCGCGAGGCCTTGGAAAGCGAGTCACCCGTCTCCAGCGCCATTCACAACGACGAGGAGCGCGGCATCGCCGCCAGCTTCGGGTTTCTTACGCTCAAGCCGGTCATCGTCGTCGTCAACGTCGGCGAGGCCGAGGTCGGCAACCCGCCGCCCTTTGAGCATCCGCACGCCCGCGCGACGATCGCCCTGGCGGCCGAGATTGAAATGGAAGTGTCGCAGTTGGAGCCGGCCGATCGCGCCGCGTTTCTCGCGGACCTGGGCATCGCCGAGCCGGCCCAGGCGAGGCTGATCCGCGCGTGTTATGACGCCGTCGGGTTGATTTCGTTTCTCACCTGTGGCGAGGATGAAGTCCGAGCCTGGACGATCACCAAGGGCACGACGGCGGTCGACGCCGCCGGGAAGATTCACAGCGACATTCAACGCGGGTTTATTCGTGCCGAGACGGTTTCTTACGCCGACTTCGAGGCCCACAAGGACATGAAAGGCGTCAAGGCCGCCAACAAGGTGCGGCTCGAACCCAAGCACTACGTCGTGCTCGACGGCGATATCATCAACTTCCGATTCAACGTCTGATCCGCGTTGCGCGTCAATAGACACCGAGCCTCGAGCGGGAGTTCGCCGAGGCCCGGTGCCATTCAGCCTGTGCTCATCATCGCCGGCCGACGCTGGGCCGGCCGGGCGATGGCGAGCGTTGATTGCGAGTTACCACGCCACGCGCGAGCGGCGCGTGTTGCGCGTGCGGGTCGTCCGGCGCTTCGCCCAGCTCTTGCTGACGCGGCTGCGCTTTGAGACGTTGCGGCGCGACTTGCGGGCATAGCTCTTGCGAGCGTAGCTCTTCCGGGCGCGGCGCGTCGCGGTCTTGACGCTCGTGAAGCGACCCATCTTGAAGTTCTTGCAGATCCACGTGTTCCCACCGAAACCGAACTTCTTCCACTGCCGGGCGTACTTGACCAGCCACTTGCAGATTCGAGCGGCTTCGTTCTTGATGAACCGTCGCTCGGTCGGGTTCGTGCAGGCCTTGAACCGCTTGACCAGTCGGTTGAACGCCTTCTGCTTTCGGACGATCTGGGCCTTGAAGGCCGACTTGTTGCTCTTCGTAAAAGTCATGTGTCCTGTCCTCACAAGAGTCTTGCGTCGGCCCCTGGTCCAGTACCGGGGCCTGTTGCCGTGCTGGTCGGCTGGAAATGCGGGCAAGTTAAGTTACTCTGTGAAATTACCGAGCGGCCGGGCGAACGGTGTTATCGGCCGAGCAGCCATAAGTCGCTGTTGCAAAAGGGCTTGTGTGTCGCCGTGCCGTTGAGCTGTGTCGTGATGGACCTTCGCATTTTTTCGAGATCGCCCCGTCAGGCACTTGTGCTGGCGATTCTACTGACGTCTGTTTTGAACGTCAGGTGTCGGCCGCCAGGCCCCGATGCGCTGCCCGTCTACGGCGATAAGCCGCTCTGGCAGTTCACAGATGCCGACCTCGAAGCGTATCTGCGCGATTTACACGCGCGCGAGCCGGACCTGCGCCGGCGCGTCGTGGAAATCGCCCGCCGAACGATCGGCCAGCCCTACAAACTCGGTCCGCTGGGCGAGGGCGGCGCCGAACCATACGATCCCGATCCACTTTATTGCCTGACGGCGAGCGATTGCGTGACGTTTGTCGAGCAAACGTGGGCCATGGCCCTGTCGCGCGACAAAGCGGAGTTCCTCGACACCTTGCGGCGGATTCGCTATCGCGAGGGCAGGATCGGCCTGCTCACGCGCAATCACTTCACCGAGGCGGATTGGAACGTGAACAACGCGTGGCTGTTTGAAAGTACAACGGCGGCATTGGGTGGCGCAAGCGTGCGTGCTTATAAGCTGACAATCAATCGCAGAACTTTTTTTGAGAAGTACGGATTGAATACGGACGCTCCAGTCCAGCAGTGGTCGGACGAATACATACCGGTCGCATCGCTCGAGCGGGTGTTGCCGGTTCTGGCGGACGCCGACGTCATCGAGTTTGTCAAGAACGAGAAATCGCCCTTCGTCGGCCACCTGGGCCTCATCACGCACGACGCGAACGGCACCGTGATGCTGCTGCATTCCGGCGAGCCGGCTGTGCAGGAGCTGCCGCTGATGGATTACCTCAAGCGGCATCCGACCATCGTGGGGGTGAAGGCGCTTCGCGCACGTTGACCTGCGCGATCGATGTCGTGTTTCGCGCTGAATGAGACGCCCGGCTGTTTCCGTCAACGGGTTTCTCCGGGTTTGCCGCGGGCAAACCTGTTCCGCCGGTCACCAGACACACGACCCTTTGAGATGGTTCCACCCTCGGGAGGCCGTGGGAGGAGCAGGCAGATGGTGTTTCGCCGCTGCTGCGGTCCGCACGGCGCGAACGCGCCAAGTGCCTCGCCATCCGATCCGGCGGAACGCATGGAATCGGCGGAGCAATAAGCGGCCGCATTGCTTACCTTGGACGGATGCCCACCGAATCCGCCAAGCCCGTGTAGCGCTTCGAGCCGAGGCCCAGGCGCGGGGCGCCTTCCGGCCAGATCGAGAAGTTGATGCCCACGTCGTCGATCGCCTTGTCCACGTCCAACGCTACCGCTGTGTACCACCGCGGCCACTTGCGGATGTAGATCAACTCGGTCGAGTAGTTGCGGCCTTCTTCCACATCGTAGAACTCGCGCAGGCCGACGGTGTGTTTCTCGCTTAGCTTGTAATTGAACCCGCCCCCGACGAGGCTGTTGTTGGTGTCGTGGATGTAGCGCCAGCCGACGAAGTAGGCCATTCGCGGCTCGCGTTCGACGGCCAGGCTGATGTTTGAGTTGCCCATGTTGCCCCGGTTGGTGTCATAGACGCCATCGTACACCACTACGGTCGAATCGCTGATGCGGTACTGGAAGTTCGTCGCGATGAAGTTGGAGGAGATGCTGTCTTCCGGCCGCGCGAGGATGTAGTCGCCATGCGTGTCCTCGTTTTTCTGGGCGTCGCTGAAGAAACCCGCCTCCACGTCGAAGACGATCCAGTCGACCGTGCGCCATTTGCCCGGACCGCCACGCCTGGTCTGCAAGCGTTGGCGCAGGCCGAGCGTGCCGCCGCCGAAATCGTCGATGTCTTCCACGCCGGAATCGAACGGCGTCATCTCCAGCGGCGCGCGGTTCCCATGTGCGTTCCAGACTGCGAAGTCCGGCTTGATCACATGTCGCAGTCGATGCAGGTCGAAGAACTCCGATTCGATCGAGTCGTCCGACTTGCTCATCAGCATGTTGCCGCGCACGCCATACGCGCCAAACACGCGGCCGATGCTGCCGCTCTCGTTGTCCGGGTCGTCTCCGCTGGGGCCGTCGTCGTAGCCGCCGACGCGACCGGTCAGGTACGGCGTGAGCTTGACCGGGCCGAGATCGGGCATCGGGAACTGCAATTCCTCACGCGTATCGCCCCGTACGACCGTGCCGGTGCGACCGGTGTTGTCGTCGCGGTTTTGCCCGTCGAAATAGCGGCGATCGTCGGGCCGATAGCGCACCAGACCGACGCGCGATTCGCTGTACAAGGTCGCGATCTCACCCAGCGGCTCGCCGATCAGGCTGAACACGTTGTCCGGCATGTGCTCGGTCTGGGTCAGAAACTCGTTGATGCGGTAGTTGAGCAGCGTGCTGAATTGCCAGTTGTCCTGCCGCTTGAGCAGGTAAGCGAGCGTCTCCTGTTCCTTGCCGTTCTCCCATTCGTTGCGCTCGTACTGCTCCATGAAATTGTCGTCACTGATGTACGACGCTTCGAGCGTCAGCTCCCAGTCCTTTGGCAGAAACTGGCGATGTCGCCACGTGGCACGCCCGCGGTTCTCGTGATCCGGCGGGCCGCTCCGCTCCGGGCCGAGTTCGTCCGAGCCGCCGTCGTTGATGTAGTACGTACGCAACAGACCGTAGTAGTCGTCGTTCTGGTAGTCGGAGTCGATGCCGACCGCCGGGCCGCGATCGGTGAAGTAGTCGAGCTTGAGGGTCGCATCGAACCCCGGCGGCGGGGTCAGGCCCATCAGGTTGAACAGCGACCAGCGCGTTTCGGCAGTCCACCCGAAGTCGCCGTTGTAGCCGATCTTGGCCGAGCGAAACGCCTGGCGATCGGTAGAGAAATCGCCGGCGGCAAACGGCCAGTACGCAATCGGGATGCCTTCAAGGTTGAGCGTCGTGTTGTACGCTTTGTAGGCGCCGGCCTGCACGCCGACGACGTCGCCGGACTCGTTGCGCGGCGTCTTGTCCTGTAGATAGATCCGGTCCGCGCCGATGGCCACGTGCGGCGTATGAAACTCGCTCGTGGTGAACTGCGCCTTGTTTGCTTCGTATTCCGTCGAAGAGAGCTGGCGGATCTCCTGCGCCCGAACGTAAATGGGCAGATTGCGCGTCGGCTCGACGGCCCGCGTGACGGCATCGAGGATCAAGGCGCGATCGGCGTCGAAATCGTAATACAAACGCGGCGCGCGAATCATGCGATCCCCGCGCGCCAGCACGACATCGCCCTCCAAGTAAACCGCCGACACAAACGCCTCGAGCGCCGCCGCGTCGGTCTGATCGCGCGCGTCCCCGCTGACGCGCGGCGGACCGCCCTCCGTCGGCTGCGAGGCCGCGCTGCTGCGCGCCGGCTTGCGCGATTCTCCGCCGATCAATCCGGGAATCGCGTTGCCGACCTGCTCGCGCTTGAGATAAAGCACGGCCGCATTCGCGCGAAGCTCAACGTACTCGCCGCTTTGCGACGCCGCGCCTTGCGAAACGAAGACATCCTCCTGCGCGATGACAACGTTCTGCCCGTCAATGACCTGCGACGTGAGGCTTTGCGCCGTGAAGTTGATCGCCTTGATGGGCTTCGGCTTGGCGAAGCGCGCCAGGGCGGCGGACTTCGACGTGACGCTGACCGGCGAATCAGCCGATTCAGCCGCCGGTGCGGGCGCCATGTCCAGCAATCGCCGCGCCTTGCGGGCTTCCTTATATAGCTCGCCGTCTTCATCGGACTGCGCGGCGTGCGCTGCGGAGTTCAGGACGAGCCGCCCGAACGTGCGGAGCGTCACCAGCAACGCCGGACCGGACTCACGCGTGCCGGCCGGCTGGATCACTTCGGCGTCCTGCCAAAGAAAAATCTCCAGATCGATGTACGGCTTGCCCTGCCATTTCGCGTTGCGAAACCAGATGACGGCATCCTTGCTGCTCAACCGCGTGCCGCCCATGTTCGCGACGAAATCGCCAAGCACTTCCGTGACGTGTTCGCCGTCGGCGCTGTCCCAGGTGTAGGCCAGACGACCGGTGATCTCGAGGTTGAAATCGCTAATGCCGGGCGGGATGACTGGTTGAATCTCGGCGAGGTCGGGCGGCGCGGTGGCTTGGCCGGAAACGACCGGGGGATGGGCGTGGAGGATGGCGGTAGCCGCGATGAGGGCAAGCACAGTCCGTTGCATTTGCCAGGTCCGCCGTGCAGGTGTCGGACTCCGGAGCGTCGTCGCGCGCCGCAACCAGCTCCCATCCGTTCGGCGGGCATTATAGGCCCGGGGCCATCAGTGTCAAAGTCCGATAGGACATGGATTTGTGATTGAATGCGAAGAGCCGTGAGGCATGAGCCGGGAACAACAACTCAACACCACGTTCCGATCGACTTGCATCATTGCCGGGATGACTCGTCGTTCCGACGGCCCGACCGCAACCAGAGCTAAAGCGCGACGGCAGGGCACCGATAAGGATGACGTGCGCATGGTCCGTACCCTGCGCCGGAAACGGATTTCGCCGAAGCGCTTCCCGAACCGCGAGGGCGGGGAGCCATGCGATGGAGCGCGTGTGAACGGTCTGGTCTGGACGTCTAATTCCCGCTCACGGCCGGTGCGGCTGCAATTGCGATCCCCGCAAGCGCGCGCGGTTTGCCGGCTGCGTCCTCGCTGGGTGATTTGTGCAGCTTTGTTGCCTGGCGTGATCGGATGCGTCGAATTGCCGCCGCACGCGAAGACGCAGATGGTTCAGGCGGAGAAAGAATTCCGCTCGGGCCGGTACGATTCGGCCAAGTCCATGCTGGATGAAGTGATTCAGGCTTATCCTTCCGTTCTCGAAACCGCCGAGGCGTACTACCTTCGTGCGCAGTGCCTGGCCTATCGCGGCCATCGCGGCGCGGCGCAGTCCGACATCGAGCGCTGTCTGGCGCTTTCAAAGAACAGCGATCTGATCGCCCGGGCGCACGCAACGGCGGGCGAACTGGCCTTTGAAGCGGGTGACGCAAAGAAGGCATCCGAGCATTTCCGGCTGGCGCTTCGCAATCTGCCCGAGCGACCTCCTTACGACCTGGCGCGATTCCGCTACGGCGTCTGCCTGGCGCAATTGGGTGAATGGAAAAACGCACGCGAGCAGTGGGGCGCGGTCGTCCGAGGGTATCCCGGCAGTTCCATTACCGATCAGACACAGCGAATGCTGGCTTGGCCCGGCGATTTTTTTTCGATTCAGTGCGGTGCGTATCGCGACGCTGACACGGCATCGAAGCAGGCGCAGAAATTGCGCTCCGCGGGCCATTCTGCTCGAACCGAGAAGCGGCAGCGTGACGGCGAGACGCTGCACATGGTGTACGTCGGACAGTATTTGAGGTTGAGCCAGGCGCAGGAAGCGCTGGGGAAAGTCAAGCAACACGCTCCCGGCGCGGTGATCGTGCCACAGTAGGGTTCACGGTGCGGACCCTGCCGGCGGAGGCGTTAAGAAACGGAGTAGCGAACAATGGCCAATGCAATGCGACAAGTCGTACTCATGACGATCGCAACGATCGCGGCCCTGGGGGGCTGTTCTCGAACCGATCACAAGATTCCGGATGCAGCGCCGGCCGAACCGCCGGAGCTGTACCAGCCGTTCGTCGGCGGGACCGGTCTGCCCGAGCAATTGCTCGACCGGCCGCCCTATCGGCTTCAGCCGGGCGACGTGCTGGAAATCATTTACCAGGTCAAGAACATCGTTTCGGACAAACCCTATGAGCTGAAGATCGAGGACATTGTGAATGTCGAGTTCCCCTACCAGGAGCAACTCGATCAGGAGCGAACGGTCCAGGCCGACGGCTCGATTCGATTGAAGCTGATTGGTCAGATTCGGGCAGCCGGTCGCACGGCAACGGAGCTGGAGGAGCAGCTTCGCCAGGCGTACGCGCGCTACATCCGCGAACCGGAAGTGACGGTGGCGGTGAAAGCGGCGAACGTGAAGATCGTCGAGTTGAAAAAGGCGATCACCACGGCCCCGCGCGGTCAGTCGCGTTTGGTTCCGGTGAAGCCGGACGGCACGATCGACCTGCCGTACATCGGGGAGGTGCTGGTGGCGGGCAAGACGGTGCACCAGGCCAAGAAGATTCTGGATCAGCTATACGTCGAGAACGATTTGCAGGAAGTGGAGACGACGGTGCAGACCCTGGAGTTCGCGCCGACGCGCATTTACGTGATGGGTGAAGTGTACGGTCCGGGCATGATCACGGCACACGCGCCGATGACGATCACGCAGGCGCTGATTCACATGGGCGGTCCGTCGGTTCGGGCGGACCAGACGAAGATCCTCCTCGTGCGTCGGCAATATCTGCCGATTCCGCAGGCGATCCTGTTCAATCTTGCCGAAGTGCTGAACGCGAAGAAGGCGTCGCCGGAAGGATTGTTGCCAAACGGCAGCAAGTTCCGTCATGACTTGTACCTTGCTGATGGCGATATTATCTATGTGCCGCGCACCGGACTGGCGGAGATGAACGACTGGATCGACATGGTCTTTACGCGCGGCATCCGGTCGGTCGTGCCCTACAGCGGCGTGGTGGGCATGAACTTCGGGTATGAGATCCGCGCCGACCCGACGTCGTTCAAGACGCGGCAGGTCGGTCCGCCGAACATCGGCGGCCAGATCGGCCCGTAACGGCGGAGGATGACAAGTTTGTGACATTCCCGGCGTCTGGGCCGCCCGACGAGGCCGGCCCGGCGCCGACGTCATGTTTGAGATGGGAAGCGTATGAGCACGGCCTACGGAACACGATCGCTTCGGGAAATCCTCCGGATTCTCTTCGAGCACTGGGGCAAGATCCTCGTCATCTTCATTGTGGGCGCGGGCGGCACCTGGTACGGCTGTCAGCACTGGTTCCCGCTGAAGTACCGCAGCCAGGTCAGCCTGGTCTACAAGCGGCCGATGAACAAGAACCCGTTGAGCCTTGACTCGCCCGAGCGCACGCTCGAAGTTTTCGTCAAGGCCCAGCAGCAGATCGTGATGTCGGATCTGGTGCTGGCGCGGACCAAGGTGCTCGCCGAGAACCCCCGGCTCTATGAGCAATGGGAGATGCACCGCCGCGCCTGGCGCGAGGCGGAAAAACAGCCGGATGGCAAGGTGGTGGAGGCGCTTCGTGGCGCCATGGTGTTCCTGAACGGCGAGAAGGTCCAGCCAAAAGTTGACAAATTACTTCAAGAAGATCAGGCTGCGTTCATCGACTTTCAAAAAGCCGTCAAGCTCGAAACCCCCGGTGGCGAGCAGGTCGGCATGACCGAGACGTTCACCATCAAAGTGGACTACCCGGCCGATCGCGATGATCCCGCGTCGTTCCAGAACGCCTACCGGGCGGCGAGCGCGTTGGCGGACATGTACCTCGTTCGCTATCAGGAGCTGCAACAGGCGCTGAACGAGCCGGCCGAGCGGCTGATGACGGAAGTGGTGGCGAGCTATGACAAGGAATACAAGGCGCGCGAGCAGGCGTATCACGATTTCATCCAGGAGAACGCCGCCGACGTCGGCGTGCTCGAGCAGTTGCTGCGTTCGGGAACCGAACACGGCGTTCAGGTGCTTTACACCAAGATTCGTGAGAGCGACGCGGGCTTAAGCGTGGACCTCGCGCGGGAGCGGTCGCTGTTGCAGGTGTTCAAAGAGAAACTGCCGGCGGCGTGCTTCGAACCGGGCGGCATCGAGAAGATGACCGACGAACAGATCGAAGCGGCGATGGCGGCTGTGCCGGCCTCGCTGCTGTATGACAACGTCCTGTTCGTCGAGACTGCCAAGAACCTGACGATGCTGATGGCGCGGCTGGCCAAGGCCGAGGGGCAGTTCACGGAGGACAGTCGCGATGTGCGGTACCTGAAGTACCAGGTCAGCAGCACGAAGCGGCACGCGCTGGCCGGCATCGTGGCGTACAGCAAGGGGCTGGAATCGAGCATTCAGGCCCGCGAAGCGCAGAAGAAACTGAACGAAGGGCTGGTCAAAGAGGTGGCCCAGGAGCGGGCCGAGGTCCAGGCGAAGCTGGCGGAGTATGCCCGTCTGAAGAACGAGTTTGAAGTCGCCCAGAAGCATCGCGAGCGATTGGAGCAGGAGCGCGTCTATGCCATGGCGACGCGGTTGCTTTCGCGTGAACCGGTGAACATCAGCATTCTGGATGAGGCATCCATGCCCGATCCCGACAAGCCCATCTCGCCGCAGACGATGATTTACACGATCGTGGCGGGCCTGGTGTCGCTGCTGCTGGGGATCGCGCTGGCCTTCCTGGCCGATCACTTTGATCACACGGTGCGTTCGACCGTCGAGGCCGAGCGGTACCTGGGTGTGCCGGTGCTGGGCACGGTGAAGAAACGCGGGCGGCGGCTGGTGGTTCCGGCGTAGGGCGGTGCGGTGCAGCGCAGAAATCGCCGTCTCGAAATGCGCTTCTGAAACGAAATACGCGGCCGGGAAACGCCGATAACGCTTAACGGAAGGCTTTCGTCGAGCTAGAATGGCAGTTGAGGGAGATTTGCTTCGTGGCGCAGTTGCCCGATCAACCCGATCCGAAGAAACGACGCGAAGGGGAGCGCGAGCCGCCCCCGCAGCCGGAGCAGATCTGGCCGCCGCCGGCTTCCTCGAAGAATCCGCCGGAACTTCCGCGCGAATCGGACGAGGACGTGGTCGAGCTGGACTGGACGGACGAGGTTGAGAAGATCGACGAGGCGATTGAAGACATTCGTAGAATAAACGGCGGTCCGACCTCGACGTCCGATCTGGACGATCTGGCGTTTTCCCCGCCGCAGGCCGAGTTCCTCGATGAGAAAACGGCGACTTCTCCGGCGAAGGAATCGCCGGCGCCATCGCGTCCCGCGATCGGCGGTCCGTCCGTGGCTGCCAAGTGCAAGCTGCGCGAGAAGTCCGAAGCCGAGCTGGGCCAGCTTTGGGGCAACATCTTCTTCGCCGTCGATGAGTCGCCGCCCAAGTCGGTGATTGTCATGGGCGCACGCGCGGGCGAAGGCGCGACGCAGATCGCGGTGGGCCTGGCCCTGACCGGCGCCGAGGCGGACAAGGAATTGCGCGTTTGTCTCGTTGATTTCAACGTGCGCCATCCGCAAGTCGCCTCGCTGATGGGCCTGCGTGAGTCGCCGGGATTGACGGACGTTCTGAACGGTCGCGCGACGCTGGACGCCGCGATTCAGACGGTCGACGTGCGGAACGGGCACAAGCTGTATGTCATCGCCGGCGGTCCGGTTTCGGAGCACCCGCTCGGCCTGCTCAAGAGCCGCCAGACCCAGAGCCTGATCGCGCAACTGCGGCAGCGGTTTGATCACGTCATCCTCGATGTCGCCAACGCCAAGACGTATCCCGACCCGCAGGTGCTGGGTCTGCTGGTCGATGGCGCGGTGCTGGTCGTCAAAGCCGGCGACACGCCGCGTGAAACAGCGGCCGAGGCCAAAAAGCGGCTGGACCTCGCCGGGGTGCGTTGCCTGGGCCTTGTGCTGAATCAGCGGACCGATCCGATTCCGGGGCTGGTTTATCAGTTCACCTAGCGGCACCGGAGAGGATCAGGCGGTTCGCAACGAGCGGACGCCAGTTGCGACGCGGTCGCGCCGGTGCGAGGCAGGTTCAGCGGCGGCCGCGGGGATGGATCAGCCTTGGCATCACTCACTGCGCAACGAACGCCACTGCTGCTGTCGCTGGGTATCCTGCTGCTGATCGCGGCGGGGATCGCCTTCTCTGCCACGCTCGCGACGGATTCGGTAAGCGTCTTGATTTTCTGGTCGGCGCTGGGCGGGTTGACCGCGCTGCTGTTTTACGCCGTCAAGGGCGATCTGCTCGTGGCGGTGCTGATCTGGTTTGTCACGCTGATCGCGCTGCATGAGGAGTTCTGGCGCGTCTCGGTGCCGCTCTTTTTCGCGCTGACGATTCCGCGTATCGGGCTGGTCGTCCTCGCCTTGCTGCTCCTGGCGATGATCGCGCTGGGGCGCGTGCCGGTGCGCCATGCCTGGCCGGTCAGCGGGTACATGCTGGCGCTGGCGACGTACTTCTTCGCTTCGGCGCTGGTCTCCGGATTTGAGACGCGCTCGGTCGTCACCGTCCACTATCGCCTCATCGGCGGCTACATCTTTCCGTTCGTTGTGTTCGGCCTGGTTCTGCACGCTTTTCGCAACGAGCGGGACTTTCGGCGCCTGGCGATTTTTTTCGTGATTCTCTCGGTCTATTTGACTTTTACGGGCTGGTGCGAGCGCTTCAAGCTCAACGCCCTGATCTTTCCCCGGTTCATTTCCGACCCGAGCATCGGTATTCACTTCGGCCGTGTGCGTGGGCCGTTCGTGCTGTCGCCCGCGATGGGGCTGGCGCTGTGCTATTGCTTTTTTAACAACCTGGTGCTGGCGCGCAACCATCGCAGCGTCGGGCGGTGGTGGCTGCTGCTGCTGAACGCGGCGATGCTACCGCCGATTTTCTGGACGTACACGCGCTCGGTGTGGTTGAGCTTCGTGCTGTGCCTGATGATCTGGGCGATGTACTCGCAGCGCCGGGCCACCCGTGTCATTATTGTGTCGCTGCTGATCGCGCTGGTTCTCGTGATCGGCGTTGTGAACATGGGGAATTTCATGACGGACGACCGCAGCAAGGGCGGTCTGACCGACACCGAGCCGATCCTTCTGCGCATCGGTCTGGCGCAGATGACCTGGGAAATCGTGAAGGAGCATCCGTTCTTCGGCGTCGGCTTCGGGCATTTTCGCGATCATGCGCCGAACTTCGCACGCGATCCGTCCAGCCCGTTTTACGCCTTCGGAACGACCGCCCTTGAACACAACAACATGCTCTCGATCCTCGCTGAAACGGGCATCGTCGGCATCACGCTTTATCTGCTCACCGTGATCGCGCTCGTGCGGTTCAGCATTCAGCTTTACCGCAAGCTGCCGCGTACCAGTCCGCGCCTGATCGGGCCGGACCTGCTCGTGTTGTACTGGATTCTCGCGATGGCGTATTTCATCGACGGCACTTTCCGCGAGACCAGCGACAACCCCTTCGCCAATAGTCTTTTCTTCGGCCTTAGCGCCGTGCCCGTCGCGCTGAATGAATTGCTCTCCCCGTCACCCCTGCGGCGTTCCAGTGACCCGGCCGCTCGCGCCCGGTCCGCAGGCAGGCCTCGTGTGCCGCCGCGGCCAAACGGTCTGATCGCCGGCGCCGCGCCCGCTGCGCGAGGAGGGCGGCGGTGAAAGCCGTGCTGCACATTTCGAGACAGGGTGATGCGGCGGCGGAAGCGGCTCCGCCGGCGATGGCGCACGAACCACTGAACGGCGACGCCGGCGGAGAGTCCCTGGGCCAGACGTCTCACGGCGCGCCGACGGGCATGTTCTCCAACTCGCCGCTGCACCAGGCGATGGGGTTGTATCTGCCGGCGACCGTTGCTTTCCGGCTGATCAACTTTTTTCGCATCATCCTGCTGACCTGGTTCATGACGCAGCAGCAGTTCGGTCTGCTGACGATGATCCTCGCGGTGATGAACGTCATGACGCCGCTGTGCAGTCTCGGACTGAATGAAGCAGTCACGCGGTACGTCCCCCAGCACGAGAAGCAGGGCACGCTCCTGGCGTTCGTGCGCAAATCGTTTCTACTGCTCGGTGCGATCACGATGATCAGCGTCGGCGTCATCTGTATCTTCGCGCAGCCGCTGGGCGACTTTTTCTACGCCCAGTTCACCGATCCGGAAGTGCGGCGGCTGTTCTCGGCCGACGCGCCGGAACTGGCTCGCCTGTCTGCCGTCGTGACGGCTCTGCTGATTGTCTATTTCTATCTCCTGGCCGTGTTCAAGGGCTTGCGCATGTTCACGGCCCTATCGGTCATGGAAATGGCACACGGATTGCTCTTTCTCGCGTTGAGCATCGTGGCCATCGTCACGGGTCACCTTAGCGCCTTCACGCTGACGGCGGTGTACGGCATTTCGCTGGCGCTGCCGATCACGTGGTTCGGGTTCGGTTTTGTCCGCACGATCGGGCGCTGGCACGGGCAGCACGAGCTGACGGAGGAAGGCGGCTTTGCCCGGCGATTGCTCAAGTTCAGCGTCTGGACGACGCTCGCCGGCATCACCTGGCAGGTGCTGGTCTACTATCCGGCGTGGTACCTTAACAAGATTCAGGGGCAGGAGGCGGTCGCCGTCTTCAACGCCGTGCGCCAGATCGGGCAATTTGTCCTGATCGGTGCGGTGGCGGTGGTGACCGTGGTCATGACGATCGTGACGAAGACCTGGGAGAATCGCGGTCGCGAGGCGGCGCAGCGGCAGTTGTCGCTGGCGTTCCGCGGGACGGGCCTGGCGTTGTTCGTGTTTTGCGCGATGCTGGCCCTGGCGAAGGACTATATCATTCTGATGTTTCGCGTCGAGTACGCCGACGGCGCGGCGATTCTCCCGATTCACCTGTTGTTCTTCCTGATGGGGGCGTATCTCGCGTTCCTGCCCATTCATTTCCACCTGATTGAGAAGACGCGGCACATGTTCTGGCCGTGGGCGGCCGGTGTGGCCGCGAACGTGTTGTATGCGTTCTGGCTGGCGGGGCCTCACCAAGCGCGCGTGATGCGTACGGCGGGGTGGCAATGGGCCGCGGGCCATGCGTCATGGTTTTTTACGACCGGATTCAGCGGGCCGCGCGGTCTGGACAGCGCCGCCTGGTGCGGCGTCCTGGCGATTGCCACATCGCTGGCACTCTGTGTCTGGTTGATTCAAGCCGAGTGCACGAGACTGGACCGGGGCACGTTTATCGTTCTGGGGGCGGCCTGCCTGCTGGCGCTAAGTCCGCTCCTGCTGACCGTGGGGACCGTGCTGGTGCTGCTGGTCGCGTGGAAGACGGAGCTGGTCTTTTCCGCGGACGAGCGTCAGCGAATCAACGGCTACATTCTCGAGTCGCTTCGCCATGTGCCGCCGTTGCGCGCGATGGGGCGATGGCGAAACGGGCGAACCTGATTTGAGGCCGCGAGAGGGGGCCGGGGGCGGCGACGTGCGAATCGCGATTGTCATCTGTACGAAGGATCGGCCCGAAGCGCTTCGCGAAACGCTCGCATCGGTCTGGTCGCAATCGCGCAAGCCCGATGAATTGCTGATCCTTGACGACGGCCGCATGGACGACGTCGCACGAGGCGACCTCGCGCGTGATGCCGCGCATCACCATATCGGGTTCATCTACCATCGCAAGCACGAACCCGGATTGACGCGGTCGCGCAACGTTGCCGCGCAGCGGGCGACGGCCGACGTGTTGATTTACCTCGACGACGACGTGACCTGTGCGGCGAATTTCGTGCAGGAAATCGCGGCGATCATGGCGGACCCGCGCGTCGCAGCCGTTTCGCCGGTCCTCGAAGAGCCGCGTCTTCAAGGACGCGCTGCCCGAATCTGGCAGCTTGGCTATCGCATCGCGGGCTGGTGGCGCGTGCGGCCGGACGTGAATTCCGCCGCGCGCGGCGCGCCGCCTGCGATGCTGGCGTGGGAGCCGCATCGCGTTCGACCTCTGGCGCATTTGTCGGGCGCGGCGATGGCGTTGCGGCGTGACGTGGTGCTGGCGAATCCCTTTGATGAGTCGCTCACGCAGTACGCGCTGGGCGAAGACCGCGAGATGGGCTATCGCCTTGCGCCGCGCCATTGGCTGCTGGAGGCGATTCAGACGAACGTCGTCCATCGGCGCGAGACCGGGGGCCGGGGCGACCCGCACCGATTCGGCTTCATGACGAGCCGAAATTACCTGTACATCCTCACCAGGACTTGCCGCATGTCGCCGGGGCGCTGGGCGCTGATTGTGTGGAGCCTGTTGGTGATCGCCATCATGCATGCGGCCTGGGGGCTGACGCGCCGCGAGCACTGGCTGGAGCTGCGGGGGATGATCGAGGGCGTGCGCGCGTTCGCGGCCGAGCGCATCCGCCATCGGTCGTCTTTGACGCGTGAGCCGCAACCGGCGCTGCGCGGGGACGAGCTTCGTCGTACATCCGGCGTATTGCTCAATGGGCCTGCGTCGATCGGCGCGAGGGATCGCACCGGGGCGATCGATCGACCTCTGCGTGTGTTGTTTGTCACCAATCGGCTCGAACCCGGCGGCGCGGAGCTGATGCTGGCGTCGCTGGCGAAGCATTTGCCCGCGCGCGGCGTGCAACCGGTGATTGCCTGCCTGAAGGATGCCGGCCCGCTCGCCGCCGACCTTCGCGCACGGGGTATCTTGGTCCACGAGCAATTGCTCCATCACAAGACGGATGTAGCGGTCATTCCCCGGCTTCGACGGCTGCTGCGAGACGAGGCCATCGACCTCGTCACGGTGGCGCACAGCGGCGGCGATCGGATGTTCTGGTCCACCGTGGCCGCGGCGACGCGTCGCACGCCCGTGGTCGTCTGGTCGCACTGGTTCCCGCGCGCCGGGCATCAGCACTTCGAGACGGCCAATCGCGCGTTGTACCGGTTTGTGGACGTGTTCGTGGCGCTGGGTGAACGACAGCGCCATGCGATGATTCGCCATGAGAAAGTCCCAGCCGGGCGAATCGCCGTGATTCGCAACGCGATTGAATTGGACGCCTTCATTGGCCGGTCGCGCAGCGCGGCTCGGCGCGCGCTGCGGCTCGCGGACGATCAATTTTCCGTGGGGATCGTCGCGAACCTGCGCGCGGAAAAGCGACACGATGCCTTCATTCGCGCGGCGCGAACGCTGGCGGGGCGTTTCCCGAACATGCGATTTTTCATCATCGGCGACGGACCGAACCGCGACGCGGTCCTGGCAGCCGCCGAGGCCTCGGGGCTGGATCACGAGCGGCTGCGGTTGCTTGGCGCGCGGCACGACGTGCCCGATCTGCTGCCGGGGCTGGACGTGGCGTGCCTGTGCAGCGAGATCGAGTGCTTCAGCGTCAGCATGCTGGAGGCGGCGGTGTGCGGCGTGCCGTTCGTCGCACCCAACGTCGGCTGCCTCGGTGAGTTTCTGGTCCACGAGCAGACCGGATTGCTGACGCGCCCGGCCGATCCGGAGGGATTGGCGCTGGCGGTGGAACGCCTGGCGACCGATGCCGACCTGCGTCATCGGATTGTCGAGACCGCGCGGCGGCGGGTGGTTCACGAGTTCGGCGTCGAACACATGGCCGGGGCTTTTTCGGACTTGTTTGCCGTCGTCGCGGCGCGCGGGCCGCGGAAAAGGTCATCGACAAGGCGGGCGATCCGAGCCGCTCCGAGTGCCGTTTGAAAACCGGCCCGCGCAATAGGCCCACGTCCGATCACAGGTTACGATAATCCCATTGATGCAGCGTACGCGCGGCCTGCCGTGCGCACGGTGAAGCGTTGTATCGTAGGCTGAATCGAGCGGACGCGGCACGCGGTGCGCCGAGGGTTCCGCTCGCATCAGTGTGCCTCGCGGTTTGGATGGGTATCCCATGCTTGGAATGCATACAAACGCATATTCCGCAACCGCGCTGGCCTCGACGGACGAGCCGGTTCGTCTGCTCCACCTCGTTTCCACGTTCGCCATCAAGACCGACACGAAATGGCTGCTGCAAATCGCGCGGCACCTGGATCGGCGCAGGTTTCAGATGTCGGCCGCTTGTTTCTACGGCGGCGGCCCGATGCAGGCGCAGCTTGAGGCGCTGGGCGTCCAGACGTTCGACCTCGGCGTGCCGAGGGAGCTGGACCCTCGCGCCATGTTTCGCGCGCAGCGGCTGATCGCCCGCCTCAAGCCGGACATTGTTCACACCCATCTGCTTCGCGCCGATATCTACGGCGCGGTGGGCGCGCGGCTGGCAGGTGTTCCAGTCGTGTTGTCAACCGTTTACGCGATGGGGGATTATCGCCGCGAGAAGCGGCGCCGCAGCGATTGGCTGATCGACGCGGCGTGCGCGCGACTTCCCACGCACGCCATCGCCGTATCGGAGGCCGTGAAGGCCGATTGCGTGGCGCGGCACGGGATGAAAGCCGACCACGTCACGGTGATTCACACCGGCGTGGAACCGCCGGCGTCGGTCGATGTTCGCGCGGCGGGAATCGCCCGTGCAAGCTGGGGCTGCTGCGGCGATGAAAAAGTCATCCTCACCCTGGCGCGGCTTAGCTATGAGAAAGGGATCGATACGCTGATCGACGCCGCGTCGGTGCTGCGCGATACGCATCCTGATGTGCGTGTGATCGTCCTGGGTGAAGGTCCGGATCGCGAAGCGCTCCAAAGTCGCATTCTCGAACGGCAGGTCGAGGAGGTCGTGAAGCTTGCCGGGTTTACACGCGACGTCTGGTCGGCGATTGTTGCGGCCGACGTGGTTTGCCTGCCGAGCAAGTCCGAGGGCATGCCGAACGTGCTGCTGGAGGCGATGGCGATGGCTCGTCCGATCGTCGCGACGCGCGTCGGCGGGATTCCTGAAGCCCTGACCGATGAACACGACGGCTTGCTGGTCGAGCCGAATCGTCCGCACTTGCTGGCCCACGCGCTGGGTCGCGTGTTGCACGATACGACCTTTGCGGCGCGGCTGGGTCGCGCGGCGCAGGCGACGATGCAGCGTCGCTTCCACGCGCGGGATGTCGTGGGTCGGTACGAGGCGCTCTACACACGGCTTCTGAAGCCGTGGAGGAAGGCGAGTGACCGATTGGTCGCGGTACATTGAATTGCCGCCGGCGGTGGACGTGCTGGACATGCCGCTCGCGCCGCTGGACATCGCATCGCTCGCGGCGACGGCCGTCGCGCGCGCCAAAGCCGGAGTGCCCACCACGGCTTGCTACGCGAACGCGCACACGATGAACCTCGCCTGGCGCGATGAACGATTCCGCCGGGTGCTTTCCAGCTGCGACCTGCTGTATGCCGATGGTGCTTCGCTCGTCTGGGCCAGCCGCTGGAGCCGTGCGCGGCTGCCCGAGCGCATGACGGCGGCGGATTACTTTCCGCTCATGGCGTCGGCGTGCGCGGAAGCGGGCGTTTCGATTTTTCTGCTCGGCAGCCAACCCGGAGTGGCGGACAAAGCAGCCGAGGCACTGACCCGAGCGCACCCGGCGCTTCGCATCGCCGGGACGCACCACGGTCATTTCGATCTGGCCGAGTCCGGCACAGTCATCGAGTCCATCAATTCGACAAGGCCCGATATTGTATTCGTGGGCATGTCCAGCCCGCGACAGGAGTTGTGGCTGGCCGAACATGGACACAAGCTGACAGCGCCGGTGAAGTGGTGCGTGGGAGCGTTGTTCGACTACTACGCGGGTGTGGAGCGGCGCGGACCGGCATGGTTGTGTCGAATGGGCGGTGAATGGCTGTACCGACTTCTGATGGACCCGATCGGAAAGTGGCGGCGGTATCTGGCGGGGAACCCCGTTTTTGTGTTTCGGACGTTGAAATGGGCCATTGGCCGGCGCGGGGTCAAGGACGGGGGGGTAGGAATCCGAACGGGTCAAATGGTATGATATGGGAGACGCGCGCCGCGGGGGCGGCGTGCCGATGCCGCCGTTGATATACGATCGCACTGCATGACCGCGGCGGCCCGGCGTCGTCGCGGTTCGGGGAAGGGGAAGCATGTCCGCGATCAAGTCTACCGCCGTCGCGATTTCCGTGCTCGAACGAGCCGACGGGCGCGTGGCATTGCCATCGATGCTGGCGCCGTCTGCGTCGCGCGCGAACCGCGGCTATGCGGTCGTATCGCGCATGCTTGACGTGGCGATCTCATGCATCGCGCTGGTGCTGGCGGCGCCGATCTTGCTCGCGGCGGCGGTGGCGATCAAGCTCACTTCGCGCGGGCCGGTCTTTTTCAAGCAGCCGCGCGCCGGCCGGGGGCATGTGCCTTTCACCATGTACAAGCTCCGCACCATGTACAACGGCGCGGACGACGACAAAGAGCTGTTTCGCCGGCTGAACAGCCTGCCGACCGGTCCGTGTTTCAAGATGAGAAACGACCCGCGCGTGACGACCGTCGGCCGATGGCTGCGGCGCACGAGCATCGACGAGCTTCCGCAATTCCTCAACGTCCTCCGCGGCGACATGAGCCTCGTCGGCCCGCGGCCCCTGCCGCTGGACGAGGTCCGCACCGACACGGCCGACCAGCGGTTGCGTTTGAGCGTGAAACCGGGCATCACGTGTCTGTGGCAGGTCAGCGGGCGGACGGAAATTCCTTACGAGGAATGGCTGGCGCTGGATGTCTGGTACATCCGCAATCGGTCGCTGGCGCTGGACCTGCAAATCCTCTTCAAGACGATTCCCGCCGTGTTGAGCGGCCGGGGAGCGTACTAATCAACGGGAAGCACGTTAGCCGTCGTAAGCCTTTTGCTGCCGTTGCAGGATTGCGGCTCTCCGCGCAACATGCGCTGCATGAAATCCTCGCGTCGTTTGAATCGTCGATTCCTTTCGGATCCGACTGCCGTTGCGTTCCTGTTGACCGCGGCATGGATCGGCTTGCTTTCGGCCTCTCCGAACGCATTGGCCCAGGTGCCCGGCGAGTCCTTGCAGGATTACTACCCGCCGATCGAGCCGTTTCAGACGGGGTACCTGAAAGTCTCGGACATCCACGAAATCTACTATGAATTATGCGGCAATCCGCGCGGCATCCCCGTCATGGTCCTGCACGGCGGTCCCGGCGGCGGCTGCGGGCCGAACATGCGCCGCTTTCACGATCCGAAGCGATACTTCATCATCCTGCACGATCAGCGCGGTGCGGGGAAGAGCAAACCCCACGCCGAGTTGCGCGACAACAACACGCAGGCGCTCGTGGATGACATCGAGCGCTTGCGCCTCGCGCTGCGTCTGCCGCGCGTGCAGCTCTTTGGCGGTTCGTGGGGTTCGACGCTGGCGCTGGCCTACGCCGAAAAATACCCGAAACACGTCAGCTCCCTCGTGCTGCGCGGCATCTTCACCGCCACGCGCGAGGAGATCGATCATTTCTATCACGGCGGCGTCGCGCAGTATTACCCCGAGGTGTTCGAGCAGCTCAAATCCATCGTGCCCAGGCCGGATGAGAAGACGTACCCGGTCCAGTTTCTCGAACTGCTCCAGAGCAAAGACAAAGCGACGCGCGACAAGGCGGCCCGCGCGTGGGCGGCGTATGAGACCAAGCTCGCGGCGCTGGTCACCAGCGACGCAGAGGTGCAGGAAATCCTCGATGCTGAAGACGTGTACGCTTTCTCGCTGATCGAGAATCATTACATGGCGAACAACTGCTTCTTGAAGGAGGGGCAGCTACTCGCGGACGCGCCGAAACTCTCCGGCATTCCAACAGTTATTTGCCACGGGCGATACGACGTGATCTGCCCGCCCATCGCGGCGTGGCGCTTGATGAAAGCGATCCCCGGAGCGCGACTGGTGCTGGTCGAAGCAGCAGGCCACAGCGGCTCGGCGCCGCCGATGCGTTCCGCCCTGATCGAAGGAATCAAATCAATACAGGCTCTGATCGCGGACACGGCCGAAAAACGCATGGAACTCAAAGCGGCAAGCCAGCCGGTCGCCACGCAGTCGTCAGGGGATTCGCGCGACGAATGAGATCACGTCCTGCCCGTCGCGCAACGTGTCGCCGTTGAGGTCGGCCCGGCAGATGTGACCGGGGTCGGAGTCCAGCCCGATCAGCACGTTGGCGAGGATCTGGCCGTCGACGTGGTCGACGTCGCCGTCGGCGTCGAGGTCGCCGGGCATGAGCGTGGGGGTGACGGTGAACATCCTGGTGGGGCCTGTGCCGAGATTGTTGGCGAAGTCGCGCGCCGTGAAGAAGTACGAGACCACGCCGCCGCACCCGACGGGCGGAATGACCGCGCGGTAGACCTGCCCGCCGCTGTGACGCGCGGCGACTTGCTGGACCGGCCCGGCGTCGATGGAGTAGTTCAACGTGATGCCTCGGTCGAAGAAGTTTCGATCCGACGACATGTCATCGAGAATCGCGGCACGCACCACGAACGGCGACGTGACGTTGCTGTTGTCGGGAATCGACTCGGTGGCGACGATGCGCGGCGCGCGCGTGTCCACCGGGCCGGTCGTGTTGATGTACAGGCGATTGCGGAAGCTGCCCGACTCGCCCTGGGCCGTGACGATGTCCAATCGGCCGTCACCATTCACGTCGCCGACTTTCAAGTCGAGCGTCGAATCGCTGATGGCGGTGATCAGGCCGGTGACTTCGGTGAACACGCCGCTGCCGTTGTTGTTGTAGATTCGCTCGGCCGTGCCGCCCAGCCGCGCGACGATCAGATCGAGATCGCCGTCGTTGTCATAGTCGAAGAACTTGCTATCGTTGTCGTCGACCGTCGGATTGGGGACGAGATTGGCGCTGACGTTGGTGAAAACGGTACCGCCGGAGTCGTTGCGCAGCATGAGTTCGGAATTATTGCCGGAGCTGGATGCGTTCGCGCCGAGCAGGTCGAGATCATCGTCGCCGTCGATGTCGCCGAAGTCGTAGGAGTAGCAGTTCGCGTCAGCCGGAATGCCCGCGACGGTGCTGTAAATGCCCGCTCCGTTATTGCGATAAAGCCGGCTCGCGTTGCTTCCCGTGCTCGCGGTCCGCACGTCGAGGTCGTAGTCGCCGTCAATATCGCCGAAGATGGCATCCTGCGGCTCGGCCAGCACCGCCGCAGGATGGCGCGTCGCGGTTTCGTCGGTGAAGACGCCCGCGCCGTTGTTGACATAAATGCGGTTCTGGCCTGAACCCCATCGGCTCGCGCCGCCGTTCGTGAAATACAGGTCGAGATCACCGTCGTTGTCGATGTCGGCGAACTGCGCTCGGCTGCTGCCGAGGGTTGTGGCGGGCAATCGCGTGGCGGATTCGTCGGTGAAGAAGCCGCTGCCGTTGTTGATGAGCAGGTTCGGCTGCCGGTTGAAATCCTCCGCGAGGACCACGTCGAGATCGCCGTCGTTGTCGACGTCGCCCAGTTCGACGCCGCGAAAGAGGCCGCTGGCCGCGCCGCGAGCGACGCTCTGATCGGTGAAGACCCCCGTGCCATCATTGATGTAAATGCGCGCGAGCTGGTTCGTGCCGGCGGAGCTGAAGTTGCCGCCATTGGCCCAGACAATGTCCAGATCGCCGTCGCCGTCGATATCGCCGAGGGTGCATTGATTGGTGTATTCGTTCGGGTCCGGCTGCGGAAAACGCGTCGTGCTGGACTCGACGAACATTTGCGCCACGGCCGGTGAGGCGCCTGTCAACGCGCAGAATAAAACCGTCAACGTCGCAGCAACTCGAAGCATGTTCACGCGATTTTCCCCTCTCGCCATTCCGGGTTGACCGGTTGGCAGGCATGTTCGATCCGTCAGAGTTTTGATTATACCCGATTCCGTCCCGGTGACTCAATCGAGATGGAGTGTTTGGCCGCGCCGCCCTTGGTCAGGAGGAGGGAATCCGCCGCCAGAATCGAACCGTGATCCGCCATCGGGGATGGTGAAATCGTGGATCGATCCGGTCTTTGAGCGCGCTATCATGATCTTCCAGCCAGGTCCGCTCCCGTTCCACGAAATAGCCGGCTTCCAGGGTCTCCTGGAGGTTCTTCCAGGATGGCGAATCCGCGAAGTCGGCCGCTTCGATCGTGAGGATTCGATCAGGCGATTCCAGCGCCAGACGCGGGAGCATGGCTTCAGCAGTCAAGGGTACCCTTGTCATGTCCATAGTTTCTCCCGGCACCGCGAGCCGCCGCCAGGCAGTGGGATCCACTCGAATGGCATCGTCGGCGACCGCGCGCGATCGCATCGATTCGAGGCCGAAGTAATACCACGCAGAGGGGTGACTCATGACCCACTGATCCGCGGGCGGCGCGGTGCGGTCGTGGAGCAGATCCTGCACGACTTTCGCGAAGGGGTCATGCCAGCGCAGACTGGCGAGGTGCTGCCCGCGCGCGAGGTTGACGCCGCAGCCGATCCACGCACTTGCCAGCGCGGTCGTGGCGATGGTGGCAGCAAGCCGCCGATCGCGCGCAGGCTCCGCGAGACCTCGGCGGAGGAGTGACGCGATCAGGACACCGGTGATGCCGCTGAAGGAGAGAACGTACTTATCGAGCATGGTGCGCGAGGCGGCCCCGGCGGCGATGCAACCGAGGACGACCAGCGCGATTCCGCCAGCCGAGCGACGATAACGAACGAGCAGTGCGACTGCGCAGGCAGCGAACATCGCCATCGGTCCCCAGACCCACCAGGCTTGCACCGAAGCGACGCTGCCCGTTGTCAGGGCCATGGCAGTACGGGCGGCGGTGGCGGCGGCGCTGCGCCACCCGCCGGAGATGTCGGGGAAACTCATGAGTTGCCGCCAGAAGGCCGGTGCCCACGGTGCGTAGAGCAGCATTGCCACCAGGATTGCAATGAGCCAGCGACCACTTTTCCGTGGATTGGCGCCAATGCCGACCAGCCAGAACAGGCCCACCAAGACCGGACCGAAGTAATTGATGTAGCAGACCGTTGCGGCGGCCAGCGACCAATGCAAAACCCGCCACCCGATGCGTTCGCTTTGTGGCTTTGAAAGAACCGCTTCGCTCGCGCTGCGCGGATCGCCGCGCAGCGTCGCCGTCGCCCACATCAACCATGCGACCGCCAGAAACATCGCGCTGTACCACCGCGCCGCGAAGCCCAGCATCAGATGCGCCGGGTGCAATGCGCAAATCACCATGGCGGCCAGTGCAGTCGTTCGATCAAACCACGCCGCCGCCGCCGCGCGGATCATCAACAGGCCCGCTGCGAAGAGCGTGATCGACACAGCGCGCAGCTCCAGCGGCCCCACGCCCAACGCTCGCACGCAAAGATTCTGCGCTATGTAATACAACGGCGGGTCCGGCTCGGCCCCATGCCACAGCGCGACGAGCATCTCGCGCATCGGTAGTGTGTATCGCCGGCAACTGAAGGCTTCGTCGTCGAAGACGGTGTAATGCCCGGCGGCCCAAATGTGCCAGAGCGTGCAGGCAACGACGATCAGATATGCCCATCGGCCTGTGCCGCGATCGGCGCGATCGGAATGTGATTCAGTACGTGCCACCGGCCGAGGATTCTAACGCGACGCGGCCAACCGATCGGATTGCTGGCTGAACCGAACCGGCGTGCCGACCCGCACCATCTTCCCAAGCCGAATCGCGTCCCAGTTTGCGAGGCGGAAGCAGCCGTGCGAGCCGGTCTTGCCGATCAGCTCCGGCTCGGGCGTGCCGTGCATGCCGTATCCGCGGAGTGAAAGGCCGATCCAGCAGAGGCCGACGGGGTTGTTCGGCCCGGCGGGGATGAGCAGCTTGCGTTTCACGTCTTTGACTTCGGGCCACATCGCGGGGTCGAACAGGTACTCGGGATTGCGGTTGACCGTGACAACGTTGGCCTGACCGCGCGGTCGTTTGGCCTTGTCCTTGGCGATGGAGCAATGAAACAGGCCGACGACGTTGCCGCGGGCATCGAGCGCGAAGACGATCTTGCGAGCGAGGTCGATCTCGATGAATGTCGCGCGGCGCACCTCCGCCGGCTCGTTCACGTTTGGCAGCATGACGCGCGCCCCGGGCGCGAGCCGCTCAAATCGCATGCCGGGATTGAGTCGCCGGACCAGCGCCTGCGAGCAATGGCCGCGCTCGGCGAGCATCTCCAGCGCCGAGGAGTAGCCGAGTAGCGAGGCTTTGGCCTTTTCCTCCCAGCGATGGGGCGGGGGCTTGATCTGCGACAGGTCCCACGCGGTCACTTCATAGGTCTGCAACGCGGGTCGATCGGCCACACGAAGCCTTTCCACCGTCGCGGCGTCGGGGGAGCCGGTTGCAGGCAGTCCGGCGAAGCGCTGGAAAGCTTCGATCGCGATTCTCGTCTTGCCGCCGAACGCCCCGTCGATCACGCCGGGCGAGAACCCGGAGCGGTCCAGCGCGACCTGAAGCGCCAGCACGACGTCGTCACTGGCCGCGCCTTTCGCGCCGATTGGCGCTGAACGTTCAGGCGCAGTCCCGCGAGCAGGTTGAGCGGGCCGTTCGCGCTTCGCGTATTGTGAACCGTGCGCCGTCAGCGTTGTGAGCGACAGCACGAGCACGAAGCAGCGCATCAATCTGAAGGACATTCCGCGCATGAAGGTCTATCGGCAGTCCTGCGCGGCGGCCTCCTGCGTCCGGTTGGGGTGCCCCGTCGGACCGCGAAAGCCCGCTATAATCGCCCCGAAATGAGCGACCAGCCCCTCACGGTTCACGTGCTTGGCTCCGGCACGTCGCACGGCGTCCCGATGATCGCCTGCGACTGCGCCGTCTGCACCTCGGCCGACCCGCGCGACCAGCGAACGCGACCGAGCATCCTGATCCGCCGTGGCGATGCGCACCTGCTGGTCGATACGTCGCCGGAGCTGCGATTGCAATGTTTGGCAAACGATGTCCGCCGGGTCGATGCCGTGCTGTTCACGCATCATCATATCGATCACCTCGCCGGGCTTGACGACATACGTCGATTTAACTGGCTCCAGCAGGCCGAACTTCCCTGTTTCGGCCAGCCCGCGACGCTCGAACGGCTCCGCGCCATGTTCGCGTACGTTTTCGAAGACGAGCCGGACTACCCCAGCGCCAAGCCGCGGCTGACGCTGCATGCGATCGATGGGCCGTTCGAAGCAGCCGGCGTGACGGTGACGCCGATTCCGCTCCTGCACGGAAGATTGCCCGTGCTGGGGTATCGCGTCGGCGACTTCGCCTATTGCACGGACGTGAGCGAGATTCCGGCGGCGTCGTGGCCGCTGCTGGAAGGGCTGGACCTTTTGATTCTCGATGCCCTGCGCCATCGGCCCCATCCGACGCACTTTAATTTGGAGCAGGCCGTGGACCACGCCCGGCGCATCGGCGCACGGCAGACGTATTTCACGCACATCGCCCACGAACTGGGGCACGAAGAGACCAATCGCACGCTCCCGGCAGGCATGGCGCTGGCGTATGACGGGCAAGTCATTTCCGTGTTGTAGGGCCGTGCGATCGCGACGGTCGATCAGAGCCGGACCGTTTCGGCCCGGTGAATTGAAGCAATTGCTCCGAAAAACACGGAACATTTCTCGCTCGCCGCGAGAGGGGTTTATTCCCGAATACCGGCTCGACACGAGCCGGCTCTGACCTCTTTTTGCTGTTACCCAACCCGCCAAGCAGCGGAAAAAACGTACTGCATTTTATGTTGCAAACTGTGACATAATATGTATAATCCCGGAATGGACGCGACGAAGGCGCGGCGACACGCGGAATTGCGGCGGCTCGTGCGGGCCGGGCAGGCCCGGACCCAGGCCGACCTGCGCAAGGCCCTGCGTGGCCGCGGGCTGGTCGTCGATCAATCGACCTTGAGCCGAGATCTGCGCGAACTGGGCGTGCGAAAAGTGGCCGGTCGGTACGAACTGCCGGCTTCCGAGGCAGCCGCTGCGCATCGTCGACCGGTGCTGGAGCCGACGCGCGGGAACCCGACGTCGATGGCGGCCGCCGTGCAACGGTTCACCGTCTGCGGGCCGCACCTAATCGTCCTGCGCACCACGACGGGGATGGCACAAGCCATCGGCGTTGCCATTGATCAGGCCCGCGAGCCGGCGATTGTCGCCAGCGTCGCGGGGGATGACACGATTTTTCTCGCCACGGCGAATCGGCGGTCGCAGACCGTCGCCCTGCGCCGACTGGAAAAGTGGTTTGGAGACAAGAATGAGCGATCGTAAGAACTGCGTCCTGGCTTACTCCGGCGGGCTGGATACCACCGCCATCGTCGTCTGGCTGCGCGAGCAGGGCTACGACGTGCACACCGTGCTGGTCGATGTCGGCCAGGAGGAAGACGTCACAGCCCTGTGTGAAAAGGCTCTTCGTCTCGGCGCGAAGACGGCCGTCGCGCGTGACGCCCGACCGCTGATGTGCCGCGCGATCCTGCCATACGCGGCCGGTTTGGCGGCAACGTACGAGGGAACCTACCGGCTCGGCACGGCGCTGGCTCGGCCGTTCATCGCGCTGGAACAGGTCCGCCGGGCGCGCGAGCTGGGCGGTGCGACACTGGCCCATGGCGCGACCGGCAAGGGCAACGATCAGATTCGCTTCGAGTTCGCCTATCGCTCGCTTGCTCCGGAAATGCCCGTGGTCGCACCGTGGAAAATCTGGGACCTGTCCGGCCGCAGGGACCTGATCGACTACATCCGCGCGCACGGCATCGAGGACGATTTCGAACTGACCAAGACGTACAGCATGGACGAGAATCTCTGGCATCTGTCGGTCGAGGGCGGCGCGCTGGAGGACCCGGCGGCCGACGTGGACGTGGACGAGGTGCTCGCGGCGGTCGCATCGCGCTTTGCCGGCGGCGTCTCGGCTGCGTGTTCCGTTCCGCACGCAGCCGGCAGGACGACCATCACGTTCCACAAGGGCGTGCCCCTCGCGCTGGACGGCGCGGCGATGGAGATGAGTGAACTGGTCACAACGCTGAATCACCGCCACCGCGCGGCGCCGTGGGCGTGGGACCTCGTGATCGAGAATCGCTTTACGGGCATCAAGTCGCGCGGGCTGTATATCAACCCCGCGGCCAAGCTGCTGCACACCGCCGCCGACGCGCTCGCGCGCACCTGCCTGAACAAGCCGCTGTACGATCATTACGCCGCGCTGGGGCGCGATTATGGGGCGACGATCTATCGCGGAGAGTATTTCTCCGACCAGCGCGTCGTGCTGGAGCGCGCGGCCGACGCGGTCATGGCGCATCTGACCGGCGCAGTCACCGTCGATCTTTCGCATTCGCCGTACGTCGCGAAGATCGACGCGCCGCAGGCCATCTTCAGCCAGCGCCTCGCCACGTTTGAACAAAGCACCTTTTCCCATAAAGATGCCGACGGATTCATCCGGCTGGCCTGGCTCACGGCCGTCGGACGATCCGCACCGGAGGCGGGGAATGTCCACGCTGTGGAAACAAGACACACCGCTGCATCCGACCTTCGCCCAGGTGAACACCAGCCTGCGCGACGACTGGTTCCTGCTGCCGTTTGAGCTTCGCTTGCAGCGAGCCAGTGCGAAGGCGCTCACCGCGGCGTCGGTTCTGTCAGCCGACGAATCGGCGAGCCTGCGCGGCGCGCTGGAGGCGTTGGAACAGCAATTTCTCGGTGCGCCGTGCCCGGATTCGCCCGCAGAAGACCTGCACACGTGGATTGAGGCGAAGCTCACCGAAGCCGCCGGCGAAGCAGGACGGAAAATCCACACGGCCCGGTCGCGCAACGATCAGGTGGCGACGCTGCTGCGGATGTTCGTGATTGATGCGGGTGAGCGGTTCGGCGCGAAGCTCGGCGAGTTGGTCGCGCTGTTGGCGCGGCGGGCGAAGGAATGGGCCGATCTGCCGATGCCGATGATGACGCACACGCAGTTCGCCGCGCCGGGCAGCGCGGGGTTCTGGGCGCTTCGATACGCGGTGGCACTGGATCGTCTTGCGGCGTCGGCGGCGTTTCAGGTGTCTCAATGGAGGCAGCGCTGCCCGCTGGGGGCGGGGGCCGTGGCAGGATCATCCATTGCGATCGATCGAGCCATCCTCGCGCGCGAACTGGGCTTCGAGCAGCCGTCGCTCAATGCGCTCTACGACACGTCAACGCGCGATGAATGCGTGGAATGGCTGGCGCTGGCGGCGCAGACGGCGCTGCATTTCCAATCGTTCGCGGCGGACCTCATTCTTTTTTCGCAGTCGCCGCTGCGATGGACACGCTACCCGCCGGCGTTCGCCACCGGCTCCTCGATGATGCCGAATAAGCTCAATCCCGATGCGATGGAGCTGCTGCGCGGCGAAGCGGCGGCGCTTCCGGCCGCGCACCACCACGCGCTGTTGCTGCTCAAGGGATTGCCATCGGGCTACAACCGGGACTTGCAGTGCATCAAGCCGATCGTGCGCGATGCGACGGGCAAGGCGTTTTTCTTATGTGAGTTGCTCCATGCGTTTGTCGAGGGGATGGACTTCGACGCGTCGCGGCTGGCGGCGTCGATGAATGTGGGGGACATCTTCGCGACGCTTCGCATGGAGCAGCTCGTGCGCGACGGCGTGCCGTTGCGCGAAGCGCACCATGCCGTCGCGACGCAGGTGCGAAACGGCACGGGGCAATCACCAGGCAATTCAAGTCAGCCTTCCGATGGCTCTACAAGCTGTTTCAAAACCCCCTCTCCCTTTCAGGGAGAGGGTCGGGGTGAGGGTGAATCATTTCATTTGAACCACTTTTCCCCCTCACCCAATCTCTCCCCCAAGGGGGAGAGGAGTTTTGAAACCAGTTCTAAGCAGTTTGACCCGCTTGCCGCGATTCAGTCCTATCAAACGATCGGCAGCGCGGCGCCGGCTGAAACGCGCCGCGTGGCGGAGGAAATGCTCCGTCGCCGCAGCGCGGACTCGGCGTCGGGATGAGTCGGCCTCTATTTGGCGCGCGTGGCTTTCGTTTTTCGCTTGGCCGCGGGCGAGGTTTTGGCGGTCGGCTTCTTCTTGCGATGATCACGCAGCGACGTTTCGTAGTATTCGATCCATTTCTTGACCGGCATGTTGGCGATGGATTTGCCGATCAGATCCAGCGCGAGATCCTCGAGCTTCTTGAAGCGGATGCAGCACTTGCCCATGTCGAGCTTCTTGCCCGTCTTGGCCCAGGCCTTTCGAAATTCGTCAACGCCGTCCGAGCAGTCGTACATGCTCATCAGGTAGAGCGACATGTGCTGCTTCTGCGAAGCGAGTCCCGCAAACGGCAGCGGCAACTTCGGGTTGCAGTGATATCCCGCGGGATAAAGGCTGTGCGGCACGTAATAGCCGATCATTCCGTAGGTCATGCCTTCCTCGTAGCCGCCCTTGAGGTTCTTGAGAATAACCTGTCGCACGGCTTCGATGGCGGCGCGGCGGTCGGAGGGAAGCTCCGCGAGATATTCCTTGACGGATTGTGCTTTGCTCTGCATGAAACCGGCTCCTGGGTTACGACAAATGGCCATGACGAACGACGTCAAACTGCCGACACAACGAGCCGCGGGCTTCAGCCCGCGCGGCAAATCGGCCGTGCATGAACGCTCAAACGCTTGTCATCACCGCGCGAGCTGAAGCTCGCGGCTCGCTGATCTTGATCGATCCGATGCCGCCTGGTTCGCTCGTAAACGTTGTTCCTTAATTCTTCAACTGCTCATCCAAAAACATCACCGCCGAGAGCAGCGCCAGATCGCGATTGGCTTTCTTCGCGAAGCCGTGCCCCTCGTCCTTGGCCAGCATGTACCAGACGGTGCGGCCCTTTTCACGCATCGTCTTGACGATCTGCTCGGCTTCATAAGCCGGCACGCGCGGGTCGTTGGCGCCGTGCTGCACGTACAGCGCGCTGGTGATCTTGTCGGCGTTGTTGAGCGGGCTGATCTTCGTCAGGAACTCACGCATCTTCGGGTCGCTCTCATCGCCGTATTCCACGCGGCGCAGGTCGCGCCGATAGGGCGCCGTCTTCTCGAGGAACGTCACGAAGTTCGCGATGCCGACGATGTCCACGCCGGCCTTGATGCGTTCGGGGTAATGCGTCAGACACGCCAGCACCATGTACCCTCCGTACGACCCGCCGTACACCGCGACGCGCTTCGCATCCAGCTCCTCCTGCTTGCCGATCCAATCCAGCAGCGCGCCGATGTCCTTGACGCTGTCTTCGCGCTTGAAGCCGTCGTCCAGCATGTGGTAGTCCCGCCCGTAGCCGGTCGAGCCGCGAACGTTCGGCACGATCACGGCGATGTTCGACTCGCTGGCCCAGTACTGCGCGATGCCCTTGAACGTCGCACGCTCCTGCGCCTCCGGCCCGCCGTGGATGTTGATGATGACCGGGAACGGCCCCTTGCCGCGCGGCCGGTAGTAATACGCGGGGATCATTCGCTGCTTGCCGTCGACCTGATCAAACGTGGGGAACGCGATGCGCTGCGGCGTGATGAATCGGTCGGTGTTCAGCCCGCCCAGTTCGCTCTGCGTCCAGCGGGTCAGTTTTCCGTCGGCCGGCGTATAGACGTGAACGTCCGACGGTCCGGTCGGCGTTTGAAGACTCAAGCCCAGCCGCTTGCCGTCATTTGAGAATTTCAGCCCGCCCAGCACGCCCATCGGCAACGCCGGGACCGGCTCGTAGCCCGATGAATCCGGACGCATCAGGTAGAGCCGCGACTGGCCGTCCTCGTTGGCGGTGAAGGCGATGTAATTGCCGGCCGGAGAGACTTCGATTCCTTCGACATCCCACGGCAGGTTCGTTGTGATGGCGGTGTCCGCGCCGGAGGCGAGGTCACGGCGGTAGAGCACGTGGAACTGTCCTCCGCGATCGGACGTGAAAAAGAGATGCTTGCCGTCGGCCGAGAAAGCTCCGCCACCGTAGGCGAACTTCTCATCCCGGCTGCTGATTGGTTTGGCCTTGCCGGTCGCGGTATCCATGACGTGGATGTAGGCGACCTTCTCGGAGATGTATTCGATGAACGAGAGCTGTTTGGCGTCGGGGCTGAAGCTGACGGGGTAGTACGCGCCGGTCGCCTCGATCGCCAGACGCGGCTTGTAGTCGGGGGCATCGGCGAGGTAGATGTCCGTATCTTTACCGTTGCGGAGCGAACTGGCGAACGCGATGCGCGAGCCGTCGTGCGAGACGGTCAGCGCTTCGTTGCGGCTTTTGCCGTCAGTCAGCATGCGGCTGGTGCCGTCGTCGAGGTTGAGCAGGTAGATCTGGTTATACTCCGAACCGCCCTTGTCCATCAGGTAGAACAGCTTGCGGCCCTTGCTGCCCGGCACGAAGGCGCCGCTGCGCACCGGTTCATCGAAGAAGGTGATCTGTCGCCGCGCGCCCAGCGGGTGATCGACGATGTGCAATTGGTCGGTGTTGCCGAAGCGCGTCGAGATGAGAATCGCGCCGGTCGATTCCTCGAAATCAAGAATGCCTGCGGCGCGCATGTTCAGATACTGATTCATGCGATCGCGCAGGGCGGCCGGAATCTCGGGCACGTTTTCGAGAATGACTTCGCCGACTTCGCGCCGGGCGACGTCCGTCTTGCCCGCGCGCTCCTCGGCCCGCGCCGATAATCCCGCGCCGGCCAGGCTGCTCAACACGACCCACGCCGCGACGACACCGCTCAATCCCAAACGATAGGTACGCATGGTGAATTTCCTCGTAACAAGTAATTGGTTGGCTCGGCCGCTTATTGTCGCCGCCCGCCGGTTTCCCGGCAACTGCGCCAACCCGGCGGCCCGACAGGTGTCTAGCGAAGGAACCCACACGAAGCTTCGATCGAGCGGGTCCGAACAAGGTATCTCCACACGGCTCTGATATGAAAGGAGCGAGTCCCATGATGCGAACGAAGCTGCTCTCAATCGTCACCTGCCTTGCGATGGTCTCCATGGCCCGCGCCGGCGAGGTCGTCGCCACCAGCATCTCCTCCAACGGCGGGTCCGCCAGCGCAACCGCCGTCGGCGTCGGAAACGGCAACGCTTACGCCACCGCCGCGGCCACCAACGGAGGCCGCGCCATCGCCGACTCGCGGGCTGTTGGAATCGGCCGGGGGCTGGCGGTCAGCAATGCCAATGCGATTGCCGACGGCGGCCTGGCGGTTTCGAACTCCGCTGCGAATGCGCGAGGCGTCCTCGGCGGCCGGGCCGTCGCCTACAGCGACTCGAACGCGGCGGCGATTCGCGGCGTGTCGATCAGCAACAGCCGCGCCGACGCCGACTCGCGCTTCAATGCGGTCGCCGACAGCCGCTCGAGTTCGCTGTCGCTTAGTCGATTCGGTGTCGCCACGAGCGACAGCCATGCCGAGAGCGACGGCGCCTTCGGCGGCCGGGCGACGGCAGTCAGCGATTCGGTCGCCGATACGTTCGGCGGCCGGGCCGATAGCAACGTTCGCGCCGTGGCCGGTTCGCGGTTCTTCAGCTCGGCACAGTCCAACAGCCTCGGCGTCAGCATGAGCGGTCGCGGCCGGGCCAGCCGGGCGAACGTGACGGCGATCAGCCGGGCGACACACTTCGGCCGCAGTCTGTCGGAGGCGGTCAAGGTTGACGCACGCGGCCGATGACCGCGAGAAATGACTCCGGGCCGGTCGTCGCCGCGCAGGTGAAGCGACGGCGGCCGGCCGGAACAAGGCTCAAGAAGGTGGTACGGGCATCTCGCCCGGGTCGAGCGAACGAGACCCTGGAGCTTCCACTAACCATGACGTCGTTCAGACATCTAACAGATGACGCCCGATGAGTGCCATCGGGCCGACCTTGAAAGGAAAATGTGCCATGACCTCTGCAACCGCCACCCTGAAACTCGAAACCAGCCGGCTTCACAAGTTGGTTGTGCTGGGCGCAGCTTCCGCGATGAGCCTGATGCTCCTCGCTTCGACGGCTCGCGCCGGCGAGGCCTCCTCCAGCGCGACGGCCTCGAACCTCGGTACCGCCGCGGCGACGGCGGGCTACAACGGCGACGGTCGCGGCTACGTGCAGACGCAGACGCGCACCGGAAATGTAAACGTGGCCCGCGGCGTGGCGGTCGGCGTCGATCAGAACGGCATCACGTTCTCGGCCAGCAACGCTGTCGCTTCGCGGTTCCTGCCCGCTGCCGTGGCCAGCAACCTGAACATCACGATCGGCTTCAACGGCCAGGTCGCCAGCAGCGGCGGTTTCAGCGTGGCACAGGGGCCGCTCCAGCGGACCGCGTCGGCCGGGGGATTCGCCTCGAACAATCGGCTCAACGCGACGGCCGGCTCGACGGCCGGCGGCAGCACCGATCGGTTCGGCACGGTTCGCGCGAACACGTTCTCGCGCAGCACGCCGGCGCGGTTGCCCCTCACGCCGCTTCGCTGGAGGCGGTGACGAGTCGATAAACCCAATGCAGTTTCAGTCCACAGAAGCCCTCGGCCATCCTGCCGGGGGCTTTTTTCATCGACAGGAACAAAATGATGTTGGCCGCGCCCAATTGTCATGCACGAAGCGAGTCATTACTTTGTGAACGGATCGAACTCATCGCGTCGATTGCCGCTCGCCAGCCAGACCCGGCGAGAGGATTCATCCCAGCCGCTCTTGTACGGCTCCCGCGCCGGCGTGCGAGTGCGATGTTCCCACACGACGCCGCCGCTCGCATCGGTCACGCGCAGGCCGACACATAGATAGTGCAGCGCGCGGGCCGGGTCGCGCTCGACAAAGGTGGTCAGAACATATCGGCCATCCGGCGACAAATGCTTCCGCGGCGCCATGTGGCGGTACAAGACCCCCGCGCAACCAATCAGTGATGCAACGGCAACCAAAGTAGCCAGTCGAGTGATGCGTGCTTCTCGTTTCATGGTGCCGTTGTCTCGCGGTGCCCGCATGTTACTGCCGCGCGCCGAACCGCGCTGCGTTGCATTCCGCGGCGCATTCTAATCCTGCTGGCGAGAGCCGGAAAATACGGGTACATTCCGCGTCGGAGGTGTGCCATGCAATTCAACACAATTGATCGATCGAAGGCGTCGCTCGCGGGACTGGTGATGTTCGCGGTCGCGGTCCCCGCCTGGGCCGCGGGACCGTCCGCCGAAGCGGAGAAGAACTGGCCGGCGTGGCGCGGGCCGCATAACAGCGGCGTGGCGCCGAAAGCAAAACCTCCTGTGGAGTGGAGCGAGGAGAAGAACATCCGCTGGAAGATGGAGATTCCCGGCAAGGGCCACGCGACGCCGATTGTCTGGGGCGATCGCGTGTATGTTCAAACGGCGATTGAGATGAAAGATGGCGGCGGCGGTCCGGATGGCGGAGAAGAGGAGGGCGGCCTGTCGCCGATGCCCGCGCCGCATCATGATTCGTCGATGGAAGTCATGGATGCACAGCCCGATCAGCCGCGTCCACGGCGACCCGGTGGAAGACGTGGCGGCGGCTTTGGCCGCGGGCAGGAGGCTCCCAAGAACACCTATCGGTTTGAGGTACTTGCGCTGGATCGCAAGACCGGCAAGACGATCTGGACCAGGACGGTGAAGGAAGAAAAGCCGCACGAGTCGGGCCACACCGACGCGACGCAGGCATCGAACTCGCCGGTGACCGACGGCGAGCACCTTTACGCATTCTTCGGCTCGCGCGGGCTGCACTGCCTCACGATGGACGGCACGCTGAAGTGGAGCAAGGACCTGGGCAAGATGCAGACGCGCAACCAGTTCGGTGAGGGCAGCTCGCCGGCGCTGCACGGCGATACGATCGTGGTGCAGTGGGACCACGAGGGCGACGACTTCATCGCTGCGTTCAATAAAAAGACGGGTGAGGAAATTTGGCGCGTCGCGCGCGACGAGCACACGTCCTGGTGCACGCCGCTGGTGATCGATGTCGGCGGCAAGGCGCAGGTCGTCGCCGTGGCGCAGAACCACATCTGTGCCTACGACCTGAAGACCGGCAAGGAAATCTGGCGCTGCGGCGGCATGACCGCCAACACCATCCCCTCGCCGATGATCGACGGCGATCTGCTCTACTGCATCAGCGGCTTTCGCGGAGCGGCCGCACTGGCCATCCGCTACGCCGGCGCCAAGGGCGACATCACCGACTCGCCGGCCATCGCGTGGAAGTACGAACGCGACACGCCGTACGTCCCATCGGCCGTCACTTGCGGCAAGCACCTGTACTTCATCGACAACAATCGCCCGCTGATTTCCTGCATCGACAAAAAGACCGGCGAGCCGGTTTACGAAAAACAGCGGCTCACCGGCATCGACGGCGTTTACGCGTCACTGCTCGCGGCCGATGGTCGGGTGTACGTAGCCGGGCGAAACGGCACGACGATCGTGCTGAAGGACGGCCCGCAGTTGAACGTCCTGGCGACGAACAAGCTCGACGACGGCTTCGATGCATCGCCGGTGGCCGTCGGGAACGAGCTGTTCCTGCGCGGTCGCTCGCACCTGTACTGCATCGCGGAGAAATAACGGGGCGCGTTTAGTCCGCCGGCTCGATGGTGACCGAAAGCCGGCGTGAGCGAAACTGCTCGACGTACAGCTCCGCGCGCTCGCGATGGGTGACCAGCAGCAGGGCCACGCCGGTCTCGTGCGCCTCGAATGTCTTCATCACGGCATCGGCATGGCGCAAGGGGGTCAGCATGAGGATGCTTTCGACGACCTCCTCGATGGTGTTCTCGTCGTCATTGTGCAGCAGCACCCGATAGGGCGGAAGCTGCTTGGCGTCCGGTTTGGCAGGCGCCTGGGCTGGGGCGGTGGCGACGGTACCCTGATTCATGGAATCATCCGCAAAAGAATCTTTCTGCGACATACGCCGTGCTCCTTCACATGCGACCACAGAACCACTTGGATTGTATCGGAAAACAGGGCATCCTTGCAAGCGTTTTGAGGACTTCCTGCGCCGGTGCGCCGCGCAGTAGCTTCGCGCTGCCATGGGAGACCGTTCGTTGGACCGCCTCGCGCTCGACCGTATGATGGACCGCGTGAGGCGTCGGATCCCACAGATAGGGAAAACACCCCCATGGCCGTTGCTCCCAAGCCGACCTTGCAGACCGCGGCGAATGATCGTCAACTGCTGACGCAGGATTTCATGGCCCGGCTCGAGCAGCTTGAAATCGTCTCGCGCCGCATCCACGCCAGCCGCATGAAGGGCGAACGCCGCAGCAAGCGGAAGGGCGAATCCGCCGAGTTCGCCGATTATCGCAATTACGTCATCGGCGATGACATCCGCCATATCGACTGGAACATCTACGCCCGGCTTGACCGCCTGTTTCTCAAGTTGTTCCTCGAAGAGGAAGAGCTGTCTGTCTCGGTTCTGCTTGATTTGTCCGGCTCGATGCAGACCGGTGAGCCGGCCAAGGCGCGCTACGCCAAGCGGGTCGCGGCCGCCCTCGCCTACATCGGCCTTTGCAACCACAATCGCGTCAACCTCTATTTGTACAACGACTCCGTCTTCGGACATCTGGCGGGGCTTCGCGGCCGACGGATGGCGGGGCAGATGGTGCGTTTTCTGGACGATGCGCCGGTGGGCGGCAGGAGCCACCTGGCGGCGGCGGCGAAACAGTTCGCCCTGCGTCATACAACCAAGGGCGTCTGTCTGTTGATCTCGGATTTCCTCGACAAGGGCGGGTATGCGGAGGCGCTGCGTTATCTCGTCGGTCGGCAGATGGACATTTATGCGTTACAGGTGTTAAGCCCGCAGGAGATGGAGCCGGACCTGACGGGCGATCTCAAACTCGTGGACTGCGAGGATGGCGACGTGGCGGAGATCACCGTCAGTAAACCGCTGATGGATCGTTACAAGGCCAATCTCCAGGCGTACTGCGAGGCAATCCGCGCGTATGGCAGCCAGCGCGGCGTGGTCTATTACCTCGCGCGGTCCGACAGCTCGTTCGAAACGCTCGTTCTTACCTATCTGCGACACCGGGGGCTGGTCAAGTGAGCCTGCTATCGTGGATGACGGCGGCCATCGTCGGCGGCATCGCGGTGCCGCTGCTGCTATTGCTGTACTTTCTCAAACTGCGCCGGCAGGAGCGCAAGGTCTCGTCCACGCTGCTGTGGAAGAAGGCCGTGCAGGACCTTCAGGTCAACGCGCCGTTTCAAAAACTCCGCCGCAATCTTCTGCTGCTTCTGCAACTGATCGTACTGGCGGCGCTGCTGTTCGCCATCGCTGATCCGGTCGCGCGGTTCATGCGCCGGCCGGGGAAGCTCATCGTGCTGCTCGTCGACCGATCGGCCAGCATGAAGACGAAGGAATCGGCCGACGCAACGCGCATGGATGCTGCGCGAGAGGCGGCGCTGGATTTCATTCGAGAGTTGCCGAGCGAATCGCGCGCGATGGTCATCGCCTTTTCCGACAAGCCCGAAATTGTCTGTGGCTTCACCGACGACAAGCGCCGCCTTGCCCGATCCATCGAGCGCATCGAGCCGGTCGACGGGCCGAGCCGCATCGGCGAGGCGTTGCAATTGGCCGTCGCGTATTCGAGCAACCAGATCGACGCGCCGGGCGTGGCCGCGCCCGAAGCCGCGCAGCAGGGGGCGGCCGATTTGGAATTGTTCAGCGATGGTCGCATCGCCGACGCGCAAGAGCCGTTCGTGACGCGGGGGACGATGCGGTTCTATCGAATCGGCGCAGCGGTCGACAACGTGGGCATCGTCGCGTTCGACATTCGCCGGGAGATCGACCGGCCGGGGGTGCTGTCGGTCTTCGCGCGGGTTCAGAATTTCGGCTCGTCGCAAGTGACGACAGATGTCTCATTAAGCCTCGACGGCAAGCTGCTGACCGGGCCGGGAGCCGTGCAGGAAGTGACGCTGGGTCCCGCCGAATTGAGCCGGAAGGGCGGTTCGGTCGCGGGTGGCGGCGCAGGGGATTCGGCGGCGTCGCGCGACGACCGCCTGCCCGACGCGCGAAACGTTCTTTTCGAGATGGAGCACGAGCAGGCCGGCACGATCGAAGTGAAGATACATCGCACCGATGCGCTGATGGTGGACAATCGCGTGGTCGCGCCGATCGATCCGCCGCGCGAACTGCGTGTGCTGCTCGTGACCGATCGCAGACCGGTGGAGTATTACGTCACGCGGGCGGTGCGGAGCTTCGACATCCAGCAGGTCGATACGCTGACGCCGGCACGCTACGAGGCGATCGAAGAAGCGAAGCTGACCGCCGAGGGGCGATCCGCGTACGACCTCGTGATCCTCGACAACCACGACACCGACCGCCTGCCGCCGGGGAATTATCTCTTTCTCGGCGGGCTGCCGAAAATCGAGGGCGTCGCGCGCGGCGAGGAAGTCCCCGGCACGCCGATCGTGTACGCCAACGAAGCGCACCCGCTGATTCGCAACGTCAACTACGAAGCGATGTTCGTCTCGAAATGGCACAAGCTGAAACTGCCGGGCCACGCGCAGTCGCTGATCGAGGGCGAGTCCTCGCCGATCATGGTCATGCTCACCGACCCGGGCCACCGCTACGTCATCACGACGTTCGACGTGCTGGAATCGGACTTGCTCATTTCGTACGCGTTTCCCGTGTTTGTCTTCAACTCGCTGGGTTATCTCGCCGGCGGCGAGACGGTCGAGACCAGCCGCATGATTCAGCCCGGCGCAACGCTCACACTGACCGTCCCGCCCGGCGCGACGACCGCGCGCGTGCTGCGGCCCGACGGACAGATCGACGAAGTTCCCGTCGCCGATCGCGGAACGGCCAGTTACGCGCGAACTTCCGACACGGGTCTCTATCGCGTGACGTATGACGACACCGCGCGGACGATCGAGCCGTTCGCGGTGAATCTGCTCGACCCGGCGGAGTCCCACATTGCCCCGAACGATGCCTTTGAACTCGGCGGCCAAAACGTCGCGTCGTTCAGCGGCGCGATCAAGATCAACCAGCCGCTCTGGCCATACGCGGTCGCGACGGCGATGGCATTCCTGTTGCTGGAATGGTGGGTTTACAACCGGCGGGTGATGGTGTGAACGGCGGCGTCAGAACGCGTTTCGACCTTCAATGGCGTCCTGAAGAATCGCGCGGTTGGCGTATTCAATCTGCGAGCCGCGGGGCAGGCCGCGGGCCAGACGCGTGATCTGCACACCGGTGGAAGCCAACACGCTCTTGATGTGCAGGCCCGTGCCTTCGCCCTCCATCGTCGGATTGGTCGCCAGCACGATCTCCTTCACGCCGCCTTTTTTCACGCGTGCCACCAATGCGTCAATCGTCAGATCGCCCGGCTCGATGCCGTCCAGCGCCGAGATGTGACCCAGCAGCACGTGGTACACCCCGCGCACCAGCCCCGTCGCCTCCAGCAGCAGCACGTCCTTGGGCTGCTCGACCACAAACACGATCGACGCGTCGCGCTTCGCATCGGTGCAGATCGGGCACGGGTCGGCTTCGGTAAGGTTGTAGCAGATGCGGCAGTGACGGACGTTTTCCTTCACCTCGCGAATGGCCGACGCGAGCCCCAGGGCCGCGTCCTTTTCGGATTTGAGGATATGAAACGCCAGCCGCTCGGCGCTGCGCGGCCCGATGCCGGGGAGCTTCTCAAACTCGGCCATCAGGCGGGCAAGCGATGATGGAAGTGGATCGGGCACGGTGTCCAGATTCCTCGGATTAGGCCCCGCCCAGCAATCCATCCAGCCCCGGCAGGTTCAGACCGCCGGTGAGCTTGGCCATCTCCGCACGCACGCCCTCGGCCGCCTTGCGCTGCGCCGCCGCAACGGCCGATTTCACCAGGTCTTCGAGCATCTCCACATCGCCGGACTTGGCCGTTTCAGGATTGATCTTCACGTCGATCAGTTCCAGCTTGCCGGTCACGGTCGCCGTGACCGCGCCCGCGCCGCTGTCGGCCGTGTAGCGCGACGCGGCGATGGACTCCTGCATCTCCTTCATCTTCCCCTGAAGTTCCTTCGCCTGCTTCATCATGCCGGCGATGTTGCCGAGTTGTCCGAACATGCGATCTCCTTGAACGGGTTGATAACGTCGTTAGTCTTCGACGGGCGCCCCGCTCGATTCCGCGGGGCCGCCGGAGGGTCCCTGTTTCACATCCACCACCTGCCCACCGAAAAGCTCCAGCGCGCTGCGAACGGTCGGGTCGGATTGCGCAGCGCGAAGCTCGGCCTGCGTCAGGCGGCGCGGCGGCGCGATCGGCTGCGGCGCCGCGGCGGAGGGCTTCGAAGCCGGCTGGCCGGAAGGAGCGGGTCGCCCCGACGGCGCCGTTCGCGGCGCGGCTGCGGGAGTACTGAAACCGGATGCGGCCGGCGCGGGCCGCGGCGATGCCGGCGCGCTTGATACGGTTCGAGGTGGCGATGAGCTTGGCGCGGAGGATGAAGCGGCGTTGCCCCCTGCGGCCGCTTCGACGCGCTCCAGCAGCGATTCGATGGACGAGAACTTCGCCGCGTCGCAGAGCCGGACCACCGCGGCTTCCACCAGTGCTCGACCGCTGCCGCTGGACTTCACGCTGCGGCGAAGCTCCTCGAGTACGGTAATCATGTATACAAACGCTCCGGCATCGAACCGTGCCGATTGTTTCGCGATCCGCTCAATCAACACCTGCGGCACGTCGGCCAAGTCGGTCTCCGGACCACAGACGCGCACGATCATCAGATCGCGCAATTGCCCGATCAGCATCGAGCACCACGTGTCCAGCGCCTGCCCGCCGCTCAACGAACGATCCAGCACGGTCAACGCGCCGGCTGCGTCGCCATCGGCCAGCTTGTCGATCAACTCGGCCGCCAGCTCGTCGTGCGCCGCGGGGAACAACTCGGCCAAGCCGTCGGCCGTGAGCGAGCCGGTGGTCATCGAAAGGGCCTGATCGAGCAGCGACAGGGCATCGCGCATGGAACCGTTGGCCAGTCGCGCGAGTCGGCGCAGCGCCGCGTCTTCGACCGTGACGCCCTCGGCGCCGCAGATGTGTTTGAGCTGCGCGGCGATGTCGAGCGGTGCGATGGGGCGGAAATCAAAGCGCTGCACGCGGCTCAAAATCGTCGCGGGCACTTTCTGCACTTCGGTCGTGGCGAGGATGAACTTCACATGACTCGGCGGCTCTTCCAGCGTCTTGAGCAGGGCGTTGAAGGCGCCCGTGCTAAGCATGTGAACCTCGTCGATGATGTAAATCTTGAATCGGCTGCGCGCCGGGCGATACACGGCGTTGGACCGCAGCTCGCGAATATTATCGACGCCCGTATTACTTGCCGCGTCGATCTCCACCACGTCCACGTCTTCGCCGCGCGCCACGTTCAGGCACGAATCGCACGCCCCGCAGGGCGTCACCGTCGGCCCGTCGGCCGCGTGGCAGTTCAGACTCTTGGCGAGAATCCGCGCCATCGAGGTCTTGCCGACGCCGCGTGTCCCGGTGAACAGGTAGCCGTGATGAACGCGCCCTTGCGCGATCGCATTGCGAAGCGTCTGAACGACGGACTCCTGCCCAACGACCTCGTCAAAGGTCTGGCTGCGGAATTTTCTCGCCAGCACCGTGTATGACATGCGTCCTTCCCTGGTTTCCGATGCGATTCCTGCGCGATCCCCCGGGCGATGCGAGCGACTTCAGGTGCGGCCCAGCGACTCACGGCACATGGCTGTAGCAGATGGGCTGCTCTGTTTCCAGCCTGACCCGTTGTCCACGACATCTCATTGCATGAGACCAGGCCGCACCTGAAATCGCCCGGCGCGGTCGGAGGCAGGGCGAATTATAGGGGCGTACGACAGGAAACCATAGCGACATCCGGCGTCCGAGAATCGCGCCACACGCTAAGCCTATACAAAATATTCTGCTGCCAACGGCGAAATACTCCTTGAATGTCAACGTTAACCATTCTGACAGGGTCGGGGTGGTTCGCAAGGTCTCATCTGCTGTAAACGACGCCGGGTCGTGGCGAGGCGGCCGGGGCGCGCGGATGCCGTTGCCGTGAAGGAAGCTGCCGTCATTTCTGCCGAGCCGAAGGGAGTTCCCGCTGTGCCGCTCTACGTAACCTGTCCGCAGTGTAACCACCCCGCTGTGCTGCCGCGCTCCATGAAAGGTCGGCGCTATCGCTGCCGCCAATGTGCGGCAATTTACGAGGCCGATCCGGCGAATACGAACCGCGAATCATCCGTGCAGGACCCTGGCGTGCCAGTGAAGTTCCGGAAGCCTGCCTGATCAACTCCTGTGCGATGAACCACGGCGGTCGGAATCTCCGTCCTGCCGCATACCTTGATCTGCAAAAGGCCAAGTTGGTTCACACGGCCGTTGCCTCCGCGCAAAGCCGTCGATAGGGTAGCCGGCGTTTCGAGGATTCGACGCCGTGGCAAAGCCCATTATTACGCTTGATTCACCTGCACAGGAGTTTGATCTAACGGTCGACCTGGCGGCGCAGCGCGGCTACAACATCGTCGCGATGCATGTGAATCAGCCGGGTGTGGGCGGTGCGGCCATCTCGCTCGAATCCGGCGAATCGGAGTGCGTTGCCACGGCGAAGTCGGCCTTGGCGAAAGGCGTCAGCATTGCTGCCGTGGTCCTGTCGGGAGCGACCGCGTTGGAATGGCTGACCTTGCCCCGCAACGAGCCGGGCGGTCTGGTGCATCACTCGGGGGCGTCATCCGGTCTCTTGTCGACCGCGCTGGAGCGCGCCCAATGGCTCGGAGCAAGGCAACTTGTCTTGCCAGCCGTCGTGCCGATCGGTGTGGGAACATCACCGTTGCCCGGTGACGATGCAATCCGGGCGGCCCTGGAAGCCCTTGCCGCGGCGCGGTTCGAGGCGCAGCGCCGGGCCATTGAGATCGTAGTGATGGTCTCACCGCACGGGGTTTGTCATTCGCCCAGCGAGTCCCGATGGTTTTTTGATCAGGTGAACTCGCCCTGGGTCGGTGCGGGGATTGAAGCGGACGAGGCGACGGTTGCGCCGGCATCCGAACGACTCGGTGCGTTGGCGCACCGCGCGCGCTCGGTGATTTGGCGCGGCGTGACCATCGGCGAGGCATTCGCTCCGCTACTCAAGGCAATGGCTGTTGCGCGCTTTGATGGGACGCTTCTCGTGAGGTCCCCCGCGCAACCTCCACACCGGGCCGAGTGGAATACTCTTTTCGCGCAGGTTATTTGACCCTTCATTTTGAGAGGAATAGACTCTGGGATAACCGATATGGGGGACGTACAGCGCTCGCTGTTCGGATGGATGGCGCTGCGGGCCGGTCATTCGCGAGGATCCCATCGTGAACCCCGACGACGCCCTCGATGATGCAGATCTCGGCGAGGATCCCACAACATCGCCGTCCCCGTTGAGCGCGCCCCCCCCGATCGTGGCTCCTCGAACCGCTTCGGACAACCTTTCGACGGACGCGGAAATCGTCATCCCCGATACGATTCCCATTTTGCCGATCCGTGATACCGTTGTCTTTCCGGGCACGATTGCTCCGTTGACGATCGGCCGCCCCAAATCGAAGAAACTCGTGGCCGACGTGCTGGAAGCCGGCAAGGTGCTCGGGGTCGTCGCGCAGCGCGACGCGTCCGTCGAGGACCCAGGGCTGGACGACTTGTACCGCGTCGGAACGGTTGTCTCGATTCTCAAGGTGCTCAACCTTAGCGAGGGGAACCAGTCGATCATCGTCCACGCCCTGATGCGATTCGGCATCGAGCGGATGGTCCAGACCGAGCCATACCTGAAGGCCGTTACGCACACGCGCGAGGACACCTTCTCGCAGTCCACGGAGATTGGCGCGTTGATCGAGACGGCCCGCAAGCAGGCGGCGCGGGTGATCGAGATGACGCCCGGCGTGCCCGATGACGCCATCGCGATTCTCAACAACATCGAGAAGCCCAGCTCGCTGGCGGATTTTCTTGCCGCGAACCTGTCACTAGGGCTGGTCGAGAAACAGGAACTGCTTGAGACGTTCGACGTGCGCCTGCGCCTGCTCAAGATCAACCAGGCGCTGGCCAACCAGCTCGAAATCCTTGAACTGTCCGCCAAGATTCAGACGCAGGTCAAGAACGAGATCGACAAGACGCAGCGCGAGTACTTCCTTCAGGAACAGCTCCGCGCGATCCGCAAGGAACTCGGCGAGACCGACGGGCGCGAGGCCGAGCTGGTCGAGCTTCGCAAGGCGATCAGCGAAGCGAAGATGCCGCCCGAGGTCGAGAAGGAGGCCCAGCGCGAGCTGTCACGCCTCGAACGCATGCCGCAAGGCTCGCCCGAGTACAGCGGCGGCGTCGACTACCTGCACTGGTTGTGTGAAATGCCCTGGGCCGTCTCGACGACGGACCGCCTCGACATCGCCAAGGCCGAGCGCGTGCTGAACGAAGATCATTACGGGCTGGAGAAGGTCAAGCGGCGCATTCTCGAGTTCCTCGCGGTGCGCAAACTCAAACCCGAGGGCCGCGGACCCATCCTCTGTTTCATCGGGCCGCCGGGCGTCGGCAAGACGTCGCTCGGCCAGTCCATCGCCCGCGCGATCGGCCGGAAATTCATCCGCATGTCGGTCGGCGGCGTGCGCGACGAGGCCGACATCCGCGGCCATCGGCGCACCTACATCGGATCAATCCCCGGGCGCATCATTCAGGAGATTCGCAAGGCCGGCGCGAACAATCCCGTCTTCATGATCGACGAAGTGGACAAGATCGGCAGCGATTTCCGCGGCGATCCGTCGTCGGCCTTGCTGGAAGTCCTCGATCCGGCCCAGAACTCGACGTTTCAGGATCACTACCTCGGCGTGCCGTTCGACCTGTCGCGCGTCATGTTCATCTGCACCGCGAACTACATCGACGCCGTGCCGCCGCCGCTGCGCGATCGAATGGAAGTCATCGCGATCCCCGGTTACACGCAACTCGACAAACTGCACATCGCGAAGAAATACCTCGTCCCGCGGCGCCGCGATGAGAACGGCCTGACCGCCAGGCAGATTCACTTCAGCACCGCTGCCCTGCGGACGATCATCGAGTCGTACACCGCCGAGGCAGGCGTGCGCAACCTCGAACGCGAGATCGGAACCATCTGTCGCGGCGTGGCGGCAAAGATCGCGCGAAACGCGCGCGGCCCATTCTTCATCACACCCAAGGCGCTGGGCGCCTACCTCGGGCCGATCAAGTTCGAACGCGACGTGGCCCTGCGCACCAGCACGCCCGGCGTCGTGACCGGCCTTGCCTGGACACCGCTGGGCGGCGAAATCCTTTTTGTCGAAGCCACCGCCATGCCCGGCAAGGGCGGCTTCCAACTGACCGGCCAAATCGGTGACGTCATGAAGGAAAGCGTCCAGGCCGCCTACAGCATTGTCCGCGCGAGCGCCAAAAAGTACGGTATCTCGCCGGAGCGACTGACCAAGATCGACCTGCACGTGCACGTCCCGGCCGGGGCGATTCCGAAGGACGGTCCGTCGGCCGGCGTTGCCATGTTCACGGCGCTGGTCTCGTTGCTGACGCAGCGGCCCTGCCGAAGCGATGTGGCCATGACGGGCGAAGTGACCTTGCGCGGGCTGGTGCTGCCGATCGGCGGATTGAAGGAGAAGGCCCTCGCGGCGCACCAGGCCGGCATCAAGACCGTCATCATTCCCGAGCGCAACAAGCGCGATCTCGTGGAGATACCCGCCGAGATTCGCAAGCACATTCGATTCGTCGCGGTGAAATCGGTGGACGAGGTGCTGCGCGCGTCTCTGGAAAAGCCGGTCCGCCCCGCGGAAGCAGCGGGAGCGGGATCGGAGCAGAAAGCCGACGGGAAGAAGCAACCAGCCAAATCCGCGGCGCGCAAGCGCCAGGCGGCGCGATCCAAGCGCGTCGCTGTCCCGGCAAACCGCGCCGCCAAGCCGGGCGCCGCACCGTCAAAACGAAGTCGTACGGCGTCGGCGCTCGCCGTTCCCGTGCGCAGGCGCGTTCCCACGCGCGGCGAGGGTCGCACCGGTCATCCCGGTGCTGCGCGAGCGTGGAGGTAGTCGTGTCGGCATCGCCTCACAAGTATGCACTTGGCGTCATCGGGACGGGGCACATCGCCGGCGTGATCGTCCGCCGGCTGATTGAGTCAGGCTACCTTCAGCCCGATCGCATCATCGTGACGCCGTCGAAGAATCTGGCTGCCCATCCGATGCCGCGCGGCGTCGTCGTCGCGGCGAACAATGCCGCTGCCGTGAAAGATTCTCGGCTGGTCATGTTGAGCGTGACGCCGCAGCGATTCGCCGATGCGGCGGTCTCGATCCGTCCGGTTGTTTCAGCGGATCAGTTGTTCATCAGCGTGATGGCGGGGCAGTCAACGGCTCGGATCGCGTCGGTGCTGGGTGGTCCGCAGGTGCGCGTCGTTCGCGCGATGCCCAACCTGCCCTTCGGATTGGGCCGCGGCGTGACGGGTCTGTTTCGCGGCGAAGCGGCGACCGATGACGACATCGAGGAGGCTCGGCATTTTTTCAACGCCGGCGGCGTATGCGTGGAAGTCGAGCGCGAGGATCTGATGAACGCCGTGACGGCCGTCGCGGGCAGCGGGCCGGCGTATTTTTATTATTTTGTCGAGATGATGATGAAGGGCGGCGTCGCGGCGGGGCTGAAGCCCGAGGCGGCCCAGGTGCTGGCGGCGCATGCCTGCGTCGGAGCGGGTGCGATGCTGCTGCAAGCCGATGCCTCACCCGCCGAACTGCGCGCCGCCGTGACCAGTCCCGGCGGCACCACCCAGGCCGCAATGAACAAATTAACGGATTGCAACGTCGCCGAGCACGTCACGCAGGCGGTGCTGGCGGCGTATCGGCGCAGCCAGGAACTGGGCAAGCTCGCGGATGGATGAAGCGCGCCCCGCGCTTCATCCGTGGTGAAACGGGCATTTGCCGCCGGAGGGCTTCGTCGCGGCGATCGGCGCATACAGCTCGACGTGCAGGCGCATCACGGCGACGAACATCTGGTTGGCCGCTTCGAGGATGGCGGCGCGGTCGGCGTCGGAGAATTCCACGGATCGCATGTCCGCCTTGAACTCCTGCCAGTACGCCTTCTGTCGCTCGCCGTAGGGGTCGAGATAGCGCGTGCCGTGCGTCTCGGGCAGGTTATAAACCCGCCGCACCGCCCGCGCAATAAACCGCCCGCCGTTGTTGCTGCCTTCCAGAACATAAAGATAGCCCAGGAGCGCGGCTGGATTCTGTTGCGCGGCGCGGTCGAGCTGCGCCTCAAAGGCCCGAACCGACGGCAGGGGCTCGATCTGTTCCGGGTTGCGACCAAAATATGCGAGATCATCCAGCAGGTACGGCTCCTGGAGATAGTGCTCGCGCAGAACGCGGCCGATGACCGGATGGGCGGCGCGGTGCTCGCGCAATCGGCGCTCCAGCGCACGGTGAACCAGCAGGAGCTGGCCGAGCATGTCGACGTACGAGTCCAGCGGCAGTTTGCCTTTGAGCAGGGCATCGTTGAACGCACCGGATTCGGTCTGATCGTGGAGTTTCTGCGTGCCGGTGCGCAACGCGTCCATGATGTCGGCTGGAGCGGCGACGGTTGACTCATCAATCTGCATGGGCGTTCGATCCTCTCATAAAAAGTCAGGCGACTCAATCGGCTTCATACGCCGTCGAGGGGCGATTCAATTCTCCAGGGCCTTCTTCGCAAGGATGGCTGGAATGGCCAGCCAGAGCAGACCCTTGACAAGAAAGAACAGGAACCCCGCCATGCCCAACCGCGCGGTCCAGCGACGTGCGCGAATCCAGAACCCGGTCTGGTTGTCCGGCGCCGCGGCCAGTTCGGGCGAAGGGTGTGAAGCGGGTTTCGGCATGATGGAGGGCATCGTAGAGTCTTCCGTGGAGTCGTGCCAAACGAAATTGAGACTCAATCTCAATTAATGACCATTCTAAGACGCAATTGTCCCGTCGCAAGTGGCTCCGTCGAGAATTTTCGGCGCTTTTTTTGTCACATAAGTAACTGGTATTGAACAGGTTATGATTCGAACGGATAGTGTGAAGCTAACCGATTTCAAAATTCCTCTCCTCCCTTGGGGGAGAGGTGGGGTGAGGGGGAAATGTGGTTCGAACGGAATGATTAACCCTCCCCCAACCCTCTCCATGGAAGTGAGAGGGAGTTTTGAAACAGTTTGTAGCAATAGAATTCACGCCTTGCGAGGTGGAATCGTAAGCGCCGGAACCTCGCGAAGTTTCTTGATCCGATCGCGCAGCGAGGCCGCGCGCTCGAACTCCAGCGATTCCGCCGCCTCCAGCATCTGCCGTTCCAGCTCCGCGATGCTCTCGGTCAGCTCAAACTCGTCTTCCGGGGCGTGGATGGCGTCGCGGGCACGCTTCCGCGCGGCGATCTGATCCTCCAGCCCGCGGCGGATGGCTTTCTTGATCGTCTCCGGCGTGATACCGTGTTGACGGTTGTATTCTTCCTGCAGCGCTCGCCGCCGCGTCGTCTCGTCGATCGCCTGCTGCATCGCAGCCGTCACCTTGTCTGCGTACAGAAACACCTCGGCGTTCACGTTGCGCGCCGCGCGGCCGATGGTCTGGATCAGGCTCGTCGCGCTGCGCAGGAAGCCCTCCTTGTCGGCGTCGAGAATCGCCACGAGCGAGACTTCGGGCAGGTCCAACCCCTCGCGCAGCAGGTTCACGCCGATGAGCACGTCGTATTTGCCGTCGCGCAGCTCGCGCAGGATGATCAGCCGCTCGATCGTGTCGATCTCGCTATGCAGATACGCGCCCTTGATGCCCGTTTGCTGCACGTAGCCCGCGAGGTCTTCGGCGAGGCGCTTGGTGAGCGTCGTCACCAAGGTGCGTTCGCCGCGAGCCGCCCGCGCCTGAATCTGGTGCAACAAATCGGGCACCTGTCCACGCGCGGGCTTCACCGTGATGACGGGATCGAGCAGCCCCGTCGGCCGGATCACCTGCTCCACGACCTCGCCGCCGCACTTCTTCAATTCATACGGTCCCGGCGTCGCGGACACAAACAAGACCTGCCCCCACATGTTCTCGAACTCCTCGAACCGCATCGGGCGATTGTCCAGCGCGCTGGGCAGGCGGAACCCATGCTCCACGAGCACTTCCTTCCGCGCCCGGTCGCCGTTGTACATGGCGCCGATCTGCGGAATCGTCGCGTGCGACTCGTCCACGATCAGCAGAAAATCGCCGGGGAAGTAATCCACCAGCGTGTAGGGCTTCGCGCCCGGCGGGCTGCCTACGAGATGCCGCGAGTAATTCTCGATCCCCGAGCAGTAGCCGACTTCCTGAATCATTTCGAGATCGTACTTCGTTCGCGCCGCCAATCGCTGCGCCTCCAGGAGTTTGCCCTGCTGGCGAAAGTAGTTCAGCCTCTCATCGAGTTCCTGGCGGATCCCCGCGACGGCCGCCTCGATGCGATCCTGCGGCATGACGTAATGCACCGCGGGGTAGATGTACAACTGATCGTGCGTCTGGAGCACCTTGCCGGTGAGCGGGTTGATCGTGGCGAGCCGCTCGATCTCGTCGCCGAACATTTCGACGCGGTAGGCAATCTCCTCGTAGGCCGGGTGCAGTTCGATCACGTCGCCGCGCACGCGGAAGGCTTTACGTTTCAGCTCCAGATCGTTGCGTTCGTATTGCAGGTTGACGAACTTCTTGAGCAACTCGTCGCGGGGATGGTTCTGGCCGACCGCGATGTGGATGACGCTGGCCTTGTATTCGTCGGGCGACCCGAGTCCGAAGATGCAGGAGACGCTGGCCACAATAATCGTGTCGCGGCGGCTCACGACCGCGCTGGTGGCCGAGAGCCGCAGACGATCCAGCTCGTCGTTGCGCGACGAGTCTTTCTCGATGTAAATATCACGCGCGGGGATGTAGGCCTCGGGCTGGTAATAGTCGTAGAAACTGACGAAGTACTCGACGGCGTTTTGGGGGAATAGCTCGGCGAACTCTTCGTAAAGCTGGGCCGCCAGCGTCTTGTTGTGCGAGATGACCAGCGTGGGTTTGCCCATCGCCGCGATGACGTGCGCCATGGTGAAGGTCTTGCCCGACCCGGTGACGCCCATAAGCGTCTGGAAGCGCTTGCCGGCGGCGAAACCGCCCACAATCTGCTGGATCGCCCGCGGCTGGTCCCCGGCGGGTTGGAATGGCGAGACGATTTCAAATTGACTCACGGGTGGGTACTCGCACCTTGTTCGATCCTCTCATGATAGCTCGATTGGCTGAAGGATGCGCGCGAGGCGGTCGCGCCTCGTCGACGCACAAAGGCAGGAATGGCGCGCATTGAGCAAGGGGGCCGGCTTTGTATGATCGGGGGATGCAGCAGGTCAACTTGCGCCCCCCCGATCTGATTGATGGTTCCCGCGGGGCGATTGCACGCGGGCGACGCCGGAGCGCGATCTTCGCGGTTGGTATTGCCATTGTGACGGTGTTCGCATTTCTGCCCGCGCTGCGGGGCGAGTTCCTCAATTGGGATGACAACTTCCTGTTCACCGAGAACCCGAACTACCGGGGCCTGGGAATTCCCCAATTGAAATGGATGTTTACCCATGCCCTCCTCGCGCATTACCAACCCCTGACTTGGATGACGCTCGGGCTGGACTATTGCATCTGGGGCATGAACCCGCTCGGCTATCATCTGACGAGTATCGTGTGGCACGCCGCGAACGCCGTCCTGCTCTTTTTCCTGTCGCGCCGCATCCTCCAGCTTGCGCAGTGCCCAGCGCTGGATCCCGAAACCGCTGATGCCCAAAACACAACGAAACGATTGACACAAGGCGCCGTACTGGCCGCGCTGATCTTCGCGGTTCATCCCCTCCGCGTGGAGTCCGTTGCCTGGATCACCGAGCGCCGGGACGTCGTGTCGCTTTTCTTTCTGCTGGTTTGCACCAGCGCCTACCTGCGCTATGCAACGAACCGAGAAAACCGCGCCCGCTGGTACCTAGCCGCGCTGGGGTTTTACATCGCGTCAATGCTCGCAAAGGTGTGGGGGCTGACTTGGCCGCTCGGGTTGCTTGTCCTGGATGCATATCCGTTGCGAAGGCTGACGGCGACGGAATGCTCGCCGCGCGACCGCTTGGCCGTATTCGCAAGCCGACTCGCGGAGAAGGTTCCCTTTGCGGCGGTGGCGTTTGTCCTGGGGCGTTATTCCTATCGGCTTCAATCGGCCTATGGAATCATCTCCAGCGAACCCCAACCCTGGACGGAGCGGTTGGCCAAGACGTTTCATGCGCTTTGGTTCTACCTGGAAAAGACGATTTGGCCCGTCGGGCTTGGTCCGGTCTATGAGGTGCCGATCCCGTTTGATCCATTCGCGCCGCGATTTGTCCTTTCGGCCGCTGCCGTTGCGATCATCGCGACGGGAGCCGCCGTACTGGCTGTGCGAAAGCCGGCGATTTCAGTTTCGCTCATTGTATACGCAATCATCATTTCTCCGACGCTGGGATTGGTTTCGTCCAACCTGGCGCTGACGGCGGATCGGTATTCGTATGTAGCGACGATTCCCCTGGCGGTCCTATTGGGAGCGAGCTGGCTTGGTCGGCGCCGTTCACGCCTGCGTTGGCGCATTCAGGGCGCGGCGTCGTCGCTGGCGATCCTGCTGCTCATGGGGGCGACGTGGCGACAATGCGGCGTCTGGCGATCTTCCGAGTCGCTCTGGCAACGAGCGCTGCAACTGGACCCTCATTCGTGGAACGCACACAACAACATCGGCGCGATCCGAATGCAGGAGAAGAATTGGGCGGCAGCCGCCGAGCACTTCCGCCGCGCGTTGGACCGGCTCCCCGGCAACGCGCGCTGCGCTATGAATTTATCAAAATGTCTTGTTAACCTTCAGCAGCCGGATGAGGCGCTGAAGGTCTTACGCGCGGCTGCGGACCCCGCCTCCCGCGATGTCGCGATTCAATGCGCCCTGGTTCAGCGACTTCTCAATCTGAACGATCTCGTCGCCGCGGAATCGCTCGCTTCGTCCCTCGCTAGCGCCTCCCCGGATGATCCGTTTGCGCACTTTGCCAAGGCCTTTGTGGCGGAGCGCGCCGGCCAGCGCCTTGCCGCCGGGGACAGCTATGCCGAGGCGATTAAGAAGCTGGAAGAAAAGGTCGTGGAGCCGTCCCGGGTCCGGATAATGGGTCTCGAAACGCTTAACTACTATCGAATTGGATGTAAATACCTGTCCGTTCTGTTCTTAGAGAGGGGGGACCTTGCAAGGGCAGGAGAATACGAGCGTAAATGGGTGGAGTCGGCAAGATAATTCCGGCCGAAGAATGCCCATTCCTAAGTGGAAGACACACTTGGTGCTGACCAGGCAGAATCGAGAAATTTGCTGCCTCTCGACCCTTCGGATATTGACAAAACATGTCCATTTAAGTTAATCTGTTGTTTGTTCGTGTGGGGAAGCTGTAGCTACCCCAAGCACGAATTGTGCCGTGTCGCTGCGCCCAAGGAGGGCGCAAGGGAGAGGAAAACGTGGCTTCTAAGAACATCAGCATATGTCTCGTTGCGGTCGCTTTGTTGGCGACGGTCTCTGTCGCGAGCGCGGATGTGGTTCCTGATACCATTCAATCGGCTAACTCGCCGTTCGCGCTGATGCCGGCAAATGGTTCGGTGGAGGGCGCGTCGGTCGTGTACAGCCGAATGACGGAGACCGGCTTCCGCTACAACCCGGCGTCGGCAGGTACCCTCACGCCAGCCGATCCGCTCCGCGTGGCTTTTGATGACGTCCCGGTTCCCAATGCGACGATGGGTGCCAATACGGCGTTGTCGGTCAGCCGCGTGACCGTCGGTGTTCGTCGGCTTGCAAACGCGCCGGCCGTCACAGTCGATCTCTTCTGGGCGACTGCATCGACTGGTCCCATTGCTCCCGATACCGAGCTGGATATTCCGTACAACAGCATTTGCACGGTTGCTTTGCCCGCCAATGGTGCAACGTCTGTGACGTCGCTTGTCACGTGCGGTGACGGCGTCAACCCGATCGCCGGGATGTCGAACGTGCCGTTGAACGACACGCTTATCACGGGGTTCAAGACCTTCCTGATTGGCATGCGGTTCAGCAATGGCGACGCCAATAATGGCTGGCGCATCACCAGCGGTGCATCTGCCAATGCGAACGTCTTCTGGCAGCATGACCCGAACATGACTGGCCAGCCCAATCCCGAAGGCGCGTTCCTGTTCAGCACTGCGAACCCGCCGAATCCGCCGGCTTCGTTCATGATCGAAGTCGAAGGCACGCCGGTTCCGGAGCCGACCTCGCTGGCTCTGCTCGGCTTGGGCGCGCTGGGCCTGATCGCCCGCCGCCGCAAGTAAGGCGTTGCCGCAACATTGAAGCGAGTTTTCCAAGCCGGCTCCCGATTTCGGGGGCCGGTTTTCTTTTTACCGTGTCTCTCTCAAACCCTCGGCGACGTCGCCTATCGTGTGAAACTGCCAGCCGTCGCGCCGGCAGTGTGCGATCCAGTCTCCGAGCGCATCGTCGTAGCCGTCACGCAAACCGAAAACCCATTCATGCACCCCGATGAGCAACAGGCCGCTCCCGTGAACGCCACTCCGCGCATGCAAGGTCCATTTGTCCAGCAGCAAGCGAATCCTGCTCGCCGTGTCGCTTGATGCGGCAAGATCAGTGAGATCCCAATCGTCGGTTCGCACGGGAAAGCGAATCAGCCCGCGCGAAATCCGATAGGGCCCTATCGCCGGGTCGCGCTCCGCGTTCCAGCGAAAGCCATGTCGCGCCAGCGCAGGCAGCAGCGGCACGCTCCAGGCCGATTCCGGTGAGCGGAAGCCGATCGGTCGCACGCCAAGCTCCGCAAAGCAGTCGAGGGCGTCTTGCAGCATGTTGTCGAGGTTCGTTCGAGGCAGATCGCGGGGGCGCTCGTGACGGTGACCGTGACAGGCGATCTCATGGCCGGCATCGCGAATCCGCGCGACACGTTTTGGGTGCGAGCGGCACAAGTCGGCGACGACGTTGAACGTAATCCGCAGCCCGAGCGAATCCAGCAGCGTGAGTAAGCGATCCGTCCCACGATCGGCGAACGCTGCTCCCGCCTCGCCCGCAAAGTGCCCCTCGAAATCGCACAACAAGCAGCAAGTCGGCTCGGCCGGCGCGGGCAGGCTGTGCAGCCGCGACCCAACGAAGGCCGTCAGGCGTCGACGGCGTTTTTCGAACCAGCGAGACATGGCACCCAAGAGACGCTCCCGCGGCGCGGTACGGCGGTTTCAGAATCGTGCGAGGCATTTCCGCGATGGAATTGTAGACCGCGTCCGCCGACAACGACACAATAGCGCCGCATGGTGTACCCCACGCCAGAGCCTGTGGCAGTCGGCGCGATGGATCCCGCGAACCCGTCGCTGGAACTTCCGCGCGCCTGTCCGCTCTGCGGCGCGACCGGAGCAGCGGTGATGTTTACCGGGCGCGACACCGTCTACGAGACGCCAGGTCAATGGGAGGTCGTCCGCTGTGCGTTCTGCACGCTGTTGTTTACGCACCCGGCGGCTCCGATCGACGGCGTGCGCCGGCATTATCCAAGCTCTTACTCCGCGCATGCGGCGGCCGGCGCGCACCGCCGCAGGCGACTGCGCGATCCATGGGATCGCGTCACGCCGTTCGGCGGCGGACGGTTGTTGGACGTGGGTTGCGGCAGCGGCGGATATCTGGCCCGCATGCGCGACCGGGGTTGGCGATGCGTCGGCGTGGAGCCTTCGCCCGCGGCGGTGGCGGCTGCGCGATCGGCCGGATTGGAAGTCGTGCAGGGCGTATTGCCTGGCGCAAACGTCACCGGTCCGTTTGAGGTCGCGGTGATGCTCGGAGTGATCGGCTGTCTGCCCGACCCGCTGGCGACGCTGCGCGCGGTTCGAGAATTGCTCGCGCCGGGCGGGCGGCTCATTGTTTCCGAGCACAACGCGGCATCGGCCGCGTCGCTGCGATTCGGGCCGTACTGGCAGGGATGGGATTTGCCTCGTCACTACACGCATCTGACACCGGAAACGATGACGGCGCTGCTGGATCGCGCTGGGTTTCATCGCGTGCGTCTCTCCTGGCGGCGGCGTTCCTCGCGCTGGCGGCATTCGGCCAACGCGCTTCTGCGGACCCGGCGGGGTAGCCGGTTGACCGAATGGATCGCGCGATCGCGATTGATTGCCAGTTGGATGTCGGCGCTGCACGGTCGCGGGCCGCGCGCCGATGAGATCGTCGCCGAGGCCGATCGATGAGCGACGCGGTGAAAGCCATCTTCCAGCGATCCGTCGATGCTTTGAATGAACTCTCCGGGCGCATTCGCGGAGACGTGCGGGCGGACCGCCTGTCGCGCGCGTTGTATTCGACCGACGCGAGTATTTATCAAATGACGCCGGCGGGCGTGGTGCTGCCCCGATCCGTCGAAGACGTCTGCGAGACGCTTCGCGCCGGCGCGCGGCACGGCGCGCCGATCACCGCGCGCGGCGCGGGAACAGGTCTGGCCGGCGGTGCCGTCAACGTCGGCATTCAACTCGATTGTTCGCGGTATCTGAATCGAATTGTCGCGATGGATGCAGCGAGGCGGATGGCGATCGTCGAGCCGGGCGTGGTGCTCGATGAGTTGAACGCCGCGCTGGCGCCGATGGGGCTGCACGTCGCGCCGGACGTGGCGACGAGCAGCCGTGCGACGCTGGGTGGGATGATCGCGAACAACTCCTGCGGGGCGCATTCGGTGCTGGTGGGGCGAACGGTGGATCACGTCCTCGCGCTGGAAGCTGTCCTGTCGGATGGTTCGGTGGCGCGCTGGGGCGAGGCTGCGGCGCTGGCGGAATTGGAGCGAACGCGCGGACCGATCCCCCCGTCGCGGCTGGCGGACGACGCGGAGCGGTCTCTGTCAGGCATTGCAAATGAGTTCGCATCGGAGATCGCCGCGCGCTACCCCAAGGTGATGCGTCGCAACGGCGGCTACGCGCTGGACCGGCTGCGAACCGATGGCGAGCGCGTCAACGTCGAGACGATCCTCTGCGGCAGCGAGGGGACGCTGGCGGTGGTGACGGCTGCGGTGCTGAAGCTGACGCCGTTGCCGGCGTGCCGAGGTCTCGTCGTCGCGCATTTTTCTGATTTGCTGGATTCGCTGGCGGCGACGCCGGTCTGCCTTGAACACGGCCCCGCGGCGGTCGAGTTGATTGACAAGCTGATCCTCGATGCCGCACGCGAGAGCCGGCACGGCGCGGCGCGCGATCGACTGATCGAGGGCGACCCGCGCGGCATCCTGGTGATTGAACTCTACGATGAATCGGTGGAGCGGCTGAATGAGCGGTTGCAAGGCGTGGCAGGCGATCTGCGCCGGCGCGGCATGGGTTATGCATGGCCCGTGGTGATTGACGCGGCGCATCAAGCCGGCGTGTGGAACCTGCGCAAGGCGGGCCTGGGGCTGCTGATGTCGCGGCCGGGCGAGCGACAGCCGTACGATTTCGTGGATGATTGTGCCGTTGATCCGGCACGGCTGCGGGATTTCATCGCCCGGTTCATGGTCGTATTGCGCGAAGAAGGCGTCGAGGAATGCAGCTACTACGCCCACGCCAGCGTCGGTTGCCTGCACGTCAAGCCGGTGCTGAACCTGCGGCGGCTGTCCGACGTGCGTCGGATGGTGCGCGTGGCCGATCGCATCAGCGCGCTGACGCTGGAGTTCGGCGGCGCCTTCACCGGCGAACATGGCGACGGCCTCGTGCGAAGCTGCTGGCTGGAGCGGATGTTCGGTCCGGCCCTGGTGGGCGCGTTCGCGCGGGTGAAGGCGGCGTTCGATCCCGGCAACATTCTTAATCCCGGCAAGATCGTCTCGCCGCTGGGCATGGCCGACAACCTGCGCTGGCGGCCGGTCGAGGACGAGGCGTCCGGCGAGGGTGCGGACGGGCCGGCGCGCGGTCATGTCGCGCATCGCCCGGTTGAGTTGACCGTGTTGGACTTTTCAGCGCACGGCGGCATGGCGGGACTCGCCGAGATGTGCAGCGGCGTCGGCCAGTGTCGTTCGCGCCTCGTCGGCACGATGTGTCCGTCGTACATGGCGACCGGCGACGAGCGCGACACGACCCGCGGCCGGGCCAATGCCTTGCGATTGGCGCTGGGCGATCACGGATTGTTGCACGGGCTGGACGATCCCGCGCTGGACGAGGTGATGGACCTGTGCCTCTCGTGCAAGGCGTGCAAGACGGAATGTCCGACGGGTGTCGATATGGCGAAGCTGAAGGCCGAGTGGCTCCGTCGGCGGAATGAGCACGTCGGCGTGCCGTGGCGCAGCCGGGCCGTTGCGGCGATGCCTAGCTTGTCAAAGTGGATGAGCGTTGCGCCGGGTTTTGCGAATGCCGTGATGCAGTCGCGCTTGACGCGTGCGGCAATGGAACGATTCATCGGATTCGACCGGCGTATCGCCCCACCGAGGCTGGCGAAACAGACCTTTCGCGCCTGGTGGCGTCGACGGGCGGGGCGAGGCGGACCTTGGCGGGGCGAGTCGGATGCACGGGTTGCAGATGGCGGCGAGGTTGTCTATTTCGTCGATACGTGGACGAATTACTACGCCCCGCAGGTCGGCGTCGCGGCGGTGCGCGTGCTGGAAGCGCTCGGATGCCGCGTGCGTGTTGTTGACAACGTGTGCTGCGGACGACCGGCGATCAGCAAGGGCCTGTTGCACGAGGCGTCGCAGCTTGCCGAGCGAAACATCGCATTGCTCGCGCCGTTTGCCGAGTTGGGCGTACCGATCGTCGGCACCGAGCCGAGTTGCATTCTCACCTTCGGCGACGAAGCCCCCCAATTGCTGCGCTCAAGCGCGGCGCGGCAGGTGGCGAGGCACGCCATGATGATCGAGTCGTTTCTGTCGCGGCGTTCCGATGCTTTGCGAAGGCTCGCTCCTGCCGAGCGTCCGCGCATCCTGTATCACGCCCACTGCCACCAAAAGGCGATGCCCGGCTCAACCGCCGCGATGGCGGCGCTCGGCGCGGTGTGCGACGCGGCGGAGATTCCCAGCGGCTGTTGCGGCATGGCCGGCTCTTTTGGTCACGAAGTAGAGCATTACGACGTTGCCCGCGCGATCGGCGAGCAGCGATTGTTCCCTGCCGTCCGGGGGAGCGATGGAGCACGCGTGGCGGTTTCGGGCTTCTCCTGCCGCGAACAAATCGCACACCACACGGACCGTCGGCCCGTTCATCTGATCGAGATCATCGCGGAACAGATCGCCGATCAACCCCCCTGCGACATCGTCGCTCGAAAATAGTCAATCGTCCGCTTGAAGCCCTCGCGCCACGGCATCGATGGCTGCCAGCCCAGCACCTCGCGGGCGCGGGACAAGTCCGGCCGACGACGCTCGGGATCGTTCATCGGGCGATCCGTAAAGATCAACTGGCTCTGGCTCCCGCTCAATTCGATGACGGCCTGGGCCGCCTCCCGGATCGTGATCTCCGCATCGTTTCCGATGTTGATCGGGTCGATCACATCGCTGTCTGCCGTGCGACAGATCGCTTCCACGAGGTCATCGACGTAACAGAACGATCGCGTCTGCAAGCCGTCGCCGTGGATCGTCAGCGGCTGCCCCGTGAGGGCCTGTCGAATGAAGTTCGGCAGGGCGCGGCCGTCGTCGGCGCGCATGTGCGGACCATAGGTATTGAAGATGCGCACGATGCGGGTGTGCAGGCCGTACAGGCGATGATAGGCCATGGTCATGGCTTCGGCGAAGCGTTTGCCCTCGTCGTAGGGCGCGCGGGGCCCGAGCGTGTTGACGTTTCCGCGATACGTTTCCTTCTGCGGATGATGCTCCGGCGGCGGGTCGCCGTAGCATTCGCTGGTGGACGCTTGCAGAAACAATGCGTGTTTCGCGCGCGCCAGATCGAGCAGATTTTTCACGCCGATGCTGCACGTGAGCATGATCTCAATCGCCTTGGTGTCGAAGTCCGCCGGACTGGCCGGGCAGGCGAAATTGAAGATGCGGTCAATGGCACCGGGCAGCTCCAGCGGCTCCTCGATGTCATGACGGATGAATTCGAAACCGGGCAGCGCCTGGAGCGCTCGCACGTTCGCTTCGCTGCCGGTCACCAGGTTGTCCACGCCGAGAACACGATGCCCCGCCAACGCGAAGCGACGCGATAAGTGATAGCCGATGAAGCCGGCCGCTCCAGTCACAAGGATGTTCATGATTCGGGACTCATGCTCCGGCGTGGTGCGACGCCGAGCGTCGTTCGGGGCCGGGTGTGGGCATTCTAGCCGCTCGTCAACTGCCGCAACCGTTGGCGCGGATCGCCGACCGATTGGATGCGCAGGCCGAATCGCTCGTTGACTTTAACGGCTTTGCCCGATCCGATCACCTGATTGTTGACCATCAGATCCAGTTCGCTGTCCACGGTGCGTTCGAATTCCAGAATATTTCCCGGCGTCAGCTTCAGAATCTCGGCCAGGCGAATCGGGCGCTGCGCCAATCGCACGACCACGGGGACGCGGAGTTTCAAAACACGATTGAGCTTCGGCGAAAGCACCAGCGCCGGGGGGGCGGGGCGCGGCGTCGTCCCAGCGGTCGTGGAGGGAGAAGGCATCGAAGCCGGTTCATCGCTGGAGGGAGCCTTCGGCGAGGAGTCGCTCGGAGCGTTACCAGGATCGGACGCCGTCGATGCCGTTGCTGGAACCGGGACGGATGCTTCCGCCTCGGTCGGCGCGGTGGATTGTGGCTTCAGCGCCGGCTCCAGCGTCGACGACACGTCGTTGGCGAGGGTTTCCACCGCCGCCTGGGCGTCGTTCAGGGCCGTATCCAGTTCTGTTTGACTTAGCATGAATTCCGCCGCGGCCATTCTCCGCGCTCGGCGGTCACCGGGGCGCAAAACTCGCCGACCGCGCCGGGTGCACCGCGTCCGCGCGGTATCAGGATTTATCGACCCCGCTTCGCGCCGACTTGACGGCACGCATGGCCTGATCGCTTGTCGGTGCCGAATCCGAGCGGGAATTGCGCGATGAGCCGCCTAACTGTGCTGATCCGGGTCGTACTCCAGACCGTAGTGCTTCATCTTCTTGTACAACGTCGTGCGGTTGATCTGGAGCATTTCTGCGGTCGTCTGACGATTCCAGCGGTTGAGCTTCAGCGCGGCTTCGAGAATCTGCCGCTCCGGCTCCTCCATCGCATCCTTGAGCGACATCGGCGTAAACCGGTGGATCGTGAACCATTTGCCCGATGGCGTTGCCTGACCCGACGCCAAGACGCCGGAGGGGGCATTCTCGGCAGCGGCCGGCGTCTTCAGCGATGCTTCCTCAACGAGGGTGGGCGGCAGGTCTTCGGGTTGGATGAATTTGCCGCGGCACAGGACCACGGCCCGCTCCAGTGCATTTTCCAGCTCGCGCACGTTGCCGGGCCAGTGATAGCGTTGCAGGGTCGTGAGCGCTTCGGGCGACAGGCCGACGATTTCCTTCTTCAACTCGGTGCGATGCTTGGCGAGGAAATGCTGCGCCAGCAGTTCGATGTCGCCCAGCCGCTCCACCAGCGGCGGAACGTGAAGTGACAACACGTTGACGCGATAATACAAGTCCTGGCGGAACCGGCCCGCCTCGACTTCGCGCTTGAGATCGACGTTGGACGCCAGAATGACGCGCACGTCCGCGTTCATCGTCTTATTCGAACCGACCGGCTCGTAACGCCGCTCCTGAAGCACGCGCAGGAGCTTGACCTGGAGCGCGGGCGAGGCGGAATTGATCTCATCGAGAAAAATCGTGCCGCCTTCAGCCGCTTTGAACTTGCCCTCCTTGTCGGCCGTCGCGCCGGTGAACGCACCCCTGGCGTGGCCGAACAACTCGGATTCAAGCAGCCCTTCGGGGATCGCGCCGCACGAGACCTCAATGAAAGGCTTGTCGCGCCGGTCGGAGCGGTGGTGAATCGCCCGCGCGATCAGGCTCTTGCCCGTGCCCGACTCGCCGGTGATCAGCACGGTCGTGCGGCTTTCGGCGACGCTTTCTATGAGATCAAACAGCTTGAGCATCTTGTAATCGTGGCCGACGACGTTCTCCAGCCCGTAGCGCAGCTCGAGCTGCTGCTTCAGCGTGCGATTCTCGCGCAGCAGCGACTGCTGCCGCACGGCTCGTTGCACAACGAGGCGAATCTCGTCGTCGGACAGCGGCTTGGTCAGGTAGTCGTATGCACCCATCTTGATCGCTTCGACGGCCGATTCGATCGTGCCGTAGCCGGTGATGACGATGGTCACGATATCGGGATAGCGGTCTCGGATGATGCGCAGCAGTTCGAAGCCGTCGGCCCTGGGCATGTTCACGTCGGTGATGACCACGCTGTAGGGCTGGCCGGCGAGTTTGAGCACGGCGGCGTCCACCGACTCGACCACGTCCACTTTGTAAGACTCCAGCTGGAGGAAATCGCCAAGGGATTCGCCGATCAGCCGATCATCATCGACAATGAGTACGCGATCTCCGGTGCCTGGCGCAGCCGATGGTGCGTCCGTCGTGGCGGTCGTTGGGGGTTTTGTGGTCGCCGGTGCCTTGGTCATGGCGTCGTTCTCCCTGCTACAAAAAGCCGATTGCGCAAGCAATCGAAGCGGTATTTCTTCCACCGACCGCGCGAGCGATCAGGATCAACTCACGTTGACCGGGGCGACAGGCTCCGGCTTGCCCGGCGCGGATCATGCACCGGGATGGAAACGATCATCTCCGCGCCGCGCGGATTGCCGCGCCGCGCTTCAATCGTTCCACCGCATTTCTCGATCAACTCGCGGCAAACAGCCAGCCCCAGTCCCGTGCCCTTGCCGGGCGCCTTGGTCGTGAAGAACGGCTCGAAGATCTTCTGCACGTCTTCGGGCAGGCCCAAGCCGGTGTCGCAAAACGTGACAACGCAGCGGGCGGCCTCGTCGCGGCCGTCGATTCGCGTGGTGATGGTGAGCGTCCCGCCGTCGGGCATGGCGTCGATGGCGTTCTTGATGAGGTTGCAGAACACCTGAAAGATGCTGCTGCCGCGCACGACGGGCGTATCGGTCGGATGAAAATGACAGACAACAGTCACCTTGGAATCGTGGGCGCGAGCCTCCATGGCGGTGACGGCGTCCTCGACGATCTTGTTGACCGTCGCCTGCTCGAAGGCCGGCGGGGCGCTGCGGTAAAACTCCAGCAGGCCGAGAATGATTTCGCTCATTCTCGCCGTGCCGGCTTGCGCGTTTTCAAGATAGCGGCGCAACGAAGCATCCAGCGGCTGCCCGCGAGCCGGCGCCATCTGCTCCAGGCGCCGAATCGCCAGGTTGATGTAGCGCATCACCCCGTCGAGCGGATTGTTCAGTTCGTGTGCGACCCGCGCCGCCAGTTTGCCGACGGCGGCCAGACGTTCGGACACCGCGAGCCGCCGCTCCAGCGTCGCGCGCGACGTGACGTCTTCGACGCATAAGACGCCGCCCGCTCCCGCCCCGCTCCGATCGAGCGGACGCAGCGAGAGCAAATCAATCTGGTACACGGATTGGGAGCCGTCCTCGCCGGCGACGGTGAGGTCCATCCGTCGCGGTCGGCGCTGATCGACCACGCGACGCAGTTCGGTGCGCCACTCTTCGTAGCTGCTTTGGCTCGCCATCCGGGACAGCAGTTCGGGGACGCTTGGAAGATCCGGCAGCAGGCGCCGCGCGGTCTCGTTTCGATGGACGACTTGCAGCGTGCGGTCGAAGACGACGACGCCCGCCGGCAGAGCGTCGATCGCCAGCAGCGCTGTCTCACCGGCGGAAGGCGCATGGGGCGCCGTGCTGGTATGGGTTCGCGCCATGGGTTCAGGCTTGTCCTCGATTCGCAACAGGTTGCGATGCGCTCGGGCAACAGGGTTGGTGAGCAAAGTCCCCGGAGCAGTTCGCAACAGCCATTTGAGTATCGGCACGGCGGAGAGCGGCTTCAGGTATGGTGTTGAGTTTCGGCAACGCGGAACGTGTGTGGCGCAGATATCGGACGTTGTCACCTGCCGGTGCCGATTTCGCCGCGTTGCAGGGCTGGCCTGCCGGCCCTAGCATGGACAGCCCGTAAAACGCCGCAAAACGGCGTTGGAAAGGCTTGGGAGAAGCCGAGGCCGGGCATAGTTGCCTTGCACGGTGCGTCCGTCTCTGTTGGAGCATTTCAAATGATTGTCGGAACGGTGAAAGAGATTAAGCCGGACGAGTATCGAGTGGGGATCATCCCGGCGGGTGCGGGGGAATTGGTGCGGGCGGGTCACACGGTGCTGGTCGAGCACGATGCGGGAACCGGTTCGGGTTTTCTGGACAGCGAATACGAGGCGGCCGGTGCGAAGCTGGTCAAGACGGCGTCGGAGGTGTTCGCGAAGGCGGACATGATCGTGAAGGTGAAGGAGCCGCAGCCCGTTGAATGCAAAATGCTCCGCGAAGGTCAAGTTTGCTTTACGTATTTCCATTTCGCGGCGGATCGAGAGCTGACCGAGGGGATCGTCGCCAGCAAATGCGTGGCCATCGCATACGAAACCGTTCGCGATCGGCAGGGTCGTCTGCCGCTCCTGACGCCGATGAGCGAAGTCGCGGGGAAGATGAGCGTTCAGGAGGGTGCGAAGTATCTCGAGCGGCCGATGATGGGCCGCGGCATTCTGCTGGGCGGCGTGCCGGGGGTGGAACCCGCGACCGTGCTGATTCTGGGCGCGGGCATCGTCGGGACGAATGCAGCCAAGGTCGCGGCGGGCCTGGGAGCGCATGTTGTGCTGATGGATGTCAACCTGGAGCGGCTGCGCTATCTGTCGGACGTGATGCCCGCGAACGTGCAACTGGTTTTCAGCGACGCGGCGCGCATTCGCGAACACATCGCGCAGGCCGATCTGGTGATCGGCGCCGTGCTGATTCCCGGCGCGAAGTGCCCGGTGCTGGTCCCGCGGGACTATCTGAAGCTGATGAAGCCCGGCGCGGTCATCGTCGATGTCGGCGTCGATCAGGGTGGATGCTGTGAGACGATCCGCCCGACGACGCACGCCGATCCGACGTACATCGTCGACGGCGTCGTGCATTACGGCGTCGCGAACATGCCTGGCGCGGTCGGTCGCACCAGTACGCTGGCCCTGACCAACGCGACGCTGCCGTATACGCTGCGACTGGCTAACATGGGGTATAAGGCCGCCACGGCCGCCGACCCGGGATTGGCCGAGGGGGTCGATGTCTATCGGGGTTACGTGACGAACGAGGCGGTGGCGAAGGTGTTCGAGATGGAACACCGGCCGTACAAGGCGTGAGAGGCAAGGCGTTGGACTTGGGGGTGGAGGCGGTGGCGAGCAGGCGTGCTGCGGGCTGGATGTCCGACGCTCGCGGCCCGCGGCAGTTTATTGCCCATGGCTTAACACGATGAGCGCCAAGAAGTGGACAATTGTAGCGATTTCGGTTGCGGTGATTGTGATGATCGTCGGCGCCGTGAGCCTGTCGAACATGTCGCTGTCGATTTCGGCGCTGGACGGACAGCAGGAACCGGCGACCAAGGGGAGCCTCGTGATTCCCGTGACGGCGACGGGCACCGTCGAGGCGCGGCGGCTGATCACCATCAAAAGCAAGGCCGGCGGCATCGTGCAGGACATCCCCGTGGTCGAAGGCCAGATGGTCAAAGCGGGCGATGTGCTGATACAGTTGGATCCGGTGGACGAGAAGCGCAACGTGGAGGCGCGGCAGGCCGATTTGGACCGGGCGCGATCGGCGCACGACAAGGCCAAGATCGCCTATGAAAACCAGAAACTGGACCTTCCGCTTCAAACCATGTTGGCGCAGGCGCAGGTAGTCGACGCGCAGGCGACGTACGATCAGGCGGAATTCCAGTGGCGGAAGATGCAGGGGTATCAGAAGGAAAACGTCGCCGGCGACGTGGAAGTGGTGCAGACCAAGTCATCGTTTGAGAAAGCCAAGGCCGCACTGGAGATGGCCAAGACGCGCTTGCAGCAGGCGAAGAACAACGAGCGAATCCTTCTCGAAAGCGCGCAACAGGACGTGGTGCAGGCCGAGGCGACGCTTCGCGCCGCACAAAAAGCGCTGGACGAGGCGCAGTTGCGGCTGGATGAGACGGTGGTCAAAGCCAAGACCGCCGGCATGGTTTATTCGATCCAGGTGAAGGAAGGCGAGGCGATCCAGAGCGGCACGCAGAGTTTCACCGGCGGCACGCCGCTGATGGTGCTGGCGGACGTGAGCGCGATGTTTGTGATCGCGCAGGTGGACGAGGCGGACATCGGAGCGATCCGCGAGATCGCACCGGACTACGCGAGACCGGGCACGACGACCAAACTGACGCCGGAGGAATACGAGGCGCGAGCGAAGGAAGTCGTCGAGACGATGACGAATCGGATCGTGTCGGTGACGGTGGAAGCGTATCGATCCGAGGAGTTTCAGGGCGTGATCGAACTGATCGACCCCGAGACCCAGAAGATCAACAACGCGCTGGCGTTCAACGTGCGGGTGCGGCTGGTGGGGAAAGACCTTGAAAAGCTCCACGGGCTTCAAGCGGATTTGTCGTTCACGACGGACAAGCTGGAAGACGTCGTGCTGGTCAAGAACGAGGCGCTGGTGAGCGAAGGGCGGGATTGCTACGTGTACATTCCGTGGCGGCCCAACTCGCGTGCGCGCTGGGACGAGAAGAAAGTGCCTGTGAAGATCGGCAAGACCGACGGCACGTTCACGGAGATCGTTTCGGGCATCAAGGCCGGCGACCCGGTCTGGGTGAAGCGTCCGGTGAAGACGGAGCGCGAAAAAGCCCAGCAGCAGGGGTGACGGCGCGGCATGAGCAAACCGCTGATTCAGATTCGCGCGCTGGCCAAGCACTATCAAATGGGCACGACGATCGTCCGCGCGCTGGACGGCGTCGATCTCGACGTATTCGCCGGCGAGATGATCTCCATCACCGGGGCCTCGGGCAGCGGCAAGAGCACGCTCATGCACCTGCTGGGCTGTCTGGATCGCCCGACCGCGGGGGAGTACTGGCTCGATGGCGATCTGGTCAGCCACATGACCGACCGGCAACTGGCGATCGTGCGAAACAGCAAGATCGGGTTCGTGTTTCAGACGTTCAATCTCATTCAGCGCACCAGCGCCGTGGACAACGTCGCGGTGCCGCTGTTTTACGCGCGGCGCACGCGCACGCGCGAGCCGTCGCTGAAGGCCCTGGAGCGCGTCGGGCTGGCAGGCCGCGCGCACCACACGCCGTCCGAGTTGTCGGGCGGTGAGCGGCAGCGGGTTGCGATCGCGCGGGCCATCGTGAACGAGCCGAAGATTCTGCTGGCCGACGAGCCGACGGGAAATCTCGACAGCCGCACCGGTCGGCAGATCATGGATATCTTTCACGAGTTGAATCGTTCGGGCGTGACGATCATCCTTGTGACGCACGAGATGTCGGTGGCGGTGCAGGCGCAGCGCGTCGTGCGGATGAAGGACGGCAAGAAGCTGGAAGATCGCGCGGTGGATTCGACGTTTCGAAGCGAGTTGCTTTCGGTGGAACCGCGCGAGCCGGAACGCTCGCCGCCGACGGCGCGGCCGATTGGAGTGTAACGGGCGATGTTCTTCTTCCGCATCGTGATGATGGCCTTGCGCAGCCTGTGGATTCATCCGCTGCGCAGCATCCTCGCGACGCTCGGCGTCATCATCGGGGTGGCGGCGGTGGTCGCGGCGATGGCGATCCTCAAGGGGATGGGCGCTCGGATGGAGAGCGGTTTCGCCTCGATGGGGTCGAATAAGATTTTCGTCGGAGCGGCGGTGCAGCGGCGTTCCGGTCGCATGGTCGGCACGTTTGATTCGATCAAGTACGAAGACGCCCTCGCGATAGACAAGGAGTGCGGCGCCGTCGGCATGGTGATGCCGCAGGTGACGAGCAGTTCCACGATCAAGTTTCTCTCGAAGAATACCACCGCGTCGGTCCTGGGCGCGAGCGAGATTTACCCCGACATCAATAACCACAAGGTGTCCGAAGGCTCGTTTTTCACGCGTACGGACGTGCAGGGCGGCGCGGCGGTCGTTGTGCTGGGGTCCAAGGTGAAGAAGGAGCTGTTCGGCGGGCGTCCGGCGATTGACGAAAAGGTGAAGATCTCCGGTCTGCTGGGGACGCGCACGTTCACCGTGGTCGGCGTGATGGAGGAGAAAGGCAACGTCGCTTTCACCGACGTGGACCAGCAGGTCATCGTGCCGATCACGGCGGCGATGGAAAAGCTTTATGGATTGAAATCGGTTCACGCGATTCTGGCGGAGGCGTTGTCGCCGTCCGACCAGGACATCGAACGCGCCAAGGATCAGATCAAGCGCGTGCTGCGTCAGCGTCACAAGATTCGAGCGGGCCAGCAGGACGATTTCCAGGTGCAGGCGCAGCGCGAGTTCGTGACGCAGTTCGCGCAGTTTCAGATCATCGCCGGCGTGGTGCTGTGGTCGATCGCGGGGATCAGCCTCGTGGTCGGCGGCATCGGCATCATGAACATCATGCTGGTGGCGGTCACGGAGCGAACTCGGGAGATCGGCGTGCGGATGGCGATGGGCGCGCAACGCGGCGACGTGCTGAACCAGTTCCTCGTGGAAGCGAGCATCGTTTCGCTGCTGGGCGGAGCGGCCGGCGTGCTGACGGGCTGGGGCCTGGCGCGAACGATCGAGAAGATCACGCGCGTGATGGAGACGATCACGACAAGCGGCGCCGTGCTGATGGCGCTGGGCATGGCGACCGTGGTGGGGATCATCAGCGGCATCTACCCGGCGTGGAAGGCCTCTCGGCTGGATCCGGTGGAAGCGTTGCGATATGAGTAGCGAATGGCGAACGGGGAACGTAGAATGCGGATGCGCGAGTGCAAGAGGGCAACAGGCGGATTCGAGAAACCGATTGCCGCGATGTCCCGGAGTGCAATTTTTCCGACACCCTTGAGACGTATGTCACACGGCCCCCGGCTGATGGTTCTTTCATGAAACAGGTAAAAGGGAAAACCGCAGTCTTCGCCGGCACCTTCGATCCGCCGACCTATGGTCACATTGATATCATTCGCCGCAGTCGCCGGATTTTTGAGAAGACGATTGTGATGGTGGGTCGGAACCCTGAAAAGGAGCCGCTGTTCAACGAGCAGGAGCGCGTGGACATGCTCCGCGAGCTGCTGGCGGATTGGAAGGACGTGGAGGTCGAGTCGTACCCGGGATTGACGATGGATTTTGTGCGTCGGCGCGGGGCGGATTTCATCGTGAAAGGGATTCGCGATGGCGATGATCTTCGCAGCGAGCTGCGCCAGGCGAACGTCAACATGATCGCCGGCGACGTGGAGACGGTGTTCCTGTTCACGACGGACCAGACGGCGTTGATCAGCAGCACGCTGATACGCCAGATCTGCGAAATGGGCGGGCTGGAGCGGGGGCACCTCGATCGGCTGGTGCCGCCGTCGGTGGTGAAGCGGATGCAGGAAAAACTGATGGATCAGAAGAGCCGGCCGAGCGAGGGCACATGACGGAGTTCGACGTAGCCAGGGCGGGCGGGCGGTGTTTCGTGACCGGGCGGGAGATTCTGCCCGGCGAAGTGTTTTATTCCGCGCTGCTGGAAGGTCCGCAGGGCTTCGAGCGGCGCGATTACAGCGCCGACGCGTGGACGGGTCCGCCCGATGGCTCGCTCTGTCACTTCAAGACGCGGCTGCCCTTGAAGGAAGCGCAGAAGAAGACTTTTGTAGACACCGAAGCCCTGGTGGCGTTCTTCGAACGCCTGGCCGGAACGGAAGACCCGTTGCGCCGCCGATTCCGATTCGTCCTGGCGCTGATGCTGCTGCGCAAACGCGTGCTCAAATACGAGCGGACGATTCGCGAGGACGGCGAGGAGGTTTGGGAGATGCGCCTGATGCGCGACCGATCACTCCACCGGGTGCTGAACCCGTCTCTCGACGATGCCCAGATTTCCGAGCTGACGGCCGAATTGAGCCTCCTCCTCGCGGGCCAGTCCGAATCGTTCGCCGGCGAGGATGCTATGCTCGATTCGCCGACGGACGGGGCGGCGACGGAATCCAACGCGATCGACTCCGCAAACCCCTGACGCGTGCCCATCCTTTGAACAGGCCTGCCCGACATCCATTTCTGCGACGAAGGCGATGGGGTATCGCCGTGACCGCCATGTGGCTGATTGCGCTGGGTGCGGCGGGGTGTTTTCCACGGACCGAGCCCGGCATCTCGGGGTCGGTTGCGGAGCCGATCGCGCGGGAGACCGCGGAGATCGAGCGTGTGATTCGAGCAAACGGGTCGAAGCTGGACGGCGCGCTGTGGTCGCCATCGATCAGTGTGTACGCGGAGTTCCCCGACGAGCGTGACGTGCGCCGCAGTTACAATTTGGAAGGAACGCTGCTGTATCGCCCACCGCGGGATTTACGAATTGATCTGCGGCCGACGCTGGGCGATCCGGTGATGGGCATCGGTTCAAACGTCGAGGACTACTGGCTCTGGATCGAACCCGAACTGCATCGGATGCGCTGGGGGCGACATGCGCATGCGGGGAAGCCGTGCGCGGGCGAGTTGCCGGTGCGGCCCGATCAACTGGCGGCGGTGTTGCGGCCCGGACTGCCGGATGACACGAACCTTCTCGGCCCGATCCGCACGTGGGGGCCGAATTATGACAAATTGCAATATGTGCGCCGCGGTCCGGGCGACGGCTCCGCCGGCGAGCCGTGGCTCGTGGATCGCGAATACTGGGTCGAACGCGTCGAACCGTTCATGGTGCGGCAGGTCGTTTTTCGCGATGCGCTGGGGCGGATCGCCGTCAGCGCGCGGCTGGATGACTACCGCGCGGCGTGGGACCGCGGGCCGATGCTTCCGCATCGGGTGAATGTGCTTTGGCCGCGGGAGAATGCGCATTTCACGCTTCGCGTCGAGGGCTGGCAGCCCATGCCGAACGAGAAAGTCCATCCGCGCGCGTTTGAGCGGCCGATTCGCGAAACGCTTCCGGCCGGCGTGGCAACCATTGAGCAGATCGACGCGTCATGTGAATCCCGATCATCCCCACCGACCTCCGGGCCGTCGGATTGACCGGTGGCCAATCCTCCCAATAATCCCGCTATGACTCGATCTCCCGGAAGGATTCGCCGGCGTTGTTTGATGGTCCTCGCGTTGGCATGTGGCGCGGCGTGGTGCGGCGTCGATATTGCGGTCGCGCAGGAGCCGTGGAAGGGCGCGCGCGTCTGGGTTGCGGGCGGCGACGATGCGGTCTGGGTCGTTGCCGAAGGCCGAATGCAGGGAGACAAACTCCCGACGGTTCAGATGTGGCAGGTTGGCGGTTCGGCGCCGGCGGATGCCCGACCGGTGCAAAACTCATTTCTTCAGCCGGTTGTCGGAAGTGTCCTGCACACGGCAGCCGATGTGCGAGCGCTTCACACGATGTTCTCCGATCTGACGACGGGAGATTATTACGCCAACCGTGCATGGTCTCCCGGCGCGAGTTGGAAGGAACAGTCGGCGATCAGCCCGCTGGCCTGGGGGGCCGACGCGACCGAGCCGGCGGTGTACGCTGCGATTCGCGGAGAGGATTTGTTGACGCCAACTACCGCTCCGTCCGTTGATTCAGAGGACGACGCCGATGAATTGGATCAGGCGATTGAATCTCCCGCGACCGAGCCAGTCGCCGTGGAGGGAATGGCCGTGCTGGAGCTGCGGCGCGGTCGCTGGCGTCGGATGCAAGGTCCGGTCGAGGCGGCGCTGGCGCGGCGCGTCTGGATTACTGGTTACGGTGGGCGGATTCACCTTTTCTGGGGCGACGGGGCGAAGGTGCTTCATTCCGAGCGCGTTCGCAACATGTGGAGCAAGCCGGTCGCGGCGTTGACGTGTGAGGATTTTCTCCAGGCATGGAGCGGCGCGACGGCCGAGGGGCCGGGGCTGATCGTGGCGCGCGGGGAATCGAGCGAAGCGGCGACGCTGCACCTGTTCATGCGGCGCGATGAGGCATGGACCGACGCCGGACCCCTGCGAGCCGGGGAGGATGTGCTGCGCGTCGAGGTTGAGCGATGCAGCGCGGCGATCGTGCGAAAACAAGTCGGCATCGCGCGCGTCCGTGCGGACGGTGTTGTGGAGTTCGGGCTGGGCGAGCTGGGCCAGACGCCGTTGGTGCGCTTTGCGCCGTTAACGCTGGTCAGCGGCAGCCCGGCGCTGGAACAGCAATGGCGCGATTCGCTGGTGATGGCCAGCCTGCTGGCAGTCCTGACCATTGTGATGTGGTGGCGGCGGTCCGATGTGTCTCTGCCGGTTGTTCTGCCGCCGGGTTTCGTGCTGGCGGCGGTCTGGCGGCGCGTGTTCGCGACGGTGTTCGATCTGCTGCCGGCCTATCTCATTACCTTGCCGTGGTGGTTTCCGAAACTGGACCCGCAGTTTCTCCAGATGTACCCGCAGGTGACCAATGAACAGCTTGCGGAAGTGTGGGCGTCCATCCGAATTGAGCAGTATGTCGCAATCGGGCTGTACGGGCTGTGGTGCCTGATCTTCGAGGCCACGATCGCCACGACGCCCGGCAAGGCGATCTTCGGCTGTCGCGTGGCTGCTGCGGACGGGGGCCGGCCGAGCCTCGGGGCCTGCGTCGTGCGCAACGCGGAGCGGTCACTGATGGTGGCGATGGGGATGCCGGGATTGATGATCACGCTGATGACCATCGTGATCGTGTCGCGCAATCGGCAGCGCATGGGGGATTTGCTGGCGCGGACGGTGGTGATCGAACCGGCGCCGCCCGCGGTCGAATCGCCTCCGCCAACCGATAATCCGGATCAGGACTGACGTCCGGCGGTCGACCGCGATTCGCCGAAACCGGCGCGCAATGCAGCCACGAGTTCGCATTCACCGCTCCGAGTGCCGGTGAGCGGACACCGTGCGTGTTCGGCGTTCAGAGCGCCGCCGCCAGGCGATGCGTCGAAATCGAGCGATGGGTCGGCCCGTTCGACCGCAACTGCGATTCGTAGAACGTGATCGCGCTGACGCGCTGCGGACCGGCGAGAAAGTCCGCCGCCTGTTCGAGGCTGCGGCGCAGGTCGCGATCGATGGATGTCTTATTTCGAGCAAGCGTCAGATGCGGGCTGAAGGGTCGGCTCTCTCGCGCGAATCCCAGTTCGGCGAGTTCGTCTTCGCACGCGCGATGAAGCCCCAGCAGCGGATCCATCGTCTGGGTGATGACCGGCTCGACTCCCACCCAGAGCACGCGTGCCAGCCCGCGCGGCGGAAACACCCCCACCCCGCGAAGCAGGATATCGAAGGGTTCCGCCCGCGCTGCGATCCGATTCAGCGCAGCGCAAAGTGTCGTCGCATGGCTCGCTTCGATCTCGCCGAGGAACTTGATTGTCAGGTGCAGATGATCCGGCGCGACCCACGAGAGTTTCCCCGCGCGGCGGCGCAGCGCATCCTGCAACGCGGCTACTTTGCGGCGGATCGGCTCGTCCAGATCGATGGCGACGAATGCACGCATGGTTGGGTGGTCTTGTACAAACCCGCGCGCGGGCGGGCCGGGTGCGAGCAAATGGGCCGCGCTATTCGATCGTGAGCATCTTCCGCAGGCGCTCCAGCCGCTGCTTCAACTCGGCGGGCGTGGCAGCGCGGATCGCATCGAGCGAAAAGGCCTCGATCGTGATCGACGCCGCGCAGGCGCCATGCGCCATGGCGGACTTCAGCGCGGCATGATCGGTGCGACCAGTGGAAGCCAGGTAACCCATCAGCCCGCCGGCGAAACTATCGCCCGCGCCGGTCGGATCTTTCACGCGGTCCGTCGGGTAGGCCGGCAGGACGATCAGATCGTCGCGCGTCATCGCGACGGCACCGTGTTCGCCCTTCTTAATCACCACCAGCCTCGGCCCCATGGCGAGAACCTCGCGACCGGCCTCGAGCAGGCTCGTCTTGCCGGTCAGCAGGCGGGCCTCGCCATCGTTGAAAATGACACCGTGCACACACTGGAAGGTCTTGAGCAGGTCGTCCCGCGCCGTGTCGATCCAGAGGTTCATCGTGTCGCAGACGATCAGCTCGGGATTGCGAAGCTGCGTGACGAACTCGCGCTGCACAGCCGGGTGCGTGTTGGCGAGAAAGACAAACTTTGAATCGCGAAACGCCTCGGGAATCTTCGGCGGCGCCTCGGCGACGATGTTCAGATCGGTGCGAAGCGTCTGCGCGCTGTTCATGTCGCCGACGTACTTGCCGGCCCAGCGAAACGTCTTCGAGCCGGCACGCGTCTCCAGGCCGGACGTGTCGATCGGTTTGCCTGCGAACATCGCCCGAAACGCATCCGGGAAATCGTCGCCGACCGCGCCGACGAGGCGGACAGACGACAACAGGCTTGCCGCGAAGGAAAAATAAACAGCCGATCCGCCGAGGACGTCGGCGGCCTTTCCGTGCGGGGTTTCAACGGTATCGATACCGATCGTGCCGGTGACGAGCAGGGACATGGTGCAGCGGGACTCCTGAACGATTCTTGTTTACGAGCATTTCCATCCGGTTTCCATCGCGCCGTCCACTCCGAACGGCGGGGAGCGGGGTTCCCCCGGGGGATCGTGTGGATTCACGCACCCCCGGGTAAGGGGACGCGCTCCATGGTAGAGCGGGGCGGTCGATTCGGCGAGTGTGCGGAAGGGAGCGCGAGCCCGCGCTTGACAAATCAAAATATTGTGATATATTAATGATATGAGATCTAGAACCACCGCACGCTCGGGAATCCCCATGGAAACGCTGGAGCGGGTCGCCGCGGCCTTGCGGGTCCTGGCGCATCCCCATCGGCTCAAAATCGTCGAGTTGCTCGACGGGCTCGAGTTGACGGTGGGGGGGCTGGCTGACCGGCTGAAGATTCCGCAGGCGGCGTGCAGTCAGCATCTGAACCTGATGCGCGTCCATGGATTGCTTCGAGCGAGGCGGACGGGGCGGGAGGTCTTTTACGAGATTGCCAACCCCAGCGCGCGAAACGTGATCCAGTGCATCCGCGAACACGAGATGGAATGAGAACCACCGCAACATCGGGAGGCTGAATGGTCAGGAAACGCCATTCAACCGGCGAGATTGTTCACCGGTTCGGCAGCCGCCATGCAGCACATGCGTACCGATGCGGCGTTGTCAGAAATGGAAACGAGGCATCAACAGGGAGATCAGGCCATGAGCGAAAATCTGAAAATCGTCATAGTCGGCGGGGTCGCCGGAGGTGCCACGGCGGCAGCGCGAGCACGACGCTTGAGCGAGTCCGCGGAGATCGTCGTTTTCGAGCGCGGCCCGTTCGTCTCGTTTGCGAATTGCGGGCTGCCCTATCACGTCGGCGGCGAAATCGCCGACCGCAGCAAACTCGTGCTTCAGACGCCCGAATCCCTCCGCAGCCGCCATCGCCTCGACGTGCGCGTCCGGTCGGAAGTCGTCGCGATCAACCGGGCGGCGAAAACAGTGACCGTCCGCGCGCTGGATGAGAACCGAACCTACGACGAGCCCTACGACAAACTTATTCTCTCCACCGGCGCCGCGCCGCTGCGACCACCCTTGCCGGGGATTGACCACCCGAGAATCTTCACCCTGCGGAACATCCCCGACATGGACCGAATCGTCACCGCCGCACAGGGCGCTGCGGTCGCCCTTGTCATTGGTGGAGGCTTCATCGGGTTGGAAATGGCGGAGAACCTCCGCCGCCGCGGGTTGCAGGTTGATCTCGTGGAACTCCTCGATCAGATCATGCCGCCGATGGATCGCGAGATGACCCAGCCCGTCGCTCGCGCGCTGGTGCAGAACGGCGTTCGGCTGCACCTTTCCGACGCCGTCGAATCCTTCGGAGACGCCGGCGGTCGGGTCCGCGCGCAACTCAAGAGCGGCCAAACGCTGACCGCCGATTTGGCCGTGTTGGCGATTGGGGTGCGACCGGAATCCGCGCTGGCCAAAGACGCCGGGCTCGCCCTTGGCGAGCGCGGCGGCGTCGTGGTCAATGAGCACATGCAGACCAGCGACCCGGACATTTACGCCGTCGGTGATTCAGTTGTTGTGAAAGACTGGGTCACGGGCGCCGACACGCTTATTCCGCTGGCCGGTCCTGCGAATCGTCAGGGTCGCATCGCGGCGGATCACATCTTCGGCCGCGCGAGCTGGTATCGCGGCTCGCAGGGAACAAGCATCGTGCGTGTGTTCGATCGTGTTGCGGCCATGACCGGCGCGAGCGAAAAATCACTGAAGCGAGCCGGCCGACCCTATCGGAAAGTCTATTTGCACCCGGCGCACCACGTCGGGTACTTCCCCGGCGCGCAACAGATGTCGATCAAGCTGTTGTTCGCGCCGGACGACGGTCGCGTCCTGGGAGCGCAGATCGTCGGGGGAGAGGGCGTCGACAAGCGGATCGACGTGCTGGCCGCCGCGTTGCAGGCGCGAATGACCGTATACGACCTCGAGGAAATGGAACTGGCCTATGCGCCCCAGTTCGGCGCGGCGAAAGACCCGATCAACATGGCTGGCTTCATCGCGGCGAACGTGTTGCGCGGGGACGTTGCGACGTGCCATGTTGACGACGCGCCGAAAGATGGAGCGGTCTGGCTGGACGTGCGCACGGCCGCCGAGCACGCCGCGGGCGCCATCCCCGGTTCGATCCTTGTGCCCATTGACGAACTGCGCGACCGGCTGGGCGAATTGCCCAACGATCGGCCGATCGTCACGTATTGCGCGGTGGGACAGCGCGGCTACACCGCTGCCCGGATCCTGAAGCAACTGGGCTTCGATGCCCGCAATCTCTCCGGTGGGTACCGAACGTGGTCCATGTTCCAGCCGGTTGAAACGAACGCAGCGCCGGGCGAATCGAATGCGCCGGTTTCGTGCAGCGGACCCGCGCCGTGCGGCGCGGGCGCGCTCCATTCCGAACCCGTCGGCAGCGCCGGTACGGCTGCCTTCGCTCCGAAGGTCGATGGCCCGGCCGTCGCCGCGGCGGAACTGGATGTGCGCGGCCAGCAGTGCCCCGGGCCGATCGTGGCGATTTGCGATCAACTCGCATCGCTTGGCGAGGGGGCCGTGCTCAAGGTGCGAGCCAGCGATCCGGGCTTTGTCTCCGATGTGCCTGCGTGGTGTCGCCAATCCGGGCACGAGTTGATCGACGTACACCGGGAGAACGGCCACTACGTCGCCCTGATTCGCAAGCACGCGTCGGACCGGGCATCGGCACCGGTTGATTCGCCGAAGCAGGCCGTTCGTCCGGCGTCCGCCGCCCAGAATAAGACGATTGTCGTTTTCTCGGGTGATCTGGATCGCGTGATGGCGGCCTTCATCATCGCCAACGGCGCGGCGTCGATGGGCCAGTCCGTGACGCTCTTTTTCACCTTCTGGGGGCTGAACGTGCTGCGACGAAGCGACCCGCCCGCCACGACCAAGGCGTTCATGGATCGGATGTTCGGCTGGATGATGCCGCGTGGGCCGGACAAGCTGGCCCTGTCGAAAATGCACATGGCCGGGCTGGGCACAGCCATGATGCGCCGCACCATGCAGCGCAAACACGTCGCGCCGCTTCAGGAGTTGATGAGGACCGCCCGGCGACAGGGCGTGCGATTCGTCGCGTGCAGCATGTCGATGGACGTGATGGGAATCGGCCGCGAGGAGCTGATCGACGGCGTCGAGATCGGCGGCGTCGGAGCGTACCTCGATGCGGCCGCCACCGCGAACGTGAACCTGTTCATTTGAAGGGGCTGCGCGTTACTCCACCGTCACGCTCTTGGCGAGGTTTCGCGGTTTGTCCACGTCGCAACCGCGCAGGACGGCCGCGTGATAGGCCAGCAGTTGCAACGGCACGACGCAGACGATCGGCTGGAGCAGTTCCGGCACGTCGGGCACGTAGAAAACGTGCTCGGCGAGGCGGGAGATTTCGGTGTCGCCTTCGGTGGCGACGGCGATCACGCGGCCTTTTCGCGCTCGCACTTCCTCGATGTTGGTGATGACTTTTTCGTATTGGCTGTTCTTCGTCGCGATGAACACGACGGGCATGTCTTCGGTGATGAGGGCGATGGGGCCGTGCTTCATCTCGGCGGCCGGCATGCCCTCGGCGTGAATGTAGGAGATTTCCTTCAGCTTCAGCGCGCCTTCCAGCGCCGTGGGATAGTTGCAGCCCCGGCCGAGGAAGAGCCAGTTTTCCTTGTCCTTGAAGCGATCCACGACCTCGCGGATGGCGTCGCTTTGTTCGGTGATTCGACGAATCTTGCCCGGCAGCGATTCCAGCGCTCGCAAATAATCCATGAGCATCGGCTGTGACAAGTGCCGCCGCCGGCCCAGCATCAGCGCCATCATGGTCAGCACCAGCACCTGGCCAAGATAGGCCTTTGTGCTGGCCACGCCGATTTCCGGGCCGACGTGCAGATAAACGCCGGCGTCGGTTTCGCGCGCGATGGTCGAGCCGACGGTGTTCACGACCCCCAGAGCAATCGCGCCCTTTTCCTTGGCCTCGCGAAGGGCCGCGAGCGTGTCGGCGGTCTCGCCCGACTGGCTGATGGCGATCACCACGGTGCCCGGCTCGACAACCGGGTTGCGATAGCGAAACTCCGACGCGTATTCGACCTCGGTCGGGATGCGCGACATGTCCTCAAAGAGAAACTCGCCCACCAGCCCCGCGTGCCACGCCGTCCCGCAGCCGGTCAGGACGATCCGCCGAACGCTGGCCAGTTCGCGGGTCAGCCCCGCAAGACCGCCCAGGTGCAGTCGCTCATCAGCCGTGCTGACCCGGCCGCGCATGCAGTCTTCCAGCGCGCTGGGCTGCTCGAAAATCTCCTTGAGCATGAAATGCTCATGGCCGCCCAGTTCGATGTCCTCGAGCGACATCTCCAACTCGCTGACTTCCTTGGAGACCGGCACGTTGTCGAGCGTCGTCGTGCGGAACCCGTCGTCGGTCACGACGGCCATTTCACCGTCCGACAAATAGACTACTTGCGTCATATGCTGGACGATGGCCGCCGCGTCCGAGGCGACGACGAACTCGCCGTCGCCGATGCCGATGATCAGCGGGCTGCCCTTGCGCGCCGCGACGATCTTGCCCGGTTCCTGACTGCTCATGACGGCGATGCCGTATGTGCCGCGCACCTCGCGCAGGGCCGTGCGCACCGCAATCTCCAGATCGCCGTCATAAAAATGGCCGACCAGTTGCACGAGCACTTCGGTATCGGTGTCGCTGCGGAACTGCACACCACGCGTTTCGAGATAGGTGCGCAGCGCCTGAAAATTCTCAATCACGCCGTTGTGAATCAACGCGATGCGACCCGAGGCATCCACATGGGGGTGCGCGTTCAGGTCCGTCGGCGCGCCATGCGTCGCCCACCGCGTGTGCGCCATGCCGCACGTGCCCACCAGCTGCTCGGTCGAAATCAGCGACTCAAGCACCTTGATCCGGCCGGCAGACTTCTTCACGACCAAGCCGTTGTCGTTCAGCACGACGATGCCGGCCGAGTCATACCCTCGATATTCCAGCCGCTTAAGCCCCTCCATGATGATGGGGCGCGCTTCGCGATAACCGGTGTAGGCGACAATTCCGCACATTCGTGGTCAGGCTCCCTCGCAAGATCGGTTCGGCGGCCGGTCAGGCGACCGAACCCTCGGACATCTTACCTCATTGTAAGCACCGATGTTACGTTCATCGGTCGGGTGGGGTTCCCGATGGATGCACACTACTTCGAATTAGTTGAATCCTGCCGATTAGTCATGTAACTCCTGCTGGGGTCAAGAATTATCAGCCGTGCCCCTCCGGCTTCCTTCGGGCTGCGTAAAAGCGACCCCGGAACGATCCAGTCGGCCAGTCAATGACTTCGGAGCTTTGGCGACCAATTCCCAAATTGCTTCTCGAGGCGGTTATGGTAGGGCGAATTCCCCAGAAAGACATCCAGATTGAGGCGACGAGATCAAAGCGAACGGGTCATAACACACGTCGGATGTGCAATGAGCCACGGATCGTGTGAATCAGATCGAAGGCGACGTTCGACGGATCTCGATTTTCAAGGAGAACTACCAACGTGGAGCTTGATACGCCGCGGCAGCTTTCGGTACAGTAAACCGGCGGGGCGGTGAGGGTTGATGCCGATTTGATCGACTCACGTCTAGTTCACGGAAGGTGCGGGCATGAATCGCGGAATCCGGTTTTCACGTCTGTTCATCGTTTCGGTGATTTTGACGCCGGCCCTGACGTTGCCGGTACTGGCCGGTGCGCACACCTGGCGGGTCAACGAAGTCTTCAGCAACGCTGCGGGGAACATTCAGTTCATCGAACTGCGCGAGTGTTGCGGTGGAAACTTTGAGACGGGCGTCAACGGGCAGTTGCTGACCAGCAGCACTCGTTCGTACACGTTTTCGGGTTTCACCATTCCGCCGACCACGGCCAACCGACACCTGCTCATCGCCACGCCGGATTGCGCGGCGCTGCCGGGCTTCCCGACCCCCAATTACATCATTCCGGCCGGCAGCGTTCCGTTCTTCAACACTGGCGGCGATTTCGTGAAGTACGCCGTGTATGACACGCTGACCTTTGCCAGCGTTCCGACCGATGGCGTCCACTCGCTCAACGCCGGGTTGGTGGTGGCCTGCAATACGCCGACCAACTTCGCCGGCGCGACCGGCTCGATCAACCTCGGCTGCTCCATGCTCGGCGACGTGAACGGCAGCGGCGGACTGGACGGCGGCGATATCGCCGGATTTGTTCGCGTCAAGACAGGCACGCCGATCGGCGGCGACAACGTTGCCTGCGCCGAGTATTGCACCGGCACGCTGGCCGGCGACATTGCCGCCTTTGTCAACGATCTTCTCTGAATTAGACGGGACTAGCATAACCAGATGGCTTTGATTCGACTCCGCCGTGCTGCGCTGCTAGGTACGTTCGTGGCGGTGGCGGTGTCTTTTTCGGGATGCGAAGAGCACGCGCCGCGCGGGGCCGACGTCTGCGCCGAGGCCGTCACGAAAAACCGTTGGTGCGACGCACGCAACGTCGGCTTCGTCGCCGGCGTGCCGATCCAGTCCCGTCTGCTCTTTGATGCCCTCGACGCCCACGGGCACGAATTGAACCTCCGGGCGTTCACCTGCCCCGGTTGCGTCGAGGCCATTCGCACCGGCGGCTTCTGCGACAAATGTCGAATCGGCTGGGTCGACGGCATGGCCTACTTCTCGCGGCTCACGTATCACCTGGCGCGAGGCCGTGTCGTCATCGCCGCGGATCATCGGTGCCCTGCCTGCCGGGACGCTTCCGGGCCGACCCACTGGTGCGATGTCTGCAAGCGGGGCGTTGTGGGGAACACGATCTTCGAAAACCGTGCGGATTTTCTTGGGGCACGGCGCGGATTCGAATTGATGCTCACGGCCGACGAGGCCTCGCGCCGGTGCGAGACCTGTGCGCTCGCGATCCTCGCGAATGATTCCTGCTTTTTCTGCAAGGTGGCCTATCTGGACGGCAAGCCGGTTGCCACGGCGCGGCGCAATTAACTGTCGCACCCCGGAGCGAGCGCATGCACGGCAGGGCGGCCGCCTTGCCGAATGGAGCGATTTCCATTAGCTTCAGGTTGCTTCGCCTGGCGAGCGTCCATGCGCCTGTAGCTCAATTGGATAGAGCACCGGACTTCGGATCCGGCGGTTGGGGGTTCGACTCCCTCCGGGCGCGGTTTTCCCCGTAATGGTGTGACCGCCCCCTTATGGCAATTCCGTTTCATCCGAGCAGGCGCGGCCTTTGGGCTTGTTCCGGCGTTGGGTTGGCTGCGGGCATCGTGGTCGCGCTGGGATGCTCCGTCGCCTGGGCACACGACGTGAACCTCACCGAGGTCGAGGTGACGTTCCGCGCCGGCGGAACTTACGAAGTCCGCATGCGTTACGACGTGGACGCCTACCTCATTGGCGTACGGCCTGAACACATCACGGAGTCGGATCTGAAGGCGCTGCGCGCGATGCCTCCCGCGCAGCGCGCGGAACGCGAAAAAGACCTGCGCGATCTGCTGGGCCGGCGCGTGCGCATACGCTTCGACGGGCATCGCGTTGAACCGGAGATTGCCTTCGTCCCCTCGGGCCTGCCGATCGCGCGACCGACGAGCCAGGCGACGACTCAAGCGGGCCAGTCGTCGGACGACGGCAGCCACGCTTCGCGCGTGGAGACGATTATTGCACTGACCGGGAGGGTGCCCGCCGGCGCCACGACGTTCGACTTCTGGGCCTCGCGCTCGTTCGGCACGATTGTTCTGCAAGTGGGGCGCGACTCGGGCGGCCGCTCGCACGAGATCATCGAGCCGGGAGCGGGCAGCAAGCCGATCGACCTGCGCGCAGCGCCGGCGCCGGCCTCGCGCAGCGCGATCGCGTGGCAATACCTGGTGCTGGGTTTCGAGCACATCCTGCCGCTGGGCTTGGATCACATCCTGTTTGTCGTGGGATTGTTCTTATTGAGTACGCGCTGGCGGCCGCTGCTGTGGCAGGTTTCGGCTTTTACGGTGGCGCACACGCTGACGCTGGCGCTGTCCATGCTCGATGTGGTGCGTCTGTCTTCCGCCATCGTGGAGCCGCTCATCGCGCTGTCGATCGCTTACGTTGCCATCGAGAACGTCTGCACGACGCGGCTGCATGTATGGCGGCCTGCGGTGGTCTTCGGTTTCGGGCTGTTGCACGGCCTGGGTTTTGCGGGGGTGCTTTCCGAACTGGGCCTGCCCGACGGGCGTTTTGCCACGGCCTTGGTGAGTTTCAATGCCGGAGTCGAACTGGGCCAGCTTGCCGTCATTGCGCTGGCGTTCATGGTGGTCGGATGGTGCCGCAGGGCCGAGTGGTACCGCCGCCGCGTGGTCGTTCCCGCGTCGTGCCTGATTGCCGCAACCGGCTTGTTCTGGACGGTGCAGCGCGTGATGTAAGCAAACGTCAAGAAAGTCAGTCGTGCGGCTTCGAAGTCGGCTCGGGCGCGGGCTTGGACTCGGCCTGTGCAGGCGTCGGCGTGTCGGTCGCCCCGACCGGCGTGGCCTTCGATGCGGGCTGGCCCGATTTATTCAGCGTGTCTGATTTGCCGTCTTCCTTTTCGCTGTCCGCGCTTTTGCCGTCCTTCTGAACCGGCCCGATCTTGCCATCCGGCTCGGCTTTTCCATCTCGATTCGGCTGGATCGGGCCGGCCAGCGTGCGGTACAACGCTTCCAACTGCTGTTTCATCTGCGCATCGGCCGATGCGATCTGGTTGGTGTTGGCAAGCTGCATCAGGCGCTTGTGCATTTCGACGAAGAGATCGCGGATCGGCTGCTCGAGTTCTTGCCGGCGCTGCATCAGCTCGCGCGGCTTGATCTTCCTGGCGTCGGTCTTCAGGACCTCGTTGATCTTGTCGAACTCTTTCTTTTGTTTCTCGCGGTATTTCTCCGCTTCGGCTCGCATCTCCCTGTGGATCTTCTCGCGGGCCGCGATGGACTGCTTCTCGTCCAGTTGGTACGTCGCAATGAACTTGTTGACGTAAGCCAGCCACTGGTCTTCGGGATTCAGATGAACCGCGGTTTGAGGCTGGCCCAGCTCCTTCCGCGCCGCGTCGTTGGCAACCTTGGCCAGCGCACCGGTCGGCCCGCCGCCGCCCTTCCAGGTCTCCAGCGTGCGTGAGACCTGCTCAAATTGGGACTTCATCAGGGACAGATCGAGATCGTGCGTCTTCTTCTGCTCGTCGTTCAGGACGTTTCGCCATTCCATGTTGCCGTCAAGAATGGCGACCTTGGCTGCTTCGTAAATCGGCGCGGCCCGCTCGGCCCAACGCTTGTAGATGTCCGCGTTGCCCTTGATGATTCCCAAACGCAGGTCGATGGACTCCTTCAGCAACTCGCGAATGTCCTTCTCATACTTCTCCAGAAAGGCCGTCGTGTTCTTCACCAACAGCAGGCGTGTGTAGTTCTCCTGCGCGTCGTTCAGGTTGTACCGCCGCGCGATCTGCTTGACGGCGTCTTCCATCATCGCCTGTACATCCCACAATTCGGGATTGTTCGGATGCGACTGCGCCGTCGGCTTGACGTCCCGAACCGGCTGATCCGGATTCTGGGCCGATGTCACCGATGCGCCGGACAAGGCAAGGGCCAGCGCCAACAACGATGTAAACAGCCGCCGCGCTTTCAACGGGGCGACGGTCGAAGGGAGTACGCTTGAAACGAATCGGGATCGGTCGGTCATGTCACTCATTCTCGAAGTGCCGGGCCGCATGCAAGGGGGAAGGCGGCTCCGTCGGAATCCTACCATTCTACGGCCTGCCTCCGCCAGGGTTGCACCCGCCGGGATTGTATAGGTTTCTACCGGACAAGGCTTTAATGTCGATTGGCGTCAACGTGGCGAAACAGCGGAAAAGCTTCAAGCCGGCAGCTTTTGCGGCGGCGCCATGCATAAATTAAATCGACCATATCGGCCTTTCGGTCGCAGGATGGAGAAGTCGTACCCAGTAGGCGCGATTGTCCGACGCCGGGGCGAGCCTTGCCGGGCTTCGACGAGGACAAAAGCCCCACGTCAAATTTTTTGCAAACCCGCACAAAATATGAAGATCAGTTAGCCCGTGTACCGCTAAGATGCAAAGAGGAAATCCGCGCCGCGGGTCAGGCATGTCTGAACATACACGAGGCCGTCCAAGGGGCGCTTTCGCTTTCGGGTTTACGGACAATCTCCCCCGATCACACGGGAACCGGTCGAAATTTCATGATGCGAAAGCTTAAATCCAACTTGCGGATGCCCCGGCGATGGTTCCGATTGAACCGCCGCGCAGGGGGTATCCTGCTGGTCTGCGCCGGGTGGATGATCTCCTCGGCTTATGCAAATCAGGCTGCGAGTCAGCCGTCAACCAGTCGACCGTCAGACGGTGCTGCGTCACTCTCCTCGTCGTCGCTTCAGCAAGACATTACCGACCACTACGAATTGATCATCGGCGACAACACGGCCCAGGCGCGTCGGCTGGGCGCGACGAAATTGCTTGAGCTGGGCAGTCCCGATGCCGTCGCCCGCCTGGTCGATGTTCTGCGAACCAACAGTCCGACACGCCTGCCCGCGCGCATGGCGGTGTGCGAAGCAATCGCCGGTCGTGAGAATCCGCCGGTGGTATTGCTGGATGCGTTGATCGCCTGTCTGGGCGACAAGTCGCCCGGCATGTCGGAAGCCTTGACTCGGGCGCTGCGTCGCTTTGACACCGCGCTCTCGGTGGAGCGGTTGCGGCCGCTGGCGAGCGATGCCGACGTGGCGCTGGAGCGTCGGCTGGCGGCGATCGCGGCGCTGGGCGAAGCGGGAGACGACATCCGCGCGGTGGCGGCGCTGGCGACCATGCTGGAAGGAACCAGCCCGACGATTCAGGCGGCGGCGCTCAACGCATTTTCGGCGGCGACTGGCGTGAAGCATGATTCCACGGCGACGGCGCTGACGTGGTGGGGTCGCCACTCGACCCTGACGGGCACGCAATGGTTGTGGCGTGTGAACGAGGCGCGGCGCGAACAGGTTCGCCGGCTGCAAACGGTTCGAGCCGACTTGAATCGTCGCGTCGTGCAGTTATCGCGCGAGGTCTACCTGATGACGGTGGAAGGGGAACGCGCGGAGCGCTTGTTGTCGTTTTTGCGGGATGATTTGCCCGCCGTTCGCAGCCTCGGATTGGACCTGATCAATGATCTGATCACCGATCGCAAAGACATCAACGCCGATGCGAAGTCCCGCGTCGTGGAATTGCTCGGAGACGCGGATGCACCGGTGCGCCTGAAGGCCGCGACGATCGCCGGGGAGCTGCGTCTGGCCGGCGCGTTGAATCGCTTGCTCGATGCGCTCATGGCGGAAACCGTGCCCGATGTGCGGGTTGCCCAGGTGGGGGCGCTGGGGCGGCTGGATGATCCGGCGGCGGTGCCGGCGCTGATCGCGCGGCTGAACGACGACGCGTCGGTGGTCGTCGGGGAGGCGGCGTTGGCGTTGGGGAATCTGGCTCGGAAACGAGCGGATGCAGGCCCGCCGGTCGATGCGATTGTGACGGCGATGCTGGATCGCTACGGTCGTCTGCGTCCGGTGGAGGAGGACGTTCGCGAGAAGTTCATTCAGGCGATGGCGCGGATCGGTGACGAGACGTTCCGAGTGGAGTTTCGGCGCGCGATGGCTTCGTCGGAGAGCCTTCGCATTCGTCGCGCCGCGATCTCGGGACTGGCTGCATTCGGGGATGTGGCTTCGGCGGACGACGCGCGCGGGCTGCTCAAGGCACAAGAAATGGAGATTCGCCAGGCGGCGGTCGAGACGCTGGGCAAATGCGGACGGCGATTGGAAGATTTGGCGGCGCTGACCCCCCATTTGTATACCCGGAGCGAGTCCGACGCGGGGGTGCGCGAGCAGGCGTGGCGAGCGTACCTGGCGGTCAGTGAGCGGATTCCTGCGCAGGACGTATTGCGCCTGGCCGAGGAATTCGACCGCACCGGCGACAAAGTCGATCAGCAGCGTTGCGTCGATCTTTTGCGATCGATTCGGGTGGTCGAAGCACGATTCGAGAGCCTGCCCGCACCGCAGCGCTTTGAGCTGCTTTTTCAATTGGCGGAAGGCCTGGCGCAATTGGGTGATCATGTCGGAGCGGCGACCAGTCTTGAGCAGGCTGCGGCGCTGCGTGTCCTGTCGGATCCGGCCGACGCCGTCGCGCTGCTGGCCCGGGCGCTGTCGGCTCGGCTTGCGGCGATGGAAGACGGCACGGCGATTGAGAGGTCGCTTCAATTGGCGCGACGCATTGAGGGTGGTGCCACGAACGTGACCGCAGCGTTTACGGAAGTTGTATTGAATGAGGCACAGAAGCGCGCGGACCAAGCGACCGATGCACAGGGTTTCAACGCCGCGATGAGCCTGCTTGATGCGGCGGCGTCCATGTTGAACGATGCCGGAAAGGCGCCCCAGGCCGCGGCCATTCGCTTGCATGCGATCACCCGCCGCGCCGGGATCATCCAGGACTTGCTTGCGGATTATCTTCTGGATGGCGAGAGCGAGGCACGGATCATCGGCTTCGGACCGGAGCCGGTCATCCCTCCTCTCGTCTCGTTGCTGGAACCGCGTAAAGCGGGTTCGGCCGATCGACCCGATCTTCGCGCGCCGACCGCGTCGGGCGAACAGCGGCTTATCACTCTCGCACGCAAGCTCGTCCCGCAATGGAAAGGGCTGGATGCGTCGGCCGACGACGAACAGCGCGCGGCCGCGTTGAGTGAGCTTCGAATGCTCGCACGTCAAACAGAGAGTGGCGCGGCCCCGGCCGAGCGCATGTGATTGGCGCTGGGTGCGTTCCATTTCCGGACGGGTGGCAATTGCCGCGTTGATCGCCGACTCGATTTTACTTGCCGACCGGCCTTTCGTAGGCTATCTTTCATTGGACGCATTGAGCGACGATGCGCTAAGCCGGTCGCCTGCGGGAAATGCCGGCAGCCCGACTCGAGCACCCTTGTGTGCGCAGGACGGGTCGAAAAACCGTCCGAAACCATACCGGTAGGGTAGCCGCTCGTTGCTCGATGCGTCGCTGTTTTTTACAGCTTTGCCCACGCGTCGAAGAACCCCGGGAACGTCTTCGCGACGCAACCGGGCTCGGCGATCACCATCCCATCCAGCCGCAGCCCCGCCAGCGCGAAACTCATCGCGATTCGATGATCGTCATACGTTGTGATGCGCGCTGCATGGGGAATCCCGTCGGGCTGAATGACGATCCCGTCCGGGCGAAGCTCGGTCGCCACGTTCATGCGCCCCAGTTCGGTCGCCAGCGCCGCCAGCCGATCCGACTCCTTGATCCGCAGATTTGACACGTTGCGAATGCGCGTCGGGCCGGCGGCAAAGGCCGCCAGCACCGCCAGCGTCGGCGCGGTGTCCGGCAGGTCGCCCAGATCGACGTCAACCCCGCGCAAATCGCCGGCGGGCGGGCCGAATACCGTTGTCTGATGTTCGTCCTGCTCGATGCGGCACCCCATGGATTCCAGCACGCACACGAATTGGGTGTCGCCTTGCAGGCTGGAACGCCCCAAGCCCTCGACCGTTACTCGTCCACCGGTCAGTGCGGCCGCCGCGAAGAAATACGACGCCGCGCTGGCGTCCGGCTCGATCCTGTAGTCGCAGGCGCGATAGGTCTGGCCTTCCGGAACGATGAATCGCCGATCCTGCTCGGCCACGACGCCGACGCCGAATGCTTCCATGACGTGCAGGGTCATCGCCACGTAGGGCCGGCTGGGCAGGTCGCCGGTGATCTCAATCAGCACGTCGCGCACGGCGCGCGGGGCCGCGAGCAGAATCGCCGAAACAAACTGGCTCGATTGAGGATTGTGAAGCGTCACCGGGCCTCCGCGAAGGCCGCGACCGTGTACGTGAAGCGGGCAGAATCCGGCTTGTTGCTCATAATTGATCGACGCGCCGAGATCGATCAAGGCGGAGACCAGATCGCCGAGCGGACGCTGCCGCATGCGCGCGCTGCCGTCGAGGCGGAAGTCGCCCTGCGCCGCCGCGCAAGCCGCCGTGAGAAAGCGAATCACCGTTCCCGCGTTGCCGCAATAAAGACTCGCGTCGGTGTTTGGAAAGTAGCCGCCCCGGCCTGCGACGCGCGCCCAGGGGTGCTCATCGCCGCCATGCGGATCGACCGCCACGGCCAAGCCGAGCGCTTCCAGTGCGCCGATCATGAGCCGGGTATCGTCGGCGAGGAGAATGCCGTGAAGAGTCGATTCGCCCCGCGCAAGCGCCGCCGCCAACAGAGCGCGATTGGTCAGGCTCTTGCTGCCCGGCAGGCGGACCGTTCGATCGACCGGCTGTTGAACCGGCCGAATCAGAATGTCGGTAGGATCGACGGGCGGCATGCGCGTCATGCTATCACGCGCGTTCGCCGTCGGCGAGCGATGCACCCGTCCGAAGCTATTGGCGCTGCCAGACGACGTTGTGCGACGTGGTCACGTCGTCGGGATAGACGCTCTGGGCCGCAACACCCGTCAGCGTGTCGGCATCCGTGACGACCAGGTAAAACGTGAGAATGGCGTAGCGGCTGGCGCTGCCGTCGGCCGCGAGCGAGATGGCCAGGCCCTGCGTGACATCCGAGCCGCCGATGTACCCGACCGGGGTGTTGAGAATGGTCGCAGGCGTGGAATCGCAGTCCACGTCGTAGACCGAGATTTTGCGGTCGACAATCGTCACGCACGCGCTGGAGAGGGCCCCGCTTCCGGCGAACCGCCAGATGCCGTTGATGTCGGTCGCCGGCGGGTTGGCGGCCTGCTGGGGGTTGTTGTCGGCATCGATGATCGGCGGATTGCTGTTGTTATTGTTGTTGTTCGAGCCGCCCGGCAGGTTGCCGAGCAGGTTGCAGCCAGACGCAATGGTCACGGCGAGCGCGATGCCGAGTACGAATCGGCGGCGCAACGTGTGCTGCGACTGGTGAGTCCCCCGACTCATGGCATCAGAATCCATGCGTGAAAAAGACCGAGAAGCCGATCTCGTGTACGCCGGGTTGCGCGGGGAGGAAGTTGTCCTCCGCCGGTGCGGTAATGGCCGGAATGGCCGGTTCGTTGTAGCCCGATCCCGGTGGCGTCATCGTGTCGGTCAGCGGGTTGATCGTCATGGGTGCCGGTCCGGGAACGTTGGGATTGATCACGACGCCCTTGTTATTAAACGCCTGCCGACGAATCACAAGCAGAAAACCGCCCTGGCCGGGGCCGGCGCCGAGGAACTCGCTGAAGTTCGAGAGATCCATGAAGGCATAAGCCTTCGGATAGGGATTCGGATCCGCCGGGCCGGGGCAGGGGCCGACGACGAAGTCGGGCGGGCCGAGCACATCGCTGGCGGGCGCGCTGTTCGCGTCGAAGAGATCGCCGTTGACCTGGGCCGACTCAAAGAAGCCTTCGTCACCTGACGGCGGTGTGTCTTCAAAGGCCCGCGGTCCGCCCTTGAGCGCGCCGACCAGGTTGTAGAAACGACCGCTTTGAAAAGCATTATCGCGGAAAAAGAGCACCCAACCGGTGGGGCCGAGGAAGTTCATGAAGGCAGTTGTATTCGTCGGATTGCCGACAAAATCCAACCCGACGACGAGGATCGCCACGTCACCGCCGTTCACATTAATAAGGCTTCGCCGGTCGACGAGGTTGTCATTCGATGGATAAAACGCCTGATTGCCGTCGACGGTGTTCACGTAATCAAATGGCGGGGCGTGGCCATATGCCCAGGGATTGACCGCACGCAGATTGAACTCGACCAGCGAGAAATGCGGATCGCCGGCCGAGGCAGCCGGCGAGCGCATGCCGAGGCAGTAGCCCGTCTCGTTGACGACGCGCAAGTGGTCGTATTCACTGGCGATGCCTTGCGCGCTGGCGCCGATGACGTTGTTCTTCATGACTTGCAGCGTGACCGGTCCTCCCCAGGTGCTGGGCCACGGCTGAACACCCGGGCCGCCGAGCGGGCGGCATCGCTGCTGCGTGCCGGCGCCGGTGTACTGCAACAATTCGACGGTAATCTGTTTGCCGAAGCTGCTGTCGACGAGCCGTGCGGCATTCTGGCGCGACTCCGACGCGGGCAACGGTTCGGGCGGAAGCGTGTCTGCCGGCAACGGGTCGGCCGCGGGGAGGTCGTTGGCGACTTCCTGAACGGCGGTGTTGCAACTGCCGGCCAGCGGCAGACCCAGCGCGCACAGCCCCAGTGCGCAGACGATGATGCGGTTGCCTCTCATGGAATTACTCTCTCCCCTCATGCTCCTCCCCTTATTGTAGGCGAGAGCCGACCGTCAAAAAAGTGTCGGGGCGCGCCGGATTTCTCCGACACGCCCCGTAATGACTGCACGAACTACTCGGCGGGCCGGTTATTACGGAGCGGCCGAGTGGATGAAGAACACCGAGAAGCCGATCTCATGCACGCCCGGCGTGGTCGGAAGGAGGGCATCCTCGTCCGGACCGGTGATGGCCGGAATCGCCGGCTCGTTGTAGCCCGAGCCGGGAGGCGTGATTGTATCGTTCAGCGGATCGATCGGCGCCGAGGCCGGACCCGGAACGTTCGGATTCACCACGACGCCCTTGCCGAAGAACGCCTGGCGGCGAATCACGAGAACAAATCCACCCTGGCCGACGGCCGGAGCGCCTGCTTCGTTGATGTTCGACCAGTCGGCGAAAGAGTAGGCCTTGGGGTAATCGGCCGGATGAGCCGGGCCGGGGCAGGCACCGAAGAAGAAGGCCGGCGGCGGGAACGTGACCGCGTTCGTGCTGTTCGCATCGAAGTTATCACCGTTGACCTGGGCCGACTCAAAGAAGCCTTCGTCACCTGACGGCGGTGTGTCTTCAAAGGCTCGCGGGGCGCCCTTGCGAGCACCCTGCAAGTTGTAGAAGCGACCGCTCTGGAAGGCGTTGTCGCGGAAGAACAACACCCAGCCAGTGGGGCCGAGGAAGTTCATCGTGGCAAACGTCTGCTTGGCACCGATGCCAAAGAAATCCAGACCGCGGATCGCGATGGCCACGTCGCCGCCGGCGACGTTGATCAGCGAGCGGTTGTCCGGGAAGCCGGGCACCGGGCCGGGGTTCTCGTCGTTCGACGGATAGAACGCCTGGTTGCCGTCGACTGTGTTCACGTAGTCAAAGCCGGGGGCATGACCAAACGCGAACGGGTTGACCGCGCGAATGTTGAACTCGACGTGTGAGAAGTTCGGATCGATGACCGACGCGGCCGGCGAGCGTACGCCGAGGCAGAAACCGGTCTCGCCGATGTTGATCAGCTCATCGTATTCGCTGGCGATGCCCTGAATGCTCGAACCGATGACGTTGTTCTTGAACAGGTTTAGAACGATCGGTCCGCCGAAGCGGCTGCGCCACGGATTGACACCCGGCGCGCCGAGCGGCGCACAGCGCTGCTGCAACAGATCGGACGGGTCGTACTGGAGCAGGTCGACGAAGACCAGCTTGCCGGGACCGTTGTCAATCATCAGCGCGGCGTTCTGGCGACCCTCGGAAGCGGGAAGAACTTCATTGTTCGTCCCGCCCGTCGGATTGCTGTTCAGACCGGTGATGGAATTGCACGCGACAAACACCGCCAGCGCCGTCGCGAGCAACCCAAACGATGCAAAAGTTGCTTCGTCCTGTTCATGCTTTCCGTCCTCCCCAGTTAAGTGCATACACGGTTGTGTTTCGATTGCCTCTTTAGACGTGCCCGCTGCGCGGTGAATGCAGCGCGGGTCATGCCTGAAGCCTCTCCCTAACTTACTCCCCTTTTATAATCGAAACCTTCTGTCCGGTCAAGATTTGCAGAGCGCCGAAATCGAATAACTTGTTAATCTTTGGGACGTTGGAGCCGATGGGCGACGTTTTATCCGGCGATCCATTTTATTCTCCAGGGTGACTTCCGCATTCGTTATCCGAACCTGGTTTGGAGTGTCTGCGATGATGTTTGACATCAGTAGCGATTGGAATTGGTGACTCCGTATACTTCGTATGTAGCAGGGTACCGTCCGATATTGTCATATCTCACTCTAAAGCCTGCCTTCCGGCTGGAAACGCCCGGTCGGAGTCCGAAATTCAGAGACCCACTTTTGAGGCTACGGCCGACAATGGTCCATGCACCATGTGAGCATTCCCGTGGCCCGCTTCGACGCACATTTCCTGATAATCGCTGTTGACACAGGCCAAAGCTGGAATTTCGCGCGAACGGAAGTCTTTACTCGAGCCTATCGACTCTTCCGCTTGCGATCCCGCCGCTTGTCCTTCTTGCTCGGCTGATACTTCGGCCGGCTCGGCGCTTTGAAGCTCGGCATCTTCCCGCCCGCCATCGACAGCTGCGCGAATTGCGAGCCGAACTTCATCCGGTCCAGCATCGACATGCCCGCCATGTGCTTCATCATGTCGCGCATCTGGAGAAACTGCTTGCACAGGCCGCTCACGTCCTCGGTGTCCGTGCCGCTGCCACGCGCGATCCGCCGCCGCCGCGACGCGTCGATCAGCTTCGGATTGCTCCGCTCCTTCGGCGTCATCGACTTCACGATCGCCTTCATGCGCGCGATCTCGCCTTCGTCGATCTGCATCTCCGTTTCGCGCATCATGCTCCCCACGCCGGGAATCATCTTCAGCAGGTCTTTCAGCGATCGGCCGCTCATCACCTTTTCCATCTGGCCGATGAAATCGTCCAGCGAAAGGTTCCCTTTCTTCATCTTCTCTTCGATGCGAGCCGCCTCTTCGGCGTCCACCTGCCGCTGCGTCTGCTCGACGAGCGAAACGATATCGCCCATGCCCAGGATGCGGCTGGCCATCCGATCCGGGTGAAACTCCTCCAACCGATCGAGCTTCTCGCCCACGCCGATGAACTTCACCGGCTTCTGCACGATGCTCTTGACCGACAGAATCGCGCCGCCGCGCGTGTCCGAATCGAACTTGGTGAGAATGACGCCGTCCAGCTCCAGCCGTTCGTTGAAATGCCGGGCCGTGCTGACGGCGTCCTGACCGGTCATGGCGTCCAGCACCAGGTAAATCTGGTGCGGCGAAACGGTGTTTGCCACGTTCGACAGCTCGGTCATCAGCTCATCGTCGATGGCGAGCCGGCCGGCCGTGTCGAGGATGACCACATCGAGTAGCTGCTTCTGCGCCGCGGCGACGCCGTTGCGGCAGACTTTCATGGGGTTCTGGTGATCGCGCTCCGCGTAGACGGGTACGCCCAACTGCTGTCCGAGTACTTCAAGCTGATCGATGGCCGCCGGACGCTTCAGATCGGCCGCGACGAGCATCGGCTTCTTGCCACGGTCCTGGCAATACTTTGCCAGCTTGGCGCAGGTGGTGGTTTTGCCTGAACCCTGCAAGCCCGCCATCATGATGATCGTCGGCGGCGAGGCGACCCACGGAATGCGAGAATCGACCGGACCCATGAGGCCGATCAATTCATCGTGGACGATCTTCACCATCACCTGCTCGGGGTGCAGCGTTCCGATGACTTCCGAACCGATGGCCTTGTCGGTGACTTCCTGGATGAATTTCTTGACGACATCGAGATGAACGTCGGCCTCGAGCAGGGCGGTGCGCACGTCGCGCATGACTTCGCGGACGTTTTCTTCGGTGATTCGTCCGCGGCCGCGAAGACGGCGGAAGACGTCGTTGAACCGATCGGTCAGGGCGTCAAACATGGGGTGGTTCGCCTCTTTGGATAAGGACAGTGAAGGCGGATGGAAGATACGGCTGCGTTTGGCATGCTTCAAGCGAAGCGAACAACGGGCTGGAAAATCAGGGCAAAGTCGCACCGATTTGTCCAAACATTGCCGGAATCCATCGATTATATCGTAATCGTCCGTCCTGAATAACCTTGCGCAAAATCTGCGGCGTGCTTGTAAACCCGATTATCATCTCGCGTCGATGGAACTTTCGGCGGTTGAACGGCGTATGATTTGGAGGCTGGAATGACGATGAGCAAGACAAGCACCGCAGAACGCCATGTCTCGCGCAACGTCATATTTTGAATAAGCTTATGCTGTTTCATCGCTCCGAGTAATCCCGTTGACACCGCTCCGCCAAACGGTTAAGTTTCCCGTCGGTGAGAGTGGGGGATGAAGGGCCTTTGGTTTGCAGCTAACCGCTACGGATAACGGCTTTCTTAGCCGTGGCGCTCCTCCGGATCGGAACACGGTGTTTCGATCCGGAGGTTTTTTGTTTTCCGACAAGTAAGTTTATTGATTTCAATGGGTTGCGCGAGTGAAACACGCATGTGATTCGCAGCCTGTGATCCTGGATACGACGGTTGCCGGCGTTCGCACCCCATGTCGCGAACATTTTGAGCTTACTCTGGCAGCGGCGGCATTTCCGGATGCGCTGCCGGGGCAGTTCGTGCAGATTCTCTGCCGCGATTCGGTGCAGTCGTTGGCGGACGGCCAGGCGATGCTTCGGCGGCCGTTCAGCGTCGGCGGGCTTCGGCGGGGCGTGCGGAGCGTTGAAATAGACATTCTTGGAAGAGTCGTTGGCCCGGGGACGGCGTGGTTGGCGGGGCGGCGTCGCGGTGACACCGTAAACATTCTGGGTCCGCTGGGACGGCCGTTTTCTATTACTATAAACGACGAAATACCGATTTTGGTGGCGGGCGGCGTGGGATTGCCGCCGATCCGCTGGCTTGCCGAGACGCTGTGTCGCGCGGGAATCGAACCATCGTTCATCTACGGCGCGCAATCGCGTGATCTGCTGGCAGTCGCGTTGTGTGCCGAGCCAGCCCGGGATGGAAAAATGAGCGAATGTATTAAGGAATTCGCCGGTTTGGGCATTCGGGCGGCGATCACGACCGACGATGGATCGTGTGGTCTGCGCGGTCGCGTGACGGACGCACTGGGGATTCAACTGGACGCCTGCGCGGGCCGCGCGGCGCGGGTGTACGCGTGCGGACCGGAGCCGATGTTGCGCGCGGTGGCGGAGCGTTGCGCAGCGCGCGGCGTCGCGTGCGAGGTGGCGATGGAGCGCGTGATGGGGTGCGGCATGGCGACGTGTCAGTCGTGCGTCGTGCCGGTGCGCGACGGCGCGAGCACTGATGGCTGGCGCTACGCGCTGTGTTGCCGAGAGGGTCCGGTGTTCGATGCATCGGCGGTGATCTGGTCTCGGTGAGCGGCGCGAAGGTTCGGTGTCGTTCCTTCCGGGCGGGAAAATTTATTTTTTCAGGATTCGGCGGGGCAGATCGAGGGGGTCTTCCAGAAAAAAATCGGGTGATTCGGCGCGCAGCAGGTCGCAATTCTGGTATCCCCAGGTGACGGCGACGGAAATCATTCCGGCGTTTCGCGCGGTGCGAAGGTCGGCGACGGAATCCCCCACGAGCGCGACGTACGCCGGCGGCATTCCCATGTTCAGCGCGATCCGCAATGCCGCGCGCGGGTCGGGTTTTTTTTCTTCTTCTCGCCGATAGCCGCACACGTCGATGACGTACGGCATCATCCCAAGCCGGCGAACCGTTTCGACGGCCAGTGCGTGCGGTTTGTTGGTCAGGACCGCGCACGGCACGTTTTCTGCCTTCAGTAAGTCAAGCATTTGCATGATGTTGGGGAATGGTCGCGTATGGTCGACAACGTGTGCCGCATAGTGTGTTCGCGCGTGATGGATGAACGTCTCCAGCGCGGATTCGTCGAGTTGCGGTACAGCGCGTCGACACAACGCGGGCAGTCCGTCGCCGATCCAGCCGCGCGTCTGTTCGCGGGTCACAGGAGGCAGATTCATCGCGCGAAGCGCTTGCATCAGCGCGTGGTGAATGTCCGGTAGCGAGTCCACGAGGGTGCCATCGAGATCGAAAATGCACGCGCGAGGGGGTGCGTCGGGAGGTGAAACAGTCGGATGCACTCATGTATTTGACCGCGGCGCGCCGAAAAAAGAAATGACGAGCGACCAAACTTTTTTGTTGACAAAGTTTTGGGTCACTCTAGACTTTGCGAAAAGAAAGGAGGTGACGCTAATGGCTAAACGCAAGAAGAAGAGCGCCACCAAGAAGAAAGCCACCAAGAAGAAGGGTCGGAAGTAACGCTTCCACCCGCGGGTAATTTCGCGGACGTGATCGAATCGCTTCGACGCGATCTTGCGACACCCGGGTCTTCACAGCGATGAAGACCGACGAATGCATGGAAGGTGCTCCTGCCACGGCGGCACCTTCCATTTTTTATGCGCTTCGCTCGTTCACGCATTCCTCCCATTCTCCCATTCGATGCAAATCCTCCGATGGAACAATCCTTCGCGACGCTTGCGCGACATCGTCTCGCGCGGGCTGTACGTCAACATGAAAATCGCCGTGCGCCGATCCTATGGCTGCAACAGCCACGCGCGCGTGAACGTCACGTGCTCGATGTGCGTCAGATTCGCCGAATACACGACGTGGATGCGGCCGTCGGCGGATTGGATCGCGCTGGGATAGGAGCGCTGCGGCGGACCATCTGCGATGATCTTCGGCGAAGACCACGATTCGCCGCCGTCGGTGGATAAGGCGGCGACCAGCGGCGTGCGCTGCGTCGCGCTGTCGTTGTAAAAGGCCAGCAATTCACCGGTGAGCAAACGGATCAGCTCGACCCCGCTGTTTGGATTTGGCAGGTCGTCGCGTTCGCGCACCGCCCAGGCGATTCCGCAGGCGTCGCCGCGAGCGTCCAGCAGGGTGCCCGTCTTGGAGCCGTTTCGCAGGAGTGCAAAAAGCGATCCGTCGGCCAGTTGGGCCACCGCCGGCTGGAGGTTGAGCGGGACCGAGAAGAGCTTGCCGGAAGGTTGCCAGGACGCGCCGCGGTCGGCGCTTCGCCAGAACTGCGACTGATAGACGGCCTGTTCATAGGCGGGGAGGATCCAGATGCCGCCGGCGGTGATGATGGGTCGGTTGCGGAGCAGGATGCAGAAGGCATCGAGCAAGGGGCGCGGCGTACTCCAGGTTGCTCCGGCGTCGGTGGAATCGATCTGCATGGTACGGCCAAGGCAGAAGTTGTCGCCGAACATTTCGACGTAGTACAGATGGAGCATGCCGACGTCGTCGAGAAAGAGGACGCAATTGGCGTCGGCGAAGCCGGGCTTGTCGGCGAGAGTCACTGGTGCGGACCATTGGCTGCTACCGGCTGCGCGGCGCGAGGCGACGATTCGTGTGTCGGGGGCCAGCTCGTAGGAACCCGCGCCCCAGGCGACAAGAAGTACGCCGTTGGACGCTTCGACGATGGATGCTGTGTGGTTGTAGGGAAACGGCAAGCCGCCCTCTGGAGACGACGGAACGCTCACTCTCGTGAATTCAGGCGGAAGTGAATCGTCCGCTTGGGGTGCAGGCGGCAAGTCCGCAGGGCAGGACAACAGGGCGAACCAATCCTGAAGACCGCATCCGCAGAGCGCAATGAGAATCAGTGCCACCAGAAACACGCGTCGCGGAACGCATCGCACGTGGAACCGACCGCGTGCATTCCGCCGTCGTCGTGCGGGTCTCCGTCGGCTACCGCCTGAAGCCCGGAGCTGATTGCAAACAATGCATGCGGAGGTGATGTTGTTATGGGGCATGGCGGCTGCCAATTGGTTGGTGCGGGGTAGACAAGATACGATGGCAAGCCGATGAATCCCAGCGCAGTGTTGGAGCGGTGGACCACGCCCCGAAACGCCATCCGTGCCACGGGACGTAAAATCAAGATCAAAACAGGGAGCGTCCTTAGGTACATTCCCCGCGATTCGCCGTCCCTGCCATGGCGTGACCGGTCGCGTTTAATCTGGTTTGCGAAATGTTGAAAGTCATGTGCATCTGTGGAGCGCGGCCGAACTTTATGAAGATCGCGCCGTTGGTGGAGGCGTTTGGTGCGACCGGGCGCATCACGCCGATCCTGGTCCATACCGGACAGCACTACGACGAACGGATGAGCGACTTGTTTTTCCGGGATCTGGGCATCCCCAAACCGGATGTGAATCTGGAGGTCGGGTCGGGCAGCCACGCGGTTCAGACGGCCGAGATCATGCGGCGATTCGAGCCAGTATTGTTGGAACACGCGCCGGACTGGGTGGTCGTCGTGGGCGACGTGAACAGCACGATTGCCTGCGGGCTGGTGGCGGTAAAGCTGGGTGTGAAGCTGGCCCACGTCGAGGCGGGCTTGCGGAGCTTTGACCGGACGATGCCGGAGGAGATCAACCGGATTCTGACGGACGCGATCTCCGATCTGCTGCTGGTGAGCGATCCAAGCGGCGTGGAGAATTTGCGGCGCGAGGGCGTGCCCGACGAGAAGGTGCGTTTTGTCGGCAACGTCATGATTGACACGCTGCTGAAGAATCGTGCGCGGGCGGATCTGTCGAACGTGCTGGAGACGTTCGGGCTGCGGCCCGACGGCTACGCGGTGGTCACGCTGCACCGTCCGAGTAATGTCGACGACGCGAAAACGCTGGGCGGGATACTGGATGCGCTGGCGACGATCGCGCGTGACATGCCGATTATTTTTCCCATGCACCCACGAACGCGAAAGAACATCGCGGCGATGGGGTTGGATCCGAAGGTGGCGCAGATTGCCAACTTCGTGACGCCCGAGCCGCTGGGCTATCTTGATTTTCTCAAGCTGATGGCCGAGGCGGCGATCGTGCTGACGGATTCGGGCGGCGTGCAGGAAGAGACAACGATTCTGGACGTGCCGTGCCTGACGCTTCGCGAGAATACCGAACGCCCGTCGACCATCAGCGACGGGACGAATAAGCTAGTCGGTCCGGAACCCGCCCGGATACTGGCGGGCTATCGCGCGCAGCAGGGGGCCGGTCGCGGAATAGGCCGCAAGCCGCCGCTCTGGGATGGCAAAGCCGCCCTGCGGATCGCGGAAGTCTTCCTGGAATTGCACAAACGAGAAGGTGCGTCGCCGAACCACTGATATCGGGTGGGTGTCCCCATATGATCGCCATGGAGCCGAACTCCCGCGGGTGAACCCGGAGGCGAAGGAAGATGTCCAAAAAGGCGCTCATCACGGGCATCACCGGGCAGGACGGCAGCTACCTCGCCGAGCTGCTGCTCGACAAGGGCTACGAAGTCCACGGGCTGATCCGCCGGTCGAGCAGCTTCAACACCGGGCGGATTGATCACCTCTATCGCGACCCGCACGACAAGAACGCGCGGTTGTTTTTGCATCATGGCGATCTGCTGGACGGCTCCAGCCTGCGCCGGGTGCTGACGGCGGTCGGCCCGGACGAGGTCTACAACCTGGCGGCGCAATCGCATGTGCGCGTGAGTTTTGATCAACCGGTGTATACGGTCGAGACCGGAGCGATCGGCACGCTGATGCTGTTGGAGGCGATCCGCGATACGCGGGTGCCGGCGCGGTTTTATCAGGCGTCGAGCAGCGAGATGTTCGGGTCTTCGCCTCCGCCGCAAAGCGAATCGACGCCGTTTCGCCCGCGCAGTCCGTATGCCTGCGGCAAGGTCTTCAGCTACTGGCAGGTCGTCAACTATCGCGAGGCGTACGGAATGTTCGCGTGCAATGGGATTCTTTTCAACCACGAAAGCCCGCGGCGCGGCGAGACCTTCGTCACGCGAAAGATCACGCGAGCCGCCACGCGAATCAAAGAAGGCCTGCAAAGCAAGTTGTATCTCGGCAACATCGACGCTCGTCGAGATTGGGGGTTTGCCGGCGATTACGTCGAGGCGATGTGGCGGATGTTGCAGCAGGACGCGCCGGATGATTATGTGATCGCGACGGGCGAGACGCACAGCGTGGCGGAGTTCGCCGAGGCGGCGTTTTGTCACGTTGGTCTTGATTGGAAGCAATTTGTAGAGATTGATGACCGGTACCGGCGACCGACCGAGGTGGACGCGCTTCAGGGCGATGCATCGAAAGCCCGGCGTGTTCTCGGCTGGCGGCCGCGGATCGGCTTCTCCTCGCTTGTCCGGATGATGACGGATCACGATTGGGCGCTGGCGAAAGAAGAGGGGGTTCTGGCTGCGCATCGCCTGAAGAACCAGTCCCCGTAGGGCGAGCAGGCGCCGAAGCGTCGTTCTGGGCATAAAAATAGAACCGTTCCGATCCCCGGGGGCGGTCCGGCCCGCTCTTCCCTGCTCCGAAAATCCAGCAATCAAATATCGCAAATTCACGGATTTTGCGGGGGGTTCGAATCGCGGTCGCGTCGCGATTGTCCGGACCCTTGTAATCTGGTAGAATCGGGGACGAAGCCCGGTGCCGGGGTAGGATTTTGTTGGAGACACGGCCACCGGAGGAGCCGCGTCGAGACTCGTGACGAGTGGTTCGTGCGGAGAGAGAGGGTGCGTCCATGAGGTTGGCTCAATGGATGGCGGAGCAGGCGGGCATTTCCTGGGCCGAGGTTCTGGGCGATGCGTCGACTGAAGCGGCGGTGTCGCGGTCAAAGAGCGCCGGTCGCCCAAGGGAACCGGAGGCTGATTTTCTCTCCCGTCGCAAGCTGCTCTTCGGCGCGTTGATGGCTTCGACGCTGGCGCAGCGGGCGGCGCAGGCGGCGCCCTCGACGAGCGCGACGCGCTGGTTGATAAACCGGCTGACGTATGGCTGGACGCAGGCCGAGCAGACGCGGGCGGATCAACTGGGATACCACGGCTACCTGGAGTATCAGCTCAACCACGCGGCCATTGACGATTCGGCCCTGACGCAGCGTTTGATTCCTTACTTGTATCTTCGGCTGACGCCGGCGCAGCTGTATTCGATTTCGATGCCGAGCTACATCATCCACCAGGTGGTGGAATCGACCTTTATCCGCTCGGTGCACAGTAAGCGACAGTTGTATCAGAAGATGGTGGAGTTCTGGACCGACCATTTTCACATCAGCATCACGAACGAAATGAACGCCTGGCTGCGATACGTGGACGTGCGGGACGTGGTGATGCCGCATGCCCTGGGCAAGTTTCCCGACATGCTGAACGCCAGCGCCCGCAGCGTGCCGATGCTGCTTTATTTGAACAATTTCGAGAATGCCTGGTGGTCGATCAACGAGAACTACGCCCGCGAGTTGCTGGAATTGCACACGCTCGGCGTGGACGGCGGTTATACGCAGCAGGACGTGATGGAAGTCGCTCGCTGCTTCACCGGCTGGGGCACCAACGGCGCCGACGGGACCAGCAACGCATTGACGTTCTTGTACTACCCGCACAAGCACGACAACGGTCCCAAGACCGTTCTGGGGTACACCATTCCCGCGGGTGGAGGCATGAACGACGGCCAGATCGTGCTCGATATTCTCGCGAATCACCCGAGCACCGCGCAGTTCGTGTCCAGGAAGCTCTGCCGGCGGTTTTACGACTACAACCCGCCGGTCAGCTTGGTCAACAGCGTGGCGCAAACCTACACCGCGACCGGCGGCGACATCAAGGCCATGCTTCGCACGCTGTTCAACAGCATCGATCCGCAATCGGCGCCTCCCAAGCTGAAGCGACCGTTTAATTTGTTTACCTCTGCGTTTCGCGCGACCGGTGCCGACGTGGTGGACTTCCCCCAAGGCTGGACGACGCAATTGCGAAACCTGATGTCCGACTGCGGGCACCAGCCCTTCCATTGGGGTCCGCCGGATGGTTTTCCGGAATCGTTGGATTTCTGGGCCAACCTCCTCACCCCTCGCTGGGCCTTTGCCTCCACGCTGGGGTCGTTTGGAATGTTCCAGGTCAACTTTGATATCAGCGTCTTCATGAGTGGTGCGTCGTCAGCCGACAGCATGGCCGATCGCATCGAGTCGCGGTTGTTCCCATACGGCATGACCGCCACGGAAAAGACCTTGGTGCGTGACTACTTGGCGGTGGATCCAACCTCGCCGGCGCGGCAGCGCGAAGCCGTGGGGTTGGCGGTGGCATCGCCATCGTTCCAATGGGAATGATTCGATCCATGGTGCGGCAGATTTGGGGTAAAGAGGTGCTGGAATGAGCCACGCGGACTGCCAGGGATGCAGCGAATACCTGCAACTGACGCGGCGCCAGTTCATGGCGGCCGCAGGAGGAACCGCGCTGGCGGCGTCCGCCCCGGCGTGGCTGCCGCGCGTGGCGCTGGCCGACGATTTCTGTTCGACGCGCGATGTGCTTGTTTACATTTTTCTGCGAGGCGGGGCCGATGGTCTGTCGCTTTGCCCGCCGATCGGTGAGGACGAGTACTACCTGCGCCGGCCGACTCTTGCGATCCCGCGCCCCGACAGCGGGCATCCGATGGCGGCGATCGACTTGGATGGGTTTTTTGGATTTCCGAAGGTCCTTGAGCCGCTGATGCCGGCCTATCAGGCGGGGCATCTGCTCGTGATTCACGCCTGCGGCATTAACGACACTTCGCGTTCGCACTTTGACATGCAGCGTTTCGCCGAAGTCGGCAAGCCGGCCGACATCACGCTGGGGTCGGGGTGGATCGGTCGCCATTTGGCGAGCATTCCGCCGATGGTGCCGGGTTCGATCCTGCGCGGCGTGGGCGTGAACTACGGCCTGCAACAGTCTCTGGTCGGCGGGCCGAAATCAATCTCCGTGCCCAAGCCGGAACAATACGGTCTGGGCGGCGACGCGGGGACGCTCGCGGCGCGAAAAGCAGTCCTCGAGCAGATGTACGCCGGCGTCGGCGAGCCGCTGCAAACCAGCGCCATCACCTCGCAGCAGACGATTGATCTGCTCAATTCCATCAACTTCAACGGTTATCAGCCGGCCGGCGGTGCGGTGTATCCGAACAGCACGCTGGGGCTGTCGCTGCGATCAACGGCCGCGCTCATCAAGGCCGAGGTCGGCGTCGAGGCGATCGCGGTCGACAATCTCAACAGTTGGGACACGCACGTCTCGCAGGGTTCGGTCCAGGGCGGCATGGCGAACAGCATGGCGACGTTGGCGTCCGCGCTGGCGGCGTTCCATGCCGACATCTACGCCGGCAACGGGCGCAACGTAACCATCATCGTACAGACCGAGTTCGGCCGGCGCCTTCAAGAGAATGGCGGCCTGGGCACGGATCACGGCCATGGCGGCGTCATGTTCGTCATCGGCGGCAACATCACCGGCGGTCGCGTGTTGAGCCACTGGCCGGGTCTCCAGCCCGAGCAGCTTTTTGAGGGGCTGGACCTCGCCGTGACGATTGACTACCGCGATGTGCTGGCCGAAATCGTCCAGCATCGCCTGGGCAATCCCAATTTGTCGTTTGTCTTTCCGGATTACACGCCGAAGTTCGAGGGCGTCACGGCGCAATGCCAGGCGACCGCCGGCGACCTGAACTGCGACGGCGCGGTCAACGTGGATGATGTTTCGCCGTTTGTCGGAGCATTGATCGACCGCGACAAACAGCAGGCGGAATCGCCGGGCTGCGATGTCATGCGCGCCGATCTCAACGCCGACGGCCAGATCGACGGCCGCGACATTCAACAATTCACCGACAAAGTTCTGGGGATGTAGGACCGGTCGGTCCGTCAGCACGAGTGCCTCACCGGTCCGCCGTGGGGGTGGCTCGTTCCGCGCCTACTGATTGAGCAGCAAGGTCACGAAGCCCGGAATATCGGCTTCGCTGACAAGGGTATCTTCGTTCACATCGCAGGCGCAGGTCTCATCGGGCGTGCCCATTCCGCCGGTGAGGATTCGCACGAACAATTGGGCGTCTCGGCCGTCCACGATCTCGTCGCCGGTGGTGTCGCCGGGCCGCCGGAACGGGCAGACATCGCAGGCATCGCCGCGCCCGTCGCCGTCGGCGTCGGCCTGATTGTCTTCGTTCGGACCGTTGGGGACCGTGTCGCAGTTGTCGCATCCGTTCATGACGCTGTCGCCGTCGGAGTCGAACGGGCAGCCGGCGCTGTCCGCGACGGCGCACGCGGGCGTCTGGGGGCAGTTGTCCGCGTCGTTCAATACGCCATCGCCATCGTCATCGAGCGTGGAGCAGCCGTTGGGGTCGATCAGATCGCCGGCCTGGGTATTCGGACAGGCATCTTGATTGTCGGGGAGGCCGTCACCATCGGCGTCTGCCAGCGCTTGGACCGAGAAATCGTCGAAGTAGGCGCGATCGTTCCCGCCGGCATCGACATGGTAGAAGTCGACGTCGGCGAGAAGGTCGTTGGCCCCCTGGCCGAAGGCCTGGCGATAGGCGACGCGGACGCCGTTAAAATAGACCGCAACGTTTCGCTGGCCCGTCGCGTAATTCAGAAACACGCGAAACTCGTTCCAGTGGTTGGGGGTCACCAAAACACTCGTATTGACAAAATTCAAATTGTCCCAGACCAGCAGTTCATTGGAGGCGTTCACCGCCACGGCCGTCACGCGGCGGGTAAATGGCAGCGAGCCGTCATACACGTCTATGCCCCAAAGCGTGCTGGGGCTGCCGGCGTTTCGATCGATGTAAAGACGAAAATCAATCTGGATCGCCGCGGCCGACGCATGCACAGCGTGATCCAGCGGTTTCCACCACCAGTTTGACAACGTGGTCAGCGCGGCGTCGATGCGGACGGATCGTGGCGGGCTGAAGTTGAACGCGCTCTGCACGATCGCCAGGCCGGGCGTCTCCGGGGAATTGGTGCTGATCCAGCCGTCCTGACCGGGCAGGCTCCCATCGACAAACGGAGGCCCGTCGAAGGCTGTGGAATACAGGGTTTGTGCCTGGCTGAATGCGGGTCCGCATCCGATCAGGCAAAGCAGGATGAATAATCGAGCGGTACGCATGTCCATTCGCCTTTGACCGGATCCGGGCAGCCATCCGTGACGGGGTTCGTATGAAAGCGGTCATGCCATATGCGGTGCGTGAACCGCCGTGGCGGCGAGACCCCCGGGGAAGCCGCGTTTTGATTCTATCGATCTTACCGTTTTGGGCCTGTTGCTTCAAGAAATCCGGGTAGTCTCGATCCGAGCGCGCCCGCCGGGCGGGAAAGTGCCGCGCGCATTATGGGCCGCGCTGGTTTGAGAACCCGTGCCTTAGGGCACGGCCGGCTTCTTTACCATGTCCACCGGATCGGCGGCGGTGTAATCAAATTGCGAACCGGATCGCTTGCCGTTCTTCATTCCCTCGAATCGGACGATGAAGCGACCCTTGTCCGGTCGCCGGAAGGCAAACCGTTGCGGGAATTCCCGCTCGAGGTCCTCGAAGACGGCTTCGTGTTCGTTCAGGGACTTCAGCGGATAGCGCAGCGGCGCGTCCTTCTCCTCCCATGCATGCGCCTGGCGATCAAAATGACGAATGTAGAAAACAGGCCTGCCGTCCTCGACGGTGATCGTCATCAGTTCCATCATCCACAGGCGGCCATCCTGCATCCACCGAAACATGCCCATCATGCAGTCGCCTTGCGGCGCGGACCAGGTCTCCTCCAGCCAATCCTTGCCCTGTGTCCGCACCCAGCGGCCGGTCATCATACCGAGCGGCTTCAATGGGTTGTCCGATTCGGCCGTGGTGTGGGCAGCGCTGTTTTTCGTTGACTTCGGCGCATCGTCAAGCAGGGCAACCGAACCGGCGATGCAGCCGGCCAGGAGCAGGGCGATCGCTTTCATGGGATTCTCCGCGGAGGGATTCGCGTTGCTGCCGCTCGCCAGCTGCGCAACGCACGGGTCATCTTAGTGGATGATGATCGACTTTGCTCGGTCGGCAATGTGGCGAGCCGAAAGCCCCGCGCGGGCGAGGATGTCTTCCGTCGATTTCGCGCTCTTGGGGATTCGCGTGACGGTCATGGCATGGACCCGGACGCCGTCGCCATCGGAGTTGGCCGCCGCTTCGGCCAGCGCGCCCGCCAAGCCGCCGAGGTAGTTGTCTTCCACGCAGAGAAGGTGTCCGCCGGCTTTGCGGGCAGCCGCCAGCACAGGCGATGCGTTAAGCGGGAAGGAATAGGCGTCGATCAGCGTGCACTTCGTTCCAGCCGCGGCGAGCATTTCCACCGCCTGCTTGCACACATGCACCATGTATCCGGCCGACACAATTGCGAGCGCGTTGCCCTCGGCCAGGAGATGCGAGCCGCCGAGTTCGAAATGCGTCTCGGGCGCGTAAAGCAGCGGCACGTCGGGCCGGTGCGTGCGCAAGTAGCACATGCCGACGTGATTGGCCATGAGCCAGGTGCAGTGGAATGCGCTGACGGCATCGGACGGATGAAACACAACGCAGGCGGGGCGGCCCTGACCGTTGTCGGTCTGCGAGGCGCAGCGGAAGTAAGCGACGTCGTGCAGACTCATCTGGCTCGGGCCGTCGGCTGCGAGAGAGATTCCGGCATGCGACCCGGCGAGTTTGATGTTGGCGCGGGAGATTTGCGCCATCTCGATCTGGTCGTAGGCGCGCGCGAGGAACTTGGCGAACGAACTGGCGAAGGGGATGTACCCCGCGGCAGCCATGCCGGCAGCGGCCGATATCATGTTCTGCTCGGCGATCTTGCACTCCACGAACCGGTCGCCGTGCCGTTTCGCGAAAATATCTGCAAATGTCGAATTGCTCACGTCGCCGTCCAGTGCCACGATCCGTTTGTCCGCGTCGCCCAGCGCCGCCAGGGCCGCGCCGTAGGCCCGGCGCGTCGCGATCGCGTTCTTGCGAACGGCGTCCATCAGGCCTGCGGCCTCCATCGCGGCTTCAAACTTGATCGGTGCGATGGCTCGTGCTTCGACGCGCGTGGCGGAGAGCGGCTTGCCGGGCGCGCACTCGAAGCGGCCGGCCGACGTCGCCCCCAGTTTAGCCGCCGTGGCGTCCAGTTCGGCCAGCGCGGCATCGAGTTTGTTCGCCGCGACGGGCTTGCCGTGATTGGACTTGTCGGCCAGCGACGGGCAGCCCCAGCCTTTCTGTGTTTTGGCGACAATCGCCAATGGCGCGGAACGGGGCCAGCCGGTTGTCAGGGCTGACTTGATTGCCTGCGGATCGTGGCCGTCGATGACGGCGACCTGCCAGCCGAAGGCCTTGCACTTGGCGGCGATGCAATCGGCGGATTGCTGCGTGGACACATAATCTGCCTGACCCTGGCCATTGCAATTAAAGATGGCCACGACACTCGTGAGCTTGCGCTCGGCGATCATGTCCATGGCTTCCCATATCTGCCCCTCGCGGGATTCGCCGTCGCCGATCAGGCAGTAAATTTGCTTGTCGATTCGGTCGAGCTTTGCCGCCAGCGCCAGCCCTGCTGCAACGCTTAGCCCCTGACCGAGCGAACCGGTCGCGGCGTCAAAGAATGGGAACCCCTCGGCCGGATTTGGATGTCCGTCGAGAACGCTGTCGGCCTCGCGCAGGCTCGCCAGATCGGTCTTGGTGAGCGGCTTGGCGCCGTCGCGGCGCTTTCCGACCAGTCCGCCTAGATCGGCGTATGCGGCATAGACTGCCGGCACGGCGTGCCCCTCCGAGAGGACGAGTCGATCGTTTCCGGGATGCCACGGATCATCGGGCGCGAAGCGCATCACGTCGTGCATCAAAACGGTGACGATGTGAATGATCGACAGGCCGCTGGACGGGTGGCCCGATCCGGCGGCGGTGGTCATGCGAATCACGTCTTTGCCGAGTTCGACGGCCTTGTGGTGAATCTGCTCGGAATAGGGCATTGCTGCTCCCGAAAAGGCGGTGACAACAGGTGGTATGACGAATGAACCGGAGCGTAGCGTAACCGGTCGGCGCGGCGTGGCCAACACCGGATCAAGGAGACTGATGGGGCTTTTGCGACGGCTTCACCGTTGCCGATGACTTGGGTATGATGACTCAACTGATTGCCCCTCCCTCGCCCGCGAAAAGGCATGGAGGCTCTGCGCGTTCGACCGTTCCGGTCAGGGGTGAAGACGTGGACTGCTTTGCGATCACCGGTGGCAACCGCCTTCGAGGGACCACTTCGGTCAACGGCGCCAAAAACGCCGCGCTGCCGATCATGGCGGCGTCGATTCTGACCGAGGGCGAGACCGTCCTGAAGGGCGTTCCGTATCTTGAAGACATCAAGCACCTCGCCGTTCTGCTGGAGCGGCTGGGCGTGAGTGTTTCGCGCGATGAGAAGGGCTACATCCACCTGAAGGTGGAAGACGAGCTGAATTGTCACGCCGAGTATGAGCTGGTGCGCAAGATGCGCGCCAGCGTCTGTGTGATGGGTCCGCTCCTGGCCAAGCGTCGCCAGGCGCAGGTCAGCCTGCCCGGCGGATGCAACATCGGCGATCGTCCGGTCGAGTTGCACGTCATGGGGTTGCAGGCCCTCGGCGCCGACGTCGAGTTGATCAGCGGCGACATCCACCTGAAAGCCAAGCAGCTCAAGGGCACCGAGATGTTTCTCGGAGGCCCGTTCGGATCGACGGTGCTCGGCACGGCCAACGTCATGATGGCCGCTTGCCTCGCACATGGCACGACCGTGATCGAATCCGCCGCCTGCGAGCCGGAAGTCGTCGACCTGGCGAACTACCTCAACGCCTGCGGCGCCCACATCACCGGTCACGGCACCCCGCGCATCACCATCGAGGGCGTCAAGTCGCTGCGCGGCTGCGAATACACCATCATTCCCGACCGCATCGAAGCCGGCACGATCATGACGGCGGCCGCGGTCACCAACGGCGAAGTCACGATACCCAATTGCCGGCTGGATCATCTGCTCGCCTTTGTGGATCGCCTGCGCGCGATCGGGGTCAACGTCGAGCGCGATGCCGGCGGCGTCACGGTTTCGTCATCGCGCCGGCTGATGCCGGTCAGCGTCACGACCCAGCCGTATCCGGGATTCCCGACCGATTTGCAGGCGCAGATCATGGTGTTGCTGTGCCTGGCCGACGGGAACAGCATCATCACGGAGAAGATCTTCCCCGATCGATTTGTGCACGTGGCGGAGTTGAACCGCATGGGGGCGCGGCTGCGCAAGGAAGGGCCGACGGTCATCGTCGAGGGCGTGAAGAACCTGATCGGCGCGCCGGTGATGGCGAGCGATCTGCGTGCGTCGGCGGCGCTGGTCCTCGCGGGCCTGGTGGCCAAGGGGCAAACGCGGGTCTCCCGCGTGTATCATATCGATCGCGGCTACGAGCGCTTTGAGCAGCGGCTCAATGCGCTGGGGGCCGACATCAAGCGGCTGCCGGAATGAACTGCGTCAAGTGCAATTACCTGCTTTGGGATCTGCCGGACAATCGTTGTCCGGAGTGCGGGCATCTGTTCGAGACGACCGACTACGCCTTCAAGCCGCGCTCGGTGCATTTCATCTGCCGCACGTGTCATCAGCCCTACCTCGGGACGGATTTTGACGGATTGCCGTATCCGCGGCGATTCACCTGCATCAGTTGCGGTGAGGCGCTCGATGCGGCGCATCTGATGGTTCACCCGCTTTCGCCAGATGCCGTGGCCGAGCCGACGCGCGAGGGCACGCCGTGGGAACTGCGCGATCGCGTGGGCACGGCTCGCGCCTTTGTCGACGGCTTGACGCGACTCGCGACCCAGCCCGGCGAGTTCTTCCGGATGTCGGTTGCCAGCAGCGGTCACGGGGCGACGCTCTTTTCGGTCGTGTGCGCATACATCGCGGTGTTCATGGTCGCCGGCGTGTTCACGTTTTTCCGAAAGGCCGGGCTGATCAACTGGCTGCCGGATGTGGGCACGTGGCTGGCGATGCCCCAGGGCCTGGTGCTGCTCGCTGCGATTCCGCTGATTCAGATCGGCTGGAACTACTTGTTCGGCACGTTGATTCAAACCGTGCTCTGGGGGCTTGGGCAATCCGGTTCCGAGCTGGATCAGTCCGTGCGCGCGGTGGCATTCGGCAGCGCGGTGCTTCCGGCCGTGTTCTTGTTGCCGCCGGTCGGGTTGCTGTGGTACGTGTTCGTCGTTTCGTGCGGCATCGAGCATTATCAATGCACAACGCGCAGTCGTGCCGTCGTGGCGACACTCATTCCCATGCTGCTCGCGGCCAACGTCGCGCTGGCTGTGACCTACACCGTGTTTGATTGATCGCTACGCCAGGATCGGCAGCGGCAGGACGCCGGGCGCCGGTGCGGGCTGCGCCGTCTTGATGAACACGTCGGAATACTGATCTTGCAGATAATCGCGCTTCGGGCCGGATCGAATGTGATCCCACGGCAGTATCTCGTCGGTCGCGCGCTCGCGGTGGGCGTACCAATCGGGATCGACGCCTGTCGCCTCGAACGCCCGCAGCCAGATGCCGTAATCGAACGCTTCGTCCCAGCCGTCGAACCGCGCGCCGAGTCGATAGGCCCGTTCCACCGCCGCGCAGAGCCGACGGTCTCCGCGCGACAGCACCGCTTCGAGAATCGAGCGTTTCGCGTCGTGCGTGCTGATGCGTACGGCCTTGGTGCGGCCTGCGTGAACAGCCGCCGCGAGAATTCGCCGGGCTTCCTGGAAGTATTCGATACGAGGCTGCGCGGCCCACTGGAATGGCGTGTAGGGCTTGGGTACAAGCCAGCCGACGCTCGCGTTGATGAACGCGGGCGGCTTGCCGATGCGCTTTCGCGCGGCGGACATCTCGCGTGACAGCTCGTAAATCCCGCGGATATCGTCCGGCGTCTCACCCGGGAAACCGACCATGAAATAGGTCTTGATGCGGTTCCAGCCGGCTTTGTACGCCTCGACGAGGCCGTCCATCAGGTTGCCATCGGTGACTTTCTTGCGAATCGCGGCGCGGAGCGTGTCGCGCGCCGCTTCGACGGCGATCGTCAGCCCGCCCTTGCGCACGCTGCTGGCCATCCACGGGATGTTCTGAAGCATCTTGTCGACGCGAAGCGACGGCATGGAGATGTTGACGTGACGTCCGGCGAAGCGCTCGTTGACGCGGGCCGACAACTCGCGCAGGTGCGGGTAGTCAGCCGTGGAAAGGCTCAACAGGCCGATCTCCTCGTGCCCGGTCGCGGCGTATTGTTCTTCGAGAATCGAAAGAATCTTCTCGACGCTTCGGACGCCGACGGGGCGCTTGGTATAACCGGCGTGACAGAAGCGGCATCGCTGCGGGCAGCCGCGCATGACTTCCACGGCCATGCGGTCGTGGACCACTTCGGCGTAGGGGACCAGCGGCCGCGTGGGGAAGGGGGCGTTTTCAAAATCGGGCGTCTGGCAGCGTTCGATCTGCGCGGGCAGGCCGGCGATTCGGGGAATCACGCCGGCGATGGTGCCGTCGGCGTGATAGGACACATCGTACAGGCTCGGGGCATAGGCCCAGGGGAAGCGCCGGGCCATGATCTCGATCATGTCGCGCCGGCGCACGCCGCTGGATTTAAGCTCTTTGTATAATTCAAGAATGGCCGCCATCGCCCCTTCGCCATCGCCGACGACGACGAGGTCCACGAAGTCGGCCACCGGCTCCGGATTGTCCGCCTGCGGCCCGCCGACGATGACGAGTGGGTGACGGTCGTCCCGTTCGGCCGCGCGCAGCGGAATGCCCGCGAGATCGAGCAATTGCAGGAAACCCGTGAACCCCAGCTCGTACTGAAGCGAGATCGCGAAGAGGTCCGCTTCGCTGACCGGCCGGCGAGTGTCCCACGTGAAGAGAGGAATACGCTTGTCGCGCATGAGCTGCTCGGCGTCGGTCCAGGGGCAGTAGACGCGCTCGGCGCACACGCCCGGTGTGTGATTGCAAAGCCAGTAGAGAATCTGGCATCCCAGGTGCGACATGCCGATCGTGTAGGCATCGGGGAAGCCGACCACGACGCGCACCTGCGCCGCGTCCCAGTCGCCGTCGCGGACGAGTTGATTGAACTCGCGACCGATGTATTGGGAGGGTTGCTTCACGTACGGAAGCAGTTCATCACTGATGCGCCGGTCCAGCATGTGGGTGTCCTGACGTCGGTTGAACGTACCAATCTGATTTCAGCCGGGTCATTCTAACCGACTGCCGCGCGGAGCGGTCCGAATATCTTGTGATTGATCCACGCGGGCCTTGTCCGGCAAGAGATGCCTTCAACCAGGGTGATTCCGCTGACCGGAGAAAGACGGATTTTCCGCACCGCGATGCCGCTTATAGACACGTGGGAGCGTCCTACAACATATCCGGAGCGGTTCGCAGCCGGCTTTTTCACGACCTGCCGAACCGGTTGTCGGCATTCCTCGCAAGCCGATGGTCAGAGGTTATGGGGGCGAAACGCGGTTCGTCTATCTGTTGGAGCGCAAAGTAGTTGTGTGACACGGGTTTGCGAGTCGCCTCGGCTTGACCGCGGGCCGCGCCGCAGAATACCATAGGATGGCTGCAAGGTAGTCCCACCATACCCGCCTTGCCACACGCCGGGGGGCGCACGCCAAGGTTTCGAGCCAGACCGGGAGGATCGGCCCAAATGTCTCTACGTCGTCAAGCATTCCGCCTGTTCAAGTCCGCCTCGCTCTGGATGTGTTGTCTGGCCATCGCCGCACTCGGCTCGACCTGCCCATTCCTGGGCGGGGACGCCTCGCCATTCCCCACGCCGACCGGCGGCAACACCGCCCCGCGCTTGCAGATCACGAACGTCGTCACCGACTTCGGCAACAACTTCGTGCAGCAGGGCGATCCGGTCGTCATTCAATTCAACGGCAGCGACGCGGAGGATGCCAGCGTCGCGCGAATCTTCGCGTCGCAGTCAGCCAACCCGACGCCGGCACAACAGATCTCCATCAGCGAGGGAATTGAGATCGGCCCGGGCTTTGGCAGCGGCGTCGTGCAGTGGGACACGACCAACGTGCCGATCGGCGCTTACACGATCTTCGGCGAGATCGACGACGGTAGTTTTGATCCATTGAGCGGCACGGGCAACCAGCCGGTGCGCGTCGCCTACGGCGCGGTGATTTCCATCGCCCCGCGCGGGTCGCAGCCGCTGAACAGCCCGCCGCGGCTGACGTTTCTGGAACCGCTGGCGAACCTGGGTCTCTCCGTTCAGGACGAAGTCACGGTGCGGTACATCTACGCTGATACCGACAGCAACAACGTCAAGATCACGCTGCTGCTGGACAAGGATCGCATCCCGACCAATGACGACGTGAACAACCCCGGCGATCCCCTGGATCCCGCGAGCAACATCATTATTCTGCCGTCGGCCGTGCGGCTGAACACCGATCCGACGTTTGACGGCGATCCCGCACCGCCGGTGGATCTGGCGCAGCTTCAGTCTGCCGACAGCATTGAAATCCGCACGAATCCACGCACCTTCGGCACGCCGACGGTCCCCGGCTTGCTGCCGTTCCCCGGCGCGCCGCAGGACGGCGAGTTCAAGGAATACCGCTTCACGATCGACTTCGCGCAGATTCCGGTCCGCACGCAGCCATACTTCCTGCGTGCGACGATCACCGACGGCGTGGTGACGGCCCATGCCTACGCGACGGGTTCGATCACGATTTCATCGCTGGCGAGCGGCTTGGTGGATGTCGGCTCGCTGGGCTTCTCCTTGGCCGGGGCGCGGTTCCAGGGCTTCAGCGTCGGGGAGAATCTCGGTTCGATCATGCGAACCTCCGGTGATCTTGACGGCGATGGGGTCGATGATTTCCTGATCGCGGGCCGATTTGCCAGCCCTCGAAACCGCTTCCAGTCCGGCGCGGCCTATCAGATCTTCGGCCGTTCGAAACTCCCGTTCCCGCTTGATACGAACGGGAACGGAATCCCGGACGTGCCCGGTGTCGATGGAACACCGATTGATTTTCCGACGCCGCCGGACTATCTGCCGACACCGTACAACGCGGCCAACATCGGACGATTCGGCGGCATCATCAGCATCAACAGCGTCGGCTCGTTCTTCCGGGGGACAACCTACGGCATGCCCTTGGGCCGCATCCCCGTCCCATCCGTGCCCGGTTCGCTCACCGATGGAGCGCATCCTTTCACCACGTCGGCCGGTCTGACGTCGATCGCGCGGCTGGACGTCACGGCGGACGGCATCGATGACCTTGTCTTCGGGTTGCCGTACGTCGGTGGTGCACGGGACTACGGTGATGACGATCCGGTCGAGGGGGGGTGCGACACCCCTTACAACGACGGTTTCCCGAATGCCTTGAATTGCAGTCAGAACAGCAACGATGACTTGGGTTTGACATTGGGCGGCTTGGTCATCATGGTCGACGGAACGAACAACCTTGTAACGAATTTCCCGCAGTTTGTGGATGCGGGGACGGCAGGCCAGTTTGATCCGGAAGGAATCGCGGACGACGAGGGTGTGGCCCAAGGTGGGGCTAGCATCCCGCGCGGCGCGCGGCTTCGCGGAGCCTATCTCGATAGGGAAAACGCACCGCCGATCGTCCAGGACAATGAATACGGCCGCACGGTCGGTGTTCTGCCGGCATTCTTCAATACCAACCTGAATTCGCTGGTGATTTCGTCGCCGGGATTCAGCCTTCCGGGGGGAGTCCCGCCGATCGTTACGCCGCTGAATCGTTGCGGGAAGATCGTCATCTTCCAGCCGAGCAACTTCATTGCGGATGGTTTCACGCTCGATGGGGTTCTGTCGTTTCCAGTCTTTGGGATATGTCCGGGCGGCGGTTGCGTCGGAATGAACCCTACGATTTGCTGTCGCGCACCCATTCCGATGCCGAACTGGGTGAACGTGTATGGCGCAGACGCCGGGGATGAGCTGGGATACGCCGGCACGGCCGGGCAATTCAATCAGGATGGTGTTGCGGATGTGCTGATGGGTGCTCCGGGTGCGGATCGACGCATTACCGCAGGCGGACCGGTCCTGACCAACAACGGAGTCTTCTACGTGCTCTTCACGCCTTCGGGCGGCTTTGGCAATTCGCAGTTGACTGTTCTGGATCCGGACAATCCGCCGCCTCCCGGCGCGCCGATCGGACCTCCGCGATTGGAAATTCGCGGATCCCATTCGGAAGATCGCTTCGGTGCGATTCAGACGGCGATCCAGGATGTGAACGGCGATGGACGCGATGATGTCGCGTTTGCCAGCCCCAGCTATGACCACGCCGTCGTCGGGGCGGACGCGGGATACGTCGGAATCATCTTCGGCAATCGCCCGTTGACCGGTGAAAACGGCTTCACGCCGGAACAGGTCGGAACGGCGTCGCTGGCCGGTGTGCGATTTGTCGGCGCCCATTCCGGCGCGATGGCCGGCGCCAGCATCGCCAGCGCCGGTGATTTCAACCGCGATGGTTACGGCGATCTGCTGATCGCCTGTCCCGGTGAGGTGCGCGTCGTGAACGGCGTGGCCCGCAAGGGCGTTGCTTACCTGATCTTTGGCAATGCTTCGCCGACGTTCCTGACCAACAACAGCGGTCAGGGCTTCAACCTCGCGCAGGTGGGAGTGAAGGTCGGAAACGTGACACCGTTGCCGGGCATCGTGTTCGTCAGCCGCTTCGCGCAGGGCACGATCGACGAAGCCCCGCTTGATTCGGTCGGCGGCCTGGGGGATATCGACGGCGACGGGTTCGATGACATCGGCGTGGCGGCGATGCGGGCGGATTTCGTGAATCCCTCATCGCCCAATCAGCGCCGCGACGAGGCCGGCGAGGTCTACATCATCTACGGCAACAATCAAGGCAGTAACAACCTCGCCGGCGGATGATCGAACAAGCGGCCAGTTGTCCGTCGCCAGAATCGTGTGGGTTGATTTCCAGAAGCCGGCGGATGACGATCCGTCGGCTTCTCTTTTTCGCGTGATCCATTTATTTAGGTTTTGTCTGAAACGCCCTCTCCCCTTTGGGGAGAGGGTTGGGTGAGGGGAAAAGCCGCACGAAGACGAAACCAACCCTCACCCCGGCTCTCTCCCTTCAAGGGAGAGGGAGTGTTTTCAGGCGAGGCCTGATGCGATTTATCGCTTATCATGCCTTCCATGGAACGCCGTTTTGAAATCATTGTCATCGGCGGTGGTCACGCCGGCGCGGAGGCCGCCTGGGCCGCGGCGCGGCTCGGCATCCCCACGGCGATGGTCACCATGCAGCGCGACGCCATCGGCCGCATGAGTTGCAATCCGGCCATCGGCGGCATCGGCAAGGGGCAGATGGTGCGAGAGCTCGACGCGCTGGGCGGCCTGATGGGGCTTGCCACCGATCGCGCGGGCATTCAGTTCCGCATGTTGAACCGCCGCAAGGGGCCGGCCGTGTGGGCGCCGCGAGCGCAATGCGACCGCGACCTGTATGCAGCCGCCGTGCAGGAGTTGCTCGCGCACACACCGAATCTTGAGATCATCGAGGGGACGATTGAGCGGATTGAAACGAGGACTCTTGCTGATTCCAGCGGCTTCATCACGGGTCGTGAATGGCCGGCTTGTTCGTCGACCGATCGAGCCCGCTCCGTTGCGGTCGCGGCTCTGACCGGCGCGCGCGGTCCGGCAGTGAAGGTGAAACAGGTTTGTGGCGTTCGCCTGACCGATGGCCGCGTTCTGGCCTGCCGCTGCGTGATTGTGACGACGGGAACATTCCTCCGCGCGCTGATGCACACGGGTGAACAAAAGGCCGCGGGCGGGCGGATCGGCGAAGGCAGCGCGGTGGGGTTGAGCGCGTGCTTGCGCGAGATGGGGCTGGAGCTGGGACGATTGAAGACGGGCACGCCGCCGCGCCTCGCGCGGGATTCGGTGGATTACGCCGCGCTGGAGGAACAGCCGGGCGACGTTCCGCCCGAACCGTTCTCGTTTCTGACGGATCGCATCGATCAGCGACAGGTGTCTTGCTGGATCACGTACACCGGCGCCCCGGCACACGACCTGATCCGGGCGAACCTTCACCGCGCGCCGATGTACACCGGGCAGATCGAGTCGCGCGGGCCGCGTTATTGTCCCAGCATCGAGGACAAGGTCGTTCGCTTCGCCGAGAAGGATCGGCATCAGGTATTTCTGGAACCCGAGGGCTACGAGAGCGACCGCATCTACTGCAACGGCATCAGCACGTCGCTGCCGGTGGATGTGCAGGAGGGCGTGGTGCGGTCGATTCGCGGGCTGGAACAAGCGCGGATTCTTCAATGGGGGTATGCGGTCGAGTACGATTTCGTGCCGCCGCATCAGATCGACGCGACGCTTCAGGCCAAGTGCGTCGGGGGGTTGTACCTCGCGGGCCAGATTAACGGCACCAGCGGCTATGAAGAAGCGGCCGGGCAGGGGCTGCTTGCGGGGATCAACGCGGCGCGGCGCGTGCTGGGGCGCGACCCGGTGGTGCTGCGGCGCGACCAGGCGTACATCGGAGTGATGATCGACGACCTGGTGACGCGCGGCGTCATCGAGCCGTATCGCATGTTCACGTCGCGCGCAGAGTACCGCCTGCTGCTTCGGAGCGACAACGCCGACGCAAGGCTGACCGCGCTGGGGCGGGAGATCGGCCTCGTGGACGACACACGATGGACGCGTTTTGCGGCCAAACGTGACGCGATCGCGGTGATTCAAAGCTGGGCCGAGCGGACGATCATCGACGGCGTGCCGTTGTCGCGCTGGCTGGCGCGGACGGATGGCGAATCGATCGAGCGCGTGCCTTGGCGCGCGTGGCGCTCCGCCGGAGTTGGGAGCGAGGTCGGCGGAAGCGGATCGGATACGCTGCCGGCGCTGCCGGAAGACGTAGCCGGCGTCAGCAGCCGCTTGCTGGACGAAGCGTTCGAAGCGGCCGCGATCGAGGCGAAGTACGGCGGGTATGTCAAGCGACAACTTCGTGAGGTCGAGCGCTTTCGAAAGATGGAGTCGCGCCGGATACCGGACGGGCTGGATTATCACACGATCCGTCAGCTTCGATTCGAAGCGCGTGAGCGATTGAGCAGCATCAACCCGCGCAGCATCGGTCAGGCCCAGCGGATCAGCGGGATCAACCCGGCCGATATCGCGGTGCTGCTGTTGCATCTGGAATCCGCCCGACGCGAGAGCAAGGCGTAATCCGAACCTTTCTAAGTGAAGCCGCGATGAGCATTCACCGGTGGCCCAGGCGTCTCGCCTGTGATTCACCCGCCGCAGCGGGTGCCCGCATCCTATGGATCATTCTGCGGCTCCACTTCGTTCGCGTCGCATTCTCGTAGCGGCCTGCCTTCGAGCGGGCCGGCGCACGCCGGCGCGAACGGTTTCATCAAGTGCCACATCCGAAAGGTCCAGTCACCGCAAATTTCGCCATCAAAGCCCCAGAATCAGTTCATCTTCGGTATTGATAAAGCCGCAAAGGGGTCGGCCCGATAGTGCGCGGGGTTGTTAATCTGGGGGAACTAGGTAAGATGTTGAGCCAATCATTGGACGGGGACGGCACGGATGCCGGAGCGGCCGGTGCTGCGGCGGTAGCCGAGGCGCTGGAAGCGGCGAAGCGGGGCAGAAATATGAAATCTGTCTATACGACGGGCGAGGTCGCCGAGATTTGCCGCATCAGCCAGCAGACGGTGATTCGCTGCTTCGACAGCGGTCGGCTCAAGGGCTTCCGCGTGCCGGGGTCGAAGTTCCGGCGCATTCCGCGCGAGTCGTTGCTGGCGTTCATGCGGGAGAACCACATCCCGCTGGAGAATCTCGCGGCGAGCAAGAAGCGCGTGTTGATTGTGGATGACGACGCCGAGATTGTTTCGATGATGTCGGAGATTCTCGCCGGCGACGGGCGGTTCGACGTGCGCACGGCGAATAATGGTTTCGACGCGGGGGCGCAGACGAAGGAGTTCCGCCCGGACATCGTGCTGCTGGACTACATGCTGCCGGATATTAACGGGAATATCGTCTGTCAGCGGATTCGCAGCGATCCCGAGCTGGCAGGCACGCGCATCATCATCGTCTCCGGCGCCGCGCGCGAAGCCGAGATCGCGATGCTTCGAGCGGCGGGGGCGGATGATTTCGTCAAGAAGCCGTTTGACATCACGCAGTTGCTCAACCGCATGGTCGAACTGGTCGGCGCGTAATCCTCCGCGCCGGTGGGACACGGATGGAAATGAACCGGCGGGATGCGCACGAAACCCAGGCCATTCAGATCGAGCAAGTCTACGACTTGCTTGATGCGCTCGCGCCACCGCCGGCAGAACTGCTAAGCCTGTTACGGCATCCGTCGCGGCTCGAACCGTTCGAGCCGCCGGCCACGGGGCCGAACGAGGCGCCGAAGCGCTGGGGCCTGGCGCGGGCACTGTGCGATTGGACCCGTGCAGATACTTCGAAAGCCGCGACGCGTCCTGATGCGGCAGCGTCCGAGTTTGATTGGGTCGATTTCTGGGTACATGGGGTGGCGACGGGGCTGGCGGCCGCGGCAGGCGTCTCGGCGTCGCGAGCCGGCGAGCTTTTCCTCTGCGGCTTGCTTCATGATCTGGGTAAGGCGGCCCTGGCTCGCGTGATGCCGAAGGGGTACGCGCGCGTTACTCGACACGGCATCAGCGCGGCATCGATCTCCGATTCCCGCAAGGTTTTCCTGCATGGGATTGACAACGCGAATCACGAGCGTCGATTGCTCGGCGTGGATCATCCGCAGGCCGGTCGGCGTCTCGCGGAACGATGGGCGCTTTCGCGCGTCGTGACCGAGTGCATTTGGCTGCATCACACGCCGGGTGAAGCGCTGCCGGCGGCTTGCTCGCCGGATGGTTCTGTTCAGATCGTGCAATGGGCCGATTCCGCGGCTGTGGCCATGGGTTACAAAGTCGATGACCGCTTGGTCGATCAGGGGGTCGAGCAGTTCGCGCGCTACGGCGACAGCACGCTGACAAGCGAGCAATTGGCGAGCTGGCTGGAGGCGGTTCGCGACGAGGCGGCCGCCCTTCGCCAATGGCTGGCAGGGTCCGACGAAGAACCTGCGCGGGTCGATTTTCGCCCAGCGGAAGCGACGCCGTCCAATGCCGCGGATGACGTGCGTGAGGCACTTGAAGCGAATCGCAGGATGGCGGCGCGGCAGGCGGCATGTCTGAAGGCGATCCACGACTTCGCCGGGTCGATTCGACGCGGCTGCTTGTTGCGGGAAGTGTGCGGGGAGGCAGCGAAGGCACTGGGTGCGTGGTACGGTTTGAACGCGTCTGTTGTCTATGCGCGACGCGAGGATCGTCCGTGGCTGGAGTTTGCGGCGACCGGCATGCAGATCGAGCGCGGGGTGATGGATCTCTCGTTGATGGGCGGAGGTCTGTCAACGTGGCCGGACGAGGCGGCAAAGTCGATGGACGAGACCGATTGGCAGGAACTGCACGCCGGGCGGATGGGGATGCTGGTCTCCCGGTTTCGCCTGCACCTGGGAGAAGGGCCGCTCTGGCATCTTCCGCTGTGTCACGGCGACGAGCCGATTGGCGGCGTGCTGACGTGTCGCGCGGACAAGCCCGTCAATGCGGCGTCGCGCGATGATCGGGGCACGAACGGTTCGACGTCGAGGCCGCTCCTGGCGCTGATTTCCATGGCCCTGGTTCAGGCGCGATCGGAGTCGGCCATCGCGGCGATGCGAGACGACATGGCCGAGGTCAACCGGCGACTGGTGGCGATGCGCGAACAGGTGATCCGAGCGCGGGCGGTGGATTCGCTGGCCTCGCTGGCGGCCGGCGCGGCGCACGAGTTGAACAATCCGCTGGCGGTGATATCGGGTCGTGCGCAACTGCTTCGCGGACGTGCCGCGACTCCCGAGGACCGAGAAGCGCTGGATCAGATCGTGCGGCAGGCGCACGCGGCGAGCGAACTGGTGTCGAGCCTGCTGGAGTTCGCGGAACCGCCGGTGGCTCGGTTCCTGCCGATTGATCTGCGCGCTTGGCTGTCGAAAACGGTGTCAACGCTGCTGGAAGCGCGTTCGATTCCTGCTGGTACGTGTTCCGTTTCGATCGCGTCCGATACGCCGGCGGTGTTCGGGGATCCGGACCTTCTGACGCGCGCCTTGGGCGAACTGATCGATAACGCGTGGGCGGCGATGGAAGGCGAATCGCCCCGGGTGACCATCAAGGCGTTTGGCGATTGTGCCGAAGAGTGTGGCGTCGTGCAGGTGGCTGACAACGGTCGCGGCATGACGCCGGACGTGCAGGCGCGGGCGATGGACCCGTTCTTTTCGCACGGACCGGCCGGGCGCAAAAGGGGTCTGGGTCTGGCGCGCGTGCAGCGGTGGATTCAGTCCGGCGACGGAAGCGTTCGGATTCGCAGCGTGCCCGGCGCGGGCACGATCGTGGAGCTTCGGCTGCCGTCGAAGCGTCCGGCGAGTCGGGGGTAAGAGACAGTCGTATAATTTTACCGGTAATCAGGGGGACCGGGGCGTTCCGCGCGATCGATGGAGTTTTGGTATCCGGGCCGGGCGGGTCGCGTAGGCCTCTCTCCTCCTCCCCTCGCTCTCACGGCTGAAACGTCCCGCCTGGCACTATTGTCGAACCCGGATCAAGCCGACATAGGCTCGCGTGAATTGCATGCAGAACGTGAAATCGGGCCGGACAGACAGGGCGTCATGAATCGAGAAGCGCCCGGGGGCAGGAAGCAGGAAGCGGGAAAGGAAGCGAGGCACGGATGAATCGCCAGGATATTCAGGTATTGCTCGTCACGGAGGACGCGGATCTGGTCGTCACGCTGGGGCACGCGCTGATGACCGGCCTTTCTGCCAATCTTACGGTTTCGGATCGCGTGGAACAGGCCGGGGTACTCGCCGAATCGAATGCGTTTGATGTCATCGTCGCGAGCCAGCACGTTTCCGACGGCACCGGTCTGTCGATGCTGGCTGACCAATCTGGCGATGCGGCGACTCCGGTCATTCTACTTGATGACGAGATGGACGCGCAGCGGATTCTGACCGCCCTGCGTCTGGGCGCGGCGGATGTTTTCGTCAAGCCGTTCGACCTGCCGCGGCTGATCAACGCGATTCGTCGTGCGGCCGACCGGCGGCGCAAGCACCGCCAGGACACGTCGCGGGCCAATCGGCTGCGAAAGGTCTCATCGCGGTTGGTGAAGGATCGCAAGGAGCTGCGCGATCGCGTGGATCTGATCTGCCGCGATCTGGTGCAGGCCTATCGCCGGCTGGCCGAGAAAGTCGTCGGGTCCGGTCCGGGAAGCTCCGAACCCGAGAAGACGGGCGAACTCGTCTGAACGACGCACCGCGGTACCGGAGCGTTGTTTCAAATTAACTTCAACGTTGACTGAAATCAACATCGACCGCGCTGGCGAATTGCGCGGAATGCGGGCTTGATCCGCGCCGGCTCGATTCCGGAGTGCGCGAGTGGTTCTTATCGCGCCCACGTTGCAGCGGCCTCCCATTCGACTTTCGGAACGCATCTTGCATTCTCTTCATGCGGGGAGCGATGCCGGTGGGTTGCGTGGGGGCGATATCCAGTTCTTCCGATCTTCGCGGCGGTCTGCCGCGTTATTGGTACGGTCTGCCGCCGTGGCCCGGTGGTTTGTATGCATGGCGGCGGCAGTTTGACGCCAGTGCGATTCACCCCGGTGTGCGAGCGGGCGATGCCGTGTTCGATGCGAGCAATCGGCCGCACAGTTACTTCGCGGGCCGGCGTGCGCAATCGACAGCGGATGTCGACGCCGCATACGCGGCACGCAAGGACGAGATGGGTCAGTGTCATTCGGCGGTCGGAGGATGCGACCGGAAGCGTCTTTGGCCGTTTCGATGGCCGGTGGTCGAAGCGCCGCGATCGGTGCGGCAGGTCGACTTCATTTCGCCGCCCGGCATCGGCCAGGTTCTCGACGTGACCGCCTAGCCGAGAATACCGCAGTTTCCCCACGTTTACGGCCAAACCGTTCGTTCATATCGCTGTTTCACCTCGCGAGCCGATGAAGTAGCGTGGCATGGCAGGTGGCATTCACCGCCGTACAATAGCGCGGGTCATTCATCCCGGGGGCGGAGCACATCATGTTGAGCATTCTTCACGTTTCGCACGAAGCGGTTCACAAAATCGGCGGTATTGGTTCAGTCCTCGAAGGGTTGATCACCTCGCGCGACTACGCCCAGACTGTGGATCGCACGATCCTCCTCTGCCCGCTTTTCACGACGCAGGGTCGCCCGGAACACCGGCTGGGGCCAGAAGGGGAGGTGCTTTACTCATCGTTGGACGGCCGCACGAATCATCCGCTGGCCGAGGCGTTTCGGCAGATTCAGCAGCGGTATCATGTGGAGATCGTATACGGCCGGCGCCTGTTGCGCGATCCGCTGACCGGCGTGGAGGAGCGGCCGGAGGTGGTGCTGATTGAAGTGAGCCGGGCGAATCCCGCGGAGACGAACGCGCTGAAGCACCGGCTCTATGAGTCGTTCGGCATCGACTCGGTGCGGTACGAACAAAGCTGGGATTATGAGCAATACGTTCGGCTGGCGGAGCCGGGGCTGGCGGCGGCGCGGGCATTGGGCGCGATGCACGGGACGTGCGTGGTGGTGTCTCACGAGTTCATGGGGATGCCGACGGCGCTGGCGGCGAAGCTGCGCGGAGGAGCGTCGGTTCGGACGGCGTTTCATGCGCACGAAGTGGCGACGGCGCGCCGGATCGTCGAGGAGCATCCGGGGCACGACACGATGTTCTACAACGTGCTGGCGAAGTGCGCGAGCGAAGGCAAATACGTGGCGGACGTGTTCGGGGATCAGCGCGGGTATTACCGCCATGCGCTGGTGGAGGCAAGCCGGCATCTGGATGTGACGCTGGCCGTGGGGGATGATGTCGTGCGCGAACTTCGGTTCCTTTCTCCGGAGATGGCGCGTTCGAACATTCAACTGGTGTACAACGGGATTCCGGCGTATGAGAACGCCGAGCGCGAATCGCACGCGAGCAAGAGGCGATTGCAGGATTACGCCGAGGCGCTGCTGGGATATCGACCGGACTACATCTTCACGCACGTGACGCGGATGGTGCCGAGCAAGGGCCTGTGGCGCGATCTGAATGTGATGCGTCACGTTGATCGAGCGATGCAGGCGAGCGGCGAAACGGCGGTGTTGTTCGTGTTGTCGACGGAGATCGGCGGGCCGCGGCCGACGGAGGACATCCTGGAGATGGAGCGCTGGTGGGACTGGCCGCTGGCGCATCGCGAGGGGATGCCGGACCTGACGGGCGGCGAGGCGTTGTATTACGCCGGTGTGCAGGCATTCAACACGCGCGGACGGAATTGTAAGGTTGTCTATATAAACCAGTTCGGGTTTGATCGCGCCTGCTGCGGCAGCCGCATGCCCGCCGACATGGCGTTTTGGGACATCCGCAAGGGCAGCGACGTCGAGTTTGGGCAGTCGATCTACGAGCCGTTCGGCATCGCCCAGTTGGAGGCCCTGTCGTTCGGCTGCATCTGCGTGATGTCGAACGTGTGCGGCTGCGCGGGCTTTGTACGGCGTGTCGCCGGTCCGCAGGGCACGCCGAACGTGATCATCGCGGACTACACGGCTTATCGTCCCGAGCAGGATACGATCGAGGGGTACCTGGCCCTGAAGCGCGACGTGCGCGAGGCGTTTGACGCACGCGTGGCGGAGCAGGTGGCGCGCGAGTTGATGAGCCGACTGCCGCGCAGCCGCGAGGACAAAGCGGCGTTTATTCGCCGAGGGTACGAATTGGCGGCGAAGATGAGCTGGGACGTGATCGCGCGCGATTACTTTCTGCCGGCCGTGGGGGTCGGGCGATCGACCGCCGCCAGTGGAATCTCGGGCGCGGCCTGAACGAGCCTTACGACGCCTTGGCTATCGGGGGGGCGTGTGCCGCGGTCTCACGATCGGGCTGGGGGAAGGCTTGAACGGCGGCTGCTTGCGCTTCGCCGAGGACTTCCTTGAGCCATGCGTTAAGCTTCTGGTTCTTCTGAACCAGTTCCCCCAGGGATCCTTTGGCAAAGTTCGCAGGCGCCGCCGGCGCTCCGGAGGCGGCGGGTCCCTTGACGGAAGCCGGTGCCGGAGAGTCGGTCGCCCTGGTCTGCGTTGGAAAAGCGTGGGCCGTCTGCGGCGTGTGAGACCGAGGCGAGGATGTCTTGTTTTCGGCACGATTTGATTTTTCCGGATGCGTCGGAATCGCCGGGGCCATCCGTGCCACGACATCGACAGATTCCGCATCCGTCGTCGAGCGCGCCAGGCGGTCGGAATCGGGAAGCTCCAGCGGCGGGGCCTGGAAAAACTGATCGGCTTGGGCGAGCCCGTACCGCAGGCCCTGCACGCGCGCGTCGATGGATCCGTAAGCTTGCCGCACAAGGCCGACCAGCTGGCCCAGACGCTGCGAATGGGCGCGGATGAGCTGGATGCGTTCGTCGGCAAGGGTGTTTTGCTCGGCGAGCCTCTCGCAACGATCGTGTGCCACGCCACCGGCGTCCGCGAGCTTGTGAATCACGCTGGAAACCGAACGGGACAGTTTCGCGAGGACTTCGGTCTGTCGTGCGGCGGCTTCGACGACTTCGCGCGGGGCCGCAAGGTAAGCGTGCGTGTCATCGTGGACTTTCTGTGCCCGCTGGAGCAGCTCGCCGGCGCGGGCACAGGTTTGCGCCTCAAAGTCCTGAACAAGGCGAACGGCTCGATCCGCCGGCTCGCGCAATTCGAGGGCGTACTTGCCGGCGGCCTGGTTGATCGTGGTTTGCGCAACTTCGGCGTCGTGCAGAATGACGGCGTGCAGTTCGCGCATTTCCTCGATGTAGGCCTGGGCGCGTTCGGCGAGCTGGGTTGCCTGGGCGTCGGCGACGCGGCGCGCCTCGGTGAGCTTGGCATCGATCTGCGCGGCGCGGCGGTCGCACTCTTCGCGAATGTTGTTGCCGCATTCGAGGAGAATCGTGGCGCTGGCCTGCACGCGGTTCGCCAGCGTGTTGATCTCTTCCAGCGCCTGACGGCTTTGGTTTTCAATGCGGCGCTCGTGATCGGCCAGGTTGGCGGAAGCGTTCTGCGAAGTGAAGCGCAGTTCCTCGCCGACCTCGCGCAGCTCGCGACGGATGCGATCGGCCGCCTGGTGAATCTGAAGCAGGCAGGCACGGACTTCCGACACCGAGCGTCGCCCTTGTGATTTGATCGACGCGACGACTTTCTCTCCAAGGGCCAGGGCGGCGTCGGCTTTGGAGTGCAGCTCGACCAGTTGCTTGCCGCTGCCCGTAAGCGACTGCTGCACCGACTGGGCACGCTGCATCACTTCGTGCGCGGTGCGGAGGTTCTCGTTGGCAGCGCGGAGGTCGTCGCGCGTGGCCTGGGCCTGCGATTCGATGTAGCCGAATGTCTCGTCCATTTTGGCGCGCATCTGCGCCATGAATTGTTCAAGCGTCTTCGCGGCGTCGGCGGTGCGCGACTCGGCCCGCTGTGAGACGTGATCGACCTGTGCGGCGATGGCGCGGGCGCGCTCCTCGAGCTGCTCGGCGATGGCGCGGGCGCGCTCGTCGAGCTGTGCGATGGCGTCGTTGTGGCGGCGTTCGCCGATGTCGCGCTGTTCGGTCCAGCGCATCAGGGTCTGACGCATCTGGCGATCCAGCTCGGCGAACTTGCGCTGCTGATCCGAAAGGAAGTGCTCAATCCGGGCCTGCTCGGATGCCGACGCGGCGGACATCCGGGCGAGTTGCGCACGCATTTCCTCCTCGAGTCGCGCATCGATGCGCGGCGGCGCGGATGGCGCCGGCATCGGCGGAATCGCGACGAGTTGCGGAGGCGGTGTGCTCGTTGCCCAGGCTTCGGGCGCGGCCGTCGAGGTCGTTGCCGGCATCGGCCGCGGTTCCGGTGCGGGGTCCTGCGGAAACTGCATTGCGTGTCGCGCCAGGGCGCCGCGCGGCGCGGCGCTGGCCACCTGCGGCGGGGCCAGCATTTGGGTGACGACTTCCTCGATGATGCCGCGGGTGACGATCGCGGCGCTGTCGGCGTAGGCGGCGAGCAGCGCGTTGTCGGCGATCTGATTGATCAGTCGTGGCAGGCCTTCCGAATGCGCATAGATCGCCTCGAGCGCCGCGTCATCGAACAGCCTGCGGCCGGCCGACAGCCCCGCGATCTCCAGGCGATGCTGAATGTATCCAAACGTCAATTCTCGAGACATCGCCCGCAGGTGGAACGTCCGAAACAGCCGCTGCTGAAGCTGGCGCATGTCAGGCCGCCGGAAGGTTTCCTGCAATTCCGGCTGACCCAGGATCAGAACCTGGAGCAGTTTCGCGTCGTCGGCCTCGAGGTTGCCGAGCAGGCGAAGCTCCTCAAAGGCGTCGTGCGGGAGGTTCTGGGCCTCGTCGATCGTGACCACCACGATGCCGTCGCTTGCATATTGTTCCATCAGGAAGGCTTCGAGCTTCAGCGAAAGTTCGGCCGCCGAGGCCCCCGCATCGACCGGGAGTCGAAACTCGCGGCAGATCGCGGCAAGCAACTCCCGCCCGCTCACGCGCGAGTTGGTGATCGTCGCCGTCTGGATGTTGGATTCAAAGCGCGACAAGACGATGCGGCTCAAGAGCGTTTTGCCCGAGCCGACTTCGCCGGTCACGAGGACAAAGCCCTTGCGCTCGTGCGCGGCATAGATCAGGGACGCGAGCGCTTCTTCGTGGTCGGGCGTGTTGAAGAAGAACTTCGGATCGGGCGTGTTGTTGAACGGCGGAACCGACAGACCGAAAAAATCGCAATACATGAGTGGCTCCTGGCCCGGCGGATTGGCCTCGCGCGGGATTCGTTCGGCCGCTGCGTCCGGGCAGAGATCGAGTGCCGAATCGTTGTAAGTGTTATCGGAATCGAAACTTTGCGCGCTTGACGCATTGCCCGGCTGTCCCGTCGGCCCTGGCTCATCGAGGCGGCAAACATGCTCGCGCAAAAATTGCCGACCGAGCCGCCTCACGATCTCGCTGTTGGCGCTTCGAACTCAACGAAAAGGCTGAATCTCGACCGCTTGATAGTTCAGTTGATCCCGGACTCACCCGATAAGGCCGCGGGAGAGAAGCGAGCGAGGAGCCATGGACGGCAACACACACCGAAGCATCGGCGCGCCCGATGGCACAGCGAGTTGTTCCCGAATCCGGTGCAAACGATCGGGCCGCGTCGCCCAGGCGGGTTTATTCGCACTGGGCATTCTGACGGGAGCGGGCTGTTCATCAACGCCGAATGACCGCGAGGTCAACGCCTTCATTCACGACTGGGAGGCGAACGTGTCGGCGGCGGAATATCGCGTCCAGCCGCCGGATTCGATTGAGATCAGTTCTCCGCAATCGCCCGAAATCGATGGTGAGATTCAAACGATCCGCCAGGATGGCAAGATCTCGCTGCGCCTGCTGGGCGACGTGCAGGTCGCGGGTCTGACGCCGGCGGAGATTGCCCAGAAGCTGGAATCCCTGCTGGCGACGTACTACGAATCGCCGCAGGTCAACGTTCGGCTGGCCGACGCGATGAGCAAGAAGTACTACGTCTTTGGCCAGGTAGAGCAGCCCGGTGCGTTTCCTTATTCCGGGCGGGACACGCTGATCACGGCGCTGGCCAAGGCTCGCCTGCGATTCATTGCGGCCCGGGACAAGATCACGGTCATCCGGCCCAGTCCGCATGAAGACAAGCGCAGCATTGTTTGCGTCAACGCCAAGCGCATGATCGAGGACGGCAAGATGGATCAGAACCTCCTGCTTCAGGAGGGCGACATCATCTATGTGCCGCCGACGCCGCTGGGGAAACTGGGTCTTGCGATCGCCGAGCTGACGTTTCCGCTTGGACAGGCGTCCCAGTCGGTCATGGTTTCGGGCGGGGGATTGGGCGCGGGGCGCGTCGTAAGCGCCGCGGCGCCGTAGCGCGATCGTGAAGCAGCAGCAGGATTCGAGCGCGACGAGCCGAAGCGGGCAGACAAGGAAGTCGGCAAGCCATGCAACATCAGTTTGACGAATACTCCGTGACGGATCTTCGACACACCGTGGGTGAGGTGCTTCGCGTCATCCGCGAGCGGCGCTGGCATTTCTATGTGCCGTTCTGCGTGGTCGGCGCGGTGACCTTTGCTGCGTCGCTGTATGTGCCGCGGCAGTACACGGCCACGACGGTGCTGCGGCGCGACAACGATGCGGTCCTGGCGAACATGATGGGGCGGGCCTGGAAGGAGCCGTACACCGAAATCAAGGCGCACCTGGCGGCGGATCTGAAAGACGAGGCGACGCTGCTCACGGTGCTGGATGGACTGGACCTGCCGATCGCCGCGCCGCGCTTTGACGACGGCAGCCTGACGCCGGCCGGCGAGGCTGCACGGTTGCGTCTGGCGAACGAGGTGGCGCGAGGCTTGACGGTGAAATCGCAGGAGTCGTCGTCGGCGCGGGAGGTCGTCAGTCTCTCGCTTTCGATGGAAGACCCCTCCCTGGTGTCGCCGATCCTCGCAATGTTGCGTGATGTGTATCTTGAGAAGTCGCGTCAGCGCACGACGCAGGTTCTGGACGATGCGCAGCGGTTTCTGGAGGCGCAGGTGGAATCCGCCCGCGCCGAGTTGTCAGACGTTCGCGCGAAGTTGACGGCGATGGAGTTGCAATATCCCGGCATCGATCCGGCAACCGTGGACCCGAATCAGTCCGAGTTGGCCGCGCTGGGGATGGAACGCGTGGCGCTGGAGCGTCAGCGCGAGCAATTGGAGCATCATCGTCAGGCCCTGGAAGAGGCCCGTTCCGCGAAAAAGGGCGGGTTGCCGGCTGCGCCCGCATCGCTGCTTTCCTCGGCGCCGAATCCTCGCCGCGCCGAACTCGTCGCGTCGCTCGGGAAACTGCGACAGGAACTGACCACGTTGCGAACGACCAAGCGCATGACCGAGGCGCATCCGTCGGTCGTGCAGCTTCGCGCGTCGATTGAAGCGATGGAGGCGGAATTGGCGCAAACGCCCGAGCGAATCGAACTGGAGGACGATGTCGTCACCGGTCCGGCCGCGCTGGATCACATCGAGCAGCAACTGGCGGACTTGGACGGAAAGCTGGCGGCGACGCGAGCCCGGCGCGAGACCGTACAGCGCATGACGGCCGAGGTCGAGTCCCGTCGCGCCGACGTGCTCGGCCACCGGGATGAGTACCACCTGCTGCGGCAAAAAGCCGATCGCATTGAGGGTGAGTTAAAATCGTGGCAGGATAGCGTCAAGCCAGTGGCACAAATGCGCACGGCCCAGCACAGCGGGCGTTCAATCCACTTCGCGACCATTCGCGACGTGGAGCAGAGCAGCCGGCCGACTTATCCGTCGGCGTTGCTGGTCGTGGGGATATGCCTTGCGGTTGCGTTGGCGGCGGGCGTGGTGACGGTGCTGGCGCGGGAGTTTCTGGATCACTCGTATCGCACGGTCAAGCATCTCTCCAGTTCGCTTGGCGTACCAGTGATTGAGAGCATTGATCTGATCGTGACGCGGGCGCAGCGCAAGCGCCGACTTGCCTGGAACATGCTGGCCATGCCGACGTTGGCGATTCTGCTGTTGGCAGCGCTGGCCGGCACCGGCACGGCGGCGTACTTGAGCCTGGAGCAACCCGCGAAGCTGGTGGAGATCAAGGCGAAGCCGCATCGCGCGATTCAAATCGTGTTTGAGCCGAATGTGTCGGACGACTAAGAAGGGCGATCCATGGGACGCATTGCAGACGCACTGAAGAAAGCCGAGCAGGAGCGCGCGATCCGCCAGGCGGAGCGCGCCGAGACGGCACCTGCCTCCGCGGGTTCGAGCGGCGCGGCGGACGTGCAGCCGGTCCCGCCGAATGAGCTGGTCGACCGTCCGGCCATCCTGACGAACCGTTTCACCGCGGAGGGTTCCCCCGCCAAGGGGTCGAATCAAGTGGACCCCAGCGTCGTTGCGTGGACCGATCGAAGTTCGCAGATCGCGGAGCAATATCGCGCTGCGCGAACGTGGCTGGTCTCGCGTACAAAGCCCGGCGAACGAAATTGCATCGCGGTGACCAGCAGCGTTTCGCGCGAAGGCAAGAGCGTCACGACGGCCAATCTCGCGGTGACCCTTGCAGAGATTCGGCACTTGCGCGTCCTTGCGATGGATGGCGATCTGCGCGGCGGTGTGTTGGGCGGCCTCTTTGGCGTCCCGTCGTCACCGGGTTTGGCGGACCTGCTCATCGGCCGTTGCAGCCTTTCAGAGGTTCTGGTTAAGACGGCGTTGCCGAATCTTTGGGTGATGCCGGCGGGGCGCGCGGGCGACCCATCCGGCGTGGCGGAATTGCTCAATTCCAAGGCCCTTGCGCGAACGATGGAGCAGATCCGCGAGAGATACGACTACATCCTGGTCGATACACCTCCGGTACAGCGTCTGGCGGATGTCGGCGTGATTGGTGCGCTATGCACGGGAATCATCATGGTTGTTCGGATGCACAAAACCCCGGCGCACCAGGTGCGGCAGTCGGTGAGCTGGCTGCAATTGAACCGGCTCAACGTGATCGGCTGCATCGCATCGGCCTGTCGGATGCCCTCGGCGCGTTACGCGTACGATCCGGCGGACCGCGCGGCCTGATCGATGGCCGGTCGCGGGGCCGAGCCTGCGGCGAGCCGGCGGTTTCCATCCACGAGCTGGCACCTGGCGACGAAGCCGCGTACACGGCTTACGTCCGCGCCCATCGCGACGCGACGGTTTTTCACAGTCTGGCATGGCGGCGTGCGGTTGAAGATGCGTTTGGCCATCGCGCGGTCTACTACATGGCGCGGCGCGGACGCGAGGTGGCTGGTGTTCTCCCGCTCTTCAAAGTTGAAAGCTGGCTTGCCGGCAGACTCCTCGTGAGCGTCCCGTACGGCGTCTACGGGGGCGTGCTGGCGAGCGATGCGGATGCGGCCGAATGTCTGCTGGCCGCGGGGAAGCGCCTTGCGGATCAGATGAATGCTCGCTCGGTTGAGTTTCGTTCGCGAACGCCGTTGGATAACACGCTTCCCGTGATGAGCGATCATGCGACGTTTCGTCGAGACCTGCCGGGTTGCGAGTCGCAGTTGGAGACGTTTCTCCCGCGCAAGGCCCGGGCCGCAGCGCGGAAGGCGACCGAGCGACATGAGCTATCAGCGGAGTTCGGCGCGGATCACCTCGATGTGGTATGGGAACTGTACGCGCGTTCGATGCGGCGGCTCGGCTCGGTGAATTATCCGAAGCGGTTTTTCCACGCGCTGGCGGCGCACGCTGGATCAGGCATGATCGTGCAGATGGTGCGGTATGCCGGTCGGCCCGTCGCGGGGCTGGTTTCATTTGTGCATCGCGATGAGTTCATGCCGTACTTCGTGGGATTCGATGATCGCGTCGCGTTGTATGGCGTGAGCCAGTACCTGTATCTCGCGTCCATGCGATGGGCCGTGCGGAACGGCTGCCGGGTTTACGACTTCGGGCGCAGCCGGGTGGACAATCGCGGCGCGTATGAGTTCAAGCGGTTGTGCGGTTTTGAGCCGCAGCCGCTGGGGTATCAGGTTTACGTTCCGGCCGGGCGGACGGCGCCTGATCTGTCGGCTGGATCGACGAAGTGGCAACTTGCGCGACGAGCGTGGAAATACCTGCCGCTGGCGGTGGCTCGGCCGCTGGGAGCATGGCTGTCGAAGTCGATTCCGGGGTGAACCGCATGGCACGACCGCGCGTGTTGTTTCTGTCACCGCGACCGCCGTTTCCGCCGAACAAGGGCGACAAGATTCGGACGCATCAGGTGTTTGCCGCGTTGGCGGATTCGTGCGACGTGTACGCCGCAAGTTTCGTGTCGAGCGCACAGGAGCGGGCAGACTTTGCGCAGGTCGCGTCCTGCTGCGTCGATTCGCTGGCCGTTTCGCGCCGGGCTTTGATCGGGCTGATGCGTGGTGCGGTGGAGCAACTGCGCGGCGGCACGGTCACGCTGGGGGCCTACGCAAGCGGGACCATACGGGAACAAATCGCGGCGTGGAGCGCTGCCGCGCCGTTCGACGCGGTCTATGCATTTGGCGGCGCGATGGCACCCTTCGCGCTGGCCGCGCGCGGGCGGCGGCGCGTGCTGGATCTGTGCGATGCCGACAGCGAGAAATGGCTAAGCTACGCTGGCCTGTGCGATCCGGGTCCATGCGGGACCGCCCGAGGCCGCACGACCAATCCGCTGCGAGCTGTGTACGCGCGGGAGGGTCGTCGTCTGCGGGAACTCGAACTGACGTGGCTGGACGCGTTTGACGCGGTAACGGTCGTGACCCGGCGCGAGGCGCGCGTGCTGGATCAAGCCGGAGCGAGAAAGAATCTGCACGTGCTGTCCAACGCCGCGCCGATCATCGAATCGGCTCCGTCGGCATCACAGAGCCGACCGATTGTGTCGTTTACCGGCGCATTGGACTACAAGCCGAACGTGGACGGGCTGCGTTGGTTTGTGCGGGACGTTTGGCCGATTGTCCGGCGGCAGGCGCCGTCGGCGCGGCTGCGAATTGTCGGTCGTGCGCCGGTGCGTAGATTGCGCCAGTTCCATGGCATCGACGACGTCGAAGTGATCGCGGACGTGCCGAGCATCACGCCGTACCTGCTGGCGTCGCGCGTGGCGATTGCGCCGATGCGGATCTCGCGCGGGCTTCCGAACAAGGTGCTGGAGGCGATGGGGGCGGCGCGGCCAGTCGTGGCGACGCCTGCGGTGGGCGAGAGCCTCGACGCCCGAAACGGCGAGGGCATTCTGGTGGCGGACGCGACGGCAGAATTCGCCGAGGAAGTGGGTCGACTGCTTTGCGATGACAACGCCTGTGATCGAGTGGGCAAGTCGGGCCAAGCGTACGTGCGAGCGCATCATGATCTGGACGTGATTCACACCGCTTGGCGCGGCATGCTTCTGGATGCTGGAATGAGAGAATCCGGCGGATGTGGAGAAGGCGCGGGCCGTCCCATAACGACGCATCGCGCGTCGGCGCAGCCCGGCCGCCCCCGGCCTCGCATTCCTGCGGCGATCTGACTTCAGTTTGCCATCACCGGTCTCGATAGAACTTAGAGTGCGGCGATATGGGACGCGGCGGGTTGGCCCGTGCGCGCCGGTCGTCATCGCACGCGCGCAAGGAAGCGCCGGTGATCACTCCGCTTGAAAAAGACGACAAACTTATTTTTGGCGGACCGCCGCTCCGGCGCCGGCACCCCGGCAAATCGGCCAAGGAACGGAGCCACCAAATCGCTGCGCCGGTCATCGAGCGACCGGCAGGCGCAAAGGCCGCTGCGTGCCCGCGAAAGCTACTGGTCATTGCCAGTCGATTCCCGCCCGTGGCTTCGGTCGGAGCGATTCGCATCCGCAAGTTCGTGAAGTATCTCTGCGAGCAGGGCTGGGAGAGCGTTGTACTCACTGGTGCGCATCGCCAGCCCCAACCCATTGCCGAGGACGCGCGCCGCGCCTGCGATCTGGCGAGCCTTCAGGATGTGCCGGCCGATGTGGAAGTGCATCGGCTGGGTCTCGATGCGGACGACGGGCCGCGTCGGTGGAGCCGCGACCTGGGCGCGTTGCTCGGGATCCCCGGCTTGCTGGTGGGCTGCGATGCACAGCGGTGCACGGATTGGCTCGCGTGGCGCATGCAGGCGATCGGTCAACGATTGGCGTTTCCTGATCGCGGCATCTGGCGGTTTTCCGAGGCGATCCGGATGGCGGTCGCGCTTCATCGGCGACATTCGTTCGATGCGATTTTTTCTTCGGGAATGCCGTTCAGCGATCACTTGATCGCGCTGCACGTGCAGGCGCGCCTGCGTCGGCCGTGGGTGGCCGATTTTCGTGATCCGTGGGTGGAGTACGTTCACTGGCCGCAGTGGACGACGCGATTCGGCGCGGGGCTGACGCGTCTGGCCGAGGCGGCGGTGATCGGGCGCGCGGCGGCGGTCGTGAGCGTAAATGATCACATGACGCGGCGATTCGCAGAGCGGTACGGCCGCTGGGCGCCGAAGTTTGTCACGATCGAGAACGGCTTCGATCCAAGCGATTTTCCGGAGGTCTCGCCGGCCCCGCGCCGCGAGTTTCAACTGCTGTACGCCGGATCGCTGTACGGTCAGCGCGGGCCGGATGCCGTGCTCGCGGCATTTCGCCGGTTCGTGGATCGCACGCCGGGCAGCGCGTCGCATGCGCGATTTGATTTTCTGGGCCGCGTGGGGCCGTTCGCCGATCGCTTTGATCGCGCGGAGGACGCCGGGCGTGTGCGGCATCTGGGGATGAAGCCGCACCGCGAGGCGATGGAGGCGATGGCCGGCGCGTCGGCCAACGTGGTGTTGCTGCCTCGGACCGCGGGCGGCGAGGGTGACAGCACGGCAAAAATCTACGAGTGCATAGGAATTGGGCGACCGATTCTCGCGGTGGTGCCGTCCGGCGGAGAAGCGGCGCGGCTGCTCGAAGGCCTGGCCGGAGCGCACGTGTGTGATCCCGATGACGTGGAGGCGATCAGCCGCGGCATCGGCGTTCTGTACACGCGCTGGCTGGCGGGGGCCGATCGGGTGGAGCATGCACCGGAGCGGTTGATGACGATGACGCGGCAGTTTCAAGCCGGCTGCCTCGCGGGCGTGCTGAATCGCGCGGTGGGGCGGCGAGCATGGATCGGGAGGAGGTAATTCATGACCACCTTTGCGCAGGACGTTTCGTTTGAGACCTGGACCGGCCGCGTGGTACGGAAGCTGCGCCGCCGGCGAAATGAGACCTGCATTCACATCCTGGCCTATCACAGCATCTCTGCGCGTGCATCGGTTTTCACGGATGGAACGGGACTGCGACACGAGCCGGCCGAGTTTGAGCGGCACCTGGACTACCTGCTGGCGCACTATGAGCCGATGCGTTTGAGCGACATCGTCGCGCGGATGGAGCGCGGCGAGGCGGTTCACCGGGCCGTGGCGATCACGCTCGATGACGGCTTTGCCGACGCGTTGCACACGGCGGGTGCGATCACGGTTCGGCGGCGCGTGCCGGTGACGATTTTTCCGGTGACGGGGGTCGTGGGGAATCAGGATCTCTTGTGGCAGCACAAGCTGGCATGGCTTTGCGCGAACGGCCACGGGCAGCGCGCGGCCCAGGCGCTGGCGGCGGCAGGATTGGGGTCGCGCGGGGAGGCGGAATCGGTGGAGTCATTTGCGCGCCGATGTTTTCAAGCGAATCTACCTGACTTGCTGGAAGACGTCGTGCGCCGCGTCGGAAGCAGCGGGCGCGAGATCGCGACGGCGCTGCGGCCGTATCTGGAACCGGAGGACATCGCCCGGGCCGAGCCGGATTTGTTTGAGTTCGGCAACCATACGCACCGGCATGTCATATTATCGGCACTGGATGAAGCCAGTCAGCGTGCGGAGATGGAAACGGCGCGCGATCTGCTGCGAGACTGGACCGGGGCAGCGCCGATTGCGCTGGCGTACCCGTTCGGATTGAAGCGGCACTACACGCCGCGCACAGCGCAGTTGGCCGTCGAAACGGGGCATCGCGCGATCCTCGATGCGCGCCGCCGCGTCAATATGACCGGTCGCACGCGGGCAACCGAATTAAGTCGCAAGCCCGCACCCGTTGGGTCACAGGTGGAGTTCGAAATGATGGTGGAAGACTGGCCGATCAATGCGGCTGAACCGGGGCATGCGTGATGCCGAATCGATTCGAACCAACTTTGGGCGACCGATCGATTCCCGGCGGCTCGGCGCCCGTGCTGGTCGTTGCGCCGTACATCGGAGAGTTCGGCTGGGAGCTGATGAACTGGCAGGGCCGCGTGCGCTGGGAAGTGTCGCGTGGCACGTGGCAGCGCGTTCTGATCTGCGTATCGCGGGGTCGGCAGGCCTTGTATGAAATGAGCGAAGCTTCGCATGACCATGGCACGGCAGCGCTCAACGTGCGCTTTGTGCCAGTGGAGACGGCGGATGCGCCAGGCGAGGCGAGCGAGGACCATCGCATTTCGGCCGATGGACGGCCGTTGGATGGCAATCGCCTGACGGATTATGTACGGTCGCGGTGCGTCGCAGCATGTGAAACAGCAGCCGAGCAAGAGATTGCTGACGCATTGCGCAAAGGGGAATCATCCCGCGCGCACCTGCTGATGCCGGGGTTTCAAGGGGCGCTTTGGCCCGCGACGGTTCGGCATCAGCGGTTTGTGTCGTATCGTCGGCCGCGCGCGGTGACGCTGGATGTGTTGCTGGTGCCGCGGACACGCAGTACGGCGGTGGAGCGCAATCTCCCGGCGGCTTGGTGGGAGGACCTGGCAGGTCGGCTTCGCGGGCGCGGGCTTCGCGTGGGGAGCTATGCTTCGACGCTCGACGAAGCCATCGAGCAGTTGTCGGCGTCGCGGCTTGCGGCGGGGGCGTCGACGGGTGGCCTGCATCTTGCGAGCTTGTGCGCGTGTCCGCATTTTGTGTGGGGCACCGGTGACGAGCGGCGTTGGACGGGACTGCGCATGACCAATCAGCAGCGCTACGAGACGCTGTGGAATCCGCTGGGTACACCGTGCCGGTATGAGCCGTGGGGCTGGGCGCCGGCGATTGATGCGGTCGAGCGCGGAATCGTCCGCGCGCTGGAACAGATCGGGCTGTCCCGCGACGCCGGCGCGCGGCGCGATGCGACATACAGCCGATGGCGTGCGGCGTGGCGTGTGCGGCGGGGCCTGTCGCGTTTGATGGATATGCCGGCGGACAGCGTGGTTCCGTGGCGGTTGCGGGAATTCGTGAGGAACAACGTGGTATGACGGATCGAACCTCGCAACCCGGCCGGCGGCGCGTGCTGCTGTTGAGTTATCACTACCCGCCGATGGGTGGGAGCGGGGTGCAGCGTGCCGCGTTTTTGGCACGGCATCTCTGCGCGCTGGGCTGGGACGTGCACGTGCTGCGGGCCGGGCATCGTCATCATCCGCTGCGCGATGAGACGCTGGCGGAGCATGACGGCGCGCTGCCGGGACCGGTGGTGCACGACGTCTTCGGGTGGGACTCCGGCGGTGCGGCGGCGAAACTGGCCCGATGGATTCCCGTTGCCGGGCCGCGCACCTGGGTGGAGGATAGAATCTACTGGCGTCTGGATCGATGGCAGCGCCGTTCGTGCGGCGCCGAGCCGCAGCAGTGGTGGGCAGGAGCGGCGATTCGCGCGGCGGTTCGGCTGGCGCGGAGCGCGCCGCTTGACGCGGTGATTTCCACGTCGCCGCCGCATTCGGTTCACCGGGCGGCGATGGGCATCGCGCGGCGGCTGGCGGTTCCCTGGATCGCCGATCTGCGCGACCCGATCACGGACAATTTTGCATATCAACCGCGAAGCATCGCCGAGCATGAGCGATGGGTTGCGCTGGAGCGCGACATCGTGTCGCGCGCCGCGGCGGTCGTGGTCACGTGCGAGGACTTGAGAGATCACCTGCTCGCGCGGCACCGGAGAGGCCATGCGATTCAGGTTATCCCGAACGGCTACGACGAGGCATCATGTGAGAAACACGGTGCAAACCGCGATGGGTCGATGGCGTCTCTTACAAGACCCGGCGGGTCGACGTCACTGTGCATCACCAGCGTCGGTTCGTTCTATCGCGACCAGTCAGTGGGCCTGCTGCTGTCGGCCTTGCGACGGGTCAACGCCGGGGCGAGCGAGCCGGGCGTGCGCTGGCGAATCGTTGGAAGCGTGTCGGGTCAACAGGAGCAGTTGTTTGAGCCGGACGATTCGCGCTTTGTGGAGCGCGTCGGGTATGTGTCGCACGGTGAGGCGCTGGATGCGATGCGCCGGGCTGACTTGCTGTTTCTCATGACGCCGGCGAACGCGGGGGGAGCGCTGTGCATCCCATCGAAGACGTTTGAGTATCTCGCCTCGGGGCGGCACGTGCTGGGGGTTGTCCACGCGGGAACGCATTTGGAGCGGATCCTGCGTTCCGCCGGTAATACGACACTTGTATTACATGGCGGCGGGGCAGCCGATGACCTCGTCCGCGCGCTGGAGGCGTGCCGATCGCGCTTCATCGCCGGGCAATTGCAGACCCCGCGTGATACCACGTTTGTCAACCGCTTCACGCGCCGTGCGGTCGCGATGCAATTCTCGTCGCTGCTTGAGGCGGTGAAGGATCGAAGCGGAATGAATGCGACTGCCGCTGCGCGAGAACTGACGCGGACGCGGTCTCACAATCCGGAAGGCGCGCCGGCGTCGCAATCGAGCCGCACACAGGACCGGGGGGCGAAGCGATGAGAGTGCTTTGGCACATGCCGACGCTGCGCACGAACACGTGCGGACTCTCCCGCCGTGCCCTGCGATATGCCGGCGCCTTGCGCGAGGCCGGTCACGACGTGACGTTCCTCGTGCAGGCCGACCGCACCGATGCCGAAGCGCGAATCAAAGAGTTCCCCGTTCTGCGAGCCGACGTTTGTCACGCCGCAGCGCCGCACTGGTCGCTTCAGGCCCTGGCCCGCCGAACAACGGCAAGCCGGATCGTGCGCGGGTGCGCGATGGCGCACGACCTTTTCATCACTTGCCAGCCGGAAGCGGTCCTCGCGCAGGAGTCCTGCCGATCGGGGGTGCCGTGCGTGTTCGTGTGCGGCGGATCGACGCTACTGCATGACGAGGCCGGCGCCGTGCGGCTGCTGGAGCGCCGCGGCGGCGCACGACGAATCTGGAATATCGCGGCATTCACAATTGATCGCTGGATCAAGCGCGATTGCGAACGGCGCGCCATGCAGTGCGCCGATGCCGTGGTGTTCAACAGCCAAACAACGCTGCGCCAAGCGCGTCAAACCTATGAACTGGACAGTCCCCGACTCACCGCGATTGTGGGGGGCGTCGACACGGTAGAGTTTCAACCGCCGACGGAATCGCAGCGCGCGGCGGCGCGTGCGGCGATTGGCGTGCCGAACGACTCCTTCGTGGTGGCGTGGACCGGGCGCATGGCCGCGGAGAAGGGCGTCGAGCGATTGCTGGAAGCAATTCGCTCGGTTGATCGATTGTCGGTGAACGTGCTGCTCGCGGGGGACGGACCGCAACGGCCGGCGTTGGAGGATTGGACGCGTCGGACCGGGATTGAAGGACGCGTTTGCTTTGTTGGAGCGTTGGGAGATGTGCGGCCTGTTCTGCACGCGGCGGATGCGTACGTGTTTCCGTCCATCGGCGAATCGTTCGGCAACGCGCTGGCGGAGGCGATGGCGTGCGGTTTGCCGTGCATTGGGCTGCGGCCCGACGGGCACGGTGTAAAGAATGCGAATATCGAGTTGCTCGACAACGGTCGTGCGGGGCTGCTGGTGGACGCGGATTCGCCTGGCAGGCTTGCCGACGCCATCCGACGGGTCGCCGTGAACGAACCGCTTCGCGCGGAGCTGGGTCGGGCGGCGCGAGATCGAGCGGTGGCGGCGTTCTGCTGGCGCGCGGCCGAGGCGAGTTTTGTTCGACTTGCGGAGCGCGTGGCGCACGTCGTGCGCGTCGTGCGCGGTGCTGACCGGAATCAGGTCGATCACAATTCCGCGTCGGCGGCGTGGGCGTCGGGATATCAAGACAGGCTTTTGCCAGGCACGCATTCGGAACGCGGCGCCGCCGCACGCGAACGCCTGCAATGGCGTACAACGTGAGGCCTATTCCATGCGTTTTGCCATTTACGTCGGCATCCTGATCGCGATGATTCCCCTGGTGTTCACGCGGCCGTTCTTCGGCCTTTGCGCGTACCTCGTGGTGTCCATCCTTCAGCCCAAATATCTTTGCTGGCAACCGGATTTTCAGGATGCGTTTCTGATCGGGTTGCCGCTGGTCATTGGTGCGGTGGCGATCGGCGTCAAACGGCAGAGCGTTCGCCCGGTGCAGGATGCGCACGGCCAGGTGATCGCGCTCAAGACGGTACAAGAGCGCGCGCCGCTGTTTGAAATGGCATGGCCGCTGCTGGTGATGGGGTTGCTGATCGCCTACATCGGCGCGACGCGCCCGCTGTCGGAGTATCCGCTTTCCGAGACTTCTGCGGCGTACCGAAGTTTGTGCAAGGTGTTGATCGTTACCGCGATTCTGACGGGGATGTGCGCCGAGGCCAGGCGGTTTCGAGTTCTGTACGGCGTGGTGGCGCTGTCCGCCGCATTCTGGGCCATCAAAGGTGGTCTGAAAGTCGCACTGCTGGGTCCGCACCAGGTCTATGGCAAGACGTACGATAACAACTTGTTCGCGTTGACGTCGGTCATGGCGCTGCCGATGCTGTTTTACTTCGGGCAATCGCTGGCGAGGCTTCGCTGGCGATGGTTGTTTGCCGCGGCGTCGGGTTTGACGTGTCTGGCGATCCTCGGATCGGGCTCCCGCGCCGGGTTTCTCGCGCTCGCCGTCGTCCTCTGGTGCATGGCGTGGAGCAGCAAGTATCGGTTTCGCGCGATCGCAGCGGTTTGTCTGTTTGTTGGAATCGTGTATCTGGCCGCCGGGGCGGAGGTGCGAAACCGCGTTGCATCGATCGTCAACTTCCGAGAGGACAAGTCCGCCAGCTCGCGCTTCGTCACCTGGACCGCCGCACGCGACATGCTGGCCAGCCGGCCGATCCTTGGCGTGGGCTTCGGCAACTTTGAGTCGGCGCGCAAGGCGGCCGGTGGGAGCGGCAAGGCCGCGCACAACATCTTTCTGGAGGCAGCGGCTGAACTGGGGCTTGTGGGCGTGTCGATGTGGTTGCTCTTGATCCTGGGAAGCATGTTCAGTCTTTGGCGCTTCATGCGCTGGTCGCGGCGTCTGCCACCCGATTTGAAATGGGCTTACCTCTGGTCGCGGGGGTTGCTGCTGGGAATGGTGGCGTACTGCGTTCACGGTTTCTTCCACAATGAGGAGTTTCTTGAACTGATGTTAACGATCATCGGCATGGGTGTGGCGCTTCAGGCCGCCGTGCATCGTTCGTGGAGCGAGCGAAGACTGCGTCGCGAAGCTGGTTTTCGTGCCGCCGGAGCAAGCGTCGCATCGCCTGCTCGTGAGCGCGAGGCAGAATCACCGCAACCGGCCTGGCATCCCGGTGTGCTCGCATCAGGCCGGCCGATGATGCGATAAGGGAATCAAGTCGCGTAGCCGGGTGAATGCGCCCAGTTGGTGTGCAGTCGGATCGTTGGGACGTCAACCTCGCGCGTGCGCGTTCCGATTCGGCTAGAATTCGGCCGATGTCCTTTTCGGTTTACTCCAATTCACGCGTGCCGTTCGACGTGCTGCATGAAGACGCGGCCCTGCTCGTGGTCTACAAGCCGGCGGGCATCGTGACGCAGCCCGGTAAGGGGCACGAACGCGATAGCCTGTTGAACGGGCTTTTTGCGCGCTACGGCAACGCGTTGCAGAATCTCGGCGAAGACCGCGGATGGGGATTGTTGCATCGGCTGGACCGCGAAACGTCTGGCCTGGTGCTGGTCGCGCTGCGCACGCGGGCGTATGAGAATCTGCTGGACCAGTTCAAGCGGCGAGCGGTGAAAAAAACCTATTATGCGATCGTGGCCGGAGTGCCTCGAACGCGGCAGGGCGTCATCCAGTTGCCCATCGCCGAGGTCGTCGGAACGCGCAAACGCGCGGTGGCCCGGCGCGACGGCAAGCAGGCGATCACCGCCTACCGGGTGCTTGATTCACAACCGCAGGCGTCGCTGATCGAAGCCATGCCCAAGACCGGCCGCCTGCACCAGATTCGTCTGCACCTGGCGGAACTCGGCCACCCGGTGCTGGGAGATGAAATGTACGGTGCATCGCGCGGCAAGGGCGCGGCGTCGCCGCCGCCCGTTCGGTTGTGTCTTCATGCCGCGGCGCTGTCGTTCATTCATCCCGAGGATGGCCGGCGCATGAACGTGTCGTGCGCGGTTCCGGCCGATTTTCTTGCGCAGTGCAAGCGGCTGGGATTGAGATTTCCGCCGTCGTAAAAAGCAGGGGAAAGATGCTGCGGATCAGCGGCTTTCCGACAGAATCCTGTGCAGCTTCTTGAGGGCCTCGGCCTCAATCTGCCGAACGCGCTCGCGCGTCAGGCCGATCTTCGCACCGATGTCCTTGAGGGTCATCGGCTCGGTGTCGTCGAGGCCGTAGCGCAGCTTGAGAATGATCGCCTCGCGATCGCTGTCCAGGCTGGCGACGAGTTCCTGGAGTTTCTGAATCTCCGATTCGTCGAACAACTCCTCACCCGGCTCGGCGGTCTTTTCATCGGGGAGCATCTCGGAGAGGAGCAAGCCGCCGTCGGAGGAGGCGGATTGCGTCGGCGCCGCATAGGCCTTGAGCGCACGCTTGATGATCTTGACTTTCCGCTCCGGCAACTCGAGCCGTTCGGCGATTTCCTGCATCGTCGGTGTGCGGCCAAGCGATTCGTTCAACTCGGTGTGGGCCTGTTTCCAGCGGGCGATCAGCTCCACCATGTACGCCGGAATGTGCACCGGCTGCACGGCGTTGATCAGCGCGCGCTTGATCGCCTGCTTGATCCACCAGCTCGCGTAGGTGCTGAAGCGCGAGCCCATGTCGGGATCGAACCCTTCGACGGCGCGCATCAGCCCCAGGTTGCCTTCCTCGATCAAATCGGCGAGCGGCAGACCCCGATTGGAATAGCCCTTGGCAATGTTGACGACGAGCCGCAGATTGGACCGGATCATGCGCTCACGGGCCGCGTTGCCCTCGGCTTCGAGCTGGTCCTTTTCCGCGAGGGACAGCTCGCCGCGCGCGAACTTGGCCGAGGCCGCCATGCCGCGCGCGATAGCGCGTGCGAGCTGCTTCTCCTCGTCGGCCGTGAGCAGCGGCGAGTCGTTAATCTGCTTGAGGTACTGATGCAGTCCCGGTTCGATCGGAATGACAACGGCCTCCCACGTGCAATCGGTCCTCGGACCGGACATCTTCCACCGACCAGACCGGCCGGCAAGCCGAGCACTCGGGTCGGATGATGCGAAGCTCCGCGCGAATCGACCCGCTCGGACGACGGCTCTATCGGCGCGCTGGACCAGCGGGTTCGACAAATCTCACGGGAGTGCACGCTCGACGCCGGCCTGTGTCCTTGAACCGGTCGGGTTCGATCGGCTTTTCGGACGGCGGCCAGCCGCGCGGACCCGGCTATGACCGGTTCGCCCATAACCCGAGCGAACCGGGACGGGTGAGTATAGGCGCGTGATTGAGTTGGTCGGCTTATTCGTTGGATGATTCGCCGGACTTCTGCGCGTCGGAAAGGAAGGCCGTGCCGTCGATGATGCCGGTGGTTTCCTCGCCGGTGCTGCCGTGCAGGCCGCCGCGGCGCTGCTTGGGAGCACCGCCGGACTTGCCCTCCTCGCCGCCGCCGTCGGAGGCCCAATCGGCCCGCTTCTTCGAGAGACCGATCTTGCGGTCCTGCGTATCGACGCGGAGGATCTTGACCTCGATCTCCTGGCCGATCTCGACTTCCTGATGCGGGTCGTCGATGCGGTGATCGGTCAATTCCGACACGTGCAGGAGACCTTCGAGGTCCTGCTCCAGTTCCACGAACACGCCGAAGTTGGTGATCTTCGTCACCTTGCCCTTGACGATCATGCCCGGCACATAGCGATCGGGGACGGCGTGCAGCCACGGATCCTCGGTGAGCTGCTTGAGGCCCAGGGCGATGCGCTGCTTCTCCTGATCGACGCTGATGACGACGCACTTGATGTCGTCGCCCTTCTTGAGTATTTCGCTGGGATGGCTGACCTTCTTGGTCCAGCTCATGTCGGAGACGTGCAACAGGCCGTCGATTCCTTCCTCGATCTCGATGAAGGCGCCGTAGTTGGTCAGGTTGCGCACCTTGCCGGTGACGACCGTGTTCGGCGGATACTTCTCGGCCACGCGCGTCCACGGGTTGGTCTCGGTCTGTTTGACGCCGAGGCTGATTTCCTGCTTGTTCTTGTTGATATCGAGAACGACGACCTCGATCTCCTGGCCGACGGTCAGCATCTCGCTGGGGTGGCTGATGCGGCGGGTCCAGGACATCTCGGAGATGTGAACGAGGCCCTCGATGCCGCCCTCGAGCTTGATGAACGCGCCGTAGTTGGTGATGTTCACCACCGTGCCCTTCACTCGGCTGCCGACCGGGTATTTCGCTTCGACCTCGTCCCACGGGTTGACTTGGGTCTGCTTGAGGCCGAGGGCGATTTTCTCCTTCTCCCGGTCGATCGAGAGGACTTTCACCTTTACCTTCTGGTCGATCTTGAGCAGCTCGCTCGGATGCCCGACGCGATCCCAGCTCATGTCGGTGATGTGCAGCAGGCCGTCGATTCCGCCCAGGTCGATGAAGGCGCCGAACTCGGCGATGTTCTTGACCGTGCCCTCGCGGATCTGGCCGACCTCGATGTCGCCCATGAGTTTGCTCTTCGACTCGGCGCGTTCGGCTTCGATCAGCTTGCGGCGCGACACGACGATGTTCCGCCGATCGGTGTCAATCTTGAGCACGACGGCTTCGATCGTTTTGCCAAGGAAATCACCGACATCCCCAGGCCGACGCGTGTCGATCTGGCTGGCCGGCAGGAACACGGGCACGCCGATGTCAACCAGCAGGCCGCCCTTGATCTTGCGGACGCACTTGCCGCTGACCTTGTCCCCTTCCTTGCAGTTCTGGAGGATTCGCTCCCAGCCGCGGATGCGATCGGCCTTGCGCTTCGAGAGCAGCACGACGCCCGTGTCGCCTTCCATCTGCTCGAGCAGGACTTCGATCTCGTCGCCCACGTCGATCTCGGAGGGATCTTCCCATTCGTTGAGCGGAACGTAGCCCTCGCTCTTAAGGCCGACGTCGACAACGACTTCGTTGCCGCTGATGCCGACGATCTTCCCCTTGAGGATCGACTCGGCTTTGCATTCGGAGATGACCGTGCCCAAGGCCGCGTCGATCGCGCCTGCGCTGGCATCGGCGCCGAAGGCCGCCTTGAGTTGCTGATTGATCTCGTCGTCCGATACGTCGATCCGGGCGAGCATCTCGTTGTCGATGATGTGCGTCATGAAGGGAGACTCTCTGGTTGCAATCATCCCGGCTGGCCTCGCGCCGGGAGTCGGCAGCGCGGCCGGGCGGCCCGGATCAGTGAAGACCCGCGCCCTGGTAGTTCCTCCCAATCTCCGTCAGCGGACCAACCGCCGGAACCGGCCGGGCAGGACAAGCCAAGCCCCGTAGTCTATCGGCGTGGGCAGGGGTGTGCAAACAACGCGTTCGGGCGGGCGTTCCGGCGGGCGTGAGAAATCCGGCGGCCCGGCGTTATAATTCAATAGATGTTGAAATATGCGGCCGGCGATTGCTGGTGTGCTGCGGCGCGTCGGCCCTATTGCCGGTGGCGTTAACCAGCCATCAGGATCCGTCGCGGCGGCTGGATGGACGGTTCATGTTTGGTTTCCAGGAAAGCTTCAAGGCCCTGGCGGACCCGACGCGGCGGGCGATTCTTCGCGCGCTGCGAAACGGGCCTTGCAACGCGGGCGAGCTGGCCGAGCGGCTGGGCATTGCTCCCAATGCGCTGTCGTTTCACTTGAAGGTGCTCAAGACCGGCGACCTGATCACCGATCGCCGGCAGGGTCAGTTCATCGAGTACTCGCTGAACACGAGCGTCGTGGACGATCTGATTCGCTTCTTCATGGAGCACTTCAGCAACGGCGAGAACAAGGGCGTCTCGTCTGATTCGAGTCGATCGACGGGGCGCGGACGGGAGGAAGTGACCGGGGCGAATCGGCCGGAGTCGGACGAGCGCCATCGCGGTCCGCGCAAGCGACACAGGAACCATCGGGAGAAACGGTCATGATATCGCGCAATCAATGTCTGTTGATGATCGGGATGATCTTTGCCGGCGCGGCCTTCGGCGGCGCGTTCTACAACACGATGCCCGACCCGGCGCCGACGCACTGGAACCTGAAGGGGGAAATCGACGGCTACGGTCCGCGGTGGGTGGCGGCGTTTCTGATGCCGATCATCGCGACGGGATTGATGGCGCTTCTGGCGGGGCTGCCGCTGCTCGGACCGTTTCGTGAGAATTTTATGCGATTTCGCGTGACCTATGGTCGCATCTGCGTCGCGGTGCTGACGCTGATCATGGCGATTCACGCGGTGTTTGTCCTCGGCGCGACGGGGCGGACGATGCAGATTGGGGCGACGCTCTCGATCATCCTGGGCCTGATGCTTGCCGTGCTGGGCAATTACATGGGCAAGGTACGGCGGAACTTCTATGTGGGTATCCGTACGCCGTGGACGCTGGCGAACGAGGTCGTCTGGGAGCGCACCCATCGCGTCGGGTCGAAGATCATGGTCATCGTGGGCCTTGTGATTGCCGCGGCAGGATTCTTTGCGAACGACCTCGTGTGTTTCATCGTGATGATGAGCAGCGTGGGGTTCCTCGCGGCGTGGTCGCTGCTCTACTCGTTGATGCTGTACCGGCGACTGGGATCGCGCGATGATCTGAACTCGCCGAGCAAGGCGTGAACGCGGCGAAATCGGTGGATCGATGAGACCGGCCGACCGAACTTTGGGGGGCCCGCGTTCGCGGGAATGACGACATCGCGTCATCAATCGCTTCTCATTGTCCGCGCCGTCAGCGCATGAAAAAACCCGGAGCGAAGGTTGCTCCGGGTTCTTGAAGCACTCTTACAAACCGGGTCGTCTATGCCCCGGTCGCGGTCCTTTTGAATGCGGCCCGAATCAACCGCGAACGTCGATCAGCGCCGTCGCCGGGTCAGCGCGACCAGTCCGATGGCCATCAGGCTCAACGTCGCCGGCTCGGGGATGTACATCAGGCCGAGCAGGTTGCCGGTGCCGGTCGATCCGATGAGGTTGGCCTGGCCCGTCGCGCGGTCGATCTTGTAGAGATTGTCGGTGCTGTTGTCGACCATGAACAACGTGTCGGTGTCCCAGTCGTACGCCAAGCCGTTCGGATTGGTGGGCCCGTTCAACGTGCCGATGAGCGTGGCGGCGCCGGTCGCCCGATTGATCGTGTAGAAACTATCCGACCCGCTGTTGGTCGCATACAGGACGTCGGCGGCGGAGTCATAGCCGAGGTTCGTAAACGACGTCAGACCTGATGTGCCGATCAGCGTCGCCGCCCCCGTCACTTTGTTGATGTTATACAATCCGCCGTTGTGAGACGACGCGCCGTAGAGAATGCCCGTGCTTTCGTCGTACTCGATGCCGTGCATCACGACCGCCGAATCCCCGTATGGTCCGATGAGCGTCGCATTGCAGGTATTGATGTCCAACGTGTACACCGAATCGAGTGAAGTCGACGTCAAGTACACCGTGTTGCTAAAGCGATCATAGGCCAGTCCGCCGGTCGTTCCGGCGTTCGACGAAACCGTGCAGAGCAGCGTCTTCGCGCCGGTGTTCATGTCGATGTCGTACAGCGCACGACTGCTATCGACGGCGATCAGTTGCGGCTGGGCCATGGCGCCGGTTGCGGTGACCGCAAGGAGCGCCGCAGCGAGGGCCAGTGTGGTTCGTGTATTTCGCATAGGTTCATCCCTCCCAAAGTGATTCGTAGCGCCCGTGGACATCAATTGCTGATGGCCGCCCGGGCATCATTCATTGTAATGATAACGGTATCGTAACTCAAAATTGCCGGGCGAATCAAGCTTTTCGAGGTAAAATCCGCAGGAAATCCGACTCGGAGGCTGGCGCGTAAGTTCTTTTAGAGCTATGATTTGCCGCGATGGTAAATGCAAGCAGGTCAGGATTTTGGTAAACAATCTCTATGATACAAACCAAAACGGTCGTCGATCGCCGCAAACTGCGATTCCGAACGATTGACGAAGTCCTCGCTGATGTCGACCGCATTGTTGCGGCCGACAAGGCCGGCACGCTGCGCACCACCGGCAACTGGACGGCCGGCCAGGCGCTTGGGCACGTGGCAGCGTGGGCCAGCTATCCGTACGAAGGTTTCCCGCTGGGCAAGCTGCCGTGGTTCGTGCGGGTGATTCTCCGGATGATCGGCAAGCGCATCTTGCGCAAGGGCATGACGCCCGGGGTGAAGATACCGAAGGTGCCGGGAGGGACGTTCGGCATCGAAGTGATCAGCACGGAGGAGGGCGCGGCTCGGCTGCGCGCGGCCTTCGAGCGCATGAAGCGCGGCGAACCGGCGAAGTACGACAGTCCGGCGTGGGGTCCGATGACCGACGAAGACCGGATCGGCCTGAACCTGCGGCACGCCGAGTTGCATTTGAGTTTCCTGCATCCGTAATTTGTAAATGTGCGAGTTTTTCGACAGCCGTATTGCGCGGCGCACGCGGCGCGGCCCGTTCGTGACCTGCTCCCCAGGATTGATCCGGTTCTGATGAGAGTCTTAATTTCCCAGAGGGGCGAGTAGATTCTCGATGAAGCGCCAGAGACATGGCCTTGACCAGATGATCGCCAAGCCTTCGCCGGCAATGTAGAAATTATCTGCCCGTCGAACTGCGCGACGAGCCGCCGGAGCCGAATCGGCTGTTCGAGTTTCGATTTCCGCTGTTGCCGAAGCCGGAGCTGCCGGACCCAAATCCGCCGCCGCTGTTGCCGAAGCCCCCGGAGCTTCCAAATCCGCCGCCGCCGAATCCGCCGGAATTGCCAAACCCGCCGGAATTTCCGAAACCGCCGCCGCCGAACCCACCGCCGCCGAACCCGCCGCCGCCGAACCCGCCGCCCGACTGGCCGAAGCCGGAGCCTTGATTGCCGTTTCGGCTGTTGTTGCGGCTGTTGCGTCCGCCGCGGGCGGTGCCGCCCATGAAGCCCGTGCCGCTTCCGCCCGATGCCGCGCTGATCGGGCCTGAACTGCGCGACATGCCGGATCGTGAGCCGCCGCCCCCGGATCGACTGGACGAACCACCGCCGCCGCCGCGCTTCGCAACCGGGTTCCCCATCGGACGACTGCTCTCCATCATCTCCGCCATGGCGAACAGCTTGTCTTGCAAGACGAGTGTCAACATGGGAAACTGCGCCGCGCTGGACTCGAGGAAATCAAGCTTCGAGACCCGTGCGTTGGCCGGCGACTCCTTCACAAAGGCGTCATACGCCCGCACGAACTTCGCGTGCTCGGCGAGCAGCTTCGCGCGCTCGCTCGCGTCGCCGACGAAATCTCCCGGCAGCACTTCCTGATTCGTCGCGAACCAGAGATCGACCGCCTGGCGAAAACCGCTCGGGTTGCGCTCGCGCTCCCATTGGTCGACGATCTCGCTTGCCAGGTCGGGGCACGAGTCCGCTTCCACGAGTGCGTGCTTGACCAGTTGCTCGCTCGGCAGCCCCGGCCGCATCAGTTCCGCCTGCGTGCCGAGTTGCGAGGCGACCTGCTGATATTGCTGTGACGCGAGCTTGTTCTGTTGAAGCCGCGCTGCCCACGCGCGCGTCGCTTCGGCCGCCTCGTCGGCCTGACGCGTATGAAGACTGGTGATGATCTGATCGATCGCGGGCTTCTGGTCGGCATAGACTTGCCCCAGCAGGGCGGCACCGAGAAGCTGGCCACTCATTTGCTTGAGCAGATCAGGGTTCCGCACGACTTCGCGTGCCGCGGCTTGCAGCGCGGTCGGCGCCGAAGCGACCGCGGCTTCAACATTCGGAGCAGCGGCGAGTTGCGCCAGCACCTCGGGATGTTGCGCGAGCTGGAGCGCGGCCGATTGGGTTTCGGGCGGATAAGTCAATAGCTTGGTGAAGAGCTCGCGGGCATTCTGGCGGGCGGCATCGAGGCGCGCGTCGATCTGCGACGTGACGAAGGCAAGCTCCTGCCCGGGTGCGAAGGGCACGGAAGTAAGCAGGATGATTGCAGCGGCGAACGCGGGTCTTGAGCGCATAACTCGTTACTCCACAAGCGTGTAGGGCACAACTCTTTTATCGTCGGCACGCTTGCGCGGAATCCAAGCGCGGGCGACCTCTGTAGGCGACCCCCACGAGTATTTTATACCGGCGTGACCTCAATTCGTTTCAGAACACGTGACTAAACACGGCTTGGCCGGCTGCCGATACAAAGTAAGCGGTCCGTCGCTAACTCTATCGCTTCCAGCGAGTTAAGCGATTGCGAAGACGAAAGGACGATACGCAAATGGGAATTGTCTGCGCCCCGATCAACTTTTTTGCCGGCTTGCTCCAACTGACGGTGGATGTGTTCTATTTCTTCATGCAGATCTTTAACTTCGGCCCGACTCCGGTGGTGAGTGACGTGATCGGCTCGATCTTCGGCTGCAATCTCTGATCGAAACGAACCGCCGCGCTGGTTACGCGCCGGGCTTTGAGGTCGGCGCGGACGAGGTCGGGGTTTGAGAGTGCTCCGCTGCGTCCAGGAGGGGGACGGCGTCGGGTGATTCGGAGGCCGGTCGGCCGAACTCCTGCACCCAGTAAATTCCCAGATCGCCGCCGACCTTCACGGAGATGCCGATTTCGGTAAAGGCCGGGTCAAGGATGTTCGCGCGATGCCGCGGCGAGGCCATGAGTTCCGCCATGGCGGCATCAACGTTGGGTTGCCCGGCGGCCAGGTTCTCTCCGACTTTCCAGAAGGCATAGCCAAAGTTTGCCGCGCGGACATCGAGGGTCGAGCCTTCAAAGGGGTCGCGGTGGCTGAAGAATGCGCCGTCGATCAGGCGACAGGCGTAGAAATCTGCAATCTGCTCCAGGTCGTTCGACGGACGCAGGGGCGGCAGATCGCGCTTGGCCCGTTCGCGATTGATGGCGTCGAGCATGGCGCTCGCCCATCGCGCGCCATCCGGTGGATCGACACAGGAGCCGGGGAAGAGCGCGCGCGCGGCCGTCGCCGCGGGCTTCATCTCGGATCGGGAGAGTGGCAGCACGCCGTCCTCACAACCGGTCGCCAGCAAAAGCAGGCCGAGCGAGAGAGTCCGTCGCACCGGAAAATTGAAAGCAGATCGAATCACGTGGTCTCGCCCGATTGCGTACACCGCCTGTTTGCGGCATGGTCCCGTGTACGTGCCATCAAGCACCTGAACGGCTTGGCAGGTCGAATGGTTCGTACCCGCCGCCTCGGGCCGCAAACGGACCCGGCAATACCTATTCTATCGGTCGCGCGGGCAGGCTGTTCACTCAAAGGCCGTGCATTTCGTAATTCAATCTGCGAAAAGGAATTACGAGAAGGAGGCGGCAGCAGGGCGGGGGAACCGGGCGCTATACTTCGGCGAAGGGCCGGACAGTTGAACAGGGTGGCCACCGCCATGTCGCGGAGCATGCCGGGAACGCGAGAAAGCGCCGCGGTTTTTTCAATCGGGGGCGATTCAATGTCTGAACGGCGCCGCCGCACGATGATCGCGGAACAACTCGTGGCGCGTGGCATTCGCGATTCGCGCGTGCTGGAGGCAATGGCGGCGGTTTCGCGCGAGGCGTTTGTTGCGCCGCATCTGATCGAGCAGGCGTACGAGGACCGGGCTTTGCCGTCGGAAGCGGGTCAAACCATCTCGCAACCTTACATTGTTGCTTACATGACCGAGTGCCTTGGCGTGGCACCGGGCCATCGCGTGCTGGAGATCGGAACCGGCACGGGGTATCAGACCGCGATTCTGGCGCGGCTGGCTGCCGAGGTGTTCACCGTAGAGCGTCTCGCGGACTTGTCGCATCATGCGATGATTCGGCTGGCGGATCTGGAAGCACGGAATGTGCGGATGCGCGTGGGCGATGGAACGCTGGGCTGGCCGGACAAGGCGCCCTTTGATCGCATCCTGGTGACCGCCGCCGCGCCGGCGATCGTCTCGCCGCTGCTTGAACAACTCGCGGTCGGAGGCCGTATGGTTCTTCCGATCGGTCCGGCAGATCGGCAGCATCTCGTAGCGATAGACAAGCTGCCACACCGAAACGTGGAGACGCCATTGTTGCCTGTCGTTTTTGTTCCACTGGTGGGTGAAGCGGGATTTGCCGAGGCCGGATGGGTTCATGGCGGGTAACTCGCGGTGGGGAGCCTGTGAGAGAGGCGCGCTTCGCTTGCCGGGGCGGACGAAATCAATCAGACTACGACCGCGAATGCATGCCGTGGGTCGGGACGTTGGGGTCGCCTCTGCGGGCAATCAAACGAAAGGAAGCGCGATGTCGTTTTCACGTAGCATGTTGGTGGCTGGTTGGATGACGGCGCTTCTGTTGACGGGAGGCGCGTGGTCGCGCGCGGAGGAAGGGCCGCAAGACGATGATCGCGCAGCGCGCTTTCGCGAGGACATGAAGAGGACGATCCAGACCGCGCGGGACAAAGTCTTCCCCGCGCTGGTAAACATCCACGTCGTCACCGTGAATTACTGGGACGGCAAGGAGCAGAAGGGCCGCTCGGTCGGCAGCGGCACGATTATTTCGCCCGAGGGGCACGTGATCACGAACCAGCATGTGACGAGCCAGGGCAAGCGGTTTCGCTGCACGCTCGCCGACAAGCAGGAGATCCCCGCGACGCTGGTCGGGGAGGATCCGCTGACCGACCTCGCGGTAATAAAACTTGATTTGTCTAAATTGAAAAGCCCGGGCACGCCGCTGCCGACGGCGAGTTTCGGAAACTCGGACGAGATCGAAGTCGGTGACCACGTGATGGCGATGGGGTCGCCGCTGGCGCTGTCGCGCTCGGTGACGCTGGGCATCGTGTCGAACACCGAGCGCGTCTTTACCGGCAGCGACGACAGCGAGATGGAGCTGGAGGACGGCCAGCGGACGGGTCTGTTCACGCGGTGGATTCAGCACGACGCGCTGATTCACCCCGGCAACAGCGGCGGTCCGCTCGTGAACCTCAAGGGCGAGATCATCGGCATCAACGAGCTGGGCGGCAATTCCATCGGCTTCGCGATTCCGAGCAATCTGGCGGCGCACGTGTCGCGGCAGTTGATCGATCGTGGCGAAGTCGCGCGAAGCTGGATCGGTGTCAGCTTCAAGTCCATCGAAAAGACCGGGCTGGAAAAGGGCGTGCTGGTCAATTCCATCGTCAAGGGCGGTCCGGCGGACAAGGCGGGGATTCAGGCCGGCGATGTGATGCTGCGGTTCAACGGCGAAGCGGTGACGGTGCGATTCTCCGAGGAGATTCCACCGCTGATGAAGCGATTAGCGGATATCCCGATCGGCACGGAGCTGCGCGTGTCGTACGAGCGCGGCGGCGTCGTGAGCGAAGCCGTGATCGTGACGGAGAAGCTGCAAAAGGATCGCGGCGAGGAGACGGCGCTTCGCTCGTGGGGGCTGACGGTGCGGGAGATCACCGAGAAGCTGGCGCGCGATCGCAAGTTCGAAAGCACGCGCGGTGCGTTTGTCAGCAGCGTGCGTTCGGGCGGGCCGGCAGCGCTGGCCGAGCCGTCGATCGCCTATGGCGATGTGATACTGCGCATTGACGACAAACCGGTGGACTCGCTGGCCGAGCTGGTGGATGCGTACAAGACGATCATGAAATCCGATCCGTTGCCGGAGTACCTGCTGGTGGAGTTTGATCGCGAAGGGAAGCGGCAACTCACGCTGATCAAACCAAAGCCGGAGGAAGATGAGGACCCGCCGCGCGAAGTGCCCAAGGCATGGATCGGCGTGGCGACCCAGCCGGTTCTGGACAAGCTGGCCAAGAAACTGGGGCATCCCGAAGGCACGGGGTTTCGCATCACGCGCATCTATCCAAAGACCGCCGCCGCGGAATCGCCCCTTCGCGTGGGCGACATTATCCTGAAAGTGGGGGAAACGCGCGTGCGGCCGCGCGGCATGCAGGATGCGGGCCTGTTCGCGCGTCAGGTTCGCCGCTTGACGATTGATCAGAAGGTGGATTTGTCGATATTGCGCGACGGGCAGGTCGTCACCGTTCCCGTGACGCTTGAGCGCACTCGGCCGACGCAGGACGAGGCGCGCAAGGAGAAAAATCGTGACTTTGAGTTTTCCGTGCGCGAGGTGACGTTCTTCGATCGTGACGAGAACCGCTGGGACGAGACGATCAAGGGCGTGATCGTGACGCAGGTGGAGTCGGCCGGTTGGGCGGGGCTGGGCGGTCTGGAGTCGGACGATTTGATTCAGCGGATCGCCGGTCAGGAAATCAAGGGGTTGAAGAGTTTTCGCCGCGTGATGGATGAGATCACCAAGGCGCAACCGAAGCGCGTGGTGATGGTCGTGTTGCGCGGCGTGCAGACGCGGTTTTTGTACATCGAACCGGAGTGGAAGCCGGTTTTGAAAGAAGTCGACGAAGAGGCCAGCAGTCAACCCGCCGGCGGGGTTGGTGCAACGGGCACAACTCAACCGTCGGACGAGGAGTAACCATGCGAAATCAGATGGGATTCGGTGCCGTTGTGATGGCAATGATCAGCACGGCCCTGGTCGCGTCCGCGACCCAAGCAGACGACGGCGCGATGCTTCGCGATGCGGCATCCAGGTTCGCGGCACCGTTTGTCACGATCAAATTTGTGCTGAAGATGGAAGGGCAATTCGGCGATCGCGAAAATGAAACCGAGGCGACGGGCGTCATGATCGAGCCGGACGGCCTGGTCCTGGCGTCGAGCAGCCAGTTGGGCACGCCGCGGTTCATGCGACAGTTCGGCAACGCGCGGCCGACCGATTTGAAAGTGCTGATCGGCGACGACACGGAAGGACTTCCTGCGACGGTCATGGCGCGGGATACGGAGCTGGACCTCGCATGGGTGAAACTGAAGGAGCCGTCAAAGAAGAAGCTGGAATACCTGGATCTTGGGAAGTCGGTCAAGCCGCAGGTGGGGGATTCGCTCGTGTTTTTGCGTCGCATGGGCAAGTATTTCGACCGCGCGGTGACGGTGGGCCAGCTCCGCGTCGCGGGCAAGACAACCAAACCGCGCGAGCTGATCGTTCCGGGCGGCGGCGCGTCGCTGGAGCCGGGGCTGCCGGCGTTCACCGCGCAGGGCGAGGTGGTCGGGTTTGTTGTGCTGCAACTGCCGGATGCGGAGGAATTGGAAAGCAACTTCGGCGCGTTCGCCGGCCTGGGTCGCGACATCGGCTCGGGGCTGATCCTGCCGACGGCAGACGTCGTCAAGGCGACGGAGCGTGCCAAGCGCGGCGAGATCAAGGGCGACGCGGAGGAATCGGCCGCGGGGAAATCCGAATCGAAGAAGAAGCCGGCCTCGGATGACGATGAAGACGACGACAAGGCTGACGCGTCTCAGGCCAAATCGGCGCCGCAGCCGAAGCGCCCGGCGAACGATGACGACGACGACGAGGACGAGTAGCGATCTGCCGGCGTCGCGCCATCAAGCGCGGGTCGCAGCGAGGGCGCGATGCTCGGCGATGGCGTCGCGGACCTCCTGCATGACGACGTCTCCGTGAATCACGCCGTCGCGGAAGGTCACGACGCGCTGGGCGTGGGCGGCGATGTCCATTTCGTGCGTGACGACGGCGATGGTCAGGCCGGTGTCGCGATTCAGTTCCTGCATGAGTGCCATGATCTCGACGCTCGTGCGGCTGTCGAGATTTCCGGTGGGTTCGTCGGCAAGGAGCAGAACCGGGCGCGTGACCAGCGCCCTGGCCACGGCGACGCGCTGCTGCTGCCCGCCGGAAAGCTGGTTGGTGTGATGGTGCGAGCGATCGGCCAGTCCGACGCGGTCGAGCATTTCGGCCGCGAGGCGGCGGCGCTCCCGCCGGGATACTCCCTGATACGTCAGGGGCAAGGCCACGTTGTCCAGCACGGTTGTGCGCGAGAGCAGATTGAAACTCTGAAACACAAAACCGATCTTGCGATTGCGTAGCGCCGCCAGGTCTCGTTTGGACAGATCGGCGACATCGACGCCATCAAGCTTGTACATTCCGCGGTCAGGCCGATCCAGGCAGCCGAGCAGATGCATGAACGTGGATTTGCCCGATCCGCTGGGGCCCATGATGGCGAGGAACTGGTGGCGCGGGACATCGAGGCTGACGCCGCGTACCGCCGGCACGGCAATGTCGCCGACGTAATAAGTCTTGTGTACATCGTGCGTATGGATCAGCGCGTCGCCGCCGGCACGGTGCGATGGAGTCGCATCAGGCATGGTTACCCTCGCGGCGGCCGCATGGAACGGGACGGATCGGGCCGAGCGCTGCCGCCGCGCGCGCCCATGGCGCGATCGGTGATCACCAGCATGCCTTCCTTGATGCCTTCGCCTCGTACTTCGGTGAACACCCCGTCGCTCAAGCCGGTTTCGACTTCGAGGGGTTTCGCCTCGCCCTGGTCCGGGATGTAGACGCGCGGCTTACCAATCCTGCCGCGGACCATGCCGGCCGTGCCCGGGGCGGGCGGGTTCGGGTCGAACCGCAGGGCCGCGTTGGGCACACGCAGCACACCGGCGGCCTTGGCAACTTCGAACGTGACGTTGGCGGTCATGCCGGGGCGCAACGCGAGATCGTCATTGAAAACCTCGATCAGCGTGACGTACGTGACCACGCCATCTACAATTGTCGCGTTGTAGCGGATCTGGGAGATCTTGCCGGTGAACGTCCGCTTGGGGTAGGCGTCGACCGTGAAGATCGCCGGGCCACCTTCCTGAATCAGACCGATGTCCGATTCGGCGACGTTCGCATTGACCTGCATGTGCTTGAGATCGTTGGCAATGATGAACAACTCCGGCGCCTGGAGCGACGCGGCCACCGTCTGCCCCACGTCGATCGTGCGCGAGATCACCACGCCGTCGATCGGCGAGCGAATCTTGGTTCGCGCCAAGTCCACCTGCACGGCGCCGAGGATTGCCTCGGCTGATTTCACGCTGGCTTGCGCGCCTTGCCAGACCGCGCGGGCGGCTTCCTCCGCCGCGATGGCCACGAGCAACTCGTTTTCGCTGGCGTTCTGGGCCTCGGCCAGTTTCTCGATCCGGGCGCGTTCGCGCGCCGCGTCCTTGTGGCGTACCAGCGCCTCCGCCTCGCGCGCGCGAGCCAGCGCCAGATCGGCTTCGGCCTGTTGCACCGCGGTCACAAACCGGTCGGTCTCCAGCTCGGCGAGCAGATCGCCTTCCTTCACCACGGCGTTGAAGTCGGTGTACCAGCGGTGAATCTTTCCGCTAACCTCCGAGCCGACGATGACCTTGGTCACCGGCTCGATGGTTCCCGTCGCGGACACGGTCTGAACGACGTCGCCCCGGTCGATCTCTCTTGTCATGAAGGCGGAAGCCCCGTCGCCACGGGCGAGCCGGCTGTATCCGAAATAGCTCCCCGCACCGATCACGACCACCGCCGCCAATAAACCCAGCGTCTTCATCCGGTTCCCTGTACTCACTCGAAATCCGTGCCTGCGCGGCTGCCTTCGGCTCCGCGCGGCGTCATTCAGTTTGTTCAGCGCCGGAATTATAAGGCGATCCGTCCCCGTCGGCTAATCTTCAAAACAACGAGTCGCGGCAATACTGGCCTCCAAAGAGCAGGTCGTACTGCAACAGACGATACTCGCGCAGCCATTCTCCTTGTTCGTCCGGTTGGCGCGGGTTGAACTGCCCGGTGCCATCAATCTGAAACATGCCGGTCAGCACGGGCCATTGGTGTGACAGGTCGTTCAGGAAGCTGTGAAAGGGCGGAAGCGGTTCGCCAAGCAAAGTGAGAAGGCGCGGGCCGAGAAACTTGACCGACAACTCGGGCACGGCAATCGCGCCGCGGCGCGTGTCGTAGATCAGGATCGGCACCTGCCGGATTCGGTAGTGTTCCACCGGCGTCAGGCTTTCGGTCGCAGGATCGAGAAAGCCGGTGGCGCGATAGACGCCGAAGCGATTGCCCAGCACCGGGAGGTGATCGCCGAAGAACACCAGCACCGAAGGGCGCTCGCGCTTCTCCAGGTCGACGATCAGCCATTCGAGAGCGGCGACGGATTCGTGCGCGCCCTGCGAGTACCGCAGCAGCAGGTCGCGGTCCTCCTCTTCGAGCATGTCGGCCTGGATGGAAAGCGGCTCGTCGGGATAGGCGCCGGCCAGATAGGGCCAGTGATTCTGCATGGTCACGGCGAAGACGAACGTCTCGGACTTAGCCTGATTCAGAATCGACGCGATATCGCGCATCAGCGAAGCATCGGTGACATAGGAGCTTTTGCGCTGCGGCTCGACGAGGTCTTCTTCCCCGATAAACCGAGAGAAGCCCAGCAGGGGATAGACGCGATCGCGGTTCCAGTACCACTTGTAGTACGGGTGTATCGCCACGGCGTCGTAGCCGCGCTGCCCCAGCAGCCCTGCCAGGGATGGGATCTCGTGCATGACGTACTGCTGGTACGGATTCGACCCCGCCGGAAGCGGCGTCAGGCTCAAGCCGGTCAGGAACTCGAACTCAACGTTTGACGTCTGACCGCCGAACGACGGTGAGACGGCCGTCTGAAGCTTGCCGCCCGGGCTGCGCGCGCGGAGTTTGGCGAGCGGGTCCGGGGAAATTTTCACGCCGGGCAGAAGCGTCGGATCCCAGAATGCCTCGCTCATTACGACGATCAGGTTGGGGCGCAACGCCGACGTCTGGGATGAGGCGATAGGCGGATCGCCGTTGGTGCCGGTCGGCAGCGCGTCGGAAGCGGCGGTCCGCGCGCGAAGGGTCTCGGCCAATGCGGCGATGCGTCGGGCGCTGTAATCGGGGGGGCGTTTGACGAAACACAGGCGAGTATTGCTCGCAAAGGCGACGAGTTGCCCGTTGGTGCGATAGTTTTCCGGCTGATCCCATGGGAGAAGCCGGTACCAGTTTCGCAAAGTCGTGTCGTTATGAAAGACCATCGCATACGGCAGTGCTGCGGCAGCGAGACCGGGCACGAGCCGGTATCGCAGCTTCGCTCGGCCCTTCGGCAGCTTGATGACGCTCCACGCGCAAACTCCCAGCAGGATGGCCAGCGCCGCGCATTCCCAGACTGTGAGCGACGCCGCATCGGTGAACAGACCGGGCAGGTGCGTTACTTGTTTCGCGAGGAAAATCTCCCAAGGAAACAGCGGCTCGCCAAGCGTCTGCCCCTTGATGGCGCTGCCCAGCGCCACGAAGAAGGCAACGGCAATCGCCAGGATCGCTCCCAGCCGAAGCCGTCCGAGCAGCAACCATCCGATCATAAGTAGTGACAGTATTATGGCAGCATTCAGACTGGCTTCGACGGGATAGCGCCACACCCACTGAAACGGCGTGACGAGTGAATTCCGCGCGATGGACTCGGTCGCGAGTACCGTAACAGAACAATACAGGATGATACGAATCGGTGGCCCTACAAGGCGGCGAATCCAGGAGGGTCGGAGCGCGGGCGCGCGCACCGACGCATCGGTACTTGCAGGAGTCGGATTCAGGGGCACCGGCGCAGCGTCACCGCACGATGGAGGTGCGGCGAACGGACGTTGCGGCGAACCGTGCTCCAACGAGTGCCTCCTGCACAGGGCGAGACAGGCCTGGAACCCTCGCCACGTCCTGTGGTCCGCATCCTACACTACAAATGGCAATACTGTCATCATCAAAAGTTCACAAAATCTTCGCGCCACTCGCATGGTCAGAGAAGGATGCGCGTCGTCTCCGGCGGGCGCACGATGGCGTTGCCGATCGCTACGTCCTCGCCAGACTGATTCGTACACGCCACCATCAGGCGAATGCGTTTCGGATGAATGATCTCCATGACGGTCGCCGTGGCGGTGATGGTGTCGCCGATGAACACGGGTTGGAGAAATCGAATGTGAAGCTCGCCGAAGATGGTGCCGACGCCGGGAATCTCGCCGCCCAGCACGGCCGAAATAATGCCCGCGGTGAGAATGCCATGGGCGATGCGACGGCCGAACTTGCTGCGCCGCGCATACTCTTCGTCGATGTGCAACGGGTTGAAATCGCCCGACGCATCGGCGAACGAAAAGATGTCGCGCTCGGTGATCGTCTTGACAAACAAACCGCTGTCGCCGACTTGCAAGGTTTCGCGCGTGCGCGGGGTCATGACCGGTATTAGACGCTCCGCGTGACCGTTCGTAAACTCCGTCCGATGTTTCGGCGAATCATGCGATGGCTGCGGGGTTCATCGTCGGATGCGGGCGGGATTCCGGCCGGCCAACCCCCGCGCGCGGGCGGGGAGCTGGACGCCGCCGCGCTGGACGTCTTGCGCCGCGCTGTGCCATTCTACCCCGCGCTGCCGGCGCCACAGCGCGATCGGCTGCACCGGCTGATCGCGCAGTTTCTCGCCGAGAAGGAATTCTGGGGCTCGCAGAATCTCACCGTCACGTATGAGATGAAAGTCTATATCGCCGCGCACGCCTGCCTCATGCTGCTGGGCCTGTCGCGGCTCGGGCTGTACCCGACCGCCCGTGAAATCATCGTCTTCCCGTCGCACTTCGGCGAGTCGATCGAGTGCATCGCGCCGGACGGCCGCAGGATCGTGATCCACGATCACTTCATCGGCCAGACATGGCGGCGCGGACCGGTGCTGTTGAGCTGGGATCATATCAACCCGGCGGCGCGCGGCCTGATGGCCGGGCACAACACGATCTATCATGAGTTCGCGCATGTGCTGGATCTGCTCGATGGCGAGGCCGACGGCGTGCCGCCGCTGGAGTCGGCTGACCAGTTACCGGCGTGGCAGCGGGTGATGCGCGCAGAGTTCGAGAGCCTCGTGGCGGCCGACCGCGCGGGCCGGCGGAGCTTTCTCGATCCGTATGGCGCGCAGGACCCGGCGGAGTTTTTTGCGGTGGCGACGGAGCAGTTCTTCGAGCAGCCGAGGCGGTTCCAGCGTTTGCACCGAGCGCTGTACGGGCAATTGCGGCAGTTCTACAAGCAAGACCCGGCGATGTGGACGGGGAGTTAGATCACCGGCCGCATGCTGATCATCATGATCCCAAACGCGATGAGCGTGGTGAGCGATCCGGCGATGAGGGTGAGGCCGCCGGCGGTGGCGGCGCGGCGGGCGAGGGGTTTCATCGCCCCCATCGCCGCGTGACGGCGAGCGATGAAGGTCGCGAGCGCGAGGCACGTTACCGCGATGCAGACGCCGTACATCTGGCTCAACAGGGCCGCGGCGACTCCCGGCCCAAGCTGCGACGGGTTGCGCAGGTTGGCAAGCGAAACAATCAATCCTACGACGGTCGCGATAAATCCGAAAGCCAGGCAAAGCGCGGCGGCGACTTGGAAGAAGACGACGGCTTCCTCGGCGGCGGTTGAATCAATGTCTTGCCTGGGGAAGGGGTCGCGCTCACGCCAAGGAGCTGCGGGATTCGTCCCGTGTGGCGTTGCGATCTCGAGAGAGTCGTTCTCGCAAGATTGAACGGCCGCGCGAGCTGAAGCTCGCGGCTCGTTGGCTCGCGGCTCGTAGGCTCGCTGCTCATTGGCGCGCGGGTCGTTGGCGCGCGGCGAGCGGACGATCCATGCGAACGCATCGAGGATTCCTGCGGGGCCGTACACCGCCAGCAGAATGACAATCGGCGAGCCGACGATCAGCGCGGCGGCGTACCCGCTGACAAAGGTCGAAGCCTGCGGCGCAAAGCCCGTTCGAAAAAAGGCGTGACCCCAGAGAAACAGGAAACCAAGAATGCCGGCTGCGGCCGTTGCGGCGCAGGCGCCGGTCGCTTGCGGTCGCGTTGCGCTGGGATCGGTTTCACGCGGCAGGTCGGAAGCGGATTGAGCGGATGCAGTACGCATGGCGAGGCCCCGGGTTTCGCGTTCTCGGTCTGGGGATGAATCGGACGTCGCGCGGGGAAAGTTTACATATCTGTCGCGAATAGGCGTGGCGCGTGTGTTTGCAGAATGAGCCGATTTCGCCAGAAATCGGATCCGGGAGGACGGCGATTGCCCGCCTGGGCGGAGCTGCGACATGCGCAATCGGCTTCTTGGAGCGCGTTGGCGTTCTATTGTGCCTGGGCGACCGGTTCGAAGGCCTGGGCGATACCGGCAATGGTCTGATTCAGCACGACGTGGCCGCGGAATCGCGCGTCGTCGGTCTTTGGGAAGTCGCTCCGGTAATGCACGCCGCGGGATTCTTCGCGTGCGAGAGCGGCCTGCGCGACGAGGCGGCCGACGGTGAGCAGATTCTGCGTCTCCCAGCCGGCGCGATCATCGAGCACCTTGTCCATGACGTATCGGCCCCAGAAGTCGATGATTTCGAGGGTCTCGACGAGCCGGTCGGCGTTGCGGTCGATGCCGGCGTTTCGCCAGCAGACGGCGCGCAGACTATTTCGGACGTCGGCCACGTCCAGTTCGGTGCGAGGGCTGGGGGCGGCTTCGTGCGTGAGAGTGATTGGGCGGTTGGGCCGGCCGTTGGCGGCGGATTCCTCGCCGGCGAGTCGGCCGACGTGTTTTCCGTAGACCAGTCCTTCCAGAAGGGAGTTGCTGGCGAGCCGGTTGGCGCCGTGGACGCAGGTGCTTGCAGCCTCGCCGCAGGCGAGCAGGCCGGGGACCGAGGATTGGCCGTCGTGGTCGACGGCGACGCCGCCGATCATGTAATGGGCTGCGGGTCGGATGGGGATGAGGTCGCGCGCCGGATCGATGTCAAAGTTATGGCACAGCCTGGCGATATTGGGGAATCGCGCGGCGAAGCGGCCCGCCGGGAAGTGTCGCACGTCGAGGTAGGCGCAGGTTGCTCCCGTCGCCGCGATGTGCCGAATGATGCTGCGGCTGACCACGTCGCGCGGGGCGAGTTCGGCGTCAGGATGCTCCTTGAGCATAAACCGGTTGCCATCGCGATCGACGAGGTACGCGCCTTCGCCGCGGACGGCCTCGCTGATGAGCGCGCGCGCCGCGCCGGCGACGTACAGCGCGGTCGGGTGGAACTGCATGAACTCCATGTCGCGCATTTTCGCACCGGCGCGAAAGGCGCAGGCGTGCCCGTCGGCCGTGGCGCAGGGCGGGTTGGTCGTCTCGCGAAAGAGCATGCCCGCGCCGCCCGTGGCGAGGATGGTCCGCGCGGCCCAGATGGCCTGGTAGCCGTACTTGGCGTGATGCGTGATCGCGCCGAGGCAGCGACCCTCGTGCACGATCAGGTCAATCACGAAGCAGTTTTCGAAGATGCGGGCGCGGGGTTGCCGGGCGAGCGTTCGTGCCAGCGCGCGGGAAAGCTCGCGACCGGTGGCGTCGCCGAGGGCGTGAACGATGCGTCGCGCGGAGTGACCGCCCTCCATGCCGAGCGCGACGGCGCCGTTTTCGAGATCGAATCGCGCGCCCCATTCGATCAGCTCATTGAGACAGGCGGGTCCTTCAGCGGCGAGACGTTTCGCGGCGACTGGATCGCCGATACCGCAGCCGACCTCGAGCGTGTCGGAAGCGTGCGCGTCGAAGGAGTCGGCCGCGTCGCTGACGACGGCGATGCCGCCCTGTGCGTAGGCGGTGTTGGATTCCGGCAGGGCATCCTTGGAAAGAAGGATCACGTCGGCGGATTCGGCCGCGGCAATGGCGGCGCGCAGCCCGGCGATACCGCCGCCGATGACGAGCACGTCGGTGAAGACCTGCCCCAGCCGGCGCGAGTCGAAGTTAATAAGATACCGCCGGCGACAGAACGAATCGCTCATGCCGGTATTGTAGGAGGAACGTAGAATCGTCGAGAAGTCAATAAATCGAAACGCCAAGCCACCCAGCGCGCGATCGCGACCTGACGCTGTTTGGTATTTTCCGTTCGCGATTACACTCCCACGGGGCAACCCATTTCCGAAAGCAGGATCGGTGGCAAGACGGTGAACGGAATGAACCGTGGCGAGATTGTATTTCGCAGGCCGTTGAATCGCGTCCGCGCTGCCTTGATTGGAATGGGCTGGTTGGGATTCGCCGCAGTTTCCGTGATGGGCCTTTCGGTCGCGCTGCCGGTGAACGACTGGCGATTGCTCTGGCTGCGCGAGCGGGCGACGGCCGTGGCGATTGGGAGCGTTTTGGTGCTCGCGTGCGCGGGTCTGCTGGTGATCGCGCTCGTCGGGATACGATCGCTGGCGCTGGCGTTCTGGCTGAAAAAGACGTTTATAGAAATCGGACCTTGCGGCGTGCGAATGGAACTGGGACCGTACGGCCGCTTCAATGCAGAGTGGAAGGACGTCGAGTTGAAACTGCGGGACGATTTCGACCCCGACGTGCTGGACTACCTTCCGGACGCCGCGCTGGCGATCGAGCTGCGGCATCGCCAATCAGGAACGGATCTCGCGTTGCTGATCCAGCGTTACGCTCTCATCTCCACGGAGGAGTTCAACCGAATCCTGCGGCCGTACCTGCCAAAGTCTGAACGGACGATGGATTCTTCTGATTAATTGATGCCGGACTTGGCGTTTCGAGGGGGGCGCTACTTCCACCGGCGCAGGTGCTTGAATTGCAACACGCCCCGGCCCGGGACGGTCACGCCGTGCGACTGCGACACGGCAAACCAGGGCGAGCCGTCGGCCGCGCGAAGCACATGCAGCGTCTGCGGAGGCGTGCCGCCGGTGCCGAGGAGAATGCGCACGGCCGGCGCGCTGGCGTTGCCGGTTTCGTGAGCGACGTCGAGGACGATCAGGGCGTAGCCTTTGCGGAGGGCGGGATTCAGAAAAATGTCGCCGGGGCTGATGGAGCCGTCTTCGACCGGGCGCGTGTCGTCAAGAATGCTGTAGGGCGACGAGAACTGAAAGATCGTTTCAAGGTAGCTGCAAAAGCTGTCGCGGCTGGCGTCGGGCGGGCGCTCATCGTGGAAATCCACTTTGCGCCCCTTTACCGCCGGGCGTTTGCCCGCGGCCCAGTCCGACCATTTCGACACGTGTCCGCTCGTGAAGTGGAACTGCACGTTGTCCAGAACGCCGCCTGCCCAGAGATACTCGGCGCGCAATCGCAGCAGCATGTTGGACGCATCGAGCACGCGAGCGCTGCCCGGTTGCAACGCGATGACGGCGGCCAGCGTCTTGTCGTCGGGCTTCAGCACGACCTTTCGTTTGGCCGTGGTGACGGGCGTGTCGGCCGGCCAAGTCGGCAAGTGTCGAAGCCAGTCGCCAAAGCTGCCGTGAGCGGTGCGCAGGCGCTCATAACCGGTCGGCGGCTCGATGCGTTCGCAAAGCGGCGCGGTCTTGGCCATGTTGCGCGGCGACAACCATGCGTACACGCGCGGCTTCTCGGCGATGGCCGGTGAGGCGTAGGACGACTGCGGTATGGCCATCCGATCGGCGGCCAGCTTGGTCTTGTTCTCGGCCGAGCGGGTATTGAACAGGATGAATCCGCCGAAGAAGACGACGAGGGCAATGCGAAACGAATAACGACCGCTGGATCTTGCGAAGCGTCGCGCCCACTGGGCAACGGTGGTTTGGGCGCGATGAGACATGCGAGTCATGAGGCTAACCATATCCGGCTTATCGGTGATTGCAACGGCGACCAACAGTGTTTGTGAAATCGACAAGCTCATTGCGGCTCGTCGAGCGGTTCTTCGTCCCCGGTTCCCGCGACCGGTCCGTTGAGCGGCACCGTGGCCTGGGGTTGAATCAGTGCCGGCGGCGAAGGCGGCGCTCCCGTGGCGGTCAGAGCCGTTGCAGGTGCGAGTTTTTCCAACTGCTGCCGAGCGAGGGACAGATTCGGGTTCGCGCCGAGGGCCAGGCGAAACGAACGCTCCGCGTTTTCGCGATCTCCGGCTGCAAGGCGAATCACGGCGAGATTGTAATGGGCCACATCTTCGCTCACGACCATCTGGAATTGCGCCAGGCCCTGATCGAGCCGGCCGGTCTGGGCGTACACGATACCGAGGTTCATCCGGGCGCGCTTGAACTGCGGCGCGAGCGAAAGGGCCATGAGGAATTGCTCCTCGGCTTCGGCGAAGCGCTTTTGCAGCAGGAAGTTGTATCCCCGGTTGTTTCGCAGGGCGGCCGAGTCCGGTACGGCGTCGATGCCGTTGCGGAAGACCGCCTCGGCTTGGGCGAATTGGCCGAGCTTTTGATAGAGCATGCCTAACCGGTTGTATCCGGCGGCCATTTTCGGGCTTGCAGCGATGGCTCGCTCGTATTGCTCGATCGCGCCTTTGGGGTCGCCCTGGCCCTCGAGCATGCGGCCAGCGGCGAGGTGAGTCATCGGGTTGATACGCGGCGTGGGAGCCTGTTTGGCGTGAGCGAGCGTCCGCTCTTTCTCCATGTTCTGGGTCTGAAGGGCGGACGAGGAAGAGGACTGCTTATTAAGCGAACACCCGAGCGGGGCGAGCATCAGCGCGGCGCCCAGTGCAATCGGACCGGCAACGTGTCGCATGTGCATCGTGCAATGGAAGCGAGAATTCACGATTTACTTTCCTGAAGCGCCGCCCTGCATGGTGTTTGTCAGGCGGTAGGCGCGTTCGCGAGTCTCGGGCTGCTTGGCGACGCCCTTGCCCGCTATGGATTCCTTCGCAGCCATGCCGCGACCGCGCGGAAGCCCCAGCACGACCTGGACCGGCTTGCTGCCCGGCACGGCGCGACGGAGAAACTCATTGGCCGTGGCAAGCCGTGCCGTCACCAATTCCGGATCGCGCGAGCTGGTGGTGTAATTCAGTGTGCCGCCCGACGAGGCGAGCAATTCCGCATACCGCTCCAATCGGGCGACGCCGACGCCGGACAGATCGGACGAGTGCGGCACAAAGTGCAGGTCAGCAAGCGATAAGTCCGCCAGCATGCCCTGGTCCTCGTGGTAGGCAAAGCTTTCGGCAAGCGAGTTTTTGGTTTCCGACTCGCCCTGTGGCGGCGCGTTCATGCGTTCCACCGGGGGTTGGCAACCCCCGCCCAAGAGGGCCGAAATCGAGGCAATGGCAAGTAGTCGGTTTCGTTGTTGCACAGATTATCCTCGCTTCGCGAACCGTTGCGAGTCTGCGATGCAAATGAGCGCACGCGCAAAACATGCGGCCGCGCGGCGCGGCGCGCCTGCCTGTTTATCGGCAACTTCGATCAGGAAAGGGCAATACCAATAGCGGAAAGGGGGCCGCCGAGGTCATCGCACCAGCGGTTTGACGATTCAAGGCATTCTGCGGAGCGCGGACTCAATGGCCCGCCAGCAGGATGCAGAAACAGGTCAGGCATGTAAGCCAGAATGCGATACGCATGGAAGCACCTCGATCATGGCGGCTTCTGCGGCCAGGCGTGTTTCCCCTCCGGAAAGCACGGGACCCGCCGCGGCGGGCGGTCTTCCGCCTGCATCGGTCGCTTTTACCGGGGACTCCAATTTGGCTTTCTTTCCGGGGTGTTTCGGCGTTGCCGAGGCCGAAGATAGTCCGTTACTTGGACCCGGTCAGCATTCGGCTAGAATCCTCCCATAATTCCAGCCGAACGGGGTGCGCTGCATGCCTTCCATCACAGGGGACGTCCGGAGAGCCTGCGTGATCGGTGCGGCCTGCTGCAACGCGATACTGTTCACTTTTGGGATGGTTGCAGCGCAATCGACGGACGTTGGTAAGAGGGCAGATCGAGCGCCGATCGCTTCGACGCCCCAGCCAGCCCTTTCCGATGCCGAGCTTGGTGGATTGATCCGCGACCTGTCCAGCCCCGTCTATCGGACACGTGAGCGGGCGGCGGCCCAATTGATGGATGCCGGCGAACAGGCATTGCCCGCGCTCAAGCAGCTATTCGAATCTCCCGCGGGGTTTGATACGCGCCGCCGCATCAAACAAATCGCGCTGGAAATCTACCTCACGACCCACGTCGCGCCCCCCCGCGCGTTCCTGGGAATCTCGCATCTGGGGCGCGCCGGTCGCACGAGCGACGACGCCCGAATTCCGGTCTGGGGGACGGGTCTGCTGATTACAGATGTATTTACAGGGTCGGCGGCAGACGTTGGCGACATTCGTCGCGGCGACATCATACTCATGCTCGACGGCAAGCCCTCGATTGGCGAGTACGAGGCCACCAATTTCACGGAACAGATCGGCCGTCGAAGGCCGGGCGCCCCCTGCACCGTGGGGTTGCTTCGGGATGGGGAGGGCCTTTATCTGCGGGAAGGGAATTCGCCGGGGTTTGATCCTGCCGAACTGGCGGCGTGCAAGTATGAGAAAGTGAGGACGGAGGATGATCCGCGCGTGCTGCCCGGCACGACGGCGCTGCGGTTGATTGATCCATCCGGTCTGAATCCGAAATCGCCATTGGTTCGTGGCGATCTGATTCTCGCGCTGGATGATGAATTGCTTGACGCCGATGCGGAAGACGGGGGCATTGGCAATTGGGCGAAGAAGCGACCGCCCGCGTCGCCCACGCAAATGATGGAGCCGAATCCCTTGCCGCCGGGAATCGGCGTACGAAAGAAGTCGCGCGCGTCCGCGCAAATATTGCGCGGGGGGACTTGGCACACCAAGACCGTTCGGCTGGGCCGCTGGCCATCGTACCTGAACGATTGGTTGGCGCGGAGTCGGAATCTGGACGGCGCGTCCGCCGCCGCGGCGCTGGAAGGCTTCGAAGCATGGTGGGGGGCAACCTTCGACCCGAAGGGCCGTTTCAGTGAGCGCGCCGACGGCGACCAGCGCTGGCGAATGAGTGGTTCCAGCCTCTCGGATTAGATCACGCTTGAACCTCCGTTTCGGTGGATTTCCGCTTTGTCACGTCGTCAACGCGCGAAATCCGCATCCCCCTGGGAATTGACTCGCAACCCGGCCAATCGAACCGCGTGTGCGTGTTCGGGATAACAGTCTGCGTCCGTCGCCGCGAGGCGACCGATATGTATTTATCAGTACAGGCGGCGGGCATGGATGCCATGGGACGAAGTTATTATCGCCAATTGCAGATTTTCTCGCCGGGGGATTTGCCTAGCGGGCGGCCGTTTCTTATTTTGAAATTGCCGTTCGCCGATGTCAGTGCTGGCAATCAGGCGGAGGCCGATTCTGCTTTGGTCGTCGCGGCTGATCCGCGAGACGCAGGCAGACCGAGGCATGGCGCAAAGCCTGCTCGGACATGCCGAACGAGGGCCTCCTGCCGCCGAGGTGGGAGGTCAGGGGCATTGAACATCGCGGAGGGTTTCTACTCCGCGGTGCGACTCCCACTTCCAACAGCGGCCATCGTCGAGGCGAATCACGCCGCAGGGTGTGCGCCGTCACGACGATTGCGATACCGGAGTCGACGGCAACGGACGCTGTCGAGGATCGAGGCAAACTCGTGTGAGCAGCCTCGGAGTGGTCACGGTCGGGCAGGATGCCTGACCGGGCGACCAGAAACGGGAACAGCGTCCGTTCCCCACAGGAAAGGAGCAGTCAGATGAATAAGTTTTTGAACGGTCTGAAGGCCTTCATTCGGGATGAGGAAGGCGCCACCGCGACGGAATACGCGGTCATGCTCGCGTTGATCATCGTGATCGCGCTGGGCGCGATCAGCGCGCTGGGCACGAAGGTGTCCAGCACGTTCGCCGACATCGAAGCCGCCATGCCGTAAGGCATCGCGGCGCGGCTCGCGGCGGGTGCCTGGGCAGGCCGCGGGCCGAACGGGCGAATCGTTCGACAGGCTGCGCGGGCGGGTGGGGGTCGGATCCTCCATCCGCCCGGCGCGTGTCGGACCCGAAGCATGACAGATTCCTGACACGCTTACCGGGTGGGGCGAGCGCCGACAGGACGATGACGGAGCGATGTGGGAGCACGTTGAATGGGTTTCTCCGACGGGATGTGGACGATGGCGGTACTGGCTCCGGCCATGTGCCTGGCCAGCTGGAGCGATTACCGGCGTCGTCGCGTTCCGAACTGGTTGACGGGTTCGCTGGCGATGGGCGGCCTGGCCGCCGGCATGATGAGCGGCGGTTGGAACGGGCTGTCGCAGGCGATGCTGGGCTTGGCGACGGGCCTGGTGTTGCTGTTGGGTCCGTGGTTGATCCGGGCGATGGGCGCAGGTGACGTGAAGTACATGGCGGCGCTGGGGGCGTGGCTGGGTCCGGCGATGACGCTGCGGGCCGTGGTGGCGGGTGGCCTGCTGGGCGGCCTGATGGCACTGGCGACGATTGTCATGCGACGACAGTGGTCGGCGACGGCGGCGAACGTCGGAACGGTGATGTGGAAGCTGACCTCGGCGCGTCGCGCGTTGAGTGACTTCGGATCGGTGGCGAGCCTGGGCGGTGTGAACGGCGTGATGCCGTATGCGATTCCGCTCTCGGTGGGGACCTTTTGTGTGTGTTGGTTTCAACAGATGGGATGGTGGGTGCCATGAAGCAGCAAAACCCGAAGAAGCAAAATCCGAAGCTGCGTACTCGAACCGGTCGAAGCGGTCGGCGTTTCGCGCGTCGCGGTAGCGCGGTGGTCGAGGCGGCGGTCGTCGCGCCGCTGATGATCACGGCGATGTTCGGCATGATGGAGGCCGGCTACGCCTTCATGGTCAAACAGACCGTGACGCTTGCGGCGCGCGAGGGCGCGCGGGCCGGGGTGATTCCCGGCGGCACGATGTCGGACGTTCAAAACGCGGTGGACGAGGCGATGGGGGCGGCCAACTTGAGCGGTTACACAACCACCTCAAACATCGATGATCTTGGTGCGTCGGACACCGATCTGACTGTGACCGTGTCGATTCCGTTCTCGCGGGCATCCTTCACTGGCAGCCTGCTGGGCGGCGGATCGTTTCAGATATCGTCGTCAACAACGATGCGGCGCGAAGGTCTGCAAGAGGTCGATCAGGCCGGCGCCAGCGGCATCGGGCCGTAATCTCCTTGACGGCGGCGTGCCCAACCGGGGCGCGCCGATTGGGAACGAAAACCCGGTGACGTGTGCGTCACGAACCGGTCGGCTCATTCGGAAGCCGATCGAAGTCAGTTGAGAGGGAACGAATCAAGCAAACCAGGCTGCGTCACCGGGGACGGATGTCCGCGGCGGGCGCGGCGGCCGGACGCGCGCGAGGCGGTTGTTTCGCGCGGCGGCAGGAATGTGATCAATGAAACCGCGAACGATCATTCCGTTGGTGCTGGGGCTGGGCGTTGGGTTCTTCGCCATCAAGATGGGCGTGGACCTTGTGCAGCGCGCGCAGGGCGCCGGCGGCGATGAAGCGGCGGTGATCGTGAGCGCCAAGCCGATCGAAGTGGCGACGCGCATTACGGAGGGGATGCTGTCGACGGTACGGGTGTCGCCGAAACTGGTTCCGCGCGGCGCGTTCACGGACAAGGACCGCAAGGCGCTGGTGGGTCGCGTGACCGCGATGACGGTTGCACCGGGCGTGCCGATCACGGCGTCGATGCTGGCGCCGCCAGGCGCCGAGCCGGGTCTGCGGGCGATTATTCCGCCGGGGTTTCGCGCGGTCAGCGTGAGCGTGACCGAGGACTCGGCGGTGTCGGGCTTCATCATGCCGGGGTCGCGGGTCGACGTGTCAGCGATGGGGCGCGACGGCGTGAGCAAGATCATCCTGACCGATATCGAGGTCGGCGCGGTGGGGCAGTCGATGAGCGAAGTCGGGACGGATGGCAAGACCGTGCGGGTGGCCAAGAGCGTGACGCTGTTTGTGCGGCCCGATCAGGTTGGCGTGCTGCACGCCTACACGGCGAGCGGCGGGCGAATCCGGCTGGCGATGCGCGGTGATGCAAAGGAAGCGAGCGAGTCGTTCTGGGCCAAGTTGTTCCAGAAGTCCGCGGGGCCGCGCGAGCAGCCGCCGGCGGAGACCGCCAAGGTGGCGGTGGCGCGGAATCACGTCGTGGACGTGGTTCGCGGTCAGGAAGTGCAGCGGTATGAGTTTGATGCAAGCGGCGCGCTCCGCGGCCCGTGTGCCGGCGGCGCGCCTTACGCGGAGAAACGCGAATGAACCGATCCACGGATGGAATGAACCAGGTCCGGCCTGATGCACCACGGAAGGTGTCGCCCCTGAAGCAATTGACGACGCAGTTGGCGGCCATTGGGCTGATTGCCCTTGCGACCGGCCCATTTGTTCGCGGTGAGGAGCCGCCAAGCGGTTCGCGCCAGGTCGTTACGAACCGGCCGCTCTCGTTGCCCGTTGATGAATCGTCTTCGGTTGCGCCTGCCGCGCGCGAGCGTGTGGTGCTGGCGCAGGCCGGACCGGTGCGAACGGTGCAGGATGCGTCGCGTCGGCCGGCGGCGGGTCAGTCCGGCGGCGCCGAGTCGTCGGGTGATGCGCTGATCGAGTCCATCAACGTATCGCGCCGGCAGGTGGAGCATTTGACGGTCGGCAAGAATGCGTCGCTGCTGATTAATACGAAAGTCAACGTGGACAGCGTTCAGATTGCCGATCCGACGGTGGCGGACGTCGTGCTGACGTCTCCGCGGCAGATCGTGGTGGCGGGCAAATCGTTCGGTACGACGCAGCTCGTGTTGCGTGCCGGGGCGGAAGAACGAACGTTCCACGTTACCTGCGAATTGGATCTGCTCCCGCTGGAGGGCATGATCAAGAACATCAGTCCGCAGTCGGAAGTCACGCCGCGCAGCATCAACGGCAACATCGTGCTGACCGGCAACGTGCCCGATTCCGAGACGGCCGAGCGCATCGGCGAAATGGCGACGATGGTGCAGGGGTCGGCCGTGCAGAATCATCTCAACGTCGTGGGGAATCAGCAGGTCATGCTGCGGGTCGTCGTGGCCGAGGTGAACAAGGAGGCGATGCGCCAGCTCGGGATCAACTGGGCGATCGGCGGCTCGGACTGGACGCGGGATTTCTTCCTCGCGAACAACCTGGGTCAGCTCAATCCGACGAACATCAGCAACAACGGCGTGACCAACATGGTCGTGAAGAATTCGCTGGGCGGCCAGTTGACCTACGCGTACAACCCGGTGCAGACCGGACCAAACACGAACATCACGTTTGGATTCCCCCGCGCGGAGCTGCAATTCTTCCTGAACGCGCTGCGCGAGAACAACCTCTCGCGCGTCCTGGCGGAGCCGAATCTCGTGGCGATCAGCGGCCAGACGGCGACGTTTCTGGCGGGGGGGGAAGTGCCGATCCCCGTGACCCAGGGCGGCGCCGTCGCGGGCGCGGTGACCATTGAATACAAGGAGTTCGGCGTTCGGCTCGCCTTCAATCCCACGGTGATGGAAGGGCAGTTGGTGCGCATTCACGTGATGACCGAGTTCAGCGACGCGATTCCGGGGGCGAGCGTCGTCGGCGGTCTGCCGGTGTTCACGTTCACGACGCGGCGCGTGGAGAGCACGGTCGAATGTGGAAACGGGCAGACGTTCGCAGTGGGCGGATTGCTAAGCGAGCGCGTGCAGGCGCTGGCGTCGAAGATCCCCGGCCTGGGCGATATCCCGGTGCTGGGCACGCTGTTCAGTTCGACCGAGTATCAGCGCGCGAACACGGAGCTGGTCATTCTTGTGACACCGCAACTGGTCGAGCCGATGGACCCGCAACAGGTTCCGCCCGTGCCGGGCCAGTTGATGACGCATCCGAACGATTTCGAATTGTTCGTGTTGCAGCAGCTTGAAGGGACTCCGCGTGAGCGGCCGGAGCCGGACGGTGTGCCGCGCGAGCACTTTGACGTGAAATCGCGACCGCAGGCATCCGCGGGTTGGCCCAGTTCGCAATTGGCGCTGGTCGGTCCGTGGGGGCTGTCGGAAGGGGACGAGTAACGGCCCGTCGGGGAAAAAATCTTTTCGCCTCGGGCGTGCGCGTATGGTAGTCTTCAGGGTGGATCGCCGCAGTCGAAGCGCGATCGGCCCGTCCGAAAACGAGATCGACACAACCGACCGAAGCCGCGCGGCGCGAAGGGCGATTCCTTTCGCGCCGCCCGGCACGACACGCCAGACGCGGCATTCCGCGAGATCCAGTGGAATGCCTGATACAGCCGCCGGCCGCTTATCGAGGCTGCGGTGAAAATGCCAAACAGATCGGTCGTCGAAACCAGGGCGCCCGATCCGCGCGTCGGTGGCAGCGGTGTGTGGAGCAGTCAACAGGAGGGTGAGATCATGTTCCTGAATGCGAAGCGACGGAATCGAAAGCTGCGGCGTGGCAGCGTCATCACGCCGGGCGTCTTCTTCGGAGGAGTCGTCGGATTGGGCGTGGCGGCGCTGGCCGTCGATACCGGTCTGATGTTCTCGGCCAAGCAGGAACTTCGCAACGCGGCGGACGCGGCGGCGCTGGCGGCGGCGTCGCAGCTTGGTACGCCAAACGCGACGACGGAGGCGGTGGTCGAGGCGGCGCGCATCGCGGGGCTGAATCAGATCACCCATCAGGGTGCGGACCTGGTCGAATCGGATGTCGTGTTCGGCCGGGCGACGTTGAACAATGGCCGGTACGAGTTCCATCCGAACCAGACGCCCTACGATGCCGTTTCGGTCACGCTTCGGCGTGATGCGAGCGTCGCCGATGGTCCGGTGTCGATGCTGTTCGGGCAGGCATTGGGTGTCGAGGGCGCCGACTTGAGCGCGACGGCCGTGGCCATGGTGGTGCCGCGTGATATCGCGGTGGTGATCGACCTGTCCGGATCGATGAACGATGACAGCGAACTGCGGCACTATAAGGAGTTCGCCTCGGAGAGCAGCGGTACGCGGCCGGGCGTTCAGATTAATCTTGAACAGGTGTGGATGTCGTTGCCGTGCGAAAAGGGCAACAACGGTGTCGGCAATGGCATCGACCCGCAGCCGCCGGGCAATCCAGGAAACGTGAACGACCAGCCCGGTACCGGCCCTGGTTCGCCGAACAGTCAGGGAGGCAACCCCAGTCCTGGGGCGAGTCCCACAGGGCCCAATGGTGGATGCGGCGGCCCGCGCTGGGGATGGATGACGGGCTTTGGAAACGCCATCGCGCTGGGAAGTTATACGCCTGTCGATGATCCGGGTTTGTATTACATACCTCGGAGCGCCACGTGCACCGATGCGGACGTGATCGCGAACATCACCGAATCGGGGTACAGCGCGAACGAGCGCTCGGCGCTGCTTTCCGGCAGCTTTGATGGTACGACACAGTATTACCGAAATCGGGTCAAGGTGCTGCTCGGTCTGGCGGGCTGGAGGAGCAAGAAGTCCGGCGGCAAGTACAACGGCGGTCCCGGCAACGGGGACAACAAGGTGGACAACAACGAGCTGACGCATGTTGTTTCGTACCCGTTTGCCGGCGGAAGCTGGGACGCGTACGTGGATTACATGACCAACTCGTCGGAGATGCGGGACACCGATCCGAACTTTCGTTACCGGTATGGCATCAAGACTTTTGTAAACTATCTACTGGAGAAGCAGGCGAACAACTCGAAATGCCCGGAGCTGGCCTCCGCGCCGGAGGAGCCGCTCTACTCCGTGAAGGGCGCCGTGCAAGCGCTGGTGGACACGGTCGTGGACCTGGATACGGATGATCGCATGTCGCTCGAGACGTTCGCACAATACGGCTACCATCGTGTTGATCTGCAATCGCCATCGGCCGGGCAGACGCTCGCCGAAGTCCTTCAGCAGATTCCCAACAATCTGAACGGCATGCAGGCCGGGCATTTCACGTCGATCACCAACATCGGCGCGGGGCTGCAACTGGGCATCGCGGAGTTGAGCAGCGAGCGGGCACGTGCCAGCGCCGCAAAGGTCATTGTGCTGATGACCGACGGCAAGCCAAACGTTGACAGCGCCGGCAACAGCGTCGGCAACAACGCGCCGTCGGCGATCAGTTGGTGCTATGACCGCGCCAACGCGGCCAAGGCGGCGGGCATGACGGTGTACGTCGTGGGCGTCGGCGGCGACGTCGACTCCGATCTGTGCAGCGACTTGGCCAGCACGCCGGATCACTACTTCTTCGCCGATTCGACGCCCGATCCGGCGAACAACAACCAACCGGTGTACGTCGCCCAGTTGCGGCAGATTTTCGAAACACTCGGCGGCAAGCGGCCGGTCCGCTTAATTCAGTGACGCGGAGTCCTCGTCGAGGGTGACCCGTCTGATCGTACCGGTCACAACGACGAGGGCCGCGAGCATACTGGGACGTATCACGGACGCGCCCGTCGCAACCCGGCGGGCGCGTCGCTTTATGGGGCCGCACAAAAGCTCGGCGGGCCGAGGCCACTGGAGTTCAATTGGTCCTTTCGACCGGCCGATAAGGACAGGGCGATTCGCAGAGAAGGTATCGCTTCAGCGGGGGAAAGGACGGCCCGACTTACCGCTGTGGGCGCGATGGGGACCATGGCGAACAACGTACGCGTCATTTTGTATACAACCAACGAAGCCGAGGCGCCGGAGCTGCGCCGGCTCGTCACGTCCCTGCCCGAGATTCGCATCGTCGCGGACCTCGACGAGGTGAGCCTGTTGCCTCACGCGCTGGCGCAGTTTCCGGCCGACTTGGTGATCGTCGATCTCGACCCGCAGCCGGCGCTCGTGCTGGAGTGCGTGCGGCAGCTTCGCGAATGCAATCTGGAGATTCCCGTTTTTGCGTTAAGCGCGCAGTCCGACGGGGCGGTGGTCCTCCGTGCGATGCGCGCCGGCATCAAGGAATACCTTCTCAAGCCGCTGAATCTCGACGAATTTCGAGAGGCCGTCGGGCGCATCGTCGTCAACCAGCCCAAGACCCGCCAGCCGGGCAAGCTCATCAGCATCATGGGAAGTTCCGGCGGCGTGGGCTGCACCACGGTGGCCGTCAACCTGGCCGTGGAGCTGGCGCAACTGGTCGGATCAACGCAGAAGGTCGCGCTGGTGGACCTGGATTTTCGATTCGGCCACTGCGCGACGCTCCTGGACCTACACGGGCAATACACCGTGGCCGATCTCTGCTCCACGCCGGAGCAACTCGACCCGGAAATGGTGATGAAAGCGCTGATCAAACACGAGTCGGGTGTCCTCGTGCTCCAGCGACCGCATACGTTTGCTCATGCCGAAATCATCACGGCCGCTCATTGCGCAAACGTTCTAAGCAGTCTTCAGGAATTGTGCGCGTACGTGGTCGTCGATGGACCCACGAGGCATGATCCCGGCGGCCGGACCGTCCTCGATTCCGCGGATTTCAATCTGCTGATTCTTCAGCTCCTCGTCACGAGCGTTCGCAACAGCGATCGCATGATTCAGGAACTGGCCAGCCAGGGGTTCAATACCGACCGGCTCCAATTCATTTGCAATCGACTTGGCCGGGACTCCGCGCACCTGGACGTGGCGCAGGTGGAACAGACGCTCGGACGTAAGTTCTTTTCGACGATCGTAGACGAATGGAAGACGGTCAGCTCGGCGATCAACCTGGGGCAGCCGATCCTGAAGGATTCGGATCGCAGCCGCGTGCGGCAGGATCTTCGCGCGCTGGCCATGAAGATTCATTGCCCCGACGCGCTCGAATCGAACAAGTCCAACGGCGGTTTCCTCGGCAAGCTGCTTAGCAAGGCGCGGTCGGGCGGATCCTCCACAGTGAACTCAACGGGCGACGCCAAGCCACCCACCGGCGTCGCAGCCGTTCCCGCGACCTGACCACTGGCTCGACGCCGGCCTGCCGTCGCCTCTTCACTTCGTCCCAGAATGCGCGAACACGGATCGATGTGAGCAAAGCCCGAAAACCGGCGAACCCTGCGCCGGCCCATCCATCGAACGCAATGTACCTTTTAATCGAGCCGAAGAAAGAAGCGATGATTAGCGCGGGCGGGGAGCGCCGCGCGAATCAAAGTTGATCGTCTCGTCGTCGAACCGGGGGAAGCATGTTCGGACGCGCCAAGATACCCGTTCTGAAAGTCCCGAAGCAGCCGGAGACGGACAAGTCCGCGCAGGCAGCTCCGAGCGCGCCGCCGTCCACCGCGCCGGCGGAATCGGCCGCTCCGAGCAGCGCTGCGGCGCCTGCGTCACCGTCCGCCCCCGCGCTTCGACCGTCCGCCCCCGCGCCGATTTCGACGCTGGCGAACAAGCCGAAAGAGCGCGATCGAACCGACGAGTTCGCCGAGATTAAGACCCGGGTCCACAAGAAGCTGGTGGACACACTCGATCTCGCGGCGTTGTCGAAGCGCACCGGTGAGGACGTGCGCGAGGAAGTCAAGCAGGTCATAGCCGATCTGTGCCAGCAGGAAGACGCCCTGCTCAACTTCAACGAGCGGCAGCGGCTGGTCGGTGAAATCCTCGATGAGACATTCGGGCTGGGGCCCCTCGAGACGATCCTGAAGGACCCACACGTCAGCGATATCCTCATCAACGGTCCGAAGCAGGTGTACATCGAGCGCAAGGGCCGCCTGCAACTGACGAACATCACGTTTCGCGACAACGCGCACCTGATGCACGTGATTGACAAGATCGTGTCATCGGTCGGTCGTCGCTGCGATGAAGTTTCGCCGATGGTGGATGCGCGGTTGAAGGACGGCTCGCGCGTGAACGCCGTCATCCCGCCGCTCGCGATTGACGGACCGTCCATGTCGATTCGCCGATTCGGCGCCGATCCGATCACGTGGGATGACTACGTGAAGTTCAACTCGGTGACGAAGGAAATGGTGGACTTCCTCCGCGCCTGCGTCATCGCCCACATGAACATCATCGTAGCCGGCGGCACCGGCTCGGGTAAGACGACGCTGCTCAACAATCTGTCGTCGTTCATTCCCGAAACCGACCGCATCGTGACCATCGAGGACGCGGCCGAGCTGCGCCTGCGCCAGCCGCACGTCGTGCGTCTGGAGTCGCGCCCCGCGAACATCGAAGGCAAGGGACGCATTGCGATTCGTGACTTGCTGATCAATGCGCTGCGTATGCGGCCCGATCGCGTCGTGGTCGGCGAATGCCGCGGGCCGGAAACGCTGGACATGCTTCAGGCCATGAACACCGGCCACGACGGCTCGATGACGACGATTCACGCCAACAGCGTGCGCGACGCCGTTCAGCGCGTGGAGACGATGGTCATGATGGCCGGTTTTGACCTGCCGGTGAAAGCGATACGCCAGCAGTTCGCGTCGGCCGTGCATCTGGTCATCAACGCGGCGCGTCTGACCGGCGGGCCGCGCAAGATCATGTCCATCGCCGAAGTGCAGGGCATGGAAGGCGACGCCGTCACGATGCAGGAGATTTTCAAGTTCGAGCAGCTGGGCATCGACGCATCGGGGAAGGCATACGGGCGATTCATCGCGACGGGGTTGCGACCGAGTTTTCTGGATCGGCTCAAGTACTCCGGCGCGGAGCTGGATTCGTCGATTTTCGAGCGGCGCGTGTTAAGCACCGATCCGCATGCTACGTGAGAGAGGTTTGAAGCGTGTCGCAGCTGATTGCATTTGTTGATACGTCGTCGATCATGGACAAGGTGGTGCTGTACGCGCTGCCGCCGATCGGCTGCACGTTTCTGGCCTACGCGATTTTCAATCTCGTCGCCGATCTGCGCAAGAAGGAAGTCAAGAAAGTCGCGGAGCGGTTGAAAGAGGGCGGCTTCGGCGATTCCGCAAATGAAGTGGCGGCGAAGGAATCGATCATGCGCCGGATGCACCAGGCGCAGTCACCGTTTGGACAGTTCATCGCCGGATTGGCCTTCATTCCGCGGCTTCAGCAATGGCTGGACCAGGCCAACATCGCGTGGCCGGCGACGACCGTGATGGTCAACCTGCTGGGTCTCGGATCCGTGGGGTATATCTGCTGCTACTTCCTTGAGGCCGCGCAGTGGGTGGCGCTTTCGGTGGCGGGGGGATTGTTGCTGCTGCCGCTGCTGGTGATTTTCATATTGCGCAAGATGCGGATGAACAAGTTCATGCACCAGTTGCCGGACGTATTTGAGCTGATGAGCCAGGCGCTGCGCGCGGGGCACTCGCTGGCCAACTCGATTCTGGTGGTCAGCCAGCAGTTGCCCGATCCGGTGGGCACGGAATTCGCCCGCGTCTTTCACGAACAGAACCTCGGCATCAAGATCGAGGACGCCTTGCGCGACATGGCCCGCCGCGTCGGGCTGATGGATGTGCGCTTCTTCGTGACGGCCGTACTCATTCAGCGGCAGACGGGCGGCGATCTCGCCGAGGTGCTGGATAACATCAGCAGCGTCATCCGCGACCGGATCAAGCTGTTCGGCTCGGTGAAGGCGCTGACGGCTGAAGGGCGCTTGTCGGGCTACGTGCTGCTGGCGCTGCCGGTGTTTGTGTTCCTGCTGGAGCTGGTGATCAACCCGGATTACGCGCAGATCATGCTGGACGACGAAGTGGGTCAGTACATGCTGATCGGCGCGGGGGTGAGCCAGGTGCTGGGCCTGGCGTTGATTCAGAAGATCGTCAATATCAAGGTTTAGCGGTTGGAGGATGGTTGCGTGTCGGAACTGGTGATGCTGGGCATTCTGGTCGCGGTGGCCATCGGGCTGGTGATTTACTCGCTGCTGCCCAGTCGCGGGGAGCGGGCCGAGTCGGTGCGCCGGCGTGCGATGGGCCTGACGGGGGAAGATGACGCCGCGACCGCGAAAGAGCGCGCTCGCAAGAACGCCGGCAACAAGAGCATGCTGGAAATGGCGGCGCCGATTCTGTCGCGCCCGATGATGCCGAAGTCGGAGGAGGAGCAATCGACCCTTCGGGCGAGACTGGCCAACGCGGGCTACCGCCGCGAATCGGTCGTGACGATGTTCCTCGCGAGCAAAATACTGGTCGGCGGTGCGCTGGGCCTGGTGGCGTTCTTGTACGCGTCGGCCTTGGGGACCGAGTCGCCGCAGGTGATCTACTACGGAGTGTTCGGACTGGGGCTGGGCTTCATGGGGCCGAACCTGTGGCTCGTCAACGCGATCAAGAAGCGGGGCGAGGCGATTCGCAACGGCATGCCGGACTCCCTGGACCTGATGGTGGTCGCGGTAGAATCGGGTCTTGGCCTCGACGCGGCGCTGCTTCGCGTCAGCGATGAAATGAAGCACGTTCATGGCGCGCTGGCGGAGGAATTGCAGATCGCCACCATCGAGACGCAAATGGGCACCTCGCGCAGTGAAGCCTTGCAGCGCATGGCCGAGCGCACGGGCGTGCAGGAGATGCGGGCGCTCGTCGCGGTGATCACCCAGGCCGAAAAACTCGGCACGAGCATCGCCCAGGCTTTGCGCAATCAGGCCGAGAGTCTTCGCACCAAGCGTCGCCAGAAGGCCGAAGAGCGCGCCCAGAAGACGGCGGTGAAGCTGCTCATTCCGCTGATTTTGTTCATTTTTCCGGCGATTTTCGTCGTGCTGGCCGGTCCGGCGGCGATCCACATCATGCACACCTTCCAGAGCGGCGCGCTGAAGAAGTAGGTTGCGTACCGGACGCAGCGGATGCAGCGCGCGCTCGCGGCGGTTCCGGCTGCCATTCGATTGCATGCACGATCGGCACGGTTTGCGCAACGACGCCGCGCCGTTCATCGCCTACAATCGCGCGCATGCCGCTGCTGGTGCGCAACCTGACGCTGTTGCTCGATGAGCCGGACGACGCCTTGCGCGAACGGGCGGCCCGGCGGCTGCGTATCAAGCCGGACTCGATCAAGCACTACACCATTGTTCGCCGCGCGATCGACGCGCGCGAGAAGACTCGGCTGTCCTTTGTTTACAACGTTGAAATAACACTGGCCGGCGGACCGCGCGAAGAGAAGCGCGTGCTGCGCGGCTTGCACCGGGCGGATGTCATCGAGCTGCGTCCGCCGCTGCGCGCCGAGCTGCGCAATGGTAGTGCGTTCATGCGCGAGCGGCCGGTTGTCGTCGGGTTCGGACCGGCCGGCATGTTCGCGGCTTTATGGCTGGCGAAGTTTGGATTGCGGCCGATCGTGCTGGAGCGCGGCCAGCCCGTCCGCACGCGGCACCGCGACATCATGGTGCGGTTTTACAAGCAGCGTGACTTTGATCCGGAGAGTAACTTGCTCTACGGCGAGGGTGGCGCGGGTGCCTACAGCGACGGCAAGCTCTACACGCGCGTGAATGACCCGCGCATGCGCGAGATTCTCGACGTGTTCGTGCAGCACGGCGGAAAACGAGACATCCTGGTCGACGCGCGACCGCACCTGGGCAGCGACTGGATACCCACGATTTGCTGGCGGATTCGTCGCACCATCGAGGCGCTCGGCGGCGAGATTCGCTTCGGCAGCCGGATTGATGATCTCGTGATCGATGACTGCGGCGCGATCGGTGTGATCGTCAACGGGCAGACGCTTCCCGCCTCGGCGGTGCTGCTGGGCGTGGGCCACTCGGCGCACGACACGCTGCGGATGCTGGTGCGGCGCGGGGTGAAAGTGATTGCCAAACCGTTTCAGTTTGGCGTGCGCGTGGAGCACCCGCAGGCGCTGGTGGATCGCTGGCAGTACGGTGCGGCATGCGGGCATCGTCGCTTGCCGCCGGCGGAATACCACGTCGTGGCGAAGGGCGCGGGCAACGCGGCGGGGACGTCGCACGCAGCCGGCGACGTGTACAGCTTCTGCATGTGTCCGGGCGGGACGATCCTTCCGACGAATGAGACCGCCGGAATCATCGCGACGAACGGCGCGTCGAACGCGTCGCGAGCGGGGCGCTTCGCCAACAGCGGGCTGGTGCTGACGGTGCCGGTCGAAGCGTTTGGGAATGATCCGCTGTTGGGAATCGAGTTTGTCCATCGCTACGAGGCAACGGCGTTTGAGTTGACCGGCGGAAGTTACGAAGTGCCGGCGCAGCGCGCGGCGGACTACCTCGCGGAGCGGGCGTCGAACGGTGCGCTGGAGACAAGCTATCCGCTGGGCGGGCGGTGGTGCGACGTGCGGCGCGTGTTGCCGGATTTCGCGGCTCCGGCGATCGCGCGAGCGCTGGCTGATCTTGATCGGCGTATGCCGGGGTTCGCGGGGCCGGAGGCATTGGTCACCGGACCGGAATCGCGGGCCAGCGCGCCATTCCGTGTGCTTCGCGACGAGGCGACGCGCCAAAGCGTGACCGTGCCCGGCCTGTATCCCATCGGCGAGGGCGCGGGCTACGCCGGCGGCATCATGTCGGCCGCCGCGGACGGCATCGCCACGGCCGAACTGCTGATCCGACAATTCGCCCCGATTCGATAGGCGATGATTGCAGATTCGCGTCGTTCCGGGTGGCAAGGCTACGGCCTTTTGCGGCCATGATAGATCAAGTTAGAATGATCGCGCGGGATTGCTCGCTCGAACACCGGCGGAGGATCGCAGATTCGTGCCTGCTGACCAGGACGTCGTCATCTCCATCCGCAATCTGCGGAAGTGGTTTGACAATAATGGCCGTCGGCAGGTCGTTCTGGACGACGTGTCGTTCGACGTCTATCGCGGCGAGACGATCATCATCATGGGCGGCAGCGGCTGCGGGAAGAGCACGCTGCTGAACTGCCTCATTGGCGAGTATCCCATCGACGCAGGCAGCGTCACGTACAAGACCAAGGACATGCCGCAGCCGGTGGATATTGTCGGCATGGGTGAGCGGGAGCTGAACCGGATTCGCCGCAAGTTCGGCATTCTGTTTCAGAGCGGGGCGCTCTTCAATTCGATGACCCTGGCGGAAAACGTCGCCCTGCCCCTGCGCGAGCACAGCGACGTGGAGGAGTCGGTCATCGACATCGTCGTGACCCTCAAGCTGCAACAGGTTCACATGCTGCCGCACCGCGATAAGATGCCGTCGATGCTATCGGGCGGTCAGAAGAAACGAGCGGGCCTAGCGCGGGCGACCGTGCTCGACCCCGAGATTCTCTTTTACGACGAGCCGTCAGCGGGATTGGACCCGGTCACCAGCGCGGCGATAGACGAGTTGATCATGGACCTGTCGGGCAAGCTGCAAGTCACCAGCGTCGTCGTCACGCACGAGATGGACTCGGCCTTTCGCATCGCCGATCGCATGGTCATGCTTGACAAGGGCCGCGTCCTGCGGATCGGGACGAGGGAGGAGTTTGACCGGCTTCGCCAGACCCCGCCTGCGGACCTCAAGACATCCGACGATCGCTTGATTTGCCAGTTCCTGAACGGTCACACCGAAGGCCCGCTGACTGACGCTGACGGGATGACGGAGTACGAGAAGCTGCTGGTCGCAAACGAGGAGTAAACCGCCACCATGCCTGCACAGCGTAACGCATACAAAGTTGGAATCGTGACGATCGCCGTCGCGATTGCCGCGTTTGCGATTCTCCTGTGGATCAGCAAGGGGGTCTCGGGCGACATGCGGCGGATCACGGTGCGGTTTGAGTCGTCTCCGGCGATGCCGACGCTTGTACCCGGTTCGGACGTGTTCATCGGCGGGCAGCGCGTGGGCAAGGTGCGCAGCGCGAAGCTGGCCGAGGGGCCGGGGCCGGTCGTGGTGGAGGGAAGCACGTCGCGTAAGACATTTGACGTGGTGGTGGAGGCGGACATCCTCGCGTTCATCGAGCCGCGCAAGGATTGCAAAGTCTTCGCCGAGGGTCCGCCGCTGGGGGGCGATGGAATCATCAAGATTGACCTCGGCAAGGCGTCTGATCCGTTGCCGGAAAATGAAGTGATCCGCGGGGCCGATCCGGGCGGGTTCGCGGCGATTCTCTCGGGGTTGCAGAGCGAGTTCGACGGGTCGAACCCGTCGGGCCTGCTGGGCCTGGTCAAGGCGCAGCTCAACGGCGAGGACGAGGCGACGCTGATGGGCAAGCTGCTCAAATCGATGGGTGACGTCAATGCCATGACGGCGTCGCTGGCGCGCGAGCTGACACCGGAACAGAAGGCGACGCTGCTGGCGAAGCTGCACAGCGTGGCGGACAACATCAACGACACGACGGGTTCGCTGCGCAACGAGTTTGCGTCGCAGAAGCCCGACGTGCTGCTGGGCAAGATTCACCTTGCCATCGGCGCGATCAACGACGGCCTTGACACGATGGCCCGCGTGCTCAAGACCAATGAAGGACCGATCAACAATACAATGAAGAACGTCGAGCGCACGGCGGCGAATATCGCCGACGAGATGGACCCTGCGAACCTCGACGGGCTGATGGCGCAATTCAAGAAAGCCGGAACGAGCCTGAATACGTCGCTGGAGGACATCAACGCAGTGACCGGCGCGACGCGTCAGGTCGTGGTGCTCAATCGCGACAATTTGAGCCGCATGTTGATCAATCTCAAGGAAGCCTCGGACCACCTCAAGAGCGGGTTCAAGTACGTCCTGCGCCATCCGTGGCGGATCTTCAACGCGCCCAAAGAGTCAGAAATTCGCCAGCAGGCGATCTTTGACGCTGCCCGAAGCTTCGCCGAGGCGGCCACGCGCGTCGACGACGCGACGGCGCAGCTCAAGGCGCTGGCGGAATTAAACAACGGCAACATCCCGTCGGATCATCCCGAATTGCTGCGCATCCAGGCCGATCTCCGGCAGACGCAGCAGCGCTACCGCAAGGCGGAAGATGAGCTGTGGAAGCAACTCGGCGTCGTCGCGAATTGAAAAATGGCAAAATGAGGAACAACGCAAAGGGGATGCCGTCGCCGCTCGAAGCAGCCGAACGGGCGAAGACCGATCCGGCCGCGACTTGCGTTGCGGCGGACCCTCCGCGCGCTGAACGAGCAGCCGCCGCGCGGATGCAGATCACGCGTGGACTGCCACGGGCGACGCGCCGCGAATGGCCGCGAACGCTTGATTGAGATCCTCGATCAAATCATCCGCATCCTCAATTCCCACCGACAGCCGCAGCAATCCGCCGGTCAGGCCGCGGGCTTCGCGTTCGGCGACGGGCATGCTGGCGTGGGTCATTGTTGCCGGGTGGCCGATGAGGCTCTCGACGCCGCCGAGGGACTCGGCCAGCGAGAAGAGCTTGGTCTTGCCCGCGACGGCCCGCGCGGCCGCCTCGCCGCCCTTTAGCTCGAACGAGACCATGCCGCCGAAGGCCCGCATCTGGCGCTTGGCCAGGGCGTGCTGCTTGTGATTCGTCAGGCCGGGGTAGATGACTCGCGAGACGGCGGGATTGGCCGCCAGCCACGCGGCGATCTTCGCGGCGTTGGCGCAATGTGCCTCCATGCGCACGGCCAGCGTCTTGATGCCGCGCAGCACGAGCCAGCAATCGTGCGGTCCCGGAACGGCCCCGACGGCGTTCTGATGGTATTTGAGACGTGTGTAGAGGTCGTCGTTGCTCGTCAGCGTCGCGCCGCCGACCACGTCGGAATGCCCGCCGAGGTACTTCGTCGTGCTGTGAACCACCACGTCGGCCCCCATGTCCAGCGGTTGTTGCAGATACGGACTGGCGAAGGTGTTGTCCACGACGGTGATGAGCTTGTGCTGCTTGCCGATCTTGGCCACCGCCGAAATATCGACAATATTCAATAATGGGTTGGTCGGCGTCTCCATCCAGATCATCTTCGTGTTGGGCTTCACGGCCTTGGCGACGTTGTCCGGATTGGTCATGTCGACCCAGGAGAACGTGAGCCCGTAGCGCTTCCACACGAGTTCGAACAGGCGATACGTTCCGCCATAGACATCGTCGGCGCAGATGACGTGATCGCCGGCCGAAAGGAGATTCATCACGGTGTTGGTGGCGGCGAGACCGGAAGCGAAGCAGAGGCCGTGCCTGGCGTTTTCCAGGGAGGCAAGGCAGGACTCGAGTGCGGTGCGCGTCGGGTTGCCGGTGCGGGCGTATTCGTAACCCTTGTGTTTGCCGATGCCGTCCTGGGTGTAGGTGGAAGTCTGAAAGATGGGCACGATGGTGGCCCCGGTGACGGGTTCGGCTTCCTGACCGACGTGAATGGCGCGCGTGGCGAAGTTCATGGGTGTCCTTTCGTGCGTTGACCGGCTGATTGTAGCGGGCAGGGCTTCGGTGAAAAAGCCGGCAGTTCCTCGATCGTCGCCCGGGAGCTCGTCTCGGGCCCGAGTCTATTTCGCTGCCTTGACCGCTTCGACGCCTTCCGGTCCGCCGGAAAGGTACGTGATGAAATCGGTCTTGGTCAGCAGGCCCAGCGGCTTGTGATCGTCGGTGACAATGATGGCCGACGCGCCGAGCGAAAGCGCCTTGATGCCCTTTTCGATCTCGACGTTCTTCTCCAGTTTGGGGAAGGCCGAGCCCATGACTTCGCCGACGGCCTTCGTCGCGATGTTGATGTGATCGAAGACCAGTTGCAGGGGCGTGATCTCCTGAATCGAACCGAGTACGTCACCATCGTCTCCGACGACCGGCAACTGCGAGATGCCGTTTTTGCGCATCAACTCGACGGCCTTGGCGACCGGGTCTTTTCGATTGACGGTGATAAGCGGTGGGATGTCACCCTTGGATGCCAGCACGTCGCCGACGGTCATTCCGTGGCCGGGCAGGGGGATGAATCCCTTGCTCTGCATCCATTCGTCGTTGTAGATCTTGCTCAAATAGCCGCGGCCGGAGTCGGGCAGCAGCACGACGACAAGCTTGTCGGCCGGGAGATCGGCGGCGACCTTCAGCGCGGCGCAGACGGCCGTTCCGCACGATCCGCCGACGAGCAGACCCTCCTCGCGGGCCAGTCGGCGGGCCATGGTGAAGGAGTCTTTGTCGCTGACGGCGATGACCTGATCGACGAGCTTGAGGTTGACGGTGTTGGGGACGAAATCCTCGCCGATGCCTTCGACGAGGTAGCCCTTTGGCATGTTTCCTTGAGTATAAATCGAGCCTTCCGGGTCGGCGCCGATGATCTTGATCGAAGGCTTCTTTTCCTTGAGGTAGCGCGCCGTGCCGGAGATGGTTCCGCCGGTGCCGACGCCGGCGACGAAGTAGTCGATCTTGCCGTCGGTCTGCTCCCAGATTTCCGGTCCGGTGGTGTTGTAATGAGCCTGGGGATTGTTGGGGTTCTCGAACTGGTTGGGCTGAAACGCGCCGGGGATCTCCTGCGTGAGGCGATTGGCGACGTTGTAGTAGCTCTCGGGGCTGTTCGCGCCGACGGTCGGGACGGTGACGGTCTCGGCGCCGTAGGCGCGCAGCAGGGCGAACTTTTCCGGGGCCATCTTGTCGGGCATGACGAGGATGCAGCGATACCCCTTGATGGCGGCGGCCATCGCCAGCGCCGCGCCGGTGTTGCCGCTGGTTGGTTCGATGATGGTGCCGCCGGGCTTGAGCTTGCCGGCCTTCTCGGCTTCTTCGAGCATGAGCAGGGCGGGGCGATCCTTCACGGACCCGCCGGGGTTGAAGTACTCGACTTTCGCGGCGATGGTACACTTGATGCCTGCGGTGACGCGTCGCAGGCGCACCATGGGTGTGTGGCCGACGCATTCGAGAACGGAGTTGAGAATCTGCACGAGGGGCCTCCCAGGGGCGCAAACGAGTAACGCAACCAGAAACAACGGGTTCGATTATACAGGGTGGATCATGGCAGGCGAATCAAATCGATGGAGGCAGACATGTCGGCGAATCGTTCGGCCGAAGCGGTGCTGACGCGGCATTTCAACGAGGCGCGAAGCCGGCTGCTGGATTTGGCGGCGATTCTGGATCGCATCGAGCGTGGTGAGGGCGCGGCAGGCGTGTGGAAGGATCCGCGGCTGGTCAAAACGCGCGAGGCGATCGCCGCACTGCTGGTCGATGGGTCGGATCGCGCGGAGCGCGTTCAGATGATCTTCTCGCGGCCGTATGAGGCCGGGTGGCAGGTGCAGGGCTAGGTGATGCAATACATCGATCCACACATTCACATGATCTCGCGCGTGACGGACGATTACGAGCGGCTGGCGCAGGCGGGTTGCGTGGCGGTGAGCGAACCGGCGTTCTGGGCGGGGTATGATCGCGGCAGCGCGGCGGCGTTTCATGATTATTTTCGACATCTGACGGAGGTGGAGCCGAAGCGGGCGGCGCAGTATGGAATCCGTCATTTCTGCTGGCTGTGCATGAATGCGAAAGAAGCGGAGAACGTCACGCTGTCGCGCGAGGTGATCGCGCAGATTCCCGCGTTTCTGGATCGGCCGGGCGTTCTGGGGATTGGTGAAATCGGGCTGAACAGGAACACGCCGAATGAGTGTCGAATCTTCCTCGAACAGCTCGACCTGGCGGCTCGGCATGATGAGCTGGTGCTGGTGCACACGCCGCACCTGGAGGACAAGTATCAGGGCACGCGGATGATTCTCGACATGATCCGCGGCGATTCGCGGATTCGCCCCGAGCGCGTGTGCATTGATCACGTCGAGGAGCACACGATTCGCCATGCGCTGGAAGCCGGCTGCTGGGCGGGGATGACGCTGTACCCGGTGACCAAGTGCACCCCCGCGCGCGCCGCGGACATGATTGAAGTGTACGGATGCGAGCGGCTGATGGTGAATTCCGCCGGAGACTGGGGCCCGAGCGAGCCGATGGCTGTGCCGCGGTTCATCCAGGAGCTGCGCCAGCGGGGCTGGGGCACGGCGGACATATCTAAGATTGTCTATGATAACCCGCTGGCATTTTTCCGTCAGTGCCGGCGGTTCGCAGATTAGACGATCGATTCGAGGTGTTGGCACACATCGACATCGCGGATCGTCTCGCTCGTCGAAGGCAGCGGGCGATTGGAAATGATGGCCGCGAATTGGTCCGGGCGCGTGGCCGGCGCGCCGTGCGAGCCTTTGACCAGCGAGGCATCGAGCGGGATCGACTTCGTCGCCGGGTCGAAGAACAGCTCGACGGGGTCGTAGCCCGGCTTGGCATGGATGTCGACCGTCCGCGCGAAGGGCGGGGCCTTTGCATCATCGTGCCACCAGTAATACGCAAGCCACGTATCCGGCTCGCAGATCAACACGATCTCGCCGCTGCGAGGGTGATCGACGTGAAACGCGGCGCGCTCGCGACCGATCAGCACGTTCGCGATGCCGTCAATGCCCTCGAACAATCCCGCAACGGCGTCGATCTCCTCCGGCTTGCCGACGTAAAGGTGGGCGAACTGATGATCGACCACGGCGAAGGCCACGCTCTCGGCGACGTTGAGATGTTCCGCGCCGTCGCGCTCGTCGATCCGCGCGAAGCCCGCGTCGCGCAGCACGCGATTCGGGTAGATCACGCGCGACACGTCGGTGAGCGCATACTCGCCGGCCACGAGGATCGTCGGGTCCGCTGCGCCGATGGCCGCCAGACCGTCAAACAATCGCCCCAGTTGTCCGTCGGCTTCGGCACAGGCGGCGATCGCCTGCGAGCTGTTCGGCCCGAATTTCTGCGCGGCGTAGTCCAGATGCGGAACGTAGATCGAATTGAACTGTGGCCGCTCGCGTTGAATGAGCCACAAGGTCGCGTTCACGATCCACTCGGTCGATTTGATGTTCGCCATCGGCCCCCAGTAGTTCATCAACGGGAAATGGCCGAGGTCATTGAACAATCGTTGATACAGCCCGTCAGGCTTGGAATAACACCAGAGATCCATTCGGCCGTCGGGGTGGTGGATCGGCTCGGGGGTGACGATGTAGTCGGCGGCGGCGTCCTTGATGTTCTGCGTCATCCATGCGGCACTGGAGACGCCCGCGGCGGTGAGCCTTTCCCAGAGCTGCGGTCCCTCGATGAATCCATTGCGGCCGACCCATAGTTCGACGGTCCGCCGGTCGCGATGGTAGAAGCCGTTGCCGATGATGCCGTGCTCTTGCGGCGTTCGGCCGGTGAGCATGTTGGCCTGCACGGGTGAGGTGACGCAGGGGAAAGTCGGCACAAGATCGGCGACGGCGCCCGCGATCGCGCTCAACCGCGGCATGTGTTGCAGATCGCGGCGGCGCAGGCCGGGCATCGACACAAAGATTACCGTCTGTTCAGGCATGGCAGGTTTCCCCGTAGCGGTCATCCGGTGAGCATGGGCGACAGAAACTCAAACGCCCGTCGCGCCGCGTTGACCGCGTCGTGACCGTGACGGCTAAGCTCCACGACGAGCGGCCCAGTGTAGCCCACTTCGCGTAGCGCCGCGATGATGGGTGGAAACGCCATCTCGCCTTCGCCGAACATGAGATGCTCGTGCAGGCCGGTTCGCATGTCCTCGATGTGGATGACGCGAAGTTGATCCGCGAATTGACGGATTCGCGATGCCGCGTCGCCGTCGCCGAGGCAGTGAACATGGCCGAGATCGAGCGCCAGGCCAAGCGGGATGCCGCCGGAAATCGGCACCATTTCGTCGGCCAGCTTCGTGAACTGATCGCAGGTCTCGATGAACATGCCTGGTTCCGGTTCGAAGGCCAGGTGCACGGCGCGGTTCCGTGCATGGATCAGTAGATCGCGGCAACCCTCCCGGAGGTGCGACCAGGCCGAATCGACGGTCACGCCGGGTTCGATCGCGCCGGACCAGAAGCTGACGGCGTCGGCGTCCAGCGCACGGGCCACGTCAACGGCTCGGCGCAGGAAATCGATCCGCCGCTGTCGATCGCGCGAGGCCGCACTGATTAACGTGGGCCAGTGTTTGCGATGGGGGTCCAGCACAAAGCGTCCGCCCGTTTCGATCGTGCAGGTCATCTCGTGCATCGCCAGTGCGTCTTGGACGGCGGCGACATGCGCTTCGAGATTCGGATCAGCGGGATCGAGCGAATGAATGTCGAGCGTGATCGCGACGTGACGGTATCCAATGTCAGCGAGGACTTTGATCGCTTCGGGCAGCCGATGGTGCGCGAAACCGTTGGTGTTGTACGAGAGGATTGGAGCCATGGCGTAATCGTGCATGAACTCATCGACGCTTAGGTGGGGCGCGCCCGGCGCGCGGTGATGACTGCTCCCAGCAGCAGCGCGGCGAACGGCACGCCGCCGCGCCAGCCGTGCGCGGCGCAGACCATGATCGCATCAAACGGGATGATCGCAAGGATGAACGTGCCCATCGCGTATTGCACGTTGGCGGCCACGGGGCGCCTGATGGCGCGGAACGCGACGCGGCCGACGTGAATCATCAGGGCAAGCCACAGCACGAGCACGGTCGCATCCGCCATCATGCGTTCAGCCGCGAAGTAACCGAGCCACAGCAGAGCAATCAGGATGCCGGCGGCGCCGGTGCGCAAGCGACTTCGAGCCGCGGTTTCCGCTTCGTCGCGCCCGAAGTGAGTGACTGCGGCGACGTAAGTGAAGAGTGCCAGCAGCGGCAACCCGGCGATGGCGGCGTGCCCGGACATGCCCATCGCGAGATTCAGCCCGCGACACGTCGCCATGTTTGCCGCGCGGAGCGGCGTGTGTTTCACGCCGAGGTTGTACAGGGCGCCGGCGACGAAAATCAAACCGGCAAAGGCGATGCAAACCGGCGTTCGCGTGAGAATCGACGCCACCCCAGCCGCCGCGAGGCCCAGCAGCGCCAGCCATGCGAAGCATCGTCGCGCGGCATGCAGCGTCAATCGGCCCGAAGGGATCGGGCGACCGGGGCGTTCGCCGCGATCCGTCTCCACGTCCACGATCGCGTTCAGGGCCACGGCGCTCGCATAAAGACAAATGGATGAAAACACCAGCGCCCCGAGCACCGGCGTCATTGAAAGCTCACGCGTGTAGAGCCAGTAGCCCGCCAGCACGTCGGCCGCCGCCGTGAACAGGTTCGGCAGCCGCACCAATTCGGCGTAGGCGCGGAGCTTGCTCATGCGTCGGCCGCCGCATCGCGGAGGAATGCGAGCGCGGACCGGCCCGCGCCGTCGGGATCATCGACGTAGGGATACAACTCAACGGTCGCCCAGCCGCCGCGGTCGAAATACTGCTGTCCGATCGAGGCCAGCACGGCGCGAAAATCGATCGCGCCGCGACCGGGAACAAGATGCTCATGCACGCGCGTCGCAGCGATGTCTTCAAGGTGATAGTGAACCGTGTGCTCGCGCATGCGCGGGATCCAAACGGCCGGGTCTTCGTTCACGCAGAATGCATGGCCGACGTCGAAATTCAACCCCAGTGCCGGGGAGTTGAACCGGTCGGCCAGTTCGAGGTATTGCTCGCATCGCTCAATCAGCAGCCCCGGCTCCGGCTCGATCAGCAGCCGGACGCCGAGCTGCTCGGCGCGCTCCACGACAGGCTTGAGCATCTCGACAAAAAGCTGAAACGCACTGCGCCAGGTCATTCCATCGGGCCTGGGGCCGCCCGGCTCGGTGGTGATGTGCGGCGCGCCCAGGTCGCGCGCCAGCGCCAGCGCCGCGAGTGTGTGATCGATTCGCACCTGGCGGTACTGGCGATTCGGTTCGAGCCAGCTCGGATGCCAATAGGGCTGCCGCGGATCGCCGATGCGGTTCATCATGAACGCGTTGACGTTGGAAATCGCCAGGCCGCGCCGCTCCAGTGCCGCGCACACGGCGTCGATGGTTTGCGGCGTTGTCTCGGCCGGCCACAGGTGCGGCGCGTCGGCCATCAATTCGATTCCGCGGTAGCCGATCTCCGCGATGCGCCGGATCGCTTCCAGCACGTCGCAGCGCAGGTAAGCATTCGCGCTGTATGCGAGGCGCGGCGTCATTGGCGTGCCTCCGCGCGGGCCTCGTCGAGGTAGGCGTGCAGGGCGGCCATCTGCCGATGGAAGTGATGGTCGCGCACGTCCATCGGCGCTTTGAAGAAACAGGCGAGGTGCGTCATGACACCTGATTTTTCGCGGCGACGATGCAGATCGGTGAGCCGCGCCAGGTCAATCACCAGCGGTGCGGCCAGAATCGAATCACACCCTTGCCAGGTGAATTGCAGCGTCATGGGCGTGCCGAGAAAACCGGCGAAGTGGACGTGGTTCCACGCGGTCTTCCAATCGTGCAGCGATGCGACAAACTCAATCGCCGTATGCGTGTCAGGGCGGGGCGTCAGCAGCGATGCGAGGATCGCGTCCTTCGAGCGGAGCTTGGCGGCCTTGATTCGCTCGTCGGACAGGTTCGCGCCGTCACGGTTGCCCAGCAGGTTCGCTCCGGTCCAGCTCCGTACATCGAGACATCGGTCTGAAAACATCGGCGCAAGCACGGAGCGCAGCAGGCTTTCGCCCGTCTTGGCGTCCGACCCCATGATGGCCGCGCCGCGCTGCGCGGCGAACGCGCGAATCGCCGGCAGGTCCGCGCCGACCGCCGGCGTGAAATTGACGTACGCCGCGCCGGCTTCGATCGCCGCGATCGCATACAGCACGCTGGACGGCAGAACGGCTGACGATCGTCGGGTGAGCATCCCCTGAAAGGCGGTCCACTCGCGCGGCAGCTTGCGCGCATCGAACGCCGCCTCGGCCGACGCAACGTGAATCACCACGACGCGCGCCAAACGCTGCGCGCGTTGAAACGATTCGATGTCTCGCCGAAGTCGCGCGATCACGCTTGCGGCCGATGGTTGCTTCGATCGGTTAGGGTCGTAGCCCGGACGAATTCGGCGGCCATATTGGCGCAGCGCCGGGGCGACGGCCTTCAGCAGGTCCGCGCCGAATAATCCGCTTTGGCCGGACAATTCTTGAGCGGTTTGCAGCGGGGTGCGCCGGGCGATTTCATGCCCGCCGAGAACAATTCGAGCGAGAGGAACCATCCGCAAGCCGCGGCAGGCCGGCGACTCCGTCAGAAGTCCGATGGGGCGCGCACGCCCCGAAACCATCGCGGCGAGGCCGACGGCGACCGTCGTCGCGACATTGCCGGATGCGCCAACGAGCCAGAGGCCGAGTTTTTCCGAGGCGGTCGGCAAGGCGCCGTTCCAGAAGGTATGGGGCATTGCGCGACCAGGGACTTGAACCCCGAACCCGCTGATTAAGAGTCAGCTGCTCTGCCAATTGAGCTAGTCGCGCGATCGCCGGCCCCGTGGGCCGCACGGACCCATCTTTATAAGGACCAAAGGGCGAGGCGTCAAGCGGCGGCTGGGGCGTAACGTATTGATTACCCTACGCTTGACATTCGCGGGGTTCTCTTTAACCATTCCTGAATGGTTCGCTGGCGCATTGTGCGTCGCAGCCTTGGGGCGTTTAGCTCAGTTGGCTAGAGCGCCTGCTCGACATGCAGGAGGTCGCAGGTTCAAGTCCTGCAACGCCCAGTCTGTGGCGGCCGGCGCGGCGCTACAGGACAACACGCGGCGCGTTCGCACCGGCGCGGTGAGACGAACGCGACGCGGGAGAAGCGGTCGGCGGAGGATGGCGGTGGCCGAGGCTCGGTGCGAACGCGCCGGGCGCCGGTCCGCTTGATCGCCCCGCGCGATGGAACGGAGTCTGTTGAAATCGCCGTGAGCGGCACCGCCGACCAGATCCGGCATTACGCAAGCATCCTCAACTTTTCTTCACGGAGCCTATGTGAGCCACGATCCGTTGAACGCCAACGTCGCCGAACCTGAAATGGCCGCGTCGACGCTCTCCGAGCGCCGCGCCAAAGCCGCCGACTTCGGTTTGTTCTTTCGAAAATTTCTCGCCAAGGGCCGGACCATTTCATCGGCCGTGCCGTCCAGCCCTTCGCTCGTCGCAGGTGTTCTTCGGCCGATCGACTGGAGCAAACCCGCGACGATTGTCGAACTCGGCGCGGGCACCGGTCCGGTGACGCAGGAGATTCTCGAGAACATGCGGCCACATCATCGCTTCGTGGCTGTGGAAAACGACGGGGATTTCTGCGAGGTCTTGCGGCGGCGGTTTCCCGAGGCAAACCTGCTGCAATGCGACGCGACACGCGTGCGCGAGCCGCTGGCCAAGCTGGGCATTCACAAGGTGGATTACGTATTAAGCGGCCTGCCGACGCCCAGCCTGCCGAAGCGCGCCGCGGTGCGGCTGTGGCAATGGCTGCGTGAGGCGCTGACGCCCAACGGCATGTTCATTCAAATCACGGTGGCTCCGGTGCTGTTCAAGGGCTTTTACCACCGCCTGTTTGACAGCGTGAACTACCGCATGGTCTGGATGAACGTCCCGCCCGGCGGCGTTTACTACTGCTCGCGCCCCCGGCCTCACCTCTCGCGACCGGCGTAGTTCGCGCTTGGCTTTCGGCTTCTCATCCTGATTCTGCTTCGGGCGTTTGCGGATCCGGGAAAGTTCAACATCGCCGGTTTTCGCTTTAAGGCAGTGATGCTGCTGGAAGCCCGATGTTTCGCACTCCGGGCTTGCAGCATGCAGCGTCGGCCCGTTCATCCGTCAGGCTTTGTGCGTTGCGTACCCTGCGATTGCGTTGCTAGGGTTTGGCCTTCGCCCCGTCCTGCATGATCTTGGCGGCGCCGAGTTCCTCGAAGCGCGACAGGTCGGTCCAGAACGTGCCCTCGCCGGCGAAGAAGAGCTTGATCGATTTCGGCTGGAAGTTCTCCGCGAACGTATACAAATTGTACGCCTTCGCGCTGCCGAACGCACCGACCAGCAGCTTGTAGCCCTCGGCTTCGGCGGCCTTCTTGAACTTCTCCACGTCGGCCCTGGCCCGTCCCAGAATCTCCGTACGCTGCGCGTCGAGCAGGGCGACCTGTTGCTGGATCGTCGCGACCTCCAGGGCCGCCTGGGCGTCGATCTCGGCGGCCAGTTTTTCACCGTCGGCCTGCACGTTCGCCACGCCGATGCGCGTTTCGGCGCGGATCGTCTCGCGGGCGATATCGACCTTCTTCTTGAACTCCTCCAGTTGGGCCTTGGCGGTCGCCGCGTCGCGCTGCTTCTCCTTGGTGATCTGTTTTTCCTTGGCGATGTAACTCTCCTGGATCGTGCGCTTCAGGTCCTCGGCGTTCTCGCCGCCGGTCATGAACTCGGGCGGCTGCACGTCAATCTCCCGGACCAGCGCCAGGAGTACTTCGATGTTCTTCCCGCGACAGACGCGCTTCAACTCGTCTTTCAGGTCGCGCTGGAACTTCTCGCGCTTCTCGCCCTGGATGAAATCGCGCGCCGCGTAGGTCGAGCCGATGTTCCGGCAGATCGACCGCAGCTGCGGCTCGATGACCTTGTCGATTACGCCGTCGGTGTTGCCGAACTCGTTGATGATCTGCGCGGCGTGGCGCGGGTCGATGCCCCAGACGACCGTGACGCCGACGCGAATGAGAAACCCCGTGTCCGACGGGAACGAGATCTGATACGTCTGCTCGCCAGGGACGTTCGTCGTGCTGAACTCATTGAAGCCGATCTCGATCAGCGTCACTTTTTGCAGCTTGGGATTGATGAAATAGACGCCCGGCTGCAAGACATCCTTCAAGGTGCCGCGCTCGCCGGGGTTGGCCAGCGGCCGGACAAAGCTCACCAGTTGGCTGGATGCAGCGGATTCGGTCGTGTCGTTGGAGTCCAGTTCAGGGAGGATCTGCGTCACGCGTTCTTCCGGCGCATTGCCGAACAGATTGGTCACGACGCCGACGAAGCCCGCGGGGATCACCGTCGCCGGGTGCAGCTCGACTTCATAGGCGTACGGATTGATCTTGTAGGTGCCTGGGGTAAGCACTTCTTCGAGGATGCCGGCATAGGGCGAATCGCGCTTGACGATCAGTTGCCCCGGCGGCGGCTTTTGCCCGATGCGCCGCGTGACGACGCCGATCATGGGAAACTTGCCCTGCGGCACGAACTGCCCGCCGCGAATACGCTGCTTGGCACGCGAGCTGATCGTGTGAATCCATTCCCAGGACGCCGGATCGCCCGCGGGGATGACCGTCAGATCTTTCAGCTCCCATTCGTAGCGGAACGAATCGCGGAAGTGCCGACCAGGGCCGAGCACATCCAGCTCGATGCCCTTCTGGCCCGGCTCGGTCGCGACGATCTGTCCGGCCGGCAGCGGCGTGCCCATTTTTCGGATCAGAACGGCGCACTTGTCCGGCGGTACGAAAATGCGGAACGAGAACCAGAACACGGCCGTGATGACGCCGCCCAGGACGAGCAATGACCCCATCAGAATGCGAAGTTTGTTTCCCATTAGCGGTTGCCTCCCTTCGCGGCGGACGGATTCGATTCAAAGTTGCGGAAGATGTCCGCGAACGGTCCGTCGGTATTGGTCAGAATGCTTTGGATGGACGGTGCGACCTTCTGATAAAAGAACTGCTGGGCGTAGGCCGTGCCATCTCCGAAGGCGTTGACCGCCGCCTTGAGCGGCTCGGCCCGCGCCTGAAAGCCAAACAGAATGACGTTGGCCTCGGCTTCGCCGCGTGAGCGAAGCGCCGCCGCCTCTTTCTCGGCTGCTTCCAGGGTCAGCTTGGCGACGGAGAACTCGCGATTGGCCCTGGTCACGGCGACGTTCTTGCGCTGCTCGGCTTCCTTGGTCAGCGTGACGATCTGGGTGCGCATCTCGCCGAGCGCCTTGTTTTGATTCTGCAATTCCTGTTGTTCGACGAGCCGCGCTTCGGCCTTGGCTTCCTCGATCTGGTTGGTGTAGCGTTCGATTTCCTGATCGGCCTGTTCGCGCTGGCTGATGAGCGAGGCGATCTCGGCCGGGGGCTTGATGTCGCGGACGAGGGCCGACTTGATGTCGATTCCCTGGCTCCAGCATTCACTCTTCAGCTCGCTCAACAGGCGTTCCTGGAACGCGGCGCGCGACTTGCCGCTGATGAACTCGCGCGCCTGGAGTTTGGACCCCTGAATGCGGGCGAGGCTGCGCACGTTGGGCAGGATGATCTTGTCGAGGATGTCTCGCTTATCGCCGTAGGCCACGGTGACTTCGGCGACGTGATCGGGCCGAATCGCCCATTCGATCGTGCCCTCGATGGTGATGGTGAAACTGTCCGACGAGGGAAAGTGAATCGCGTCGTCGCCGACCATATCGCACTTCTGGCTGCGCACGTCCACGATGTCGATCTGTTTCAGGTACGGGTTGATGTATTCCAAGCCGGGCGGCAGGGTGGCGCGCTGCACACCCTTTTCGCCCGGTTCTACTACAAACGTGTTCTTCTTGACCGGATCCGTTCCGCTTAACAACGTCACCACGCCGGCGTGGCCTTCGGGGATGGCAATCGCCGGGAACGTTTGCAGCTCGTACGCGAAGGGGTTGATGTTGTGCCGCCCGGGCGCCAGTGTTTCAGCGACCGGCCCGCGCTCGTCCGGCTCGGTCGCCACGGTCTTCGGAAAGGGCAGCGGTTTGCCGTACTTGCGGATCAGCACCCCGACTTCATTCTGTTTCAGGAGGATCGCCGGCACAACCACCCGCTCGTAACTGAACGGGTTGTACCAGTGCCGGCCTTCGGGAAGCACTTCAAACCGCACGCCTTTGTAACCGTCGCGAACGGCCTCGGGGGTGCTTCCGGTTTTTTCGGCGATGGACTTGACCAACTCGGGATAGAGCACGACCTGATCGCCGAACTGGTCGCGCAGTTCCGGCGGCAGCAGTTTGCCCGTCTTGTTCACGAGCACGAGGATGTGATTCGCCGGCACTTCGATGCGCACGACGATCCAGAAAAACCCCAGTACGCCGACAACCAGCAACAGCAGCAAACCGACGATTCCGCCGCTGCGCGGAAAGTTCATCGGTTGCAGAGGTCGGCGTGGAAAACGTGGTTCAGAACCGGAATCCGTCATGATACGAATCCTCCTGGCGCGCGTGAGAATGCCCGCGAGACGGCGCTACGTCAACCGCGCGCCGCAATGACCGCAGAACTGTGCGACGACTGGTTCGACTTGTCCGCATTTCGAACAACGCAACGCGTCCATCGCATGACGGCCGTCCCCCGCGGGGGTTGGGGTCGATCGCGCGCAGCCTGCCGCAACAGCCAGATTCCGAGGATCAGGCACGCAGCCACGATAAGCAGGACGATGAACGTGACGGGCAGAAACATGCTTCGCGCTCCTCGCTACGGGAATATAACGTAACGGCGCGACGACCTGCGGTTATAAAACGGAACCAAGTTTCAAGGGCGCTAGCCGCGCGCACGGAGCCGCTCGATGGCGCGTTGAATTGCAGCGCGATTGTCGCGGTCCAGTTCGTGCGAGAGGGCTTGCTCCAGGCGCGGGATGTCACCCGGCCCGCCGATGGCTTCGATCGCGCGGATGGCGCTGCGCCGTACCGCGAGCGTGTCGTCGTGGATCATTATTTTTTCCAGCGCTTCGACGAGCGACTGAACCGAGAGGTCGTCCCGCCGAATGCAGGCGGTGACCGCATCGGCCGCGCGGGCGCGGACGCCGGCGGTTTTGTCCTCCAGCAGCTTGAGCAGCAAATCCGCGCGGACGCCGGATCGGCCGCTCGCGGCAATGGCCGATATGGCCAGCGTGCGTACGCGCGTTGAGGAGTCCGAGCAGGCGTCTTCGACCGAAGCGAAATCGTCCGGTTTCGCCGAAAACGCCAGCGCGAAGATCGCCAGCCCGCGCGTTTGCTCATCGGCGGACTCCGCGTGTTTGCGCAGGCGCGGGCCGTAGTCGTTCGCGAGCGCCGAGAGCAAGTTTGCCGCGCTCTCTCGGGCATCGTCGTCGGCCTTTTCGTTCGCGGCTTCCAGCTCGAGGAAAAGCGTACCGATCGACTTGAGAAGCTCCGCGTTGCTCAAGCGCGCCTGGGCGTCGTTCTGTGCTTTAATCTTGGCGCGCAGATCGGCGATGACCGGCATCCACGGCGAGTCGGGATACTGCTGCACGAAGCCTTCCACCAGTTTGGCCGCGTCGCGCGTATGGCCCAGTTGCGTCTCCCGTGCCGCGAGATTGATCGCCTCCACCTGCTGCTTGAGCCGTTCCTGCACCGATTCCGCCAGGCGCTGCGCGTGGAGCAGCTTCACTTGAATTTTCATGTCGTACTCAACCGGGACGTCGCCGCGCAGCCGCCGCCAAGACGCCTGCGCCTCGATGCGCTCCAGCCGCTGATCGAGCCGTGCCCAGTGAATGACCGCCTGCACCTTCCCGAACTCGTACTCGCGTTCCAGCCCGCCGGAAAATCGCCCGCTGCCGTACATCGTCAGCCGAGCCAGCGTTTCTCCGCCTTCCTTCGTCAGATCGACGAACTCAAAGGTTTGCGTCCCGGTGAAATCGGGCGCCTTCACATCGCGTTCCCACTTGTGGCCTGCCTCGATCCGTTTGGGTGGCCAGTGCGCGACGTCCAGCACCAGTTCCAGGATCGCACGCTCCGGCCCTTCCACGCGCGGGACCAGGGCCGGGCTATCGCGCATTGACTTTTCCGCGCTTTCCAGCCGCGTGCTTCCACGCGAAAGCAGCGACCGCGCCGCCGTGGGCGCGCTCTTCAATTGCTTGTTGTCCTTGAAGTAGCCCAGCACCTTGGCAGGCCCATCCGCCATCATCTGGTACAGCGTCGCCGTCGCAGGCTTCGGGTCGGCCATGTTGATCTGCGTCCACGTCGCGACCTGTTCGTAGCTGAAGGTCTCAAGCGACTTGCCCGTCAGACGCGAGCGGCGGGTCGCACGGCGCACTTCGTGGGTCGTGAGCTGGCCGGGCAGCACGTTGTTCTTGAAATCCATCCGCTGGGGGGCCGGCTTCTTCGACGGTTTTTCTCGTGGGGCGGGTTTGGACTTACGCGGCGGATCGCCGGCCAACGTCGCCGGCGCGGCGCCGAACAGGGCGATCAGCGCGGCGATGTGCAGGATGTGGCGGCGATGTTGGAGCATGGCAAATTCGCTCGCGGAGTCGACGGCGGCGGGGCGATTGCAACGGATTATACACCACGCGAAGCGGAGAAACCGACATGCGAGAAAGTCATCGCGTCGCGGGTTGCGGCGAAGGATCGGCGGGATAGACAAACGGCACAGCCCGCGGGCTGAACTTCGGGAACGCCGTGTGCACCACCACCACCCACGCCAACCCGGTGATGAACGTACCGATGCTGATGAATTGTGAAATCGTCAGGCCCATCGAATCCAGCGGGTTATCCTGACGAATCGACTCGTTCAGTATCCGCGAAACGGAATAGAGCATCAGGAACCATCCGAGCACGATCCCGTGCCGCTCGCGATAGTAGAAAAGCAGCGTTAACACGAGACAGATAATCGACGCCGAGATGGTCTCGTACAGTTGCGTGGGATGCGCCGGCTTGGAATGATAATGCTGCGCCATCTCCCAGAGCTGGGCCGCCGTGAGACCAAACCGCCGCGCGTGGCGCTCGACCGCGCCGATCGGGTTGGACTGTGTGAAGTCCTGCAAGGCGCGGGTCGCGGCCTGCACTTCGTCGTTGGCCCGGGCGAGCTTGTTTGGATCCGCCGCGATCTCGGGCCGCGCCAACGCTTGACGAGCAGCGGTCAGGCGGTCGTTCAGGGCCGCGTAGGTCTTGCCGTTGTCCGCCGCGGCGAGCTTGAGGTACTCGACGTAGAAGGGCGTCGATTCACCCGCGCGATCCACCGTGATCAGTTCCTTGGGAATCGTCAGTTGCCCGAACTTGAATTGCTGCACCATCGCCGGGCTGCCGTAGGGGAAATGAACCGCCCACGGCACCTCGGCCCGCTCGCGCGCCGGATCGGTGTGATCGACGCAGGCCGCGCCCCAGCAGCAGCCATTCAAAAAGCAGCCGATCCGAGTGACCGCGAGACCCCACGCCAGCGAGGGGGCCGTGATATCGAGGTACCACCGGACCGACGCCTTCGCAAAACGACGCAGATAGATAATTAGAACCGGAATCACCAGCAGCGGCCCGCCCCAGAACTCCAGCCCGCCGGAGCGCAGATCGAACACCGCCGCCAGCGGGTTGGGGGTGTTCGCGAAGCGCGAATCCCAGTAGTGCCATACAAACATGATCCGCGCGCCGGCCACGCCGCAGATCAGCGAGAGAAAGCCGATGTTCAGCACCGTGTCGGCGTTGGCCTGCGACCGATCCGCGCGCCGACACGCCATCCAGATGCCGGTCAGGAACGCGACCATGAGCATGACGCCGTAACTCTTGACGTCGGCCAGCCAGTCGGGAAGGAAGGGAATCTTGAAGAGCGTGGGATACATGGAATCGCGGCGGGTTTCAGGGCGTTAGAGGTCTCACGCGAGGCATCCTATGGGGTCGGCGGCGGGATTTCCACGGTGAGATTGTCGATTAATCTCACGCCGCCGAGACGAATCGCTCCGGCGATCAGCACACGCCGGCAGGGCAGGGTGATCGGCTCCAGTGTTTCAGGATCCACGAGGCTCAAGTAGTCGATCACGACTGACCCCGCGGATTGCACCACCGTATTTCGCATGGCGGCGATGATTCGGCCGATGGATGCCTCGCCTCGGAGAAGCGCATCGCGCCCGGCACACAGCGCGCGATACAATGCCAGCGCCTGCCCGCGCTCCGCGGGCGACAGCATCGCGTTTCGGCTGGACAGCGCCAGACCGTCGGCATCTCGAACGATCGGGCACGTTACGATCCGCACCGGCATGGCGAGGTCGATCACCAGGCGGCGGATGATCAGTGCCTGCTGGGCGTCCTTTTGCCCGAAATAGGCGAAATCGGGTTGCACGATGTTGAGCAGCTTGGCGACGACCGTGCAGACGCCCTCGAAGTGCCCCGGTCGAAACGGACCACACAGTGCATCGGCCAGCTTGCCCGGCCGCACGCGCGTCTGCTCACCGGCGGGGTACATTTCATCGGTGGTTGGCGCGAAGAGGACATCGACCCCGGCGCGCTCACAAGCCGCGCGATCGGCCTCGTACGTCCGCGGATATCTACTCAAGTCTTCATTCGGCCCGAACTGCGTCGGATTCACGAAGATGCTCACGACGGTGAAGCAGCCATCGGCCCGGCAGCGATCGATCAGGCTGACATGCCCGGCATGCAGCGCGCCCATGGTCGGCACGAAGCCGATCGTGCGCCCGCCCGCGCGTGCGGCGGCGACGGCGTCTCGAAGAGCGGTGGCGGAGGGTACAACTTGCATTGCGCAACAGGATAACAGCGCAACGTGTTCCGTGCGATTCGGTGGAGTCCCTCGGAGCGAGCGGACGTGATCCGTTCAATGGAAACGAGCAGTGATCGCCGGAAGCATTATTTTGCCAGCAATTCCTCGATCTTTTTTTCCAGTACTTCCGTCATCTCGTCGCCCCAGCCGATCTGCGACCAGACAATCTGCCCCTGCTTGTCAAGCAGGAACGAGTGCGGAATCGACTTGCCGCCGTAGTCGTCGCGGAAGACCTGTTTGCCGTCGAGAAGGATGGGGTAGTTCAGGCTGTTCTTTTTCGCGAACTCCTGAACCATGTCTTTCGGTTCATTCCACGCATTGACGGCCAGGATGGTAAACCCGCGCGATGCGTACTTATCCTGCAACGCCTTGAAGTGCGGAGCCTCCGCACGGCAGGGCCCTCACTTGACCGCCCAGAACCCGATCAGCACCACCTGGCCGCGCTTTTGAGACAGCGAGACTTTTCCGCCATCCAGGCTGTCGAGCGTGAAGTCCGCCGCCTGCTTCATCGGACTAGTCGATTGGGAGCAACTCGCCAGCGACGCGAGCGCCACCAGCGAACCGAGTGCCAAGCTTCGTGGAATGTTCATGCGTCCAATCCTACCTTCGCGATGGGGTTGGATTCAAGCCTTCGTTCGGTCCGGTGTACGAGTCCGCGGCAGGCAATTGCCTGCCGCACGCATCACGGCTGTGGTTGCCGGTTTTCTTCGCCCGATGCCGTTTCGCCGTTTGGCGGAATCTCCCTGGGTGCGCTGCGAAGGATCCGCCCGATGTGCGCCGTCAGCCGCTTTTTCGCGTCGAGGTACATCGGCAAGTCATCCTCGTCCGCTTCCTTCATTGATACGAGCGTCTGATACCATTTCAGCGCCTGCTCGTATTCGTTTGCCAGCTCGCACGTCACGGCCAGCGCGAAGACCGTGTCCGGTTCGTCCGGTTCCTTCTGGTATTCCTTCTCAAAGAGAGCGATCGCCTCGCGGAAGTTGTCGCCGCGCAAGGCCCGCACCGCCTGCTCGCCGTACTTGCCGCGCCCGATGATCTCATAAGTCTGCTCCACCGTCACCGGCACCAGTCGGCTGGCGAAATCCCGCGCCGCCCGCTCCACCAGCTCACCGATGAAGTGATCCACCGGATCGAGGTCGCCCGCCTCAATGAACTGACCGAAAAAGAAATCCGGCGATTTCTTATCCGTCTTTTGAAACACCGGCGGCGCATGGTGCAGCACGCTCTTGCCCGTCACCGCATCGACCAAACTGAACGAACACTGCACCGTCAGGCTGCGGCTGATCTCCTCGATCTCGCGCGTCGGAAGACCGGGACCGCCTCCTCCTCCCAGCCGCCCGCGAAACGGACCCGGACCGCGACGATACCGCACGTCGCGCGGCGCCGGCGGCGGACCGCCCAGCGCGCCGCCGAGCATTCGACCCCAGTCGATCTGCGACCTGGTGCGCTTCTGCACGTCGATGTTGATGTTGATCCGGCTCATGATGAGGCCGTCCACCGAAAGCAGCTTGCCCGCGCGCGCCGCGGCGTCGCCCTCGACGATGCCGACCAGTTGCAGGTCCTGCTCATCGAGGATCGCCTTCGTCGCGCGGCGCTGCACGACCGTCAGCTTGTGACTCGATGAAGCCGCTTTCGCCGCGCCGTCCTGCAACATCGCCTCCAGCAGGTCCGCAGCGATCCCCGCCCATTTCCGCTCGCGCGCGTTGCCTTTGATCCCGTCAATGCTCGACACCCCCGCGTCGATCACCGCCACCGTCGTGATCCCCTCGGGCGGACCCTTCTCCGGACCGACCACGTACGAGACGGTCACGATTTGTTTCTCCTTGGCATCCGCCGATGCGGTCAGCCCGATCAACGCGGACAGGGCCATCAGGGCCGGGAGTGGAACATTGGGCATGAATGAACTCCTGGAGGTTAAAGGTCGGGGGAGAATAGCCATCCCTGGTCTGGAATGCAGCGCGCGGCCGGGGTTTCGCCTGCTTTCACAGTTCAGACACGTTCGACCGGTCGAGGTTAAGGCGGGCATCCATGTGAAAAAGCCCACGAATTCCCATATTTACAGCCGGGCGCAGTCCGGGGTATGCTATCTACCGGTCGGTTTGACGTTCGAGTTGGGTTCGCGCACTTCTGTGGAGATGGTTCCGCTTCCCGGTCGCACGCCTCCGCCTCTCTGGTCCGTGACCACGGGCCCTTTCTTGTCCGCCCGGAAAGTATTTGATTGGGCGGGTCTTTTGTTCGATGGCCAGGAGGCCAGAAATTCAGATGGCGAAGAAACTGTACGTGGGCAACCTTCCGTTCTCGATGACCGATGGTGAACTGGAACAACTCTTTTCGGCGCACGGCTCGGTCACCAGCGCCCAGATCATCAGCGATCGCGACACCGGTCGCAGCAAGGGCTTCGGCTTCGTTGAAATGTCCAACGACTCCGAGGCGCAGGCAGCGATCGACGCGCTCAACGGTTCCCAGCAGGGCGGCCGGGCGCTGACGGTCAACGAGGCGCGACCGAAGGAGAACCGCGGCGGCGGCGGCTACGGTGGCGGTGGTCGCGGCGGCTACGGCGGCGGTCGTGGCGGCGGCGGTGGTGGGCGCGGCGGTCGCGGCGGCTACGGCGGCGGCGGTGGTGGCGGCGGACGAGAGTGGTAATTCGCGGCGCGCCGACGACGGGCAGATCGATTCAGCTCAATCGTGTTTGTGCAATTGCGACGGAAGCGCATCGATTCGGTGCGCTTCCGTTTTTTTGGGGTGCTTCCGCGAGCACGAGCGGTCGCCTTTTCACGACATGCGAGGATCGGTGTGCGGTGGCGGATATCAGTCTGGCATTGCACTCCCTCTCCCTTCAAGGGAGAGGGCCGGGGTGAGGGTGACGTGCGCTGTCAATCAGCCGCGGCGCTTTCACCTGCCGACACGTTTGAAGTTCATTCAGCGGAGGCGCGCTCGATGAGTGCGCCTCCGCTTTTTTTGTTCCCACGCTACGGCTGGATGCAATCGTCGGTGATCAGCGGGCGGGGGTCGCCGTACGAGGGCGGAACGCCGGGCGATGTGACGGACTCACCCTTTTCAATCCTCGCGGCGACGGACAGGTTCAGATCGAGCAATTGCTTGAGGATGTCGCCCGTGGCGGAGAACCCGTAGGCCTCCAGCACGGCCGCGTCGAGGGCGGCGTGGGCATCCTTGAGCGGATTCCTGCCGGGCAGTTCCAGCGAGCGGTAGAGGGCGCGCAGGCCGCCCTTGATATTCTTCAACGCCTCGGCGCGGATGCGGCGAATCTCCCGCCCGGCCGCGGCCACATCGTTCACCTGCTTCATCGTCGGCGTCTGCGGCCAGGGGAAGGTGTCAAAGACCGATTCAGGCGTGTAGCGAAAATCGCTTTTGAGTTTCGAACACTTGGCGACGAACCATTCCCAATGGGCGTTGGATTGCAAGATGCCGAAGGAATAGTCGTCGTTGAAGGCGAAGGTCTGAAGCGCACCATCGGGTAGTATTTCCACATGGCAAAAGACGAAAACTGGTCGCTTGGTGACTCGAGCACATGCAAGATATCTCGATAGGGGCTCGAACGCTCGCCTCATTCCAATGCGGACATTCCAGAATTGCCACCATCGATCCAGATGATCGGCTCGTGCTTTTGCCATATCACTATCACTATCGGAGGCCTTCTGGGCAGTCTCGCGGACTTTCGGGAGTACATTCTTCTCGATGTAGTCGAATGGCTTGTCAAAAGATCGGGCTGCGAGCATATCCATGTCGGCAAAATCGATGATCGCGCGGCTGGGTATGCCGTTTGTCAACATATCTCGGCCGACCATGAAAGGGCGGACCACTTTTGAAAAACATAACCATCGAGTTCGATCGGCAAGCGTTAGGACGAATCCGCTATAGCCTGGAACGACTCCCTGAAAGGATCGTTGAGGGCGTGCGTTCACATCCAATATTCTTGCGCTAGCAACATCGGGAGAATCTGACAGTGCAGAGTTGATGATCGGGCACTTCCTGAAAGCCAGTTCGTACGACTTGTCTTTTCTTTGTCCACGCCGCTTGCAGGATGTCACGACTTTCGCGTGGCCGCGTGGTGAATCGCCTTCGAACGAGGGCAGCTTGGGATCGACTTTCTGCCAGAGCTTGCGCGGCGAGGGGATGAGGAGTTTCGATTCGTTCGGCTTGCCACCCTCACCCCGGCCCTCTCCCTTCGAGGGAGAGGGGGTCTTGACCCAGTTGGCGATGGAGACATGCACGTTGGCTTCGCCTGACCACGGCTGGTTCTCGACGGCCTCGACGATGACGCCGGATTTGACGATGTGGTCAAGCCCGCCGACGCGCGACTGGTTGTTACGGATGTTCTGCGTGCCGACGAGTCCGGCGCGGCCGGTGAAGGGGTCCTCGGGCGACGCGGGCTTGAGTTGGTCGTGTGCGCGGCGGAACCAATAGACGCAATAGTCGGCCATGCCGGGGACTTCGGGGTAGGCCTTGCGCACGGCGTTGACATAGTCGGCGCCGCGTTCGGGCTTGAGCCGCTTGGCTCCGAGGAAGGGCGGATTTCCGATGATGATGTCGGCGGCGGGCCAGTCTGCACGGCTGCCGTCGGCGTTGATGAGAGCATCCTTGCAGTGGATGTTGGCATCGAGGTTGAAAAGCGGCAGAGTCGATTCAGTGGTGTGCAGTTCGTCGGATGCCAGCTTGGGCGCGAGCGAGAGCGTCACTTTGGCCAATTCGACGGCGAATGGGATGATGTCCATCCCGAAGAACTGCTTCGGTGAGATCCCGCCAAGTGCGGTCTGCCCCTTCGCGCCGGTGAGTTGATTCTCCCTGGTGAGGATGACGACTTCGAGCCGGCGCATCTCGCGGTAGGCCAGATAGAGAAAGTTGCCCGAGCCGCAAGCCGGGTCGAGCACGCGCAGGGATTGCAGCCTACCGCGCAATGCAGCGAGTTCCTTCGGATTCTTCGCACGCGAAATCGCTTCGGTGAACGGCTGGACGATGGTCGGGCCGACGATCTTCATGATGTCGGTGGGGGCGGTGTAGTGCGCGCCGAGCGCGTGTCGCTCTTTGGCGCCCATCGAGTGCTGGAAGATCGTCCCGAAGATGTCCGGGGAGACATGCGCCCAGTTGTATCTCGCCGCGCTCTTGAGTATCGACAGTTCTTCATGCTGCAATTCAATCGGGGCCGGCTTGGAGAAGATGCCACCGTTGAAATAGGGGACTTCCTTGAATCGCCCGCCGGATGCGCTCCTGGGGTTGTTCATCGCATTAAAGAGGCCGCCGATGAGTTCAAACGCCTTGGGCGGGTCGGTGCAATCTTCGAGCAATCGGGTGACGAAGTGTTTGGGGAGCAGCCCGATATCCTCCGAGAAGAGCGCGACCAACATTTGAAGGATGAACCGCTGTGCCGTTTCGGGGCAGACTTTCCGGCGAGCGGCCAAAATGTTGTAGACCGCGGCGAGCTGATCGGCCGCCTGGCGCGTGACATGCAGCCGGTCCACTTTGAAGAGCGGTCGCTCGTTGGTGGGGAATAGAAAGGCAAGCGGACCATAGCGCGTGGGAAGTTCGTCAAGCGTGACGCTGTCTTGCGGCTCGTTGATATCAACGTCGAAGTCGTAAATGCGGAATTCGTCGAAGTTGCACAGGACGACGTAACGCGGGCGATTGGGGACGAGGCGAAACCAGTAGTCGAGCGCTTGCTGGAGGTGGCGGGAGAGGTCCTCGCCGCGTTTTTTCATTTCGATCAGGACGACGGGCTTGAAGACAAGGTCGGCAAAGGATGTTCCGCCCGTATCGTTGCGGACGCGCTTCTCCATGGTCGCCCCGGCTTCAACGATGCCGTGGCGACCAAACGCCTTGAAAAGGCGATCAAGAAATACTTGCGCCTCGCCCTTTTCGTAACCCTCGAGGAGCTTGGCGTATTCGACGAATTTGGCTAGGCGTTCTTCTCGATCTTTTTCGTGACCCATACGAGGCGAGACTATAACATGGATGCGAGGTGCCCAGCGAGTACTAAGAAAGCGTGACGAAGTTGTGGTCCGAGTTCTTCAAAGAGCCATGGTGAGACTGTGAATCGCCTGCGATTATCGTTTCTTGCCAGCCTTTCACCGGCTGCCTAAACTGGTCGGATGTTACGAACCCCCCTTTACGAGACGCACAAATCCCTCGGCGCGCGGCTGATCGACTTCGGCGGCTGGGAGATGCCCGTCATGTATCGCGGCATCGTCGAGGAGCATGTTCACACCCGTACGGCCAGCAGCATCTTCGACGTCTCCCACATGGGGCGGCTGTACCTGACCGGCAAGGACGCCGAGGCGGTGTTGCAACACGTCTGCACGCGGAACGTCGGGAAGCTCAAGGTCGGGCGCAGCGGGTACAGCCACGTGTGCAACGAAGCGGGAGGGATTCTCGACGACGTGATCGTCTCGCGTTATGAAGACAAATGGCTGATGGTTTGCAACGCGGGCAATCGCGAGAAGATCGTGGCGCATCTGACGAAGCACCTGGCCGGCCGGGACGTGAAGCTGGACGATCAGACGGCGTCGTCGGTCATGTTGGCGGTGCAGGGCCCGGCGACGATGGACCTGTTCAAGAAGCACATGCCGTTCAAGATAGAAGACATGGGTCGCTATGGGTTCATCAGCGGATCGTACATGGGACAGAAGTACAGCATCTTTCGCAGCGGCTACACCGGCGAGGACGGGCTGGAGGTCGTGCTGGGATCGGGGCTGGGCGTGCTGGCGTGGGACTTTCTGACGAAGGACGGCGGGGTCGATCGCGTGACGGTGAAGCCGGCTGGGCTGGGCGCGCGGGACACGCTTCGGCTCGAAGCGGGCATGCCGCTGTACGGGCACGAGTTGAACGAGCAGATTGATCCGCTGTCGGCGGGTTGCGGCTGGTGCGTGGATTTGGAGAAGGAGTTCATCGGGGCGGCGGCGCTTCGGAAGATTGCGGCCGAGGGGCCGCGCCGGAAGATGACGGGGCTGGTGCTGGAGGGTCGTCGCATCGCGCGGCAGGGGTCCAGGGTGCTGGTGGGCGAAGCCGAAGCGGGCGAGGTGACGAGCGGCACGTTCAGTCCGACGCTGGAGAAATCCATCGCGATGGCGTACGTCGATTCGGCGGCGCTGTCGAGCGGTGCGGCGCTGTGCGTCGATGTGCGCGGTGAGCGAATCGGGGCGACGGTCGTGGCGCTGCCGTTTTACAAGCGGGCGAATTAAAGGAGCTGGAGCGGAGCGAGCAACATGAGCGTACCAACGGATCGACGATACCTTTCCTCCCACGAGTGGCACAAGCTCGAGGGCGACATCTGCACGATCGGTATTACGAAGTTCGCGGCCGACGAACTGACCGATATCACCTTCGTTTCGTTGCCGAAAGTCGGCGCGACGGTGACGGCGGGCAAGCCGTTCGGCGAGGTGGAGAGCGTCAAGGCGACGAGCGATTTGTATGCTGGCGTGAGCGGCACGGTGACGGAAGTCAACACAAAGTTGAACGATTCGCCGGAGCTGGTGAACAACGATTCGTTTGACGGCGGCTGGATGATCAAGGTGAAGGTGTCCGACGCGGCCCAGCATGCGGCGCTGCTGTCGGCGGGGGATTACGAGAAGCAGTTGGGGTAATTGCTATGGCGTGGGGATTGCCCCACGATCCCTGGCAACAGGGGCTCGTGCCTGCCCTGCATTGCCAATTCTCTCCCGTTGCCCGACGATATTCGGATGACTAGAACATCCCCATCGCCGCGGCTGCAACCGGCCGCGAGGGAGAAGTCCGCACCCATGTCCTTGTCGTCCAGTTCCACCGGCCCGGCCGCATCTGGCGGGCGCTCGCACGATCTCGAACGAATTGATCCCGCCGCAACATTTGTTCCGCGTCATCTCGGCCCGCGTGACCGCGACATCGAGGAGATGCTCGCCGTCGTCGGCTGCGGGTCGCTGGAGGCGCTTTGCGACGAGACCGTGCCGTCGGACATTCGCCTGAAGAAGCCGCTCGCGATTGGTCCATCGCGCACCGAAGCCGACGTGCTTCGAGAATTGGCCGGTCACGCCGCGCAGAATCGCGTGATGCGTTCAATGATCGGCATGGGTTACTACGATTGCATCACGCCGCCGGTCATCCTGCGCAACATTCTTGAGAATCCCGGCTGGTACACGCAATACACACCCTATCAGGCGGAGATATCCCAGGGCCGCCTCGAAGCATTGCTGAACTTTCAAACGATGGTCGCCGATCTCACCGGCCTGCCGCTGGCCAATGCATCGTTGCTGGACGAGGCGACGGCCGCCGCCGAGGCGATGCACGTGTGCCGGTCGATCGTGGGCGAGTCGCAAGAGCGGAATGTCTTTTTTGTCGCCGCGGATTGCCACCCGCAGACGATTGCGGTGGTGAAGACCCGGGCGCAGCCGCTGGGGATTGAAGTGGCCACCGGCGATCCGGCCGACTTTTTCCGGTCGAAGGATGCGGTCCGGATGAAGTCCCTGTTCGGGCTGTTGCTGCAATATCCGACAACGGACGGGCGAATCGAGGATTATCGCGGGCTGACGGCGTGGGCGCATGAGTTCGGGGTGCCGGTCGTGGCCGCGACGGACCTGCTGGCGTGTGCGCTCATCGAGCCGCCGGGCGAGTGGGGGGCGGACATCGCCGTCGGGTCGGCACAACGGTTCGGCGTGCCGATGGGTCTGGGCGGGCCTCACGCGGCGTTTCTGGCGACGAAAGATGAATACAAACGTCTGATACCCGGGCGCATCATCGGCGTCTCGAAGGATGCCCACGGCCGGCCGGCGTATCGGCTGGCGATTCAAACGCGCGAGCAGCACATCCGCCGTGAAAAAGCGACGAGCAACATCTGCACGGCCCAGGCGCTGCTGGCGATCGTGGCCAGCATGTACGCGGTCTATCACGGCCCGACGGGGCTGCGGCGAATCGCCCATGGAATTCACGGGATGGCCGCTCGTTTGCGCGAGCAGCTTGCGGCGCTGGGTTATTACCTGCCGGCGAGCCGATTCTTCGACACGATCACCATCCATCTCGACGATCAGCGCTATTACACCGGCTCGCCCGCGACGCTGGTGGATGCCGCCGCGAAAGCCGGGATCAACCTTCGCGCGACCAGCGCGGTCAACGTGTCGATCTCGCTGGACGAGGCGACCACGGAGGACGATATCACGCGCCTGGTCGATGCCCTTGCATCGGTGGCGAAATCCTCCGCGCGCGGCAGCGCGATCTCCCCTTACAAAGCGACATCCGCCGAATTGCCGCAACGAACGTCGGCCTATCTGACGCATCCCGTCTTCTGTTCCTATCACAGCGAAACCGAGATGCTGCGTTACATGAAGCGACTGGAGAACCGCGATCTCTCCCTGGCCCACGCGATGATTCCGCTCGGCTCCTGCACGATGAAGCTCAACGCGACGTGTGAGATGATCCCCGTGACGTGGCCAGCCTTCGGCGCCTTGCATCCGTTCGCCCCGGCGGATCAGTGGCGCGGGTATCAGGCACTGTTCGAACAGCTTGAGGCCTGGCTGGCGGAGATCACGGGCTTCGCCAAGGTCTCGCTCCAGCCCAACGCCGGTTCCCAGGGCGAATACACCGGCCTGCTGGTGATTCGAGCCTATCACCGGGAGCGCGGGCAGGTGAATCGTGATGTTTGTCTTATACCGGAGTCGGCCCACGGCACCAACCCCGCCAGCGCCGTCGTCGCCGGGTTCACCGTGGTGCCCGTCGCCTGTGACGCCGCCGGCAACATCGACGTGGAAAACCTTCGTGCCAAGGCCGCCGAGCACACGGATCGCCTCGGCGCCCTGATGGTGACTTACCCCTCCACGCACGGCGTCTTTGAAACCGCCATCCGTGAAATCTGCGACATCGTTCATCAGCATGGTGGTCTTGTCTACATGGACGGCGCGAACATGAACGCCCAGGTCGGCCTCTGCCGTCCGGGCGATATCGGCGCCGACGTCTGCCATCTGAACCTGCACAAAACGTTCTGCATCCCTCACGGCGGCGGCGGACCCGGCATGGGACCCATCTGCGTCACGGCCTCACTCGCTCCGTATCTTCCCTCGCACCCGGTCCTCCGGCCTGATTCCGCCGGCGAGAAGGCGATCGGCGCGGTGGCGGCCGCTCCGTACGGCAGTCCGTCAATCCTGCCGATTTCGTGGGTCTACATCGCCGCGATGGGCGGCGAGGGCCTGACGCGCGCGACGCAGGTCGCCATTCTAAATGCCAATTACATGGCACGACGATTGGAGAAGCACTACACCGTGCTTTATCGCGGCAGAACCGGGCGCGTGGCGCACGAGTTCATTCTCGACTGCCGCCCCTTTGAGAAGACGGCCGGTGTAAAGGTCGAGGACATCGCCAAGCGGCTGATCGACTTCGGCTTCCACGCCCCGACGATGTCCTTCCCCGTTCCGGGCACGCTCATGATCGAGCCGACCGAGAGCGAATCACGCCAAGAACTCGATCGCTTCTGCGAAGCCATGATCGCCATCCGCGAGGAGATTCGAGCGATTGAAAACGGCGCGATGCCGCGCGACGACAACCCCCTCAAAGGCGCGCCCCACACTGCCGAGGCTGTGGCACGGGACGACTGGCCACACACGTACCCGCGGGAGCAGGCTGCCTACCCGCTGCCGTGGGTGCGGAATCACAAGTTCTGGCCGGCCGTGGGGCGGATTGACAACGCCTACGGTGATCGGAACCTATTCTGCACCTGTCCGCCGGTATCTGCTGGGTAGACGTTTTTCGGGATCTTCCGTAAGCGGCCTCTGCACAAGCAGTTACATCGGTTTCGCTTGTCGGGGGGAGTTCGAAGATCGCCTGGTATGGCCGGCGAATTTGCCGTGTGTTCGTGGTTGGAATTCTTGACTTACTGCCATGTTTTTCGTTAACATGAGGGTGACACGTGGACGCGTGCGAGGGCTGCGCAGCTCCAATCGTGTTGGTTGGATGAGAAAAGAAGGTGAGCCATGAAAACGCAATGCATTGGTACGTCGCTTGTACTCGCAATTGCCATGGCGGTGTTCTCGTCTGGCAGCGCAAGCGTGCAGGCGCAATTGCTGATGATGCCGGACTCAACCAACAATCGCTTGGTCACGTTCGACGCCAACGACGGTTCGGTTGTGAATACGAACGTGTTCCCGCTTCTGGGAGGCACACCCATTCACGCCATGCTTGTCGGTAGTGAAATCTGGGTTTCCGAGCAAGTCGGTGATCGGGTCTCTCGCTTCGATCTCGCCGGCAACGTGCTGGGGCAGCTCGGCACGGCCGGCCTGGACAACGTCCGCGGCATGGGCCAGTTCGGCGGCAAGGTCTATGTGACCAGCACGGGCACCGCTAACGGCGCGCCCGGTCGCCAGGTCCGCATGTATGACACCGCGGGAAATGAGCTGGGCTTCTTCCTGACGCCGTTGAGTTCGGGCTTTCATGTCCTGCCGCACCAGGGCGGCCTGCTTGTTTCGTCCGACTCCGCGAACGATGACATCCATCGCTATGACTTGAGCGGCAATTCGCTCGGCGCGTTTCACAACAGCACCGGCCTGAACTTCGCCGAGCAGATGGACTACGCGACCAATGGGGACATCCTCGTGGCTGCGTTCTCGTCGAATCTGGTTGTCCGGCTTGACCCGAACACCGGCACGATCCTCGGCAGCTTCGCCGCGTCGGGCGCCCGGGGCGTTAAGCAGCTTGGCAACGGCAACATCCTGTGGACCAACAGCGCTGGCGCGCATGTGTACAACGTCGGAACCGGCACCAGTACCCAGGTGTACGCGGGGGGCGGCCGATTCATCGACGTGATTCCCGAGCCGACGACCGCCAGCCTGCTGGCGGTGCTTGCCGGGTTCGTTCTGGTTCGCCGGCGTCGATAGCCGGCCGGCAGTCCAAGAGGGGTTCATTCGTTCAAGGCCTGGTCTTTTCGACCGGGCCTTTTTCTTTTGGCGTGTTCGGAATGGGCCGATGAAATCGGGGTGAGCAATCGGCCGGACCACACGCCGCATCCGACTTGACGACCGGTTGCGGTCGAATTACAAATAGGTGCTCGGTTTGGGAGTCCCGAACCAGGATATTGCGGGTGTAGCTCAGTGGTAGAGCGTCACGTTGCCAACGTGAATGTCGTGAGTTCGAATCTCATCACCCGCTTTGGCTGATCCGCCGTCGTGTTGGCGCCGCGGCTCGGCGGTCGAAAAAACGATAGCACCGCAGGGTACCGACCGTTTCACCTGGTCAGGCGTTGGCTGCGGATGCGTGTGCCCCGGGGAGATCGACACCAGGAGTCGGTCGGGCGTCAAACGCCTGACCGGCTTTTTTTGTTGCGCGGGCGCGCGGGCGAACGGCCCGTCGACCGGCAGACAGGAGGCGTGCGATGGCGGCAAAGGGAATCACCGGTTCACAGACCGAAGGCGACCGCGCGACGGCGGATGACGCCGAGGAGGAGCAGGACCCCAAGTCGCTGATGGCCAGGGCGATCGACGTGAGAGTGGCCGACGCCGGCGTGTTGCGGAAGTGTCTGACGGTCACGGTACCGCGCGATGCGATCGATCGCGAGCTGGACAAGGAATACGGCGAGCTGACGCGCGAGGCGATCGTTCCGGGATTTCGGCGTGGTCGCGCGCCGCGGCGGCTGGTCGAGAAGCGTTTCGGCGGCGAAGTCGGCGCGCAGGTTCAGACGCGCATCGTTTCGAATGCCTATCTCGCCGCCATTGAAAAGCAGGACCTGAAGGTGCTCGGCGATCCGCTGATCTGGGCGATTCCGAAGGACAAGCTGGGCGATCCACAGGCGAAAGAGCAACTTGTCGAGATGACGACCTACCTCCAGAGCATGAAGCTGCCGGCCGAGGGTTCGCTCCAGTTCCGCTGCGAGGTCGAGGTTAAACCGTCGTTCGAGCTGCCGAAGCTCGAAGGCGTGGAGATCGAGAAGCCGCAGGTGGAGATCACCGAGGACGACCTTAACGAGCAGGTCGACCGTCTGCGTTCGCGTCGCGGACATTTCGCGCCGGTGGTGGACGGCAAGGTGGAGTCGAACGACATCATCGTATGCGATCTCCTCATCACCGTGGATGGGAAGGAAATCAAAAAGCAGGAAAACATCACCCTGGCGGCCCGGGCGCAGCGCATCGAAACGGTCGCGTTCGAGGATTTCGGCGAGACGATCAAGGGCGCGAAGGTCGGCGACTCGCGCACGCTGGAAGGGACGCTGGGCGACGACTACGACGTGGAGGACGCACGCGGCAAGAAGGCGAAGTTCGAGATCAAGATCAACGACATCAAGCGCCTGCAATTGCCCCCGCTGGACAAGGCCTTCCTGGAGAGCTTCGGCTTCGATTCCGAGAAGGACCTGCGCGAGCATCTCCGCCGCCAGATGGAGAGCGAACTGTCAACCGCCATCCGTCGCGGCATGCGCAGCCAGGCGCGGAAGTACCTGCTCGCCAACACCAAGCTGGACCTCCCCGAAGGGTTGAGTTCGCGAACGGTGGAGCGTGCCGTCCTGCGTCGCATCGTCGATCTTCAGCGGCAGGGCGTACCAATGGAGGAAATCGAAAAGCACGCCGACGAGCTGCGCACCAGCGCGGCGGCGGAGGCACTCGACGAATTGAAGCTGCACTTCATCCTCGAAGACATGGCCGAAAAACTGGAACTGGAAGTCTCCGAGGAGGAGCTGAACGCCCAGATCGCGTCCATCGCCCAGATGTACGGCCGCCGATTTGACCGGGTGCGCGATGATCTGATGAAGAACAACGGCATTGAATCGTTGTACCTCCAGATTCGCGATGACAAGTGCCTGGACCACGTCATCAAGCATGCCGTGGTGAAGGAGACCAAGCCGGACATCAAGGGCAAGGTCGAAAAGGCCGAGAAAGCAGCCAAGGCCAAGCCCGAGAAGGCAGAAAAGGCCGAAACGGCCGAGAAGTCCGACAAGGCGCCGGCCGCCAAGAAAGAGGCCAAGGCCGCCGCTCCAAAGCCCGAAAAGAAGAAGGAAGCCGGCGGCGATGCGGCCAAGCCACCGCGCAAACCGCCGTCGAAGAAATAGCCGAGCCGTCTCTGATTTTGGGGCGACTATGATCCCGGCCATCATGTCCGGGTTGATTGAACGAAGGGCAAAACCATGGATGGAACCAGAAGCGCGGCGATGGGAATGATTCAGCGGCTCATGCCGGACACCTTTGCGCAGAGCGCGCCTTATCAGCGCATCCGCGAGATGTCCATCGAGGACATGCTCCTGGAGAACCGCATCATCTTCCTCGCCGGGCCGATCAACGATCGCACGGCCAGCCTCGTCATCATGCGATTGCTCTATCTTCAGAGCATCAAGAAGGACCAGGACATACACCTGTACATCAACTGCCCCGGCGGCATGGTCGATCAGACCCTCGCCATTTACGACACGATGCGATTCCTCACTTGCGACATCGCCACGTATTCGATCGGGCAGGCGGCCAGCGGCGGCGCGGTCATCCTGACGGCCGGCACCAAGGGCAAGCGCTTTGCCCTGCCCAACAGCAAGATCATGCTGCATCAGCCGTGGGGCGGCATCACCGGTCAGGCCGAGGACATCCGCATTCAGGCCGAAGAGATCCTGCGCGACAAGCGCAAGCTCAATGAAATCCTGGCGAAGCACACCGGCATGACGCCGGAAAAGATTGAAGAAGAGACCGAGCGCGATCGATTCATCGAGCCGGCCGAGGCGGTCAAGTGGGGCCTCGTCGATGAGATTCTCGATGCACCTGGCAAGAAACTGGAAGAGAAGAAGTAGCGCAACGGAAGGCAACGCACGCGAGCGAAGGAGTGCCGACGATGGCGATGAACAACAACCTGATTCCGTTTGTCATCGAGAAGACAGGCCGGGGCGAACGGTCCTACGATATCTACTCGCGGCTGCTGAAAGACCGCGTCGTGTTTCTCGGCGGGCCGATTGATGACGAAGTGGCGAACGTGATCGTCGCGCAGATGCTGTTCCTCTCGAACGAGGATCCGCAGGCCGACATCCACTTTTATGTGAACTCCCCCGGCGGCAGCGTTTCGGCCGGTCTCGCGATTTACGACACCATGCAGTTCCTCCGCTGCGATGTGGCCACCTACTGCGTGGGCGTGTCGGCCAGCATGGGAGCGATCCTGCTGTGCGGTGGCGCCAAGGGCAAACGCTACGCCCTGCCCAATTCGCGCGTGCTGCTGCATCAGCCGCTGATCGGCGGCGTCATGCAAGGCGCCGCCACGGACCTGTCCATCGAGGCGAAGGAGATTCTCCGCCTGCGCGACGTGTTGTACGGCATCATCCGCAAGCACACCGGCGCCGACATCAAGAAGATCGAGAAGGACTGCGACCGCAATCTTTGGCTCGACCCGGTGGAAGCGACCGAGTACGGTCTGGTGGACAAAATTCTCGAACGCCAGCCCGAAATGGCGCGGCGCTCCAATTCCGACGAGGACTAGAATCGATTTCACCCCCCCTTTCCCCCTGGGGGAGAGGTCGGGTGAGGCGGAAATGTGGTTCAAACGAAATGATTCACCCTCAACCCAACCCTCTCCCTGGCAGGGAGAGGGAGTCTTGAAACAGCTTGTTGCGAGTCTGATGCTTCATTTCGACGATCAACGAGCCGCGGGCTTCAGCCCGCGTGGCGCCGCGAAGATCGGTGCCTGCCGGATGCGCCCTCACCTGGCCGGCGCGATCGCTTTCGGATTGGCGCTCGCCGGTTTCGGTTGCGACACCCGGACCGACGCGCACATCACCCAGATTCAGGAGCTTGAAGACAAGCTCGCGGCCCAGGGACGATCGCTCGCCGAGAAGGACGCCGCGCTCGCGCAACAGGCCGCGGAGATTCAACGCTTGCGCGGCATGGATGACCGCGCCCGATTCGACCGGCTCGTGCGAGTCGATCGCATTGACCTGGATCGCTTGTCGGGCGCTTATGACGAAAACAACGATGGAGTTCCGGACGGCATCGTCCTGTACCTCCGCCTGTACGACGCAGAGAACGACGTGCTTAAGGCTGCCGGTTCCCTCCGCGTTGCCCTTTACGATCTGTCGCTTCCGGATGGCCAGCAGGCGCTGATCCGGATGGACTATTCGGCGGATGAACTCAAGCCCCTTTGGTTCGGCCGTTTCATGACTTCACACTACACCTTGCGTCTGCCCTTCGGGCCCGCGTTTCGCAGGCCCGCCGGACAGACCGTTACCGCCGTGGTCGTCTTTACCGACCTGCTCACCGGCCGCTCATTCGAAACCCAAAGGGCGCTGCCCGCGCAGGCTATCGTGGCGTCGGACATCCGCTGACGCATTGGAATCCATCCACGAGTGTTTCGTCGGCCCCAGGTCGAAAACCTGGTTTTCAGCATCGAGAACAGGGAATTTGCCAACTTAAATGGCCTTCCGTCGCGCTGTTCGTCAATGCACAGCGCGCTCCATTTCGCCATCCAGCGGTGGCTTGCAGGGAGGTGGGGGGTGGCAATCGCCAGTATTGTTACAGGCATGAATGATCCGATAACAGGGATAAAGCTTGGTTTGGTCGCGGTTTGCGCTGATATTATCGGCATCCGCAAGGGAGGATGCCCGAAGCGGAAAAGGTTGCCAAGCGAAGATGGCAAGATCGTGCGTGGCGTCACTTCATCTGCGGTTCGAGAATCGGATGCAGGAGCGCGACGCAGAAATGGAAAACCGGAGATGGCGCATGGATTGTTGAAATCCGTGTGAATGAGGTGAAACGCTCGTGAAGACCTGCCCAGCGCCCAGTGCCGCCACGGAATCTCGCATTCGCCTGGTCTCCACCGATCCAACGGTCCGCCCGGGAGTTCGCGGCGTTGAACAAGACTTGACGATCATCGGGTCGAGTGACGGTTGTGAAATCGGTCTTTCATCCAGCCGGGTCGACGCGGCGCATACCGCGATCCTGCGAATTGGAACCGCGGCGTATGCGTGCGATCTGGGTGGCGCCGGCGGAACGATTGTGAACGATCGTCGCATCCGTTTCGAGCGGTTGACCGACGGCGCGGTCCTGAAGATCGGTCCATTTTCCTTCTGCGTCGAGTTGTCGGAGTCGAACGCAGGCAACGCGGCTTACGGGACGTTCTCGTTGCGCGACGATCGCACCATAGGCGAAGTGTCCAATCGTGAGCCGATGCTGTTGATCGGGAGCGACGCCGCGTGCGACGTTGTGCTGGCCGATCCTTCCATCGGTCCGCGCCATGCATTGATCGCGTGGACGACGAATGGTCCGGTGCTTCGGGATCTGGTGGGAAGTTTCAACGTTCGTCGCAATGGTCGGCATGTGCGGCAGTCGAATTTGAGCGATGGGGATCGGATCGGCATCGGTCCGTATGAGTTGTCATTTTCCTGCGCAGCACCGTCGATTTCGGCGGCAGTCGAGCGATCCGCCGTCGCGGAAAGCGACGTTCCGCGTGGTGCAGAAGGCATCACCAGCCTCGCCGAAATTTTAAGTCAGATGTCGCACGCCGATACGCCGTGGCCTGATTCGATCTTGTCCGGTGCGGGCGGAGGGAAGGCGCCGGGTGAGACGATGGACGAAGCCGGATTCGCGGAGGCCATTGCCGCGGCAACGGGGCCGATCCATGGCGCCGACGTGGGAGACGAATCGGCCGGTTCGGTCGACGCGGGGGATGCGAGTGATGCCGTTGTGTCGGCACGGCTCAAGGTCGTCAACGAAAAGAGCGAGCGACTCAAGGCGCGCGTGGCAGCCGCGCAGCACGCACTCGATGAGCGTGCGAAGAAGCTGTGGGACGGCCTCTCGAAAGAGCGCGAGCGGTTGAGCAGTTATCACAGCGAATTGCAGAGCAAGGCGCGCAAGCTGCTGGAAGCGGCGATGCAAAAGCGTGAGGCGCTCCAGGCGCAGACCGGCGCGATCGCCCCGAGCCAATCCTCGGAGCGCGCCGAGCCGGTGCCGCCGCTGATCGACCGCCGAGAGGTGGAACGCGTCTTCGGCGGGACCTTTGAGCCGGCCGACGCCACGGAGCGAAACGCGGTAGCGACGGAGCAGGCGCTTGGAGGAGCGTCGAGCACGGCACCGGGCGCCTCCGGTGCGGCGCAGCCATTTAACGTGATCTCGGCCGACTCGCTGGAAGCGCAGGCGGCGGAGCTGGCGTCGCTGGTTCGCGCCGAACGAACCGAGGTGGACGAGACGGACGCGCGGCTGGAGGCATTGCGATTTGACATTGAGCGGCTGCGGAGCCATCTGGTCCGCGCCGAGGAACGACACCGCGTGCGGCGCAAGGAACTGGACGAGCGTGTTCAGACGCTTCGCCGTGCGCACCAGGCGTTGGCGGGCGAGCACGAAGCCCTGATGAATCGATTGCGGCAGGTCGAGGCGAGGCAGGCGACGGTGAACAGCAGCCTGGCCGAGGCCGAACAGAGTCAGTCCGAGCTTGCTGCGGAGGCGCAGCATCTCGCTGCGACGCGTGATGAGTTCGAGTCGCGCCGCGCCGAGCTGCGTCAGACGCTGGAGTCGGAGCGGTTGCGGTTGCAGATGCGCCAATCGGAGATGCAGCGTCGCGCGGCGGAGCTGGCGCGGATGGCCCGCGAGCGGCGGCAACAGATCGAGGAGCAATTGGCGAAGCAACAATCGGCCCTGGAGGCGCGCGAGCGCGAGATTCGGGCACAACGCCTGGCGATTGAGGAAGCGGGGCGATTCGAACTGGATCGCACGGCCGGCGAGCTGGAAAAGGTGCTCAACGCGCGCTTGGCGGAGATCGAGCGCGAGATTCAATCCCGCCAGAGCGGCTTGAGTTCGTGGATGAATGCGTTGTCCGGTGGCGCGCCGCTGGACGATGAAGCGACGGTCCGTTCGATTGCAGCCCCGTCGCCGAAGATCGAGGCGACGCCCTCGAACGCTCAATCCGGCCCAGCCGAGACTTACGAATTCGGCGCCGAGACTCCTGTTTCGGCGGCGATGGAGCGCGGCCGACTTTCCGATTTGCAGCGCGAGATCGAAGGCTTGCAGGACGCCATCCGCGGGATACCGCAGGTGACGCCTGAAACCGGTCCGATCAACGGTGCGACCGACGCCGCGCAGCGGTCGCGCTGGCCCAGCGAGTTGAAGGCGCGGTTGAGCGAGAAAATCGCTTCGTTGCGCGTTCAAGTTGCGCCCGACGGAAAGAAACCTCTGGAACCGATTCCCTTGGAAGGAGAGGGTTCCTGACGCGAGCAACACGCTCGGGGTAGCCCATGGATGGGTGCCCCTTCGAATCTGATGCGACGGTACGGCGGAGTCGTTCCAGCATGCACAACCCAAGTCCACCACACGAAGACAACACGGAGCGAGGCTATCCGGAGTCTGCCGCTGCTTCGTCTGATGCGGCGCACGAATTCGGATTGCGTGCGCCTTCTGATGAGGGTTCGAGTCTGGGCGATCCTGTGGATGTCGCTGCGGAATTCGCGACGGCGGCCGCTTCGGTCGAGGCGGCCCTGACCCGCGATCTGGAGCACCTTCGCTCGGTGGCGGATGGATTCGGGGCGGGCGTGGGTTGGGCGGATCAGTACTCGGATGAAGCGGCCGCACTGGCGGCGCTGGGTTCGGGTTTCGACGGCAGCGGGAGCGATGCAGGGGGCTCGTCGCATTCGTCGCAGACGGGGGTACAATTGCAAGGCGGGGGGGCTTCGGGGGGGATGGGGGACGGAGCAGCCAGAGATTCCAAGCCGCTCTGGCCGGATGCCGGAGCGACGCTTCGCGCGCGCGAACGACAAGTCGGCACGGCGTCGGAAGTAGCATCGCAGCAAACCGGCGAGGTGGGCGACGGGGTCGGATCGGTCGGTGGTCGCATTCGAACGGCGTTGAACATGGGAAAACCGATGCCCAGGGATTTTGTGATGGGACAGGCGGCGCAGGCGTCGTCGGGGGCGTCGGGGGGGGATGACGCGCTGCTGGACGAGGGTGTTTCGGAGAAGGCGTTGGGCCGCTTGCAAAAGGAGCTTCAGGAAGCGCGCGAGCAGTTGGCCGAGGCGAGGCAGACCATCACGCAACAGCAGCGCACGCCAGGCAGTTCAACGAGCCGAGCTCAAACCGACGCAACTTCGAAGAGCGGAACCGTTACCGGAACGCCGGGCGAGCTTTCGCGCGAAGAAATCGACCAGCGCGCAGCGGCACTGCGTCAGCGCGTCGTGATGGCGCAGCAGGCGCTGGATGAGCGCGCTCGAAAGCTGCGTCAGGCGTTGGCGGCGGAGCGAAGTCGGTTGAAGGCGTATCACGCGCAATTGCAGCGTCGGGCGTCGGAGTTGGCGGAGCAGTCACGGCGCCAGGTGCCTGGGCCGGACAGCGCGCGGCGTCGTGAGGAGCTGGAACAGCAACGTGCGGATTTTTCCCGGCGGACGGCAGAACTGGAGCAACTGGAGGCGCAGCTTCGCGAGACGGCGAAGGCGGAGCTGGCCCAGCGCCGAGCAGAACTGGAGCAGATGGCCAAGGCGCAGCTTGCGGCCAGGCAGGCGGTGCTGGAGCAGCGGGAGCGGTCACTGGCGGAGCGCGAGGCGAAGCTGGACGAAGTGATCCAGGCGAGGGTGGCGCAGATCAAGCGCGAGGCTTCGAGCTGGGAAGGTCGGCTGGGGACGCGGCAGCGCGTGTTGAGTGAGCGCGAGGCGACGTTCGATCAGCGGGCGCGAGCGAAGCTGGACGAGGCGGAGCGCGAGGCGGCGCGTCGGCTTGCGGAGGCCGATCGGGAGGTTCAGGCGCGATTCGCGGAGGCGAAGAAGGAGCTGACAGCGCGACAGGCGGAGCTGGAATCGCGGGAGCGCGGACTGAACGAGCGAGAGAATCGTATCGAAGCGGAGCGTGCGGCGCGGCTGGCGGAGCTGGAGCGCGACATGGCGGCGCGCGAGGCGGCGCTGGAGGCCAAGAAGCGGTTGCTGTTCAAGCGCGAGGCGGAGCTGGAGGCGAACGTCAGCACGCGGCTGGCGGAGCTGAAGCGCGAGACGGTTGAGAAGCAGGCGGAGCTGGACAAGAAGCGTGACGCGCTGATGAAGCGCGAGGCCGAGGTGGAACAAACGGCGGCGGCGCGGATCGCGGAGATGAAGCGCGAGTTGGCGCAGCAGCAGGCGGAGCTGACGGCGAAGCAGGATCAGTTGATCAAGCGCGAGGCGCAACTGGAGCAGGCGGTCAACCACCGCGTGAGCGAGTTGCGTCGCGAGCTGATGGACGAACAGGGCGAAGTTCGAGCGCGGGCCGCGGCGCTGGCCAAGCGTGAGGCCGAATTGGAGCAAACGGTGCAGGCGCGCGTGGGCGAGGTGCGCCGTCGGCTGGCTGAGGAACAGGCCGAACTAGAACAGCAGAAGCGGTCGTTGTTCGAGCGCGAGACCAAGCTGGAGCAGACGATCAGCGCGAGGCTGGCGGAGCTGGATCGCCAGTCGGCAGCGCGTCGCGCGGAGATCGAGGAGCGCGAGCGGGCCGTGGCGAGGCTGGAGTCGGAGATCCGCAGCAAGTCCGAAGCGTTGGAAAAGGCTCGCGTTGCGCAAAGCGAGCAGCAGAAGTCCCGCGCGGCGGAATTGGAAGAGCAGATCCGCCGCCATCGCGAGGCGGTCGAAAAGGAAGAAGCGATCATCCGGGAGCGCGTGGCCGAGGCGGTGGCGCGGCACGAAGCCGAGATCGCGTATCGCCTGCGTACGCTGGAAGATCGGGAGAAGGCGATCGCACATCGGGAGCAATCGATTGCGGCGGTCGAGTCGGAGTTCAAGCAGCGTGAAGCGTTGCTGGCGTCGCGTGCCGAGACGTTGGAGCAGGGCGAGCAGGAGTTTTCGCAACGTCAACTTGACCTGGAGATGCGGGAGCACCGCATCAAGGATCGGGAGGCGGAACAGGAATCGCGCCGGCGTGAGCTGGACGAGCTTCGCCATGCGGTTGATCGCCGCATGGTTGATGCGGAATCCGCGGAGCGTTCAGCCCGCGAGATGAAGGATCGCGTCGACCGCCAGTTGGAGGCGCTTCGAAAGGGCGAGGCAGACCTGGAGCAGGAGCGCGAATTGCTGACGGCTCGCATCGCGGAAATGGATTCGCGCGAGGCCGCGCTGAAGGCTCGCACGGACGAGATTCAATCGCTCAATCGTGACCTGGACGCCGAGGCCCGGCGACTGGCGCAGGAGCGTGAGAAGCTGGTCGATCTGGAGCACCGCGCGAGCGAGGTCGAGGCGCAGCGACTGGACCTCGAAGCGCAAATGGCGGAGATCGAGAAGAAACAGCGCGAGGTGGATCACGCGCAGGCGATGCTGGATCGGGAGGCGGCCGAGTTCGAGAAGACGCGGCTGGAGGTGGATCGGAAGGCGGCGGATTTCGACGCGCGCGAGGCGGCGCTGGAATTGCGATCCAGGGAGCTGGCCCGCGAATCGGAATCGGTTCACGCGGCGCAGAAAGCGCTCGAGTCGCAGCAGGCCGAGATCGCAGCGCTGCGTGAGACCCATGTGCGTCGGCTGGCGGATCTGGACGCGCGTGAGAGCGTCGTGGCGGATCTGGAGAGGCAGAAGTCGGAAGTCGAGAAGCAATCGCAGGCGCTGCGTGAGGCGCAGGAGTCGCTGCGTGCCGAGCGGTCGCGCCTGGCGGAAGAGAAATCATCCCTGGAGCGGGAGCGCGAGGACGTCACGCTCCGCGCCGGTGAGTTGGCGACGCAGCGAGCGGAGGTCGACGCCCGGCAGCGCGAGTTGGAGCGTGAATGGGCGAAACTGGAGCGCGAGCGCGTGGCGTCGCGCGATCGCGAGCGATTGCTGGCCGAGGAGACGGCGCGGCTCAAGGCGTCGCAGGCCGAAGTGGAGCAGGCGCGGGCGGCGCTGCGTCGCACAACCGAGGAGACCGAGGAACTTCGCCGTCAGCTCGTGGCCAAGGCGGATCGCATGCGGCTGCGCAAGGCGCGGCTCGCGGAAGACGCGGCGCTGGTGGACAGCCGGCTGAAGGAATTGAACGGTGAATTGGAAGCCGCGCGGCGCGAGCGCTTGAGGTTGACCCAGGAGCGCGAGGAACTTGAACGTTCGCATCAACACATCGCGTCCGAGCAGCAGCGGTTGACGCGAGCCCGTGAGGAGCTGGAAGAGCAGCAGGCGGCCGATGTCGAGGCGAGGCGGCTGAACGACGAGCATCGCCGGCGGCTGGCCGATCGCGAAGAACGCCTGGCGAAGCGCGCGCGGCAACTGGAGCAGTACGGCGCGAATCTGAAGCGGCAGCTGGCGGAGCTTCGTCGGCAGCGTCAGGACTGGGCGGAGCTTCATGGGCGCGGCGAATCCGGTCAGAAGCTGTCGGCGCTGCTGCGCGATGCGGAGGCGAAGGAGCGCGAGCTGCGTCAAAAGGAAGAGGCGCTCCGGGCGCACGAGGAAGCGCTGTCGGCCGTCGCGGCGGAAGTGGCGGAGGCAAGGCAGGAGATTGAGCGTCGCACTCGCGCCGTGGAAGGCAGGGCGGCGGAGGTTCGACAGGAAGTCGAAGGTCTGTTGCGTCAGCGGGACGAACTGGAGGCGGCGGTCGCCGAGCGTCAGGAGGCGTTGGAGCGTGCGCGGCGCGGGGCGGAATCGCAGGTTGCGGAGTTGGAATCCCAGTTGCGCGATCGCGAGCGGCAACTGGAAGCGGATTATCAGGCGCGTGTGGAATCGCTGGAAGCCGAGGCGGCCGCTCGGGAAGAGCGCGCGATGCAGGAATTGCGAGAGCGATTCGACGCGTCGATCGCGGATCGACTGGCCGAAGTGCGGCGTCGCGAGGAAGAAACAGAACGACGGTGTGAGAATCGCCTGGCGGAAGTGGAGCGCGACATCCAGACCCGGCTGGAGTTGCTTGAGACGGAGTTGAAGGAACGGCGCGAGCAATTGGACGCGCAGGCCGCGCGGCATCGCCAGGAGCTGGAAGCCGAACATCGCGCGCGGCAAACGCAGTTGCAGAGCGAGTTCACGGGGCGGCGATCGGAGGTGGAGTCGGAGCTGGAAGCGCTGCGCGAGCGGATTCAGCGTGACGCGGAGGAGTTCCGCCGGCGCGAGGCGCAATGGATCGAGGAGCGCGCTGCGCTGCGTCGCGAGGCAACGCGCGCCGCAGCCGAGGCGGCGGCTCGAGCAGCCGACCGGGCTGACCAATCCCGTCGGACGCCGATTCGAGAAGACGTCGTCGGCGCCGTGGCATCTGCGGATCCTGCATCAGAAGAAGACATCGTACGATTTCTCGCCGATGACGATTCGTTCGACACGCCGGCGGAGTCGCACGCCGCGTCCACCCTCGGCGAGGAGGCGAAGCACACAGGGTCCGCAGCCGATTCGGCGTCTGATTCGTTCAATGATGACGGGCAGGTGTTCGACGATCACGACTTGGAGTTCGTGACCGGCGATGAATTGAACGAATTGCCGCTTCCGGCGGTGCAGCCCGAGACGCTGCCGGTGTCGGTTGCATCAAGAACATCCCCGCGGCGGCGATTCTTCCGGGCGGCGTCCGTGGGATTGATCCTGGGCGGCTTGGCGTCCATGGCGTACCTGTATACGCCGTCGCGCGATGTGGTCGTTCGCGGACGATTCATGCTGGACGGCGCGGGCCAGGGGATTCAAGCCAGTGCCCGAGAGCATGCGGCGAACATTCTACGCCCCGAAGTCTTCGACGAAGCGTCGCGCCTGGCGTCGGTGGATCTGAAGGCGTTGTACCGCGATCAGCGGTTCTTCGTGGCCGACGCGCCGACCGGTGATTGCGTGGATGTTCGAATCAAGGCGCCGCTGGCGGATCGGGACAAGGCCCAGACCTGGGTGAATGCCGTGGGGCAGGCATACACGGCGGCGCTGGGGAGGCTGGGCAATTCGCAGGAGGAAATCGAGCGTCGCATTGGTTCTCTGGAAGCCGGGATCGCGCCGTTAAAAGCAGAATTGATCGAGGCGCGAGCCGAGTTGGAGTCGTTGGAAAAGGCTGCCGCGGCCGACCCGTTGCTGAAGCGCGTCAGCGACGCCCAGCACTCCAAGGCGCGCATCAAGGACGAAATCGCCGCGGCACAGAAAGAGATCGACGCGGCCAAGTCGGCGCTCGCCGCATTTGAGTCGGCGCCGATCCCGACGGCGCCGATTGTTCCGACCGAGGCGCAACTCGCCGCGGCGGCATCGTCCGATGAGGAGTTGAATCAAGCGCTCCAACAGCAGCAGAGCAAGGCGGTGGAGTTTCATACGTCGCTCGTTTCAGCGATGGACAAGGCGCGGCGATCGATTCCGGAACTGATGTCGAGCATCGAAGAACTTGTTGACGAGACGAAGAAGCAGGTTTCGACGCAGAGCGACGAGGAGATCCGCAAGGAACTGGAGCTGATCGCGCTGGACCTGGCCGACTACCAGGAGCAAGCGAAGACGTTCGTAAGCGGCTGGGAAGAGCTGATGCCGAAGGTCAGCGCGTGGAGGCAGGGCATGGATCCGCATCTGTTGATCGAGTATCAGCAGAAAGCCGAGTCGCTGGTTCGGGATTTCCACGCTGCGTCGCGGTTGTCATTCGGCGGCGCGGCGCAGAAGGCGGAGCAGATTGGCGCCGCCGGCAATGAGATGACCAAGCGGCGGATCATCCAGAGCATATTGACGAATCTGGCGCACAAGAGCCTCGACGCGCGGAATCGCTGGACGGTGCAGGCGCGCGACGTGGCCCCGCGTTACAACGTGGAGCTGAAGGCTCTGCGAAACGCGCTGAACGACCTCGCGCCGCGGATTCGTGAGCGGCAGGAACACCATCGCAGCGTCGTGGCCGCGGCGTTGGCGAAGGAACGTGAGGCCCATCGCGCCGCGCGGCTCGCGGAGTTGAAGGCGGCGGTGGAGACCGCAATCGCGCGACACCAGTCTCTAAGCGAGGAGTTCATGCGCGTGGATTCCGCAGCGACGCTGACGGCGGATGAGATGGCGGCCGTTGCGACGCAGAAAGACGCGATCGAACGCAAGCGCGACCAGATCGGCTCGATTGAGAAGCGAATCGCGGCAGCAGAGGACGAGATTCAGCGCGTCCGTTCTTCTCGGCAGATCGTTGCCGCGGGCGCCGTTCAGTTTCAGCCGATGGACCCGGTCATGCCGGCGCTGTTCGACTTGGAAAAGAAAGATGTCGCGATCGCCATCGGCATCCTGCTCGCGTCGCTGGTGATGTCGGCTATGTTGCTCTTGAGCGGCCGGCCTCAAACCGCCTCGCCCGATTCACGGTCGCGCTGAAGCGGTGGCGGCGAGCCGTCTCACGAGGCCCCCGGCCGTCTCGCGCAAGGACCGCTCGCGCGTTCCAACGAACACCATGTTACGCCCGCTGATTCTGACGACCGACCTGAAGCCCGGCGGGCTGCCGTGGCGCATGGCGCGGCTGGCGATGGCGCTTCAGGAACGCGGTCATCGGCCGGTCGTCGGATGCCTTGCGGGCCGCGGGGAACTGCACGAAGTCCTTGAACGGCATGGCATAGCGACGTTCGCATGCGGCGCAACACGGGCCGGCGATTGGAAGGCCTTGGCGGCGTTTCGCTGCGTTGTCCGGCGGCATGATCCGGATCTGGTTCATGCGTCGCTGTTCCACGCCAATCTCGCGGCACGCTGGTTGGGGAGGTTGGACCGTCCTCGACCGGTCATCACGTCCACGGTGACCATCGAGATCGAGCGGCGATGGCATCGGTGGGGCGAGATGCTGACGAGTGGAGGATCAACCTTGCATGCTGTGAACTCGCAGGCGGTGGCGCGGCATGTGATTTGCGATCTTGGCATGGATCCGGCAAAGGTCGTCGTGGTTCCCAACGGGCTGGACCTGCGAGCGATTGAGCGGACGCCGCCGGTGAATCGCGAGCGTTTCGGCCTGCCGGATTCGTCGCCGCTGGTTGTCTGGGCGGGGCGTCTTGATCCGGTGAAGCAGATCGAGACAGTTATAGATATAATGGGCGCCCTGCACGACGCGCTGGGAGCGTATGGCGTGATTCTTGGGGACGGCCCGCGGCGCGGCGCCGTCGCGGAATACATCCATGCGACCGAGCGAGTCGATTGCGTGCGGATGCTTGGTTGGAGCGAGAACGTGATCGGTTGGCTCAAGGCAGCGAACCTGATGCTGCTCTGCTCGCGCACCGAAGGCTCGCCGAACGTCGTGCTGGAGGCGCTGGCATGTGGATGCCCGGTTGTGGCATCCAATATTGAAAGCTGTAAAGAACTGCTTGGAAACGGCGCGCGGGGCCTCCTCGCGCCGGCGGGGGATGTCGAGGCCTTCACCACGGCCGCCCGAAATATCCTTACAAATCCCGAACAACAGGCTATCCGCCGTCCGGGAATGGAGTACGTCCGCCGTGAACACGATCTGTCCCGGGTAGTCGAGCGGTGGATTGCATTGTATGAGCGGGCCATGGGCCGATAAGTACAGCTCTGTCGTGTCTGTGAATAAAAAAATTTACTGATCACAAACTTCTGTTTTTACGGAGGTTCCGCGTTCTCCGAAAAACAATTAGGAGATCAGCAAAGAAATGTCTTGCAATCGGTGGAGGATTGTGGTGATAATTCCCTTCCGGTGGTGAAAAGTGGGTCGCCGGCCCAAACACCACGGAAACACCATGTATTTCCTAACCGGGTCAGCTGACCACCACATCGATGATAAGAACCGCCTCGCCATCCCGTCGAAGCATCGAAGCCGGTTCAACCCGGAGCGTGACGGCAAGGGGTTCTATCTCACGATCAGTCAGCCGAAGACCTGTCTGCGACTTTATACGGAACGAGAGTTTGAGCGGCAAGCAGCCGAACGGCGACCGCACCTGCTCCAGCCGCAGGCGAGCACGATGTTCAATCGCAATTTTTTCGCCCTGGCGGAGTTCGTGGAGCCGGATTCGCAGGGTCGAATTGTGGTTCCTGAGCGGTTGATGCGTTACAGCGGAATGCCGCGTGAGGTGGTCATCACCGGTGCCGGGGCATACCTGGAGATCCGACCGAAGAGCAGTTTCGAAGCGGAGATGATTGATTTTGTTGAGCAGTACGACGAGCACTACGAGAGGGCGTTGAAGGCGGAGTCTGGCACGAGGCGGCAACCCGATCCGGAAACGGAATCGGGATAAAACCTGACCGGTGGGTGGCGTGTGCTGCCCGGTGAGGTGTAGATTCGAGGCAAGGGCGCGGAGAGAGACCGGATGAGGGCCTCTCTCCGCGTCCGTCGCTTCGGGTAAGAAGTGGGCGATTTGAAACAGGAATAGTCAGAACGCACAAAAATGGGTGCGCCGTTTCCGCGCGCCGGTGGGTCGATCAATCGCCCGATTGGCATCGAGCATCGTCATGAATTTGGTTCGAGCGTTGGCAGTGGTTCGCGAAGCGATTGGCGCCAGGGATCGGCAGCCGGTTGCGAAGGTCGACGGCACAACGATCGTCGGCCTGCGAACCCTGTCCGCGCGCTTACAGCGTCTGGCTGAGTCGGGCGGAGGGGAACCGAACGTTGAGTTTTCTCCGCATGTCGCCGAGTTGATGGCCTGTTGCGGCATGTCGAACCAAGCCGTTCGGCGGACCTCGGCGAGTTCAACCGATTGACCAGCGCGTTGGAGGCGCCCGCCCGGAACGGATTTCGCGGCGGGTTTCCTTATTTTTTAGAGCCGAGTGAACCTCCCGTCGGTCCTGACTCGACATCGAGGCCGTTCACGGTGACAATGCAGGGCTTCCAATCAGCAGGAGAAGGAGCCTTCGTTCACCATGGACTACGACGCACTTCAGACGTTTGCCAAAGCCGGCCGCTGGGCGGATCTCGAAAAGAGCTGGCTGGCGCTCATTGAAGAACCCTCGGCAGACGGAACGCGCTTGCTGCCGGTGATCGACACGGTTGTGAAAGCGGGGCAGGCACCGCTGGCGGATACGTTGGGGTGGGCGTGGTTGTCCAGTGTGAAGGAATCTCGTCCGCCGGAAGCGGCGTTGCAGATCGGGCGCGAGTTGTGTGTTCGTCTGACCGACGGTGACAGCCTACGAGAGGAAATTCTCGCGTTGTACCGCCAGACCTATAAGGATCGCTGCGATCTGGAGCAGTGGATCGACAAGTCCGGACTGAAGGCCGGCAAGTCCGTGCGTCGTGCGTTGCGCTTCCTCGATACCGGGCTTCGACTGTCCAAAGGGGCGTACCTGATACACCGCAGTGACGAGTACGCGGCCCAGCTAATGGAGTTGGACCTTTCCGGCGACAGCGCGACGATTCAAGCCGGCCGCCGCACGCAGACGATCGAGTTGGCGGAATTGCTCGACGATTACGACGTCGTGGAGGAGAACGATTTCCGCGTGTTGCAGCAGTTGCGGCCCGAGCGCATCGCGGAACTGGCGGAGAAAGATCCTTCGGCGCTGGCGGTGGGAATACTTCGTGGCCATCGCAACAAGATCACGCGCGATGATTTGAGAATGATGCTGGTGCCGCGGCATCTACCGGCCGAGCGGTGGTCGGACTGGTGGACCTCGCTTCGCAACGCGGTGAAAAAGAGCCATCATCTGCGGATCGAAGGCCGCTCGCCGATGTTTCTCATCTACGATCCGGTTGGCCAGACGTTGGAAGAAGAGACGTGGGGGGCGTTTGCCAAGGCGACGACGCCACGGGAGTGGTTGGAATTGCTGGAGGGCTATCTGCGTGAGACGCGCAGCCGTAAGACGCAGCCGGACACGGCGTTTCTGGAGCGTGTGCAAAAGGTGTTGGTGGGGCAGATCGAACGTTTTCTCAAGCACAAAGAGCCGGTGCAGGCATTTACGACGGCGCTGGTGATTGAGCGCGTGGCGGCGGACGGGTTGCCGGTATCGACCGACGCGCACGGCATGGCGTTAGACATGTTGTCTAAATCTGCCGAGCCGGTTCGGATCGTAGCGAACGTGACGGACAGCCGGTTGTGGGCGCTGGCGGTGGCCTGCGTGGAGCAGGCATTCACGGATCGATGGCCGGAGTTGCTGGCGGAGTTGATACTGTATGCACCGGCGGGGCAGTGCGATGTGCTTGCGAAAAAGATCGAGAGCGCCGGGCGCGGGTCGCTGCTGGTCGGCATCGCCGAGCGGGCGCTGGCCGAGCCGGGCCGATTCACGGATGCGATGATGTGGTTGTGGAAGGGACCGGATGTTTCGACGGCGCTTCCGCTTCCGCCGGCGACGGAAATGCTGACTCTGATCCTGGGGCTGGTCGGTCCGGCGCGGGTGTCGGAGGGCAAAGCGGCGGGGCAATCGGTGAACGAGATGCGAGCGCGCGTGCGGGCCGGGCTTTCGGCGCGGGACTACGCGCGATATCGCAAATGCCTGGAATCCATGGACGACGCGATGGCCGTCGCGATGCGCCGATTGATCGAGCGTGCCGAGGGTCTTGGTCCGAGCGTGCAGGACGATATGGCGAACATCCTGCGCGCGAAGTTCCCGAACATGTACGTCAAGCCGAAGGTCGCGCTGTGGGAGGATGACAGCGTGCTGTATTTCACCGGGCGCGGCCTGAAAGCGAAGGAACAGGAACTGACCGAAATCGTGAACGTGAAAATGCGCGAGAACGCCAAGGCCATCGGCGAGGCGGCGTCGCACGGTGATTTAAGCGAAAACTCGGAATACAAGTTCGCTCTGGAAGAGCGCGACCTGCTGCGGGCCCGGGTGGCGAAGCTCAACCGCGAACTGGCGATGGCCAAATTGCTCGAGCCGGGCGATATTCCGTCGGATCACGTCAGCATCGGCCATCGGGTGACGATGCAGCCGGTGGCCGGTGGGTCGCCCCTGGTTGTGACGATTCTCGGGGCGGATGAGTCGGATCTGGCGAAGCAGGAGTATTCTTATCAAAGCCCGTTCGCGCGGTCGCTGCTCGGCAAGCGGATCGGTGAACGCGTAAGCATCGCGACCGATCAGGCGACTGGGGAGTTTACCATCGCGGCCGTTGCAAGCGTTTTAAATTGATCGGCGTGGTCGGGATACGTCGAACCCATCCGGGCAAACAGTCGTAAGGCTCGCATCCGTGGCGTGCTTCCGGGGCTGCGGGATGATCATTCGGGATTTCAATGATACCGATGTGGCGCCGGCCAACGCGATCACGAACGACGTGATCCTCAACACGCCGATTCATTTCGCCTGCGAACCGGCGACGGACGAGGCGTTTCGCGCGTACTGGCAGCAAGGTCTGCGCGGCGGGCCGTGGCTGGCGGCGGAAGTCGATGGCATTTTCGCGGGGTACTGCAAGGCCGGTCCGTGGCGTGACCGGGCTGCGTACCGATTCACGGTAGAGACGGGTATCTATATCGCGCCGGCCTATCAGGGCCGCGGGATTGGTCGGTCGCTGTACCTCGCGCTCTTCGAGCGGCTTCGCGCCGCGGGCATGCACCGGGTCGTCGCCGGCATCACGCTGCCAAACGAGGCGTCGGTGCGATTGCACGAAGCCGTGGGGTTCCAATACGTCGGCACCTTCCGGGAAGTGGGCTGGAAGTTCGACCGGTGGCACGACGTCGGATGGTGGGAGATGGGGCTGCGTTAGCGGCGTTCGGCTACCGGTCCCGTTCCACCCGATTTTCCACCGTTCCCAGCGTGTCGATCTCCACGCGCACGGTGTCGCCGGGTTTGAGAAACTTGCCTAATTCCGCGCCACAGCCGCCGCCGACCGTCCCGCTGCCGAGAAGGTCCCCCGGATACAGCCACCGGCTCGCGCTGGCGAACACGATCATCGCCTCGAACGAGTGCTGCACCGTGCCATAGCGGCCGTCGGTCCACTTCTCGCCATTCACAAACGCCCTCATCCCCAGCGCACCCAGGTCGGGAATCTCGTCCGGCGTCACCAGGTACGGCCCCAGCGCGCTGCCGAAATCCTTGCCCGCGCTCGGCCCCATGTTGATCGGCATCACTTTCGTCTGTCGTGCACGAGCGGACAGGTCATTCAGCGTCGCGTAACCCGCGATCGCCGACCGCGCCGTCTCCAGCGTGGCGTTGCGGATCGGCCGACCGATGATGCACGCCATTTCGCACTCGTAGTCCAGCTTGTCTTCGCCGGCGGGGAAAATCGCCGTCATGCCGTGGCCGATGAGGCTCGTCGCATTGGAGTTGTAATAGGCGGGCACTTCGTACCATTCGGGCACGATGAAATCGAAGCCGCGTTTCTTGCGCATGGTCATCACATGCTGCTCGAAGGCGTAGAAGTCCAAGAACTGCGACGGCCGCAACACGCACGGGCCGAAAAAGACTTCCTCCGGCATGAGACCGCCATCGGTCGACAGCGTGCGGACCTCGCCCCGAAGGGCTTCAAACTCCGGCGCCATCGCGACGGCGGCGGTGAGCACGCCGGCGAACTGTGGATCGCGCAGGTCGGCGCATTGGGCGGCGCGGTCGGTGATGTCCACGATTCTGTCGCCGATCAGGGCACCGAGACGAGCGTCGACGGGCACGCGGCGTTGCAGATCCGCCGCGCGGTCTTTCTCGGATCGATAGAACTGGCAGAATTTCATTGTGTCTTCCTGTTTCCTTTAGTCAGGTTTAATCCTTAAACTGCACATCCTTCCACTTCTCGAACAGCGGCTTGAGCTTGCCTCGCTGGTATTTGCCCGTGCTGGTCACCGGGATGTCGTCGCCGAATAGAACCACTTTCGGGCACTTCGACGTCGGCAGCTTGCCGCGGCAGTACGCGATGACCGCCTCTTGTGTCACCACCTGCCCCGGCTGGACCTGCACATACGCGCCGACCTCCTCGCCGTAGTAACGATTGTCGAAGCCGACCGCAAGGCCCACGCGCACGCCGGGCATGGATGTCAGCACTTCGTCTATTTCAAACGGCGAAATGTTCACGCCGCCGCGAATGATCAGCTCCTTCAGCCGGCCGGTGATGAAGTAGTAGTCCCGCCCGTCGTTGCCGCGCCGGCGGAAGCCCTCGTCGCCGCTGCGGAACCAGCCGTGCTTGAACGTCGTCGCGTTGGCTTCGGGGTTCTTGAAATACCCGACCATCACATTGTGCCCGCGGATGACGATCTCGCCCTTGACGCCGTCGGGCACGGGCAGGCCGCGGTCGTCGTGGATGGCCATCTCGTTGACCTCGACCGGACAGCCGATCGACGGAAAGCCGTGGTCGTACATCCAGGCGCAGTGCTCGTCCCACTCGAGATCGACCGGCAGGAAGCAGGAATAGCAAACGGTCTCCGACAGGCCGTAGCCGTGGACGATGCGCAGGCCGAACTTCTCCTGAAAGTCGCGTGCGACCTCGACGGAGAGCGGCCCCGCGCCGCAGATGAAGTGTCGAAATGCGGGGATGTCTTCGGGTTTGAACGGCTCGTCGGCCTCGATGAGGAATTGCAGCAAGGTCGGCACCACGCTGACGATTTCGACGGAGTGCCGGGCGAGCTTGCGCCAGAAGCCGCCGCTGCGGAAACGCCGGTTGACCACGACGTGCGCCCCGGTGAAGGCGGGCGTCAGCAGCGTGACGATGGTGCCGTTGACATGGTGGATCGGCAGCACGTTCATCATCACGGTACGATGGGTGATGTGATGCCAGCGAGCGATCGCCCACGCGTCGGCGAACATTTGCTTTTGTGTCAGCACCACGCCCTTGGGATTGCCCGTCGTGCCCGACGTATAGACCACCAGCGCCTCGCTGTCCCAAGATACTTGCGGCGGCGGTTCGGCCATCGGCGAAGGCTTGACGGAGGCGACGAGCGCTGCGAAGTCGTCCCAGCCGGCGACGGGCTTGGCCGTGGCACCGCCCGCGCCGCCCTCGCCGTCGATGGACATGGCGCGGCGGACGTTCGGGCCGATGGCCTTCTCGACGCCGGAAAAGTCCTTACGCGCGGTGGCGTGGGCGATCAGCACGGTTGCGTCGCTGTTGCCGACGATGTAGCCGACGCGATCGTCGGACTCACTCGGATTGATCGGCACGACGCGCGCGCCGATCCGCCAGGCGGCGAAGTAGATCGCCACCGTCATCGGCTCGTTGATGGTCAACGTCGCCACGCTGCCGCCGGGCCGAACGCCGTAATGATTCGCGAGTACCTTCGCCACGCGCTCGATCAGTGACAGGAACGCGCCGTAGGAGAACGCTTTCGGCGTCTCGTCGTCGGTCTGACAGGGGTAATAGGTCATCCACGGCTGATCGACGCGCTGTGTGCCCTGGGCATACCACATCTCGCCGAGGCTGCGAAAGGGCAATTTGTCGTCAATGGCGGGCAACGGCTCGCATTGGTGCGCGGCGTCGATCAGCTTGGCGGTGACGGCGTCGAAGGATTCCAGCTTCTGGGACGCAGGATGGTTCGACATGAGTTCGGATCCTCCTCGGGTGCGCCATTGAAACGACCAATTTTGCATTGAGCAACCAGGATGTTTTTGACTTTACCTACCCGGCTACGAGGTCGCGTCATCGCAAAGAGATGTTACAACAGGCACTTACGCGCGGTGTTCCGGCGTGAATCGGTTCAAGAATTCCGTGTGATTCGTGCGGAAAAGCTTGCATTGCGAGTCGAGATTCGTTAACCTTAACATCATAAGAAAATGGCAAAGTCCCGATCGGGGGCTGGTGGTCGCCGCGAGGCGAGAGGGTCGGCGTGTCAAGGCACGTCGCAGGTACGGGAAGGAGAAGCTTCCATGTTCGGATTTTCGTCAGCTTTCGTTCGCGGCACCTGCGTCGCGATGGTCTTGAATTTCGTCGGGTCGGTCGCGATGGCGGTGGGCCCCGAAGTCATCTATACCGAGATCACGACGCATTCGTCGGGGACGGTTCCCGGCGCGCTGGACGGCGCGGGCAATCCGGTGGCGACGAATTGGCTTGCGCTGGAGGACCTCTCGATCCGCCACGATGGCGGGGAGTGGATGCTGAAGGGTCGCACGACGCAGGCGACGACAAATGACTCGATTCTCGTCAAGGGGTCTGGTTTGAGCGGAACAATGTTCGCGCAGGACGGCCAGCCGCTCCAAGGCGGCGCGCCGGGCGAGCAGTACGATTTTTTTGATTCGCCGGTACCGGCCGCATGGGACACCGCGGGCAACATCGCCTTCAGTTGCCGCGCCAAGGGCGGCGTGGCCGGCAACGCCGAGAAGATCATCAAAGTGGTCGGCGGCGTGCATACGGTTGTCATTCAGCAGGGCATGCCGGCCCTGGGACTGGTTGACGTTCCGGCCAACCCCACCGGAGACGAACTCTTTGGGAACTCGATGAACTCGGTGTATCTGCTGGACGACGGGCGCGTTTCGTTCGTCAACACGCCGATCACGAACCTGCACACCACGCGTTACCCGGCGATCTTCCGGAACAACATGGCGTTCAAGCAGTCGGGTGTTACGCCGATCGGTTTGGAGATTTGGGACAGCTTCGACTTGAGCGACGCCGGCGGCACGCCCGACGGCGCGTTCTGGTTCGCCGAAGGCGATACCGAAAATCCCAACACCGCCATTGATAAGATTCTGGCCGTGAACGATACGATCATGATTCAGGAGGGTTCGCCGGTTGCGGGCGCCGGCACGCCGATCATGGCGGATATCTTCTTCACGCGCATGGTCAGCAACGGCGACTGGTTCTCGCGCGGCGATGATCCGGCCGACAACGACTGGGCCGTACGCAACGGTGTGCTACTTGCCAAGAGCGGCGACCCCATTTCGGGCGGTGAGAACTGGGCCGACATCTTCAGCGGCTTCACCGGCGATCGCCTCGGCAACTGGCTGCTCACCGGCAACACCAACATCGGCAACCCGAACATCGACACCGTCATGGTGTATAACGGTACGACGGTGTTGATGCGCGAGGGCGATCCGATCGACCATGACAACAACGGCTTCTTTGACGACGACGTGTTCCTGGCCAGCTTCCAGCCGAATGACATGCACCTGACCGACAGCGGTCTGGTGTATTTCCTCGCGACGCTGCGAAACGGGGCAGGCACGGCCCTGGGTGATGCCTTCCTGCGAATCGCCGTTCCCGAGCCGGCCACGCTGGCGGCCCTGGCGATAGGCTTCGCGCTGTTCCGCCCGCGCCGACGGTCGTCGAGCCGTTGATTCGGTCGCCGAGCTGGTAGGCGAAATGAGAAGAGTTTTATCAAGAGAGGACACGCAAGGCGTGCCCTCTCTTTTTTTTGAGCCATCAGTCAGCACCGCTGCGCCGGGGCGTTGCGCGCCTACAGAATAGGCGTGGCCATGCGCGCGGCACCGAGGGCCAGTTGCTGGCCGAAGCTGTAGGCGGCGATTTCGCCCGGCAGGACGCGGTGGGATGACGCGAGCAGCGCATCGAAGTCGGCTTCGAGCAGCCGAGCGGCGTCGGCATCGTAGAGGATGCTGGTCAGTTCAAAATTGATGCGAAAGCTTCGCACGTCCATGTTGGCCGATCCGACCATCGCCCACCGCTGATCGACGACGACGACTTTGGAATGCAACATGCCGCGGTCGTATTCGTAAATCTCCACGCCGGCATCGAGCAGTTCCTGATACGTCGCGCGGCCGGCCCAGAGCACCATCCAATGATCTGATTTGGAAGGGAGCAAGAGCCGCACGCGCACGCCGCGCAGGGCGGCTGACTCCAGCGCGAGGAGCATGGCGTTGTCCGGCACGAAGTATGGCGTGATCAGCAGCACGCCGTGCCGCGCATCGGACACGGCTGCGAAGAGCAGGTGATCGAGGATGCGCGGTCGGCGATCCGGACCGCTCGGGATGATCTGCATGACCTGTCGGCCCGCCGGTTCCAGCGGAGGAAAGTAGCGTTCGGTGAGGAGGCTTTCACGGGTGGCGAAATGCCAGTCCTCGGCGAAAATTTCCTGCAACTGGGCGGCAGCCGGTCCATGGATGCAGAGGGTCGTGTCCCGCCAGGGGCCGAAACGTGCCTTGCGCCCGCGGTATTCGTCAGCGATGTTGTGACTGCCGATGACGGCGCGGGTGCCGTCGATGACGACGAGTTTTCGGTGATTGCGGCAGTTGATGTTCAGCCGCCGCGTCGTGAGGCCCCATGGGAGGAAAAAGGCGATCCGCACGCCGCGCGCTTGCAGATCGCGCACGAACGCACGCGAGAGCTTCCAGCAGCCGACGGCATCAAGCAGGAGGCGCACTTCGACTCCCTCGCGCACCTTTCGAGCGAGCAAGTCACCGAGCGAGCGGCCCGTCTCGTCGTCGGCGTAGATGTAATACTCGAGATGAACGTGCGATCGGGCCGACTCGATCATTGCGAACAGGGCAGCGAACATTTTCTCGGCCTCGTGATGAACCTCCACGGAGTTGCCGACCGTGGGGGAGGTTTCGCTGATTGCGCTGGCCATGGCCATGAGGCTGCGCTGCGCGGCGTCGGTGGCGAGGGCGGTGTCGGCCGGGTGCGCGGCGACGGTCGCCTTTGAGCGAGCCGCCAGCGCCGCAGCAATGATGCGTTTGCGTTTCTCGCGGCGACGGACCTTTCGATAAAGCGGCGGGTAGCCGATCAGCCCGTACAGGACAACGCCGACAATGGGAAGAAAGATCAGGGCGAAAATCCAGGCGATCATGCCGCGCGGATCGCGTCGCTTCAGGAGGATATCGATGATTGCGACCACGGCGCAGGCGTACGACGCCAGCGAGACGAGCGTCCAGAATTCAAACGACGGCATGGGCGATCCCGTTTTGGCGCGCGGGCCGGACGTTCCGCGGCCGATCAGCGAAGTATATCGCGGAGGCGCGTCGGGCGGTCAGTGCGCCGGGAGATGCTCGATCAACTGGTCGATTTCGTCTTCGGTGTTGTAAAAGTGCGGGCTGACGCGCAAGCGACCGCCGCGCGTGGAGATGACCGTGCGATATTCCTGCCGCAGGTGGCTGACGATTCTCGCATGATCGTGCTTGGCCGAGACAAAGCAGACGATGCCGCTGTTCTCACCGCTTTGGCGCGAGCTGACGAGGCGATAACCCTTCTCGCGGACGCCGTCGGCCAGCCGATTGGTCAGCATCTCGACGCGCTGCCAGATTTTGTCGATGCCAATGCCGAGCAGCCATTGGATCGACGCCCCCAGTCCCCAGATGCCGGCGAAATTGTAACTGCCGTTGTCGAATCGCCGCGCGTCATCGCGGAACTCCAGACGATAATCGTTGAAGGCGGTCGCGTTGCGCACGTTCAGCCAGCCGACGCTTGACGGCCGCAACAGGCCCAGCAATTCGTGGCGGCAGTAAAATACGCCCGCGCCCTCGGGACCCAGCAACCACTTGTGCCCGTCGGCGCTTAAGAAGTCGATCTTCATCGCGCGCACGTCGAGCGGCAGCACACCCAGCGCCTGAATGGCGTCCACGCAGAACAACACCCCGCGCTGCTGGCAGATCGTTCCCAGGGCCGCGAGATCGGTGCGGAACCCGCTGGCATATTGCACGGCCGATACGGTGACCACGCGCGTGCGATCATCGATTAGCTCGACGAGGCGTTCGAGCGGGATTCGGCCGTTGTCCTCCGGCACCATCTTGAGCTGCACGCCGTGTGAGCGGAGATTCATCCACGGATAAATATTGGCGGGGAACTCGACTCCGGTGGTGACGATGTTGTCGCCCTTGGAGAATTGCAGCCCGTTGGCGACGTAACCCAAGCCCTCGGACGTGTTCTTGACGAACGTGACTTCTTCGGGATGGCAGTTCAGAAGTTTGGCCGCGTTCTGGCGGACGCGAGCCGTCTCGGGCAACATTCCGCCACGCGCCCAAGCGTGGTGTTGCGCCTCATCAAGGTAGGCGCGCATCGCGTCAGCCGCCGGACCCGACACGGGGCCGACTGCCGCATGGTCCATGAAGTTGTATTCGCGGCAGATGGGCATCCGCGCGCGATAGGCTTCGATTTCCATCGCGATGAGTCCCTCGCCTCCGGGCCGCGCTGTGACGCACCGGCCCGCGCCCCCGTCCAGCCGGCCGCGTTGAATTCAATCGCTGCGGGAGGCCGGTGCTCGAGGTTTCTTTATCTTAGGTCGCTCGCAGAGGCCAAGTCTATTCAATCGTCACCGCGCCCGGCGAAATCATGCGCAGCCTTCGATGAAATGCCGGGTTATTCCGGGGGACACGTCACACAGGCCGATATAATAAAAGCCCGTCGACGGACATCGGCGGGCCTGGGTGGTGCTTCTCGATTTTCGGTCGCTTGGGTTCTGCTGTACGTTGCGGTTCGCGGCGAGGGCCGTTCCGACGTGCTTCGTTAGAGTGCAGGCTTGAAGCGAACCCGCCACGAACGAAACGCCTGGGCTCCCATCGCCGAAACGAGCAGCAGCACCAATACGCCCGGCTCCGGAACGGCAGTCGTGCCGCCTTGGCCCTGGCTGATTTGTGCGGCGGCCTCCATGGCGGCGGGATCGTTGCTCGGCGTCAGGCCGAGCGTGAGACCTTCAAAGCCCGGGACGACTTCGGGCAGGCCGTTCATGATGAATCCGATGGGATCATTCCGGAACGCCGTGACAAACATTTGTTGGACCAGGAAGGTCAATTCCTCGTCCGTGATCGGCTCGCCGGCTTCGACTTGTTTCATAAGTTCGTCAACTGTTTTCCCCTTGCCCGATGCGGCCGAAGCGATGCGCGGGGGAACAGCCGTGGCGGCGTTTCCATTGAATTGGAGCAACGAGGCCACGGCATCCATGAAGAGGTTTCCCTTGACGTTGACCGGTCCGGAGTCGAAATCGGTGACCTGCTCGTCGTGGATCAGGATGCCGTCGGCGGTGTAGTTGCCGACGTTCACGAACTGCAACTGGAAGTCGTAAAAGCCCAACGCGTTGATCTTGGCGTCGGCGTTAATCAGGGCATTGCCGGTCCATTCCATGTTCTGCACGCCGGTATCGAATGTGACGGTGTAGTTGAGCGGAACGGGGATAAACGACGTCTGCCCACTGAAGATGTCAAAGTTACGCTGGCCGGTCTGCGAGCTGAAAAACACTTCGGGGATGAACCGGGTCGTGTACCCGATGCGGTCGTGAATGCCGACCGGCTGTGGCGATTGCACAATGGCTGGGTCGCGGCCGAGTTGAATTTTTAGCGGCCCGAGGTCGAGCGTATTGGGGTTGTCGAAGCTGTCCGGACCGAAGAAGCGGAACGATTCGTAGGTGTAGCCGTCGCCGGTGCGGTTGTATTCGACGCGTTGCTCAAAGAGGTTGTTGTCAAAGAGCGGCCCGCCCTGGGGACTGGAGATGAAATCGCGGTCAAGGATGTATTCTGCTCCGCGAAACAGAAACCGTTGAATGTTCCCAAACTGGGCGTGCGCCGTGGACGCCGCGCACAAGGAAACGATGACCACCACGAGTCCGATTGCTGCCCGATTCTTTCGCATGGGAGAACGCCTCGCGCCGCACGAAATCGCTCCGCGCGGCAAGCTCTTGACCCGCGCCGAATGTCGATTCTCCGAAAACGACACCGGCTGTTCGTTCGAAAAACTGCGCAACGGCTCCGCCGCCGATGAACATATCGGCCTTGCGGTGCGTCGGTATGAGATCGCTTGCAGGAAGAAGAGAACGCCGTGCGTCGCGCGGAATCTGCCGATGCGGCGCGACTTCGTCCTGTAACTACGCGCTGGTGCCCATCAAGCCTAGAAACGCGGCGGATGCGCGCATGCCGGACTCGAAATCGCTCACGTGGAAGAACTCGTTGGGCGAATGGGCGTTGCAGTTCGGCTGGGCGTAACCCATCATCAGGCTGTCGGCACCCAGCACTTCCTTCAGCATGGGCAGAATGGGGAGGCTGCCGCCTTCGCGGATCAGCGTCGCGTCCTTGCCGAAGCCCATCGCCACCGCCTGCCGCGCGGCCTTCATCCCCGGCGAGGTCACGTCCGCCAGGTACGGATCACAGTTCGCGTGCGTCTTGATCTCGAAGGTCACCGTGTCGGGCAGCCGCGCCTTCACCGTCGCCTCGAAGAGCTTGTCGATCTCCGCGCCGGTCTGATCGGGAACGAGGCGCATCGAAATCTTCGCGCCGGCGAACGACGGGATGATCGTGCTGGAGCCTTCCTTCATATACCCGCCGTAGATGCCGTTCACGTCCAGCGTCGGCCTTGCCCAGCGGCGGTACGTCACGCTGTAGCCCTTTTCGCCCCAGGTCTTCGGGCTGCCCAGATCGGCCAGCAGATCGGATTCCTTCAGGCCCAGCCCCTCCATCATCTTCACTTCCTCGGCCGACATCTCCTTCACCTTGTCGTAGAAGCCCGGGATATTCACGCGGCCGTCTGAATCGTGAAACGACGCGATGAGCGCCGCGAGCACGTTGGCCGGGTTGGCGACCGCGCCTCCGAACGTGCCGCTGTGGAGGTCCTTCTTCGGGCCGCGGACGATGACTTCCTTATAGACCAGTCCCTTGGTCGCCGCCGTCACCGCGGGCTTGCCCAGCCCCACCTGCGCCGTGTCATGGATCACCACATAATCGCACGCCAGCCGCTCACGATTCTTGCGGATCATCGGCGCGAGATTCGGCGAGCCGACTTCCTCCTCGCCCTCGACGCAGAACTTCACGTTCACCGGCAATGAGCCGGCTGTCTTCATCCACGCCTCGGCCGCCAGCATCGCACAGAAGACCTGACCCTTGTCGTCGGCCGATCCGCGGCAGACGATCATGCCGTCTTTCACGACCGGCTTGAACGGCCCCGTGTGCCAGAGATTCAAATCTCCTTCGGGCTGCACGTCGTAGTGCCCGTAGAACAGCAGCGTCGGCCGGCCCGGCTTCTGCTCGCCCATGGCGATGACCGCCGGCCAGCCCGCCGTCGGCTCGATGTCGGCCTTCAGCCCAGCCGCCTCGAAGCGTTTTTTCACCCACTCGGCGCACGTGCGATTGTCGGCTTCGTGTTCCTTCTGCGCCGAGATGCTCTCGATCCGCAGAAAGTCAAACAACTCATCCATGAACCGGGACTTGTTCTGCTCCAGGTATGCAAACGCCTTCTCGATCGTCGCCGTCGCCACCATGGGAGGCCCTCCTCAATTGATCCACGCTCCATTGATTCCGCGCCGCAGCGCTATTTTATCTCGCGCCGCACCTTCTCGTAGTCCACCGGCCGCTTTTCCACGAACGCGCGCATCCCCTCGGCGACTTCCGGCGCCATGTTGTGGATCGATAGCCAATCCCGTGCGTGGCCGATCGTCGTGTGCCACGACAGATCGCGCCAGAAATTCAACTGCTGCTTGGCGTAGCGGATGCACTCCGGCAGCTTGTTGATGAGCTTCGTCGCCATCGCATCGACGGCCGCGTCGAGTTTCGCCCGCGGGACGACTTCATTCACGAGGCCCCACTCGAGCGCCTTCTTCGCGGGAATCTCTTCGCAGAGAAAGAGAATCTCGCGCGCCCGCCGGTCGCCGACGATGAGCGGGAGAAACTGCGTCGCCCCGGCCGCCGCGACGCTGCCGCGGGCCGCGCCGACCTGTCGGATGATGATGTCATCAGCCGCGATGGCCAGGTCGCAGGACATGTTGAACTCGTTGCCGCCTCCGACCACCATGCCGTTGAGCCGGGCGATCGTCGGCTTGCCGAGGTTGCGCAGCTTCTCGTGCGCCTCGATGAACAGGCCCATCCATTTCCAGTATTTGCCGGGCTCGCCGATGAACTCCTCGGCCTGCTCCTTCACGTCGGCCCCGGTGCAGAATGCCTTGTCGCCCGCGCCGGTGAGGATGAGCACACGCACGGCGTCATCCCATGAGGCGTCCTGAAACGCGGCGATCAGCTCGACGAGCATCGGCCCGTTTACGGCGTTGTGTACCGCAGGCCGGTTAAACGTCACCGTGGCGCGGTTCCGCGCTTTCTCATACTTGATGTGCTTGAAGCCGAACGACTCGGCGGGTTTGCCCGTATATGGCGTCAACGATAGTCCTCCTGAAAGCAAAGTACGACTCGTGGTGTCGGTATTCTAATGATAACGATTGTACCTGAACGGGTGTAGGGTTCGATTTCATCCAGTATCGTCGCTCCGCGCAATTATCGCTTGACAAGGATTTGGGGGGGGGTAAGACCGCATTAAGGAAAAAAGAAGTATGCCTTATGAGGCGGTGTGGTTTCTCATCATGAATGAGATGATCAATGGTAAATCAACGGTTCTTGACCTCACTTGAAATCGCCGTGGCATGCATCGCTCTCTTGTCCTTCGAACCTGGCACGAGCGCACAGCGAGCTAATGCGGATTGCGAACCCCAGCCGTGCGGCTCGAATTCTCTTTGCGTCTCCTTGAATTTCATAGGACTTCAATGCGCTGAACGGACAGAGGGTGAATCAGAGGAATGTACTTGCATCATCAACCTTCCCGATCAGCCGCACTTGGATTATTGCGACCACAACTTTTATGCAACATGGCCGCTTGATGGACCTATGGTCTACTACTCAAGCAGTCCGGTTCCTTGCCCGAACACAGGCCGCTGTTTTGAATGGGGCACGGGGAAGTGTTGGTGGTACAATCGATGCAGCGGGACAATTCCTCTTGATGGTTGCCTTGCAGGGGGCGGGTTGCCGGTTTGCTGGAGTGTCTACTACACGGATGACGAAGAAGAGGCCTACTGGATAACTACGCAACCATGCTGTTATTGTTTCCAGTGAATTGACTCCAATCTGCCGGGCAACACCGTCGCGCATGGCGGCGGCACGTAGCGGAGATCACTCATGAGTTGCTCCGTGACGATAAGCTTTATCTTCCTGTCGGTCATTTACTCGTGCCAGCGGCATGAGGCCATCCCAGATTCACTTGCTCGCGCGCTGACTGCGCGATCGGTGTTCAAGACGCTCAAGGCAACTTACCGAGAATCGACCGTCATCCCGCGCGACAAGCCGCGCATTCGGAACTATGACCTGCGAATCGATAAGCAAGGTGAAATGCTGATTGATTTCTTTGGCGACGATGACGGTAAATGCCTGATTTCGCGCGCCGACGGCCCCAGTTTCGGCTCACCGAGCGATTGGAGCGGGATTCGCTTTGTAACGGATCGCGAGTAGAAAGTATTCTATCAGCATCTTGGGTCTCATGGATGGGTCAATAGGGTCCCGTTACGCCATGCGACCGGCTGGTTTTGTAATCCGCTGATCATCGGCTTGGAACCGGGCATCGGCCCGTCGCTGCGAACGGACGCTGACTTGTTGGCACACTACTCGAGTGGGCAATATCGATTCGACGAGCGTGTCGAAGACGACGGCCGACTTGTCGTTCATGGTTTCCATCCTCCGGATAGACCCACGTTAGAGTACGTTTGGGTGATCGATCCGGCGATGGATCATGCCGTACGCGAGATCGAGCAATACAGCCTGGCAGAGACAGGGGGCCGCCGCCGGATCTGGCATGGCTTGAATCAGTACCGACTTGTCCAGGGCAAATGGTGGCCTCACCTGGTGTCGATTGAGGCAGAGACCGGCGAAAGCAAGCTTATCTTGACATGTGTTCGAGTTGAGTTTGACAAGCCGGAGCACCCCCAGGCGTTCAATGGAGTCGATTCGCTTGCACCAGTCGGCGTCGAAGTCCGCGGCGCGGTTGATTCCCGCCCGGGGAAGCAGCCACTGTCATTCATGCGCTATATTGGCGGTGGGAAGATTGTCAGCGAAGAAGAGTTCAACGCGCAAAAGGATCAGTACGATTTGGAGCCCCTGCGGCATTGGCAAAGCGAGATCGAACGCAATCGGCGGTACCTACCGGGGTGGGCAACCGATGCGACGGGCAGATTGGGCGTGCAAGATGTCGAATGGGATCCCGACTTGTGGCTTACTTATGTCCGACGCTGGATTATCTTTCATTCCAACCCACGGCCATCACAAGCGGGAAAGCGAACCCCATCCCCCTCAAGCCGTCCTGCCGAAACGCGATTCGACCCGCTCGACGGCAATCAGAAAGACGCCGCCTACGGCATTCTTGCCGATTGCAAGAAGCGGGCCGAGGCGGTGACGCGCATCAGGAAGTTTCGGATCGATGACTTAACAAAACAATTGACGCAATTCGATGCGACCGCGCAGAAGGATCCTAAACAAACCGAGAGGCTCAAGGAGCAGATTGAGTCGCTTCGATCCGAGCGCGACCCCAAAGTCGCCGCGATCTTTGAAGAGCTTAAGACGCGATTGGGACTCATTCTGCGATCAACGCAGGCCCATCGCCCGCCTGCAACGTCGCAACCGGCGCCCTGATATTGACCTGATTGCCTGCGTTCCTCGATCGTGCTTTTGTCCAACGTGCCGCTTGCACCATGCAATCGCGCTTTACCCTTCTCCAACGCCCCGCTTCATCCGCCCGACCGAGCGGCTTAAGGCGGCCTTGATGCGGTCGAGGGCCGTATTGATGACGCCTGTGAAATTGTCGCCCACTTCGCGCACGCGCAGTTCGCCGCCGCGGGCCAGTTTCAATTCAACCGTGCAGACCTTGTCCACCGTCTGTTTGCGCGGGCCGGTTTCGTCTTCCAGCTTCACGGTTGCCTTGCGGATGACAGCCTCAAAACGCCGCAGCCCGCTCGAGAATTTCTTGTCCGCCAGTTCCTTCAGTTTCGCGCCGCCTTCGACGCCGCGTACGAGAATCGTCAACGTCATCGCTTGCCCTTTCCTTCCAGATGCGGCTCGAGTGGCCGCACTTCGGCCGGCCCGCCGCGGTTTTTGAGTTTTGCGGCAGCCGGTTGCCCGACGGAGGCCGTCTCACTCGATGGGCAGGGGTCCGGCCCGCCGCAGAGGATTATAAGGCGATGCAGGCAGGGTGCCGAGCCGGGCGCTAGTGCGTTGATAAGTAGTTTGTTCGTGAGTGGCGAATCGCGGCAGACCACGGCCGGTGCTGGTAGCGTTTGGACAGAGCCGCGCGCGTTGGCAAGCGGGTTCGCATCACCTGACGCTCAAAACCCGCTTCCTGACGGTCGGGGCTCGGATCGAAACGCAATCGCTACCAATACTCCACGGCCCGGATTGATGGAATCGAACGTCGATTTCGGTTAAAGTAATGGCGGGGGCAATTCCGGGGAAAGTTGAAACTGGTCCAGTCCAACCCCATGGGACGCTCATCGGGGGAGGAAGTGATGCTTCGTTTTGTTTCGCTTATGGGTTTTGTCTGCGTTGTGGCGCTTGCCGCGTCGCCGGTTTCGGCCGGGCCGATTTCAGCGAGCTTGTTCATTTCCAGCGATATTTTCAACGTCGTGGGTGAATACGACCCGGTTACCGGGAACTATGCCGGGCCTTTTACTCCATCCGTCAACGGCATGGGTCAGCTCGGCGTGAAGCTCAATGCCGCGGGCGATCGCATGCTGGTCGGTCACTTCAATGGTGGCGTCGATGAGTATGACGCGGTCACCGGCGCGTACATCAAGACCTACAACGGCGGCCCGGGCGTCGGTACGCAATGGGCGGGCCTGTACGCTCCGACCGGCGGTGTGTACATCACGAGCTGGACGACAAATGATGTCCGCGAATATGACGCTAATACCGGCGCGTTCATCCGCGTCGTGACCACGGTCGACGGCCCCGCAGACATGCGCATCGGCCCGAACGGCAACCTGTACATCTGCTCGTTCATGAGCGGCTATGTCAAAGAAGTCGATGCGATCACGGGCGCGCTGGTCAACCAGTGGTCGCAGCCGGGCGGCCAGGCCCGCACCAACGACATCGAGTTCCTGCCGAACGGCGATCCGCTCGTAACCGTCATGGGCACCAATCAGGTTTATCATTACGACACGTCGTATAATTTGATCGGCCAGTTCGCCGGTACCGGCTGGGGCAACGTTCACGGCATCGAGATCAGCCCGTTCGACGGCAACATCTATGTCGTCGACGGCATCAGCAACCAGACCCACGCTTTCGACCCGGTGACGTTTACGGAAATCAACAGCGCGTTTCTCAATCCGGGTCCCGGCGCGAAGATTGTCGATCTGGCATTTCGTGTCCCCGAGCCGGCTACGGCCGCGCTGCTGCTGCCGGCGCTGGCGTTGCTTCGCCGCCGATCGCGCCGCGCATGATGCGATTTTGCGAGATACTCGATTTCGCCAGGAACTCGAGTGCGCGCTTTGAGATGTACGACCTCCCCCCGATGCCGGCGGATGGCATTCCGTCGGCTTTTTTCGCGTTCGCGTGTCCGCGTGATTTGCAAGCTGACGCTAATCGTGGTGAATGGTGTACAGCCACCATCGCTTGCGGGGTGACTCGCCGCGCTTGACCTTGCGGACCGCGTAGACCGTCGCGACCAGCCCGCGGTCGGTGCGCACCTTCCAGAACTGCTTGCGATAATACAATTCGCCGCGTGCGTGGTCTTCGGCCTCGCTGACCTTCCACGTGGAGAGTACTTCGGTGATGTGGTGATGCTCCTCTCGCCAGGTGAAGCCGGTCGGCAGGCCCGGCGCGCCGGTCGCCATCGCGGCGGTGTCGAAGGTTCCCGCGTCCGGCGTGATCGGCTCGCTGATGAATTCGTCGGGCATGGCGGTTACTCGCGCGGATAGTACAGCATTTCGTCCAGCGGCTGCACAGCGTCTTCCACGAATCGGCGGAGCGCGGGCGACAACCGCAGCACGGCGGTCTGATCGCACAATGCAGGCGAAAGAGGTTGATACGTTTGCCAGAACAGGTGCCGTCGCGTCGCGAGCCGATGTGCGAGTATGTAATCCATCATCCCCGCGAATGCCTTGGCGGTGTAGGTTCCGTCCAGCGGGATGCCGTCGAGATGGTGCAGCGCGCGCGCCAACGCGATCGATCGCTCGGTGAATAGCGCGTACCCCTCGCCCAGCGCCGAGTGGACGATATCGAGATCGCCCGCGCCGAGATCGACTTCGGGAATCGACGAGTCGAATCGACGCATGAACCGCAGGCAGCGCAGCGCCATCCGCACGCAGCGTCCGGCCGTGCAGTACCAGCGGTACGACACCGCCACCCCGACGACGCGCGTCTTAAACCCGGCAAGCCGCGCGCCGAGCAGCAAGCCGGCGGCCGTGCCGAGGCTGCCCAATGGGGCAAATAGACAGTCCGGTTCGGGCAGGATGCCAGCGTTGATTTGATCGCGCAGCTCGAACATCGCATTGACGTGGCCGATGCAGGAGCGCGGGCTGGTACCGCCTGGTGGGATGAAGTAGGGGGGGTGTGAGGCCTGCCAATTGCGCGGGCGGAGCATCTCGCGAATCAGCGCTGGCGCGACGGCGACGTAGGAAACGGGAAACAACTCCGCGCCGACTTTCACAGCGCACAGCAGATTGCGCCGGGCGTACTCGGCGCTCGGTTGCGGCACGAGCAGCGCCACGGTGCGAAGACCGAGCTTAGCCGCGTGCCAGGCGGTGCGGCAGACGTGGTGGCTGCCGGTTGCGCCCATGGTGACGAGCGTCTTTGCTCCGCGAGCTATTGCATCAGCCAGGAGCAGTTCAAGTCCTCGCACCTTGTTACCGCCGCATAGCGCGTGGCTCTGGTCCTCACGCTTGACGTGCAGCGTGGTCAGGCCGTGGGAGTGGGCAAAGTGCGGCAATGCGGTGACGGGCGTCGGCCAGGAACCCAGTGCCACGCGAGGCAGCGCGTGCAACAGCGATGGAAATGCTTGAAAGAGCGGGTAATCGAAATGGTCGTCCGGCGCGGTCATGCTTGAAGCAAGTGCTCCATGATGTGTTCGGCCAGCGCCGAGACGGTGAGCGATGGGGCTACGCCGATGGGGCCACTAAACAGACTAGCGTCTGCAACGTACAGGCCGGGATAGGTGTGGACACGCCCCAGGCCGTCGGTGACACCCCTTGCGGGGTCGTCGGCCATGCGCGCGCCCCCCATGGCGTGGACGGTGATCGCGCCGGGCGAAGCAATGGCCGAGGGAGGCAGCACCAGCGACGCGCCCAGCGCAACGGCGAGGGATTGCAGCCGATCGCGTGTGCGGCGAGCAAACAAGGACGGCGTCGCGGGGCGGTCGCAGACCAACCGCTTGTTTCGCAGGGCCAGACGCAGCGGCGTGCGATCCAGTCCCATTGCTCCGATGATCCACGTGTTGCGACCGGTAGCGTCGAGTGACGGGCTGTTCGCGAACGCGCGAAGCGCTCGTGCCGCCAGCCACGGGAGCGGCGGCAGCAGGCCGATGTCCATCAGCATTCGTTTGTCACGCTCCCAGCCGTCCAGCCAGGCGGTGACGAGCGGTCCGGCGTCGCGCTCGGCGGGGACGCGTCCGCCCAGCAGCACGGCGCCATCGTCGCCATTTGTATAAAAATGATCACCAAGTGCCGGGCCGATCGCCGGCAGCGTTCGATGAACCTCACGGCAGGACAACAATAGCCGCACGGTGTTCAGCGCTCCGGCCGCGAGGATCACGCGCTCCGCGCGAATGGCAAAGCGCTCCTCCGGTCCGGCAGCCAGGCGGTGGCCATGCACGGCGAAACCCCCGCGGTGAGGTTCGATGACCGTGGCCTCGTGCAGCGGGCGAACGTCCGCGCCGCGCAGTTCAGCCCTGCCGAGGTATGTGCGATCCAGGGATCGTCGGCGCACGCCATGCCCGCCGCGAAGCCACGCCGCGATTTCGACACGCACGCTCTCAAACGGCGGAGGGATGCGCAAGGACGCCGGGTCGGCCGGCCAATCCACGGCCAGCGGGAGGCGCTCCACGCGTTGATGCATCGCGGTGGCCGCGGATTCGAGCGTGACGGTTCGCGGCAGATCAATCGGGATGGGACTTGGCGCGATGATTGCTTCAGCGCGTTCGTAATGGCGCGCGAGCATGTTCGATGAGACCGACGTGGGCCAGTCTTCGGTGAAAGCCTCGGAGCGGGCGCGAACCGTTACAGATGTATAAACGTGCGACCCGCCGCCGACGCAGCTTCCCATCACGGCGGTCAGGCCGGCCGGACGCTGCACGTCAAACGGGCCGTAGCTGCCCGCACCGCGAAGTGGTTGCCTGCGCCCCGTCTGAACGTCCGAGAGAAACTCCGGGGTGATACGCGGTCCGCGCTCCAGGACGATCACGCGCAAGCCCGCTTCCGCGGCTCGCAGTGCGCAGACGCTGCCACCGAACCCGGAGCCGATGATCAGGACGTCGCAGTCTTTACGCGTCATGCACCCGTGTTATAGTCGCCGGCGGCCCTGCGTAAAGTCCGCCGGTCCAACGGGTCGCTCATGGTGATTGACGTCCATTGTCATGTCGGCTACAGCGCTCGGCGCGTCGATCCGGCCATCGCCCATTTCGATTTTGAATCGAACGGCGCCGCGGCGCACCCCGGCTACGACAGCTATTTCTCCCCCCGGTTGCTTCAGCGCATCGCATGGTTCTTCGTGAAGCGCATGTTGAAGATCGACCCGCGCCTCCAGATCGGTCCGGAGCTGGACGCGCGAATCGAGGCGATCTACCAAGAGCACTTCTCGAAGGCGACGGGCGTCGATCGGCTTGTTCTGCTTGCGTTCGATGAGTATCGCAACGACTCCGGCCGCGCGATCGGCCCGGTCGACAAGGGTGTGCAGTACGGCAGCGACCTGTATGTGTCCAACTCGCTGGTTCGGGCGATGTGCGCGGCGCGGCCGGATCGGTACCTCTTTGGTGCGTCGATACATCCCTATCGGCCCGGGGCGCTGGCGGCGCTGGAGGAGGTCGTTCGCGCCGGGACGGTGCTGGTGAAATGGCTGCCGATTCACCAGAACATGTCGGCGACCGACGAGCGAACCATCGCGTTTCTACGCCGCGCGGCGGAGCTGAAGGTCGCCATGCTGATTCACTACGGTGGCGAGATGTCGCTGTCGCGCCAGCACATGGAGTTTGAAAGCGCGCTGCCGATGCTCGGCGTGCTGCGCGATCTGCGAGCCGAGGGACGCATGCCGACGACGATTGTCGCGCACGTCGCCACGCCGTCCTTCCGCTGGCACAGCCGCCGGGCTTGCGATGCGTTCGTGGAGGCGCTGCTCGGAGAATTCCGGGACGCGCCGATCTACGCGGATATCTCGGCGCTGGCGGCCTTCGGGCGAACAAGCTGGCTGCGACGATTCGCACGGCGGCGCGAATTGCATGCGAAGCTGGTGTGGGGGAGCGATTTCCCGATTCCCGTCATGCGCTGGCCTTTCGCGCGGATGGTGAGCAGCCGGCGGCTGGGAGAGATTCGGCGCATGCCGTCGTGGATTGAGCAGGACCTGCAATTGAAACGCGCGCTGGGCTTTGACGAGGCCGTGTTCACCCGCGCGGCGGATATTCTCCGCATCGGCTAGAACGTCGTGCCGAACGAGAAGCTGAAGACCTGCGTGTCGTCGTCGCTGTTCTTGGAGACGGGGAAGGCGAGATCGAACGCCAGCGGGATCGGCCCGAAGTACTTGATGTACAGCCGGGCGCCGATGCCCACGCTGGCCCGCCAATCCGAGATGCCGAAATCGTCCTCGACCGTGCCCATGTCGGTAAAGGCCACGCCGCGCAGTACCTTGCCCATGATGGGGAACGAATATTCGGCCGTCGTGACAAACATGAAATCACCACCGATGCGGTCATCTCGCAGACCTGCGCGCGGGCTGATGCCTCGGAACTCAAAGCCGCGGATCGAGCCGATGCCGCCGCCGTAGAACCGCTCGAAGACCGGCGCATCGCCGAAGATCTGCCCGCCGGTCGCGCCGAGATGCAGAATGTGCTTGCGGTCAAACGTGTCCTTGTGCAGCGTGAAGTAGTGGTCGTGTTCGACCATGAGCTTGCCGAAGCTGTAGTCGCCGCCCATCGCGCCCGCCTGTTCGTAGGATGTCTTGAAGCGATAGCCGCGTGACGGCAGCCAGGCACTATCGGTCGTGTCGCGCACGAGGCTCGGCTTGATCGAGGTCAGCCAACTGTCACCGGCGTCGTCCTTGATCTCGTCGGCCGCCAGCCAGTCGATGCTGCTGATGTCAATGTACTCGAACCGGAACGCAGTCTCGGCCGCCCAGCCTTTCAGGATGCCCTCGCGGAAGCGACGATCCAGGCTGGTGTAGAACCCCAGACGTTCCTCGTCGAACTCCTCGCGGCCGCGCTCGAAGACGTAGGCGCCCAGTCCCAGGCCGATTTCCTGGTCGAGCAGATAGGGTTCGCGGAAATCGATGCGTCCGCGGCTGACTTCGGTGCCCGGCTCAAGTTGCAGGCGAAGCGTCTGCCCGGCGCCTTTGAACGCCCGTCCGCGGAAGAGCTGCCCCGCGGTGCGCGGCCAGTCGAAGAGGTCGAAGTTGCGGTTCTCAATCGTGACCGAGCCGACCAAGCCGTTGTTGCTGGTGACGCCGACGCCGAAGAGCACGGTCGTCGTCTGGGCCTCGGCGACTTCAACGAGTGCGTCGCGCACGCCGGGCAACTCGCCCTGCGGCGTGATCGTCGCCTCGCTGAAGAGACGCGATTCGACGAGGCGATTTTCCGCCTCCTTCGTGGCGGTCGTGTTGTAGAACTCTTCGGGGAAGAATCGCAGCTCGCGGCGGATGACTTTGTCCTTCGTGTTGCGGTTGCCGCGGATCTCGATTCGGCCGAAACGGTATTGCTCGCGCTCTTTCACGTCGATCGTGAGGTTGACGTAGCCGTCCTCCTCATCGAAGACGTGCGTCGTCGTCACCTCGGCGTAGATGTAGCCTTCCTGCCCGTAGGCGGCGACGAGTTTCTCTCGATCTTCCTTCAGAACGTCGGCGTCGATCGGCCTGCCGACGTTCGTGCGTGACATGATAGAGGCGACGCGATCGTTGTCGTACACATGGTTGCCGACGTATTCGATCGACTTGATCAGGTGCTGCTGTCCTTCATCGATTTGAAAGATGACGGTCAGATCACTCTGATTCGGCGCCAGATCGATGCGATACCCGACCTGGGCGTTCAAGTATCCGCGGTCGACGTAGAACTTTTTCAGTGCGGCGGCGTCGCGCTGGGCCGTCTCATCGTCAAACGCGCCGGTGCGCAGCAGCCAGATGTACGTCGTGGTTTCAATCTGCTCGCGAAGGCGGCGTGGAGTGAAGCTGGCGTTGCCCTCGAAAAGTATCTTCCGCACTTTGACGCGCGGCCCCTCGGCGATGCGAATGATCACGCGCTGTTCGTCGCGCAAGGCCGCCTCATCCACCTCGACGGCCACGTGGTAATACCCCGCCTCGCGGTACTTGCGCTCGATGGCCTGCCTGGCCTGATTCAACAGAAACTCGCTGATCGGCGAGCCGACGGACAGATCGATGTCCTTCATCAATTCGTCGGTCTTGAATTTTTCGTTGCCCAGAATCGTGACTTCCGTCACGAAAGGTCGTTCCTGCACGACGAACACGCAGACAAGCTTTCCGTCTTCCTCGCGCGCCTCGGCGTATGGGCTGCCTTCAAACTTGCCAGTCTCGGCGAGGCGCGCGACGGCCGCGGTGATTTCCTCGCGCCGCCACGGCGTGCCCGGTTGAATGCGAATGACGGTTTGCAGGTAGGCTTCGTCGACGGTACGAAGTCCCTGAAACTCGACGCGATCGATGATGCGACCCTCGGCGCGGATCGTCTCCGGCGATGGTTGCGGTCCGATTTGCAGGAGGCCCATCATGGAAACAAGGGCGAACAACCCGAGCGTCAAAACAGCGACGGCCCGGCGAGGAGGGATTTGGCTGAACATCCGTGTCTGGCGCGTCATCCTGCCCCTTGTGCAAGGTGCGGCGTCGACAGAGCCTGCGCCGCGTGGCCGAAATATAACCGCCGGATGGTGTGCATCAAACAACCTGCGGGTGATTTCAATGTTGCCGGACGGGTCGTCGTGACGTACCAGTATTGTCGGCGAGCTTGGCCGATCCGCGTGCGGGAGAACGCCACAAAACGGGCCAGACGGCGAAATGGGGTTGCCTGCTCGGCCGGTTGGACCTAGCCTCCAGCGGTCCGGCACGGCTGCCGATCACAGATCGTGAAGCGGCAAGCGAGGCGGATAGTGTGTAACGTTATTTATAACATAATGTTGCGATTATTCATTGGCTGGGAGGAGTGACTTGCTGGGTTGGTTATTAATTCTGTTCATCGGGTTGCCGCTGGCGGACCTGATATTGCTGCTCCGGATAGGTGGCGTGCTTGGTTTCTGGTTGACCGTAGGGGTGGTGATCCTCACGGGGCTTGTGGGGGCGACCTTGGCCCGTTGGCAGGGGTTGCGAACGCTGGCGCGGATTCAGGGTGAACTGGCAAGTGGCCGGATGCCGGGTGACGAGTTGGCCGATGGGGCGCTGATCTTGTTGGCGGCGGCGTTGCTGGTGACCCCGGGATTTTTGACAGACCTGCTCGGTGTTTTTCTGCTGATACCCCTGACGCGTCGGCTGTTTCGCGGCGCGTTGCGGCGGTATTTCACTCGGCGCATGGTCGTTGGTCAAGTTACGATTCACACGGTTCGCGCAGGCGACGAGGAAGTGGTTTCACAGACCTGGGTAAGCAGTTCGGGCCGTCGGGAGATGGATTCGACGGCTGCGCCGCGCGTGGTATCCAGTCGCGTGATCGACGACGCGAAGAATTGACAAACGTATTTTCACAGCCGGGGCGGCGTCGCTTGGCAGCGTCGCGCGCCGCGCGTAGGATACGCAGCGTCGCCTGTTATTGGGTCGATCGAATCGTTCGAAGGCCGCATCGCTCATGTCCACGGATGGTCTCATCTCCGGCGAGGCGCCGGCTTCGCAAATCGCCGTGCCGTTCGCGCATCTGCACGTCCATACGCATTACAGCCTGCTCGACGGCGCCAATCGCATCAATGAATTGATCGATCAGACCAAACGCCTCGGCATGTCGTCCGTCGCCATCACCGACCACGGCAACCTGTTCGGCGTCGTGGAGTTTTACAGAACTGCCGTGGCCGCCGGCGTAAAGCCCATCCTCGGCATGGAGGCCTACATCGCGCCGGGCAGCCGACTCGACAAGTCATCGTCCGATGGGCGCGACCCGAATTATCACCTCCTGCTGCTCGCGATGAACATCACGGGTTATCGCAACCTGCTGCGGCTGGCGTCGATTGGTTACACCGAGGGGTTCTATTACAAACCACGGATCGATCGCGAGACGCTGGAAGCGCACAGCGAGGGATTGATCTGCACGAGCACCTGCCTCGGGGCGGAGATTCCGCAGACGCTCCTCGCGCGGAATCGCGCTGCGGCCGCGGAGATCGCCGATTGGTATCTCCGGGTCTTCGGGCCGGATCGATTTTTTATAGAGTTGCAGGATCACGGCATTGACGACCAGCGGTTGATTAACCCCGAGTTGATCGACCTCGCGAATCGCAAGGGCGTGGGGCTGATCGTCACCAACGACGTGCATTACCTGCGGCACGAGGACGTCGAGGCGCACGACGTGCTTTGCTGCATCGCGACGCGGGCGCTTCAGGCCGACACCGATCGGTTCAAGTTCCCGTCGGACCAGTTTTTCCTGAAGTCGCCGGCGGACATGGCAGCGCTGTTTCCGAGCTTGCCGGAGGCGATGTCGAACACGGTCGCGATCGCCGAACGATGCAACGTGGAACTGGATTTCAAGACGCGGCACACGCCGGTCTATCGTCCGCCCGACGGCGAATCGCCGGAGGCCTGCTTGCGCCGCCACGTCTACGAAGGGGCGGCCGAGCGCTATGGTGAGATCGGCGACGAGCTGCGCGAGCGAATCGACTATGAGTTGAACGTCATTCAGAGCAAGGGGTTCTCCAGCTACTTTCTGATCTGCTGGGATTTCGTGCATTACGCGCGCGGCCGGGGCATCCCGTGCGGAGCGCGCGGCAGCGGCTGCTCGTCGGTCGTCGCGTACTGCCTCTATCTGTCGCAGCCCGATCCGTTGCGCTACGGTTTGTACTTCGAACGGTTCATGGATCCGGACCGCGACGAGATGCCCGACATAGATATTGACATCTGTCAGGATGGACGTGACGAAGTCATTCGGTACGTCCGCGAGAAGTACGGCCACGTCGCGCAGATCATCACCTTCGGCACGCTCAAGGCCCGCGCGGCGATTCGCGACGTCTGCCGTGTTTTGGGCGTGCCGCTGTCCGAGGCCGACCGCGTCGCCAAGCTCGTGCCCGAAGAGTTGAAAATGACGCTCGACAAGGCCCTGAAACAGGAGCCGGAGCTGCGCAAGCTGTACGATTCCGACCCGACCCTGCGCAAGGTGATTGACATCGGCCGGCGAATTGAGGGCCTCGCGCGGCATCCGTCGGTCCATGCGGCCGGCGTGGTCATCGCCGACGAGCCGCTGGATCGGTTGCTGCCGTTGTACAAGGACACCAAGACCGACGCAGTCATGACGCAGTTCGAGGGGCCGACGGTCGAGGCCGTGGGCCTGTTGAAGATGGACTTCCTCGGTCTGCGGACGTTGAGCGTGTTGACGCTGGCGTGCAAGCTCGTGCAGCAGAATCACGGCGTGACGATTGACTTGGGCAATCTGAATTTGAAGGATGCGCGGGTCTATGAGTTGTTCGCGCAGGGTCACACGCGCGGCGTGTTTCAGTTTGAATCCGGCGGCATGCGCGACGTGCTGATGAAGATGCGGCCCAATCGCATTGAGGATCTCATCGCCGCCAACGCGCTCTATCGCCCCGGTCCGATGAAATACATCGAGCAATACATTTCGCGCAAGCACGGCGAGCGCTGGTCCAGCCCGCACCCGATCATGGACGAGGTGCTGGCCGAGACCTACGGCATCATCGTGTACCAGGAGCAGGTCGCGCGATTGGTGAACCAGCTCGGCCAGATCGAGCGTAAACGCGCGTTTCGACTCGCCAAGGCGATCAGCAAGAAAAAGACGGCGATGATCGAAGCCGAGCGCGAGCCGTTCATAGCCGGTGCGGTGGCGCACGGCGTGCCGCGCCAGGCCGCCGAGAGGATTTTCAACGACATTCTGCCGTTCGGCGAGTATGCCTTCAACAAGGCGCACTCGACGGGCTACGCGCTGGTGGCGTTCCAGACGGCGTATGTGAAGACGTACTATCCGCTGGAGTTCATGGCGGCGCTGCTGACGTACGAAATGGGCGACACCGACAAAGTGGTGGAGTACATCGACGAGTGTCGGCGCTTGGGGATCGACGTGAAGCCGCCGGACATCAACAGCAGCAACGCGGATTTCACCCCGCTGCCGGGTGCGGCGGGCAGCGGCGCGTGCCTGCGATTCGGGCTGGCGGCGATCAAGGGCGTCGGCGTGAAGGCTGTGCAGGCGGTTGTGGACGCGCGGGAGAAGGGCGGGCGATTTGAGAGCATTTATGACTTCTGCGAGCGCGTGGATCTGACGTGCGTCAATCGCGGCGTGATCGAGGCGCTGATCAAGGCCGGATCGTTTGACACGACCGGCGCGATGCGCAAGGCGCTGATCGAATCGCTTGACAAAGCCATGCAGGTTGGCGCCGAGGCACAGCGCGATCGCGCCAGCGGTCAGATGACCATGTTTGGATCGTTCACGGCGGATTCGTCATCCACCGCGCCGCGACCGGCGCTGTCGACCGCGGAGTGGTCCGAGGCGGAGATGCTCGCGCACGAGAAGAGCGTGCTGGGCTTTTACGTGACGAGCCATCCGCTGGCGCAGCGCGCGGCGGACTTGCGCAGTTTTTCGACGGCGGACATCGCGCACATCCCCGGCATGCAGGACGGCGCGGAGGTCGTGCTGGGGGGGATGATCAGCCGCCTGCGGTTCACGGTGACACGCAACGGGCGCAACGCCGGATCGAAGCTGGCGGTGCTGGCATTCGAGGACCTAAGCGGTTCAATCGAGGCAATTGTCTATGGCGACGAGCTGGAACGTCATCGCGATCTGATCGCGCCGGACAAACTGGTCTTTCTGCGCGGCCGGATCGACAAGCGCCGTGAGACGCCCAACGTGAAAGTGATGGAAGTGCTCTCGCTGGACGAGGCGCCGCATCGCCTGGCCGAGTCGGTGATTGTGCGGCTGGGGAGTCGAGCGGAGGATCGGTCGCTGCTGGGACAGCTGCGTGACGCGTGTCGAAAGCACCGCGGTCCGGTGCCGCTGTTCCTTGAGGTGCGATCTTCCTCGTCGATGACCGCGATGGTGCGCTGCGGCGCGGACATGTCGGTGCTGCCGACGTCGGCGTTCGTCTCGGCCGTGGAATCGCTGACCGGCGGCGTGGTGGATGTGCTGGGCCGTCGACACCGCGAGGCATCACGTTCGTCGGCTCCCGCGGCGCGCAGTGCATCAGGCGTGGACAGCCCAGACCTCCCCGAACCGATTGATGATGAGGCGGCGCTGGAGGCCTGATCGAAAGGGACGTGCGGCCCGGCGTGCTAGGCGGGTCGCGGCGCGGGCTTCTCGCCGCCGCCGGACGCGGGCTTTCGCTTGGGGAAACGAGCCTCTTTCGCCTGTAGCACAAGACCGAGCAGCCACAGGCCCATGACGGAGTAGGCGACGATCTGCGGCTGGTTGATGAAGTTATCGCGCACCGCGGGCCAGTGTGCTCCGACAAATGTAGATAAACCAATCACGGCCATCGCGGCCCCCACCAGGCCGATCCAGATGACGGCGAAGGTCTTCAGCGCCCAGAAGGCCAGGATTCCGCCGACCATCGCCGCCAAGGCCGGCAGCAGCCAGCCTCGCGGGCCGAGATTGCTCAATTCCGCCCAGACGCGCTCTTTGATCTTCGCCAGTTGATCCTGTGCCGCAGGGTACAGGTTGCGCTCCTGATCCTCGGGCGAGCTTAGCTGCACGCTGTTTGTCGGAGCTGACCGGCTTTCGCCGGCCGCGGGGAGATAGCGTTGCAGATCGCCGCGGCCCAGTTGAAACATCGTGGCAATCGAGAACAACACAAGTACCGAGCCGGCCGCCAGCCACCAGCGATACGTTCGGTAGGCGATGGCCGCCAGGACGACGGCGCCGAGGGCCGCGGAGATCGGACCGGGCGTGTTGGCGAGCAGCGAGACGCGGTACCCGGCCCACGACCCGGCAAACAGGGCGAAAACACAGACCACGCCGCGTTCGTACCGCGCGCAGCGAAACGTCAGAAAGACGCCAGTCACAATGGCCACGAGACTGCCGACGTTCAGCGCGGGGGAGTTCTGATCAAACGGCGGCAGATAATACTTCAGCAGTTCCTGAAAGGTCTTCAACCAAGTCGGATCGGTCAGGGCGATGGATGCGATGGGTTGGTCAAGCGTCATGTTCCGATTTCTCGCGCCGGCGCCACGGCTCCGGTCCATCACAGGATACGGTGAATCCCGTCATCCACCAACCTCGGAGAACGGGAAACGCGGCGATTTGTCACGCATTTCGGTCGCACCGGCTTACCCGCGCAACAGGCGAATCCCCGGATGACGGGCAGGCTCCGACGTGTCAATCGCGGACATGGGCTTGGGCATGGCGACGCGGTCGGGCCAGGTTGTAACGCTTACATAAGGCCGGTTCATGTCGATGCGGCCCCACTGGCGATAGAGCGATTCCAGCAGCGTGATCTTCTGCGTCGCCGTCGGTTCGCGGCCGAATTCCTCATTCGGCGGACGGCCCCACCAGACCCGTGAGTCTTTGCGATCCGTTGCCAGCTCGATGTACGGCTTCGCCGCATCTTCTCGACCGTTGTAGTTATCAACGTAAACCGCCGTCACCTGGTGGCGAAACGGTCGATCCTTGAGCAATTCAACCAACAAGACCCCGGCCGAAAGATCCGCGGCATCCCAGACGTGTCCGACGGCGGGCGGCGGGGTTCGCGTGCCCAGCACGGTGATCAACCCGCTGCCCTTGCTGTCGTTGAACTGGTAGCGCCCCGGCAGACGGACGCGATGTTCATCCACGAGGTAGCACGATTTGCCGTAACGCACCCATGCGGCCGGGCGGCGGAACTGGCAGCGCACCGTGACGATGCCGTCGCTGCGCACACGCACCCGCTCGACTTCACGCACCCAGCCGACGGACGGCCGGGCCAGGGCTGTGCCGATGCGCGACGCCAGTTCGCTGTCGAGCTGGCGATCGCATTCGCCCAGGTCGACGCTTCGTGCGAGTGCATCGAGGATGTGTCGATTGTCTGGCAGTTGGAGCCAGTCGGGCAGCAGCTCCCACTCAAGATAGAGTGGCTGCTGGTAGCGCTCCAGCGACACCACGCGCTGCTCCATTTTCGCGAAGCCCCACCCCGTGGCGAAGATGATCGCCAGCACGGTCGCGACCCGCACCGAGTATCGAAGCCACGGGCGCTCGGCAGGGCCGCCGGCAGGCAGCAGCCATTCACCGACGGCCGCGCCAAGGCGATGAAGAAACGATTCCTTTTTTGCTTTTCGCGGGGCCACGTTGCTCGCCTTGAACTATGCCATCAGCCTTGAACCGTCGGTTTTGAGCCAAACACCGCAGATTGATCGGGTCGGACGCCAGGTCTTCATCCATTCGGCTTGGCAAAACGCCGCTTGATCGCCGAATCGATCAGGAACTGGCACAGTTGGGCCATCGTGATGCCGACCTGCGACGCGGCCTTGGGCACGAGCGAATGGTTGGTCAGGCCGGGCACGACGTTGGCCTCAAGCAAGAACGCCTTGCCGCTCGACGGATCGACGCGCCAGTCCAGCCGGGAGAAGTCGCGACAGCCCAGGGCGTGATGCGCCGCGAGGCTCTGGTCGGCAATCTGTTGCAGGAGCGCCGGCGGCAGATCGATATCGAACAGGTACTGCGTGTCGTCGTCGAGGTATTTCGCCTTGTAATCGTAGAACTCGCGCCTGGTGCGAATTTCGATTGGCGGCAGGGTGCGATCGCCCAGAATGCCGACCGTGATCTCTTTGCCGGGGATGAACTCTTCAATGAGCGCGCTGCCGTAAGCGTCGATCACACGCTGCGCCGCGGGGCGAAGCTGATCGAACTCGCGCACGATGTAGCAATGCAGACTGCTGCCTTCTTTGACGGGCTTGACGACGACCGGCAGGCTCCATGCGGCCAGCGCCTCGCGCAAGTTGGCCGCGGTCGCCACGGCATAGCGGGGGGTCGGTACGCCGGCTCCCTTGAAAGCTTCCTTGGCCGCGGCCTTGTCCATCGCCAGCGCGCACGCGGCAGGGCCGGAGCCGGTGTAGGCGATGTTGCGTCGCTCGAGAATCTCCTGCACTTGCCCGTCTTCGCCAAACGTGCCGTGCAGCGCGACAAACACGCAATCCACCGCGCGGGCCAGCGCGCCGAGGTTGTCGGCGCTGATGTCTTCGACGTGAACGTTGTGCCCCTGCGATTGCAGGGCGGCGGCGACGGCCTGCCCGCTTTGCAGGCTGATTTCGCGCTCGCCCGACGGACCGCCGGAAAGCACGGTGATCGCGAGTTTCTGCCGGGATGCGGCGCGGGTGATCCGCTCCACATCAAACCGGGTGTGCGTCATGGCCACGGGGCTAACCTCCTTGTCGTGCATCGTCCAACGGCGTTTTCGCGGTCAGGCGTTGGCAGCCGGCGCGGGCGCCAGCGCGGCGGGCCGGTCCGCCTTGTTCCAATCGGCTTGTTCGTACTCTTCTTCATCGGCCCAAATGCGTACTTCGGGTTGCAGGATGATCCCCGCATGGTCGCGAACCCGTCGGCGAATTTGGCCGATCAGGGCCAGCACGTCGGCCGCCCGCCCGCCAGACCGGGAGAGAATGAAGTTTGCATGGCGGTCGGAGACGTAGGCGGTGCCGATCCGCGTGCCCTTGAGGCCCGCTCGGTCGATCAGCAGCCCGGCTGACTGGCCCGGCGGGTTTCGGAAGATGCAGCCGACGCTGGCGTCGCCCAACGGAGGCTGGGTCGCCTTCTTGTAATCCCAGATTTCGCGGAAGCGGCGGTTCAGCTCGGCCGGATCCTCGCGCCGAAGGGCAAAGCGAACGCGGACCACGCAGTCGTCCCCCAGCGCGCTATGGCGATAGCTGAAATCGAGTTCCGAGGCCGACCGCTCGACGATCTCGCCGCGGGGCGTGATGACGGTGACGGATTGAACCGCCGACGAGATATCGCCGTATCGGCCGCCGCAGTTCATGGCGATGCCACCGCCGACGGAGCCGGGGATGCCGGCGAGTTGTTCCAGTCCCGCCAGGCCGCCACGCACGGTGGCGAGGACGAGCCTGGTCATGTCGGCGCCGGCGCCGACGATCGCCGCGTCTGCGTCAAAATCCATTGCGCTGAAGTGCGCGTCGCCAAGATGAACGACGGCGCCGCGGACGCCGCGATCGCTGACGAGCACGTTCGCGCCGAGTCCGAGGAATCGCAGTGGCGTGCCCGATTCGTGACATCTTCGGATGATCGCCGCGAGTTGCGCGTCGGTGCGCGGCAGGAGAAAGTACTCGGCCGGGCCGCCGATGCGGAACCAGGTGCGCGGGGCCAGCGGCTCGTCGCGCCGGCAGATGTCAGCCAAGTCGGCGAACAAGGTCATCGGCGATCTTCCAGACATCGCCGGCGCCCATGGTCAGGACGATGTCCCCGGCGACGGCGTGAGTGACAATGTGTTCCACGATTTCAGCGTGGCTGGGCAGGTATTTCGCGTCCTGCCCACAGGCACTGACGCGCGCCACGAGGTCGGCGCTGCAAATGGCGTCGCGCTCGGCGGCGCTGTCGCGCACGAAGTAAATATCCGGCACGAGCAAGTGATCCGCCAGGGCGAAGCTCCGCGCGAAATCGTTGAGCAGGAATCGGGTTCGCGAGTGCTGATGCGGCTGGAAGACCAGCCAGAGTTTCCGATCGGGCCATTGCTCCTTGACCGCGCGGAGCGTGACTTGAATCTCCGTCGGATGGTGACCGTAATCGTCGAGCAGAAGAATGCCGGAGACCTCGCCGCGATGGGTCAGCCGCCGATCGGCCCCGGCAAAGGACATCAGGGCATCGGCGATGGCCGCGGGGGTGACGCCGGCGTGCGTGGCAAGGGCCGTGGCAACGAGGGCGTTGCCGATCTGGTGCCGGCCGGGCAGTCGATCCAGTTGGGCGTGCAGCAGAAATCGGCCGTCGCGGCGAATGTCGAATCGATAATGGCCGCGGGTCTGGCCGATGTTGACGGCGCGCCAGGTACAGGCTTCGGAAAAGCCGAATGTCTCTATCGGGGCGCGGGTGGATTCGACGGCCTTGGCGACCGCGCGGTCTTCGCCGTTCGCGAGAATCACGCCGTCTTCCGGTACGAGCGAGGCGAAGGCCTTGAACGCCTCAATGATGGCATCGAGATTCGGGAAGCAGTCGAGATGGTCCTCCTCGATGTTGAGGATGGCGGCGATTTTTGGCGCGAGATTGAGGAATGAGCGATCGAACTCGCAGGCCTCGACAACGAAGTGCGGCCCGTCGCCGACGCCGGAGCTGGATTCAAGCTGTTTCACCTCGGCCCCGACGACAAACGTCGGATCAAGCCGCGCCTGGCGGAGGAGGTAGGTCGTCAGCGCCGTCGTCGTGCTCTTGCCGTGCGTGCCGGAGATGGCGACGCCGGTGCGCAGCCGCATGACCTCGCCGAGCATTTCGGCATATTTGCGCAGCGGAATGTTTCGCCGCCGGGCCTCGAGCAACTCCGGGTTGTCTTCGTTGATCGCCGCGGAGTACACGACAATATCGCAATCCGTGGGCACGTTGATCGGCGCCTGGCCAATGCTGATCGTCGCGCCCAGTTCTTCCAGCCGTGACTGGGAGGAAAACCCTGTGCGGTCCGACCCGCTGACCTTCGCGCCGCAGCGAAGCAAGACCCCGGCGAGGCCGCGCATCCCGCTGCCGCCAATGCCGATCAGATGGATGCGTCGCGCCGCGTAGGGGCTGCTCCAGTGCTGGGACAGGTCGGTGCGAAACCTTCGCGCATCTACTGGTGGATGCGCGGTCCCCAGCGCAGTGGATGTTGCCTGTTTGGGAATGATTCTGGACATGAACGGCTCACCTCCGTGTGAAGCCTGCAAGCGTGCGGGTCCAGCGCGACGGCCGGTGAGTTCCGTTCGCATGTCTCCCCGCCTCCCAGCGAACGACCCGACCCCGACAGGCCCCCGCCCGCGCCCCGGATCTGCGTCGCGGGGAATGGTACTCGCCGCGTGGCGGAAACCGCAAGCCAAACCGACGCGCAAAATCGGCCGGATTCAGTAGTATCGGGTAATTCGGCCCTGTTTCTACACCGCAATGGACCCTCGCGCCGGTCCGGAACCGCGTAGAATCCGCCGGCCATGACGAAGCTGACGGTGCTGATTACGGACGCCGCAGGGCAGAAGTTCGACTGCCACGGTTGCACGAACTGCTGCCGGGAACTGGTGGTACATCTCACGCCGGTTGATTGCGATCGGATCGATCAGCAGTCATGGCGTGCCAAGCTGGGGATCGAGCCGTACGTCATCCTGCGCGGCGAGCGAGTGTTGAACCATCGTCCTGACGGCGGGTGTGTTTTTCTTCAAGGTGACGGGCGGTGCCGCATCCATGTCGAGCATGGGGCCGACGCCAAGCCTCTTGCTTGTCGCATGTATCCGTTCTCACTTGAGAAACAGGACGGGCGCGTGCGTGCGCCGATTCGATTTGATTGTCCGTCGGTGGCGCGCAATGCAGGCCGGCCGCTGGCGCGCCACCGCGTGGAGATCGCGCAGTTAGCGGGCGCGTTGGAAGCAACTGAACCGGAGTTGCTGACGGGCGGATCGGATCGGTGGTATCTGCGTCCGGACCGAGCGGCGAGCGAGCTGGAAGCGGCAGCGCTGATCGATGTGCTGGATTCACGGCTGGCGGATCGGGATATCCCACTGGAGCGACGACTGACGGATACGTGGCAGCTTGTAAGCGCGTTGCGAGCGGCGCGGCTTGATGCGGTGCGCGAGGAGCGTTTTGTGGAGTTGGTGCGATTGCTTGCGTCGGGACAAACGGACGATGAAGGGGCCGCGCCGTCTCACGAGACAGCCGAGCCGACGGCCCGGCAGACGGCGCTGTTCCGCCAGGCGATCTTCGCACATTGCGAACATCTCGACTTGCACCAGGCGCGGACGAGTGGATGGAAGGCGTGGCGATTTCGGCTGAATCAACTCCGGCGCGCGAGGCGGTTTGTCCGGGACTTGGAGGGGTGCAACGAGGTACTGGGAGGGGTCGTGCGGGGGGGGCGGCGTGTGACGCATGCGGAGGTCGAGGCGGTGGCTGCCGCCGGCGCGAGCCAATCTGCGGAGTGCGAGGAGCTCGCCACGCGTTATGTCCGGCAACGGCTTGTCAGTCGTGGGGCGTTCGGCCATGGATATTACGGGTGGCCGATGCTGGACGGGGTCGCGGCGTTGTGGTTGAGCGTTGCGGTAGCAGGATGGCTGGGGCGATACTTCGCGGCGTCGGCAGGGCGATCGTCGTGCGAGGCGGAGGATTTTGTGCGCGCGATCGGTGTCGTGGATCGTGCGGCCGGTCGCCTGCCGGAACTGGGTTCGCGTGCGGCAAAGTTAAGACTGATGTATCTATCTCGTGAGGGGGGCGTCTTGCGTCTGCTTCGGAAATGGACATGGACACAACGAGCGAAGCCGTGACGGCCGATTCCAAGAGGGCGGGCGGTTCGAACTCGGGTGCATCGGGCATGCGAACGGACGGCTGGACGCGATCGGCGATGGCCGCGGCCTTCGCGGCGGCGCTGGCGATCCGCCTGCCGCTGATGACGCAGCCGGGCTTCGGCGGCGATTTGATGCAGTTCGTGATGTGGGCCGATCGCGGCGCGGCGCTGGGCACGGCGGCCTTGTATGACCAGCGACCCGACGGACGGCGGATCTCGAACTATCCGCCGGGGTACTTGTATTTGTTGAAGGGCGTGGCCCGGGTGCATGATTTGTTTGCCACGCCGGAGTCCCGCCTGTCTATTCAGACATTCGGCGAAGTCGGATTATCGTACGGCACGCCCGAGGCCCGGCAGGCGTATTTCTTCTTTAAGCTGCCGTCGGTGCTGGCCGACGCGGCGCTGGCGATGCTGCTCGTGAGCCTGCTGTGGGGGCGCGTGGGCGGCGCGTGGGCGGCTTCGGCCGGCGCGGCGTATGCATTGCTGCCGTGTGTGTGGCACAACAGCGCCGCCTGGGGGCAGATGGACGGCATCCTGTCGCTGATCCTGGTGGCATCGCTGGAGGCGGCGCGGCGCGGGCGAATCGGCTGGATGGCGGCGATGGCGGTCGCCGCGGTTCTGACCAAGCCGCAGGCCGCCATGATCGCGCCGATCTGGCTCGTCGCGCTGGTACGCGTTGTGCGAACCGATCGGCAGGCCATCGCGCGAGCCATTTCGGCATCGTTTGTGGTCGCGGTGGCACTGCTTTGGCCGGTTCGCAGTCGCCTTGATGGCGTCTGGGATGCATTGGTTGGCGCGGCGACGTTTTATCCCTTCACGCATCTCAACGGGTTTTCGGCGTGGTTCCTGCAACGACCGCTCGATGCGCCCGATCTGGCACAACTGGCTCGCGTGTATGCCCGGGACGACGCGGCGTGGCTGGCAGGCCTGACGCCGCGTGCGCTTGGACTGATCGCCGTGCTGGGCGTGTGGGTGTATGTGCTTTCCCGTGCCCGTCGGGCGCTCCAAGGCATCGAATCGTTCGAGCATTGGACCGACTGGGCCGCGTGCGTCCTGCCGCTTGCGTTCTTTGTCCTCGCCACGCAAATGCACGAACGGTACCTCTTCCCGGCCGTGGCGCTGTGGCTCTGGGCGGCGCGGCCGACGGCAGCGTGGGCGATCGGCGCGGGGCTGCTGGCGTTGAGCGTGACGGTGAATCAATGCTGGGTGTGGGCGGGTCCAGCGGATGGGTGGTACACGGAATGGTCGCGGCGCATGGCGAGCGGTCCGTGGTTTGGTCTGCGCACCGGGGAGTTCTTCGCGCTGGTCAACGCGGGGCTGCTGGTGTGGATGCTATCGCGACGTCGGGTTCAGGGTCGTTGAGCGTCGGGCGCCGGGACCGTCAGAGTCATCCCAGTGCGGAGGCGTTTCGGGTCATTCTTGACGGTTGACTTATTAGCATCGTAGAGCGTTCGCCACTTGTTGCCGTCGCCGTACAACTTCGCGGCGATGGAGTAGAACGTGTCGCCTTCGAGCACGATGTAAGTGCGGACGGCGGCCGGTTTGGCGGGCGAATCCGTCTTGGCGGATTCATGCGGCGTGGCCGTTCGCCCGGTCAGGGTGACGAGTCCGGACGATTCGCTGCGCGGCGCTGCGGCGGTCCGAATCGGTGGCGCTTGCTCGCCGCTTGGCGCGGGGATCGTCACGACCTGTCCGATCTTCAGGCCGCGAGGGTTCTTGATCTGCGGGTTGGCGGCGAGGATGGCATCCACGCGGGATGTGTCCTCGTAATAGGCAAAGGCCAGCCCGATGAGCGTGTCGCCGGAGACGATTTTGTGCTGCTTGGGCCAGGCTGACGGCGCGGAGCCGGGTTTTATATCGACATTTGTGGATTTTCCGGCGGGTCGCGCGTCGGCGGCACGCGAATGGGCCGCGTCGCGGGGCGGGGTCTGATCGGGGCCGGCCGCGGAAAGCGGTTTTGCGTCGGGCCGGCGATCGGGTCCACCGACCGCGAGCGCGGGCAAATCCTCGGAAGCTGGGCTGGAATTGCCACCCGGCGCGATGCGTTCGGCGGACTTATCCTTCGATTGGGACAGATGATCCCACGTGGTGGGAGCGAGATCGTCACCTGTGGCGGCGGCGGGCGCGGGCGTCTCACCGCCGATCCGCGGCGGTGCACCGCGCGCCAAACCGAAGGTCGGACCGGTGTCGTTTGCCGCCGGTTTCGATACACCGCTCGGCGTGCTCCCAGGCGCATTCAATGGATTAGTCGCGGACGCCACACGCTCCGTGCCGACGGTCGGAATCGAATGATCGCGAGCCGTCGGCAAGGCGGCAGCGCCGGTCGGCGGCGCGGCCGGAGTCTGCTGATTCGCCAGGGCGGTCGGCGGCGTGGTCGCTGGGGCAGCAGGCTTGGGGGAATCGCCCGCGGCGGGAATCTTGGGCGGCGCGACCTTGGCCCCGGTGGACGTGACCAGCAGGTCGTCCATCTTGGAGGACTGGCCGTAGAAGAAATAGACGCTCGTCACGACGACGATGAACAGGCCGGCCACCACCCCAATCCGTGCTTCGGTGCTCATGATGATCCTCCGTGATACCCGGTCGACGGGTCCGCGAAGACCCGTCGACCGCGCCCTGCCGCCCCGGCGGCAAACCCGCCGGGTTTGAATATCTCGTCGGGCGAGCCGTCCCGGCACTACGCCGTTGCCGGTCGCAACGCTGAAACGTCCGTGCTGCTGCGCCCGCGTTTGACGAGCAACTGGCTCGCAACGCCGAACGAACTGTACGTTCCGGTCAGGATACCGATGAACATGGCGTAGTTGAAGCCATGAATCCCCGGTCCGCCGAAGATGTACATGATCAGGATCGTCGCAAAGGTCGTCGTTCCGGTCAAGAGGGTGCGTCCCAGGGTTTGGCTGATGGCCGTATTCACCAGATCCGGCGTGACGTCCTTCAGCCGACCGCGGTTCTCGCGGATGCGGTCGAAGATGACGATCGTGTCGTTAACCGAGTACCCGATGATGGTCATCACGGCGGCCACCATCGCCAGGTCGATGCGGAACGGCTCCAGCATGAGCGCCCGCCCGATGGGCGTCGCGGCGGCGTAGTGCGCCAGCCCGATGAAGCCCAGGGCCACGCAGATGTCGTGGATCAGCGCCACGACCGCCGCCATGCCCCAGCGCACGTTTCCGAATCGGAACCAAACGTAAAGGATGATGATCAACCAGCTCAACGCGATGGCGATGTAGGCGTCTGTTTGCGCCTCGCCCGACACCTGCTTGTCGAACTGCGTGATCTGGCTTAGCGACGTTTGCCGTTGCAAGGCGTCCTGAATCAGTTTCACTTCCTGCTCGGCCAGATCGGTCACCCATGCCGACGACAGGCCGCCCTGTTCATCGAGCAGGGGGTAATTCTCATCGGCCACGACGACCATGACGCGCTCGTAGGCGTCGCCGCTCCCCGGCGCCGATTTCAATCCGAACACGGCCGATTGCCGCCAGCCGTGCGACTCAAACCCCGGTTGCAGCCGCATGGCACGCAAACGATTCTGAAGGGACTCCAGTTTCTGGGGTGGTGAGACCTTGTCGAGGATCATCGCCACGCCGCCGCGCCAGCCGGTCAGGTCGATCTCCGTCGCCTCTTCCGGCGCGATCGGCAGGTTCAGCTCGCGCACATTTTCGCTTCGCACCGCGAAGTAGGGCACGTTGCCCGATGACTTGTCCTCCATCAGGTTGAACGTCAGGGCCTGCTGAACGCTCAAGTCGTCCTTCATGTAATCGAGGATCGCCCCGACGACCAGTTCCTTGTTCGTCTCCAGCGTCACAATCTCAAACGACGCGCCGCGCGGCGCGCCCGGCTCGGCCGACTGCACGCTCTGCACTTGTGCCCGGCCGATCGAATCGGCGCTGCGCCGCAGGCGGTCCGCCATCGCAACGACAAACGCCTTCATGCCGGCCTCGTCGACCTTCGCCTCGCTTCGCGTGCGGATGCTCACCGATTCGGACCCCGGATCGCTGTAGGCAATCGGTCCGACTTCGCTTAGCTGCTCCTTCATCACGTCGCGGATGACCGGCTCAAGCCGGAACGCCGGCACACCGGGGCAGTTCACCGTGAACGTATCCGCACCGGCCGCCGTGACCGTCGCCTTGTCCATCGCACCGGCGAACCCGCGAAGTTTCTCGGCCGATTGCTCCAGCCGCTTGGCGATCTCGGTTTGATCGAGGGAGCCAGGCTTGACCAGATCAATCTGCGCCGCCGTTCCGCCGAGGAACTCGATGTCGTAGAGTCGATCGGCTCCAAGCGAGAAGAACGCTCCCAGGCCGACGATGGTGATCAGGATCGACGCCGTGAAGAACACCGGTTTCAGGCCGATCCAGTTGATGCGCGGCACGCCGATGAGGTTCATCATCGGGAGCCTCGGACGTCCGCCGCTCTGGAACGAATTGTGAATGCCTCGCATGATGAACATCAGCACGAGGATCAGCAGCACGCCCGGCGCCATCCAGGCCACGGCTTTGCCGAAGCCCATCAGCACCGATTGATCGCGCAGCTCGGGGGCATTCCACAGATGACCCGCGCCGTAGAGCAGCCCGCCGAAGCCGGCGATGGCGGCTGCGAAGAGGCCCGGAAGCCGGGTCACTTCGCGCGGGATGACCGGCATCACCATGGTCTCGAAGAACATCTTGGTGACGAAGTAAGCCGTGAACAGGTTGATGAACACGCCGATGCCCAGCGTGAGACCGAAGCCCTTGATCTCTTCGCTGCCCAGCACATAGAGAATGAGACAGGTGAGCAGCGTGGTAAGGTTCGAGTCGAGAATCGCGCTGAAGGCCCGCTCGTAACCGAGGCGGATGGCCATGCGCATGGCGGTGCCTTTTTCAAGCTCCTCGCGGATGCGCTCGTTGATCAGCACGTTGGCGTCGACGGACATGCCCAGGGCGAGCACGAGGCCGGCGATGCCGGGCAGGGTGAGCGTCGCGCCCATGATGGCCATGACGGCCAAGGTAAACAGCAGGTTCATTCCCACGGCGACGAGGGCCACGGATCCCGCATAGCGGTAGTAGACCAGCATGAACACGACCACGGCCATCAGGCCCCATTTCGCGGCCGTGAGGCCGGCGGCACGATTGGCTTCGCCAAGTGACGGGCCAATGGCACGGACGGAGATCGGCGGGTCTTTGAGCTTGCGCGGGAGGCTGCCCGCATCGAGCTTGCGGACCATCTCCTGCACTTCCTGCGGCGTGAAGTTGCCGCGGATGATGCCGCTGGTGCGAATCACCGCTTCGATCGTCGCGTGGGAGACGCACTGGTCGTCGATGAAGATGGCAAGCTGGCGGCCCTTGTTGATGCGCGTGAGTGTGGCGAATTTGTCACCACCAACTTCGTTCAGCTCGAAGCCGATGGCGGGACGGTTGAAATCATCGCGCGTAAAGCGGGCCGCGGTGAGTGCCCATTGCGACTCACCGACCCGGTGCGTCATGGATTGGTCGGGTGTGATGTGGGACAGGACGTAATACTTGTCGCCGAAGCGCTCGACGATCACGCCGTAGTTGTTCTTGACCTGCTCGAACTCCTGTTCGAACTTGATCCGGTCCTTGATATTCAGAAAATCCACCGGGTCCTGAATCTCGAACCACTGGTAGTTCTCCTCGCCGGGCGCGCGGCGCGGCCCGCGCGTCCGCAGCGACTCGCGATACGGCTCGAATTTCTGCGGGTCCTGCGGGTCGGCCGCCGCGAGGATGCGAAACTCCAGTACGCCCGCGCCCTTGAGCATGCGCTGCAAATCGGCCGGATCTTCGAGCCGGCCTTCGCCCTTGCGCTTGGTGTTCAGGCGATCGTTGGCCTTGACCAGCCCTTCGATCTGGGCCGTCATGTGCGGATAGTCCAGGGTGAGCCGCGCCATCGCTTCGGCGCGAATCTTCGATCCGGGTTTGGAATCAAGCACCGTCTGCAAGCGACCAATGTCGAGGTTCGTGGCCATCAGAGCGGCCAGCGCGGCGTCGAACTCCATCTCCAGCTTCAGCACCTTGTCGATCGTCGGCCCGTCCTCGAACTTGTTCGGATCGACGTTCAGCTCCATCACCTTCGCCACCGCGTCGAGGAAGGCCGTCTCCTTCGCGTTCAGCTCGGCGGTCTTTTCGACGGGGGGCGTCGCGCCGGCGGCGGACTTGGCCTGGTCAAATTCCTCCCACGCCTTGGCGGCTGTTTCGAGGAGCGCCTTGCGCTGCGGCAGACCCCGGACCAGGGCGTCCAGCGCGGCGCTGCGTTCGTTCGCGGGCTTCTTCACGGCTTCCATGACCTGTTCGCGCGTGAGGTTGTCCCTTGTCGCCTCGGCCTCGCGCTTTGCATAATCGCGCTTCATGGTTTGCCACGCGTCGTAGGCGGTGGCGCACGCGGCGATCAGCGGTTTACGAATTTCCAAACCACGCGCGAGTTTTTCCAGCAGCGCCGGGCGGTCGGCCGCGGGCTTCTCCAGCGCGCGGAGCACGTCGGTGCGGCGCAGGGCTGTCGCCTGAATCTGCTCCTGCAACTCCTCGAAATCGTGGCGGGCCTTGCGCACGTCCTCGCTGGGCCGCGGCATTTGAATCTCCAGCCGATTGTGACCGACCGGTCGCCAGACGAGGTTAAACACGCCCTGCGGGTCGATGCGCTCGCGCAAGACGCGCATGACTTTCTCCGACAACTCGCGCCGCGCGTCGGGCGCCACGCCCGTGTCGTCGATCTCGTACAGCAGGCTGTAGCCGCCGTACAGGTCGATGCCCATTTTCATTTTCTGCTCGAACGGCCAGATGCTGGCAAAGCCCAGGGCGCACAGACATCCGACCACCACGATCTTCCACCACATGTCACGTTCGTTCATGAGATTCCGCCTTGTTTTCAGCCTCGTTTGAATGACTCGTTGCTCGTTCTCGCCGTGCGGTTCAATGCGACACGGAGGCGGCAGGAGTCAGTTTGGTTTTCAGATTTCGAAAGAAGGAGTCGACGCTGCCGAATCGGCGGCGCCCGTTGAGTCCGTTAGAACGTTCCACTGGGCGACTGCCCGATTCAAACCAAGGGCAGTACGCCGCCGTGGTCGATCAGCCCTGCAAGAGGGCCGGCGCGTGCGGTGGCGCTTGCGCCTGATAGATGGGATAGTGCAGCGCCGCGACGACCAGCGCGCCGGCGGACAGGTTGCCGCGCTCAAGTTTCACAAGTGAATCGCATTCCGAAGCGCCGCCGGCCAGCGCCAGATCGATGCCGGCGTTCGAATCGCTGTCGCCGGGCTTGATGGCCGACGGCGCGGAAACGAACCGACCTTCGCCCGTGGTTCGATGCGAATCGGGAGCGTTGTTGTCGGCCGCGTCCTTCGCGGGTGAATGCGTCCTCCCAAACAGAACTTCCTCACCGGACGAGAATGGCAATCGGTTCGAGGATGCCTCGGCAGTCCGACGTGCAGCCTGCTCCGCCGCGGCGCGGTCCGCCTCGCGCGCGAGATCGGCCTGCACCGCCGCCAGCGCCGGACCGGCCGAGACGCCGGCCCACGGCAGGACGGTCAGGAGGAGAATCCAAAGCCTGTGAATTCCCTGCTTCATAGCCCGGCCACTATATGCCGGACGGCGCCTTCTGGCAACTGCCGTGGCAGGGCGGATTTACGGCGTGATTCGCGGGTTGGTTCACGCGCCGCCGTCGCAGCAGCAGCGCCAGGGCGAGGAGCATCGCGGCCGTGGTGGGTTCGGGGGTGTTCGTGATTCGAATGACGGGATTGTTCCACTCTTGATACAGGAAGACATGTCTAATCAGTTGGTTGTTGTCAACCGACGCGAATCGTGTGCCATAGCCGGGGTCTGTGAGCGGCCCGGTTCCTTCGAAGCCATAATAAGACGCGGCGATGATGTTTTGTGTCCCGCTCGTCTGCGCGATAGTTTGGGTCAAAACGAAACTGTGCATGAAGTGCCCAACGTTCTCGTTTGCGGGAACCTGTGCCGACGATTCTGCGTGAATCCTCAAGAGGAAGCCCCCCGAGTTGTTCTCGGTGAGGATAAGAGGGATCGAGAATGGCGATCCGGCGATTGATGTTTGACTGATAGTTAAGCTGGTTGCAGAGCCCTCTGCATCCCGCAGCCATAAGTCATAGCGAATTGCTGTTCCGTTGACTATTCTCAAGCGAGTCGTTATGAGCCAAGAACAAGAGCCCGCGGCACCATTGCACCTCAAGTTTAGTGGCCCGAATATACCATGGGGGGAGAAGCGTTGGAATCGACATAAGCATTTGATGTGAGCGGCGCGGCCGTGTGCCATGCATTCATTTGCGCAATCGCAAATGATGTAGAACCGATCATCAATAGAAACTGTGCGAAAACAACTGATAAACAATTACGACGGCAAGCGCCCGGCCACAATGACTCACGTATACACATGACCTTGTTTCCTCAAGGTGGACTAAAGGCAGGGGGAAGGTCAGATCCGCGATGACGGCAGTGTAACACAGGTGCCGAGGGCGTGTCAAAAGAATATGCGTGGCGCGTCAAGCGATTTTGGGGGGAGTTTTGTAACCAGTTCTAGCTGTTCCTGGGGTTTTTAGCTATTTGCCATCAGCCATTAGCTAGTAGCCGTTAGCCTTTAGCCAGGCAGAAGTTGTGAGCCGTGTGCCATGAGCCGAGAGCCAGAAGGCAGTGGTCAGTCGCCGGTGGTCAGCCGTAGCGGCCGGCGTCCCCGCCGCGGCGGATTTGCGACTCGACGCACCATAAACTTGAACGGTGGGCAGTGCCCACCCTACAACTAGAACTGGAATTGCCGGCCCATCATCGCGACCCTACCCATCGATGCGCTAAGAACGGGGCACCCGTGCGGGGCGGATTAATGGCGGGCTTCAGGCGGTCGCACGGGTGGTCAGGAGGATGTCGGTGATCGCCGCAGCGGCGAAGAGCAGGCTGACGCAGCCGTTGAGTGTGAAGAATGCGAGGTTGACTCGGGAGAGGTCATTGGGGCGGACGACGGCCTGCTCGGCGGCGAGCAAGACGGCGGTGATGCCCAGGCCGGACCAGTAGATCCAGCCGAGGTGGCAGACGAGACCGAACCCGACAAGCATGGCGATGCACATGACGTGACAGCCTCGCGAGACGAGCAGGGCGGGGCCGATGCCGAGCGCGGCGGGGATGGAGTTCAACTGCTCGCGCCGGTCGATGTCAATATCCTGACAAGCGTAGATGATGTCGAAGCCGGTGATCCAGCTCATGACGGCGGCCATGAGCAGAAAGGGCGGCCCGCTTCCGAGGGAGGCGGGGTGAATGGCGATCCAGGCGGCAACCGGGGCGAAGGAGATGGCCATTCCGAGGATGAAATGTGCCAGCGGCGTGAATCGCTTGGCGTAGGAGTAGCCCGCCAGCGCGGCGAGGGTGGGGAGGGAGAGAATCAGCGGCCAGCGGTTGCCGAAGGAGTGCAGGAAGCCGTAACAGCCGGCGGTAAAGAGCAAGGCGAAGGCGATGAGGAATATCCACGCGCTGCGGCGCGAGATGCGGCCGGTGGGGATCGGGCGCGAGGCGGTGCGCGGGTTGCGCGCGTCGAAGTCGGCATCGGCGATGCGATTGAAGGTCATGGCGAAGCTTCGCGCCGCGACCATGCAGAGAATGATCAGCGCGAACTGGCCCGCCGAGGCGTGACCCGCAGGGAGGTTTCGGCCTGCCATGACGGTGGCGACCAGCGCAAACGGCAGCGCGAAGACGGAGTGCGAGAACTTCACCATCTCGCCCCAGGTTTGCAAATTTCGCACAACGCTCATCGTGACAAAGCCTCAATGAAACAAGCGTATTGACCTGCCCGGGCATTCCAGTCGTTGTCTGCGGCGAAACGTCGACGCTTCTCGGTTGAGTCGGCCGACTCGGTGTCAACTCTGCGCAAGGCTTCCATTACGTCGTCCACATTGTGGACGACACCGATGGTTTCGCCAAAACGGGCCATGTCAGCGACGGCCGTCGTCAAGGTTGGCTTGCCCAGCGCGAGGTATTCGTAAAGCTTGACGGGATTGGCCGCCATCGAGACGGCGATCGGCCGGAACGGCGCCCAGCATGCGTCGAACGCTGCGACGTAGGCCGGCACCTCGCGCGGGTCGCGCGGACCGAGCCACGTAACGTTGGGCAGTTCTTGCAACGCTCGCAGGCGCGCAGGTGAATCGGTTGGTCCGATGAGGACGAGCTGCCAGCCTCTCGCGCGCCGCGCGGTTTGCTCGATCAGATCGAAGTCGATCCATTCGAAAAGCGCTCCAACAAAGCCGAGGATCGGTCGACCGGTTGGCAAATCGGCGGGGCGCGGGGATGAAGCCGCGAGGCGCTGGAATCGCTCGACGTCCGCTGCGTTTTGAATGAGTTCGATGCGCAGGTCCGGCCGTTGGGTTCGCAGCCGATCGCCCAGCGACGTAGCTGTCACGACGGCGGCATCTGCACGGACGATCAATTCGCGTTCCCATGCTTCGATCATTCGGCGCAGTCCGGGGTGCGGCGCGTGGACGGCGAGGTCGTCGATGCAGTCATAAATAACGCGGCCAAAGGGCAAGGCGTCCAGCCAGGGCAGCCAAGCTGGCGTGACGACGATGACGGTGGCGCGCGACCAATCGAGCCGCGAACCGAGCCGGTGTCGAAGTGAATCAGCGCGGCGTCGCAGCGCGCGGCGCACGCGCGGCTCGCCGAGCTGATGCCAGAACCGCGCGGGCCAGGTAGGCCGGGGCCGGATGACGGGAATTGGCGCGGGCGGTGGACCGCGCAGCGCGCGTCGGATCGCGGCGCGCCAGGAATGCGGCGCCTCGACAAAGATGGATTCGCGTCCGGCACGATGCCATGCTTCATGCAACATGCGGGTGCGGCCGACGAGCGGAAAGTCCCACGCGACCGCCGCGAGCGAGACGATGATGCCAGTCGACTTGTCAACCGAATGCGTCACGCGTGAACGATCTGGCTGCCCGGGGCGTTCAAGGCGATGGGAATCTCATAGTGCGCCGCAAGGGCCGCGCGCACGGCCGCCTGTCGCTCCTGCGGGACACAGAAGAGCATGAAACCGCCACCGCCCGCGCCGAGGATTTTTCCGCCGAGGGCGCCGGCCTCCATACCGGCGGCGTACATGCCGTCGATCGCGCTGTTGCTGACGCCGGACTCCAGTTGTTTTTTGAGTCGCCAGGCTTGATCCAGCAGGCCGCCCAGCGCGGAGAGCGGCGCGCCGCCAGTCAGGACGCGATAGCCTTCATCCACGAGCCGGCGCATTTCGCGCAGATGATCGGTCAATTTTGCGATGTTGCTGATTTTCTTCGCCTCCAGATCGACGGCCTTGCGTCCGATGCCGGTGTAAAACATCAGCAGCATCGACTCGAGTTCTTCGAGCTGTGCCCGCTTGAGGGGAATGCGGTGAACGAGGATGTCGTCCGTCGCGGTGAACTCGACGAGATTGCACCCGCCGAACGCGGCGAAGACCTGGTCCTGACAGCCGACGGCTTCGCGCAGCGTTTCGCGTTCGATTCGGATCGCCTGCTGCGCGAGGTCCAGCTTGGTGACGGCTCTGCCGCCGAAGGCATGCAGCGCGTTCAGCAGGCCGACGACAAAGCTGGACGATGAGCCGAGTCCGGAGAACGACGGCAGGTCCGATGTGACGCTGATTTCCACGTCGCGACGGATGCCGACGTGCCGCAGCACTTCGCGGAAGGGAGCGTGTTCGATGTGATCGACGCTTTGAACGCATTCGACGCGGCGGTAGGCGATGCGCACCGAATAATCGAACAGCCGCGAGTGAAACGGCATGACCGAGTGGTAGAGGAACTTGTCGATCGCGGTGCCGAGGACCGCGCCGCCACCGTTCGCGCGATAGTATTCAGGGAAATCCGTGCCGCCTCCGAGGAAGCTCACGCGAAGCGGCGTCTTGCAGAGTATCATGCGTCACCCCGGGCCGGATTATACGGCCGATTCGGTCACCCGCGAGGCGGTTGCTTTTCGGCGTCGACAAAGGCGAAGACGGCCTGTTCCGAACGCGGCACGGGCATCCAGCCGCGCAGCTTGTCGATGTTGATTTCGTAATGCACGGTCGGGCTGTCGGGCTGCACGGTCACGGGTTGGCCGACGCGCGCGATGACATCCGCGAGTCGCACGACGCCGTCTCCGCAGACGTTGACCGTCTCGCCCCAGCGACCGGATTCGACCAGTTGCCAGACAATTCTGGCGGCTTCGTCGGTGTGAAGATATTGCAGCCGGCTGTCAGGGTGGAGCCAGAGCGGCCCGCCGCGCAGGATATCGAAGATGGGGTTCTTCTTGAGACCGGGTCCGACGAATCCGCCGAAACGAATGATCAGCGGTTGGTTCGCTTCGTATCGCACGAGGTGCTCGGCGAGTTGTTTGTGAAAGCCATAGCGGCTTTGCCGCATGGGATCGATGGGGGCGTCCTCGCGCGTGCGGCCTGGATCGGCGTAGTCGTCGTACACGTCGCAGGAGGAGCACAGCACATAACGGTCGAACTTGAATCGGTGCAGTGAGTCGAAGGTCGCGCGCACGGTTGCGTCGAAATCGGCCGCCGGATCACGGTCAGAGAGAAACTTCTTAGAGTTGCCGGCGGCGTTGATCAGCACGTCACAACGTCGGCCGGCGAAGGCGTCCCAGTTGTCGCGCGACACGATCTCGCACGCGATGTCGCGCGCGGTGAGCCATCGCACGAAGGCGCTGCCGACGAAACCTCTGCCGCCCAGGACGAATACGATCATTCTTGAATCACTCATCGCGCGAAAAAAAGGAGAGCGCCTCGTCAGAGTCGAATGCCATCGGACTGATCCGCGTAGTGCCGACTGAACCAGGCAAACGTGCGGCGGAGGCCTTCGACCAATGGCGTCGCGCACGTCAGCCCCAGCCCGTGCAATCGGCTCACGTCAAAAATCTTGAACATCTGGCCGTCGGGTTTGGTCATGTCCCATTCGATCTGGCCGTCGTAGCCGGTGATCGTGCGGATCGTCTCCGCCAGTTCGCGGATCGACGTTGTCGTGCCGCTGGAGATGTTGACCGGTTCGGTTGAGTCGTATTCCTCGATGAAGAAAGGGAACACCGCGGCCACGTCGGCGGCGTAGACAAAGTCCCGCGTGGGCCGACCGCTGCCCCACATGACGACCTTCGGCGCGCCGTCCAGTTTCGCTTCGTAGTAGCGTCGCAGCATGGCCGGCACGACGTGCGAGTCGAGCCGGGAGAAGTTGTCATACTCGCCGTACAGGTTGCCCGGTATTACTACTGATGTCTTCAATCCGTATTGCTGGCGATAGGACTGGCTCGCGACGAGGCCCATTTTCTTGGCGGCGGAGTAGCCGGCGCTTTCAGCCTGCGGATAACCCTCCCACATCTGCGCTTCGTCGATGGGGCTGCGCGCCGTGGCGGGGTACGAGCAGCCGCCCATGGGGTAAACCATCTTTTTGACGTTGAACTCCGCCGCGTATTGAAACCCATGAGCGGTCAGGATCGTGTTGCGAAAGTAAAAGTCGGCCGGGTAGGTGCGATTTGCGCCGATGCCGCCGGAATAAGCCGCGAGGTGGACGAAGACATCGGGTCGGTGTGTCTCGAACATCTCGCGACAGGCGGCCGGATTCATCAGGTCGTAATCACGGCTGCTGACGCCGATGACGGCGCGGTCGCCGTAGCGCGCACGCAGCACGGGCATGAGGTGCCGGCCGAGAAAGCCGCTCGCGCCGGTGACCAGAACCTTGTTGACGTTGAATTCTCCCACGAAGCTCCCTTGCCGTACGGTTTAAGCAACGCCTTGTTTGCGTTCCTGCATTCGATCCAGCATCCGCGCGACCTTTTCAAATTGCGTGTCCCAGTTCAACTCGCGTTCAAACGCCTCGCGGCAATTGCGTACCATCCGCTCGTAACGCGGCGTGCCGATCAGCTCCACGGCCTGTTCGAGCGAGCGGGTGAAACTCTCCTGCGACCAGTCGTCCATGACCAGACCGAGCTGATATTGCTCCGTCAGCATCCGGCATTGCGGATGCGGCGCGCTGATCGGCGGCACCCCGTCGGCGATGGACTCAAAGAACTTATTGGGACAGGCGAACTTCTGGTTGTCGTTGATCGGGTTCCAGTAGACAATGCTGAATGCGTAATGCCTTCGCAGCGCGCGGAGCGCGACGTTGTCGACATATCCCTTGTAGCGCACGCCTTTACGGCCCTTGATGATGCCGTCGCGGAACGTGTCGTCGCGGCTGTCAACGATGCCGTAAAGATCGATGGGCAATCCCTGTACGACGTCGTCGAGAAAGAAGTCGCCACGCGTGAGTTTTTCGTGAATCGTCCCCTGATAAAGCAGTCGTCCGTTGCGTTCGGAAGATGGCAGCGGTAGCAGATCGTCTCGCGGGGGAGCGTTGAACAGGATCAGTCCGGGCACGTGATGCAAGCCGAATGTGTCGATGTGAATCTTCGCGCGGTTCGGCTCGGGATAGATGGCGAGGTCGATCCGGTCCGTCGAGTAGAGGTTCAATCGGAACTCGTCGCGCGTGAAACCGAACGCATCGGGCATTTCGAGTACGTAGTAAATGACGAAACGCGGCCGGTGCTTCATCAACCACAGCGCGGGCAGGCAGTACGTACTGGGCAGGATCAGGATATCCGGCTGATGCGCGTCGAGCATCTCGCTGGCCGTGTTGAGATAGCGCACCGCGCCGAGGCGAGAGTAGGGATGGTGCGGCGAAGGCACGCGACGAATGTCGAGGTCCGGGTACTGGCCGTGGCGCGCCGGGCGCTCGGGCTGATCGTTCTCGATCAGAAGGGGTCGGGCGTCACCCGCGTATCGGGCCAGCGATTGCGTGAGGTACACAATCTGCGGCGTGCCGTAGCCGATGCTGATGTTGGAGAGGCAGGCCACTTTCATGACACCAGCTCCTGCACGAGTCGCGCGGCCGAATGCCGGGCGTTCCAGATTCGAGCAAAGGACTGAGCGGTATCCCGGTAATGCTCGTAGTGCTCGACCAGGTGTTTCAAATGATCGGAGATCGATTCCCCGGGCAGGTAGGTCCGCCCGGCGGCGTCGCCGTGGAGGGACTCCGGTGAATCGCTTGTGAAAGCCAGCTCCAGTCCGCGCATGGGAAGCTCGGTTTGTCGATCCGCCGTGGTGAGGCGCAACTGAATCTCATCCGAGGCGGCATCGAGGCGGAATAATGCGAGGCAATCGGCTCGGCCCGCGACGCGATGCAGCATGCTCGAAGCGACGACTCGCGTCGCGCCGCTGCGGCGCTGCTCGATGTCCAGAATGACCTGCGGTGATTCGTCGGTGGGCGGTCGAAGTCGAATAAAGACTCCAGTGGCATCCCAGGGCTTTTTGATCGTCATGCCCCCCGGTGTCGCATTGCCCAACTGCTCGCGCGCGACGAGTTTCGACTGGCGAATCCGGTCAGACAAGTAGTCGTAGGTCGCCTCGGCGATTTGTTGCCCCATCCACGACGCAGCCGGCGTCAGAACGGGAATGCCGGCCGCCAGCGCCTCCACGAGTACGCCCGAGCTTCGCGCGTAGTAATTGTCGGCGTCGTACAAGACGAGCAGGATGTCCGCGGAAGCCACCAGTTCGTGATACTGCTCGGAGTTCAGCGGCGTCGGAATCACTTCGACGCGCCGTGCGGGATACAACTGCAATTCGGTCCGCGCGAGATGCTCGATCGTTCCATCCTGCGGTCGCGCATGGGCAAAGTTGCTCTGGATGCGAAAAACCACGTCGTCGGCGTGGCCGTTGCGGTGCAGGTCGCGTACGAGATCCGGCAGAAGATGATAGCCTTTTTCCATCCGCGCATCGCCGCAGTAGACGATGCGGAGCGGCCGCGCAGCGCCGTGGCGGTTCAGTTGCTCCGTCAAGCGCGGATTGATCGGGATCGGCAGCGTTCGGAAGCGCGAAGTGCCCATCGCGTTGTACTCGTGCGTGAGCCGGTCGGTGTCGGTGTAGAACCGCACGTCGGTGCCGTTCGCCGCCTGATGGAATCGCTGGAAGGTTTGAACCGCTGATGGGTTCGACGGCAACGTTGCGCCGGCCTTGCGGTCGTCAGTCGTCAGCAGATCCCGGCGGAAGAGCAGGTGCCAGCTCGCCTGATGCGCGGCGGGTTCACTGGCCAGAAAGCTCTGCAAGCTGCTTAGGTCGTGATCCGACAAGGTGGGGATGAAGACGACGTCGCCTTTTTGAAAGCCGATCCGGCGAAAGAGATCGGCGGTGTCGCGTGAGAATTCCGAGGCGGTTGACGACCGTTTTGCGATGCGTTCAAACAGGTTGAGATGCCGCACAATGCGCACCGGGTAGAAGATCATCTGAATCAGGTGCCAGATCGCTGCGCCAATGCGCTTCAAGTACTCCTCAAACGGGTCCAGGATGACGCGGAGCAGATACACCGTCGACGCCAGCACGTTGTAAGGCCACTTGATAAGGAGCAGCCCGAGCAACATGAAAACGAGCTGGAGTTTGCTCTTTGCTTCTGCCTGGATCGTCCTGGGCGTGTAGTACTGCCGATAGAGCGGGATCATGGCCAGCATCTGGCCGTACTTGCCGTGTTTGAAGCGCAACTTCCATTCGAAGTAGCGGCGGCGCCAGCCGTCCTTGTGGATCGCGTGCTTGGGCGGCGAGGCGATGTTTCGCCAGAATCCGTGCTCATAGACCGGTACAATCTTCCACGGTTCAACGTGTCCGCTGTCGGCGGTGAAAGCGCGATTCACGGCGAGGATCGTTTCAAACCCCGCGTCGCGCGCGGCGGCAAGCACGTGCACGGCGTACTCGTAATGATGACCGCCGAAGCCGCGAATGGAATGATCGATCAGAATGAATCGCCGTTGTGCCATGGCTCCTTGCTGCGCAGAAAACCGCGCGATTGCCTGCTACACGTTCGCGTAAGCATTCGGCCGCAGCAGCGGGAACCCGCGAAGCAGTTCGCGGATACCGTCTTCCAGCGAGTGCCGCGGCCGCCAGCCCAGTTTCTCGATCCGCTCGTTGCTCACGATGTAATCGCGCTTGTCCGGGTCCTCACCGATGGCGTCCGAGAGGATGCGAAACTCCGGCACCTGTTCGCGGATTTTTTCGCACAATTGCCGCTTCGTGAGGTTCGCTGATGACAAGCCGACGTTGAACGGCCGCCCTTTCATCGTCTCGTAGTTCTTTATGCCGAACAGGAACGCCGCCGCCACGTCGCGAATGTGAATGAAGTTTCGGCGGAAGTGTTCCTCAAACAAGACGATGAACCGATCGCGCCAGGCGCGGAACGTGAAATCATTCACCAGCAGGTCCAGCCGCATCCGCGGGGACATGCCGAAGACCGTCGCGAGGCGGAACGTCACGGCTGTGCCCTTGTCAAGCAAATACTTCTCAATTTCGACTTTGTCGCGCCCGTATTGCGAGATCGGTCGCAGCGGGGTCTCCTCGGTACAGAATCCATCGGCCTCGCCGACGCCGTAACCGCTGTTGGTTGTGGGGAAGAGGACGCGCTGCCGCGGAGAGAGTTTGTCCACCATGAAGCGAATGGCGTCGTAATTGATCATCCGTGACAGGACGGGGTTCACCTTGCAGGCCGGCGCGCCGACGATGGCGGCCAGCGGGATGATCACGTCGAAATCGCCTACCATGCGGCCGACCTGCTCGTGGTTGCAGACATCGCCGCGCACGAAGGTGAAGTTCGGATCGGCGCAGCAATCCAGCAACGGCGTCTGCCCGAAAGCAAGATTGTCGAGTACCGTGACCTTGTATCCTTCGCGCAGCAGCGTCGGTGTCAGGATCGAGCCGAGATACCCCGCGCCACCGGTGACCAGAATGCGTTCCACGTGTCAGTGACTCCCTTGTTCCGTCGGCGATGACCACACGGACGCGCCGAGGGTGTATGCCTTGTGCCGTCGCAGCGTTTCATTCAACACCTGCACGCCGCGATAGCGCCAATGGTAGAAGCGATAGGCCAGTTTCATCAACTGCGCGGGCCACACCGGCCGGCCGGACGCGGACTTGATGCGCTCATCGGTCTCGCGTACGCGCGCGGCATGGCGCTGCGATTGGCTGTCTGAATGAATTCTTAACGCGGCGAGGAAGTGCGGAATCCGCAGGGGCACTTCCAGTTTCGCCAGGCGCAGGAACAGGTCCGTGTCCACGCAGACGTTCAAGGTGCGATCAATCCCGCCGACGCGCTCCAGCGCCCGGCGCCGCATGAACGTCGCCGGCTGGCAGGTGCCCCATAGTTGCCACAGTTGAATGCTGCGCACCGTGAACGGCACTGCCCAGACGCGCTCCGTCACCCGCGAGGTCTCGTCGATCAGCAGCCCATTCCCCACGGCCCATTCGCAGTCCGGGTGCGCCGCGAAAAACCCGGCGACGTTTTCCAGCGCGCCGGAGAGCAACAGATCGTTGGAGCAGACCCACGTGACCACGTCGCCGGTCGCGCGGGCCAGGCCCTTGTGCAGCGCGTCGGCGTGGCCTGCGTCCGGTTCGCTGATCCAATACGCGAGCCGGTCGGCATACCGGCGGATGATTTCCACGCTGCCGTCGGTCGAGCCGCCGTCGATGACGATGTGTTCAAGGTTCGGATAGCCCTGAACGTGAATCGAGTGCAGACATTCTTCGATATATCGCGCGTCATTCAGGCAGGGCGTGACGATGGAAATGCGCAAAGGGGTCATCAATCGGTGCGATCATCCGGGCGAGGGCGACGTCCAGCGCCACAGTCCGTTCCGGCGAGGCTGCGGTCTGCGCGAGTCGAACGCACACCGGTATTGTACGCGATGACCATCGGTCCGGCTATTGTCCGCTACAGCGGGTCCGAGACGCGCGCCATCGGCTCTTACGGGGCAATCGCATTGCGGAGGATTGGCCAGTTTACCGGTTCATCGCACAGCACCACGCGCACCTGCCGCGGGCCGTGCGCCGGTACGACCAATAGCTTTTCGATGTCCGCGGTGCGGCTGCAACCAGTGATGCACACGAGATTCCGTGCCGGCACGTCAGTGGTCGTCGGGTCCAGCCTCCGGTACAACTCCGCGAGATCGGGAACCAGTTGATCGACGCCGGCCACAACACAGTGCTGCTCCACCAGTAGCGACGCGAAGGCGGCGGCTGCATTTGGAATCTCCACCACGACTGATCCGGTGTCGGCGACCAGCGCCCACGCAGGCGTGATTCCCAGTTTCCAGTCGCGCGGCGAAGCATCCGCATCCTCCGGCAGTCGAATCTCTTGGCGCGGCAACGGTTCGCACAACCGAGCCAGGGATGCGATGGCGTCCTGCGTTGTTGCGACGCGGATGACCGAGGGTTCGTCATCGCCGGGCGCGCGCAGGAAATCGAGTCGCTCGGCGAATCGCGCCGCCAGTTCTGCCGGCGCACTCGCAACATCTCTGTGCGGGCCGTCGCCGGGGTGCGGCACGCGCGCCATGCGCGCCGTGATCCGCGCGATTTGATTTACCGCCGTACGCAATCCACCGTCAGGCTTCACGGTGCTTCCTCCACCATTGCGCGAAGGACTCGTCCGCGATGCGCGGCAAATCGCGCGACTGCTCCCACTGCCTCACCGGGGCAAACCAGCCAGCCATCGCGTTCATCCACGCTGCCGGAGGGCGCCCCGCGCGATAGACCATCGGATGGGTCATCAGCCACGTCCAACCGGCGAAGGCGGCGGCCTCCAGTCGCGATCGCTCGCCGCGGCCGACGACCCGCTCGCGCCATTCGAGCAGTCGCTCGTGCAGCGGAATCGCCACGGGGCAGATTTCGGTGCAGGCGCCACACAGGCTGCTGGCGAAGGGCAACTCGTCGTACGCGCCGCGCGGTTGCAGGTGCGGCATCAAGACCGCGCCAATCGGTCCGGGATAGACCGCCTCGTACCCGTGGCCCGACACGTGGCGATACACCGGGCAGGCGTTCATGCACGCGCCGCATCGGATGCACGAGAGCAGGTCAACGTGCTGCGCATCGGCCAGCACGTTCAGGCGGCCGTTGTCGAGCAGAATGATGTGCAGGCGGCCCAGCGGCCGGCGCAAGAGGGTCACATAAGACGTTTGTCGTTGACCCGTCGCGGCGATCGGCAGCAGCGTCAGAAACGTGCCGAGGTCGCGCATGCGCGGGATCAGCTTGTCGATTCCGACGACGGCCACGTGAACGCCCGGCAGCGTCGTCGTCAGGCGAATGTTGGCTTCGTTCTCCACGAGCACGAGCGCGCCGGCATCGGCCACGGCGAAGTTCGCGCCGCTGATGCCCATGCCGGCGGTCATGAACTTCTCGCGCAGGCGAACGCGCGCTGCGGCGACAAGGCGCGCAGCCGCCGACAACCGCGCCGATCGATCAGGAGCGCCGCCGCTCGGCTGCAATTCGGGGGGAATCGCGTCGACATAACCCACGCGCGCCAGCAACCGCGCGACTTCTTCGATGGACCATTCGATGATCGGCGCGGTTACATGGCTCGGTGCGACGTGGGCAAGCTGGCAGATCATCTCACCGAAGTCCGTCTCGATCGGTTCCAGCCCGCCCGTCTCCAGCGCTTCGTTCAGACCAATCTCCTCGCTGGTCATCGACTTGGCCTTGGTGATGCGCTGCACACCGTGCTGCCGTGCAATCGCCAGCGTTTGAGCGCACGCGTCGTCGCCGGACGCCGCCCACGACACCGTCGCGCCGTTTCGCTCGGCGGCGGCCGCGAACCGCTGCACGTACTCATCCAGGTGCGAAAGGGTGTGGAGTTTGATCTGCCGCGCATGGGCGCGTAACGCCTGCCAATTCGGCGTTTGCTCGATGAGCGCCGCCGTCTTCGCCAGCGAATTGCCCGTCGAGACGTGCAACTGCATCGCCAGGCGGCGGTCGGCGGCTTTCTCACGGCTTGTGGCTTCGAAACCGGCGTGATTCATGAGATCGTACCCGCCAGCACTTCCGCCACATGCAGCGGCCGGATGGCCCGCTGGGAAACTCTCGGATGCGCTGGATCCTGCGACCGCTGCAACACCCCTGCCAACTGCATCAGGCAGCTCGATTCCGGGGAGATCAGGTAATCCACGCCGGCGTCGCGCATCTGTTGTAGTTTTGTTTCGGACATGGCCGTCGACAGCTCCGGGTACTTCACGCTGAACGTTCCGCCGAAGCCGCAGCACCAGGTATCGCACGGGAGATCGACGATCTCCAATCCACGCACGCGGGACAAAATTTCGCGCACGGGGCTGGCGCCGTCCAGATCGCGCAGCATGTGGCAGGGCATGTGCAGCGCCGCGCGTCCAGGCAGGCTCGCGCCGACATCCGGGGCACCCAGCTCGTTGACAAGATACTCGCACAGCTCGCGCACGCGCAGGGTGACCGGCTCTTCGCGCCCCAGAACGTGCGCGAAGTGGTTGCGAACCATGCTCACGCATGATCCGCCCGGCGCGACGATTGTCTCACAGCCGGAAAAAATGCTGACGAAATGCTCCGCCACGCGCCGCGCAGCGTCGGCGTAGCCGCTGTTGAAAGCGGGCTGGCCGCAGCAGGTCTGCCGCTCGTCGTATTCGCACGCGACGCCGAGGCGCTCCAGCAGCAGGACGGTCGATTGCGCGACGCGCGGGAACAACTGATCGACGTAGCACGGGACGAAGAGCGACACGCGCCGTTGAGGGACTGCGGAATGGGACGCAATCGAATTCGTAACGCCGTGCGGGCTGTCGGTAGACCGGCCCATGGCGTCAGACTCCTTTTCTGCTGGTCGCTGCCTGCACCTCGGCCAGCGCGCCGCGCGCGCCCTCATGATGGGGATTGATCTCCACGGCTCGAGCCAAGTCACGGATCGCTTCCTCACGCCGACCCAGCATCGCGAGCAGCAATCCGCGCTGATACCGAGGCCAGAACTCATGCATCCCCAGTTCGATGGCGCGCGCGTAGTAATCCACTGCGGCAGTCGGCGGCTCGCGCCCGGCGCGCGACCGATCCCAGCCGTGGTGCATGCCGTAGGCGAGCAGGTAGTAGGCTCGGCCGGGGGATTCCGCCTCCGCCAGGGGCTTGCCGGACAGGGCGCTGACGACCTCATCGAACCGCTCGGCCGCGACGTGCGCCTCGGCCTGGGTGAGCGCGTCGTCCAGTTCCCAGTCGGTCGGCGTCATCTTGCGGACGTACAGCCAGGCGTTCTTGTCATAAATACACTTGTACTCTTTCGACTCAATCCGGCGACGAACGTCCTCGACGATCTTCGGGTTGTAGGACGGGTCGAGCCACGAAGGAATCAGGATGTAATGTACGTCCTGCCGGGTCCGGTGCTTTTCGTACGTCTCGAAGCTGCCCATCGGGAGGCCGATCGCGCGGCTTTCAAAGCCCGGCAGATAGTTCAACGCGGCGTAGTGCGTGGAGATCAGCCCTCGCAGCGGCCGAGTCTCGTGATACTCGTAAAGGACCTTGTTTAGCGATGGATCGCCGACTTCCCGTTGAAGCGTTGTCTGACGTTCCAGGAGCCTATCGCGCGGTAGCGAGAAACTTGCCACGACGATCACCAACAGCGCGATTTTCACACCCGCTCGCGCCCACGCAGGTCCCGAATCCGCAGCCATCGGAATCGGCTTGCCGTTTAGCGGAATGACGGTACCCCCGCCCCAATTCAGTTCCGCACCCGCCAGCCGCGCCGCCAACCACCCCGCCGCGCCGAGCAATTCCACCAACCCCACACCCGCTGACAGCCCCATCAGCGGCACCACGAGCACGAGATTTCGCAGGCTATAGCTGAATCCAACGGCCCAAATCACCGTCAGCGGCGCGATGACGAGCAGATACAACCATCGCGTGTTCCGGCGAATGATGGAAATGACGTGCAACACCGCGAGGCATCCGAGCGCGTCGTTGAATGGCAACGCGCCGCGAAGCATGCGAATGCCGTGCCGCAATCGGCCGGCATACGTCGGGTCTTTGTGCAGGTTCGTGAATAGCTCATCCCAGTTGTCCTGGGCCTGACCAGTGGCGATCATGTGGCGTTGATACACGTACCACGGTGCCGCGAGCGCGACCATCACCATGCACGCCGTTGACAGCCGCCGGACGGATTCCGGAATCGACACGCCCGCGGGTCGAAGGACCAGCCCCCAGAGCAGCACCGGGTACACGGCGGCCATGTACATGCCGGTTTGCTTGGTCACACACGCCGCGACGCACATCATCGCGCCGAGCCAGATCAGTTGCATCGCGCCGCGCCCGATGCAGCGTTCGCGCTGGGCTTCTTCGCCCGCGCGGATCACGCAATAAAACGCCATCGTCACGAAGAACGACACCGGCACGTCGGCATAGCCGGAGAACATCATGTTCTCCAGCTTGGCGACGTTGACGAAGTACATCAGCACGCCCGCAAGCGTCACGCCGGCCAGGATGCCGGCGCTGCGTTGCCGCCGCCCCAGTTCATAAATGGCCAGCAGCGTGCCAAGCGGGAACAGACCGAGCATTCCCTTGGCGAAGAATTGCACCTGGGTGTTGCCCATGAACACGTAGGTGAGTGAATAACTCGTCGGGATGAGTTGCGGATACGTGCCCCAGATGCGCGGGATGCTGCCCTTGGCCCACCAGACGCCCCAGGGGTTCCAAGAGCCAACCGCGTCCCAGGTCATGAACACCGTGCCGACGTTCTGCCAGGCCAGCCAGATATAGACGGCGATAGTGATCCAGGCTGTGTGCTTGAAGAACGAGAACGGCGGCGAGTCGAACGCCGGCCGTTGCGAATCGGACGAACACGAATCGGCGTTTGGCGTCGCTCGTCGCTGCGCAATGACCAGTGCCGCAAGGAGCGTCAACTCACCCACGAGAATGCCGTACAGAACGCTCGGGCGATACGCGCCGGCGACCACCAGCCCGACCACCAGCGCATGATTAATGAGCAGGCTAAGCGCAAAGCTGAAAAGCAGCGTTTCGAGCCGGCCGCGCAGTTGGAGGATGCGACAAACCAGGTAGCCTGGCAGGACACACAATTGAACAAGCGAGCAGAACCCCAGAAAGCTTGTCAGGTATTGGGTCATGCTGGGTGAGAAGAGGAGCCTTGTGCGGGCGGCTGGACATCGGCCGATCCCGTGTCAAAGCTGGAGAACCGGTATCGACCCATCGCGCGGAGATAGCGGAAGAAGTCCATCGCGCGAATCTTCTTGCCTTCGGATTTTTCACGCGGGATGTAGCTGATGGGCAGCTCTTCGATCGGAACTTTGAGCCGCGCGAGCTTGGTGGTGATCTCCGGCTCCATCGCGAAGCCGCGGCTCTGGAGATGCAACCGCCGCGCCACATCGGCCCGCATCATCTTGTAGCACGTGTTCATGTCCGTCAGGCGAATGCCGTTGACCAGGTTGCAGGTCATGTTCAACATGCGATTGGCCCAGTAAGTCGAGCGACCGTGCAGACGGCGATTGTCCCCCATAAAGCGGGAGCCGTAACAGACGGGCGCGCCGCCGCGCACTTTCTCGTACAGCGGCAGCATATCGTGCGGGTTCAGCTCCAGGTCGGCGTCCTGAATGACCACGTACTGCCCGCGAATCTCGCGCAGGGCGGTCTGCACCGCCGCGCCCTTACCTGCGTTGCGCGCGTGGTGCAGCACGCGCACGTCTTCCCACGCCGGCAGTTCACGCAGCACCTGCTCGCTGCCGTCGGTTGAGCCGTCGTTCACGACGAGAATCTCGAATGGATCGGGAAAGGGCACCGCGCGCACCTTCTCGATCACCTGCCGGACCGTATTCACCTCGTTGAACACGGGGATGATGATCGACAGGACGGGCGGGCCGGATCGGCCGCGTTCGATTTCGTTGGGAATAACCGCTTGGGATGCTTCCATGAATTCTTCCGCCGCGCGCGCCGCGCCATGCACGCGAGGCCTGCCTGCACGCGGTCCGGCTGCCATCGTCCGTGAAGGCGACCGACCGCTTCAGGGCGGTATTCTAACCGTTTGCCACCTGCCTGCAATTCGCTGCCCTGGCCATCGCGGGCGCCGCGGGGATGCGGCGGTGATTCCGGGCCATAAGTGGCCCGGCTCGGACAAGGGGGCGACTATGTGTGCAGAATCATCTCCGCGGCGGCGAGCAGGCCGTCAGTCTCGAAATTGGGCTCCGCGTCGCCGACAAATTCCTTGGCCGGCTCGGTCGAATCCGAGCGCACGAGCACCGTCTTGCACCCCGCGCGGCGGCCGGCCTGAATGTCGCGTAGCCGATCGCCCACCATCCAGGACTTGGAAAGGTTGAGGTCCATTTCTCGTGCGGCGCGCAGCAGCATTCCCGGCGCGGGTTTGCGCTCCTCGTGCTCGCGGTTATAGGGCGGCACGGTTCCGTCGGGGTGATACGGGCAGTAGTAGATTGCGTCGAGTTCGACGCCGGCGGCGGTGAGCTGCCGCCGAAGCTCCGCATGAATGGTCTCCAGCCGGTCGATCGTGACTTTCCCGCGCGCGATCGCGGACTGATTCGTCACGACCACGAGCCGATAGCCGGCCTCCTTCAATCGGCGCAGGCCTTCGGCGACGCCGGGCAGCAATCGCACGCCGTCGGGATGATCGAGGTAGCCCGGATCGTCAATGAGCGTCTTGTCACGATCGAGAAATACGGCGCGGGCCGGCATGGTTACTTACCATCCGCGATTGCACGCTCGACCAGATCGCACACGATGTGATAGCCCAACTCGTGCAACTGCTGGATCCCGTAGGTCGTTTCGCACGGCGCGCGATAACAGACGTCGCAAAGCGCGGCCATCGATCCGCCGGACGCGCCGGCGAACCCCAGCACGTTCATGCCCTGCGTCTTTGCCGCTTCAATCGCACGCAGCACGTTCGCGCTTTGGCCGCTCGTGCTGATTGCCCAGAGCACGTCGCCGCGGCGGCCGTGCGCCTCAACCTGCCGCGCGAACACGCGCTCGAAGTCGTAATCGTTCCCGATGGCCGTGAGATTGCTCGTGTTCACCGTCAGGGCGATGCAGTTCAGGGCTTTGCGCTCTCGAAGGTATCGGCCGGTCAGTTCCCCGGCGATGTGCTGCGCGTCGGCCGCCGAACCACCGTTGCCGCAGATGTAGACTGCACCGCCGGCCTTGAAGCAGTCGATGAGCAGCTTCGCCGCGTCGCGCAGCTCGCCCCGCCGCGCGGCGTCCATGCGGTCCAGGGCGGCGCGATGTTCGGCGATTAGTTTTGAAATCAAGTCGTCCATGTTGTGCTGCCGTGGCTCAAGCCGCACGCCGCGAAACTCCAGCTCACTCCGTTAATACTTCGAGATTGCCACATATTTCTCAACCGACGCCTGCACATTTTCCGGGGCGATGCCGCTCGCGCGGTCGATCCGCCCGGTGATCTGCGTCGGAACATAATACCACGCGTGGAACGGTCGGCCATGCCGCGTCACCGCGATCGTGTCGCAGTGATCGATCCAGTCGTAATACGCCACCTCGCCGGGCATCTCCACGTTGCGATAGCTCGATCCCGGCGTGATGGTGTATTCACCCGCCGCCAGGTTCAGGTGGAACGCGAACTCCAGCACGACCCGATCCCCGGCGTGCAGGTCCACGAGCGGCACGCGCTGCGACCACGTCTCATCGCCCAGCAGATGATGCCCCAGGGCGTTGCGAATCATGAAGCCGGCCGACAGGAACGGCACGTCCTTGTCGACGCGGATGTGCAGTCGATAGCGCAGCCGCTGGCCCCATGAGCCGGTTGTGACGCGCTGGTCGTTGTCGTCGAGCAATTCGGTGTTCACAAATCGCGCCTCGCCGGTGCCAAAGCGAATTGAATCCACGCGATCGAGAAACTCCTTCGATTCGTTGTATGCGATGGAGCGCTTCGCCTCCTCGGCGTCGCGCACAAAGCCCTCGGACGTAACGATGTCCGTTCGCACCGTGGCGGTCTTCACGCCGGCCGCGCCGGAAGTTGATGCCTCCGCATTGTTGGATCGGCCGGAACCCGCCGGGGCGTTGTCGCGGTCGGTCATCAGGCGATGGTAAGTCGCCCAGACGTTCGCCAGCGGACCGCGTTCCACGATGCGACCGTGATCCATGATGATCGCCCAGTCGCCGAAACCGGGGTTGGAATGCGAGACGTAGAGGATGGTCGTGCCGCTCTCGCGGAGCTGCATCAGCTTGTCGCGGCACTTGAGTTGAAAGCGAATGTCGCCGACGGCCAGCACCTCGTCTACGAGCAGTACGTCGGGATCGACGTGGATGTAAGTCGAGAACGCGAGACGGCAGAACATGCCGCTGGAATAGAGTTTCACCGGGCGGTTGATGAAATCGCCAATGTCGGCAAAAGAGAGAATCTGATCAAGGCGGCTTTCCATCTGCGGGCGGGAGTAGCCGATCATCGAACCGTAAAGATAAACATTCTGGAGCCCGGTTAGTTCGGGATTGAAGCCCGCGCCCAGTTCGAGCAGGGCCGAGATGCGCCCACGCACCTGGAGCGTGCCGCTGGTCGGCGTCAGCACGCCGGAGATGAGTTTCAGCAGCGTGCTCTTGCCGCTGCCGTTGTGGCCGAAGATGGCCACGACTTCGCCGCGTCGCACGTCGAACGTCACGCCGTCGACCGCCTTGAACGCCGTGTGGTAGCTCCGCCGGACGAAGCTCAAGGCCTCGCGCACGCGGTCGGTGGGGCGGTCGTACAGTTTATAGACTTTTGTCAATTCATTGACTGCGATCACCGGCGGCTCGACGGCGGGGGACGGTGCGGGGACTGCTTCGGCGGTGGGCATGGCAGCGGTCATCGCGTCTCTACGCCTCCGGCTTGCGCAGGATGAAACCGATCCCGGTGAGGCGGAAATAACCCAGCCCCACGTTGCGGCCGCACCAGCGCATCGCGTGCGCCCGCTCGGGGCTGACGACGTACAGGTCCGGGTCCAGCAGCATCGCCTCGCGCGTCGGCGCGGGGCCGAGGTACTTCGGCAATATTTCCATGCCGGTCGCAGTGATGAACCGCTCGATGGAAAAACCCATCCAGCGCCGATAGACCTCCGGATCCAAGACGAGATCCATCGTGTGAATCATCACGCCGCCGGGGCGCAGCAGGTTCTTCATGTCTTCCAGCGCGCTCATCATCCCTGCTTCGCCGCCGGCTTCATAAATGTGCTCCAGCACCGAGACGCTGTACACAAGGTCGAAATACTGCGGCGTGAGCGCGTGACCGATGCCGACCAGCCCCTCGTGGTAGACGAGCTGCGGTTTGAACGCGCCGGACGTCTCAAACGCCTCTTTCGTGTCGATCATGTGCACTTCGAGCTTCGGCCCATCGTCGAAGAGCTTTTGCGCCATCTGCCCCGTGCCCGCGCCGACATCCAGCACCCGCGCCCCCGGCGTCGCGTATTCCAGCACCTTCTGGTACGTCCACGGATACTCCCAGCCGTACTGATCCTCCCATCCGGCTTTCCAGACGCCGGAGAGAATCCACTGGTCGATTTCCGATACCCGCGCGTAAACGTACATGCCGTTCCTCAATTACAACAAATCACCAAAGTGCGGTCGCAATCGCCGGAAGATGACCGCGCCGCCCACGAAGAGCAGCGCCGTCACAATCCAGAAGTAAATCATGCTCTTGTACGGCTCCCAGAACCAGCGTTCATAGATGACGCAGCCGCGAAAACCCTCGACGAGATAGTGCAGCGGGTTGAGTTTCAGCAGCAGCAGGATGCGCGGATGCCCGCGTTCCACGATCAACTCGGGTGACCAGAAGATCGGCGTCAGCCAGAACAGAAACTGGAGCATGACGCTGATGGCGTAGGACACGTCGCGGAAGAACACGGTCATGGCGGCCGTGATCCACGACACGCCCAGCAGAAAAATGACGGTGGCGAACCAGAAGTAGGGGATCTGGAGGTAATAGCGATCCGGCGGGTGCCCATAGGCGATCAGCACAGCCACCATGATGGCGAAGAAGAACAGGTGAATGACCATCGCCGATGCTATTTTTACAATAGGCAATATGCTGACGCGGAAAGCGACCTTGCTGACGAGGAAACTCTTCTCCACAACGGAGTTCGTCCCGCCCGACAGGCTCTCGCTGATGAAATACCACGGGATCATTCCCGCCATGAGCCACAGCACGAACGGGCGACCGTTGGTTTGCGTCGACGAGGGAAAAATCACCGCGAACACGAACCACATGATCAGCAGCGTCACGATCGGCTGCACCAGCGCCCAGACGATGCCCAGCGCGCTGCCCAGATACCGCCCGCGAAAATCGTTTTTGGTCAGTTCATAGAGCAGCCAGCGGCTGCGCCACGTGTCAGACAGGAACTTCCCAAACTCGGTCGCGTAACGCATTCACCACGCCTCGACTTGGCCCGCATCGACCCCGGCTCCATCACGCCGGGGCGATATGTAACGGCTTTTTCCGTTGCTTTTCAACTACCGCCGGTATTTCGCCGCGACGCGAGGCAGCTCCGTCTGCGCTCGGGCGTATTCCTCCGGCACGCCGATGTCGATGAAATAGCCGTCGCTCTCGACCGCCAAGAATCGCCGCGCCGAGAACTCCCGCTCCATCACGTCGCGCTCGAGGCTGAACGCGCCGGCCTGCGGCAGGCTCTCCATGAACGCCCGGCGCACGACGTACACCCCCGCATTGATCGCGCCCGGGCCGGCGATTCCTTTTTCGCGCCAACAGATGATTCGACCGCTTGCATCCGTCTCAACGCTGCCGAATCGACTGCAATCCGGCACGCGCTTCAACGCGATGGTCAGATCATGGGGGGCGGTGTGGCTGCGATCCGTTGCAGCGCTTGAATCGCGCGGCACCGGCGATTCACATCCGTGGTGCCGCTGCAATAGCTCCGCCAACGGTGCGTCAAAAAACGAATCGCCGTTGAGTACGAGAAAATCGTCGCCGTCGACCTGCGCCATCGCCAGCATTACGCCGCCGCCGGTGCCGAGCCGCTCGCGCTCGATGCTGTACGCCAGTTCCACTCTTCCATACGCCGCGCCGAAGTGACTGCTGATCTTCTCGTGCAGGTGGCTCACCGCCAGCACCACGCGCGGCACGCCATGCCACGCGAGATAGTCCAACTGATACTCCAGGAACGGCCGGCCGGCGATATCCGCCATCGGCTTGGGAACCTCCGCCACGACCGATTGCAGCCGACTGCCGATCCCGCCTGCGAGAATGATGGCTTCCATTCAAGAATCGTCGCCGAGCGTGCAATCGGTTGCAACCATGCGACCTTTGACGCGTTCGCATTGCAACCGTAGATTCGACCCTTGGATACAGCATCACAGGGACGCGCACCATGCCCAACGTATGCGTCGTCGGCGCGGGCCGATGGGGTCGAAATCACATTCGCACGTTGCACGAGCTGGGCGCATTGGGCGGCATCGTCGATTCGTCGCCGCTCGCACAGCAGGCGGCCGCGCAAGCGTGGCCGGGCGTTGAATTGTTCAACAATCTCGCCGCCGCGCTCCAACAACCCTTCGACGCGTTCATCGTCGCCACGCCGGCCGAGACGCACTTTGACCTCGCCCGGCAGATCATCGCCGCGCGCAAACATCTTCTCGTTGAGAAACCGCTTACGCTCCGCGCCGACGAAGCTCGCGAACTCGTGCGACTCGCAGACCAAGCCCGCGTCCGGCTCATGGTTGGTCACGTCCTGCTCTTTCACCCCGCCATTGAGCGAATCAAACAGGTCATTTCGGCTGGCACGATCGGCCGCCTGCAATACCTCTACAGCCACCGTCTGAATCTCGGCACGGTTCGCACCGAGGAGAACATCCTCTGGAGCTTCGCACCGCACGACATTTCGGTGTTTCAATACCTTGTAGGCAAGCCGCCGCTTCAGGTTGATTCACACGGCGGCGTTTTTGTCACCCCGGGCATCCACGACACGACGATGACGACCCTCGTCTGGCCTGGCAACATCGTCGGCCACATTTTCGTCAGTTGGTTGCATCCGTTCAAGGAGCAGCGGCTGGTTGTCATCGGTGACAAGGGCATGTTGACATTTGAAGATCACGCGACGGACCGCGAGGTGCTCTTTTTCCGGAAGGGCGTTGATCGCGTCGCCGGCGAATTGCGCATCCGCGACGCCGACGCCGAGCGGCTGGACTACCCCGCCGAGATGCCGCTGACGCGCGAATTGAAATATTTTCTCGAACAGATTGACCCGCGCCATGCGAACGGAAGCGCCATCGATATCGCCAACGGCGCATCAGCCGTGGAAGTGCTCGATATCCTCGAACGCGCGACGCAGCGCCTGGAGGCCGCGCCGGTTCCGTCGTCATCACGCCCGATCATGGCCCCCGATGCGGTTCATCAGGCGGCCGCGACGAGTGATGCGAGCGCGTCGTATTACGTCCATCCCTCCAGCATCATCGACGACGGCGTTACGCTCGGCGTGGGAACAAAAATCTGGCATTTCTCGCATGTTCAAAGCGGCGCGACCATCGGCCGCGGCGTCTCCATCGGGCAGAATGTCAACGTCGGGCCGAATGTCCGAATCGGCGATCACTGCAAAATACAAAACAACGTTTCCATCTATGAGGGCGTCGAGCTGGAGGACTACGTCTTCTGCGGCCCGTCGATGGTGTTCACCAACATCGTTCGCCCGCGAAGCAAGTACCCCCAGCGCGCCTCGCACCTGTATCAGAAAACACTCGTCCGGCACGGCGCCAGCATCGGCGCCAACGCAACGCTTGTCTGCCCCGTCACGATCGGCCGTCACGCGTTCATCGCCGCCGGCGCGGTAGTGACGAAAGACGTACCCGATTACGCCATGGTGGCCGGCGTCCCCGCAAAGCAAATCGGCTGGGTCTGCGAGTGTGGCGAGTCGCTGCCGAAGGCGGCTGCGCGCCGCGTTTGCAAGAAATGCCGGCGCGTCTATCGCCTCGTCAAGAAACGCCTCGCGCCGGTGGAGCCGAAATGAAAATTCTTACCGTCGTCGGAGCGCGTCCGCAGTTCATCAAGGCCGCGCCGCTCTCGCGCGCCCTGCGGTTTCGCCATACCGAAATCCTCGTCCACACCGGCCAGCACTACGATTACGAGATGTCGCAGGTGTTCTTCGAGGGGCTGGACATCCCCCGGCCCGATCACGAAATGGAAGTCGGCTCCGCCTCGCACGCCGAGCAGACCGCGCGGATGCTCGCGGGGCTTGAGAAAATCATGCTCGACGTGAGGCCGGAGATTGTGGTTGTCTTCGGTGACACCAATTCGACGCTGGCCGGTGCGATGGCCGCCGCCAAGCTGAACATCCCGATCGCTCACGTCGAGGCAGGCCTGCGCAGCTTCAACCGCGCCATGCCGGAGGAAATCAATCGCATCCTGACCGATCGCGTCTCGACGCTGCTGTTCTGCCCCACCATGGCGGCGATGAACAATCTGCGTGCCGAGGGAATCACGTTCGGTCTGCATTGCGTCGGCGACGTGATGTTCGACGTGGCGAAGGAAGCCGCCTTGAAACTCGATCACGGCGGACTCACGCCGGCGATTCTCGCGCGTTTCGGCGTCACGGCGAAACAGTTTCTGTTCTGCACGATCCACCGGGCGTCGAACACGGATGACCCCGCCAGACTCGGTGCGATTTTCGATGCATTGATTGAGCAGGGCGAGCCGGTTGTCCTGCCGCTTCATCCGCGCACCCGCGCGCGGCTGGATCAGGCCGGCCTCGCCCCGCGCCTCGCCGCCGCGAAACACCTCCTCCTCACCGAGCCGCTCGGTTACCTTGACTGCATCGCGCTTCAACGCGCGGCCCGGGTTGTCCTCACCGATAGCGGCGGCATCCAGAAGGAAGCATGCTTTTTCAAGGTGCCGTGCATCACGCTGCGCGACGAAACCGAATGGGTCGAAACGGTACAGTGCGGTTGGAATGTTCTCACGGGCGCGCACACGCAGCGCATCCTCACCGAGCTGCGCCTCGCGGCGCTGCGTGAGAGGCATTTTTGCATCGAAACAGAATTCGCCGACGGCAAGGCTGCGGAGCGCATCGCCGGGAAAATCAACCGGAACGAACTGACGCCTCCACACATTTGATCATCGGCGCGAGCACCCGACGCCAGTCGTGCTGCTCGGCAAACCCGCTGCCGTCCCGCAAGCCCGCCCTGCCCGCTTCGCGGCACGCGTCTACAATCGAATCCGGATCGTCCGGATCACAATAGAACCCCAGATCGCCGAAGTACGCGTACACCGGCGGCACGTTGCTCACCACGATCGGCACGCCCATCGCCGCCGCCTCCAGCGCGCTCAACCCCGGCGTCTCGATGTACGACGGCTGCACCAGAACCTTCGCCTCCGCCAGCAGCGCGGTCATTCCTGCGTGCGGCACGGCGCTGCGAAACTCGACGTTCGGCGGCGCGGCGCGAACAACGGCTTTCAGATAGCGCTCGCAGCCGTGCGCCGCGTTGCCGACGATGAGCAGCCGCTCGCGATCCAGCCGGCGAAACGCGCGAACCAGGTTGAGCTGGTTCTTTCGCGGGCCGATCGTTCCGGCACACAGGTAATACCCGCCCGCGCCGCTCGCCTGCATCGCCGGAGGATCGACGCCGTTGAGCACCACGAGAAACTTTTCACGCGGGATTCCGGGAAACCGCTCGAGCAAGTGGTCCCGCTCGGCCGTCGAATTGGGAAACACGCACCGCGCGCCGGCGAGGATCTCACGCTGAAGCGATTTTTCCCCGCTTCCTCCGTCGCGCAGCGCCTTCAACGCGCGCACCGCGACTCGCGGCAGCACCGCGCGAGCCACATTTCGCGGAAACTCATACGCTCGCCACGGGACCGCCGCCTCCAGATCCCAATACACGCTTGACAGGACGTAGGGCGTCCCCAGGCGCAGCGCATGGCGCGCTTGCCGCACCGTCCACGCCGGCGTCGTCAGGTTGAATAAATAGACAAGATTGTAATACACAGGGCCGCGGCTTTCCTTGCCGGAGGATGCCGGGGTGGACGCCTCGCCGCCCTGCTCCGGTTCCGCATCGAGCGAAAGATCGACTTCATGCCCCGCCTCGCGCAGCGCGCGAATCGTGCGATCCATCTGAATCGTATCGCCGCCGGGCCGCTCGTATGCGTCCGGCCGATTCTGCATCAGGATGCGCATCGATCACACTAGAAACTGCTTCAGCGCCGCGACAATGCGCTGCGACGATTGGCCATCGCCGTACGGGTTCCGCGCTTTCGCCATCGCGCTGTACGCACCGGGATTGTCCAGCAGGTCCAGCGTGCGATGTACAATTCGATCGCGGTGCGGTCCGACCAGCGCCGCCGTCCCCGCGGCGACGCCTTCCGGCCGCTCGGTGCAGTCGCGCAGCACGAGCACGGGCTTGCCGAGCGAGGGCGCCTCTTCCTGCACGCCGCCGCTGTCGGAGAGAATCAGATACGACGCCTTCATCGCCGCGATGAACTCGGCATAGTCCAGCGGCTTGCAGAGCCGAATCCGCTCGCGCCCCTTCAGCAGCCGATTAGCCAGCGATTCGACATTCGGATTCGGGTGCACCGGGTAGAGAATCTCCACGTCGCGCGCGGCGGCGATGTCGCGCAGCGCGAGACAGATTTCTTCCAACGGCTCGCCGAAGTTCTCCCGCCGATGCGCCGTCACGAGGATCAGCCTCCGCCCGGCCGGCGGCTCGAACCCCCCGGGCAGCGGCCGCTTCGACGCCCACATCAGCGCGTCGATCACGGTGTTGCCGGTGACATGAATCCGCTCCGGCGGGATGCCTTCGCGCAACAGATTCTGCCGCCCGTTCTCGGTCGGAGCGAAGTGCAAGTCACCCAGATGGCTGGCCAGCACGCGGTTGATCTCCTCCGGGAACGGCGAATACTTCTCGCCGGTTCGCAGACCCGCCTCGACGTGTCCGAACGGAATCCGCCGGTAACAGCAGCACAGCGCCGTCACCATCACCGTCGTCGTGTCCCCCTGCGCCAGCACGATGTCCGGCATCTCGCGCGCCAGCACCCCATCCAGCGACACGATCATTCGACTGGTCAAATCCGCCAGGCTCTGGTTCGGCAGCATCAGGTTCAAATCATCGTCGGGCGTGATCTCAAAGAAATTGAAAATCTGGTCCAGCAGGTCCCGGTGCTGCGCCGTCGCGATCACGCGCACATCGGCCCAGCCGTCGGCACGCAGCGCCTGCACGACGGGGATCAGCTTCACGGCTTCGGGCCGCGTCCCGATGACGCATAACACCCGTGGCTTGGAGGATTGTGTTTCCATCTCGGCAGGGGACTATACTGGCGCGCGACGCATGGTGAAAGTCGCCGCCAAGTGACGTTCAGCGCCATGAAGCATATTCGCCAAGGAACGATGTAAGGATGGCATGGCCGTGACGGGTGGCATGGCCGCGGCCTTTGACGGCCATGCTCGCCAGTTGATCCGTCATTTTCACGATTCCGAGGTTGCTGACATGAAACGCACGCCGCCGATCAGCTTTTTGCGATCTGTTGTAGCCTCCCTGTCAATCGGTTCGATCCTCTTGATCGCCGGCTGCTCTCAAGCCGGTCGCGTGATTCAAGCAACCGCGCCCACCGATGCTGGTGAAATCGTCATCACGCGCGACGGGCAGACGCTCGATCTGCGCGGCGCGACGCTGCTGGGCAATCCCGACCCCGAACAGGCCGATTCGTTCGTCGGCCGCGGCATCGTCGTCCGCGGCGCGAAAAACGTGACGATTCGCAACGCCGTCGTGCGCGGCTTCAAGGTCGCCATCTACGCCGAAGACGCACCGGGCCTGACAATCGAGAACTGCGACGTCTCCGGCAACTATCGCCAGCGGCTCAAGAGCAACCCCCAGCGCGAGCACATCGACGACTGGATCTTCGGTCACGAGAACGATGACAACCAGTGGCTTCGCTTCGGCGCGGGCATGTATCTGCTCCGCTGCCCCGGCGCCACAATTCGAAACTGCCGCGCCCGCAACGGACAAAACGGCATTTGTATTGTTTCATCCGATCGTGTGACCGCCGTCGGCAACGACATGTCGTTCATGTCCGGCTGGGGCCTGGCCCTGTGGCGGTCCAGCTTCTGCAAGGTCATCTCCAACCGCTTTGACTACTGCATCCGCGGCTACTCGCACGGCGTCTACGCCCGCGGGCAGGATTCCACCGGAATCCTTGTGTACGAGCAATGCTCTGACAACGTGTTCGCCTACAACTCCGCCACCCACGGCGGCGACGGATTCTTCCTCTACGCCGGCCACGAAACCACCCAGCGCACCGGCCGCGGCGGCTGCAACCGCAATCTCGTCTACATGAACGATTTCTCCCACGCCGTCGCCAACGGCATCGAAGCCACCTTCTCCGATCGCAACATCTTCCTGGTCAACAAGCTCAACCACTGCGACCACGGCATCTGGGGCGGCTATTCGACCAATTCCCTCATCGCAGGCAACGAGATGCGCGAGTGCAACAACGGCATCTCCATCGAACATGGCCGTGGCAATCGTATCATCGAGAACCTGTTTGACGCATGCAAACGCGGCGTCTGGCTCTGGTGGGACGACGATAAGGACCTGCTCGCCTCGCCTTACTGCCGTGAGCAGGGCGGCGAGTCGGCGGATGAATCGCTCGTCTCCAACCGTTTCATCAATTGTCGGACGGCGGTCTACGCCCGCGAGTCCCGCCGGGTTCGCTTGCTGAACAATACGTTTAACGCCTGCGCGAAAGATCAGGACATCGAAGGAAGCGACGTCAATGCGCCAGCGACGGACGAGGATCGGCATTTCGCGCTGGCGATTGCGACAAGAATCCGTAGCGAAGATTGCGGGTTGGCCGCCATGGCTGCCCAATCCAGCGCGCTTTGGGATTTCGCGCAGGGCATGAAGCTGCCGGTCGTCGCGTTCGACATACCCGATCGCATGGGCGTTGAGCCGCTCAAGCCGCTGCCCGGTATCTGCGAAGGCAAAGAGCATGTCGTCATCACCAATTGGGGGCCGTACGATTTTTCTCGCCCGCTCGTCTGGCCGGATCGCGTCATCGGCTGGTCGCCGCTGACGGCGAAAGTCCTCGGCCCGCCGGGGACGACGTTTGAAATCGAGCCGCTGTCCGATTCGAGTCTGCAAGTCACGCCGCCGCGCGGCCGCACACCCGGCACGATCGTGATCAGCACGCCGCCGCCGCCGAACACCGGCCCGTCGCGCGCTGCGAACTTCGCAACGCAGGTCCGCGTCGGCGATGTGAAGCTGCCGCTCTCCGGCACCTTGCTCTTCGCCACGTGGACGACGCGATTCTACGAATGGACCGATGAGACCGACCCGCGCAAAGGCGACGACAATTGGAAAAAGATCATCGCCGGCGAGGCGTTCCGCGTCGATCATGACCCGTCGCTGGATTACACCTGGGGCGGCGGCGGGCCGGCGGCAATCGATGAAGCCGACGAAAATGCCAGCGCCGCGAAAGGCGATGCACAGGACGCCGCGCGATCGCAATCCGAGCCGCGCACCGTCCGTGACCGCTTCGCCGTGGTCGCGCGGACACACATGAATCTGCCCGCGGGCAAATGGCGGCTTCGCACCATCAGCGACGACGGCGTACGCGTTTACGTGGACGACCGCCGCGTCATCGACAACTGGACCTGGCACGTGCCGACGGAAGACACGGCCGAGTTTGACTCACCCGGCGCGCTGCATCAAATCCAGGTCGAATACTTCGAGATCGACGGCCATGCGCAGTTGCAGTTCTTCCTTGAACCGGGCTGATCGCCGACTCACGCCCCTTCTACCTCCGGCGTGACCGGGAACCTGCGCGGAATCGGCGGCAGCGGATGCTCCAACACGCCGCGCACCTTTGGCCAGAGCCGCAGCCCCTCCGCCACCATCCAGGTTTGTAATAGACAAATGACAATACCGGCCGCGACAAGGTGATACTGCCCCTTCGGCCACCAGCCGTCGACGCGGTTGAGCAATTGATACATCGTCGCCGAGAAGGGCACGACGAGCATCACCACGGCCGGGACGGTGATGAACCACGTCGGCATCTTCCGCCGCGCCAGATAAAACGCCACCACCATGAACGCCAGCCCGGCCAGCAGTTGATTCACCGCGCCGAATACGGGCCACAGCGTCAAGCCGCCCTTGCCCATGCCCGTCGCCCACGTCTCGCCCGGCGGCGGCACCGCGGCGAGGAGCGCGGCCGTGCCGACGGCGAAAAGCGTCGCGCCGTGCTTTCCCTGCAGCGGAGCGACGTTGAACGTGCCGGCCAGTTCCTGAATCACGTATCGCTGCAAGCGCGTCGCCGTGTCCAGCGTGGTCGCCGCGAACGACGCCACCAGCACGGCCATCAACGCCACCGCCACCGGCCGCGGAATGCCCATCGCGGTGATGAAATTGCCCGAGCCGTCGACGAACGCGGAGACGGTCTTGGCCAGCCCGCCGGAGACGGTCCAGGACGCGTATCGCGATTGCCAGGCCGCCTCGGCGACGACCTCGCCACCATTGACGCTTAGTCCCAACCCCGCGCAGCACGCCAGAATCACCAGTACCGCGAGGAATCCCTCCGTCAGCATCGAGCCGTAGCCGACGAACTGGGCGTCGGTTTCGCAGGCGATTTGTTTGCTGCTGGTGCCGCTGCTGACGAGGCAGTGGAAGCCGCTGATCGCGCCGCAGGCGACCGTGACGAACAGAAACGGCAGGATCGGCGGCGCGTCGGGCACGTTAAGATGGACGGCCGGCGCGACCATCGGCACGCCGCCGGGGGTGAGGAATGTGGCCGCTCCGATGCCGCCGACCAGCAGCACCAGCCCCAGCACGAGCAGGTAGCTGTTGATGTAATCGCGCGGTTGCAGCAGCAGCCAGACCGGCAGCACGCTGGCGAGGTAGCAATAGACAAATAGAAACATCGTCCAGGTGACGACGGGGGAAATCGTGAAGCCCGCAACGTTGATCGGCTTGATGACGAAATCGAATGCGGCGAATTCGCCCGCGAGGATGATCGCCACCACCATGATGAGCAGCGACAGCAGCGCCGGACCACGTGGTCTCCACCCGCGCTGGTAGACCAGCCAGCCCACACCGACCGCCACCGGCATGGCAATCCAAACCGCCAGCACGCTCGAGGAGTACATCGCGAAGATGTTGGCGATCACCAGCCCGAAGATCGCCAGCACGATCGTCAGCGCCATGAATAGCAGCAGCAGGAAGAGAATCTTCACGCGCGGGTTAATCAGCCGACCGGCGATTTCCCCGATGGTCTGCCCGCGATTACGGATCGAGACGACCAGCGTGCCCAGGTCGTGTACGGCCCCAAGAAAGATGCTCCCAAACAGCACCCACAACAGCGCCGGCAGCCAGCCCCAGATTACCGCCAGCGCTGGACCCACGATCGGCCCCGTGCCGGCAATGCTCGTGAAATGATGGCCGAACAGGACTTCTTTTCGCGTGGGAACATAATCGTGCCCGTCCGCCATTTCGCGGCTGGGCACCGGAGCATTCGGATCAAGTTTGAAGAATCGGCGAGACAGCCAGCGGCCGTAGGTGTGATAGGCGATGAGGTAAAGGGTGAAACTGCCGATGGCGATGGTGAACGTGAGCATCGCGACACTGACTCCGAGCCGCGCTGGTCGAGTCGGATGCGCGCGGCGCAGTCATTCTACCCGGCCTGCCACCAGCGGGTAATTTCTCCCGGTTCGGCCAGCAGTTCGACGGAGCGCTCACGCCACGCCTGCACATGGGCGGATTGCAGGTGCCGCTCCAGATCGGCTTCGCTTTCCCAGTTTTCGTGAAAGAGAAACGTCGCCGGATCATCGGCGGCGACGTGCAAATCGTAGTTGATGCAGCCCGGCTCGATGCGCGTCGGCGCGACGAGTGCCATCAGCTCCCGCCGTACGATCGCTTCCTTCCCGGGACGGGCTTTGAACCGGGCGATGACGGTGAGTTTCGCGGATTGATGGCTCATGTCTCGATGGGACTCTTATGGCGTATGGAAAGGTACGGCGATTCTTGGTGCTGCCCGGCGCTCCCTGACGGGCGCCGCTCGGATAAAGCGCTCCACCGGAATGGGTCAAGCGTCTATTTTGCCGTCGCGATCAACTCGTCGGTCAGCAGATTGCGGAACTTCTCCTGCGCCAGCACCTGGTCGGTCGGCACCATGGTGATGACGTCCCACGGGCAGACCTGCGCGCAGAGCTTGCAGCCGATGCACACCTGCAAATCAATCGTGCAAACCCCCATCGCGTAGCCGGGGTGCCGTGGATCACGAATCTTGTCGATGCAATCGACCGGGCAGACCGTGACGCAGGCGTCGCAGCCGGTGCAGAGGTCCTCATCGAGGACGGCGAGTTGTTTGGGGAGTTTCTTGGCCATGGTCTCTCATCGGGGCCGCGCACGACCTCCGCATTGATCTAAGGTGATACACAAACGCGAGCCGAACGTCACGTCGCAGCACACGGCGTGCCGATCGGCAACGCTGATTCGACCGCCGGAATGAAAGATAGGACGGATGACCCGGCTAGGCAAGATCGCGCGGCAGCTTGGCTGCTTTGCGGGCAATGGAGCGGGCCGCCGTGATCTTGCCGGGTACTTTGGTGCGCCTTGTGATCTTGTCGGATTGACCGTCGACGCCAGAATGACCATTGCCGTCGGCATGGTAAGCCGCAACGCCGGACTTGACCACCGGCAGGCGAAGCGGCGCATGATCCGAAGGCCTCGGCCCGGCGTTGCGATCCTCAACCGGTTCTGCGTACAGAGGAGGTTCGTCCTCACAGAGGGGCCGCAAACGCGGGGCGGCGGCGATGCGCTCCTCGGCCGCGCCGGAAATCAGTTCCTCGGTGGTGACGAGGATCGCACCCTTGGCTTCGATCTGGCGCAGCGAAAGCTCGTGATCGTCAATGCTCCAATACCCGCAGGCATCGGTGACGACCACGACGCGATGCTGGCGGGCCATCAAACCCAGCGCGGCGGCCTTCACGCAGTGCTCGGTTACGACGCCGAAGACGGCGAAGTAGCCGGTGCGGATGGAGTTTACGAGCCGGTCGGCCTTGGGATTGGTAAGAAAATCACGATTGCGCTTGGTGAAGACGAGTTGCTGATATTTGCGGAACGGATCGAGCGGAACATCGAGGGTGTTGTCGCCGAAGAGAACCAGCCGACGGGCCATGAGCGTGAAGGGTAGCTTGCGCTGACCGGTGGAGTTATCGACGCAATAAGGCGGCAGGCCTTTCAGCACTTCACCTTCCCTGTGAGATTCGAGCGTGGATAGAATGGGGATTTGCTCTATTCTTCCCCAATTCATAAGTTTGCGGATGTTTGGAATGATGTCCGCCCGATTGCTCACAGGGAGTGTCCCGCGCGGCAACAGGAAATCATATTGCGTATTCATGTCCACCAGGATCCGCTGGAACGGTGGACGGCGCGTCATACTGTTCATCTCCGCCTCCCCTTGCGAATCCGCGAATGCGGACCCGCGCTCCTCGTGACGCAGACGATCGTCGTCAGGAGAAAAGGCGCAGCAGCTACCGAACCGACTGAAATGCGAACGCCTTAGATGGGTCGCCTGTTTCCCCTAACCTCGCATGATCCTACCCCGCATTCAGGCAAAAGGCGAGAGGCATCTTTCGGCCAAACCAAGGTTTAATATGATCGGACCGCTCCTGGATTGTTATAAAACTGTTAAGTGTCTTCTTGCGCACAATCTCTCCATTTCCACATGCCTGCACACACCGTGCGCCACGAAAGCTGTGAAAATCGGAACAAATTGGCCGGCTCCCTGTGTGCTGGATAACAGCGCGACGATCCGTCGCTCCTTCGGAGCGGCGTTTGACGGTTAAGGGTAGCGGTCACCAGTCCCTTCGTTGACAGGGTCTGTGCCAACGGATAAAGGGACGCTGGCGACCAGAGGATTCGGTTCTTGATTACGTTCATCCAGCGCTTACGCCAAACACACCGGTTCGATTTCGCAATCTCGCTTAGAACCGCTCGCGACGCCGCGCGCTGGTCTCTCTTGTGCGCGTTGGCGGCGTCGACCGGTTGCGGTCGAATGGACTGGAACTGGGATCGAAGCTGGTGGAAGGAGCCTCGCCGAGTCGTGCGGCCCAGCACGCCCCCCTCGCCGCAGCTGCAAAGCGAACCAGCGCCGCAGCCGCGTGAGCCAACGACGCCGGCGGGCACGGCGCTGCCGGCGCTTGCCGATCCGCGCAGCGCCGAGCCGCCGCAGCAGGTGCAGCAGCGTCGCGAACTGGCGCGGACGCAGGGACTGGGCGCGCAGCGGGCGTATTATCAACTTTATTTTGAAAGCGGCGCTGACGTCGCCGCGGACGATGCGCGGGGGGAATACACCTGTCGCGTTGTCGGCGCGTCAGCCAGGGCCGCGGCGTCGGCCGTGGAAATGCTCTACGTTCCGGCCGGCCGGTCGGGCAGCGAGCAGTCCTGCTATCTGCTGTATGAAGATCGGCGCGAGCTGGACGCAGCCATTCGCGCGGCGCAGGAGTTGGAATCCATGTGGAACCTGCCGGCGGGCGCACCGGGTGGCGTGTCGGGCGCGCGGATGTTCGGCGACGCGGTGTCGTCGATGTTGCGCGTGCTGGAGGCCGGGCCGGTCGCTCCGGCGGAAACCGTCGACTCGTGCCTGCGTCAGTTGACGCTGGCCTCGTCGTCGGTGGAATGCGATGCGTCGCAGCGGTGGGCCTGCGATATCTGGCGAGCGCGGGTGCTGGCGGAACAACGGTACGACTATGCGGGGTCTCGCGATGCGTGCGAAGCGGCGCTGGGTCGGGCCGAGAGCGGCTCCCTCGAGCGGATGACGGCGTTGTGGTGGCTGGCCGACGCGCACCTCATGGGAGGGCGTACGGACGCGGCGACGAGCGCGTGGGAATCGATCTTGCGCGAGTTCGGAGAAACGGGCGAGCGGTCGCAGGTGGTCCGCCGGGCCGAGCTGAATCTCGATAAATTCAGCAAGCGTTGACGGCGGCGCCGACCGGCTCCGGTTCGATGATGCCGAGCGGATGATCGCCAAGCGATTCGATCTGGTGGAGGTAATCAGCCAGTTCGTTCTCGGTGAAGCCCAGGAGGAACTCCCGCCGAGCCGTGTGATTGATCTGCATGATGCGTTCGATCAGTTCACGCTTGGACATGATCCGTGAACTCCGGGTGCGAAGGACTTCGGCGAGAAGTAATTCGGTCGTTCCGTGCGGCGGATGCTTTCAGCCGCAAAGTCGTATCGGTCTGCGCCGACGGGAGACTTTAACTCCATCGGGTCTCGTGCGAATCCATCATCGCGCCGCGCGGACGGCGACTATCCTTCCGCGCGATCGCACGGCATAATGCGCGCGAAGCACCGGTTCGGTGCGACGCGATCTGGAGGAACGGATGCCGCCGCCGGAAGCCCCGCCGCAAACGCCGAAGTCCGCCAACGGAGCGACCGTGCGCCACGCGGTGAAAGATCGCGCGCGAAGTCAGTTTGATTCCTGGGCGCATTCGTACGACCGGTCCATTGTGCAGCGATTGCTGTTCCAGCCCTCTTATCGGATGTTCATGCAGGAGCTGTGGCGCTGGCGGCGCGACGACCCGCGCCCCTTCGACGTGCTGGACATCGGCTGTGGCACCGGAACGTGGATCGCCATGATCGCCGGATGCGACCTGCCTGCGCGGCGGCTCATCGGGCTGGACTACGCCTCGGCGATGTGCCGCATGGCGCAACAGAAGGCCGAGGCCGTTGGCGACAGCCGCCTGCAATTTGTGCGCGGGGATGCGGAACATTTGCCGTTCGAGGACGGGTCGTTCGACGTGCTGACGTGCAGCAATTCGTTTCATCATTACCCGCACCAGGCCGCGGCGATCAGGGAGATGCGCCGGGTGCTTCGGCCCGGCGGGCGGCTGATGCTCGTGGACGGGTTTCGCGACAACATCGTGGGTTGGGTGTTGTTCGACGTGTTCATCACGCGCGGCGAGAGCACGCCGGAGGCTCGCGTGTTTCACGCGCCCTGGAGCCTCATGCGGAAGTACTTTGAGGACGCCGGGTTCCACGAGATCGAGCAGCGCAAGACCGGCGTGCTCGTGCCCATCTTTCTCACCTGCGGCGTGGCGTGAGTTCCTGGTCGATCCCCAAGGGCCGATTGCGCAAGCAATCGAAGGATGTAGCTCCTTTCTCGATCGCTCGCGCGATCGGGGCTTTTTTTATCAGGATTCATGGGAACCGCCTTATTCATGGGAACCGCTTTCAATCCCGCCGCGTCTAAGGGTGCGGGCGGCTACAATGCCGCACACGAACCCCAGGGAGAATCCATCATGACTCGATTTGATCGACTCGCGCAACCGTACCGTTCCGCGTCTTTCTCAATCATCATGTGCCTCGTTCTTGTCAGCGTCGGACGCCCCGCCTTCGGCACCGAGGACGTGCCGACGGGGGTCTCGGTGACGGTGTACTCGTCGGCCGATCCGGCGGGATTCGATCCGCAGCAGTTCATCGGCCAGCAGCGCGCGGGGTACGACGCGCAGTTCGCCTCGCAGGTGCCGGGCTTTGGCGTGGTGAAGGAAGTGCGCGAGGTGGACCTTGCCGCGGGGCTGGCGGCGCTGCGCTTCACCGACGTGGCGCAGTTCATCGATCCGACCACGGTGAGCTTCACCGATCTGTCCGCACAGGATCCGGCGACGGTGCTCGAGCAGAACTTCGAGTTCGATCTGGCCAGCCCCGACAAGGTGCTGGACAAGTACATCGACCGCGAGATTGCCGTCGTCATGGCACAGGGTGATAAGACAGAGACCGTGACGGGCACCCTGCTTTCGACGGCGGGCGGCGGCCTGTTGCTCAACACGCCCGCGGGACTTCGCGTGATTTCCGGCCGCGGGCAGCAGATTCAACTTGGCGAATTGCCCGGCGGGTTGATCTCGCGCCCGACGCTTGTCTGGAAGGTGCGCTCGCAAAACGGCGGCAAGCGAACGGTGCGCACGACTTACCAGACCAGCGGCATGACGTGGCGGGCGGATTACAACCTCGTGATCGACGCGAACGAGAAGCTGGCGGATCTCGCGGCGTGGGTTTCGCTGCTCAACGTGTCGGGCGCGGGCTACAAGAACGCGAAGCTCAAGCTGATCGCCGGCGACGTGCAGCGCGTGCAGCCGCAGAATCAGATGCGCTACGCGATGGCCAGGAGCGTGAGTGTGGATTTGTCGATGAAGGAAGCCGGCTTCGAGGAGAAGGCGTTCTTTGAGTATCACCTGTATACGCTTCCGCGGATGACGGATATCCCGCAGAACGGCACGCAGCAGATCACGCTCTTCCCGTCGGCCCGCGGCGTGCCGATCGAGAAGCTGCTGGTGTATTATGGTCTGCCCGAGGCGGCGCACTGGGGCTATTTCGGGGCGCCACAGCAGGATCGCCAGTTTGGCAACCAGAGCAACAAGAAGGTCGATGTCTATTTGAGATTCCGCAACGACGAAAAGAGCCGCCTGGGCATGCCGCTGCCGCGCGGCAAGGTGCGTGTGTACAAGCAGGACGACGCCGACGGCACGCTGGAGTTCATCGGCGAAGACCTGATCGATCACACGCCGAAGGATGAGAAGGTGCTGGTCAAGCTCGGCCAATCGTTCGATGTGGTCGGCGAGCGGACGCAGACGGATTTCCGCATCAACACCGACCGCAAGGTGATGCACGAGAGTTTCAAGATTCAATTGCGCAATCACAAGCCCGAAGCCCAGAAGGTCATCATCAAGGAAACGCTCTACCGCTGGAGCGAATGGGAGATCACCGAAAAGAGCGACCCGTTCGAGAAGATCGACGCGCGAACGATTCACTTCGAGGTGATGGTGCCGGCGAACGGCGAGAAGACGGTGAGGTACAGCGTAAAGTACGTCTGGTGAGAAAGCCCCGCCGCGCCGAACCGGGGGATCGTGCCGATTTTATGGCACGGTTATCGGCGACTTGGCGGCGCTGCTGCCGGTGGGCGTCCTGGGCGGGTGCGTCTTGAGAATGTCCTCACACAGCGCCCGCAGCGGTTCGGCCACGCTCCACGCCTGCCACGGGCAGCCGCCGGGGCGATGGGGCGGTTCGGCGTCGGCTACTTCGCTGATGCTGCCGATGCCGGCTTGTGAAAGGTGACTTTCCAGGCCGGAGAGGAATCGGCGCGCATCGGTCGCGGCGCCGGGCCGGCTGGCGTTTGCTCGCATGTAGGCCGTAACAAACGGCCCCAGCAGCCACGGCCACGCGGTGCCCTGGTGGTAGGCTTCGTCGCGCGAGACGACATCGCCTTCGTACCGCGGCCGATAGCCGGAACTGCCCGGCGCCAGCGTCCGCATTCCCATTGGCGTCCACAACTGTTTTTCGCATACGTCAACGACAGCCGCCCAGCGGTTCGGATCGAGGATCGGATGCGGCAGGCTGATGGCCAGCAATTGATTCGGCCGCAGCGCGTCGTCGAACGTCTCGGGGCTGCCGTTGAGGTCAACCACGTCGTTCAGGTATCCCTTTGACTCGTTCCAGAATCGCGTCGCAAACGAACCGCGCGCTTGGCTTGCCAGCCGTCGCCAGTATTCGGCGCGATTGGCCTGCCCCGCGCGTTCGAACAGGCCTGCGGCCGCTTCCAGCGCGTTGAACCAAAGCGCGTTGATCTCGACCGGTTTGCCGATGCGCGGGGTCACCGCCCGATCGGGCAGCTTGGCGTCCATCCAGGTCAGCGCGTAGCCGGGTTCACCCGCCGCAAGGAGGCCGTCCTGCGCGAGTCGGATGCCGTGGCGCGTGCCGCGTTCGTGCGCTTCGAGAATCGCGCCGATGACCGGCAACAAATGGTCTTTTACGAATGACCAATCGCCGGTGTACAAGAGATACCGCTCGATGGCCGCGATGTACCAGAGCGACGCGTCGGCCGTGTTGTAGGCCGGTGGCTCACCGAAATCGGGAAAGCGATTGGGGATCATGCCCTGATCAACGTATCGGGCGAAGGCTTCGAGAATGCCCCGGGCGTCGGCATGGCGACCGGTGACGAGGCACAGTCCGGGCAGCGAGATGAACGTATCGCGGCCCCAGTCGCCGAACCACGGATAGCCCGCGATGACCGTCTTGAGATCGCCATCCCGCGCGACAATGAAATCCGCCGCCGACCGGGCCAGCGCGCGGGCCAGCGGATCGTCCGGGCTGTTTGCCTGAATCGCCGCATCCCGGGCGGCGGCGCGTTCGAACGCGCGCGGTGCATGTCGCCACGGCCGATCCTGGGTGGATGCGCAAACAACGACGCCGGTGTCATCTCCACGGCGCAACGTTGCCGTGATCGTGCCGGGCATGAAGAGGTCTTGCGTGCAGTCGTAGCCGCGCGCGCGCTCCTCATCCAGCACGAACTGGTAATACCAGTCGGCGCGCGATTTGAACGTCCCGTTGTGGGACAATTGCCAATCCGGCCGGCCGTTGCCCCAGTGAAAAACAAGCCGATCCGGCTCTTCTTCGACCGTGGCCCAGCCCAATTCTGACAGATGGGCGAGTTTATGAAAGTGTCGGCTGGTGCAGAGCGGGCGAAGCGTGAGCGTGATGGCGGGGGGGCCGTCGACCAGGCGGTATCGAATAAAAGTCGTGTCCTCGCCCTCGACCATGCACAGCGTTTGCTCAATCAATGCTTTACCCGCTCGCCAGCACCATTTTGGAAACGGACTCGCCGTGAAGGATTCCATGAGTTTGAATCCCTGCGGCACGACGGCCTCGGGGTAATCATTGGTCGCCAATTCATACGTGAGGCCGTCGATCGAGACGGTGGCATCGAGTTTTGCCAGCAGCACAAACCGTTCAACCGGCGGCTCCACCGCGGCAACGAGCAGTCCGTGGTAGCGGCGCGTCAGCATCTGACAGACGCTGGCCATGGCATAGCCGCCGCAGCCATTCGTCGCCAACCATTCCAGCCGGCGCGATTCGGCGAGGTTGCCACAGGTCGCGGTATCAATCTCGATGGCTGATTCGCTGAACAAGGCCGGCTCCTGGAGCAGTGCGTGATGGGTTACCACACCCAGCCCGACCAGAATAACGCAAAAAGCGCCAGCGAGACACTACCGAGGATGATTCCCGCCCACGCCTTCGGGAGGCCGGCTGCGGCAGCCGGAATGGATCGCCGCCGCGCTCGGCGGATGGCAAGGCATCCAAGACCGATGGAAAGCAAGCCCAGTGCGGGAACGCAGGAACTCAAGAGGGCAAGCACTCCTGTGGTCAGCGCCCAGGTCGAGATTATTTGGAGGGGCGAGGTCGTCTTGGTGACGGTGGCGGCGCCCTCGATCGTGAAAGGAATGCCGCAGATCGTGCAGAGGTTCGCTTCGATCGGCATGTGCCGTTGGCACCGCGGGCAGACGATGTATGGTTCACCTGTCTCGTCGCGCTCTATCTTCGGCGCACGCGTACCTGCCGCGGCGTAAGCGTGCATGGGCGTTGGAAGTTGCCCGTCGTCCGCGGGGGCGGCGCTTCCCAGGGCGATCCCGGTGCGTGGATCAACCTGCGGAATGATGAAATCTCCTCCGCAGGTCGGGCATCTCGCCTGCTCACCGCACATGCCGGCGTGTGCCTCGAGCAGGCAGCCGCAGCGGATGCAGGCGAAAGTGAAACGCATTGAACAAGTCGAATCGGACATCGTATCAAGGTCGCTCGGGACGAAGCATGTCCCGCGGCACGAGGCGAGACAACCTCTGCCGATGCCTTTGTCCGACCTGATTTGCGCGCGGCAGGCGGTTTCCTGCAAGGCTGCCGTAAATTCCCCCGAGACGACGCGCTGGGGTACCGCAATATGAGGACCGCGAGCAGAAGAGGCCGTCGATGGCCATAACTGCTTATTTTACATTATATTATGGCTTTTTGGTCGCAGTTTGCAGTTTGGATGAAGAGTCCGAATTGGCCAAGTTCGTTCGACAAAACCAGAAAAGGGGTGAGTAGAGGCGGCAAGCTGTGAAAATTCTGTTTAGAATTAGAACCGGCATTTGTTAGGATAGCGCATCGTATTTGTTAGAGGGTATGGTAGACCTGCCCTTGGGTGGAGCCGCCGGCGCGTCCGCGCCGAGGGTTCAATGGATTGAAAACTTGGAGGAATGGCGCATGTTCAAGCGCTTGCGAACTCGTGGTGGTTTTACATTGATTGAGCTGCTGGTCGTCATTGCGATCATCGCGCTCATGGTTTCGATTCTCCTGCCCGCGCTGCAATCAGCGAAGAACGAAGGCTCCAAGGCCAAATGCATGGCCAACCTTCGCGAAATTCTGAAGGCGATCACGATGTACGACGGCGACAATGGCGACGATCGTCGTTATCCGTGGTATCAATTCCCCTATCACAATCCACCGATTACCGGCGGCGGGATCGGCATCACGCCGTGGACGTTCGGCGGCTTCCGGACGCCGATCGTTTATCCCGGCCCGTCGGCCACCTGGGATTGCCAGATTTACCCCGCCCAGATTCGACCCTTAAACAAGTTCATGGATCGCACGGCGACGGCCGACCTGATGAACGCGAATGACCGCGGCCGTGATATCATCAAGGGCTACATTTGCCCGAGCGATCGCAGCTTCGACGTTGCGACCGTCGGCTCGGGTGGCGACGCGGCGGACACGGAGTTCGACCAGTCGTTTTCGTCCTGGCAGGTGAACGGCAGCAGCTACGCGTTCAACACCCGCTGGAAGCAGGGCTACTACGGCGAGAACTGGAACGGCGTCATCAACACGGCGGAAGACTTCGCCGCCGCCGCCGCGCGCATCGCCAAGCACCTCGTAGGTGGCGGGGCCGCCCGGTTCATCATGTGGAACGAGCAGGGCATGTACGCTCGCACCTACGGCGCCAAGCCGCAGGGCGAACCCCGATCTTCCGCGAACCCGCCGCCGTCGTTCGGATGGCACCGCAAGTTTGCTTCCTACTCGGCAGGCTTCGCGGATGGCCACGCAAACTACGGCTTCTTTGACACGCGCTATGTGTACGGCCTGGATGGCACGATCTGGCAGCCGAACATCAAGCCGACGGATCGCAATCTGACTACTCCGTAAGGAGGTTCGGGAATGGCTTCATTCGCCTGATATTCAAACGGGGACGAATGGCCCCGGGCCGCTCGTCCCCGTTTTTTCTGTTTAATGAACGAAAATTCGATCGGCGAACGTCGCGAAACCGAATGATCGAGTCGCTGTGCTGGCGCGAGGGAACGGTTCTATAACGGTGTACGCGTTGAACGGGTTGATCTCTGTGGAGGAAATCACATGACACAAGCCGTAGTCATTTCGGGAAAGGTTCGTCCTCGGTGTGGGTTCACCCTGATTGAACTTCTGGTGGTCATTGCGATCATTGCGCTGTTGGTCTCTATTATCCTTCCGGCGCTGAACCAAGCGAAGAATGAAGGCGCCAAAGCGCAGTGTCTGTCCAATCTGCGGGAAATTCTGAAGGCGATGAGCATGTACGATAACGATAGTACGGATGATCGTCGTTATCCATGGTACCAAATCCCGACGCACAATCCCTCGCCGCCGTTCAACGTGGTGACGCCCTGGGTCTTCGGCGGCTTCCGCGCGACGGTGGCCGGCCAGCCCGGAGACGTGTCGGACGCATCGGTCTATCCTGCGCAGATTCGACCGCTGAACAAGTTCGTGGATCGAACCGCGACGGCGGACCTGATGAACGCCAACGACCGTGGCCGCGACATTATCAAGTCCTATCAGTGCCCGAGTGATCGCAGTAACGACGTAGCCATTGTGGGCACGGACTCTTCGGATATCGAGTTTGAGCAGCAGAATCGTTCGTGGCAGGCCAACGGAAACAGCTACACCTTCAACACGCGGTGGAAGCAGGGCTATTACGGTGAGAATTGGAGCGGCATCTTGAACACGGCAGAGGATTTTGCCGCGGCTTCCGGCCGAATCGCCAAGCACCTCGTGGGTGGCGGGGCGGCTCGATTCATCATGTGGGAGGAGCAGGGCATGTACGCTCGAACCTACGGCGCCCGACCTCAAGGTGAACCGATCTCATCCAACTCGCCTCCTCCGACCTTTGGCTGGCATCGCAAGTTCTCCTCCTATTCTGCCGGATTTGCCGATGGGCACGCCATGTACGGGCGTTACGACACGCGCTTTGTGTTCGGTTTGGATGGCACGATCTGGCAGCCGAACATCAAGCCGACGGATCGCAATCTGACAACGCCGTAAGGTCGGCCTCGACGGCGATGCCGTTACAACCCTCCTGATGTTTATCAATAAGGGCGTGTCGCATGGCGGCACGCCCTTTTTCTTTCCGGCCACCTGATAGGACGGCTCGTACCGCTTCTACTTCGGTACGTCCTCGCGAGCGGGGCGCATGGCGAGCAGCTCATCAACTGCGAGTCCGTACCGCGCGGCGGTTCATGCGAACAAGGGGCTGGCATTTCGGGCACACGTGGCTCGATCGCCCCGCGGCGACGATCCGCACAATCCGTGAACCGCATCGCATGCAAGGTTTCCCTTCGCGGCCGTAAACACGGTGGTGCGCGGCGTAGGAGCCTGCCTGCCCGTCTGGCCGGCGATAGTCGATCAGCGTCGTGCCGCCAAATCTTAGCGCTGCTTGCAACACGGCGCGAATCGCGCGGGCCAGTTCCGCGATCTTCGCGGGGTCCAGGTGCGACGCGGGCGTGAGCGGGTGGATGCCGGCGCGAAAGAGCGCCTCGTCGGCATAGATGTTGCCCAGTCCGGCGATGCGCCGCTGGTCGAGCAGCACGGCTTTGACCTGGCGGCGCGTATGCAGGATCGCCTTTAGGTTCGGCGTCGAAATCGTGAGCGCGTCCGGCCCGAGCGCGCCGACGTCCGGCGCGGCGCCTTTCGCATCCTTCGCACCGAACAGCCAGACGCCGCCAAATCGCCGCGGATCGCGAAAACGCAGTTCATCTTCTCGTCCGCCCAGGCTCACGCGCACATGCGTATGCGGCTCCAGCGGCGCGGCTGACGGCGACATGCTCAATCGCCCGCTCATGCCGAGGTGAATCACGATTCGCGTTGCGCTGCACGGCCCGAGCGGTCGATTCGCGTCCGTCGAATCGGCGGGCACCGTCTCGATCACAATCCGCTTGCCCTGACGCAGGATGCGCAGGATGCGTGCACGGGTCAGCGATCGCAGTAGATTTTCCCCCGCGCGGAGCATGTCGCGTCGCCGCAGGTCGAACCGGTCAATCGTCGCGCCGGTCAGGGGCCGGGCGAGATCGCGCACGATCGTTTCGACTTCAGGAAGCTCGGGCATGGCGGGTGCATTGTAGGTCCTGGCGGACGCGACAGCCCCATGCCGCTTGCGCCGATTTGACCGCCGCCGGGCCGCCAGCTAGCGTTTGCCGCCATGATTTGGGAAGCGACCAGCGGGACGATCGTGAACGCGGTGACCGTTGCCGTCGGCAGCGGCATCGGGCTGACGTTCTCAACGCGGATTCCCGAGCGCTATCAGCGGATCATCCTCGACTGCCTCGGCCTCGTGACCGTGACGCTGGGTATCGACGCGGCCGTGCTGGGAATGGGGCAGCTCGTGTCGCGGTATGGTGTGGGGGTGCCGACGTACGGCGCGCGGCTGGGCATGGTGATGGTCGGCTCGCTGATCGTCGGGTCGATTCTCGGGACGGCCCTGCGCTTGCAGGAGCGAATCGAAGGGCTGGGCCGCGCGATTCACGAGCGGTTTTTCAATCGCCGGCGCGATGGATCGGCGGCGCGGTCGTCGACCACGCCAAGCGTGGCGACGGGTCCGGGCACGGATGTCGCGGCAGAGGGTTCAAGTGACACAAGCGCGGCACGCTTTGCAGAGGGGTTTCTGTCGGCCAGCGTGATCTTCTGCGTCGGCCCGCTGACGCTGCTGGGCTGCCTCGCCAACGGCGCGCAGGGCAATCCGAGCCTGTTGTACATCAAGGCGTTCCTCGACGGGTTCTGCTCGATGGCGCTGGCGGCATCGCTGGGGGCGGGCGTGGCCGCGAGCGTCGTGACCGTGCTGGTGTTCCAGGGCGGCCTGTCGCTGCTGGCCCGCGTGACGGCCGGCGGGCTGAACGAGCTGTCGATGCAGATGATGAACGTGACCGGCGGCGTGCTGCTGCTGGCGACCGCGCTGATGCTGCTGGAAATTCGGCGCATCCCGGTCGCCAACATGTTGCCGGCGATTTTCCTGCCGCCCGTGGTGATTGCGATTGTTGAACGGCTCGGGCCGGGGCTGCTGGTGCGGCCGTGAGGCCATCAACGGGATTCATAGCGAATTGAGCCGATGCTCAATTCCGATCCGGCACATACAGCGCGATATCCGGCCGCCGAAGAGGCTTCAGGGTGTAGCCGCCGAATCCGTCTTCGACCTGGTCGAAGGCCTTCGCGCCGATATCCGGCAGCTTGAGTTTGCCCGGCACCTTGGCTGCGGTCCATGTTCCGTTGGCCCCGGGGTCCGTGTTGAACGTTCCATTGTTGACCGCCGCTGCGACGATGGTTCCCTTGTATTCGAAGAAATAGTCGTAAGAAACCAGGATCACCATGCCGCTGCTGCCTGCGGCGCCGATCAACTCATAATCTTCATCGAATCCGTATTGCGTCAGCGAGAGTTTCCCGGTCACAGCGCCGTCCGCAGCAATCGTGAACTCGATGGGTGAACCCACGCTGTCCGTGCCGGCATACTTCCCGACCAATGCCGTGACGTCGCCCGACAGGCCGTGGTCAGGCAGAAACGCATTGCCGTCCCCGTTGAACTCGTCCCCGTCGCTGGCGCCGTCTCCATCCGTATCGCTGTTGGTCGGGTCAAGCCGGTTGACGCACTCGATTCCATCGTCGACGCCGTCGTTGTCGGAATCCGTCATGTGGGGATTGGTTCCATAGACGTACAGTTCCGTCGCGTCGTCGATCCCGTCTCCGTCCGTATCGAGTTGCGTCGGAATCGGCGCCGTGCGATTCGCGCTCGCGTCGTTGCCAGGCGGTGGCGTACGCGGAGCCGGTTTGACGGTTCCATCGCGCGAACCGTAGAGCTGTTGCACGGCCGTGATGTCGGCCTGCATGAGATTGCCGGTTTGCCCGTTATCGCTGGCGAACATGACCGCGTTGTTTTCCGGCAGATGGGGCAATCCGATCGCATGTCCCAGTTCATGTACCAGGGTGCTGAAAAGCAAGCGCTCGTCCGACCAGTCAAACGCATCGTTCATGTGACAGTGCCCGGAATTGGGGCCTTCCGGGAAATATGCATGCCCAAGCGTGGTCGACTCGAACGCGGCGTCCATCGAACACGTCAGGCTGCTTTCAACATAAAGCTCGCAATGCCCGCCCGTGCCGTAACCGACGATGAAGTCGGCCCCGGCTCGCGTCATGGTCCGCGTGAAATTGAGCGGCGTCACCGCGCTCCATCGGCCGAAGGCGTCCGTCGTGAACTGCACCTGCTTGTCTTGAGAAATCTTGGAGGTGAAATTGGCAATGAAGAAAGTCAGATTTGTTTTCTGCCACCGCGCGGCGGATTCGGGCAGGCCCGCAGCCCTGGTCGGCGGAAGCGGATCGCGTCCGGGGGTTGTCGGCATCGTCATCGGACATCCCGTCCCACCGCATGCCAGAATGATCGAGAAAACGACGCCGCCGCGAGTCCATGACGTGTTCATCCGGTTCCCTTTACGTGCGTTCTTTTTTTGCCTTGATTGGACAGCCAACGAAGGAGCCCCCATGAGACTACAAGCTGTTTCAAAACTCTCGCTCCCTTCCAGGGAGAGGGTTGGGATGAGGGTGAGTCATTTCGTTTGAACCACATTTCCCCCTCACCCTCGACCTCTCCCCCAAGGGGGAGTAGCTCTGATACCGGTTCTACTCTGCGAGGGAGCATCCTGCAAGCTCACCAGAACCTGCGCTGCCGCGAAGGACCGCTTTTTTCGCTTCCGTCAATCCCTGTCTTTGCTTCGCGAGAATGGGGCACTCCGCCGAAGCGCTGCAAGCGTCGTTTGGTGTTAAACTGCGTCACGAGATGGCCGGTTCCTTTGACGCGCGAAAAAAAACCGTCGTCCCGTCGCCCGCGACCATGCTGCGGCCGTGGGTGTTGCTGCGCTCGGTGACGCGGCATCCGTTCATTTTCAAGCGAATGATTCGCTCGGCGGACGAGGGGGCGCGACCGGGGGAGGTCGTGCACGTGTACGACAAGTCGGGCATGCTGTTCGGCCAGGCGTTGTACAACCCGCGGTCGCAGATCGCGTTGCGGATGCTGACGTACGGGGCGGAGCGGGCGGACGAGGCATTCTGGCGGGGGGCGATTGCGCGAGCGGTCGATTTGCGGCGTCGGCTGAATCTGGACGACGTGACGGACGCGTATCGTGTGATCCATGCCGAGGGCGACGGGTTGAGCGGGCTGATCGCCGAGCGGTATGCCGATTGGCTGGTGTTTGAGTTTTTCTCACGTGGGATGTACGCGCAGCGTGAGATGCTGGCGCGGGAGCTGTCGGCGGCGCTGGGCGCGCCGGCGAGCCTGGATCGGCCGGGTCGAGCGGGAGCATCGTGGCGCGTGGTGTTTCGGGCGGACAGCGGCGTGGAAATGGCGGAGGATTTCCGCGTCGGTGAGCCGCGGGCGGTGGAAGTGGTCGGCGGCGAGTTGAAGCCGCTGGCGGCGACAACGGGCGAGTCGCGCGGCGGGTCAAGCGCGATCATCCGCGAGCACGGGGTGCGCTACCGCGTGGACATGACAGGCGGGCACAAGACGGGGTTCTTCTGCGATCAACGCGACAATCGTCTTAAATTGTCCCGGCTGTGCCGCGATGCGAACGTGCTGGACCTCTGCTGCTACACGGCGGCATTCGGATTGTGTGCCAGGGTGCTGGGCGGCGCGCGCGACGTGACGAGCGTCGATCTCGACGAAGCGGCGCTGGCCGTCGCGAAGGAGAACGTGAACCTCAACAGCGCGCGGGTTAACCTCGTCCACAGCGACGCGTTCATCTACCTGCGTCAGTTGATCGCCAATGGGAAAAAGTTTGACGTTGTTGTATGCGATCCGCCGAAACTGGCCCGTTCGCGAGAGGAGTTGGACGACGCCCTGCGCAAGTACTACGACCTGAACGGCCTGTCGATGCAGGTCGTCGCGCCCGGCGGCATCCTGCTGACGTGCAGTTGCAGCGGGCTGGTGGATCGGCCGACGTTCCGCGAGACGGTGGAGCGGGCGGCGCGGCCGGCGAAGCGGTCGATTCAATGGCTGGATTGGAGCGGCCCGGGAGCGGATCACCCGGTGATGCCGAACTGCCCCGAATCGGCGTATCTGAAGGCGGCGTGGGTACGGGTGCTTTAGTTCGGGGCGGTCCAAGGGGGAAGGTCGTCGGCCTGACCCGATTTTCCCAGGAAAGTACGGCGTTTTTGCGGCGGTCGGAAGTCTGGTAGAATGCTACGCTTCCGTTCGCCGTCCGGTGTACCGGCGGTTGAAAGCGGATGCTCATCGGAGTTTCGTGGATGACTACGGTCAAGACGGGGACCAGCGTGACAGACAAACCCATGCAGGCCGCCGCGCCGGCCAAACCGACAAACGGCCAAGCGCGCAAGGCGTCGGGCCTGTATGCGACGGTGATCCAGCAGTTCAACAAGGCGGCGGACTTGATGAAGCTGGACGCGAATATCCGGAAGATTCTGTCCACGTCCACGAACGAGATCATCGTTCATTTTCCCGTTCGCATGGACAACGGGAGCATCGAGGTGTTCACGGGTTATCGCGTGCAGCACAACAACGCGCGCGGTCCGTTCAAGGGCGGCTTGCGATATCACCCGTCGGTGGAGATTGACGAGGTTCGAGCGCTGGCGGCGTGGATGACGTGGAAGACGGCGATATCGGATCTGCCCTATGGCGGCGCGAAGGGCGGCATCGCATTTGACCCGAAGGGCTACAGCCAGGCGGAAATCGAGCGCATCACGCGGCGGTTTGTGTATGCGCTGGGCGATAACGTCGGTCCGGAGTACGACATCCCCGCGCCCGATGTGAACACCAATTCGCAGATCATGGCGTGGTTTCTCGATACGTATTTGTCAACGGTCGCGCCGCACGAGCGTCAGCGTTGCACGCACGTGGTCACCGGCAAGCCGATCGTTTCGGGCGGCAGCGTGGGTCGCGACAAGGCGACGGGTCAAGGCGTCGTCTACATCATTGAGGAATGGGCGAAGGATCATCATCTGCCGCTTTCGCGTGCGACGTTCACGGTCCAGGGCTTCGGCAACGTCGGCTCGTGGACGGCGCGGCTGCTCGCGGCGCACGAATCGAAACTGGTCGCCGTGGAGGACCACACCGGCGCGATCGCCAACAGCAACGGGTTCGATGTCGAAGACCTCGCCGATTACGTGCGATCCAACGGCGGCGTGCGGGGGTATGCGCGCGGCGAAGTGATCGATCACGAGGGCTTCCTGCGGACCAAGACCGACATCTTTATTCCGGCCGCGATGGAGAATCAGATCACCGGCGAGACGGCCGGGCTGCTGGATTGCAAGCTGGTGGCCGAGGGGGCGAACGGGCCGACCGATCCGGACGGGGATGAGATTCTCCAGAAGCGTGGGATTCAGATCATTCCGGATATTCTGTGCAACAGCGGCGGCGTGATCGTGAGTTACTTCGAGTGGCTCCAGAACAAACGCAGCGAGTTCTGGGATCTGGAGGAGGTGGACGGCAAGCTCAAGAAGAAGATTGTCGGATCCTATCGCCGCGTGCGCGACACGGCGAAGAAGCACCACACCGACTGGCGGACGGCGGCCTACGTCGTGGCGCTGCAAGCGCTGGAGACGGTTTACAAAGAGCGTGGTATCTTCCCCTGAATTCCCGGCACCGGCGAGCGTTGCATCCCCGCCGCTGCGTCAAACAACAACCTCGCGGCAACGTCGCTTTCAAGGAGTTCCTCTCATGCGATTCAGGACTGTGTTTGGTTCCCTCTGTGTGTCCGCGTTGACCCTCTGCGTGTGGGCAGGTTCCGCCGCCGCCGCGCCGGAAGACACCGTTGCCGACGCGGTTCTCGGGCAGAACAACTTCACCAGCAATCAGAGCAATCAGGGCGGCACGCCGTCTGCGTCGACGCTCAATGGCGTCCGCGGCCTGACGGTGGATCAGAACAGCGGTCGGCTGTGGGTGTGCGATACGGGCAACAATCGCGTGTTGTCGTGGCCCGATGCCGCGGCGTTCACGAACGGCCAGGCGGCCGACATCGTGCTGGGCCAGCCGGACTTCGCGAGCGTCGACGAGAATCGCGGCAACGCGAACCCTTCGGAGCTGACGCTTTCCGGTCCGCGCAGCGCGGTCGTGGATTCCGCCGGTCGGCTGTACGTCGCCGATTCGGGCAACAAGCGCATCCTCCGCTACGACCCGCCGTTCCTGGCGACGAATGAGCCGGCGGTGCAGGTCTTCGGACAAGGCGGCGACTTCACCAAGAAGGATCAGGCGGTCAATCCGACGGCCGACAACCTCGGCAATCCGGACGGCGTCGGCATCGATCCGAACGACAATCTTTATCTCGCCGACCTGAATTTGCATCGGGTGCTGGTATACAACTCGCCGGCGACGACGGACACCACGGCCGACATCGTGCTGGGCCAGCCGAATTTCACATCCAAGGAGCGGAATCAGAATGACGCCAACCCGGTGCCCGCGGCGAACACGCTGAACAACCCGGAAGGCGTCACGGTTGACGAGAACGGCGTCGTGTACGTGGCGGATCAGGGCAACAACCGCGTTGTGCGCTATGTGCCGCCGATCACGACCAACATGAACGCGACGCGCGTCTACGGGCAGCCGGATTTTGCGACAGACTCCTCCGGAACCAGCGCGACCAAGATGAACACACCGGTGAGCGTGGCGGTTGATCCGGTGAGCGGCAATCTGTACGTCGCCGATTCGATCAACGATCGAATCCTGGAGTTCACCGATCCGGCGAACGACAGCACGGCCGATCGCGTATTCGGTCAGGCTGATTTCTCCGGGAACACCAACAACCCCGGCGGCGTCAGCGCGAGCACCTTGTTCGACGTCGGCGGCGTTGCATGCGGGCCGAACGGCGCGCTGTATGCCGGCGATCGGTTCAATGAGCGAGCATTGCGATACAATCCCGCGCCGGACAACGGCAACAACAATGGGAACAACAACGGAAACGAGAACGGCAATAACAACAACAACGGGAATGACAACGGCAACGATAACGGCGACGGAGGAGCGGCCGATTGCGGTGCCGGCCTCTGTGGAACAATGGGCGGAAGCATGGCACCGGTGACGGCGCTGGGATTGCTCGGTCTGCGTCGCAGAAATGCCCGAAGGCGATGGGCTCGGCAGTGACGGGCGAGCCATAAAGCGGGCACGGTCCACCAGCGTGCCGATTAATCTTCCGGATCTTCGCGGACGACCTGCACGCCGGGATAGCGGTACATCTCCAACTCCGCCAGCGCGTTGCGGATTTCGGCCTGCTCGGTTTTGAGTTCCAGCGATCGGCGAAAGTGCGCGACCGCACGTTCGCGGGCCAGCGCGCCGCGCGGGCCGCGCGCCCGGGCCAGCACGGCATTCACGCGCCCGGCGCCGTTGTGCGCCGCCACATGGTTCGGATCCATCTCCAGCACACGGCGATACTCGGCCAGCGCGTTGCGATACTCGCTCCGCGCGAAGTGCGCCGCCGCCTTTTCGATGTGCGGCGCGATGGCTGCCGGATTCAGCGCGATTGCGCGGCGGAGATGGTCCAGTGCGCGATCGACGTCTCCCAGGAGCCGATAGCAAACACCGATGCCAAACAACGGCTCGTAGCTCGTGCGATCCAGCGATTCGGCGTATTGGTACGCGCGGATGGCGTCCGCCAGTTGCGCGCGGGGGTCGGCGTGCTGCGCCGCGCCGGCACGCAGGCAATCGGCCAGTTCCATCGCGTACTCGAAGCGTTGCGGATCGTACTTGACGGCGGATCGGAAACTCATGGCGGCAAGGTCAAACGCCCCCTGTCGCAGGCGAAGGCGCGCCAGACCGGCATGCGCGGCGGCGCAGCGCGGATCATGGCGGATCGCCCGCTGGAACGCGTCGGCCGCGCTGTCGTCGCGTCCGCGTTGAGCGTGATCCTCGGCGCGTTTGAGTTCCCAGGATGCGGTCGATTTATGAATCGGCTCCATCAGACGCTGATTGGTCGCTGCGCAGCCGACGAGTAACCCGGCAATTGCCGGCAACGTGATGAGCCGATGGGGGGCCAATCGAATCAGGGCAAGGATCATCGCGGAAGCAGCCCGTATCATGAATCGCGCGGCAGACGGCGCGCAGGCGTGCGCGGTCATCGAGGCGGCGCGATCTTCGTTATTATCGGCAAACGAAACGTGCAAACCGAGAATACGCCGAGAGATAGGGCGATTACCCTCCTTGTGAGGTCCCGCATTTGTTTTGACTTCGCTCCGGCGTGAATTATCATTTCCATGCTCGGCACCGAGCATTGGAAAGAGGCATGAATGCAAACGCTCGTCGCCATCCCCGTCTATAACGAAGCCGAATACGTCGCGGGTGTGCTGGAGGAAGTTCGCCGGTACGCGACCGACGTGCTGGTCGTCGATGACGGTTCCACCGACGGCACCTCGGCAGTTCTTGCCGGTTTTGAGGGGATTCAGGTCATCCGCCACCCGGAGAATCGCGGGTATGGCCAGAGCCTGATCGACGCGTTTCGGTTTGCCGACTGCCGCGGATACGACTGGATCATCACCATCGACTGCGACGAGCAGCACGAGCCGGCCGGGATTCCGGAGTTTATCCGTCGCGCGGCAGCGGACGACGTGGACATCGTCTCCGGTTCGCGCTATCTGGCCGACATGGCGGGTAACACGGTCGCGCCGGAAGACCGCCGAGCGATCAACCGGCGGATCACGCGGATTCTGAACGAGCGGCTGGACCTGAATCTGACCGATGCCTTCTGCGGGTTCAAGGCGTATCGCGTCTGTGCGATGGCGAGCCTGGACCTGACCGTACCGGGGTATGCGTTTCCGCTTCAGTTCTGGGTGCAGGCGGTGCGGCGCGGTCTGCGGATTTGTGAATTGCCGGTGCCGCTGATTTATCACGATCCGACGCGGCATTTCGGCGGTCTGCTCGATGACCCGGAAGCGCGATTGCAGCATTATCTCGAAGTGTTCGAGGCGGAGATGGCCCGCCCGTTTCCACCACAGACGCCCTGCGCTGCCCGACGGCGCCGCTGACCTTCGCCTATCATTTCAGAATGACTGCCACCGAGATGGACGCACTGGCCGCACCCGCCGGCGATGGCGACGTATTCGTCTGGCCGGATGGCAAGGCCCTGACGGACGTGGCGGCACGCAATCGAGACGCGCGGGCGAAGATTTCATACAAATTACTTGATATCCCGGCGAGCGAGCTGCCGGGAGTCGATGTATCGGGGCCGCTGATCGTCGCGGCGGGTCACCAGCCCGGGTTCATCCATCCCGGCGTTTGGGTCAAGAGCGCGGCGGTTTCGGCGCTGGCTGCGCGCCTCGGCGGGCGAGCGGAATATTGGGTGGTTGACAGCGATGCGGTTCATCGCACGGCGCTGGCCTGGCCGGTGGTGGACGAGGGATTCGTCTCGGTGCGATCGATCGCGCCGTTCGCGGATTCGCAGGCAAGCTGGGCATTCGAGTCGCTGCCGGCGCACGACGCGACGGCGTGGACGGCGTTTCACGACCGCGTCCCCGCGCCCTGGCGGGCGGTCGAAGCAACGGCCTTTTCGAGTTGGATCAAGTCCTTTGAAGCGATTGGGTCCGGACCGGTGGCGTATGCGCGGCGCTGGCGGGCCGGGATCGAGGCGATGGATGCGGTCGCCGGCATCGACTCGCCGAGTTATCGACTGGTGAGCGATGAGTTCAACGTATGCAGCGCGTCGGCGTCGCTGCGCGGCGCATGCTTCGTCGGGCATCTGGTCGGCCATGCGGCGCAGACGGCGCAGGCATACAACGCGGCGCTGGCGGCCTATCGCGCCCGGCGCGGCATCGCGGGCACGCAGCATCCGATTCCCGATTTGTTGATTGAAGGATCGCGCGTCGAGGCACCGTTGTGGGCGGTGGGTGATGATCAGCCCCGGCAACGCGTGTATGTTTCCATCTCGTCCGGAGGGGATCTCACACTTTGGGCCGACGGGCTTCGACTGGGCACTGTGCCAATCGGGCGGTTGCGAACGCAGCCCGGCGCGGCATTGTGTGACCTGGCGGCGGGGTGGCGTTTGCGCCCGCGGGCGCTGGCACTGACGATGTATTTGCGGCTCCTGGCGTGCGACGTGTTCATTCACGGGATCGGCGGGGCGAAATACGATCAGATCACCGACGATGTGATTCGGCGATTGTTCGGCATTGAACCGCCGGGCTACAGCTGCGTGACGGCGACGCTTCGATTGCCGTTGCCGCGGTTTGACGTCAGCCCGCTTGATCTGGATCGCGTCCATCGCGAAGGGCGCGATCGGCGATTCAATCCACAGCGATGGGCGTCGAATGATTTCTCCGCGAACTCCCGCGTGGTAGCGGCCCTGCTTGACGAGCGACAACGGGCGATTGATGCCTCGATTCGGCTTCGCGACGAGTCGCCGCGCCGGCGCAGCGAACGTCGCGCGCAATACGAGGCCATCCATCGCACGAATGAGGAGTTGGTCCGCGCCCTGGGGCTGATGAAATCCAGTCAAGTCGATGGTTCCGGCGCGCACGGCCTCGGGGCGCAGACCTTGAATCGCCTGAAACGAGAACTCGAAAGCAACCGCGTCGCGCAGAATCGTGAGTGGTTCGTCGGTTTGCACACGATTGACCGGTTGAGGGCGCTGGCGGCGCGCGCGGTGGAAATGGCGCAACGGAAATGAGCAATGCTCCAGGACATGTTCCGGTTCTCGCCGACGAAGTCGTGCGGTTCTTTCATGACCAGCCCGACGGCTGGATTGTGGACTGCACGCTCGGCCTGGGGGGCCATGCCGGCCTGCTCCTGCGCGCTAACCCTCGGATAAGCGTGCTTGGGTTGGACGTGGACGAGGCGAACCTGACCACGGCGAGGGAGCGGCTGGCGGAATTCGGTGATCGGTTTCGGTCGATTCAGGCCAATTTCGGCGATTTGGGGGCGGTTTTGTCAGAAGGAGGAAGATCGCTCGCGCCGGTCGTGGGGATTCTCGCTGATCTGGGGGTCAGCAGTAACCAGATTTCCGACCCGATGCGGGGGTTGAGTTTCGACCTGGATGGGCCGCTGGACATGCGGCTGGACCGGCGACAGAAGACCACCGCCGCCGATCTCGTGAATACACTCGGTGAGGGGGAGCTGTCCGATCTAATTTACTTGCAGGCGCAGGAACGGCACAGCCGAAGAATTGCAAAGCGGATTTGTCAGGTTCGTCGGCAAATTCGGCTGAACAGCACGGTCCAGCTCGCTCGGTTGGTTGCCTCGGCCGTGGGGGAGGACCCGGATTCGCATCGCAGCCGGATCCACCCGGCGACTCGGACGTTCATGGCGTTGCGCATGGCCGTGAATGGTGAGATGCAGGCGCTGGGGCGGTTGCTGGACGCGGCGCCGAGGTGCCTGGCGATTGGCGGACGAATCGCTGTGATTAGTTTTCACAGCATGGAAGACCGGGCCGTGAAGGAGAACTTCAAGGCGCTGTCGGCGGCTGGTTGTTATGAGGTGCTGACGAAGAAGCCGTTGACTGCTGCGGATGCGGAGCAGGCCGCCAACCCTCGAAGCCGGTCGGCGAAGCTGCGGGTGGCCATGCGGGTGGAAGGCGGCGGACCATCGTGACGTTGCCAACCCGCCGGTTGGGAGGGTGGAGGAGGAGCGCGAACGAGGCTTGAGAATCGGGACGTAAAGGACTAGACTGCTCGCTACGGAAGTCATTGCACACGGAGGTGCGCTCCATGACCAAAGAGACCAAGATCGGCCTGTTGGTCGGTTTGGCGTTCATCGTTTTGTTCGCCATCATCTTATCCGAGCGCGGCACGGCGCATCGCGACAGCAAGGCGCCAGCGTTCGCATTCATGGATCAATCCAAGAAGTCCTCGAACGTCACGTCGGACCATCCGCTGGGCGACATGGGTCGGGTTCCGGTGGAGTCGCAGTTGCCGCCGATCGTGCGCCCGAGCACGACGCGCGTTCCAGTGATGTCGCCGATTCAGGAAGAGCGGGTTGTGCAGGCGACGCCGCGCGACGACGAACCGCTGGAGGCGCTTCCGGCGGAACTCGTCAACAGTCTCAATCTGCCGCGCGTGGTCGATCCAATGGTGCAGGAGACGCTCGTCGATACGGCGACGCGGATCGCGCGGAACGACGGGGCGGCGACGCCGCCGGTCGCCTCGCCCGCGATCGCGGCGGGGAACTCCGCTGCTTCGCCGACCGCGGGTTCGTCCTCGACGACGGCGTCCAGGGATGAACTGGATCGCATCGCGAAACAAGTCGGCATCCGAGTTCGCACGCATCACGAAGTTCAACCGGGCGAGAGTCTTGGCAAGATCGCGGCGAAGTATTACGGCCGCTCCACCCCGGCGCGGGTCGATGCGATTTTTGAGGCGAATCGGGACGTTTTGAAGGACCGGGCAAGCGTCAAAGCGAAGACATCCTTAAAAATTCCTGATTTGGGCGAGGGGTTTGAACCGGCGCCGGAGTTTGTGTTGACCAAAGACGCCGCGCCGGTCAAATCCGGCGGAACGGAACCAGCGCAATCCCCGCGCACCACCGTGGCCGGCGCAGCGCCCTCGACGCCGCGCGCCGCGCCGGCTTCGCCGGACTCGGTGCTTCGCATTCCTGTCCCGATCCGTGAGCGCGGTCAGATTGAGTCGATTCAGTTGGCGTCGTCGCGGCCGCCAGTTGAATCGGCGGATCGCCGGAAAGAAGATCGTGCAACCGATGCGAAGACGAGCGGTGAGCGCACGTCCAAGCCGATGGCGTATCGCTGGTACGAGGTGCAGAAGAACGACACGCTAAGCCGCATTGCGCGGCGTGAGCTGGGTGCGGAGCGATACGTTAAGACGTTGATGGATATCAACCAGGATCTGCTGAAGAACCGCCATTCGCTGAAGGTGGGCATGAAGATTCGCGTGCCGGCGAAGGTGGCGGGTTCGACGGAGCTGAACGTCCAATCGGCCCGGGGTCACGGCGACGACGAGCCGTAGTCGAGGGCTTCGGAGCCGCGTGACCAAGCTGATCGCGCGGGGTGCATGAGCGATGACAACCGGCCGGTCGTTGTTGATTCTGCTGATGATGGTCTCCACGGGGATCGCGATCGTGGTGATCCGCGGCGAGACCGCCAAGGCGTCGAATCGCGTTCAGCGGCTGCATCAGAAGCAGACGGAGCTGGAACATGTGCTCTGGTCCCAGGAGATGGACCTGGCGCGGCTTCGAGGGCCGGAGGAGATCCGCCGTCGGACGAAGGACCTCGGTTTGAATTTGCTGCCGCCGCGGACCGATGCCGCGGCGAAGGATGCCAATCGGGGACTGCCCGCGCCGCGCGATTAGATCGCGTCCCGCACGACGATGGATCGGACGTGGTGTCGCCGGATCAGACCCGGTAAGGAACGGATGCCTTGCGGTCGAAATCCAACAATCCGGTTTCGCAGATTCTGCTGGGTGGCGTGCTGGTCTTATTCGTCGTGCTGGGCGGGCGACTTGTCTACATCAACGCCTATCAAGGCCCGGCGCTTCTGGCTCGGGCCGAGCGCCAGCAACAATCCATCATTCCGCTGAAGCACCGCCGAGGGCTGGTCGTTGATTGTCGCGGTCGCATGATCGCCGGCACCATGTTGCGAAAGAGCGTCTTCGCGGATCCGAAAGTGATCGAGGACAAAGACGCGGCGGCGCGGACGGTGGCGGAGATTCTCGGCGTTTCGCCCGAGGAGATCGCGCCGGATCTGAACGCGGGGGAAGGTAATCGCTTCATGGTGATCCGCCGCGGGGTGGACGACGAGCAGGCGCAGATGATCCGCGATGCAAACATCTACGGGATTGGTCTGTTCGACGAGCCGTATCGCGTGTACCCCATGAATCAATTGGCCGCGGCGCTGGTGGGGTTCGTCTCGCCGGACGGCGTCGGGGTAAGCGGTCTGGAGTACCAGTGCGAATCGTGGCTGCGCGGGGAGGATGGTTTGAAGACAATTGTAAGAGATGCGCGGCGCAAGGCGTTCTGGCTGGCCGATGGCGGCTACCGCCCGGCTCGTGACGGGTTCCACGTCGTGCTGACGATCGACGCGGAGATTCAGGCGACGACCGAGCGCGAGCTGGCCAGGTGCATTGAGCAGTACAAGGCCGAAAGCGCCGTCGGCATCGTCATGCATGCGCAGTCGGGAGCGATACTCGCGATGGCGACGTCGCCGGGGTTCGACCCGAATCATTACCTGGACTACGGACCGGTGCGCTATCGCAATCGCGCGATCACCGACCCTTACGAGCCGGGCAGCACGTTCAAGCCGTTCGTCGCGGCGGCCGCGATGGAGGAGAAAATCGTTCGGCTGGGTGAAGTGTTCGATTGTGAGAACGGCACCTGGCAGGACGGCGCGCGCGTGCTGCACGATCACCACCCCTACGGCGCGTTGTCGTTCGAAGAGGTGCTGATCAAGTCGAGCAACATCGGCATGGCCAAGATCGGCAAGCGGCTGGGCAATGACCGGCTGTATCGTTACATGCGCGCGTACGGTTTCGGCAGCAAATCGGGCATTGATCTGGTCGGCGAAGACCCGGGCATCCTTCAGCCGTTCAATCGGTGGAACAGTTTTACGACAACAAGCATTCCGATGGGGCAGGAGATCGGGACGACGCCGCTGCAACTGGCGCGGGCGTTCTGCGTGTTTGCCAACGGCGGCATGCTGGTTCAGCCGCATGTGATTCGCGCGGTGCTGGCGCCGGATGGGCGTGTGCTGAATGACTTTTCAAACCCGCCGCCGGAGCGTCGCGTGTTGAGCGAATCCGTGGCGAAGACGATGCGGGAGAAAATCCTCTGCCAGGTTGTGGAGATCGGCACGGGGACGAAGTCGAAACTGGCGCAGTATTCGGTGTTCGGCAAGACCGGCACGGCGCAGATCGCGCGGCGCGGCGGCGGGGGTTACGAGCCGGATGCGTACGTCAGCTCCTTCATCGCCGGCGCGCCGACGAAGGACCCGCAACTGGTGGTGATGGTCGCGGTGACGCGGCCAAAGAAGTCGATCGCATATTACGGCGGCACGGTCGCCGCGCCGGTTGTGCGGGAGATTCTGGCGCATGCCCTGGCGTATCTTCAGATCGCACCGGATCGTCCCGACGGACGGACGGTAGCGTCTGCCGAGACGGACGGCGTCGGCGGGGACTGAATTTCGAGCGACGGGTCGGCGCGTCCGTGAACTGCCGCCGGGGGGATTCTCGTCCAACCAGTGGCCGCATCAGCGGTTAGGCGAACCGGTTGCGGTGAGTTGTGCGGCGCGTGGGCACGGTACAATGTTCATCCGCACGAAGCACGAGCCTGGGCGGCGATTTTGAAGGGGCGCTGGATGAACCTCGCGACGCTGATCACGGAAGAACTCGGAGCCGGCGCCTGCCCGGATGGTCTCGGATCGGTTGGGATCACGGGCGTTTGTAGTGACAGCCGTTCGGCACAACCCGGTCATGTGTTCGTGGCGTTGTCCGGTTCCAGGTCAGACGGCGCGGCCTACGCGACCGACGCGGTGAAACGCGGCGCCGTTGCGGTGGTCGCGGATCGCGATTCCGACGTGGGGCCTTTGTCGGTACCGGTCATTCGCGTGCCGGACGCGCGTTTGGCCGTGGCGCGGTTGGCGCGGGGATTCTACGGACTGGGGCGTCTTCAGGGTCAGGGGCGGTTTCCGGTGGTGGGGGTAACGGGCACGAACGGCAAGAGCACGTTTGCGTTCATGGTGCGCGCGCTCTTGCAGCGTGCGGGGCGGCGCCCGGCGATGCTTGGGACGATTGAGTACGATCTCGTCGGGCGCAAACTGGACGCGGCGCTGACCACCCCGGACGCCGTCACGCTGACGCAACATCTCGTGGAGGCGGCGCGGCACGGGGCCGACAGCGCGGTGATGGAGGTCTCGAGCCACGCGCTGGATCAGCGGCGGACGGACGGCATTCGGTTCTCGACAGCAGTCTTTACCAACCTCACGCAGGATCACCTGGATTATCACGGCACGCTGGAGAACTATCGCGACGCCAAGCGGCGTTTATTTGAGCTGCTGGACCGCGACGCGACGGCGGTGCTGAACGCGCACGATCCGAACTGCGATCACATGGCGGCGGCGTGCAAGGGGCGCGTGCTACGCTTCGGGCTGGACAGCCGCGCCGACGTGCGGGGCGGGGTCTTGCAGGCGGACATCAGCGGTGGCACGTTTGTGCTGGAGTACGAAGAGCGGCAGGTGACGGTGCGCACGCCGATGGTCGGCCGGCACAACATTCTCAACGCGCTGGCGGCCGCGGCCGCGGGGCTTTCGCTCGGCCTCGAGTTGGACGTCATCGCTGACGGCATCGCGCGGTTGAGCAATGTGCCGGGGCGTCTGGAGCGCGTGGACACGGGCGAGTTGGGGTTTGAGATTTTTGTGGATTATGCCCACACCGACGACGCGTTGCGAAACGTGCTAAGCGCGGTTCGACCGCTGACGCGCGGGCGATTGTGGTGCGTTTTTGGTTGTGGCGGCGACCGCGACCCGTACAAACGGCCGCTCATGGCGCGTGCGGTCACGCAGGGCGCGGATCGTTATGTGATAACAAGCGACAATCCACGGACGGAAGACCCGTTGAAGATACTCCATGATATCGAGCGCGGCGTCGCGAACACCGATCGCGAGCGCGGGACGACGATTGCCGACCGGCGCGATGCCATTCATCATGCGGTGAATCGACTGGAGCCGGGCGACGCGTTGATCATCGCCGGCAAGGGGCACGAGAATTACCAGATCCTCGGCACGCAGAAGATTCACTTCGACGACGTGGAAGTGGCGCGCGAGGCGGTGGCACGGAGGCGTATGGCGGCATGCGCGCATTGACGATCCCGGAAATCTGCACGGCCATGGCGGGGCGACTGCTCGGCGACTTGACCGTGCCGGCGGTTCATCGGATCGTGACCGATTCACGGCACGACGTGATCGGCGGGTTGTTCTTCGCCCTGCGCGGCGAGAACCACGACGGTCACGCGTTTGTGAACAATGTCCTGGCGCGCGGCGCGGCTTGTGCGGTGGTGAGCGACTTATCGGCCGTGGCGGACCAGTTTCATCGCGGCGGTCGCGTCATTCAGGTTCCGGATGTGACGGCGGCGCTGGGGAAGCTTGCCGCATGGTATCGTCGCCAATTCGCCGCGCAGGTCATCGCGGTCGTCGGCAGCAATGGAAAAACCACGACGAAAGATCTGATCGCAACGGTGCTGGGCAGCAAGCTCCGCGGCAAGGCGGCGCAGGGAAGTTTCAACAATCAGATCGGCGTTCCGCTGACGCTGCTCTCGGTCGAACCGGCGGATCAATACGTCGTCGTGGAAATCGGCACGAACCATCCGGGCGAGGTCACCGCGCTGGGGCGCATGGCGCAGCCCGACCTCGCCGTCGTGACGAGCATCGGCGAGGAACATCTCGAGTTTTTCGGAACGCTGGACGCCGTGGCGAGCGAGGAATTCTCAATCGTCGCGAACCTGGGCGGCCGGGCGTTCTTGGCCATGAGCGAACAGTCCGCGGCGTTCGCGCCGAGCAAATTGCCGGAGCGCTGTACGCACGTGGTATACGGCTTCGCCGAATCGGCCGATCTTCGCGCGACGGAGCTATCGGCGGATCGCGCAGGAATGCGTTTTCGCGTCAATGGGAAGTTTGGCTATCGCCTGCCGCTGATCGGTCGACACAACGTGGTGAACGCGTTGGCGGCCGTGGCGATCGGTTTGCGTTTGAAAATGACGCACGCGGAGATCGCGGCGGCGCTGGAAACCGTTCGGCCCGCGAAGATGCGGCTGGAGCCGATGCAAGTGGGTGAGTTGACCATCATCAACGATGCTTACAACGCCAACCCGACGAGCATGAAGGCGGCGTTTGAAGCGGTGGATGAATGGCCTGCGGCTGGGCGGCGGGTGTTTGTGTTGGGCGACATGCGAGAACTGGGGGATGAATCGGAGCGCTGTCACGCGTCGGTGGGTCTGGAGGCGGGGCGTTCGAGCGCCAAGGTGATCATTGCGGTCGGTGGCTTTGCGCGGGCGGTGGTGGATGGAGCAACGAAGTCCGCCGGAACCAGCAAACGGATCTATGCCTTTCCGACGGTTGAAGCGTTGTCAGGCCGGCTGCGCGAACTGCTGGAGCCGGGTGATATTGTGCTGCTGAAGGGGTCGCGTGGCATGCGGATGGAGCGGCTGCTGGAGGGGCTGGACAAGCGTTCTGCGGCCAAGACGGGGGTGGCGTAGCGTCACGAGCGATGGCGAGGGCAATTGGCGCGAAAGGCGGCAGTCGGCAGGCGGTTTCTGCCGATATAGACGGATTCAATTGAGAGACCTTCGCGCGTGATTTACCATCTTCTCAATTACTTTTTCCCTGGCAACTATGGGTATCAGAATTCGCTTTTCCGGGGTATTTGCGCGGTTCTCGTGGGGTTCTTCATCGTCTGGCTGGTCGGGCCGTGGGTGATTCGGCAACTGGTTCGGTTGAAGGTCGGAGACATCCCCGATTTTGACCACACGGGGCTGAACGAACTGACCAAGGACAAGCAGAACGTGCCGACGATGGGGGGCGTGCTGATCGTGGGAGCCGTCGGATTGAGCACGGCGCTGCTTGCTAATTTGACAGTATTCTACATACACATGGCGTTCATCTGCCTGGTCTGGCTGACGGCGCTGGGGTTCATCGACGACTGGATCAAGCTGCGTGACAAGGCCCGGGGCGGCTCGCGCGACGGGTTGAAGTTTTACCAGAAGATTCTCTTTCAGGTGGGCCTCGGCGTGATGCTGGGGTACTTCATCTATGATCGCGGTCGCGCGACGTTTGCCGAATTTGAAGTCGAGCACTATCGGATTCTCACGCTGCCCTTCTTCAAGGGCGAATATGAATACGGATTTCTTCTTCCGTCGTGGGCGTTTCTCGCGATGACGGTGCTGGTCGTCGCGGGAACGTCCAACGCCGTCAACTTGACGGACGGCATGGATGGTCTCGCCAGCGGCTGCGTCGCACTGTGCTGCTGCGTGTTCATGCTGCTATCGTGGGCGGTCGGGGACGAACGCGTGGCGGAGTATCTGCTGTTTCCGTTTATTCCGCAGGCGGGCGAGTTGGCCGTGCTGTGCGGCGCGATGATGGGAGCGTGCCTGGGGTTCCTCTGGTACAACTGCCACCCGGCGCAGGTGTTCATGGGCGACACCGGTTCGCTGCCGCTGGGCGGGCTGATCGGTTTTGTGGCGATCGTGATTCGTCAGGAAGTGATGCTGTTCATTGTCGGCGGTGTGTTTGTGATCGAGGCGCTGTCGGTCATGCTTCAAGTGGGATACTTCAAGCTGTCCGGCGGCAAACGCATCTTCCGCGTCGCCCCGATTCACCATCATTTTCAACTCGGCGGATGGAAGGAAACGCAGGTCGTCACGCGATTCTGGCTCCTGGCGGCTTTGTTCGCGGCCTTCGCACTGGCCACGACCAAGTTGCGGTGACATGACAGACCGGCGGCGGTAGGATAGCGTCGTCAGTGTGATTGCATATCGGGGCGATTGTAAATCGTGCCCCGCGGCAGGGATGCCCACATGCTCAATCTCGACAGCAAGCCCACGTCGTGCAGCGCGACGATCACGATCGTTGGCGCGGCGCTCCTTTCCCTCGGCATGGTCATGGTCTTTTCGGCGTCGGCGAGCCTCACCGCGCCGCCGATCTTGCAGGACCCGCTCAAGAACTCCGCGGTTCGCCAGGCGGCCTTCAGCGGAATCGGCATGGTCACGCTGCTTCTGGTCAGTCTGTGCCCCTACGAAGCGTGGCGGATTCGCCGCGGAACGTGGTGGCAACCATCGGTGTTTCTGTTGGTTGCCGTGATTGGGCTTCTCGTGGCGGTGTTGATTCCCGGCATCGGTGAGGAGCGCAACGGCGCGCGGCGGTGGCTGTCGCTCGGGCCATCCACGCTTGGGCTGGGGTTCCAGCCTTCGGAAGTCGCCAAGGTGGGCATCATCATTTTCCTGTCGGGTGTCTGCGCCAGCATGGGTGATCGCGTTCGCAAGTTCTGGACTGGTTTGCTGCCGCTGCTCTTTATCGTCGCCATCGTCGGCGCGCTCATCGGCAAGGAAGACCTCGGCACGGCGGCGCTCGTCGTCGCGGTCGGCGGGTGCATCCTCCTCGCGGCCGGGGCACGATGGTGGCACCTCGGGCTGCTGGCGATTCCGATTGTCGCCGGGCTGGTTTACCTTCTCACGGCCGAGCAGTATCGCATGGATCGTCTGCTGGCGTTTCGCAATCCCGAACTGGACGCGCAGGGCAAGAGCTATCAGCCGATGCAGTCGCTGATCACGATCGCGTCGGGCGGCTGGTGGGGGCTGGGCCTGGGAGGCGGCGTTCAGAAATACGGCTACCTGCCCGAAGGTCGAAGCGATTTCATCTTCTCGGTGATTTGCGAAGAACTGGGCATCATCGGCGGGCTGGCGGTCATCGGCCTGTTCGCCGTGCTCATCTGGCAGGGGCGCAAGGCTGTGTCCATCGCCCCGACGCCCTTCGGCCGGCTGATCGCGTTCGGCGTGACGATTCTGATCGGCCTCCAGGCGGCGATGAATGTCGCGGTCGTGACGGTGTCGATGCCGACCAAGGGGATTGGCCTGCCGCTCGTGTCGGCAGGGGGCAGCGGCGTGTTGTTTTACAGCTTCTTGCTTGGACTCATGGCGAACACGGCGAGGTATCGCAACCCTTCCCTTAAGTCCAGTTTCGACATGCGGTTGAAATCAGATGCGGGTTTTCCAGAAGTGGCATCCGCAGTGTAAATCAAATCGGCGCACTCAAAAGTCTAGATTTAGTATTTTCGTGTCATGTAAATTTCCAATTCGGGGATTCTGCCTATTGACGTGCCCCCCCTTGTTAGATTACGCAAATTGCGGTGGATGTATAATAGGTGTTGTCTTGTCTCACAGTTCAACTGGAATCTGCGGACGGTTTTTTGTGAGAGTCATTCAGACCGCTACGCCGCGGTCTGGGTCCATTGATCCAGCTTCTCCTTGGCGGCGCGGGCCCAGCCCTGCCAGCGTGGCAGGTGGGGCCTGACTTGGCCGGTGTACACCTCTTCCGGCGTCACCGGGTCGCCGCCCGGCTCGGGGATCAACGCCCAGTGCGGCCGGAGACGGTTGTAACGCTCGCGGAACTCGGCCAGGCACGATCGGGCGTGGGCCGGGTTGTCATACAGCCGCCAGTACACTTCCTCCTCCTTCAGGGTGCGGTGGAACCGCTCCAACAATCCCAGTTGCGTCGGTGTGCGATAGCGGATCCGCACCTGCCGGTAATCGTGCTTCGTGAACGCCACGAACCGCCGGGCGATGAAGCTCGAGCCATTGTCGGTCACCAGGAAGGGCGGCCTCTTCAGCGGTCCGCACAACCGCTCGGCCTCGGCCCGGGCGATGGCCAGCGCCTCGGTCGCGGACATCGCGCTGTAACTTGAGGTCAGATGCGCCGCCAGCAGATAGCGACTGTAGTAGTCGATCACGGTCACGGCATACCACCAGCCGAAGCCGGGAAGGTGCACGTAAGTCACGTCCATCTGCCACAACTCGTTCGGCCCGGCCGGCAGCAGCTCGAACAGCTTGGCCGCCTGGTACAGCTCCGCCGCACGCGCCTTGCGCTTCTGCAGCAGGCCGTGTGCTTTCATCAGCCGGTAACACTGTCGATTCGTGATAGTCAGGCCGGTGCGACGGCACATGACGGCGATCCGCTTGTAGCCGTACCAAGGGTTGGTCGTGGCCATGGTCACGACACCGCTTTCGATCGACGCCGGGATAGATCGGGCCGGCGGACCGGGACGCTTTCGCTCGGCCGCCGGCCGGTGATACCAGCTGGATGCTTGAATGCTCAACCATTGCAGCACGCTCGTCCGGCGTGACCGGGAGTGCTCCTGGAGTCCCTGATCCACCAGGTCGCGGGTCTCTTGCTTCAGGGGCACTGGCCCGAAAGCTTTTTTAAAATGCGGTTGGCGATGGTGATCTCGCCGATCACCTGGTCACGCTGTTCCAATTGCTTCTTCAACTCCGCCACCTCGCGCCGCGCCGGATCGGCCGGACCGCTGCCGCTGGTCAGGCCGGCCTTGCCGGCTTCCAGGAACAGGTCGCGGTAGCGATAGAGCGTTGGCTCGGCGATGCCGTAGCGCCGCGCGATCTTGGCGGCCGGCTCCTCGCGTCGCAGCAGCGACAGCACGGCCTCGGTTCGCTGCTCCACCGTCAGATTCGATTGTCTTCCCATCGTGTTCGTCCTGTCCCGTCCTGCCTCACGTCCGACCCAGCATTTTCCACCCCCCGGCCGCCCCTCACCCAAACGGGCGGTTGGGGGGTGGAAAATCCTCCAAAGTCTATCACAACCAGATTCCAAGGAACTGCGAACGATACACTGACAACATCATGGATCCAGCACTTGAATTTGAAAAACTTCCACCTGGCCGCCACCAAATCAATGATCCGTCCAACCCGAAACGTCAGCGAATCGTAGTCGTACCAGAAATTAGAAATCGAGAGACAAAACCAAGGGACTGATCGCGCAACCCGGAAAGACTCGGCGACTTGCACTTGAGTACCAGTGTAGCCAGCACGAGCCTAATCGCACCTGGTTTTTGGATTCCCTATAGGGCTCACGAGGGTGTAGCTAACACCGCTCTGTACCGTAAACTACGGGCATGAGCACGTCACAGCCCTGGTTTGTCATCGCCGGCGGGGGAACCGGTGGGCATCTCTACCCCGGGCTGGCCGTTGCGCAGGCCATCAAGACGCTTCAACCCAACTTCGACGTGACGATCTTCGGCACGACGCGCGAGATTGATCACAAGCTGGCCAAGTCGCGCGGTTATGAACTGGTCAAGCAAGTCGTGCGGCCGTGGCCGAGCAATCCGCTGAAATGGCCGGGGTTCCTGCTGGCATGGCGCAAGTCGGTTCGCGCGGCGCGGGCGCGGTTTGAAGAACGAATGCCGTCGATGGTGCTGGGGCTGGGGGGTTATGCCGCCGGACCGGCGGTCGTAGCGGCGGCGAAGCTCGGCGTGCCGACGGCGATTTTCAATCCTGACGCAGTGCCGGGCCGTGCGAATCAGAAGTTGTCGGGCCTGGTGGACAAGGTGTTTGTGCAATGGGAGGACAGCAAGGATCGCTTTCCCAAGGCGCGCGAGGTGGTGGTGACGGGCTGCCCGATCCGGCCGGGGTTTGGGAAGATATCTCGGCAGGCGGGATGCCGCGCGCTCAAGCTGGATTCGGAGCGGCCGGCGATCTTGATCACGGGGGCGTCGCAGGGGGCGCACTCGGTGAACATGGCGGCGCTGGAGTTGATGGAGCTTTGGACCGTCGCGAACAACTGGCAGGTGATTCACCTGACGGGCAGCGCCGATCTGGAAGCGTGCAAGCAGGCGTACAAGCAGGCTGGCGTCGATGCGCGGGTGCTGGTGTTCACCGAGCACATGCCGGAGTGCATGGCCGCGTGCGACCTGGTCATCTCGCGTGCGGGGGCGTCAACGCTGGCCGAAATCACGGCGATGGGTCTGCCCAGCGTGCTCATGCCTTATCCGTTCGATCGCCACAAGCATCAGACGGCCAACGCCCGGGTGCTGGTGGATGCGAAGGCCGCGGAAATGATCGATGACACGAACGACCCGAAAGACAACGCAAAGCGCCTGCTCCCGGTGCTCCGCGATTTGATGAAGTCCGAGCATCGTCGCAAGCGCATGGCGCAGGCGGCGCGGGCGCTGGCGCGCGAGGACGCGGCCGAGTCGATGGCGATGTACTTGTTCGAGATGGCTGGCCGCGAAGCGTGACATTTGGCCGGCGAGCTTTTCGCCGTTTGGGAACAAGCCGCAAGTTGGAGACGCCATGCGAGAAAGCATCAGCGATGCGGAAGTTCGCGTGACGACCGGCGGGCTGGTCGAATATGCCGACCAGAGCAGCCTGTTGCGTTCGCCGTATTACTCGGCCGACTTGGCGCCGACGACGGTCGCGCAGCGCAAATGGGGCACGAAGGACATCGCGGCGCTGTGGATCTCCATGGCGGCGTGTGTGCCGACGTACATGCTGGCGTCGAGCCTGATCGCGGAGGGGATGAACTGGTGGCAGGCGGTCGGGACGATTTTCCTCGCGAATGTGATCGTGTTGATCCCGATGATTCTCAACGCGCACGCGGGGACGAAGTACGGCATTCCGTTCCCGGTGTATTGCCGCCCGTCGTTCGGCATTCTCGGTGCGAACGTGCCGGCGCTGCTGCGAGCGCTGGTGGCGTGCGGCTGGTTCGGGATTCAGACGTGGATCGGCGGCTGGGCGATTTATCAGATTCTCGCGGTGCGGTTCACGAGTTGGAGCGATCTGGCCAGGCTGCCCGGGATTGACATAAACGCGGCACAACTCGCGTGCTTTCTATTTTTCTGGCTGATCAACATGTGGGTGATCTACCGGGGGATCGAGTCGATCCGCATCCTGCTGAACATCAAGGCGCCGTTGCTGATCGTGCTGGGGTTGATTCTGCTCGCGTGGGCCTATCGACAGGCGGGCGGGTTCGGACCGATGCTGTCGGAACCGTCGGCCTTTGCGCCGGGGCAGCCAAAGGAAGGCGCGTTTTGGACGTTCTTCTTTCCGGCGCTGACCGCCAACGTCGGCTTCTGGGCGACGCTTTCGCTGAATATTCCCGATTTCTCGCGTTACGCTTACTCGCAGCGGGACCAGGTTGTGGGCCAGGCGATCGGCCTGCCGCCGACCATGGCGCTGTATTCGTTCATTGGCGTGGCGGTTACGTCCGCGACGCTCGTGATTTACAACCTGCCGCACGATCAGGCGATCTGGGACCCGGTCGTCCTGATGACGAAGTTCAGGAATCCCGTCGTGCTGGTGATTGCCATGTTCGCGCTCTGCCTCGCGACGCTGGCGACGAACATCGCCGCGAACGTCGTCAGCCCGGCCAATGATTTCGCGCACCTGTTGCCGCGGCGCATCTCGTTCCGTACCGGCGGGCTGATTACGGGCATCATTGGAATCGTGATGCAGCCGTGGAAGCTGGTGGCCGATCCGACGGGGTACATTTTCAAGTGGCTGGTTGCGTACTCGGCGCTGTTGGGCGCGGTGGGGGGCGTGCTGATCGCGGATTATTATCTCATTCGCCGCGCGAAGCTCGATGTGAAGGGGCTGTATGACCGCGCCGGCCCCTATTGGTATGCCGGCGGATTCAATCCGGTCGCACTGCTCGCGCTCGTCGCTGGAATCGCCCCGTGTATTCCGGGATTTGTTGGGACGGTCACCACGTTGAAGGTCGCGCCGATCTGGATGGACCTGTACCACTATGCGTGGTTCATCAGCTTCGGCATATCGTTCGCGGTGTATGGCCTGATTATGATTCTTACGCGTGACTCCGTTAGAGCTTAACGGTGATCGACTCGCTGCGACGTCGATGGCGCTGTAACTCAAATGCTCCAATTCCGATGTGCGCGAGCAGCGGGACGAGCGTCTCCGGCCAGCCGCCGGCCTGCCATATTATGTAAGCAGTCTTCTCGGCCCATTCCTCCGCAAACATCGGAGCCAAGGCCCTGCGGCATTTGCCGATCATGCGCCGCTGCACGATCGCACTCGGCGAAAGGCGCGACACGAGTTGCTCGGGTGCAAAATACCCAGGAACGTTGAGCCGCGGTAAACCAATCAAATCGTCTCCCGCGTGAATCGTCCCGGCGTCGGACGTGAAGACCGCCTGGTAGCCCGCGCGCCGGGCATGTTCCAGCACGCGAGCATCATACCAATTGCCGGGGATCGCCAGCGACGTGATTGCGCGACCGGTCAAGGCGGCCAGGGCGGCCCGCGACGCACACAATTCAGCATCCAGTTCGGCGTCATCGAGTTGATTGAGCGGCCGATGTGTGCGACCGTGCGAGCCGAGGTCGAAGAGGTTTGGATCCAGATCGCGGATTTGTGCATCGCTCATGCGCGGTTGCGCGGCGAGTCCATTGCGGAAGACTTCCGCGAGCGGGTCGGTTGTGATGAAGAGGGTCGCGCGCCATCCGCGGCGTCGCAGGATCGGCTGCAACAGCGTGGCGATGGATTCGCACCCGTCGTCAAAGGTGATGAGCAATCGCTTCTCGGGCGAGGCGACGTCGGGGACAATGACGGGCCGCACCGCGAAGCCGAGCACGTCATGAAGTGATGCGATCTGCCAGCCGTCGCGCCGGAGCGCATCGATTTGTGTTTCGAATTGTTGCGGCGTGATGGAGTACAGCCGCTCATCGCGCGGGAGGGACGCGAACTCGGATTCGTCGACGAGCCGGTGGTAAAGAAGGCAGGCCGCGCGAGGGACATCGGCCGCGCGCGACTCCATCCAGACGCGCGCCACCCACGGTACGGCTAGTGCGGCGCACGCGATGCCCGAAATGGCGAAGAGCCAATACCGGCGCCGAGTCAGTCGGGGTGAGTCTGGCAGGTCTCGATCTCCTTGAAATCCGACCATCGGCGCCGCAACGATTGCCGGTATCTTCTCATGACAGGCGGGTCGCGGGCAAGCGGCGGGACGCTACAATCGCGGACCGGAGGGATGCGACGATGCCCCATGCCAACCTGCTGGAAGCCGATCTGGCCGTGCTCGTTGTGATCGATGTGCAGGAGAAAATGCTCTCGGCGATTTCGTCGAGTCCGCCGGACGCGCTGATCGCCCGCATGGCGGTGCTGGTGAAGACGGCGCGGCTGCTGGACGTGCCCGTGATCTTCACCGAGCAGTACCCGCGCGGCCTGGGGTCGACCGACGCAGGCCTGGCCGAGACGCTGGCGGGTGCGACCGGACCGCTGGAGAAGTCGACGTGCAGTTGCTGGCGGGACGAGGGCTTTCGCGCGGCATTGCAGGCCACCGAGCGGGAGCACGTGATTCTGTGTGGGGTTGAGACGCACGTCTGTATTCAACAAACGGCGCTGGATCTTCTGCGCGTGGATTACGTGCCGTTCGTTCCGACGGACGCCGTCGGCTCGCGGCGACTGGTGGACTATCAGATGGCGCTGGATCGGATGCGCAGCGCAGGGGTCGTCGTCTCTACCGTGGAATCGCTCATGTTCGAATTGATCGAGCGGTGCGACCATCCGCGGTTCAAAGAGTTCCTGAAGCTTGTCAAGTAAGCATCGCAGGAAACCCGACGCACCGGCAATTCGATCATGACTCACCGCGACCTTGACGACGAAGACGACGACCGCGACGAGCCGCAATCGGCGGACATGGACGACGACGACACGGTCGATGATCTCGACGTAGCGGCGTGCCCGGCCTGCGGCGGGGCGATGGTTGCCGACGCCGTGAAATGCCCGCACTGCGGCCGGTGGGTGACGCCGGTTTATTCGAGTGAGCGCAGCCTGCGGCGGTACGTCTGGCCGGCGATCGTGCTGGCCGTTGCGGCGGCGCTGTCCTATGTTTGGGTATTGAGGTGAGTCGCGGGATTCAGCAGCCCGGCGCAGCGACACAGCTTCGATTGCGCGCGCAATCGGCTCCTTGTCCTTGGCAGCGCGCCGTGCATCGTTACGTTTTGCGAATCACGCCGATGACCACGCCGCGGATGTCCACGTCGGTGACGAAAATCGGCTCGTACTTTTCGTTGGCAGGTTGAAGGCGGATGCGCCCTTTTTCACGATAGAAACGCTTGAGCGTGGCCTCGCCATCGGACGTCACAGCGACGACGATCTCGCCGTTGTAGGGCGTGGTTCGCCGCTCGACGACCACGTAGTCCCCGTCGGCGATTTGATCGTCGATCATGCTGTCGCCACGAACCTGGAGTGCGTAGACCTCGTGGTCGGACGAGAACATCTGCTCGAGATCGATAACCTCGGGGTCTTCAATCGCCTCGATCGGAGAACCGGCGGCGATGCGGCCCAGCAATTTTAGACAACTCGGCCGCTCATCCGGCAGTTGCAGATGGTCCGCCAATTCCAAAGAGCGAGCCTTGTGGCGCTCCCGTCGAAGCAGGCCGCGCTCTTCGAGGACGGTGAGGTGTTCGAAGACGGTGACTTTTGAGATTCCGAACTTGGCGGCGATCTCGTCGTAGGTCGGGGAATAACCATTCCTGTGGGTGAAGTCCCGGACGAAGGTCAGGATTTCGGCCTGCCGAGGGGTCGCGGGGCGGGTTGGCTTGGAGCGACCGCGACGCGCTGCGCCGCCGGTCGATCTTGCCGAGGGTTTCTTTTTTGTCCGTGAGGGCATTTACTTTCTCCGTACGTCGTGGCCACGGCGTACCGTTGAGTCCTTCTGGGCCGAGCAGTACCGGCGGCAGGATAGCCGCCTCGGCAATCGGCAACTCTTCCGCTGCCGCGTCATCCGCGCCGGCCGCAGCGTCGAGATCGGCCAGTAACCGCAGCGCCGCAACCGAGCGAGCTGGATGCGGACCGGGTCGAGTCAACGGCCGCTCCTGCTCAATGGCCGCTTCGCCAGATTGCTCCGATCCAGCCGACGCCGACACCACGCGCAACCGCGGGCTATACGTACGGCGGAAATCACCGCCCGGCCCAAAACAGCACGCCGGCGTATCGACCGCGACCGCGTCACGTGCGTTCCCAGCGGCTGCCTCCGCCGAAAACAGGTTGAACAGCCGATCCACCAGCTCTGCCGTTCGGCGACGTAGCCAGCGCTGGCCTTCCGATTCTTTGCGACCGACGAATGTATGAGTGACCATATCCTAACTTCGGCCGAACGTCAACCCTAACGCGAGCCGAATTGAAAGTTTTTTTCTCACGCGGTTCCGGTCGCACTCTGTGGCCGGAACCAAATCAATTTTTGCCTCAAAATTGGGAGGGCGTTCGGCATGGCGGATGGTAGAATCGGATCGTTCTGATCCTGCGGCACTTACGCTCGAAGCCGAGCCGGAGGCCTAATCCGTGCAGACTGAAACCACCCGGACGCCACACCGGCGAGTGCGCCGGCGAACAAAGCTCCTGGCCTTCGCGTTGGCCTGTTTGTTCGCGGCCGGCTTGGCGGAGCTAACCGCCCGACTCGCCGGATTCGGTCCGCTCCGCCTCCAGCCGGACTGGCTCGCTCGATTACGGACGATTCAGCAGCCTGTTTCCGACGGCGGCCCGCTCATTTATGAATTGAAGCCGTCATCCAGCGTCACATTTACTTATCGCGGGCCTCCCGCCGAGTATCGCATCAATTCCGAAGGAATGCGAAGTGATCGAATTCATGCGCGGCCCAAACCAGCGGGCGTCCGCCGCATTCTGTGCCTCGGCGACTCGGTCTTGTTTGGTTTGGGTGTGCCCATTGAGGATGTTTTCTCGTCGAAGCTGGAGACGATGCTGCCTGGATGCGAGGTGATGAACACCGGCGTGGGGGGGTACAACACTTACAGCGAGCGCATCTGGCTTGAGACGCGCGGCGCGACGTATCAACCCGATGACGTCATTGTCTGCTACTGCCCGAACGACGTGGACGAGCCGCTGGAGCAGTTCGCGATCCAAGTCGATCAGAAGCTGCCGGAGTTCCCGCCCGATTCGATCCCCAATCCGGCCTACCACGCTGACGTGCTCAAGCGTCATTTCGGACCCAGTGCCCACAGCGCGGAACCGGGCGGCCTGTCGGGCCTGATGCTCAAGTTTCAAAAGCGCTCGGCGCTGGTCAATTTGTGCCTGGAGCCGTTCGCGTACGGCCGCCGGTCGCGGTCGCACGAGCGGTGCCTGATCGCCGTGGCGGATAAGACGTCGCCGGAACACGCGTGGCTGGGTCGGCAACTGGCGGGTCTCGCGCAATGCGCGATACGGCTGGGCGCGAAAATCTATTTTGTCTATATTCCGGTGCGGTATGAAATGGATCCCTCCGATCGCCAGCACAGTGAAATGGGCCGCACGGCGATGGCGCTGGCTCGCGCGTCGGGACTGCAAATCATCGACGTGAACGCTGCATTAATGGCAGTGGGTGATTCGCACCTGGACGTGACGCATCTTTCGCCGCGCGGGCATGAGGCCGTCGCCCGGTGCATTGCCGAGGCGCTGCGCGGCGCCCCGCGGCCAAGCAGGGACTGAATTAACATGCCTGACACATCGCCGCCCGATGAATCGGACCTCGAGGACGCTCGCCCGCTCGAGGCGCAGGTGCCCCCGGCCGTCGTCGGGACGCCCAGCGACGTGCGCGCGGCGCCGGAATCGGTGCAATGGTGGCGGCCGAGCTGGCGCGATGGGCTGCATTTCGTCGGCTGGCGGTGGGTGCTGGCCGTGCCGATGGCGGTGATGCTGCTGGTGATCGCAGGGGCGTTTTTCTATCCGCCGATGGCCAGCCTGCTGTTGGTGCTGGGGGCGAAGGGGTTGCTGTTCGCCGGGGCGATTCTGCTGTCGCTGGGGGGCTTCGTCGTCCGCAAGGCGATCAAGGCTCGCAAGGAGCCGTTCTGCATTCACTGCGGCTATAACCTGACGGGGTTGCAAGACAATCGTCGATGCCCGGAGTGTGGCGAGCATTACACCTGGCGCGTGATCGACGAATACCGCCGCGATCCGCACTGGTTCATCGAGCGATGGAAGCTCCAGCGCAAACTGCCGCAGGCCGACGAGCCTTTCAAAGCCGGCGCGATCCGCCGCAAACCGCGCGATGGAACGGGGTGAGGCCGTCGGAGCAGCGAACTGGGAATGAACGGAGATGGGTTCGATGGATGCCGCGCAGGTGTCCTGGTATCACGACGCGCCGGGGATGCGGCCGTTGCCGCGATTGATCACGTGATAACAAACACCGCCGACCGAGGTGCGAGCAGTTCGAGGCATGAAGGCACTCTGGCGGAATAGCCAGCCCCCATCAATAATTCGGAATGTCCCCTTTAATTTCCCGGAATGTCCCCTTTAATTTCCTTTTAATTTCCCGTCAATAATTCGGAATGCTCCCTTTAATTTCCGGAAAATTGTCTTGACTTCGCACACGGCCCTAGGTTATATTTTCGCTTCATCAGAACCCGTTGCGTCTGACAGCGGGCCTTTGCCCCCCCCGCTTGGCGCGGGGGTTCTGATACGCGGTCTTCAACTCTGCGGAGGAGAAAGAAGGTCTTGCGATGTTCCGCATTGGGTAGTACCACGCCCACTTCAGGATCGGCCGCCGGTCGGTTGTGCCGGCACCGGTGTGTTTCGGGTAGGCGACCCGGCAGGCGGTGGCGCTGCCGGGGCCGTTTGAGAGAGGAGGATCGCCACCAATTCGCAGGGAGAAATGTCACAATGAAAATGAGGCAAGTGAAGTTGTGGTCCGTGATCGCATGCTCGATCTTCGCTGTTCTTTCCGTCGCGTCGGCGCGGGCCACTCCGCTGTCCGACTGGAGTTTCGAGAACGGCATCGATCCGCTTCCCAGTCTGGGTGCCGTAGTCGGGCCGCCGTTCAGCTCCGGGTTCTGGGGCGCGGAAAGGGGCGGCGAAGTCACGGCCGAGCGGGGTGTGACGCCGTTTCATTTACAGCACATGCTGTACATGGAGGACGAGGGTGGGGTCGTCACGCAGGCGTTTCAGGCGGTCGACGTGAGCAGCTTCGCGACCCTGATCGATTCGGGCGGCGCCGTGGCAGATTTGTCGGCGTGGGTGAACACCTACCTGTCTGGCCAGATCTTTTGGCCCGCACTGTTTTACTTTGACGGCCCCAATGGTTGGGGAAGCCCCATCAACTCGACGAATTGGCTCTACGACGTGGACCCCAACGCGGAAACTTGGCAACTGATCAGCGCGACTGATCCGATCCCTGTGGGGACGCGCTGGATTGTCGTGCAGGTCGGTTATAGAAACGCAGAGCTTCCCGATAACGAACGGGCTTACGTGGACGCCGTGGAATTCAATATCATACCCGAGCCAGCGACGCTTACCTTGCTGGCCGCCGGGTTGATGGCGGGATTGCGGCGTCGGCGCTAGTCTCCACACGCACGATCGCAAACGATGCCTGCGGGTGGCGCGGCTGCGCCGCGCCGCCCGCACGCGACTCTCTCCTCATGCACCTTATGAGTCAGGCACGCCCCACCCGTGCATCTGCAATGGGTCATTCGTGCGCGCCCATTTCCCGTTCCGGTGATACCCCCGCCGCCGGAGATTAAAGGGGACATTCTGAATTATTGATGGGTCAAGTCACCTCCGCAAAAGTAACTTCTTGCCACGAACTGCTCGCGTCGCGGTCGGTGGCCCGAGTTGGACACCGCTCCGCATCGCGGCTGGACCTGACTCCAGCCTTCGCCCCCGGCCGCCCCAGGGAGATAGAAAAGTAGAATGTCCCCTTTAATTCTCCCCGCATCAATGACGCGGCGGTCGACGCCGTCGCCGAGTCGATTCGGCGCTTCGGGTTCAGGCAGCCCATCGTGGTCGACGCCGCCGGCGTCATCGTCTGCGGGCACACGCGCTGGCGGGCGGCGCAGAAGCTCGGGTTGACCGAGGTTCCAGTCCACGTCGCCACGGACCTGACGCCGGATCAGGTCCGCGCGTACCGCATCGCCGACAACAAGACCGCCGAACTGGCGGAGTGGAACCTGGAGCTGCTGCCGATCGAGCTGGCCGAGCTGAAGGACGCCGGCATCACCTGGTCGCTGCTCGGATTCGACGCCGACGAGCTGGCCATGCTGCTCTACCCCGGCGTGAAGCCGGGGCTGACCGACCCCGACGACGTACCCGAGCCGCCGGATGCGGCGGTCACCCAGCCCGGCGACCTGTGGCTGCTCGGCGATCGCGGCGACGACGAGGGATCGCGGCGATTCCCGCGATCGCCATCATCAAGGCAGATCCCGGCTCGGGGATGGGCCGCGTCATCAGGAATCCCTGCTGCGTCTGTGTGAACGTACTTAGGTCGAAGAACTCTCCGTACCCCGCCACGTAGAGCGTGTTCCCGTCTGTCCATACATCGCGTGCGAAGGACCTGACGTGGATTCCAAATGAGCTCGGGAAATTGACGCTCAGGTCTTCCCAGCTCGCCGCAGTCCCGTTCCAAATGCCCGCGACCGCTCCACTACCGAAGTTCGTATAGCCAACCTGATATCCAGAGTGAACGGCGAACGCGCTGGACTCCAAGCCGCCGGCGGGCATCAAATTCACGTACGAGGCCGCGGAACCGGTCCACAACGCCGCGCTAAAACCGTTGATCAACGGTCCGTAGTCACCCACCTGCTGCCCGCCCTGCATGCCCCAGACTTCGGAGATCCAGCTTGGGTCGATGCCTGGGTCGAGATTGACGAACGAGCTCGGGGACGCACTGGTCCACAGGCTGGCTCGCCCAGGTCCGCCGAACTCAGCAAAGCCTGCGAACTGCCCGTTGTCCATGGTGAACAAGGCCGAACGGGTTGCACCGCTCGGGTGCAGGCTGGTCCAGGACGCCGCCGACCCGCTCCACACGCTTGCCTGGAACACGCCACCGACGTTGGCCCGTCCAACCTGAATACCGTTCTCGACATCCGAGGCGAAAGAAGTGGTCGCCCCGGCCGGATTCAGATCGACAAACGACGCGGCAGTGCCGCTCCACAGCGCTGCGTGCGCGACAATTCCAGTAGCGGAGAAGTCGCCAACCTGCTGGATGCCGTCGGTCTTGTGGGCGAAGGAGTGGGTCGCACCAGCGGGGTGGAGGTCAGTCCAAGTGGCGGTGGACCCGTTCCATGTGCTGGCTCTCCAGTTGCTGCCGATGCGAACGTACCCACTCTGCTGCCCGACGCCTGGGGACACACCCCGAACCTGAGATTGAGTGGCATTAGGTGCGGTCAGATGTGTGAAGGTCCATATCCCGGCGTGCGCCGGCACGCTTGTACTCGCGAATGCAAGCCCGACAGCCCACAAACGGATCATCGCCGACCCGCTTTGACCATTGCCCATTGTTTTGGACATCTCATCGCTCCTTGTTCCAAGTTTGGCAAAACGGCACGGGTGCGAACTCAATCCTGCCACAAAGCAAAGAATGAAGACGCCGTTTCACCGAAGCACCCCTCCGCAAGTCGGAATCCCTACCTACAGGACAGCTGCCAGCATAACAAAATTCCGAGATGAATGTCAAGCAATTTTTCTGGAACTATTCCTGCACGTCGAGTCCAATGATTAGTGGGTCAAGCACCGAGTATTATTTGAGCTTTATGCGTGCCAGAAGGGTGATGGGTGATGTCCCATAATCTTCGTTTTTTTGAGGTTCCCCACTGTTAGTGGACACCCAGAAGCGAGACAATGGAACTCGCAGGAGGTGTTCCGTGAGTCAGGAAAAGGCCCGCAGACGGTATGTCAAGGATTTCAAAGTCACAGGCCGTTGAGTTGGCCGCCCAGCCGGGGATGACGGTTCCCGAGGTGGCGGCCGACCTGGACATTCCGGTCAACGCCCTCTACCGCCCTGTCTGCGTGCAGCGCACAGGCAGGTACGCGGCGATCAAGGCCAACGGAGTGAACTGCTGTGTGAACACGGTGGCGAAAATCATGCGTCAGGACGGCCTGAAAGCATGACCCCGTCGCAGCCAGTACAAGGTGAAAACGACGGATTCATCGCACGGCCTGCCCGTGGCCGAGAACAAGTTGGCTCGCGAGTTCGAGCGCAGTGCGCCCAACCAGGTGTGGGTCAGCGACATCACCTACATCCCCACGGATAAAGGCTGGCTGTATCTGGCCACGACGCTGGATCGGTATTCGCGACGCATCGTGGGCTGGTCGATTCGTGAGCGGATGACCCGCGATCTGGTGATCGATGCGTTGGCGATGGGGATTGCGCAGCGGAACCCGCCGAAGGGGCTGATACATCATTCGGATCGTGGCAGCCAGTACGCCAGCGGGGTCTTTCAGCTGATGCTCTCGGCACATGGCATGGTGTGCAGCATGAGCCGCAGGGGCGAAGTCTATGACAATGCGGTCATGGAGAGCTTCTCTGCAACACTCAAACGAGAACTGGTCCACGAGGCACGGTATGCCACGCGGGGTGACGCCAGGAAGGCCTGTCTGCGTGCGGACACGCACAGGCAGGCCATCTTTGGATCGATCGAGGCGTTCTACAATCGCCAGCGGCTGCACTCGAGCCTGGGCTGTCGAAGCCTGGCCGACTACGAAGCCGCGGCATAGAATCTCTTAACCACGGTGTCTACTATACGTGGGGAACTTTACGGTAGTGCCGATCGGGATTCCGAATGCTTCTTTGTAGGCTTCTCCGGTCGGCGAGGTTTCTCAACGGGTGGACGAACGTAGCGATGCAGTATTAAGCCCTGTAAAATCGCCCGAAACCATGAATAAGTTTATTCAGGATGCCGAGGCCACGTTACGGCAACTCCAAGGGTCACTGGGGGAAGTGCTTGATGCGATTCATGAACATGATGGGCGAGCTTTTTCCCTGGCACGCCAGCTACACATCGATAAAAAGCTGGCTTGGCGTATCGTGAAAGTCGTTCAAAGCACTGATCCCTTTGCGGCGACCCAGTATGTTCCGGGGGCGGCTGCGTTCAAGATGTTTCTGAGTGCAGCGCAAGGTGTAGGCGCGCCTGTATCGGCAATCGAAAGTGCCCTTGATGCTTTCAGCGGTTTTGAAACGCTGGTCCGAGTTCACGCGGGGGACCGCACGTCGCTTGAGATGATGTTGACCGCGTGCGCCAAAACGGACCGACGAACGGTTGATTTGGTGCATCGGCGCATGGCTTATCGCGGCAACAGCTTCATTTGGGGGGTTCAAGTGCGCACCTACATCAAGTGTGGCATCGTGCAACCATGCAACCACGACCCCAACAAACTTGATCTTGTCTCTGTTCACGCTTTCAAGAGCTTGCGAAAGCTTTGTGACAGTGGGCGGCTTACCATCGCACGGATGATGAGCTCCGAGTACGATACGGAGGGTCGTCGTATTTTTACCTACGAAGCTGTATCACCAAGTTCACATTCCTGCAACGGCCTGTTCCTCCTCGAATCGTTTTGCACTCATCCAATACCATCAATCGAGATGCTCGAATCTGATCGAGGGTTCCTCAACTACGAATTGTCAGGATCCGGTGTCGGCGACACAGCTGCAATTGACTTCGTGGAGGCATATGCCGTACGAGGCTTGGCAGCGCGCTATCGCGACATGCACAATCACTATGGTGAGAATTGCGCAAACATCTGCATTCCAACGGAGAGCGTCATCATCGATATGTTGATCCGTGAGGATACGTTTGGGGAAATCAACTTTGAATCGATTGTGTACGGCGAAAATCTCCGCCGGACATTCTATCCATCGCCCAATAGAGTGCGAGACCAGTTGGACATTTGTGAACCAACATCGTATCTTGGACGAGGCACTTCGGTATTGCATGTGCCTAGAGTTCCGAAGTACCCCAAACTGGTGGGACACGTCCTCAATGAATTGGGTTGGGACGCGGGGCGCTTCGACGTGTACCGCTGTGTTCTCGATTACCCTGTCGTTCCATCGACCATTGTCTTGCGGCACGAGTTGCCAGAAGCGCCACACCGTCAGTGAGTTTGTATCGTTCGCAGTTCCTTGGAATCTGGTCGTGATAGACTTTGGAGGATTTTCCACCCCCCAACCGCCCGTTTGGGTGAGGGGCGGCCGGGGGGTGGAAAATGCTGGGTCGGACGTGAGGCAGGACGGGACAGGACGAACACGATGGGAAGGCAATCGGGATTGACGGTGGAGCAGCGAACCGAGGCCGTGCTGTCGCTGCTGCTGCGGCGGGAGGAGCCGGCCGCCAAGATCGCGCGGCGCTACGGCATCGCCGAGCCAACGCTCTATCGCTACCGCGACCTGTTCCTGGAAGCCGGCAAGGCCGGCCTGACCAGCGGCAGCGGTCCGGCCGATCCGGCGCGGCGCGAGGTGGCGGAGTTGAAGAAGCAATTGGAACAGCGTGACCAGGTGATCGGCGAGATCACCATCGCCAACCGCATTTTAAAAAAGCTTTCGGGCCAGTGCCCCTGAAGCAAGAGACCCGCGACCTGGTGGATCAGGGACTCCAGGAGCACTCCCGGTCACGCCGGACGAGCGTGCTGCAATGGTTGAGCATTCAAGCATCCAGCTGGTATCACCGGCCGGCGGCCGAGCGAAAGCGTCCCGGTCCGCCGGCCCGATCTATCCCGGCGTCGATCGAAAGCGGTGTCGTGGCCATGGCCACGACCAACCCCTGGTACGGCTACAAGCGGATCGCCGTCATGTGCCGTCGCACCGGCCTGACTATCACGAATCGACAGTGTTACCGGCTGATGAAAGCACACGGCCTGCTGCAGAAGCGCAAGGCGCGTGCGGCGGAGCTGTACCAGGCGGCCAAGCTGTTCGAGCTGCTGCCGGCCGGGCCGAACGAGTTGTGGCAGATGGACGTGACTTACGTGCACCTTCCCGGCTTCGGCTGGTGGTATGCCGTGACCGTGATCGACTACTACAGTCGCTATCTGCTGGCGGCGCATCTGACCTCAAGTTACAGCGCGATGTCCGCGACCGAGGCGCTGGCCATCGCCCGGGCCGAGGCCGAGCGGTTGTGCGGACCGCTGAAGAGGCCGCCCTTCCTGGTGACCGACAATGGCTCGAGCTTCATCGCCCGGCGGTTCGTGGCGTTCACGAAGCACGATTACCGGCAGGTGCGGATCCGCTATCGCACACCGACGCAACTGGGATTGTTGGAGCGGTTCCACCGCACCCTGAAGGAGGAGGAAGTGTACTGGCGGCTGTATGACAACCCGGCCCACGCCCGATCGTGCCTGGCCGAGTTCCGCGAGCGTTACAACCGTCTCCGGCCGCACTGGGCGTTGATCCCCGAGCCGGGCGGCGACCCGGTGACGCCGGAAGAGGTGTACACCGGCCAAGTCAGGCCCCACCTGCCACGCTGGCAGGGCTGGGCCCGCGCCGCCAAGGAGAAGCTGGACAAGCTGACTCAAGCCGCGGCGTAGCGGCCGCGAAGTCTCTCACAAAATACCGTCCCGAGATTCCAGTTGAACTGTGAGCCAAGACAGATACAATCACCGTCGATTCCCCCAGCCGCGGAGCCGGGGCTTTGGACAGATCGTTGTGGGAGGCGAAGCGGCCACATGAACGACAGGGCGCCACGAAACCGAACGCTCACATGTAGCGATGCCGAGTTGGCCGAGCTTTCGCCTCACCTACTCCGTCTTGCCAGTTTCGTCCAAACTGATTCGATCACCAATCGCGTCCTCAATCAGGATTTTCAAGAGGCCTGCGAATTCCTCCCGGCGGCCTTTGCGGACCTTGTGATTCTTGATCCGCCATACAATCTGACCAAAAACTACAATGGTCACGTTTTCCGATCAAAGGAATCCGAGGAATACACTCGCTGGTTTGACAAGATCGTATCGTCCATCCTGCCGATGCTTCAGCCAACCGCGACCGTCTATGCTTGCAGCGATTGGCAAACTTCTACACTCCTATTTCCCGTCTTGGACAAGCACTTCCATGTGCGGAATCGCATTACGTGGGAGAGAGAAAAAGGGCGCGGAGCCAAGGCAAACTGGAAGAACAACACCGAAGACATTTGGTTCTGCACACTCGGCGAACAGTATCATTTTGATGTCGATTCCGTGAAGCTGAAAAGGCGCGTGATCGCGCCCTATCGCACCGAAAACGGTGAACCGAAGGATTGGGAAGAGACATTGAGCGGCAACTATCGGCTTACCCATCCTTCAAACATTTGGTCCGACATCACAGTTCCGTTTTGGTCCATGCCGGAGAATACGGATCATCCCACTCAAAAACCCGAAAAGCTGATCGCAAAGTTGATCCTAGCAAGCTCCCGGCCAGGAGACTTTGTACTCGATCCATTTCTTGGAAGTGGCACAACAGCCGTCGTCGCCAAGAAGCTCGGTCGTCGGTTCTGTGGCATTGAACTTGACAAGACTTATTGCTGCTGGGCGTTGAAACGACTCATGCTTGCAGAAACTGCCCCAAGTATTCAAGGGTATTCTGACGGAGTCTTCTGGGAGAGAAACACGGCCGGTGAGCAGCGACTAAACGAGGCCCACAGATTGTGCTCGGAAAGCCTACAGGGACTCTTCAATGAGTGACGGCCTCCAGAAGCTAGTAGGCCTAATCAGGGCCAAGGATGGGATCAATGACAAAGCACGGCTGACTCGCACCGTCGCCGACGCGTTTCACCTAACCAGAGATCGGTCAGTCTATTACTGTGCTGACTTTGCCGTTCGGTTCAGTTCATCGCGCGGCCCGAATTTCGGGAACACCGTGTTGTCGCTCTCGGCGCTTCAGAAGTATGACGATCGTCCATTTGTCGTCTGCTTGGTTACGCCGACCACAAATTACTGCATGCTCGCCAACACAACCTTCCTCAAGAAAATCAGCCACAGCTCGCAAGAGCTCCGAGAAAATAACATCAGGGGTAGCTTCAACGGATCAGACATCGCCAGAGAATTCGAAGGAATCAGCAATTCTGCCGAGAATATCAGTCGATTGTTTGACATACACTCAGCGATCGGATTCGAAGGGAATCTTGCTCGCCTAGTCGAGGCAACGAACAATATCACGCCAACAGGAAGCAAGTTCAGCGTGAACGAGGCCTCGACTTCGACGATTCTCGCCGCGCCACGACGCGCCGCGCTATTCATCGCGTCAGATCATTGCGCAGCCCTCAAAGCCGAATTGGATGCTCAAGTAGAAAAGTTCAAGACCGAAATATTAGTTGCGGCGCTCATCGAGAATGTCAACGTACGGGGGAGGATCATCGAATACCTCATCGCCGGCGAGGACGAATCGATGCGGCAGAAGCTCGTTATTGCATTGAGGGCAGGCGATAAGGGCATCCCTGCTTTCAAGACGGACAACTCACTTGGTGACTATCGCCGATCCTTCACTGGATTTGATACCGAAACGGATGTGAAAACAAAGATCATGATCCTCAATTCGAATCCAAAGGCGTACAACCTCGACAAAATGCTCGCGTTCTTGGCAACCCCTCGTTCAGTCTTCATGTTCTATTTTGTAGGGGTCGATCCGGGAAAGATCGTGAACACTGTATTGGTCTCGATGTTCCAGAACCGGCTCCTGCAATCTACGATTGTGCTCAAGCACTGGTCCGGAAGGAATTCACGCGGCGTTACGCAGTTTGAAGGCGAGGCCATCAATGAGCTGATCCTCCGCCCCGATTCTGCAATCAATGAGGGAGAAGCGTTGCAGTTTCTACGACGAGTGATCGGGATCTAAAGTCAATTGGGCTTTAAAGGGGACATTCTACTTTTCCGTCTCCGTTCTGGGGCGGCCGCGGGGGCGAAGGCTGGATTCCAGGCCCAGCCGCGACGCGGTGCGCTGTGTCCAGGTCGTGCCGCCGAACGGCGATCCGCGCCGGATGCACCGTCGCAACGCCTCCAACTCCGCCGCCGACTCCGGGCGATTCACGCGCGCCAGCCAGTCGCGCGGGCGATCGACCGGCCCGCGATGCAGCCACGCCGGCCCCATGTTATTGAGTCTAACCGCTAAACTCGACCACGGCCACTTCTCCGCCGCGCGAACCAATCCGGCCCGCAGCGGATTCCGCTCGACGTATCGCAGCACCGCGAGCAAGTGGCCGTCCTGCTGAATCGGAAACGCCTTGAATCGCCCCTGCCAGACGTGGCCGCTGCTGTGGTGGCTCTGGTGATAGCGCCGGACCTGCGCGGTCATCAGCCATTGCATCCAGCGCGACAAATCGCCAGTCGTGGCGCGGCCAGAGCACCGGTGAAAATGATTCGGAAGGACAATACGCCAAGATTCGCATCGGCAGCCGCTCGCAGGCCGGGGCGAACAACTCGACAAACGCCTGAAAATCCCGATCCTTGTGAAAGACACGGGCGCGGCCGTTGCCGCGATTGATCACGTGATAACAAACACCGCCGACCGAGCGCGAGCAGTTCGAGGCATGAAGGCACTGTAGCGGAAGAGCCAGCCCCCGTCAATAATTCAGAATGTCCCTTTTAATTTCCCTCGATTTCTAATTTCTGGTACGACTACGATTCGCTGACGTTTCGGGTTGGACGGATCATTGATTTGGTGGCGGCCAGGTGGAAGTTTTTCAAATTCAAGTGCTGGATCCATGATGTTGTCAGTGTATCGTTCGCAGTTCCTTGGAATCTGGTCGTGATAGACTTTGGAGGATTTTCCACCCCCCAACCGCCCGTTTGGGTGAGGGGCGGCCGGGGGGTGGAAAATGCTGGGTCGGACGTGAGGCAGGACGGGACAGGACGAACACGATGGGAAGACAATCGAATCTGACGGTGGAGCAGCGAACCGAGGCCGTGCTGTCGCTGCTGCGACGCGAGGAGCCGGCCGCCAGAGTCCTTCACTTCTCGGGCAGAAAACGTTCCTCGCCGTATTTCGAGAAGTAGTATTGCGCGCTTCGCTTGGCGACATCGAACAGAATCTCTGCCATCTCATCCACGGTCCATTCGCCCTCGCGGAAATAGAAACTGCCACGATCAAAGATTCCGTTCGGGCCAAGCGCGTGCAGGTAGGTCCTGTTCAATTCGCCGAACATGGCAATGGTGCTGACGCGATCAAGAATCGACGAATCGTCGGCGAAGTCGCAGCCATAGCCGAAGCAGACGAATGGAAAAATAGTCTCACTCCGCAAGGCGGTTCGGAGACCGATCACGTTCTTTCCGAGCCGTTCAATGGCGTTGCCCTTTGCCTGCTTCGGGAGACCTTCCTTGGCCCGCAGATCGTTCGTCCCTTGGTTCTTGACCTCCGCAATCAGCAGCGGAAACTGCTCGCCATCGTTGGCGACAATTCTGAGAATGCCGCCATCGGGGCGGATCGCGCTACTGTCGAAGTGGCAATGGAAATCCACGTCAGGGAAGTGCTTTCTTAAGTGTGAGCAAATCGCGTCGAGTTTCCATTCCTTGTCGTGGGTCAGCGCGATCGGTGCGAACTTGTGCAGTCGTTCGACGACTTTTTTCAGCGCGCGCTCAATGTCCTTCTCCTGGGCTTTCGAGGTGACGTTGATCACCGTGCCGGTGCGCAATCCGCGAAGTTGGTCCTTCTTGGCCATGCGTTAGTGCCGTTCGACGAGGAACAACTGCTCCTTGACGTGGATGGAGCGGCCGTTCAAGTTTCGACTGCCTCGGAATGCATTGTAAACCGTCTCGATGACCTCGACACGCCCATGCTTGCGCAACAGCAAGTCAAGTTGCTCACGTGAGATGAAGCCTTCGCTATTGTATGAGATCAATAGATGCGACGCCAGCGTGTGCTCGACGAGGTCTGCAAGGGCTTTGAAGGCTTCTGACCTTTTATTGTAATTTGATCGTTGCCAGCCCTGTGCGATGCCAGAAACCCGACTGACCTCGGATGGTTCCTGATTGGTGACGATCAGATTCAGCATGAAGTAGTTTGAACCGTACGGATGCTGGTTGTAGGGCGGATCGAAATACGCCACGTCCAGTTCAGGCAGCACCCGAACGACCTTGTTCGCATCTTCCTGTCGCACATCCACGTCGCATTCAAACCGACTGAAAATCGGGAACGGCAATTCGATTTTTCCGAGAATGCGAGTCAAGGCGTCCCGATTGGTTCCGCCAAACTGTCCGACACCGTTCGCGTTCTTGTAGAATCCCTTGAACACGCCGGACGTGTTGCTGTGCACCGACGCTTCGGCCAGCAGCGGCGCGAGTAGGAACACGCGGTATTCCTCTGGGACCGAATCGAGCCGATGCCGCATGGAGTCAATCCGCATCGCGTTGTCGGTGGTGTAGAACACCCGATCGCCGGGTTCAATGGCGTCATCGCGCTTCGGGGCGTACAAACGCCGGATGAAGCCGTCGCGCACGGGGAGCGTCTCGGCGGCTTGCGCGACGAAACGGTGATGGTCACGCAGGGCGTCGAAGTCGATTGCGCTTCGGTTGGCGAGGTAGCAATCGGCAATGACCTTCGCGTAATGCTCCAGATCATTTGATACCAGCAGATCGGCATACTGTTTGAAGAATCTGGAGACGACCCCAGAACCGGCGAACCCGTCTAGAATACGCAGTTTGTCTTTACCGAGCCGCTTGCGCACCCGCCGAAGTGCCCGTTCAATGGTGTGGAGAAGGCGGCGTTTGTTCCCAATGTACGTAATGAGTTGTTCTTTGAGGAACCGGTCATTTTCCGCAATCGGCCCGCCCGTTCCAAGGTCGTCCCAAAGCGTCCGGTCTGAAAGGCTCTTCATCGCTCGCTCGTCTCCATGCACCTGAAAGATGGCGTTCTACGCCCCCACCGTCGCGCTGGCCGTTTCGCTCCAGGGACCGGGCTCTCCCCGGCGGCTGAGCCATCTTACCATGTAGTGGGCCATCTTGCCCGCATCTTTTCCGCCATACTTCGCTACCGCCGGAGAGCGCGTGCTGGCTTTAAAGGGGACATTCTACTTTTCCGTCTCCGTTCTGGGGCGGCCGCGGGGGCGAAGGCTGGATTCCAGGCCCAGCCGCGACGCGGTGCGCTGTGTCCAGGTCGTGCCGCCGAACGGCGATCCGCGCCGGATGCACCGTCGCAACGCCTCCAACTCCGCCGCCGACTCCGGGCGATTCACGCGCGCCAGCCAGTCGCGCGGGCGATCGACCGGCCCGCGATGCAGCCACGCCGGCCCCATGTTATTGAGTCTAACCGCTAAACTCGACCACGGCCACTTCTCCGCCGCGCGAACCAATCCGGCCCGCAGCGGATTCCGCTCGACGTATCGCAGCACCGCGAGCAAGTGGCCGTCCTGCTGAATCGGAAACGCCTTGAATCGCCCCTGCCAGACGTGGCCGCTGCTGTGGTGGCTCTGGTGATAGCGCCGGGACCTGCGCGCGGTCATCAGCCATTGCATCCAGCGCGACAAATCGCCGTCGTGGCGCGGCCAGAGCACCAGTGAAAATGATTCGGAAGGAGACAATACGCCAAGATTCGCATCGGCAGCCGCTCGCAGGCCGGGGCGAACAACTCGACAAACGCCTGAAAATCCCGATCCTTGTGAAAGACACGGGCGCGGCCGTTGCCGCGATTGATCACGTGATAACAAACACCGCCGACCGAGGCGCGAGCAGTTCGAGGCATGAAGGCACTGTAGCGGAAGAGCCAGCCCCCGTCAATAATTCAGAATGTCCCTTTTAATCCCTCAGCCCCCGTCAATAATTCAGAATGTCCCTTTTAATCCCTTTTAATTTCCACCGCGAGGGTAGCTGCGAGTAGGTGCCACTGCTTCAAGCAATGGCACGCAGGCGACTGCGACCCGGACACGCCCGCAGCTTGGCAAGATCGCAGCGTGGGTGGCGTGGGCGAACCTCCTATCCGCATCGCAATCGAAGCTGATGCAGCAGAATCCCCGTCTGCACGCCGCACAGGACGAGGCCCCAGCAGAACAAGCCGCCGTCGAGGAGTTTTTCGGCGACGTCGTCGCCGAGAAGCCCTTCGCTGCCGACGACGAGCAGGAAGAGCTGTGCCACCAGGCCGCCGACGAACCAGGCCCGGAATCGGTTGGTCCAATCGATGGTGACGAGAACGTACCAGACGGCGATAAACACAAGCGGGAGCGTCGTCGCGTGATGCTTCCATGTTCGCTCGCTCATGAGCAGCATGGCGACGAGGACGATGGCGAATTCCAGCCACAGGGCCGGGTTGGAGCGTGCGCGGGTTGGCGAAGAAGCGTGAGACGATTTACCCTCATTCCAACCCTCTCCCTTGGAGGGCGATGGCGTATCGATGCAGCCGGAAGTCGCCATTTGTTTCGCCCGGCAGAGCCACGCGAGTGCGAGCAGGATGCTTAGCGAAATCGCCGGGCGAAGGAGTCGGCCCAGGGCGGTGGCGGGGCGAGCCATGTCTTCCATGCCGGCTTGCAACGCGCGCTGCGCGGGCATGTGTTCAAGGGAGAGGATTCCTGCATTGCCGAGGGTGCGCAAGAGAGTGCCGTAGAGCGACTGGTTGGCGATCTCGATCGTGGCGAAGCCTTCCAGCGCGTATGGCCGGGCCAGCATGTCGAACCAGGTGCGCAGCCACTCGATGTTCGTATCGAAACCAATCGCGAGGCCGGGCAGGAGCAGGAGCAGCACGGCGAGCGCGACGAGCGTCGCTGCGACGATCCGCCATTGCCGCTTGTAGAGAAAATAGACGAGTAGTAATCCTGGTGTGACTTTCGTCACGATCGCCAGCGCGACGAACACGCCCGCGGCCACGTCGCGCCCGCGCACGAAGCAGCTCCATGCCAGGGCCAGCCAAATCAGCATGAAGAGATTGAGATTGCCGTGCTGGATGTCGGAGATGACCGGCCGAATGGAGAATGCCGCGGCGACCAGCAGCACGCCGACGGGCACGGTGCGGCCGGTCACGCGAAAACCCGTCACGAAATAAGCCATCGCGCCGAAGAACCCGACGAGCTTCGCGATGGACCAGACGACGCCCGCGCCGAAGTAGCCGAGCTTGGCCAGCGGCGCGGCGGCCAGCAGCACGGGCGGCGGCGTCGGGAACCAGTGGCCGTAGCCGTAGGGATTTGCGGCGTCCTTGCCCTGGAAGACGAGTTCCATCGTGGGGAGCCAGCGCCCCAGGGCGGTGCGATGGCGCGAGCCTTCCGCCCGGAACAGGCTCGTATCAATCTCCTGGATGCGTTTGCAGAACTGGACCGTGGGGATAAACAGGGCGGCCAACAGGCCGATCGCGAGGGCAACGCGCACGTACGGCAGGCCGAGAAATCGCCGGTCGAATCGGCCCAGGAGCGTTTTCTGATAGGGGTCGGACTGGGGCGGCAGCGGAGCGTAGTCAGCGGAGGTCAGCATAGGACGGGGTTCCCGGCGGTGACGGGCAGGCTTGACAGGCGCCGGTCACCGATGTAGCCTTGGCTACATATTATGGCAACGGATACTTTTCGGCGAACGTTTCGAGCTTTCGGCCTTGCCGCGCTGGCAAGCTTCTGCGTCACTGTATGCGCGGCGGCGCAGGATGCAACGGACGGCCCGGTCGCCGCGCCGCCGGCCGAGCGGGCGTCCAGCCGCGAACAGGCGGAGCAGCAAGCCGCGACGCCGTCGCGAAATTTCCTCGGGCTGGAAGCCGATCCGTTCGATGGGCCGATCGTGACGGACCGGCCGGATTTCACCGAGGCGACGGCCGTAGTGCCGCGCGGGCGCGTGCAGTTGGAAAGCGGCTACACCTTCACGGCGAACGACGACGATGGCGTGCGATCGGCGGATCATCTCTTCCCGGAGTATCTGCTGCGCGTTGGTGTTGTGAAGGATGTCGAACTGCGCTTGGTTTGGCTGGGCATGTCGCTGACCGAGAGCATGTTCGGTGAGGTGAACGATGCCGGCCGGCGCGTGCGCTCCATCGATCATCAGGATGGCGAGATGGACCTGTCAATCGGCACGAAGTATCACATCACCGATGCCGACGGGCTGATCCCGGACTTGAGCGTGATCGCCGAACTCGGTGTGCCGACCGGCAGCGACAACAAGACCGCGGGCGACGTGGAACCGGGCGTTAAGCTTCTCTGGGCGTACGAACTGACGGAGCGGCTTTCGCTGGCGGGCAACCTGAACCTGGCCGTGCTGATGAGCGAGCGAGGGCGATTCGTGCAGCCGGCGGCATCGCTCACGCTAGGCTACGCGCTGGCGGAAGGCGTCGGGATGTACGTGGAGTACTTCGGGTTGTATCCGAATGATCGCGGGACCGATGCGGCGCACTACGCGAACGGCGGGTTTACGTTCCTGATCACCGACGACGTGCAGCTGGATATCCGCAGCGGCGTCGGACTGAACCACGAGGCCGATGACTTTTTCACGGGCGTGGGATTGTCGTTTCGATTCTGACACGAAGCAAAGCGCAGGGCGCTTTGGTATGAGCGAGGACAAAGAATGAACTTTGCACTGGATCTGATCTTTACGTCGTTTCAGGGAATTTTCGTCAACGTTTTCACGGCGATCTTTCAGGTGCCACTCGATATCCTCACCGCCATCCTGACGGCGATCTTCGTCCCGGCGGCGTAGCGGCAAGGAGCCGATTGCGCGAGCAATCGAACCAGTCCGACGGCACACGTTGGTCCTCGATCGCCGGCACGATCGGATCTTTGGGAAGCGATGGATCGGGGCGATCAGACGAGCGTCACGGCATCGCCGATTCGGAACGACCCCGCCTTGACGACGCGGCCGTAGACTCCGGCTCGGACGTCCGGCGCGAGCGCGGCGCGCAAGCCGTTGTGCAGCTTGTCCATTAGTCCGCACGGCTTCGTCTCGGCGATGACCAGCAATTCCACGTTGCCGATCTGTACGCGACGGCCGATCAGATGCGCCAGCGAGTCCGCTTCCACCAACACGTTTGCCCGCCGCGTCCACCAGGGCAGGTTGGCGCCGAGTTGATCGGTGACCAGTTTCCACTGGCCCGAGGCGAGGAGCGTGACGCCGCGGTCCGGGCTGGATGGCGGGTCGCCCACGAGGCCGCCGTTCTCGATAGCGGTTGCGTCGGCGACTTCGTGCATGACGGTCTTGTCAGCGTCCCGAAGGGCGATGGCGAGGACTTTGCCGACCAATTGCTCTGACATGGTGCGTTGCTCGCTGGCGGCGATGCGCCGCGATGGAGAATTCGATCGCTTGCGCAATCGGCTCTTTAGGCCAGGCCCAGCGCGGTCGCAGTGACGGCGCCGATGTCGGCCGGTGAATCCGCCACGTGAATGCCCGCGGCCTTGAGTGCGGCGATTTTGGAATCGGCCGTGCCCTGGCCGCCGGAGATAATCGCGCCGGCATGACCCATACGGCGGCCGGGTGGAGCGGTTCGACCGGCGATGAAGGAAATCACGGGCTTCTTGACGTTTTTCTTGATGTAGGCGGCGGCGTTTTCTTCGTCGTTGCCGCCGATCTCGCCGATCATGATGATCGCGTCGGTGCGGGCATCCTTCTCGAACAACTCAAGCAGTTCGATGAAGTTCAGCCCCTTGACCGGGTCGCCGCCGATGCCGACGCAGGTGGTCTGCGCGATGTTTCGCGTCGTGCATTGCCAGACGGCCTCATAGGTCAACGTGCCGCTGCGCGAGATGAGGCCGATGGCCTTGCCGCTGTCGCCGGCGGGTTTGTGGATGTAGCCCGGCATGATGCCGATCTTGGCCTGGCCCGGCGTGATGATTCCGGGGCAGTTGGGGCCGATCAGCCGCGCGCCGCATTCGTCGATGAATTTGCGCGCGCGAATCATGTCCTGCACCGGAATGCCCTCGGTGATCAGGACGATCAGCTTGATGCCGGCGGCCGCCGCCTCCATGGCGCTGTCGGCCGCGCCAGGCGGCGGGACAAAGATCATCGAGCAGTTCGCGCCGGTCTCACGCACGGCCTTCTCCACCGTGTCGAAGATCGGCAGGCCGTGCTCGCTCTTGGTGCCACCCTTGCCGGGCGTGACGCCGCCGACCATCTTCGTGCCGTATTCAAGGCACTGCTTCGTATGGAAGGCGCCGGCTTTGCCGGTGATGCCGTGCGTGATGACGCGTGTGTTTTTATCGACCAGGATGCTCATGGTGGGGTGTCCGGGTTGAAATCCTTCGAGTCGGGGCCGGGCTATTCTTCAGCCGCTTGACTTTCCGCGGCGGCGCCTGTTTCAGCCGTCGCGCCGATGATCTTCGACTTGACCTCGCCGCCCAATCCCAGGACCAACTCGAGGGCCTTGCCGGTGCGCGAACAAGTCATGTGAATCGTCGTCTCCGGCATGTCGAGCACGTGCGAATGCTTGCAGGCCGGGCAGGTGAATCGTACTTGCATGAGGTCTTACTCCGGCGCGCCGCCCGATACGTCGTAAATCCACTTCTCCGACGCGCGCTCGTAGCTCAACAGGTCTTCGGGCTTGAAGTACAGACCGATCTCGAACGCCGCTGCTTCCGGCGAGTCCGATCCGTGGATCATGTTGAAACTGTTCGAGACGCCGAAATCGCCGCGAATGGTTCCCGGTTCGGCCTTCGAGCCGAACGTCGCGCCCATCATCTTGCGACTGATCGCGATGGCGTTCACGCCCTGCAACACCATGACAATCACCGGGCTGCTGGTGATGTATTGCACCAGCCGATCATAGAACGGCTTGCCCTTGTGGACGGCGTAGTGTTTCTCCGCCAGATCCTTGGAAACCTTCATCGCCTTCATCGCAGCGATTTGCAGGCCCTTTTCTTCGAAGCGCGTGATGATCCGTCCGGCCAGCCCGCGCTGGATGGCGTCGGGCTTGAGGATGATAAGTGTTTTCTCCACCGTGCGTTAACCTCGTTGGGGGTGATTGTTACAACTTTCACAGGCTCGGATTCTAAGGCTGCGTGCCATCGGTGGGAAGGGCGGCGGTCCTTTGGGGCAACACGATCGGCGGGGACGCGATCGCGGCGTCGTCCGGCGCGTGCAGAAGCGACCTTTCGAGATCGTTCAGGGCTTGCTCGATCACCGGATCACACGGGTGGAGGGCGCGGAGCCCGGCCAGCCATTCGTGGGCGGCCTGGGGGTCGCCCAGCGTTTCCCACGCCGCGGCTATATTCAGACGCATGTCGGGATCACTCGGATCGAGCGCGGCCGCACAGGTGAAATCAAACAGCGCCCCGATGGGATCGTCCAGATCGAAGCGCACGAGGCCGAGATTGAACCAGCCTTCGGCAACATCAGGTTGCAAGGTCGTGAATCGTATCCATGCGTCGCGGGCTTCGGTCAGCCGCCCGTCGCGCTGGGCCAGCCCGGCGAGATTGAACCAGGCGCGCGCGTCATGGGGGCGCAGCGCGACCACGTCTCGAAACTGCTCCGAGGCCTCGATGAACCGCGAAAGGCGATAGAGCAGTGCGCCGCAGTTGTATCGCGCGTCCGCGTCGCTGGGTTGCAACCGCGTGACACGCAGGAGCGAGGCGACGGCTTCGTCATATCTCCGAAGTCGCGCAAGCGCTTCGGCGCGGCCCTTCAGCGCGCCGGCGTCATCCGTGTGCCGGGCGAGGACTCGATCAAATTCCGCGAGTGCGGCCACTGGCCGATCGGCGTCGAGATGCGCCCATCCTGCCGCGGCCCGCGCGTAGGATGTATCGCGCGCGAGGTGGCGCATACGAACCGATTGCTCGTCCATTCGGTCGGCCAGTGCCCCCCAGTTCACCGAAGGCGTGGCAGCGCGTCGCGGCGAGGAACCGCGCAATCCTGTTGGCCGGATCCGATCGGCCTTCGACGGCGCGGGCGGCGCTGCCGCGGTGATTGGAGGGGCTGCTCGACTCGGCGCGTGCAGCGCGTCCAGCTCATCGAGGATCACGCGCTCAACGAGAACATGTCGTTGAGTCAGGGAAAGCCACACCCAAAGGGCGCTGGAGATGACGGCAAAAACCGCAAGCGAAATCGGGATGATCCATCGCGTGGTCACCCCGATATGCTCGAACGCAGGCCGCGGCGTGTCAATTCAGGCGGTACTCCTCGCTTCAACCGGCGAAACCGCGGCCTGTCGGCGCGCGAGGGCCTTGCGAATCGCCTTGAAGAGCGACGGTCGGTGGATCGGCTTGGAGACGTAGTCGTCGCATCCGGCTGCCAGGCAGCGTTCGCGCTCGCCGGTCATGACGTGCGCGGTGAGGGCAATGACGGGACCGGTGTATTGCTGACGACGCAGATGGCGCACGGCGGACGCGCCATCCATAAGCGGCATCTGCATGTCCATGAGAATGACATCAAATGGTTTGCCAAGGTGCCGGGCGGCCAGAGCGCTGTGGACGGCGGCTTTTCCATCTTCGACGATGGTGACGGTCGCGCCGGCTCGTTCGAGGATGTGGCGGATCAATCGCTGGTTGTCCTCACCGTCTTCCGCGAGCAGGATGTTGCAATCAAGTTTCTCCGGAGCGGTCGCCACCTCCTCGGTGGACGGTTTAACCACATTCACACACAGCTCGTGCCCCGAGCGAATCGGGACGCCCTCGAGCGAACCGCAACGAACATAAGCACGGATGCACGTTCCCACGCCGGGCGTGCTGTATGCAACGTACACGTCACCACCGAGCAGGTTCGCCAGTTTGCGCGCGATGTATAGCCCGAGGCCGGTCCCGCCGAACCGGCGAGCGATGGAGGCGTCGGCCTGGGTGAAGGGCTTGAACAGTTCGCGTATCTGCTGCTCGGTCATGCCGATGCCCGAGTCGATGATGTCAAACTGGATGAAGTTCTCCGGCTTGCGCTGCCATTTTGTGACGACGCGGACCCCGCCGGAATCCGTGAACTTCAGGGCGTTGCCGATGAGATTAATCAGAATCTGTCGCAGCCGCATGGCGTCCGTCTCAATCGTCTCGGGAATCTCCCCGATGAACTCGGCGTCGAGTGCCAGACCTTTGGCATCGAAGCGCACGCGCAGCATGGACGAGACTTCGCTCAACAGCTCCACCGGGCTGTGCCGTCCGTACTCGATCGGCAGGCTGTCCTGTTCGATCTTTGAGAGGTCCAGAATATCATTGATCACCGCGAGCAGGTGTTCGCCGTTACGCCGGATCGTCTGGATCGTGTCGAGCTGCTCGGTTCGCGTCAACCCCGGTTGGGCGAGTTCATCCGCGAAACCGAGAATGGCGGTCATCGGTGTGCGGATTTCGTGACTCATGTTGGCGAGGAATTCGGATTTGGCGCGATTGGCGGCGTCGGCCTGCTGCTGTGCGGCTTTTAATTCATCATTCAGCTGTCTTAGTTGCTGCGCCTGTTCCGCCATGGCCCGTTCGGCTTTCTTGCGCTGCGTGATGTCACGCATCGTCAATGCGATCATGGTTTGGTCACCGAGGTGAATCGGTCCGCCACTGATGTCCACATCCAGGCTTGTCGAATCCCGGCGAACCAGCGCGACTTCAATGACCGAAAACGATTGCCGGGCGCTTGATTCTTCCAGGGAGCGGATGAGCTGCGTGATGCGCCGCGCTTCCGACGCTCCGAGGATCACGTCCAGCGACTGCCCCACCAACTGCTCGTACGCGTAACCCACGATGCGCAGACCGGCCGGATTGACGTGCACGATGCGATTGGACGCGTCAACCAGGACCAGCCCGTCGGCCGCCTGCTGCCAGAGGTCGCGAATCGTGTTCTCACTCTTGGCGAGTTGTGCCGTCCGCACCTTCAGCAGTCTTTGCAACTCGCCGTGGGCGTACTCCAACTGGGCCGTGCTCAAGGCCGTTTGCGCCATGTTCCGAACGCTGCGCAGGCACAGGCGGATCGAGAAAACATCGGCGAACAAGACCCACCACGCGTGTTCGAGCGATCGCCACGGCGCTGCGACCGCTGTGCCGTAGACCGAGTAGGGCCACCAGAACCCGCGAATGACGTGATCCAGCGCGGTGACGACTGATGCCGTGACGATCACGCGCCAATCACGATAAAACGCCAGAAACGCCAGCGAGCCGAAGACGTGGAAATGCGTCTCGATTCGTCCGCCGGTGAATTGGATCAGCAGGCCGGATTGAATCAACTGGGTTGCTGCGATCATGTGGCGCGTCAGCGTTTCGCCCGGCCGCGTGGCAGCCAGCCAGACCGGCGGGATGACGACAATCGTCCCCAGGATCAGAGCCGCCAACACATGCGGATGCAGGCGGCTGGTGGCGCCGTCCCACGTGAGGGGCGTGACCGAGAAGGCCAGCACGATGCTGGCGACGTATTGCAGAACCATCAGAACGATGAAAAGCCGGTCGGTCTGTACGTAGGTCCGATGCAGGTACGATTTGTGCAATTCGGCGGCGCGCGCTCGAATTGTTTCATTCGTCATCGGCAAGGTCATCGGTACGTTCATGAGCGGATCACCTCATGGGGAAGGACGAGTCGGCATCCGAACACGGGCGAGTTATCCTGTTTCGGCAGTCGGCCTCGCGCGATGGCGTGAATGGCCTCTGTGCCGATGCAGTCGCCTTCGTGCCCGCGCGAGCCGGTCGCGCCGCCGTGGAAAAGCAAGCGACCCTCGGACCCGTAGATGTAAATCTCACCCGAGCAGATCGCTCCGAACAGCGCGGCGAGTTGGCCGTCAACATCCACCCATCGCTTGGATAGCGGAATCTCGGCCGCCATGTCCCACGTTGCGCCATGGCACCACGAATCCGGCTCGTTGGCAGGCTTCGTGAAGACGAACCAAGCCCGCATCCCATCGGGGCGGTCACCCACGGCCTGTTCATACATCCGGAGGCTGGCGATGCTGCACGGGCATTTGGGGTGAATGAACATGACCAGGGTCGGGCGATGAGGATCGAGGCTCAATGGCGTATCGGCCGGCCAACGCTTGCACGCCGCGTGCTCCGGCTTGGGCGTCGTGGAGTAGTTCACGAGCGCGAAGTACCCCGCGGCAATCGCGATGATCCAGAGGGATATCAGGCTGAACGATTTCATGGTTGCCTCGGCCGTGCGAGGAGCGACCGCTGCGCAAGTGACGCTGTTGCGACAAGAGGCATGCCGTCGCCGTCGGAGGCCCGGCGGCGCGATGCGTCAATGTGCCGATATCGGCTAGGCGAATGGTCGTTTTGACGTAACAGAATGGAGGGATGGGGCGTCCGAAAAGCGGGCGGTTTCCCATCGCGATGGCCGGGTTTTCGACGTTGTGCGTCGCAAACGTGGCAGGAAATCCATATGAGGGTTACCGCGCGGCGGCCTTATGGGTCATTTCTCGCGCACGGCGAGGACGTGCCCGTTCGTGCGGAAATAGAGTGTGTGGTCCGCGATGGCGGGGGTCGCCATGCAGACTTCGCCCAGCTCATTCTTCGCCAGGCGCTCGAAGGTCGGCCCCGCTCGAACGACGAAGACTTCGCCCTCTTCACTGGTGAAGTACAGTTTGCCGTCGGCCGCGACGCCCGACGCGGTGAAGCCCGTTCCGCTCTCCAGACGCTCGCGGTACTTTTGTTCTCCTGTTGCGGCATCAAAACACGTCAGCACCCCGTTGTCGCGGCAGCAATAAAGCAGCCCGTTATAGACGACAGGCGTCTGCATGTAATTGCCCGTGCGATCGCTCCACCACGCGACGTGCTTGTCCTTCGTGCCCGACGCGGCCAACCGGATCCGCCCCGACGCGCTCGTCTTGATCGCGTACACCGGCGCCATGCTCCCGTGTGCATTGGTGATATATACCAATCCGTTCGACACCACGGGCGTCGGAACGGGGATGTCTCCGCCGCCGCGCAACCGCCATAGCTCCTTGCCCGTCGTGAAATCGTATCCGCCGATGTGCTTGAAGCCGTTCACGATGATCTGCGTGCGGCCTTCGCTCGCGTCCACCGTCGGCGTGCTCCACGTTGGCACGTCGTTCCGCGGCGTGATCCACACTTCGTCACCCGTCTTGATGTCCAGTGCCGCGAGGAACGAGTTCTTCTGCACGTCGCACTGAACGATCACGCGGCCGTCATGGATGATCGGCGAGCTGGCGAAGCCCCATTGCGCATCGGGCACCATGTAAAAGCCCGAGTCGAGCAGTCCCAGGTCCTTTTTCCAAAGCAGCTTGCCCCGCGTGTCGTAGCAATACAGCCCCTCGCTGCCGAAGAACGCGACGACGTGCTTCCCGTCGGTCGCCGGCGTCGAATTCGCATGGCTGCTCTTGGCGTGACGCTTGATCCTGGGCACGCCCTTGCACGCCTCCTGGTCCCACAGAACTTTGCCCGTCCTGCGATCCAGACACAACACGCGAAAACTGTGCGACTCCGGCTCGTCCAGTGACTCAATGTTGCCGTACAGGCCGACCTTCACTTCGACCTTGTCCAGCTCCGTGTTGACGGCTGTCGTGATGAACAGACGGTCGTCCCAGATGACCGGCGAGGAGTAGCCCAGCCCGGCGATCGGCGTTTTCCACGCGATGTTCGTCCCCTGGGCCACGTCCCAGGTGATCGGCGTCGTCTGCCCCTCGCCCACGCCGCACGCCAGCGGCCCGCGAAACTGCGGCCACCGCGCGGCGTCCTTCTCTGTGGCCTGCACAAACCCCTGCATGAATGCGATGAACACCAGCACGAGCGGCACGGATCGAAACAACCTGAACATGGCGACGGGTCTCCGGGTTAACGGGCGCGCGATCCAACCGCGGGCTGGGCATCATGCTAATCGAGGCCCCGCAGCCCGTCTTTCGCGTGCGTTCGTCCGATCTGCATAAAAAAGCCTCGCCGGGTGTGAGCGGCGAGGCTTTATGAATCGCTTTCCTCCGAGCGCTGGCCCTGACCCCGACTCTCCCTTTGTAAAGGAGTTGGCAGTCGGGCTGGCCCAGCGTCGCACATGAACCAGGTCCGCACAGCAGACCCGGCACACGTTGCGATGTGTTATGGCTGCGTGAGCAGCGCGGTCACAAAGCCGTCGATGTCGCCAATGTCGAGGGCGCTGCTGGTGTTGAAATCGCCGGCGCAGATTTGCGCGGGCGACGGCGAACCGAGCAGGGCGGTCGTAAACGACGAGACGTCCTGGCCGTCGATCGAGGTATCGCCGTTGAGATCGCCCGTGGCCGCGCCGCAGGGCACGGTGCAGACGAAGTCATCAATGGCGAAAGCGTCGATGGCGGCTTCGACGACGCTTCCGGTACCGACGTCGGACGCGACGAAACGGATACGGAATTGGGTCGTGGTTTCGTTGAAGCTTGCGAGGTCAGCGAGGCGGAACTCCTTGAGGAACCAGCCGCCGGTGACTTCGGGATTGGGCGACGCGGTGGAGGGCCCGACGATCTCCAGCGTGGACCAGCTGCCGCCGCCGTTGTCGGAGACCTCGACGTTGAAGGTGTCGGCCTGCGGGGCGCCACCCGTGTGGTTGGAATACCAGCGGGCGTAGCGGACGACCGGGCTGGACAGCGTGCTCAAGTCGAAGTTCTGCGACGTGAGCGTCGTGGCGCCGCCGTCGACGTCGGAATTGCAGGAGTTGGCGGCGCTGTTGTCCGTCAGCCAGCATCGGCCGGAGCCGTCAAAGTCGCTGGGGGGATCGCCGCGATTGCAGTTGACCGGAATGCCGGGTGCGGCGTCCCACTGGCCGTCGGTGGCGGTGGAGGAGACCGTCCAGCCGGGGTTGGTCTCAAAATTGTAAGCGACGACGTTCTGGATAGATGACGCCGATGTGGCACTATAGACGCCGGTCGGGGCGTTGAAGGGGTCGGTGACGGTTTGCAGGGTCGTGGATTGTGCCGAGACGTAGTACTGAATCAGTTGCGGGCAAGGCGTCGCCGGCAGCGTGGCGTCGTACTCGTTGGGCGCGTGCTGGGTCATGGCGACTTCGGTGAACGGGCCGCTGCCGCCGATTCGGTAGAAGAGCTTTCCGGTGCCCGGTTGGGGCGTGCCGGTGAGCGGTTGTACCACGACATCAATCACATATGGCGTGTTCGGTGGCACGAGCGTGGGGCGGCCATTCGGGTAATTGAAGGAGAGCGCCGGCAGGACGGGCGCCGGCATGTTGTGCGAACCGAAACCGGCGGCGATTTCGTTGTAGTGCGGGGTGCCGTTGTTCAGGTTCGCGTCATTGTCGTCGAGCGTGAGGAAGTCAATGGTGATCTGCGGCGTGATGCTTGTGCCGGTGTGCAGCGGGACACTGTTGATGGTCAGCGAGCCGATGATGTCGCGATACGTGCCGGGGTTGGTGATCGCCAGTTCGTTTCGCGTGTTCCAGACGCAGCCGGAGATCAGCTGTCCACAAGTGTGAATGGCGCTGCCGCAACTGGAGCAGCCGGTTGTTTGGTAGTTGCAGTTGTTGTTGGCGTTGCGAATGCCGGTCGAGCAATTGTTCTGAAAACCGATGCCCAGGGCGGGCTGATCGGTGATGATCACACCCATGCAATCGCCCATGCCCTCGCCGTAGGCCCCTTGGCCGCTGCCGCCGGTCTGGACCACGTGGTGACCGTACTCGTGATGGACGACGTCGCCAAAGGCCGTGTTGGCGCAGCCGCCCCCGGAGCGGTAAAAGTTGATCGAGGTCAGCGGGCTGTAAAAAGCGTTGCAGGTCGTGTTGATGTTTGTGTTGATTGGGAAGTCGACCTGGTTGGCGATCGTGGGGTAGGCCGGGTTGTAGGTGAGTACCATGTCGCGCACAACGTTGGCCTGAAGGTAGGCGTTGACCGAGGCGCGAGTGAACTCGTTGGTGTTGGCGGCATTGTGCAGGAAGTTGGCCGGGCCGGGCGGCGTGACGTTGGTCGACAGGATCGGCGTCGAGGCGGCCTGATCGGTGACGATGAACCGCCGGCCGCGTACGCCGGATTCGACGGTGACGGGCGTGACGCCGCCGTTGGGAATTGTGAAGTTGCCGTTCGCATCGGCGTAGACGTTCGCACCGCCGGGCGTGATGTTGACGCGAGCGTAGGGAAGCCCTTGCGGGTTCTCCGGCAGGCAGATGTCGGCACCAACGAGGTCCGTGGCGATGCCCTGCACCTGGCCGGAAACGTCCTCGGTGATGACCCAGTTCTCCTCATAGAGAATCACGCCGGTCATCGCATCGGCCACGAACAGATGTCGCTCATACCCCTGCGGGCTGAACGGATCGTCGCTCTCGGCCGTGAACCTGTATGCCAGCGTCGGGACGGCGTCGCGCTCTTCCTCGCCGGCGAAGATCACTTCTTCCATGTCGCTGAACTTGGTCAGCCGCGCCGATTTCCGGCGCGCCGACTCGCGCGCCAGATCGGGATTCGCGCCGGCCCGCTGGACGGCAAAGTCGCCGAGCGGGTGCATGCTCGAGCGCGCCAGCACCACCGGGAACCCCGGCTCATTGCGCACCAGAACGCGGAAATCGCTGTGAAAGACCGGAACGCCGTCGCGTTGCTGCTCGTAGGTCACGAGTGTGAACTTGTACGAGTCCGTGGCCTTGTCGTACATCAGCGGCACAAACGTCGGACCGCCCTCTTCGAGGCTCTTGGCAACGATCGTCTCGGCCTCCACGCCGAACAGGCCGGCGTAGCGGTTCACGAACTGATCCGCGGATTGAAAGGCGTCTGCGCCTTCGCTCATCGCCGTGCCGTAGGCCGTCGTGACCTTCTGCTCCATTTCATAGAACGCCACACCGGGACGGTCAACCTCCAGCCGGGACTTGGCCTCGAGCTTGCGGATTTCGGCTTCGGCCTTCAAGGCGTCGAGGGTCGGTGCGGCGGCGACGTGCGTCGCGCACAAGCCCAGTGTGAAAGCCAATCCAAAGACGGCGAGTTTGCGAGAAATCATCAGTCCACTCCAAATGAGGGTCAGGACGACCGGACGGCCGTCGGGATCGGGTTGCCGCAAATGCTTTTCAAACCACTCCACCTTGGCTCTATAGTACCGTTTTTCGGGCCTGAAGACCAGCACGAGGGCAGCTTTGGACGCCCAAAAAAATAAAAGCGCGGAACATCCGCCAGGTGAACTGAACGCCGCTCAAAGGGGCGTAATTGCCGCGTCCATAGCGATTTTCCTGGTCGCGCTGGCGGTACGAGCCGCGTTTCTGTACGCAACACCCGACCGAAGCTGGCCGCAGAGCGTTCTTTACGAGGGCGATGCCCCGCTGTGGATTCGCTATGCCCAGGCGATTCGGGCGGGCAAACCGTTTGAGCTGAACCTGCCTATTCACGCGCCAGGGCTGGCTTACGCGCTGGCTTTTCTATGGCCGGGCTCGCTTGAGGGACCGGCAACCGGGCAGGGATTTATCGCGCTCAAGGTGGTTTGGTGCGCGATGGGTGCGGCGTCTTGCGGAGGACTGTTCCTCGTCGCGCGGGACATGTTCAACGCGCGGATCGCAGTCGTCGCCGCGCTGCTGTCGGCGCTGTCGTTTGCGCTGACGATCCAATCGACCAGCTTGAACAATGAAGCGCCGTACACGCTGCTGCTCATCTTCCTGGTTGGCCTTACCGGGTCGGTGGCCGCGAGACCGAACCGATGGCGCCTGGTTGTGTGGGCGGTGATGAACGCCTTGGCGGCGCTTGTTCGAGCCGAGCATACGTTGTTGGTGGTTCTTTGGGGTGCGTGGCTGGCATGGCACTGGAGAAGCGATGGAACGAGCCAAGCGGCCGGGGCACAAAGCCGCGGCGTCGTGAGCGCACGGAGCGAGAACAGAGCGAGCGGCGCGCGGGTCGGGCCTTGGATCGTTGTCAACCGATTGGCGTTGATGGGCGCGATCTTTGTGATTGCGCCGCTGCCGTGGAATGTGCGGGCGTATCGCGCGATCCAGCGGTTCAATGAAACCACCGCCGGTCCAATCGATTACCCCGGCGCGCCGGTCGCCTGGCGCCCCGATGCACAAGCGTACCTGGAAGACTTGCCGGCGTTTGTGCGAGAACCGTGTTTTCGCGTCATCAGCGAACAGGCCCGTGCCGCGTCGCGCGAGGAAGTGGACAAACCGTTTGTGCAAGCGTTCTTCTCGGAGCAAATGCGCTACGTGCCGCGGCCGTTGTCGCCGTATGTTTTTATCAGCGCGCAAGGGCCGCTGGCCTTTGCCCTGGCCAATCGCCCGGGCGGCGACGGCGGCTTCTCCACCGAGCCGCTGGGCGGGGCCGACACGTTGAACTTCGCCGATCCGCGCCATTTGCGCCTCGTGCAGGACGGCTATCGCGTTGGGTGGGAAAACCTCACGCGCCCGGGCGAGGCGCGGCGGCTGATAACAAGCAAACTATCGCTGTTCGCTGCCGGCTGGACGCATGGGCTGATGCTCACGAACTGGCCGGCGGGTCTGGTCGGCACGCGGCGGCCAGTCGATCAGTTCGCCGCCGACAACATCCCGCCTGGTTGGAGCACGGCGGTGCTGGGTCTGGGGATGGTCGGCGCGGGCATCTGCCTGCTGCGCCGGCGCGGCGGCGTTTGGATATTGGTTGTCGTCTACAAGCTGGTCATTGCGGCCGCGTTCTTCGGCTACGCCCGTCAGGCCGTATCGATCCTTCCGGTGCTTTACGTCTTGGTCGCCGCAGCGCTGGATACGCTGCTGCTGCGGCATGTGGCGAAATGGTTTGTGGGGTGGCCGGGTCGGCTGAAGCTGACGGCGCTGGGCGCGTCGATCGGATTGCTGCTGATGAATCAGGCGGGCCGGCGAATTGACTACGACGTGATCGGTGACGCTGTTTCCGCGCCACAATGGGGCCGTGGCGCGTTCGAGTCGCATGAGCCTTTGCGTATTGAATTGGTCTTTCGATAACGACGCACGTCCTATTTCAACCGGGGCGCCGCCCTCGGCGTGCGCCGCGGCCGGTTGTTGCGCGGATCGAACCGGGCCATAATGGCCGGCGTAAGATCGCGGCGGCGAGTCGCCAGGAGGGCAAACTGTGTCACTGGGAACATTTCGCGAATTGTTCGCGTACAACGACTGGGCGTGGGACGCCGTCGCAGCGCCGGCGGCGGAGTTGCCTGATGCGAAACTCGATCAGGTCTTCGAAATGGGCAGCGGCACGATCCGCAAAACGCTGCACCATATCTGGGCCGCGGAGAAAGTCTGGCTCGACCGCTGGCGGCAGGGGGGCAAGCCGCCGTTTGCCGAGTTCGACCCGGCGAGGTCGATCGGCGAATTGACGGCGCTGCGCCGCGAGACGCGCGCCCAGCGCGAGGCGTTTCTGGCGGCGCTCTGCGACGCTGATCTGCCGCGCGAGATCACGTTCACCACCATCCGCGACAACACGACGTACACGTTGCCGCTCGCGCCACTCATGCTGCACGTTTGTCACCATGGGGTGCACCACCGGGCGCAAGTGCTGAACATGCTCAAGCGGGTCGGCGCGACACTCCCCCCGCGCGGCATCGACTACCTGTTCATGAAAATGAAGGCGCTCAAGGCCGACCCGTCCGAGGCCGATCGCCCGCGCTTGAGCCTGCCCATGATCCGCGAGTTGTTCGACAACGGCGACTGGGCGCAGCAGCGCGTGCTGGCGGTGGCCTGCAAGCTCCCGGCCGCGGCGCTGGATCGCGAGTTCGACATGGGACTGAAGACCATCCGCGCGACGCTCTTGCACGTACTCTATGCGGAGACATGGTGGCTGGAGAATTGGATCGGCAGGACGAAGCCCGAGTTCAAGGAGTTCGACGCGAGCCTGGCCATCGCAGACCTTCCGCGCCGGCACGCCGAACACGCGGCCGCACGGAACGCGTACCTGTCCTCGCTCGGCGACGGCGACTTGAATCGAATGGTTCACACGCAGCCCGCGCCGGGCAAGGAGTTTGCCTTCCCGCTGGGGCCGTCGATGCTGCAATTATGGCACCACGGAGCGCACCATCGAGCGCAGCTGGTGAACATGCTGCGTCACGTCGGCGCAACGCTGCCGGAAGTGGACGTGATCAAGTGGCTGATGGAGAAGCGGTCCTCGGGTGAAGGAGCCCGGTCATGACGGTCGATTTGTTTGCCCCGTTGTTTGAATACTCCGATTTCGCCAATGCCGCGCTGCTCCGGGCAAGTGAGCCGCTGACCGCCGCGCAGCTCGATACCCCGTTCGACCTCGGCATGGGCACGCTGCGAAAGACGCTCAAGCACATTCTCGATGGCGAGTCGGTCTGGCTGGCGCGATGGAAGGGCGAGGTGGAAACGCCGTGGCCGCCATACGAAACGACGATCACGGTTGCGGCGCTGCGCGATGGCTTCGCCGCGACCAGCGCAGCGCGCGGTGCGTTCCTTGCGTCGCTCGCGGACACCGATCTTTCGCGCGAGCAGCGCTATCGCGACTCGAAGGGCAGCCTCTTCTCCGCCACGTTCGGCGACATGCTGATCCAGGGCTTCGTGCATTCGACGCATCATCGCGCACAGGCGGTCAACATGCTCCGCCGCCTCGGCGCGGGCCTGGTGGAGCTGGATTACATGACGCACGTGCGCAAGGCGGTCTCGTGACCGGAGCCATTGCTTCAATGCCCGAATTCATCGACCTGTTCTCCCATCACGCCGCGCTGTATGCGCAGGCTCGGCCGCACTATCCGCCGGAGTTGTTCGACTATCTCGCGGGCCTGTGCGCCGCGCGGTCGCTCGCATGGGATGTCGGCACGGGCAACGGGCAGGCGGCCGTCGCGCTGGCGGCGCACTTCGAGCGAGTGATCGCCACCGATGCCAGCGCCGAGCAGCTTAGGCACGCCGCGCCGCACCCGCGCGTGATGTATCACGTCGCGACGGCCGAAGACCCGGCCCTCGTCGCTGCGAACGGAAAGGTCCAGCCCGCGAGCGTCGATCTGGTGACGATCGCGCAGGCCATTCACTGGATGAACTTCGATGCGTTCTACGCCAACGTGCGCCGAGCGGTCCGGCCCGGCGGCATCATTGCGGCCTGGTGCTACACGCTGCCGCGGGTCGATGGGCGAGTCGATCAACTCATTGACCGGTTCTGCTACGACGTGGTGGGGTCCTGCTGGGAGTCTCGCCGGCAATACGTGGAAGACCGACTGGAGAAGATTCCGTTTCCGTTTACGGAGATACGCAGCTCGCCACGCGACCATCCGATCTGCGATCGTCATGGTGTGCATTCGCCTTTCGCCTGTCGCAGCGATTGGACGCTGATGGAGTATCTCGCGTACATCGAATCCTGGTCCGCCGTGCAGAAGTACCGCCGGGACCGGGGGAGTGATCCGTTGGAGTTGGTTCGCCATGAGCTTTCGCGTGCATGGGGCAATGCCGCGGCGCGCCGCACGGTGTGGTCGCCGATTTATCTGCGCGTTGGGCGTGTTTGATTTCTACCAGGCGCCGTTTCTGCGTCACTCATCGTTTCAATGCCGAAAAGGAAGGCGCTCGCAAACCGTGCACGTCCCATCGGGCGTTGCTACGGGAATGCGAAGCGGCCGGCTGCTTTTATTGCCTTGCTTTCATTTCGCCGAATGAACTCACGCCCTGCATCGACGAAGACCAGGCGGCCTTGTGCTCCCCGGTTCGAAATCGATCCGGTCGTTGACGTTCAATCCGGCTTGTCTATTACAACCGGCTGTTTATTCGGAATGGATATATTGGTTGAGATCGTTGCATTGACTTGAGCAACTCGTCGCGGTCTGGGCGAGAAGCCTTGAGCCTTTCTCGGATCCCGTGCCGGCTGGAACCGTTGTAAGCGCTTGGGCCGCATGGATTAAGCGAGAAGGCTTTGCCTGCGCTTGAAGTTAGGTATATGTTAGGGTATCATGCGGCGGTCATTCGGACCCTCCGGACACAAAGGCCAGGCATGTCACTGAAAGTTCTGTTTGTGGATATGAACGCGTACTTCGCGTCCGTCGAGCAGCAGTATCGGCCGGAGTTGCGCGGCCGGCCCGTCGCGGTCGTGCCGCTGCGCGCCGAGACGACGTTCTGCATCGCCGCGAGCTACGAAGCCAAGGCGTTCGGGGTGAAGACCGGCACGGCGGTGTTCGAGGCGCGGCGGATGTGCCCCGGCATCGTGTTCGTGGAGGCGCGTCACGAGTTGTATGTCCATGTTCATCTCGCCATTCTCGGCGCCGTGGATTCCTGCGTGCCGATTCATCGCGTGCTTTCCATCGACGAGATGGCCTGTCATCTGTCGAGCACCGATCGTTCCGCCGATCGCGCCACGCAGAAGGGCTTACAGATCAAGGAGGCCATTCGTCAGCGGGCCGGCGATTTCCTGCGATGTTCGATCGGCATCGCGCCGAACGCGTTTCTCGCCAAGGTCGCCGGCGATATGAAAAAACCGGACGGCCTCACGCTCATCGACTCGCACGATCTGCCGTATAAACTTTACCCGTTGGCGTTGTCGGATTTCCCCGGGATCGGCCGCCGGATGCTCCCCCGATTTCTCCGGCGCGGCATCACGACGGTTCAGCAGCTCTGCGCTCTGTCAAGCGATGACCTAGAACGCATCTGGGGCGGAATCGTCGGGCGAAATTTCTGGCTCGCGTTGCACGGGCACGATGTTCCCGAGCCGCCGACGCGACGCCGAACGGTCGGCCACTCTCATGTGCTGCCGCCCAAGCTGCGCACCGAGCTCGGCGCGCAGGGTGTGCTGATGCGCCTGCTGTGCAAGGCCGCGGCGCGCCTGCGGCGGCTGGGATACTGGGCGGGCCGGCTGGATGTGCATGTGTCGTTTCGTCACGGCGGCGGCTGGCATCGGTGGACGCACCTGAACCAGTGCCAGGATACCAGCTCGATGCTGGATGCGTTCCTATCGCTGTGGGCGCGGCGGCGGTTGGTCGGTCAGCCGTTCAAGGTGGGGTTGACCTTGAGCGATCTGATGTCGAATCGATCGGCGACGCAGCCGTTGTTCGCGGAGCAGCAGCGGCGGGTGGCGCTCTCGCATGTGATGGATCGCATCAACGGACGGTACGGGCGCGACGCGGTGCACATGGCGACGATTCACGAGTTTCTCGATACCGCGCCGACGCGCATCGCATTTTCCAATGTGCCGGACATCCACGACGCGATGAACTGGGATCGTGATGACGGCGATCCGTGGCGCACCGCTCCGGTCTGGACGCCCCCGCCGCCGGCGCGGTATGAACCGGAGGCGGAGGAAGGGAACGGATCGGACGTGTCCGTTGAGATTTGATTGGACACGACGCATCGGAGAACAGAGTGTGAGACGTGCACCAGGGGGTAGAACAGGAATCCATTCAAGCCCAATCGGCATTGACCACAGGTGAGCGCTTTTGCCATGCCCATGAACTACGACCTCTCCCACGCCCTCGAAATCCTCCAGCGCACTCCGCGCGTCCTGCGCGCCTGGCTCGACGGCTTGAGTCGCGAGTGGACGCACACAAACTACGGCGAGGGCACGTTCACGCCGTACGATGTCATCGGCCATCTCATTCACGGGGAGCGGACCGACTGGATCGTCCGCGCGAGGATCCTTCTCGAGCACGGCCCCGCGCGACCGTTCGATGCGTACGATCGATATGCCCAGTTCGAGGAATCGCGCGGCAAGTCGCTATCGCAACTGCTGGACGAGTTTGAGCGATTGCGGAAGGAAAACATCGCGGCGCTGCGGGCGATGGCGCCGACGGCCGAGCAGCTTGCCGCGCGCGGCACGCACCCGCGGCTGGGCAGCGTGACGCTCGAAAACCTGCTGGCGACGTGGGTGGCGCACGATCTGAATCACATGGCCCAGATCGCCAAGTGCATGGCGACGCAATACGTCGCGGCAGTTGGCCCGTGGCGGCAATACCTGACGATCCTACAGACACCGGTGACGGCGATGGACGACGATGGCCAAAGGCGGGCGAAGGCGGCGCGGGGGGAGTGAGGACCATGGGGTGCGTGCGACGGACCTTTACGTCTCTGCATGCAAATCGGCGATGAGGGTATGATGGAGCCAACATGTCGCGCGGGCCGAAACTAACGGCGGATCTGTTGCTGACCACCTATGCGCAGGGGATCTTCCCAATGGGCGTGGGCGGGCGGATTGGGTGGTTCTGTCCCGATCCGCGGGCGATCCTGCCGTTGGAGCGGTTTCGGCCGTCGAAGTCGCTAATGCAGACGGTTCGCAGCGGTCGGTATGAGATTCGCATTGACACGGCGTTCGAAGAGGTGATGCGCGGTTGCGCGGCCCGCGAGGAGGGGAGCTGGATCAATCCGCGGATAGTCGAGGTCTACTGCGAGCTGTTTGATCGCGGCTACGGGCACAGCGTGGAAGCCTGGCGCGAGGGGCAATTGTGCGGCGGGTTGTATGGCGTGGCGTTGGGGGGCGTGTTCTTCGGCGAGAGCATGTTTCATCGGGCGCGGGACGCGAGCAAGGCGGCGCTGGTGGCGCTGGTGGATCGGATGAAGGCGCGGGGGTTCACGTTGCTGGACATTCAGTATCTGACGCCGCACCTGGAGCGTTTCGGGGCGGTGGAGATTCCGCACGCGCGGTTCATGGAATTGCTGCGCGCAGCGTTGCGCGCGTCGGCACGTTTCACGGATTGAAAGATCACTCGCGCATGGAAAACGCCCGCCGGTGCGGATCGCATCTCGACGGGCGTATCTCATTCGTTCGTGCGGCCGGAGCGATGCGCGCGGGTTTGTCGCGCGGAGCGCAGGCCGCCGAGTGCGATCGGCGGTTACTTCTTGCCGGTGAGGATGGCTTCCTTGGCGGCCTTGGCCACGCGAAACTTGACAACTTTCTTAGCGGGGATCTTGATCGCCTCGCCGGTGGCCGGGTTGCGACCCATCCGCGCCTTGCGGTTGACCAGGACAAGCTTGCCGATGCCCGGCAGGGTGAAGCTGTTCTTGGCCTGCTTGTAGGCCGTGTCCACCAGCGAATCCATGAAGGCGATGACCTGCTTGCGCGTCATCTCGTTCTTCTCGGCGAGGTGGCTGATCAGGGCTGACTTGCTCATGCTTTTTGCGTTTGCCATCGTGACTCCTTTTACGTAGCAATGCGGTGTCAAAGGCCGCGACCATGCGGCCCTGTGGGCGCAAGCCTAAACCCGAACAGGGGAATTCACAAGCAAAAATAGCAGAAATTGACGCGACCCCTTCAGCCCGGTCCGGCGCGGCGTTGCGATTGACTTGGTCGGCAACCGTGACCGGCGCAAAAAAAGGCCCGCGGTCGATGAAGACCACGGGCCTGGGTTGAACGTCACAGGGTTGATCCGCCGCGGAATCCGTCCGGCCCTGGGCCGCCGATTCAGCACGGCAAGCGAATCTGCCTTAGCAGCCGTTGCCGGCCAGCAGCAGATTGACGAATTCATCAACGTCGTCGCTGTTCAGCGCGCCGCTGATTGGCGGGGCCGTTTGCGCACAGGAGCCGACCCCCATCGCGCCGATGTACATTTGCGTGAAATCGGCGATGTCACCGCCGTCAACCTTGCTATCGCCGTTGACGTCACCGGGGCAGGCACAGCTCGGCACGCTGGGCACGACGGTGGACGCCTGAAGCGTCTGGGCACCGGGCTTGAACTGAACCAGCGTGGCGTTGCCGGAAGTCGGAGCGACGTTGGCGTCGAACCGGAAGTTGTAGAGCGTGCCCCAGCGGAGGGCGTTGGCGTTGGGGTTCTGGGCGTAGGTGTGCGCACAGGCCCACGTCACCGATCCGCCGGAAAAGACGCCAGTCCAGTCGGTTCCGTCGCGGTTGACCCAGCTTTCGCCGTCGCCGTCGTTGTACTCGACATCGTGGAAGCCGATGTTGGTGACGGTCGTGCCCGGATCGACGGGGATGCTGAACGAGTAAACCGAGCGATCGGAGTTGAGGTTGTGTACCGCGTACTCGTAGTGCCAGATGCCGCCGCCCAGATCGGTGGCCTGTGCGCCGATGATGACGCGCGCGACGGTCAGATCCGGGTCGGCGTTGGCGTCTTCGGGCGTCGTCACGTTCGTGATCGTGACGGTGGGATCAAACGCTTTCCAGGCCATGATGGCCGGCTGCTGGCGCTGGGTTTCGGTGTTGGGGTTTGATCCGAAATAACCGAACGTACTACCGTTGTATGAGACTTGGCGATAGGAGGCGTTGTTGTTCTTGTTGCCGGCCTCGGCATCATCCGGAGAGACATACTGCCCTTCAACATAAAAGCGAACCGGTCCGAGCTGATCGGTCGCGACCTCGAGATCAGAAAGCCGGACGCGCAGTCGTCGAGCCACATTTCCGGAGAAACCCGGCGCGTTGGACGGATGCGTGTGGGCGCCGGTGGTGGCGTTGACCGCCCACTTGGGGCCGGCACTGCTCTGTCCGCCGTTTCGGCTGGCGGTGTACGGATCGGAGCAGCCGATCCCGAGCCGCGAGCTGGTGCCGGATGGTTGGCAGTTCGAGCAGCAGGCGGTTTGCTGAAGCGCAGCGAAACCGTGCTTGAGCCAGCTCTGGCCGATCTGCTCGAAGCGATAGGCGCCGTTGAATGCTTTCAGACGAAACAGGTTCTGCCCGATGACGGGGTGGGTTAATGCGGGCGATGCATCCCAGCGTAGCTGTGCGTTACCCAGGTTGCAGGAGGTCGTTCCGACGGACAGCGCATCGTATGTTCCGTCGGCGGTGTAATTGGTAATTTCCTGGCCGCTCTGAATCTGGCCGAGCGTGCCGACGATGACATCCGGACCGTTGGACTGCTGGCCCGATCCGGGGCAGCCCTGGGCGAAGACATCGTCAGGCGTCAGAATCAAAACCGTGATCGCAACGGCGACCAGCCCACCCCACATCTGTTTACAACATGACTGCATAATGACACTCCCTCAGGCGGCGCTGAAGGGCCGCTCTCCATGTTCGCGGGCACGACCATGTGTCCGCGTGCTACCCGGGTTAAATGGAACACCCACCTCCAGCGGGATCCACGAGGTTTGCATTGTTAAGGATACCACGAATCGCAGGTCCATGTCTACGCGGCAAGGCCGAAAATATGCCTGCCCGCCACGTCGAAGGGGGAGCTTCGGTGCATGGCTGCACCGGCCCGAATCAGCCGAAATGGGGGCAGCCGGCCGAGATCCGCTCCGAGCCTTTGCACGCAGCACCGTAGAGGGCCATCAAGGGTCTGTTAGAAATTACGCAGTGCGCATCTAAGGTTTTTGGGTGTTTTCAAGCTTATCCCGGCGACCGTACACCCAGGCCACTTCGATCGGCCCGCGCCGAACCGCATGGGCAACCGTGAATTGAGCTTCGAGCAGCGCGGCGGGGGGCCAGTCAGGTGGACGATCGCCGTAGCCCAGCCGATTGTTAATGTGCAGGAGGATCCAATCGGCGTGCTGGACATCGGGTTGCGGGGGCAGCTTGTCGGATTCTTCGGTCAGCCCGCGGGGCGTGAGTTGAATTGATCGGGGCAGCGATTCGAGAGTTTTTCGCACGATGCGATCTTCCCAGAGGAAGCTTACGACGCGGTCGGTGGGTCGAACGGCGTTATTCGTGGCGCACCATTGAAGCAGTTCTTCCACGCCGTCGCTGGGCGTCTGGATGAGATTGCGATAGCCGCGTGCCTCGCGGCCCATCCAACGATCTCCGACGCGGTCGTAGCCATACAGATGAAAGTATGGATAAGCCGTCGCGACGCGGAAGCCAAGATGAACGAGGCACACGCCGAACAGGGTCACCGCAAGGGCCGATGCCGTCGTGCTGCGCTGCCTAAGTCGGCGGACCAGCTCGACGGCGAAGGCGGCCGTGAGAACGACCATCATCGGGTATACGCCCATGAGGTAGAACGTCTGCCGCAGCGGTAGGAAGCAGATCAAGACGATGTAGAAAATGATGGCGATGATGCAGGGGCGCCAGCGGCCGTCGGAACGCTCGACAAAGGCTGCGTAGGGCAGGGCGATCGCCGTCAGCAGCCCGAAGGGGATGGAGAGCTTGATGAGGACAATACCGGTGTAAAGTCGCAGGTGATCGCTCCAGAGCGCCAGCGGGACGGTGTTGTCCCATCGAAGTGTTCTGCGGGCGATTTCACGGAGGATTTCGTGCGAGGTCAGGTGGACGGGCATGACCGCACCAAAGGTCAGCCCGGCAAGCATGATCGCCGCAACGAGGCGGACAAGCGGAGCCGTCGGCAGCATCGGACGTCGAAATAAGGCATTTGCAGCAACGAGCAGCCATGCGGCGGCGGCGACGCTCCAGGCGGCGACCGCTCGATCGCGCGAACCCACGGCGAGAAAGGCTGCACAGAGCGAGGCGGCGAGGCCGGCCGCGAGGGATCCAGCCAGCCAGGGATCCATTGTGCGTGGCGAGGCGGAATCGCCGGGGTTTGGCGATGATTGCCGGGGTGCGCGGGTGGAAGTCGCCAGGACGACGAAGACGGGGACGAGAAAGATCGCGAAAAGCTTCGCGCCAATTGCAAGTCCAAGCAGGACACCGGCGAGGAGCCAGCGTGATGGTGTCGGATGGCGAAGGTCGTGTAGGTAGGCGAGCAGCGCGGCGACCACCGCGCAGGAAAAGGCGATGTCTCCCTCGGTCATGGCGATCCGCGAAAAGGAGAGAAAGTAGGGCGAGGCTGCGAGCAACGTCGCCGCGAGCAGGGCGGTCCAGCCGCCGAAGAGCAGATGCGCCAGCGCGGCCGAGAGGACGATGGTGAGGCCGCCGAGGACGAGGCTGACATCGCGACAGAGTTGTAAATCCGAGCGGCCGGTGAGCTTCATGGCCGCGGCGCAGAGGTACATCGGGAGGCGGGTCTGTGAGGCGTCGAGCGCGGGGGATTCGCCGCGGAGCGGTTCGTCGCGCAAGGCGACGGCGATGTCGTGATCGACCTGTTCATCCCAGAGGGTTTCGAGTCGGACGGCGGAGGATCGCGCGAGCAGCATCGCAGCCATCGCGACGATCGCAGCGTAGATCAGGCACGTTCGACGGGAAGGAGCGTCCGCCATCGTCACCCGGAAACGGCTAGGGTTGCGAAGCAATGGCCTGGGCCAGGGGGTTGACCACGAGCGGCACGATTTTCTCGCTGACCCATTCCTCGGCGCGCAGGGTCAGCTGTCGATGAACGTCAAGCAGCGATTCGCCCTCGGTGAACCCCCAGTATTTTCGCACGGTGAGGAAGACGCCCAGTGGCTGCTGCTCGAACTGCTGCGTGCGCACCTCGTAGGTCGAGGTACGACTTTTGATTTCCAAGTAGACTTGCGTATCGCAATTCTCGCTGATGGCGATGCCGAGAAAGGGCTGGGCGTCGATCACCTGCGCCGCGGCGTCCTGGGTGACGAGACCTGCGAGCGGTCCTTCGGAGAAGAAGGTGTCGGCGATCAACTGATCATGATTGCCGCGAAATTCCAGATCGAAGCCGTAGACGACCTCGAGATGATCGTAGTCAAGTTCGCCGAGGGTCAGATGATACGGGGCCATTTTCAGGACGACTTGCCCGAAGTGCTCGGCGTCGTGGGTCGTGTTGGGATTAAACTGCCCCAGGCGCAGCGCGGACTCGTCGAGCCGCAGCCAGCGTCGCGCGCCGTCGACGGATTCGTCTTCTTCGAGCAGCAAGGTGCCGTCCTCCCGGCGGCGCAATTTGCGCAGCGTGGGGAACTCGCGCTTGACGCTGTCAAAAAAATGGAGCACGGTTTCGCGCTCCAGGGCCAGATCGAGTTTGAGGAATAATCGCGAAGCGATATGAAAATCGTCGCAATTGGCACCGAACGCTGCGCTCATGGCTCCATCCTCCCGAGCGGCGGGCCGCCCATAGACGCTTCCATTATGCCGGCGTGGTTGCTCACGGGCAACCTGGGCCGCATGTGGCGGACACGCCGCCTCGGTGTGCCCGCGTGAACCCTGTTTCTTGACGATCCGTCTGACCAGTGGAACAATGGCGTGGCGGTTCCAATCGGGTCGGCGTGCGTTGCGTGAATGACTGGCCGGGTTTGATGCAGGCCCGCCCGGCGTGAACACCTATGCCCAAACGAAATGTCGCGTGGATTCTGGTGATTGCGGTCATCACGCTGCTGATGTGGCAGCTTCCCCAGAAGATCGCCGAGCGTGACGTGATCTATCGCGCGTTCGGCCCGCTGGCCGACGCGCGGGCGCAGATTCACAAGCGCCACGTCAACGTGACGGATGACGACGAACTGGTGCGCGCCGCGGTCGATGCGGGCCTCCGCGCGATGGTCGCGCAGCTTCATGATTCCCACGCCATCTACTTGAGCCAATCCGAATACGAGCGCTTTCGCAGCCGGACCGACGGCGTGTTCGGCGGCATCGGCGTCGATGTCTGGTTGACGCCGGCGGGCCTGGAAGTGTTGAGCCGGGACCCGAATTCGCCCGCGGCCCAGGCGGGCATTCTGCCGGGCGACATCATCACGCACATCGACGGCCATGCCGCCAACGCGTTGACGCTGGTGGATGCGGTGAACAACCTGCTCAACGGACCGCCCGATACGGAGGCGGAGTTGACAATCGTTCGCCCGACGGACTCGGTGGCGAAGCCGCCGCATGTGATGAAGGTTCGCCGCACCGAGATTCATGTGGATTCGATCCGCGGATGGCTCCGACAGGGTGCGGGGGGGTGGAATTACGTACTGGATCCGGTTGAGCGCGTAGCGTATGTTCGGTTGACCAAGTTCACGCAGGATGTCGACGAGCGGCTGGACAGCGTGATGGCGGGCCTGCTTCAGCAGGGGTTGCGTGGGCTGATTCTCGATTTGCGTGATAACACGGGCGGCTTGCTGGACAGCGCGCGCGAGACGGCGGACCGATTCCTGGACGCGGGGCTGATCGTGCGCACCGGCGGCCGCCGCGTGGACGACAAGCAGTGGTTCGCGATGCGCGACGGGACGTACCCGGCCTTTCCGATGGTGGTGTTGATCAATGGTTCGACGGCGAGCGCGGCCGAGATCGTGGCGGGGGCGCTGCGTGATCATCGGCGAGCGCTCGTGGTCGGCGAGCGCAGTTACGGCAAGGGCAGCGTGCAGGAGGTCGTGGAGCTGGACAACAACTGCGGCGCGATCAAGTTGACGACATCGTACTATTTTCTCCCGAGCGGGCAGTGCATCGATCGCACGTTTCGCTCCGGTTCGAAGGATGCCTGGGGCGTGATGCCGACCGTGGAAGTCGTGCTGTCGGATCGCCAGCGGAAGAAGTGCGTCGATGCCTGGCGCGAAGTCACGCGCGAACTGGTGCCGCCCGCCTCGCAGCCCGCGACCCAGCCAACCTCCGAAACCGTTGACGCGGCTGCCGCGAGCAAGCGGCTGCTCGAAGCCGACCTCCAATTGAAGAAGGGTTACGAATTGTTGCTGGAGCGACTGGCCTCCGGCGTGCCGGCTGAAAGCCCCGCGACGACGCAGCCCGGAGCGAACTGACGCAATTGAGGGCGCCGCGCCGAGATGGGCATGATTCTGGGGATTGAAACATCGTGCGATGAAACGGCCGCCGCCGTCGTGGCGGACGGGCGCGAGGTTCGATCAAACCTGATCGCCACGCAATACGATCTCCACGCCAAGTATGGCGGCGTCGTGCCGGAGCTGGCGTCGCGCGCCCACCTTGAACAACTCGACGCCTTGATTCGCGAAGCCCTTGCGGCGGCGGGCGTGACGCCGGCCGATCTCGACGGCATCGCGGTGACGGCGCGACCGGGGCTGATCGGCTGCCTGTTGATCGGCGTGACGGCGGCCAAGGCGCTGGCGTGGGCCTGGGGCAAGCCGCTCATCGGGGTGGACCACCTCGAAGCGCATGCGACCAGCGCGGCGATCTTGCCGGATCACGATCCGTGGCCGGCGGTCTCGTTGGTCGTATCGGGCGGACATACGTCGTTGTTTCGGGTGGAGGACGTGGAACGCATCACGCTGCTGGGCGCGACGGTGGATGATGCGGCGGGCGAGGCGTTCGACAAGGTGGCGAGCATCCTCAAGCTGGGGTATCCCGGCGGGCCGGTGGTGGATCGGCGAGCGCGGCTGGGTGATCCGGAGCGCGTGCGGTTTCCGCGGTCCATGCCGGGAGACGGGCTGGATTTCTCGTTCAGCGGTTTGAAGACGGCGGTCTTGTATCACGTCCACGGCCCGGGCCGCACCTTCGGTGGGCTGGAGCGGATTAGCGAACAGGACGTGAATGACGTTTGCGCGGCGTTCTCGGCGGCGGCGGTGGACGTGCTCGTGGATCGTTCGATGCAGGCCCTGGAGCGGACTGGCCTGCGTACGCTGCTCGTGGGCGGCGGCGTGGCGGCGAATTCGATGCTTCGTGTCCGGCTGGAGCAGCGATGCCGGGAGCGCGGCGTGACGCTCCATGTGACGCCGCCGGCGTACTGCACCGACAACGCGGCGATGATTGCGGCGCTGGGACATCGGCTCCTGAAACGCGGACGACGGGACGACTTCCGCCTGACCGCGTCGGCACGCCGCGACTGACAGCAAGCGCGGCGGCCAAGCGGTGTAAGCGGTTGATCCGACGGAAGAGGTAACGTACAATCGAATGAGGCTGCGGCGAAGACCTTCCAGTGGGACACGGGGCGGCCGGGGTGCGAGGCAGTCCGTTGTCCGGTAGCATGGAACCAGCGGACGCAACAATGAGCGGCGTAAGCAGGTTGCTCATGGGTGGATGAGCGCGGCGGGCGGACGCTGCCCCGCGTCAGGGAAGACGAATCAGACCGCATGCGGCGCAAACAATCGCATGGCCAAGAAGCGCAAGAAGCTCGGTGAGATTCTCCAGGAACAGGGGTTGGTGTCGCGCGACGACGCCGATCGTGCCGCCCTGTACGCGAGCAACAACCAGAAGCGCATCGGCGAGGCGATGATCGAATTGGAAATCGCCTCCGAGGATGACGTTTACAAAGCCCTCGCGACCCAGCATGGCCTGGAGTACGTCGAAATCACCAAGGGACTGATCCCGCCCGAAGTGCTGGCCCTGGTGCCGGACAAGATCTGCAAGCACAACCTGATCCTGCCGTTGGCGAGCGAGAACGGTCACATGAAGGTGATCATTCACGATCCGCTCGATCTTGACACGTTGGACATGCTTCGGTTTCGGCTGGGCGTGAGCGAAGTGATCCCGGTCATCTCGCCCAAATCGCGTATCAAGGCGTACATCGAAAAGTACCTCTCCGGCGCGGAGCGTTCGCTGGATGAGTTGTCGCGCAGCATGGACGCCTCGGTCGATGCCTCGCTCGATCAGGACGCGCGCGGCGTCAAGAAGTCGACGGCGACCGAGGAAGACCCGGACGCACCGATCATCAAGCTCATCAACATGATGATCAGCGAGGCGGTGCGCACCCGGGCGAGCGATATTCACGTCGAGCCGATGAGTGATCGCGTGCGCGTGCGCTATCGTATCGACGGGGTATGTCTTGAGCGCGAGAACGTGCCGAAGCGCCTGCAAAACGCCGTGACGACCCGCTTGAAGATCATGGCCGGTGTCGATATTGCCGAGAAGCGCGTGCCGCAGGACGGACGCATCAAGATGCGCATCGGCGGAAAGGACATCGACTTTCGCGTGAGCTGCTGCCCGGCGGTCCACGGCGAGTCGATCGTGCTTCGTATCCTGCGGCCCGATTCCGCCGCGGTCGGTGTGCAGCAATTGGGTTTTGAGGCCGACGACTACGAGCGTTTCACGAAGATCATCTCCCGGCCCAACGGCATGTTCCTGGTCACCGGTCCGACGGGTTCGGGCAAGACGACCACGCTGTACGCCGCGTTGCAGGAATTGAACCGGCCCGACAAGAAAATCATCACCGCCGAGGATCCGGTCGAGTATGTGTTCCCCGGCATGAACCAGTGCCAGGTGCGCGAGGACATCGGGCTGGGTTTCGACAAGATTCTGCGCTCCATGCTGCGCCAGGCGCCGAACATCATCCTGGTCGGAGAAATCCGCGATCTGTCGGTCGGTGAGATCGCCGTGCAGGCGGCCCTGACCGGACACCTCGTGTTCTCAACGCTGCACACCAACGACGCGCCCAGCGCTCTGACGCGTCTGATCGACATGGGCATCAAGCCCTTCCTGATCGCAAGCAGCGTGCAGGCGATCATGGCCCAGCGCCTGGTTCGCATTCTGTGCAAAGAGTGCCGCCAGCCCGATACGAATCCGGACCCCATTCAGCTCAAACTCTGCGGCTTCAAGCCCGAGCAGCTTGAAGGCAAGACGATCTATCGTCCCGGCGGCTGCTCGGCATGCAACAACACGGGTTACCGCGGCCGGCGCGGCATCTTTGAAATGCTCATCATGAACAGCGAGCTGCGTGAGCTGGCGTTCAATCGGGCCTCGGTCACACAGGTACGCCGCGCGGCCAAGGCCACGGGCATGCGCACGCTGCTGGAAGACGGCCAGCGGAAGATTCTCGCCGGCGCGACCTCCATCGAGGAAATTCTGCGCATCGCACAGGACGAAGTCGGTGGCGTCTGACAGGGTTGAGTTAGCAAACAGGCATCAACGCGGGTGACGGACCCGGTAGGCATCCATGGCAACGATTCACATTGACCGTTTGTTGGAGACCTGCATCAAAAAGGGCGGGTCGGACATTCACATTTCCGTCGGGCGACCGCCGGTGATCCGTCTGCACGGCCGCCTGCGCCAGCTTGAGACGAAAGTGCTGGAGCCGGAGGACTGCGTCGCCCTGATGAAGTCCATCACGCCCGACCGCAATCAACAGGAATTGCAGGAAGAGGGCGGGACGGACTTCGGCTTTGCCTTCGGCGATGCGGGCCGCTTCCGCGTTGCGGTCTTTCGGCAAAAAGGCAACATCTCCATCGTTCTGCGGCTGATCCCCAGCCGGTTTCTGTCGTTTGAGGAAATCGGCCTGCCGCCCATCTGCCGCGCTCTCTGCCGTCGGCCGCGCGGGCTGTTTCTGGTCACCGGTCCGACGGGTTCGGGCAAGACGACCACGCTGGCGTCCATGTTGAATTACATCAACAACGAAATGGACCGCCACATCGTGACGGTTGAAGACCCGATCGAGTATTACCACCAGCACAAGAAGAGCCTGATCAACCAGCGCGAAGTCGGGAACGACGTGCCAAGCTTCGCCGAGGCGCTCCGCCGCGTGCTGCGACAGGACCCGGACGTCATCCTCGTCGGTGAAATGCGCGATCTGGAAACAATCTCCAACGCCATCCTCGCCGCCGAAACCGGCCACTTGGTCTTTTCCACGCTGCATACCACGGGCTGCCAGGGAACGGTGAATCGTATCATCGATGCTTTCCCGCATGAGCAGCAGGATCAGATCCGAGTGCAGCTATCGACTTCGCTCATCGCCGTGCTTAGCCAGGCCCTCATGCCGAGGAAGCCGTCGGGCATGGTCGCGGCGTATGAATTCATGGTGGTCACGCCGGCCATCGCCAACCTGATCCGCGAGAACAAGACCTTTCGTATCGACTCGGCCATTCAAACCGGCAAGAAGTACGGAATGCAGTTGCTCGATGAGCACCTCTGGTCGCTCTACGAGCGCGGCCTGATCGAGGCCGACGAAATGCTCGACAAGGCTCGGCACGCGTCAGAGCTTCAGGAGAAGCTGGAGAAGGCCGGCAAGTTGCACGAGGCCGGAGACTCGTTGATTACAATCAAGGATGAGGCCGCTGCCGAGGGTGAAAAGGGCAAGGAATAGCAAACGGTTTTTCTGAAAGGGTTCCGCCGGCGGCCGCGCGATGCGGTCCATCCGGCGATGACGGAATGGTGATATGTCCGCTGCCGCACCTGCTCCATCGACGCGCGAATACAAAGGCCGCCTCCTGGGCCGCATCCTCATCAAGATGGGGAAGGTCAACCGCACCCAGGTGCACGAGGCGCTCGGCGTGCAGAAAACCAAGCGCGGCCCGCTCGGCCAGATTCTCATCGACCTGGGATACATCACCGAGGCCGATCTCAAGCTGGCCCTTGCCGCGCAGATCGGCATGGAGCCGATCAACCTCGATGCGATGGACGTACAGGCCGACGTGATCAAGCTTGTCCCGAACCAGATGGCCAACACGTATCGCATCATCCCCGTGGCATACGATTCGGCGTCGAACACCTTGAGCGTGGCCATCGCCTCGCCCGACAACTTCCAGGCGACGGACGATCTCCAGAAGCTTCTGGGGTACAACATCCGACCGATGATCGCCTCCGAGGATCAGATCACCACGGCGTTGAACCGCTACTACCCCGAAGGTTCGGCCCAGTCGATCAACGATCTGCTCACCGAGATCGGCGGCGACGCGGAGTTATCCAAGTTTCAGGGCCGCGGCGAGTCCATCGATCTCGAAGAGCTGAAGGAGCTGGTCAACGCCAACCCGGTCAAGCAACTGCTGAACCTCGTGCTTCTGCGGGCGATTCAGGATCACTCCAGCGACATCCACTTTGAGCCGTTCGAGAATGAATACAAACTTCGATATCGAATCGACGGCGTGTTGTACGAAATGGTGCCCCCGCAGCGATTTCTCGCCATGGCCATCGCCAGCCGAATCAAGGTCATGGCCAATCTTGATATCGCCGAGCGCCGCCTGCCGCAGGATGGTCGCATCAGCCTGACCGTCGCCGGCAACCCGGTTGACCTCCGCGTCGCCGTTCTGCCCACCATGTTCGGCGAATCGGTCGTGTTGCGTATTCTTGACCGCAGCAATGTGCAACTCGACCTCGACCGCATCGGCCTGCGCGAGGACGACCTGAACATCCTCAAACAGCTCATCAACCGGCCGCACGGTATCATCATCAACACCGGACCGACCGGTTCCGGCAAGACGACGACTCTCTACGCCTGCCTGAATCACCTGAACACGCCCGATACCAAGATCCTCACGGCCGAGGATCCGGTCGAATACGACATCGACGGCATCATTCAGTGCCAGGTGAACGTCGACACGGGCATGACGTTCGCCCGTGCCCTGCGGAGCTTCCTGCGACAGGATCCGGACGTGATCCTCGTCGGTGAAATCCGCGATCTCGAGACGGCGCAAATTGCCATCCAATCTTCGCTGACGGGACACCTCGTCTTCTCGACCCTGCACACCAACGATGCACCGTCGGCCGTTGCCCGCCTGCTCGATCTCGGCGTGGAGCCGTTTCTCATCACCGCGACGTTTGAGGCCGTCGTGGCGCAGCGCCTCGCGCGCCGCATCTGCAAAAACTGCAAACAGCCCTACACGCCGACGCCCGAACAACTTATGGAATTGCAGCTTCGCCCCGAGGACGTCGAAGGCCGCACGTTCTATTTCGGCGCCGGCTGCGACTACTGCAACGGAACCGGCTATCGCGGTCGCGTTGGTATTTTTGAGACAATGGTCTTCAACGAAGAGATTCGCGATCTGGTCATGAACAATGCCTCCACCGGCATCCTCCGCGAAGCCGCCCAGCGCAACGGCATGCGCACCCTGCGCGAAAGCGGCCTGCTGGCCATTTACGATGGCATCACGACGATTGAAGAAGTCGTGAAGGAGACGGTGCTGACGGAATGAGCCAAATCGTCGCGGCGGTGAGGCGCTCCAAGGCAGTACGATTCCGATAAAGCTCCTCCGAACCGTGGCGGATTTGAGGTTTGACGGCTTGCCGTGTATTCATCCCAGTGATCTACGTGGGATTTGGCCTGGTCCGTTCGCTTAGTCCGGTCCCCAACGTGGGTGGCGCGAGCCGTCGCGGGGTGGCCGTTGCTCTGCGGCCGGTCGTGCGTTTTCTCGGTGAATTCCGCTCGGTCAGCCATGCCATGCCCGTGCCTCTCCGGCGGCAAGCGTGCCGCGCCGACTCACGCTGAAAGCGTCGTCGATCGACACGGAACCTTTACAAATGGGGTCGAAATGGTAGAATACGCAACATGGTCCAAGGCCGTACCAGTCCGGAATTAAGCGTTGAACAATTAAGAGAGGCCATGTCTGTACGCGGGCCCGGCCTGCGCGAGTTCATCCGCACCAGGCTTCCTCCGCGATTCCGCGGGCGGGTCAGTGAAGACGACATCCTTCAGGAAGTCTGGTTCGCGGCATTCAAGCACCGCCAGAGTTTTCGGCGAGACCGCCCCGATGCACTGGATCGCTGGCTGACGTCCATTACGCAAAGTCGCCTGCTGAACACGATCAAGGCGGAGATGCGCCTCAAGCGGGGGGGGCGTGTGAACGTCATCGGTCAACAGAATCGTTATTCACGTTCGTTTGCCGGCTTGCTTGCGCGCGTTGTATCGAGCGGAAACTCGCCGAGCAAAGAGGTCGCCATCCAGGAAATGGCGGAGGCCATCCATCTGGCACTGTCAGAAATGCCCGAAGCGCGACGCCAGGCGGTCGTTTATCGCTACCTCGAGGGCAAGTCGCACGACGAGATTGCAACCCTGATGAGCCGCACCAAACCAGCGGTCAACAGCCTGATTTTCAACGGTCTGCGGCAATTGCAGCGCATTCTCGGTCCGCCTGCGAGTTTTTTGAGCGGCACCTGGCAGCGCACCGATTCTTCGCAGGCCTCGGCTTGCATACCGAACGCGACGCATGAAATCGGGTAGTTTCGTCGATAGCCGTTTGCCGGCGGTGTTAGAAGAGTTCTCCGATGCAACCATCGCCACGACCTTTCAAAACCGACCGGCGCCGGGCATCGAGTGATCCCGCGAAGCTGCTCAATGACGCATTGGCTGGAGCACGTGCCAGCGATGACGCGATGAGTTCGCTTCCCAATTCATCGAGAGGCGATCCGACGGTAACGGATCGATCCGGACCCGCGCGGATGATTGATCTGGCGGCGGTTCAGTCCGGCGGGCTTGAGGAGGCTGCCGAAGAGATTGCACGTCTTAATGAGGCGTTGACGGGTTATCAGGTATACGAGGAGCTGGCCCGGGGAGGGCAGGGAATCGTTTACCGTGCACTTCAGCACTCAACCGGCCGAATCGTGGCGCTGAAAGTCCTTCATTCCGGTCGTGAAGTGACCGCGCGGCATCTTGGTCGTTTTGCCCGCGAAATCGAGCTGGTCGCGAGATTGCGACACAACCATGTCGTGGCTGTTTATGACAGCGGCGTGGTCCTGGGTCGTCCGTTCTTCGCGATGGAATACATCGACGGGCTGTTGATCGATGACTACGTGCTTCTGAATCGGCCCACGGTGAACGAGTGCGTTGCGTTATTCGTGCGCGTCTGCCGGGCGGTGGCGAGCGTCCATCAATGCGGCGTGATTCACCGCGATCTCAAGCCGGGGAACATTCTGGTCGACCTCGACGCGAACCCACATCTGCTCGATTTTGGCTTTGCAAAATGCTTTGACGACGACGAATTGCAATCGCTTTCCGTCGCCGGCCAGGTCATCGGCACGCTGCCCTTTCTGTGCCCTGATCAGGTAAGGGACAAGAATGCCCTCGCGGACATGCGGTCCGATGTTTATGCACTGGGTGTCATCCTGTACCTGCTCTTGACAGGCGAAATGCCCTATCCGGTAAACGGTTCACCGGGCGAAGTGTGCAGAAACATCGTTGAAGCGACCCCCGGCACCCTCGAGCGCCGCTGCGAACCGGAGAGCGAATCCTGCGCGGTCGGGCCGATTTCCGCGGATCTGTCGCTCGTCGTCCTCAAGGCGCTGGCGAAGGAGCGGGAACGCCGATACCAGACCGCGGATGATTTCGCGAACGACCTGGCGCGTTACCTCGCGGGTGAGGTGGTCGAGGCCCGATCGGGTCATCGGTGGTACCTGCTTCGCAAGACGCTGCGGGCCTATCGCTGGCATGTGGCGATTTCCTCCGCCTTCGCGCTGCTGCTGATCGGCTCCCTGATCGGCATCACGGTGCTTTGGCGAAAGGCCGAACATGCCGCACGGACCGCCCAGGCAAGCCTGCAAATGGGCGCGTTGGCGCGGCTCGCAGGCATCCAGCGCGATGAAGGCCGAATTGACGATGCCATCTTGTTGTATTCACAGGCCATCGAGCTGGCAGCACAGGCCCCCGAGCGAAACATTGCCGCCAATCGCTATCTTTATACATCGCATCATGGACTCGCACAGCTGTATATACGCGATCCCAAGACGCTGGATGCCGGTCGCCGACATTGCGAGCTGGCGACTGCGCTGGCGCAGCAATTGGTGCGGGACAAACCCGAGGAAACGGAGTACCAGCGACTCCTGGCTTACTCCCTCCGCCTGGAAGGGCGCATCGCGGAGAAATCACAGAACTGGGAACGGGCAGTGAGTCGTTTCAACGAGGCCGCCGCCGCTTTTCAATCCCTGCTTCGGTTTGCGGATCCTGACAACAACCTTCCGCTTGAGTACGAAGTCGGTTTCTCCAAGCAGTTTCTAGGCGTCGCGCAGTGTCGCAGCGGAGACAGCAAGACCGGTATGGAAACCCTTCAGGATGCCCGTTGGATCCTTCAGCGGGTTTACGATCGGTACCCCCAATCCATGGATTACCTGATGGAGTTGTGCAGGACCGAAGCGCACATGGTCGAATGGCACCTGCGCAATAAGACCCCCGAGGACCATCGCATCGCCGAAGCCATGGTCCTCCCGGCGATCCATCGGCTGTCGCTCGCCATCGAGGACGGCACGGCCGCATCCCGGCTGCCCGAAGCGAAGCGGCTTCTGGAAGACTTGAAATCGCATCAGGTCCTTCTGGAGAAGCGACTTCGGGGAATGCGCAGACCGGATCCCACTTAAGTGGGATCGTCTTCTCCATCGGTCGTCTCAACCGGCTCATCTTCTCCTTCGTCAGTCGGCTCGGGTTCGCCTTCCGGCGTGAGGGCGTAGTCGAGCAGCGACGTGACCTCATAGACATTGAGGGGGGAACCGGGAGGGGGAGAGGTGCCCTCAATTCGGTATTCCAGATTGACTGTGTAGGCAGTGGCGCCGGTTGCGATACCCAGCATGAGTGGCGGATCGGCAAATTCATCGAGCGTCGGAGCCATCGGGTCGGCATGCAGGATGTGCCACAAGCCGCTGGCTGTTTGGACCACGGGGTATTCATCCAGCCATTTCGATATGGATGCACTTTCTGCATCGAATCGGGTGATCCGGATCGACCGCACTTGCCATGCGATCTCGGAGCCGAACTGCTCCACGGCGGCAAGTTCCAATCGAATTTCCGAATGCGTGGCGGAGGCACGATCGGTCGGAATCACGTGCAGTCGGTAAGTCACCGTTTGATCGGGCGGAAGATCCGCCTTCGCGGTCGGGACGACAACGCCCATTGTGATGGCAAGGGTGATTAACGCGGGAGCCGCGGCGAGGCAGCGACGCATGGGTTTCTCCTTGTGATTAACAAAGACCACCGACTTAATATCAACAGCGCGCAGCCTCTCCGGGTCGCGCGCTCCGTTTGAGCGAAGCAGCGAGCAACAAAACACGCCTATTCACGGCCGTTCCAACGGTCCCCGAAACGGTGCGCCACAGCGTGAACGCGGCCTCTTGGGCGATGGCCGGTCGGGTTGTTCCACCCACACGAGGTCTAACAACGGTTGAGTTCGCGGCGCTCACCCAGTCTACGCAGTGCGAGACGGAGTGACGTCGATTGAGTGGGTTTCAAATGGGATGAACGCGACGAAAGAAGATCTGAAAACAGATTACGAGACGCAGCCGATGCGCGCGGACCGAGAATGGTTGCCACAAGTTGCGTGCATGGTAAGTCCGTGAAAGATCGCGCGATTCAATGGCAGGGGGCGATGCAGAGACCTATCCCCTTGGGAAAAGCGCGCGGAGCGGAATGCACCGACTCAACTCGCCTGAAGCAGCCGAGCGGGGGATTGCTGCGTCCGACGGCGTGTCAGACGGGAAGCAATTGCGGCACATCGAACCGGACGGCGAAGCCGACGCGATCGTGCTGTGAGCCGGTGGCCTTGATCTCGGTGCGGATGATCGTGGCGTAGCCCAGTGACTTGTGCACCGGCGGGCTGTCGGCATTTGCGCGGTCGCTGACAACGATGCGCAGCTCGTAGCGCTGGCCGACGGCAAGGCCGTAGCCGATGGGGGCGCTGGCGTAGAGGCCGGCGTCTGAAATGTCAGTAACACGGCATCGCAGAACGTTTCGCGCGCGCACATCGCTCAGCCACAGATCGCAGGCAGCGGTACGGCGTTCGTAGTCGCGCTGGTCCAGTCGTTTTCGCTTGCGTGTGCCCAGGCCCCAGCGGTCGAGCGTCGGCGGAGTGCGAAGGTGAGGCGAACCGAGCGGAATTGGAGTGGGAAGGTTGGCAGACATGTGGGTCTCCCGAAAGCGGCCGACGTATCGGCAACTCGGCGAACAGGAACGAGCGGGCGGAATGCAGTCACAAACCGCCGCGGGCAACACCTAAGAAGCCGCGCCCGGCACTCGGGCCGGTCGCAGGTGTTCTTTCCCGCCCCCACACTCGGCATCCGCGGGGCACGAACGACCGCCGCCGATGCGTAAACTCCATGCAGTTCTTCGGTAAGTGTACCGCGCAATGAGGGACGACGCAAAGAAAAAAGTATCGGACCCTTTGGGTTTCGAAGCGCGGCTGTTCGTACACCCATGTCCACTGTTGTAGTTGGCAAAACAGACAAACAACCGGTCCTTTGCGAAGGCCAGCCCGAACACTCCGGCCGCCGTGGAGCAACATAACCTGTTGTGACAGTTGGGGTTAGGCAGCAAGCGTCGGCGGCGTTGACTCAAGCGCGAACTTCACCTCTCCTCCGACAATCGTGTGCGTCGCGCGCCCCACGAGCGACCATCCTTCGTACGGGCAGTTGCGGCTCTTGGATTGAAACAGGCTTGTATCAACGGTCCAGGGTAGATCCGGATCGATGATGGTCACATCCGCATCGCTGCCCAGGGCGAGCGACCCCTTGCGCAAGCCCAGGATGCGAGCGGGCGCGGTGGTCATGCGCGCAATCATTTGATTCCAGTTCAGATGTCCCGGCGTGATGAGCGCTTTGGCAAACAAAGGCAACGCGACTTCCAGACCGACGATTCCGAATGGCGCGGATTGGAAATCCAGTTCCTTGCCCTCTCGCCCGTGGGGTGCGTGATCGGTGACGAGGCAGTCGATCGTGCCGTCGGCGACGCCGGCGATGCAGGCCTCGACGTCGGATTGGGAACGCAGCGGCGGGTTCATCTTGTAATTCGTGTCATAGTATTCGACGCATTCATCCGTGAGGAGAAGATGATGGGGACAGACTTCGGTCGTGACTCGGACGCCGCGGCGCTTGGCTTCGCGCACGAGCTGCACCGCGCCGGCCGTGGAGATGTGCGCGACGTGATAGGCACACCCGGTCGCCTCGGCCAGCAGCAGATCGCGCTGCACCATCAGTTCTTCGGCCGCCGCGGGGATGCCGGGCAGACCCAGACGCGTCGCCGTGAATCCGGCGTTCATGCAGCCACCCGCGGCCAAGTCGGCGTCCTCGCAATGCTGGATGATCGGTCGGTTGAACATCCCGACGTATTGCAGGGCGCGGAGCATGACGGTGGCGCTGGCGACGCCAGCGCCGTCATCGCTGAAGGCGACCGCGCCGGCGCGGACCATCTGCCCGATCTCGGCGAGTTCCTTGCCCTCGCGGCCCTTGGTGATCGCGCCGATCGGGAAGACGTTGCACGATCGCGCCCGGTCGGCCTGGCGATAGACAAACTCAATCATCGCTTCGGTGTCGAGGGCCGGTTTGGTGTTCGGCATGCAGACGATGGAGGTGAAACCGCCGGCGACGGCGGCCGCGGCGCCGCTGGCGATGGTCTCGGCGTCTTCGTTGCCCGGCTCGCGCAGGTGAACGTGCATGTCGATGAGACCGGGGCAGACGATCTTTCCCGCCGCGTCGAGGATCTGATCGCCGGGCTGCTCGGTGGCGTGGCCGATCGCGGCGACCTTGCCGTGGGCAAGCGTCACGTCGGCGACCTCGTCGATGCCTTGTGTCGGGTCGATGACACGACCGCGGCGGATGATGAGTCGGCTCGTCATGCGGATCGGCTCCACGGGGCGATGGTCACGGTGATTCCCCCGCCTGTTTGCACAGAAACATGGCGGCCATGCGCACGGCCAGCCCGTTCGTGACCTGTCGCAGGATGGCGCTGCGAGCGCCGTCGGCGACTTCCGGCGACATTTCGATGCCGCGATTGACCGGGCCAGGGTGCATGACCAGCACGTCGGCCTTGGCGCGTTTCATCCGCTCGTTGGACAGGCCGAAGAGTCGCGAGTACTCCCCCAGGCTGGGGAAGACGTTGGAGGCGATGCGCTCGCGTTGAATGCGCAGCATGTTGATCACGTCGAACTCGCCGATGACGCTGTCAAAATCGTGGCAGACGCGCACGCCGAATCGTTCGAAACTGCGCGGCACGAGCGTCGTCGGGCCGACGAGCGTCACCTCCGCCCCCAGCCGCGTCAGCCCGTGGATGTTCGAGCGGGCCACGCGCGAATTCACCACGTCGCCGACGATGGCGACCTTCAGCCCCGCGATGCGACCCTTCACCTGTCGCATCGTGTAAATGTCCAGCAGGCCCTGGGTCGGGTGCTCGTGGCGCCCGTCTCCGGCGTTGATGACGCTGCATTGCACGTTCCGCGCGATCAGGTGCGGTACGCCGGCCGCTCCGTGTCGCACGACGATGAGGTCCACACCCATCGCCTCGATGTTGCGCACCGTGTCGCGCACGCTCTCGCCCTTGTTCAACGAGCTGGTCTTCTCGGAGAAGTCGATCACGTCCGCCGACAGGCGCTGGGCTGCCAGCGAGAAACTCATGCGCGTTCGAGTGGAATCCTCAAAAAACAGATTGACCACGACCCGGCCGCGCAGGGCGGGCACTTTCTTCACACTGCGCGTGGAGACTTCTTCAAACGCCTTGGCCGTATCGAGCAGGTGCAGAATCTCCCCGGCGGTCAGGTTTTCCAGGCCGAGGAGATTCTTGTGCGACCAACTGGCCGGCGACGACGGGATGGAGGAGGGCGGCGAACCCCCGGACGGAGCGGGAGGCTGCGCGGCGGGGGGGCGTTGCGCGGCGGTTTGCGATGGCGTCGTCATGCTGTGGTCACCTCGTCGCGTCCGTCCGTTTCCGTCAGATGAACGTTGATCGGACGTCGATCATCCCGCGCGGTGATGCCGACAAAATCGGGTTGAATCGGAAGCTCGCGCCCGCCGCGATCGACGAGCACCGCCAGCCTGATCGCACGCGGACGGCCCAGGTCGATGATGGCTGCGAGCGCGGCCCGGATCGATCGGCCGGTGTAAATCACGTCGTCGACAAGGATGAGATAAGCGCCGGAGACATCAAAGTTGATCTCGGTTGTTCGCACGACGGCGGCGGGACCGACCTCGGCCAAATCATCGCGGTAGAGGGTAATATCAAGACATCCGTATTGTATCGCGCGCGGGGCCTTCGCGGCGAGAATCTGCAACAGCCGGCGGGCCAGTTCGTCGCCGCGGCGGCGGATGCCGATGATCGCGATCGGGCAGTCGTGCGGAAACGTGGCGGCGATCTCGCCGGCAAGGCGATCAAGCGTCTGGCGGATCCCGGCGGCGTCTAGCAGAGCGGTCATGAGTGGTGGCTCGGTCGGACCTCACGAAGGTTAACGGCGAAGGCGAAGTCCGACAAGGTAAGGCCGCGCGATCAGAGTGCCCTCATGCAGCGCCAGGATCGGCGCGGGTGAATTCTGGGACGCGGGATCGCTTCGCGCGCTGGGATTTGCGGACGGTGCTGAATCCAATTCAAGCGGACCAAACCGCATTTCGATGTTGAGACCGTACGCACCGGCGAGCAAACCGAGTGAACGGCGCGGCGGATCGGATCGCGCACCACCGGTTCCGGCCGGACTCCTATCACCGGAGGAGGGCGCCATGGGGGAATCCGCCAATCAACCGCCGTATGATTCGGCCGACATGGTCTTGTCTTCACTGCTGACCCAGGACGCCGAACTTTGGACAACCTCCGAGGCCTTCGTGCGAACGCTGCCCGCGCGGGCCGAGGCGCTGCTGGATGCCCTGCGATCCGGCTCCTTCGAGCGGATTCGCTCCGTCGCGCACCATCTGAAGGCGGCCGGCGCGCACTGTGGCCAGCGCGATCTCTGCGAAATGGCAGCGCTCGTCGAACAGGCGGCTCACGATCACGCCATCGATGGCTTGGCGCTGTGCGTTCACGATCTGACCGCCCTGATCAATCGGATTTACGGCGATCTGCGCCACGGCGAAGCTTGATTCGCGATGACGCAGGGCGCGTTTGCCCCTATCATTCGCATGAAGCACAACCGGCGGCGAGGTTCGCGGCGAACGGTCGGCGGCCTGATTGCGAGTGATACATGTCGCTGTCTCCCGAACTGTTGACAAACGCAAATCTCCTGATCGTCGAGATCGGCAACTCGCACGTGACCGTTGCCACGTACGTCGGTCGCTCCGTTCGCACATGGGCCAAGTTCGGTCATGCCGATCTCGACGCCGTCGCGGCCTACGCAAAGGAATCGTTCGACGCGCTCGGCGAGGACACGATCCGCGCGGTGGCGTATGCATCCGTCGTGCCCGATGTGCTTTCGGCTGTTCGGAACAGGCTTGCCGCCGAGATTGACGCGCCGGCTTTTGTCGTGGGGGAGGACCTTCATCGCCCGATGTCGCTGGCCGTTGAGAATCCCGAACGCGTCGGGATCGATCGCGTCTGCGCGGCCGCGGCGGCGTACGAGGTCATCGGGAGGGCGTGTGCGGTGGCCAGCGTCGGCACGGCCATCACGATTGACTGCGTGAACGATGAGGGCGTGTTCATGGGCGGGTCGATCCTGCCCGGGTTGGCGCTTCAGGCGCAGTCGCTGCATGACGGGACCGCGAGTCTGCCGCTGGTGAAGATCGAGGCGACCGGCGCGGTCTATGGCGCGAACACCGAGCAGGCGATTCGCAACGGCGTGTTGTATGGCGTGGTGGGGGCCCTGCGCGAAATCGTCGAGCGTTATGCCACCGAGTTGCACGAATGGCCGCAGTTGGTCGTAACGGGCGGCGGGGCGGAACTGGTGCGCAGCCAGTGCGATTTCATCGACAACGTTGTGCCGGATTTGTGTCTGCGAGGCATCGGTCTGGCGTTTCGCAGGCATTTTGCGCCGCTGACGGATGAATCATGAAAGGGACGACAGGGACGCAGGCAGCGCTGCTGACGCCGCTGGCGCCCGGGGCGATTGCCGTGATTGGGCTGCGCGGGCCGGATGCCGAGCGAATGGTCAACACGCTGACCCGACCGAAGCCGTCGGCCCGCGCCGGCGCTGAACCGGCGGCGCGTCGCGCGCTTTCATTGAATCGTCCCGTGCTTCGGCATCTTGTCGAAGGAGCCGTCACGCTCGACGACGTGCTGGTCATTCGCCGGCGCGCGGCGGGGCGGACCTCTGAACACGTCGAGCTGCATGTTCACGGCGGCGTTCGCATTGCGCAGCGAATCCTCATGCTCCTTGAACGGCACGGTGTGCGCCGCATCGACGCGCAGACGTTCGAGACGGGGGATGAAACGAGCGATCCGTTGGTTGCCGCATGCTTCGCGGCGCTGCTGCGAACCGAATCGCGGCGCCTGGCAGAGTGGTTGTTGGCCCAGCGAGAAATTCTGCCGGCGTTCCTCGCGGCGCGCGATCAATGGTCGACGGGGCAACGGGAGGACTATGAACGACGGACCCGAGCGGCGATTCGTCTGTTGCGCGGCATCCGGATCGCCATCGTCGGCCCGCCCAACGCCGGCAAGAGCACGTTGGCGAACCGATTGATCGGACGCGATCGCGTCATCACGTCCGACCTTCCTGGCACCACGCGCGACTGGGTGGAAGAAACGGCCATGATCGACGGCTGGCCCGTCACACTGGTCGACACGGCCGGCGTGCGCGAGACCGCATGCGCGATTGAATCGGATGCCATTCTGCGTGGCACGGCGAAGGCACGGGAGGCGGACCTGATCTTGATCGTCGTCGACGGGACGCTGCCGAGTCAGCGAATGAGCGAATCGCTTCGTGCGATCCTCGGTGCACAACGGGATGTATCGAATGCGGTGCTTGTCGTCAACAAATGCGACGAGCCCGCCGATGCGATTGAGCGACGGGATGCCTTTTATCTGCTGCATGAGCAATACGCAAGGCAAGTCGCGAGTGTTGCGGCCGTCTCGGCGCTGCATGGAACCGGGATGGCGGCTTTGGAAGCGGTCGTTTTGAGATTGCTGGATATCCACCTTCTCGGCGATGGCGAACCGTCGGGTTTCCTGGCGGAGCACCTGCAAGCCGCGACCAGAATGTAACACCGCACGTGCGGACTGCTGATGATAAACGGTTGCGGTGCCGTTGGAATTCGAATTCGACGAGAAGTAATTCCTGCGAAGGATATGAATCACCAGGAGGCAGCCGTTGAAGCGTGAGCATGGGAACCATTTTCGTCATCCTCGGACGGGGAACCGCTCGCCGTGCGAGCAGATCGAGTGGAGGGCGACGAGATCGTGGAGGGCGCGCTGATTGGCGCGGGTGATGCGTTTGAAATTGTGAAGGGCATCCCCCGATTCTGTCCGCGTGAGAAATACGCCGAGAGCTTCGGCTACCAATGGCAGACGTTTTCGACGACGCAGCTGGATTCTCAATCGTCCTGGGGCGGCAAGAGCGCGGAGCGGTTGCAGCAAGAGACGAACTGGCCGCAGGACATGCGCGGCCTGCGGATTCTGGAAGCCGGTTCCGGAATGGGGCGCTTCACCGAGCCGCTGGCAAAGACCGGCGCGACGCTCTGCACCTTCGACTACAGCGCGGCAGTGGACGCCAACCGGCGAAACAACGGTAAATATGAAAATGTCTGTTTCGCGCAGGCCGATATCTACCATCCTCCCTACGAACACGGCTCGTTTGACAAGGTGCTGTGCATCGGCGTGATCCAGCATTGCCCCGACCCTCGTGCCGCCTTCATGTGCCTCGTGCGTTTCCTCAAGCCCGGCGGCGAAATCGTCATCGACCATTACCGGCTCTATTGGAAGTCGCTCTCCCTCGGTAAATACGACTTGCGCCCGTTCACCCGCCTCCTGTATCCCCAGGTGCTCCACCGGTTTGTCCGCTGGCACGTCGGATGGGTCTATCCGCTCACGGGCCTGATGCACAAGCTGGCGGGTCGCCCGATCCGCGGCTTCTCGTGGCTGCTCGGCGTCGCCGATTATCGCGGGGTGTATGACCTGGACGACCAGGCGCTCTACGAGCACGCCCTGCTGGACACCTTTGACATGCTGGCGCCCGCCTACGACCGCCCGAAGACGCTCGGCCAGATACGCCGCTGGTTTTTGGATGCGGGGCTGGTCGATGTCGTTGTGAAACCGGGTTGGAACGGGATCGAAGCGCGCGGCCGAAGACCGATGTGAGCACGCCGGTTGTCTCAAGGCTGCCGGGCGATTTGGAACTTCTTCACGCGATAGCGAAGATTGTCCCGGCTGATGCCCAGGGAGCGGGCGGCCTTGGACTGGTTCCAGTTGTTTTCGCGCAACGCCTTGACGATCAGGGCCTTCTCGTATCCCCAGAGCGACGATTCCTGCTTCGTGTTCTCGGCGAACGTCTCCTCGCCGACGATCTCGCGCGGAAGGTGCGCGGGCGTCAGCGTCTGGCCGTCCGCCAGAAGGACCGAGCGCTCGACGACGTTCTGCAACTCGCGGATGTTTCCGGGCCAGTGGTAGCTCGCAAGGAGTGCCATAGACTCGTCACTGACGTTCGGTCGTCGACAGCCCAATTGCGTTGCCGCCAGCGCGATGAAGTGATCCACCAGGATGGGAATGTCCTCCCGGCGCTGGCGCAGGGGAGGCAGATTGATCGGAAAAACATTGAGCCGATAGTAAAGGTCTTCGCGGAACGTCTCTTTCTCGATCGCTTCGCGCAGGTTGCGATTGGTGGCCGCGATGATTCGCACGTCGGTGCTGATCGTCTTCGTGCCGCCGACGCGCACAAACTCCTTCTCCTGCAACACGCGCAGAAGCTTGACCTGCGTGCTCATGCTGATATCGCCGATTTCATCAAGAAAGAGCGTGCCGCCGTCGGCCAGCTCGAACCGCCCCATCTTGTCGGTATGGGCGCCGGTGAACGCGCCCTTTTCGTGGCCGAACAGCTCGCTTTCCAGCAGCGTCTCGGGAAGGGCAGCGCAGTTGATGGCGATGAAAGGCTTGTCGGCCCGCGGGCTGGCCGAGTGAATCTGGCGCGCGGTGATCTCCTTACCCGTGCCGGTCTCGCCCAGCAGCAGCACCGTCGCGTTGCTGCCGGCGACGCGGTTGACCATGTCCATGACCTGCCGCAACGATGCCGAGCTGCCGATGATCGGCGCGGCGATGCGCAGCGTTTCCTTCAGACCGCGGTTCTCTTTGACGAGATTCGTATGTTCGGCGGCGTTGTGCGCGCCGGCCGCCGCCAGGTTCGCGAAGATTTGCAGCAAGGTCAGGTCGTCGTCGTCGTAGCTGCCGCCGCCGATCTTGTTCAGGACTTCCACGACCCCGATGACCTCGCCCTTCCAGATCAACGGCGCGGCGATCAATCCGCGCGTCTGAAAGCTGCTCTTGGCGTCGATCCCCTTGAAGAAATCCTTGTTCTCTCGCACGTCACCGACAATCAGTGGCCGCGCCGTCGCCGCGACCCGTCCGGCAATGCCGAGATTCGCGTCAAACTCCTCTCCAATGAGTGCCGACGCCCGGTCACCGACTGCCGCCATGAACTTGAGCTTGTTGCGCCGGCGATCCAGCATCAAGACGCTTGATGCCTCCGAACGAAGCACGGCGGCGGCTTTTTGTGCCACGGCTTGAAGGACCTCCCCAAGATGCAGCGAGGCATTCATGGCGGCTGACGCTTCCACCAGCGCCGAAATCGTCCGCGGGGAGAGGTTTCGAAATTGGGTCTGGTCAGATACCATCAAAATCGCTTCCACAAGGGTTGGGCAAGGCTACTGGGTAATACATGGGTAAAAGATACCCGGCTGCGGTTCATGATCCGTCTCGAGCTGTAATTGTTTATAATTACTGTAGCTTATAAAACTGGGTAAGTCAAGGGGAAAATTACCCAGTCTCGTAAACTGCTCGTGCAATTGCATTTGTCGATGGAACCAGTGAACCTTCCGGATCAAGGGGGCGTACTTCGCAATAGGAACACAGGGTGGTGAATCGACCGCTGGAAGTCGAAGACGCCGGGACGGATGAACGGCTGCTGGCCCAGTTCGTCGCCGGTGATGAGGCTCGATTCGCCGAGCTGGTCGAGCGTTTCTCGCCCCAGGTGTTCCAGTTCGTGTCTCGCTTTGTGCGAGACCCGGCCACCGCCGAGGACCTGGTGCAGGAGACATTTGTCCAGGTGTACCAGTCGGCCGGGGGATTTGATCCCCAGCGTCGGTTGCGGCCGTGGTTGTTCACGATCGCGGCGAACAAGGCGCGTGACTTTTTGCGGAGTCGCGCTCGACGGAAGGAAATCTCGCTCGACGGTCCGACGGCAGGCGAAACGGACGCGACGAGTTTTCTGGACTATCTCGGTGACGAATCCACGTCGCCCGGCGATGCCGTGGAGTCGGCCGAAGTGCGACAGGAGGTGCGTGCGATCATCGACGGCATGCCGGATCACCTGCGGGAGGTGCTGCTGCTGGGGTATTTTGATCGCTTCGCGTACAAGGAGATCGCGGAAATCCTTGCGATCCCGCTGGGGACGGTGAAGAGCAGATTGCATGCGGCAGTGAATCACTTCGCCGCGGCTTATCGAAAGCGAATGGAGCGTGCCGATCGGTAAAGCCGGGCGGCCGCGCCGGGACGATGGAGAGGGAGAGCGTGAGCATTATGCAGGTTGATCGCCGACACGATCAAGGCGGTGAGCAGTCATGACGCAGCAATCGAAAGACGAACCCAACCAGCAACAGGACCTGCTGGGGTACGCCCTCGGATTGCTTGATGAATCCGAACGGGCCGCGGTGGAATCCGCGTTTGCCAATCGGGCCGAATTGGAGCAGGCCGTACAGCGCGTACGGCGTCTGCTGCGGCCGCTCGATTCCGATCGCGTTGATGCTCCGGCGGAATTGTCCTCGCGCATTCTCGCGCGGGTGGACGCTTTGCACCGGACCATTCCCCTCACGGCGGGCAAGGCGCTTGCCCCCACCGACGGCGGCGCGAACACGGATCGAGGCAGCAACTTCTCGACGCGCGATCTGATCGGACTCGCCGCGGCGATTTTGATCTTTGTCGGGATCTTCGTCCCGGGGTATCAATCGGCCCGTCGCGCCACGCAGCGCACGATCTGTGCCAACAACTTGCGCCAAATCGGGTACGGCGCCGTGCAGTATGCCGAAGCCAACGCCAACCAGTTCCCGCTGGCGGCCGGACTGCCGGTCGACGCGGCGTGGGCGGCCGGCGCGGCAAAAGGACCGTCCGAGTTTCGACACGTCAGCAGTTCCCAGCAATTGTTTCCGCTTGTGCAACAGGGCTACGTCGAGCCGCATCAGTTTGTGTGTGAGGCGCGGCCGGGCGAGATCCCCCTGACGCGCGAGCAGGTGGCGGGGCGGAACGACTTTCCCAATGTGCGGAACAACAGTTACTCCACGCCGATTCTGCCGCAGCAATGGACGCGCCTGGAGATGGCGCCGTCGATGCCGATCGCGTCTGACCTGACGCCACTGGTCGATGACAATCGCGCGCTCGTGGAAGGCACCGCGCCGGAGAACTCGACGAGCCATCCGTGGCTGAAGGGCCAGAACGTCCTGCGCGCGAACATCAGTGTCATCTGGTCGTCCAACCCGCGCGTCGGGCTGGATGCCGACGATATCTATCGCGTGGTCGGCGTCGATCGCTACACCGGCACCGAGCGACCGAGCAATCGAACCGATGCGTTCCTGATTCCGTAGCAGAAGTAGATGCGTCGGCTTTTGACATCGTAATCTTCCTCCTCCACCTCCGAGCGAGGTACGGCACGAGACGGCGAGTGCGTCTCGTGCCGTTGTTTTTATAGGGAATCCGGCACTGCCAGGCCTTGATGGAGCGTTTTGTCATCCTGTCGTTCCGTGCGTGACCCGTCATAGGATTACCCCGGTGTGAGGGGTTGCCGGGCATTGAACGTGCAACGGGTGTGGTACCCTGGTGCCATGGCGACAGGTCGCATGAGCGATATTCGGATGAGAATTTCCTTGACTTTGTGCGATTGCAAAATTACCATACATGTCTCGCTGCTGTGAATTGCGCGGCGGGAGAGATGTAAGGCATTGTCATGTCTTGGGTTACGCGATCAGCGTAGCGGGTCCAGGCGGAATCCCTTACAACTTGAGATTCGCGGAACGGAGTTTTCCAGCGGCTTGGGGTGCAGGCCGATAAATTGAGGCGGTTTTTTATACGCTGTGTTTACCCCATGAGGCCGTGCCTTTAGCCCTCCGCTGGTTGTTAGCCGTTCGCTCGGCAACGCATCGAGTTCGCGAGGCGGTACTTGTTGGGTTCCGTAGAGCGGTCCCGTGCTTCAAACTCAAGACGTAGGACCGAAGCAGCCGGTTGAAGACTCCTTTGGAGAAGTGCGACGATGGCGGTGCAACCTGACGAAGAAGCGCAGCGAACAGGCGCGAACGGTGGTTCGACCAGGCAGATGAATAACAATACCGGCGAGCGCGGCAGTTCGACCGGCGTGAAACCTCATAAGGCGCGAAACGCGATGACAGCATCAGGCATGAGCATGTTGCGGAATGTGGGCATCAGCGCTCACATCGACTCCGGTAAGACCACTCTGACGGAGCGCATCCTGTACTACGCAGGCCGCATTCACAAGATCCAGGAGGTCAAGGGCAAAGAGGGCGACGGCGCCACCATGGACTACATGGAGCTTGAGAAGGAGCGGGGCATCACCATCACGTCCGCCGCCACGCAGGTCGAGTGGAACGAGAACAAGATCAACATCATCGACACGCCCGGCCACGTGGATTTCACCGTCGAGGTCGAGCGTTCGCTGCGCGTGCTGGATGGCGCGATTCTCGTGCTGTGCGGCGTCGCCGGTGTGCAGTCGCAGTCGATCACGGTCGACCGCCAGATGAAGCGCTACAACGTGCCGCGGATTTGTTTCATCAACAAGCTGGACCGCACCGGGGCCGATCCGATCAACGTCATCAAGGGATTGGAAGAAAAACTGGAGCTGACCACGGTGCAGTTGCAGATGCCGATCGGGGTGGGTCCGGATCTCGAGGGGATCATCGACCTGATCCGCATGAAGGCGGCGTACTTCGACGGAGAGAAGGGCGAGAAGATACGCTGGGAAGAGATTCCCGCGGCCTTCGTCGAAGAGGCGAAGAGCGCACGCACCGGCATGCTCGACGCGCTAAGCCTGTACGACGACGAGCTGCTCTCGATCATGCTCGAAGAGAAGCCCGTTCCCGAGGAGTTGATCCATTCGATTCTGCGACGCGGCACGATCTCGGGTCAGATCGCGCCGGTGCTGATGGGTTCGGCCTACAAGAACAAGGGCGTGCAATTGCTGCTCGATGCGATCGTGAAGTATCTGCCGTCGCCGGTGGATCGCGAGGTTTTCGCGTTGGACATGGACAACGACGAGGCCGAAGTGCCGATCGACGCCAGCCCGGAATCGCCGCTGGTGGCGCTGGCGTTCAAGCTGGTGGACGAGACGTTTGGCCAGCTCACGTACATGCGGATTTACCAGGGCAAGATGGTGCGTGGCGAGCGCTACACCTGCTCGCGGACGCGGAAAGAGCAGCGGTTCAGCCGCATTCTTCGGATGCACGCGAACGATCGAGAAGACCTTGATTTCGCGACGGCGGGTGACATCGTAGCCGTGGTCGGCCTGGATTGCATCTCGGGCGACACGTTCTGCGGCGAAGGCATCAACGTGTCGATGGAATCGATGCACGTGATGGACCCGGTGATTTCGCTGGCGGTGGCGCCGGCGAAGACGGGTGATCGCGACAAGTTCTCCAAGGCGCTGGGCCGCTTCGCGCGCGAAGATCCGACGTTTCACGTCAGCACCGACCCGGACACGGGCGAGACGATCATCTCCGGGATGGGCGAGCTGCACCTGGACGTTTATTGCGAGCGCATTCGCCGCGAATACAAGGTGGAGGTGGTGGTCGGTCAGCCGAAGGTGAGCTATCGCGAGGCGCCGTCCAAGGCAGTGGAATACAACTACAAACACAAGAAGCAGACCGGCGGCAGCGGCCAGTACGCGCACGTCGTCGGCAAACTGGAGCCGCTGCCGGAGGATCACGAGACCGGATACGAGTTTGAGAACAAGGTGTTCGGCGGGCGCATCCCGACCGAGTACATCCCGTCGGTGGACAAGGGTTTCCAGTCGGTGTTGAGCAAGGGTCCGCTGGCGGGTTTCCAGATGACCGGCATCAAGATGATTCTGGAAGACGGCTCGTCGCACGCGGTGGACTCGTCGGACATGGCTTTTCAGATTTGCGCGCGCGATGCGATGAAGGAGGCGTTTCTCAAGTCGGCGCCGGTGCTGCTGGAGCCGATCATGAAGGTGCAGGTCGAGACGCCGAGTGAGTTTCAGGGTGCGATCATCGGCGACCTGTCGAGCCGTCGCGGACTGGTGCTGGGGACGGAGAATCGCGGGATCTCAACCGTGATTGATGCGGAAGTGCCGCTGGCGCGAATGTTCGGCTATGCGACGGACGTTCGATCGCTGTCGCAGGGCAAGGCATCGTTTACGATGGAGTTTCAGAAGTACAAGCGCGTGCCGCAGTCGATACAGGCGGAAGTGATCGAGGCGGTGCGCCTGGCGAAGAGCGGCAAGGCGCCGCCCGCGCCGGCGAAGAAGTAACAAACGATCCGTTTATCATGTGTGGCATGGGCGTCCGCCCGTGATTTCGCCGGCGCGAGGTCGGCGCCACACCGCAACGGCTGAAGGGAGACAACTGTGCACGAACGATTCAGCGACCGAGCGCGGCGGGCGATGGCCCTGGCGAATCAGGAGGCGATCCGGCTGCATCATGATTATTTGGCGCCGGTTCACATGTTCATGGGCATCCTGGCGGTGACCTCGAGCGTGGCGACGCTCGTGCTGCGCAACATGGGCGTCGACCTGGAAACGCTGCGATCCGAGCTGAACAAGATGGTGGAGCCGGGGCGCAAGGACATTCATGCCACAAAAATGGCACAGAACGCCGCCATGCGCCAGGTCGTGCAGTACGCAATCGACGAGGCGCGCAAGCTCGGTCACAAGTACGTCGGCACGGAGCACCTGCTGCTGGGTTGCCTGCGTGAGGGGAGCGACGTCCCCGCCAAGCTGCTCAATGGCCGCGGCGTCAAGCTGGAACAGATTCGCGAAGAGATCCTGACGCTGCTTCGCTCCTCGACCTACGAAGACCACGCCGGCGTCGCCAGCGGCCACGATGCGATGGAGTGGATCCACCAGCAGGAGCTGGCCAAAGCGTTTCATTCCCCCCGGTTCTGGCATCGCCTGATCATGGCGGTGGACTCGGCCAATCGGCTTGGTCACGGCGAGGTCAGCGACGAACATCTGTTGCTTGCGATCCTGCGGGAGCCGGAGGGTTTCGTCGCCCAGATGCTGGCCGAAAAGGGCGTCACCGTCGATTGGGTCCGCGACCGGATCACACGGTCGGCCGCGATCTGACAAGTCCCCCTGCTGCCTGTGAATTCATTCAGTTCTGCCGCAAACGTTCGGTGATATCGGGCGTTAGACGTTGTCGGCGATTCCGTTAAAATCCTTGCCTCGCGGATGCGGTCGGCGCGGGGCCGGGCTGCGATCGGTTCGGTTCGCGAAGGGGCCGCGCACCGTGATTTGATCAGCGGGAGCCGCCAGACAACCGTGCTTTCGGTATGGGATTGACGCGGTATCAGAAGTGGACCGAGCAGTTTCAGGTTTCGCACGAACGCTCATTCTGTGTGTCGGTTGACTAACCCATTGAAAACGAAACCAGTGTTCCGCCATTCATCCGGACTCCTTCCCGTGCGCGGGCATGAGGCATGGATCTTTGCGCTGGTCGTCGGCGTGCTCGGTGCGCGCCTGCTGGCCGACGATCCGCTGGCTGAAGTTCCGCGCGATGCGGCGGCCGTCGTGGTGTTTCCGAACCTGGCGGCGACGACGGAGCGGTTGAACGCGTATCTTGAGAAGCACTTTCCCCGTGCGCAGCTGTTCTCTCCTGATGACGTGCTCGATTCGTTTGATCTCCCGCGGGGTGTGGTGGATTTCAAGCAGCCGGTTGTGATCGTGTCGGCGCGCGCGAGCATGTCGAGAGAACACCTCGCGCTGCTGTTTCAACCGAAGAACCTCGAACCCATCGCGCCGGAAGGCTGTCCGCCGGACGGGACGATTCAAACCGTGTCGGGCATCGGCGGTAAGCGCTGCCTGCTGATGCGGCGTGGCACGGCGTTGGTCGCCGGGCGACGGCTTCCGTTACAGCGATTTCTCAAACAGGTTGCAAAAGAACAAGGGCTGCTCGCTTCGCTGGACCCGGTCCAGCAGGCATTGGCGCGCGACTCCGACGTGTTTGTCTACTTCTGGTCACCCGCTTGGCGCGATCGCATTCGCCCCTTTGTGTCGCTGGCCGTCAACGCGATGAAGCTGGGCATGCTGGAATCCGCCAAGCCCGACGATGCAATGCCCGATGGCGTTCGGGTCGTGGCGGACTGGGCGGCCGATCGCGTGATGCAGGTCGTGGATGAAATGCAGACGCTTTCGGCGGCGGTTCGCTTCGACGGCAAGACGTTGGAATTGGTTCACCATCACACCTTCACGCGCAACGGATCGGTCCGCGCGTATCTCAACAGCATTCGAAGCAATGGCCTGGACTTCGGCAGCTTCATCGCGGATCGGCGGTTCATGGCGATCTTGGCGCTTGACTGGCAGGTGACCGCGGAACACAGCTTCAGTTGCCGCGTGATGGATTTGCTTCTGAAGCAGCCCGCCGTACAGCACAGCGCCAACGCGGCACAGCGCGAGAAGCTGATTGAGACCGTTCACGACATGAGCGGCCGGACCCAGGGGCTGTACATGGTTTTGGGGTCGAAGCAGGATGACGTGTTTCCGTTGGAGATCGTTACCGGGACGCTGATGACCGAGGCCCGACGCGGCGTGAACCAAGCGCAATACGTTCAGGAGCATTCTTCGGAGATCATGGCGTCCTTCATGCCCGGCATGGGCTATGGCAAGCTGAAGTTCAAGCCCCGGCGCTGCGGTGAAATGGAATACCGTGAGGCGGCGCTGATCGGTCCTGACACCTCTGAAACGTTCCGTCGGGAAATGGCGGTGCTGTACGGAGAGCAGTCGTTGCTTCAGATCGGCGCGATGGACGATCGGCACCTGGTGTTCACGATGTCAGCGGGAAAATACGGCGTCTGTGAAGTTGACCGGGCGCTGAAGATCGGTCGCACACTGAAGGTGAACGAGACCGCGCAGGCCGCACTCACGCGATTGCCGAAATCGTGTCAAATCGTCGCGTTGCTGGACGTCGGCGAAGTCGCGGCCACGCTGCCGGCGTTGACCGCCGCCACGCTGGCCGGTCGAATGAGCGACGCCGAGGCGCCGCTTCCACCGGTCCTGAAGAAGCAAGGCAAGCCGCCGGTTCGGCCCGGTCCGATGATCGGATGGGGCGCAAGGATCGAAGACGGGCGAATAACGGGTCGGCTAAGCGTGGCTGCGGCGGATCTCCCCGCGATCGGTGAAACAGTGCGGGACATGTCGGGGCGTCTGTTGCAAGTGATCGGCTCGCAGGCGTCGTCGCGGGAAGTGGAGCCGCTCGGGCGTCCTGTCCTGCCGCGCACGGCTCCCCGTCCTCGCATGCCGGGTCGTCCGCGGTCATCCGATCCTGGCGTTGGTGAGGGAGTATCCGGGGATTGAATCAAACCGGCGAGTAGACGAGCGGCGCGGGCCGAAGCCGAGCGCTGTGGGATAGAAGAGCAAGGTCGGCGCGGCGTGGCCGTGTCCATTGAAGGAGCAGAAAAATGAGAAGGATTCCCATGATGAAACGAATGTGGACGGTCACGTGCCTGTTGACGGCCCTGGCGATTGGCTCAACCGCGCAGGCGTCCGGCGTGAAAGAGACGCTCGAACTCATTCCCAGCGATGCCTGGGGGTTTGTCATGATTCGATCGTTGGACCAGCTCGACTCGACGGCGTCGCGGCTCCAGCAGTCGCTGGGCCTGCCGATACCGCCGCAGATCTCGGCGATGGCCCTGGCCCCGCTGAACCTCGTGGATGCCGTTGACATGACACGCCCGGTCTGCGTGGTCGTGCTCGATGTGCAAAAGATGGGCGGTATGAACGAGGCCGCGGTGGCGATTGTGCCGGCAAAGGATCCCAAGGCCGTTCTGGAGAAGCTGTCTGCCGAGCCAAGCGAGGAAGAGGGTGTTTCGCGCGTGACGGTGATGGGCGAGCCGGGCTTTGCCGCGGTAAAGGGCAAAGCGGTGATCGTCGGTCCCGGGCAGGACGCGGTGACCAAGGTCGCCAAGTCAAAGAAGACGATTGCATCGGCGGTGTCAGCAGGCCGCACCAATGCGATGAGCGCGTCGGATGTCTACATGAGCATTTCGCTCGGTGCGGTCTCGACGGCGTACAAAGACATGGCCATGCCGTTCCTCCAGATGGCGATGGCGGCGCAGGACCCCACCGGCGAGACCGCGCAGAACATCATGAAGATGTTCACCGAGGTCGCGTCATTCGATCTCGGGCTGACGTTCAACGACGACGGTTTGGCCGTGGTTGCGCGGATCACGCCGAAAGCGGAGGGGGATCTGGAGAAAATGATCGCGGCCGACCAGGGCACGGAAGACGCCCTGCTGGCCGTGCTTCCGAAGGACAAGTACCTGTTCAGCCTGGGAAGCACCATCAATCATAGCGACGTCGGCAAGACGGCGGGCAGCGATAAGCCGATCTCGGGCCTGTTGAAGTCCATGCGCCTTCCCGGTGCGACGCCCGAGCAGCTCGCGGCGATGGACAAGGAGTATCTCAAGCTTCATAAGAACCTGAAGCGGGTCGCGCTGTCGTTCAGCGCGCTGGAAGATACGGCCGAAGGCATGATCGGGCTGGCGATCGTGGCCGAGACGAACGACTCTGCGGCGTTTGTCGAAAGTTTGCGGAAACTGTTTACGACGGCGATGGGCCTTTCCGATGACGAAGACTTTGTCGCGATCAAGAAGCACATCGTCCACAAGGCGGATGCGGAAACGGTAGGCGGAGGCAAGGCCGACACGATCGAGATTCGCGTCGATGAAATCGCCGATGCGACCGACGGCGACAAGGGCGACGTCGAGAAGATGAAGAAGGTGCTCGGATCGGACATGCGAATCCGGTTCGGCGCCGTGGGCGACAATCACGTCGTGCTTTCGATGGGCGGCGGGAAGAAGCGATTCGAGAAGATCGCGACGGGTGCGAAGTCGAGCGGCGGCTTGTCGACCGATGCGGGCATCGCGGCCGTGAGCAAAGGCCTGCCGGCGAAGAAAGTGGCGGAGATGTACTTTGCCGTGGATCACATCATGCAGACGGTGAAGAAAGTCGCGGCGGTGGTTGGCGAAGAGGACGAAGTGCCGTTCGACATGCCGACCCTGCACGCGCCGGTCGCGGTCACGTCGGCGGTGGAAGACACGGCCAGCCGGATCGACTTCGTCGTCCCGATGAAGCTGATCAAGGCGTGCAAGGAGATGTTCGAGAAGTACTCGGCGGCCGAGGCGGCCGACATGGCGGATGACGGCGACGAGTCTGATTCAGAAGAGAGCGAATCCGGCGACGAGTCATCGGAAGATAAGGACGAGTCGAGTTCGAATGAGGACAGTTCGGACGACGGCGAGTAATCGAGCCGCGAACGCGCGGCAAGAGCGTGCAAGAAGGCCCGCGGGGTTTGATCGCCCGGCGGGCCTTTTTCCTGCGCGGTCGGCGGATTTGGGCCAATCGCTGGATTGTGGTAACGTGACTGGTCGGATGCGGGGAGAGGCGGGAGCCAGTCGTGAAGTTGTACACAAAACAGGGCGACGACGGCGGCACGGTGCTCTTCGATGGCACGCGCGTGCGAAAGCACGATGCGCGGGTTTGCGCGTATGGCGACGTCGACGAGACCAACGCGTTCGTCGGCGTGGCTACCAGCATGGTACAGGGGCTGGTGGCGGCGTCGTCCGGCGGCGCGCGGCAGGATTGGCAGCGGCTGGTTGACCGCCTGATGCACATACAGCGTGATCTGTTCACGGTCGGGGCGGAGCTGGCCACGCCGATCGGTGCGCCGCATCGCGACAAAGTGCCGAAAATCAGCGAGGTTGACATCGCACGGCTGGAGAGCTGGATCGACGATGCGTGCGCGGTGGTCCCTCCGTTACGGCAGTTCATTCTCCCGGGCGGTGCGCCGGCTGCGTCGGCGTTGCACGTGTGTCGCACGGTGTGCCGGCGCGCGGAGCGGCGTGTCGTCGCGCTGGGGGCCGACTGCCCCAATCCCAACGTGGTGATCTATCTCAATCGTTTGAGCGATCTTCTCTTCGCCTGGGCGCGATGTGCCAATGCGTTTTCGGGCGTGGAAGATGTCCCCTGGCATGCGCCATGAGCCTTGTCATCGCGTGGTCTGTCCGGTTTTGTACCAACCCGTGTTGACTTGGCGACGTTGAATGCCATAAAGTAAGGTGTCGGCGCGAGTTACGGCTTTTCCTCGGGAGTGCTGCTATCCGGTCGAGGTTCGATCATCGCGCCGACCTGGTTCCGGCGGGCCGTAAGACAGGTGGAGTCTGATCGTCATGGCGAATGAACCGAAGGCGTTCGGCAATAAAACAGGTGCCGGCAGCGGCAGCGCCGCCGGCCAGCGCAGCGGCGCCGGCGCGAACAGCTCCATCGGTCGAATGGTCGTCGACGCCCGGCTCGCCACGCCCGAAGAGGTGCAGGCCGTTCTCGCCAAGCAGAAGAAGCTCCGCGACGAGGGCAAGGACGCATCGCTTTCAGAATTGCTCGTGAAATACGGCATCGTCACGGCGGGTCAGCTCAAGCGGCTGATGAACCCTGCCGACGACTCGATGTCGCAATCGCTTCAGCAGATTCCCGGTTTTCAGATCATGCAGCGGATCGGAGCCGGGGCGATGGCCAGCGTGTACAAGGCCAGGCAGCTCTCGCTCGATCGCATCGTGGCGATCAAGATTCTCCCGAAGCGATTAAGCGAAGACCCGGAGTTCGTCGCGCGGTTTTACAAGGAAGGCCGCGCGGCCGCCAAGCTGAACCACAACAACATCGTGCAGGCGATTGATGTCGGGGAGTACGCGGGCTACCACTATTTCGTCATGGAGTATGTCGACGGCAAGACGGTGTACGACATTCTTGCCGAGCGACGCGTGTATTCGGAGAAGGACGCGCTGGCGGTCATCATTCAGATTGCCCGAGCGCTGGAGCACGCGCACGCGCGCGGCTTCATCCACCGCGACGTGAAACCCAAGAACATCATGATCACGCGCGACGGCAACGCCAAGCTGGCCGACATGGGCCTGGCGCGGGAGGCCGGCGACGAGGCGGCTGCCGAAGCGGAGAAGGGCCGGGCTTACGGCACGCCGTACTACATTTCGCCGGAGCAGGTGCGCGGCGTGAAGGATGTGGATTTCCGGGCGGACATTTATTCGTTGGGGGCCACGCTGTATCATATGGTCACCGGGCGCGTCCCGTTTGACGGCACCACGCCGGGCCAGATCATGCAGAAGCACCTGAAGGAGCCGCTCGTCCCGCCGGATCATCTCAATCCCAACATTTCGACGGGCCTGGGCGAGGTCGTGGAGCGGGCGATGGCGAAGGATCGCAACAAGCGCTACGCGTCGACGACTGACATGCTGCAAGACCTGGAGCGCGTCGCGCGGGGCGAAGCGCCGCTTCAGGCGCGAGAAGGCGTGGCCGACAGTCTGCTGAAGGGCCTCGGAGCGGGGGAGGTAGACGCGACGTACGAAGCCGGCCGAGCCGCCGGCGTGGCGCGGGCCTCTGCGAATCCGGCGCTCATCACGGCCGTCATCGCCGAGGGTGTGTTGATTCTGATTTTGGTGATCGCGCTCCTTGTGAAGTAAAGGATCGCTAGCTCAATTGGAGCAAAGCACCTGATAGTCCAATCAACGGGAGTGTCGAGTGCGCGATATGGAGAAGCCTCGATGGCGCACGGCCTGCTTGATTCTCATGACGGTGGTCATTGCAAGTTGCAACGGATCCGGTTCCGACTCCGACTCGAGCAGTCGCGCTCGCGGGATACAAGAAATGAATACGGCCCGTTCGAAAGGCGCGTCGGGCGGGGTTGAAAGGGGCCGAACCCCTGATTCGAGTGCGGCCGAGCGGATCGCCGTCGAGCAGTTGCGCGCGCTTCGTCTGATGCCGGAGCGATACAAGATTCTATCGAAAAAGCAATTCAACGTGTGGCGTGTCACCGTGACTGGCGAAGGCGCGGAGGCGGCCAGGCGGTCAACCGTGACGGTGGATCAGTTCGGAAGAGTGATTCACGTGCGACCGGGGAAGTGAACGCGCCCGGATCGTCGCGTCGACGCAACAGAGCTATTTCAAAGAGGCTATCGGTACAGAGCCGGTGCCTACCAGGGTTGCATTGGAGCACGTTGCCGAGCAGCGTTTATCCTGCGCGGTATGTCTTCCGCCACGGTGCATTTTGTCCACGTCGATGGCCGCAAGCAGTTCACGTCGCCCACATTGAGCGCCGATACCCTTGCGGGATTGAAGCAGGCCTATCTCGCTCGCTTCTGGGGGCTGGATGCTGGGTGAACGTCGTGTTTCGACGCGCCGTGCGTGATCTGGCGCGAGCGCAAGGCGGGCTGGTGTTGGTGGGTCCGTGCGTGCCGTTTGACATGCCGCCGCCGGGTGCCAAGTTGACGGAACCGGTGAACCGGGAGGTGCGATAGCATAACTGGTTATGATCTCTATGCTTGCGCTTCGTGTCGCGCGAAATGGTCGGAATCGGACGAGTTGTGACAATTATCGAGGCGAGAATTAGACTTTCTCCTTGACACAGCCGCCCACGAACGGTAGCATAGCGTGTCAAATCCAAGGCAATACCTTGGGCCACTGTTCTTGTACGATGCGAACCGGCTGGGGCCTTACGAAGGCATCCACACTCAACCGGCAAGAAGCGCGACGGAGGGACATGATGAGGGCACTTCGATTAACCGTGTTGCTCCCGGCGTTGGTCGCCGTTGTGAATGTCCATCGTGCGTCCGCTCAACTTGTCGAAACCGTTCCGGTTGGTCATGTCGGCAACGGCGGTGACTCGCGTTTTATGAATGCCGGCGGTCCGACCATCGGAAGCGTCAATTACGAATACCGAATCAGTAAGTTTGAGGTGACGGCGCGGCAGTACACGGCCTTTCTCAATGCCGTGGCGGCTGACGATCCGCACGGGTTGTACAACCCAAGCATGGGGAGCACGACGGGAGTGACCTCGGGCGCGAACATTCAACGAAGCGGCCAGCCGGGCAGCTATACGTACAGCGTTCCAGAGGACTGGGCCGACCGTCCGGTGAATTACGTTTCATGGGGGGACGCTGCTCGTTTCGCAAACTGGCTTCAGAATGGCCAGCCGACCGGGCCGCAAAATCTATCCACCACGGAGGATGGCGCGTACTATCTTAACGGTGCGATGACGATCCCCGAGTTAATGGCCATCACGCGCAGACCCACCGCGGCCTGGGCCATCCCCACTGAAAGCGAATGGTACAAGGCTGCCTACCACAAGAATGACGGCCTCGCGGGCAATTACTGGAACTACCCGACTGCCAGCAACAACATTCCCAGTAACCTTCTGTATAATCCCGACCCGGGCAACAATGCGACGTACTCCAATCTGGGGATGACCATCGGCTCGCCCTACTATCGAACGATCGTCGGGTCACATGAGAATTCCGAGAGTTCTTACGGGACGTATGACCAGGGAGGCAATGTCTGGGAGTGGAATGAGACGGCCTTTCCCACATTTAATCGGGGCATCCGGGGAGGCAGCTATTTGAGTATTAATTCGGATCTCTACGCAGCGCTCCGCAACTGGGCGCGCCCGACGACGGAGTCCCACTTCATCGGGTTTCGCCTCGTCGGCATCCCCGAACCTTCCACGGCGGGGCTTTTGATCGCGGTCGCGGTTTTCACGCGTCGCCGCCGGTGCCCGCCGGCCCGAATCTGACCGCGCGCTGGCCGACGCTCGACCGCTGCCGCACCCTCACCTTACCATGCTCTACGGGCCGAAGTTCCGGGGCATCGTCGCGCATGGCCATCACCTGCAACGGCATCTACTGCATCGAGGCCGAGTGGGAGTCCGACTTCCGCAAGCGCTACACGATGGAGCACATCCTGAAACTCGTGCAGGAGGCGGATAAGTCAAACGTCGATTTCATCCTGCGCACGGCGGCGACCGGGCCGAGCCTGCTGTTTTACCTGCGCAAATGGTGCGATGCGGCGTACGCGAAGTACCCGATCCTGTATCTCTCCATGCACGGCGAGCCGGGCAAGTTTCTCATGGAGAACTGGAAGCGCAAGGTCAAGCTCGGCGACCTGCTTGACGTGCTTCGCGGCCAGTGCCGCGGGCGCGTGTTGTATATCTCGGCGTGCGAAGTGCTGAAAAAGGTCGATCTGCGCGAGATTCTGAAGGAGACCGGGGCGCTGGCGGTGATCGGCTATCGCCACGGCATCGAGTGGACCCCCGGCTGCATCGTGGATTACCTCGTGCTCTGCGCCTTGGCGCGAGGCAAACTTCATCCGCGCACCCGACTTAAACAGCGCGTGCTGGATCGCGTCAAAGGCGTCATCCATCCGCGCATCCTGAAGGAATACGGGTTCTGCATGGAGGTGAGTTAAGGCCGCGGCAGAATGGGCGTCCGGCTGTTGCCTCCGCCAGTCGGCTGGAGCATGCACACCTGCCAATCAGTAATCGAGCCAGTGACTGATGCGGTACCTCACGCCCAGTTCTTCTCCACCCACGCCACCAGTTCCTTCACGTGCGCCACGCTGGCCTCGAACAACTTGCGCTCGTCGGCATCCAGCTTGAGCTGGATGACCTTCTCCATGCCCTTGCTGCCCAGCACGCACGGCACGCCGACGAAGTAGCCGCCGACGCCGTACTCCTCCTTGCAGTACGCAGCGCAGGGGAGGATGCGCTTCTTGTCCTTGATGATCGCTTCGGCCATCTGCACCGTCGCCGCGGCCGGTGCGTAGTAGGCGCTGCCGGTCTTGAGCAGGCCGACGATCTCCGCGCCGCCGTCGCGCGTGCGCTTCACAATGGCGTCGAGTTTTTCGCGCGGAATCAACTCCGTCACCGGGATGCCGCCGACCGATGTGTACCGCGGCAGGGGCACCATGTCGTCGCCGTGGCCGCCCATCAGCACGGCCGTGATGTCCTCGACGCTGCATCCGAGCTCCATGCTGATGAACGTGCGGTAGCGAGCGGTGTCGAGCACGCCGGCCTGGCCCAGCACCTTGTGCGTCGGCAGCTTGGTGGCTTTCCAGCAGGTTTGCACCATGGCGTCGAGCGGATTGGAGACGACGATGAACACGGCGTCGGGGCTGTGTTTGACCGCCTCCTCGCTGACAGAGCGGACGATCTTCATATTCGTGTTGAGCAGGTCGTCGCGGCTCATGCCGGGCTTGCGGGCGATTCCGGAGGTGATGATGACGATGTCGCTGCCGGCGGTGTCGGCATAGTTGTTGGTGCCGACGATGTTGGCGTCGAAACGCTCGATGGGTGAGGCCTGGCGCAGGTCCAGTCCCTTGCCCTGGGGTAGGCCTTCGACGATGTCGAGCAGCACGATGTCGCCCAGTTCTTTCGCGGCGGCCCAATGGGCGCAGGTGGCTCCGACGTTTCCGGCTCCGATGACGGTGATCTTGGCGCGTCGCATGGTGCGGGTCTCCAGTTGGTTGATTCGTTCGTCTGTTCCGTTCGTCTGGGTGCGAGCAAATGATATCGCTCTGGAGTCGGCAAGCAAGGGAGCGAATGTCGGCGATGCGCCGCGAAACGGCAAGGCGGATTCGTGCGGCCTATTCGCTTTATTCAAGTATGTTTGCTCCGCAGATTCAGAGCAGGAACTCCCGCGCGACGGCGTTGAGAAAATCCGTCTGCGTGACAATGCCGACGAGCCGATCATCCTGTACCACGGGCAGGGAATGGAAGCGCGATTCGAGCATCTTGGCCAGGGCGTCTCGCACGGTTTCGCCCGGTGCGACGGTGCGTACGTCGCGCTGCATGATGTCTTCCACGACGACCGGTGCCTCGAAGACGCGCGACTGGGCCTCCGCCTGCATGTCGCGGATGTGTGCCCAGCCGATGGCGCGGCGGACATCGCGGTCCGACAGGATGCCGACGAGTTTTTCGTTTTCGACAACGGGCACGTGCCGAATGTGATGATGCCGAAAGATGCTCACGATCTCGAAGATGGCGCTGGTCGGGGCGGTCGTCACGATGCGCGGATGCATCAGCGAGGAGATCGGGGACTCCAGCAGCCTGTCCGCCAGGTCGTCCATACGGAAATGATCGCGCAGGCCGCAGAGCAGGTCGGTCTGGGTGAGGATGCCGAGCAGGAGGTCGCCGTCGACGATCGGCAGCGCGCCGATTCGGCGCTCGACAAAGATGCGGGCCGCTTCGTAAGCGCCCAGCGTCGGCATGGCGCAATGCACCGGCGAGGACATGATCTGCCCGATCAGGGTCGGGCCGATGACCGAGCGGGGTTTGCCCGGATCGGCCTGACGCTCGACCGCGAGCATCCAGCCGGTTGATAGTAAAATGTCTCGGTCACTGACCATGCCGGCGACGCGGTGATTCTCGCGCACGATCAGATGGTGAAACCCTCGCTCTTCCATGATCGAAATCGCGCGGTCGATGGAATCGCCGGGTGAGAGGGTGACGACATCACGCGTGGCATAGTTCATGATACGCATGGCCAACCCCTTTCCAGGTGCGGGCTGATCCGCAGCGGGTGCGGGCCGCGACGCAGCATGAATCGCCCTACGCAATCCGCTCGGCAGCCGGCGCCCTGCGACCATGGATTTAGCATTTTCCGTGCCGCATGTGCGGCCGCGTTATCGGCGGATTACACTGCTCTGAATGACCGGATTCAAGCCCCTCTCCCGCGCCGCAGGCATCGCGTTTGTCTCCATGACGCTGGTCAGTTGGGGCACCGTCCTGCTCTTTCTGAAACACCTGACCGGGCACATCGATGCCTGGACGGCGAATGGCTGGCGGTACAGCATCGCGGCAATCTTCTGGTTGCCGATCCTGCTGATGGGCTTGCGGCGCGGCGACCTGCCCGAGCGATTGTGGCGGCGCGCCTTCATTCCGGCCGCGTTCAATATCGCGGGGCAAGTGCTGTATGCGTTCGCGCCGTATTACATTGGTCCGGGGCTGGCAGGGTTCCTTCTTCGCGTGTCGCTGATCTCGTCGACGGCCGGCGCGTTGATCCTGTTTGTGGATGAGCGTCCGCTGGCGCGCAGCGCGACGTTTTGGATGGGAATGACGCTGGTAGCGGGGGGCACGGTCGGAACGGTGCTCGTGGGGACGACCCCGTTAAGCGGAGCGGGCGGTTTCGGAATCGTCATGGCCTTGCTGTCCGGCGCGTTTTTCGGGCTGTATGGCGTGTCGGTGCGCTATTGCATGCGCGGCGTGCCGTCGCTTACGGCGTTCTCTGTCATATCGTTGTTGACGGCGCTGGGAATGGTCGCTCTGATGATACCCATGGGGCGCCGTCATGGGCTGGAGGCGTTGAATCTCTCGGCGATGAACTGGTTTCTGTTGATTGTCTCGGCGCTGGTCGGGATCGCGGCGGGGCATACGTGCTATTATGCTGCGATGACGCGGCTGGGGGTGGCTGTGAGTACGGCGATAGTTCAAATCTCACCGTTTCTGACGGCCATCGGCGGCGCGCTCCTGTTCGGCGAATCGCTGACGGCGGGGCAGTGGGGAAGCGGGTTTGTGATGCTCGGCGGTGCGTGGCTGCTGCTGCGGGCGGAGCAAACGCGGCGAGCAGGTATTCGCGAATCGGTCCTGTTGGAGCGTGTGCCCGCGGCGCCGTTGGAGGACGCCGGGCCTGCGTCGGCCTTGGCGACGGAGCGGGCGGTGGTCGAGCGGGCAATGCGGTGATGGGAGTGTGCGATGAACGATAAGAAGCCAAGCGTCTTGTTTCTATGCACGGGCAACGCGTTTCGGTCGCAAATGGGCGAGGGCTTGATGCGGCATCTGGCCGGCGATCGGATCGACGTGTTCTCGGCCGGGTCGGCCCCGGCGGGCTTTGTGCATCCGCTGGCGATTCGGGTCATGAGCGAGGCGGGCATCGATATCTCCTCGCAGCGGTCCAAGGGGCTGGATTCCTTCGGCCCACGGACGTTCGACTACGTCATGACGGTCTGCGATCACGCGGCAACGAGCTGCCCGGCGCTGCGTGGCAGCGTGGCGACGCACCGGTGGCCGATGCCGGATCCGTCGCATGAGCCAGCCCCGGACGTAGCGTTGGTGCGGGCGCGCGAGGTCCGCGATGCATTGCGGGGAAAAATCGAGGCGTTTCTGAAGACGCTCGACGGAGCGTGGGCAGCCGGTGCGGGGCAGTGACCGTGAGCGATGGAATGGATGCCGCCGTCGATCAACTGGCGCAGTGGCTCCGGGCGAGCCGGCGGATCGTGGCGTTTACGGGAGCAGGCATCAGCACGGAAAGCGGCATCGCCGATTTTCGCAGCCCCGGCGGCCTGTGGTCGCGTCATGCCCCGGTCATGTTTGACGATTTTCTGAATGATCCGGCGGAGCGGCGGCGGTTCTGGGAGATTCGCCGCGAGATGATGCCGTCGTTCTTCGCCGCGACGCCTAACGCAGGTCATCTCGCGTTGGCAGAGTTGGAGCGGCGCGGCAAACTGTTGGGCGTCATCACGCAGAACATTGATGAGCTGCATCAACGCGCCGGCAGCCGCCGCGTCGTGGAGATACACGGTACGGCGATGACGGTGCATTGCCTGGAATGTGACAAACGATGGAGCGCGCGTGACATCCAATCGAGGTTGGAAGCTGGAGAATGGGACCTGCGCTGCGATGCATGCGGCGGGCTGCTCAAGTCACGGACTGTTTCGTTCGGTCAGCAGATGCCGGCCGACGTGATGCGCGAGGCAATTCAACTGGCATCCAGCGGCGATCTGTTCATCGCGATGGGGTCGAGTCTCGTCGTGCAGCCGGCGGCGGGTCTGCCGGTGACGGCGATGCAACGCGGAGCGCGCGTGGTCATCCTCAACCGAGAGAGTACCCCGCTGGACTTCGCGGCGGCGCTGGTCATTCGCGCCGGCATCGGCGAGACGATGTCGGCGGTTATGGCGCGGCTGGGCTGAACCGGCAGGCGCGCGGGCCGATTACGGCGACGGGGGCTTGGTTGGTTCATCCGGCGCGTCAGCGGCATCGTGATCGCGTCGCAGGCGCACGTCTAGGTATGCGTTGCGCACGTGCAGATCACGCTGCGGGAAGGGGATTTCGATTTTCGCGTCGGCGAAGCGCTTCAGGATCGCGTAGCGCATGTCGATCATGCCATACCAACGGTCGCCAGTCGTACGGAACCACGCGGCAATTTGAAAGTTCAGGCTGCTGTCTCCAAAGCCGAGAAAATGGACCTCGGGCGGCGGATTGAAAAGCACGCGCGGCTCGGCTTCGGCGATTTCCAGCAGCGTCTGCCGCACGACTTTGGGATCGGACGAGTAGGCGACCCCGACCGTGAGCAGTCCGCGGATCGGGTCGCGCCGCAGGGTCCAGTTCTCGACCTTCTGATTAATAAACTCACCATTGGGCACGACCATGTACAGCCCGTCCGGCGTGCGCAACGTCGTGGATCGCATATTGATGCTGACCACTTCGCCCTGCTTGTCCTGCAACAGGACCACGTCGCCCACTTTGATGTGGCGTTCAAACAGGATGAGCAGGCCGCTGACGAAGTTCACAATCAGCGATTGCAGGCCAAGGCCGATGCCAAGTCCCAAGCCGCCAAACAGAACGGCCAGCGCGCCCAGATCGAGGCGAAGCGTCGCCAGGCCGACGTAAATGCCGATGAATGTAATCACATAATGGAGCAGCGTGTTGATCGCTGCCTGGGCGCCGACGTCGATTCCCGGGTGCGACGGGTAGAAACGCGTGCGCAGCGTCTGGCGGATGCCGCGCGATACGACCACCGCCGCGAACACAGCCAGAACGGCTCCGCCGATGCGCCAGAGCGTCACCTGCTGGCCGTTGTGTTCCCAGAGTCCGAAGTCGAGCAGGCGTTTGATTTCATAGGGACGAATGCCCCAAATGTTCAGCGAGCCGACCAGTGCGGAGAGAAACAGGAGCCATTTTGCGCCGCTCAACGGCAGCCGAATGGAAGACGGCAGTTGCTCTGTAGGAAGCGCTGGGGAGACCTCCTCGGCGTTGGGTTGGGCTGCTGCGACTGCCGACGTGGCCGCCGGAGTAGCGGACAGTGCAAAACTCTCGCGGGCCGTACGAATGCGTGCGGCGACGCGAATCAGGATGTCGCGAAAGACCTGGTAGATCACCGATGCCGCCAGCAGGAGCAGGATCGTCGAGACGGCGCCCAGGGAAAGATAATCCGCCAGCGCCGTGTACCCGACGACGCGACAGAAAATCAGCCCCAGTACAAATAGAACCAGCGTCGGGTAGATCGTATGGAGGGTCGTGAACGTGCCGGCGAATCGCCCGCGCAGCGCGCGCGGCCAGACGTTGAGCACAGCCTCACGCCGGACCATGAAAAGGAAGAAAGCACTGGTAGCGGTGAATTTAAACCATTCGTTGAGCAGGGCGGCCGTCGTGGGCAGCACGCCGGCGGCTGTGAGAATCCGACTGGGCACCAGGAGCAGGACAGCCAGGGCAATGAGCACGCGCCCCCAGCAAAGGTAGTGCCGTGCGACGACACTGCTGCACGGGATCACCCGAAAACGAGTCTTCGGGGCTAAAAATGCGATTTGCAGCACGGCGCTGGAAAGCCAGAACGCGCCCCACAAGCCCACCACGGTGTAACCGATTTGTGCGGGCAAACCTGTCAAACCCAGCGTAACGATCAGCGTGCCGATTATCGAACCGAGCAGGAGCCAGGGGATCACGCGCTGGAGAGATCTTCCCAGTTGTGGAATGAGGCGCTGGACAAAGGTGAGCGGTTCGGGTTCGGCGCCATCGGCGGCCGCCGATTCAGCGGTTGCCGCGGCGGCACCGGATTGACGCAGCGACGGGAGCCGGCGCATCAGCCAGAAGGCTACGAGGACGTTGGCCATCAAAGAGAGAGCCACGACAACCCAGTCGCCGCGCTGCATCGACTGGGCCTGGGTTCGGGTCGAGGTCCAGGCCTGCCGCGCCACGTCGCGAAGCACGCCGGCGGCCATCGCATCAGTCTCCGCGGACAGCGCATTATAGCGACTTGTGTCGAAATAATGCGGTCCGCGGGTGATCAGGTGTGACCAGTACAAGCGGCTGACCGCCTGCTCGCAAAGTTGCACGCGGCGCCGTGCCACGTCGAGGGCTTTGCGCAATCGCTCCAGCACGACCTGTTGGCGGCCGAGCAGGTCTTCGTGCTCGTTGCGCAGGTCGATGCGCATCTGGCCGATTTCCTGGCTTAACTTGATCGTTTCCGTGTCGATCGCACCGGCGGCCAGATTACGATAGGCCGCCGCCTGAACGTCGAACGCTTCCAGCGCCTTGCGCTCCAGGTCCTCGATCGTACGCTGCTCGGTGAGAGTCTGGTCGATCTGATCAAGCAGGTGTCGCAACTGGCGGCGGGCGCTCACTTCCTCGCGATTGGCCTGTGCGTGAGCCGCCAACACGTCGGCGGCGCTGCGACGCGAAAGCGATTCGCCGAACTGCTCCCAGTATTGTGTATCGCGCGCGAGCTCGGTGGTCATCTCCGCCACGTCTGATTCCGAGCACCGCTCCAGAACGTCCGGATTGATCGACTGATGCAGGCGCGCCTTGTGTTCTTCGCAAAGCAACTGAAGGCGCAGATACGCCTTGCGCGTTTCGGGAACGTTCGCCGTCTCGAGTTGGCGACGCAATTTATCCGCACGCGAACGCGATTTCTCTTCGTTCAGCCGGGCCAATCGTTCGCGCATGGCGGCCACCAGCGGTCGCAGGGTTTCGGCTCGCAGGCGATTGCGCTCCAGCTCCTTCTGGGTCGACTTTTCCTTGAGGTCGATGGCCTGACGCGAGGCCTCCAGCGCCGAAACACGCGCCGACGCAACGCGCCGCCGGGACGTGACGATCTCCCGCTGCGAATCGGAATCCGCCGACTTCAAGTCCAGCTCATACGACGCCACGAGCGTCTCACGCAGCGCCGATGCCCGCGCGAGTTCCGTCTTAAGCCGATCGCGCTGGGCCTTGAACCCGTCCTTGATCAGGGCCTCCTGCTGGGTCAGCGTCGTCGTGAGCTCCTCCAGACGCTTCTGAAACTCCTCAAATTGACGCGTTCGCTCTGCCAGCAGGGCATCGCTGATCTCATCGGGCAGCGGCTGCTCCGACCATTGCCGGGTGAGCGATTTCCACTCGTTGATTTGTCCGGTCAGCGCTTCGACCTCGGTGTCGGTCGCGGCCTCGTCCAGGGTCCGCGTTAACCGGAGCAACTCGCTAAGCTGCGATTCCAATTCGGCCAGGGCCTGCCACAGTTCGATTCTCCATCCGTCGAGTTGGCTGGGAAGATCGGCGTCGGGTCGGGTCGTCGGCTGCGAGGTCACGGGCCGAGTGGTGGGAGCGAGGGCTTGCATTTCCGCGCGCAGCTTCTCAAGCGTTTCGATGATGGTCGCGGCATCTCGCAAAGCGGATGTGGGTCGCAGCTCGACTTGAACCTCGCCGGGCTGGGTCGTCACGGTTTGGGCCGATGCAAAAGCAGCGGCGACGCCAAGCATCAACCAGCATGTCAGGAACAATCGCGTCTGTGTGGCCAAGGAGGAAAACCTCTGGCGAGTGTCCGGAATGATGGAGCGATCTCGCCAGAGCGAGCATATGCAGGGCGAGGCTTTTGCTCAAGCCGAAAACCGGCGAAGCGGTTGTAGCGCGGCACGTCTAGCCTTTGGCAATGCGCCCGAAGCGATCAAGCTGGTGCAACGTGGCACGAAAATCCTTGGGCGGTCTGGCTTCCAGTTGAACCGGTTGACGCGTGAACGGATGCGTGAACGCGATGCGATGAACGTGAAGGCTCGTGCGGGAGATCAGTGGGCGCTCGGCGTGACGCCTGCTGGGGTGATAGCCCGATTTGAACGAGGAGAGCATGAGCGAACGCGCGCCGCCGAACGCCGGATCGACGGCGAGCGGCATGCCCGCCAATTCCAGGTGCGCGCGAACGAGCGACGGATACGCGGGAAACGGGCGGCAATCGATCACCGCGAATGCGACGAGCGCGTCGACCATCGTCCACGCGGTGTGCGGCTCGCCGGCGCAGGCATCCAGGTATCGCAGCGCCGGGCCCGAGCGCAGCCGCTGCGGCACCGGTCCGGGGATGACGCCCTCGCGCGTGAGCAAATGCGCCTGGACAATCGCGCGGCACGTCAGGTGCAATCCGTCGGATAGAATGGTGTCATTCGCAGCCTCGATGGCGCGAGGCGTTCGTGCGAGCAGGGCGACACCGCTAAGCCCCGGTTCGAGCGGGTAGACCGGTGATGCGTTGTGATCTCCCGTCATCACGCCTGCGGCGACCAGCGCATCCTGCACGCACGGTGAATCGTCAAGCGGTTCGTCGATCCAGGCTGCCGCGGACTTGTTGACGATGACGTAATCGTCGTCCTGAAACAGAATGTCAGCCGCCGGTTCGCTCTTTCGACGCGGGGATTCGAATTCGCCGGCGGAATCCGCGCTGAACCGGGAAGGGAGAGAACGGCGGCGGGGGTCAGGCCGATGCCTCATTTTAGCGACAAACTCCTAATTAGGAACCTGGAGCGACGCGGTCGGCGTCAGGGGCACGATGTACACCTCGCGCACGTCCTCCATCGGCTGCATCGGCGCGACCTGCGCCGTGTACACCAGCCGCCGGCGAGGATTCTCCGCCAGCGAAACGATTTTTCCAACCACGACCGGCCGCGGCAGTCCCAGCGCGCCGGGGGCGGTGTAGACCAGATCGCCCTCGGTTATTCGATCGGCGGTCGCCCGCGCGGAATCAGCCGGTGCCGCGGCGCTTGCGGCGCCGTCGATCCAGTGGTAGTCAATGTCATCAATCGCCATGCGGCCTTGGCCGATTCCCTTGACGCTGCACGGGTAGTCGATCATCCGCGCTTCGCTGCCTTGCAGGTGCGCGACGCGTACCTCGACACGGGGCGCGCCAATATCCGTCAGCAGCTGAATGCGACACAAGTACGGGCTGACCTGCTCGACGCGGCCGATCAGACCGTGCGTTGCGAGAACCGGCTGATGGTCCGCGACGTCCGACGCGAAGCCGCGATCGGCAAAGAGCCTCGCCGTCACCCAATCCCGATAGGAAACGCCGCCGGTGGAACCGCGCGCGACGAGCAGCGAATCGCGCCAGGTGACCACATCGAGCGACACCACGCGCGCTGCCAGAAGCGGGACGTGGACATCGAGATGATCACGGCGCAGCGCGCTAAGGCGGCGGTTCTGCGCTTCCAGTTGCTCGATCAGGGCAGCTTGCGAGGCAATCGACTGCACGAGTTGTTCGTGGGCGGCGTCGGCGCTGGCGGATCGCTTCGGGTCCAGCGACGAGGCGCTGCGCGCTGCCGCGTGCGCCGCGGTGTAGGCCATGTCCTGGGCCGGAACCATCAGTTGCACGACGTGCTTCAGGCCGTCGGTCCAGCGCGGCGGCAGGAAGAGCGCGATCACGGACAGCGCCATAAGCATCGCGAAGACTGCCGGGCGGGGCATTCGGTAGCGACCGTGCATCATTCGGGTATAGTAGCCCCTCGCGCCCCACGACGCACCGGAGGGCCTGGCGGGGGCGGGTTGTCGCGGTCGGGTTTCGTGCATGAAGCAGCGCATCCGGTGGATCGATTATGCGGCCTACCTGGCGCTGCGCGGCGTCGCCACGGCGATGGCGATGTTTCCGATCGATTGGAATCTTCGCCTGATGTCGGCACTGGGGGGCGTGTGGTTTCACCTGCCGCGTGCGCTTCCGGAGATGCGCTTTCCGCGAAGGCTCACGGCGATGGGCGCGTTTCGCTGGCTCACGGGGGTTGAGCGAGCGCTGAACAGGCTGCTGCATAAGTTCCGCGAGCACCGTAATCGCGCCGAGACGCACATTCGCCTTGCATTCCCCGAATGGGACACGCCCCGCGTCGAGCAGATCGCCCTGGCCTCGATGCAACAAATTGCCATGCTGGCGGTCGAGGTATTGCTTGCGCCGCGCTACATCACGCAATGGACCTGGGCGCGGCACGTCTGCCTCGGCGATCTGTCGGGCGCGATCCGCGAGCTGCTGGCCCGCCGCGGTTGCATCATGATCACCGGCCACTACGGCAACTGGGAACTGCTCGGCTACACGCTGGCGACCCTGGGCTTCGATATCGACGCGGTGATGCGCCCGCTCGACAACGAGTACATCAATTCATTCCTGCTCGATCGGCGCGAGCGGAGCGGTTTGCGCCTGTTGTATAAAAAGGGCGTGACGCGCTCGGCGCAGGAAGTACTGGAGAATAATGGGACGCTTTGCTTCATCGCCGACCAGAACGCCGGCAGCAAGGGCTTGTTTGTCGATTTCTTCGGGCGCAAGGCATCAACGTATAAGTCCATCGGCCTATTGGCGATCTCGCATCGTGTGCCGATCATCGTCGGCTGCGCCCGGCGGCTGCGACCGCGGCGGTTTGAGTATGAGATTCACGTCGAGCGCATCATCCACCCACAGGAATGGGAAGGTCAGCCTGACGAATTACTCTGGATCACGCAGACGTTTTCGGCGGCAATGGAGAACATGATTCGCCAGGCTCCCGAGCAATACCTCTGGATTCATCGCCGCTGGAAGAGCCGGCCCAGGGAGGAACAGGAACCGCTCCTGACAGATTGGCCGGTATCGTCCTCCCTCGATCCTTCCGACTCGCGGCCGTGACGTCGATTGGCGAATGGCGATACGGAGTGTCTCCTCCCAATTCAAAGCACCATCGAGCGGGCACTCGGTGTGATGGTGGGGGATATCCCCACGTGATTGCTCGCGCAATCGGTTCCTGGTCGGCCAACATCACTCCGCGAACAGCGCCTCAACGTACTTTTCCGGGTCGAACGGCTCGATATCGTCAATCGTCTCGCCGAGACCGACAAACTTCACCGGCACATTAAGCTGATCGCGGATGCCGACGACGATGCCGCCCTTGGCCGATCCGTCGAGCTTCGCGAGGATGATGCCCGTTACCTTCACATGCTCGGCAAAGACCCGCGCCTGGTTTACGGCGTTCTGTCCGATCGTCGCATCGAGCACCAGCAGCACTTCGTGCGGCGCGCCGGGGATCTTCTTCTCCACCACGCGCTGAATCTTGTTCAACTCGCGCATCAGGTTGTCCTGCGTGTGCAGCCGCCCGGCCGTATCCACGAGCAGCACGTCGGCCTTTCGCGCGACCGCTGCCTCGCACGCGTCAAACGCGACGGCGCCCGGATCGGCGTCCTGCTCGTGCTTCACGAGGTCCACGCCACATCGCTTCGACCACTCCGCAAGCTGCATCACCGCCGCCGCGCGGAACGTATCGCATGCCGCCAGTACGACTTTCCTGCCATCCTTCTTCAAATAGTTCGCCAACTTCGCTACGCTTGTCGTTTTTCCGCTGCCGTTGATCCCCGCCACCAGCACCACCGTCGGCCCGCTGGCCGCCTTCGCCAGGGATCGCGCGTCATCCGGCCATTTTCCGACGATGTGCCGCTTGAGAAACGCGATGATCTCCTGTGACTCCTTGATCTCGCCCTTCTTCCACGCCGCGCGCACCGCCTCGATCAATCCCGCCGCCGTCGCCGGGCCGAAGTCCGCGCCGATCATCGTGTCGTGCACTTCATCCAGCAGCGCCTCGTCGATCTTGCGACCGAACGGCAGCACCGATCGAAAACCGCTCGCCACGGCCGATCGCGTCTTGCTTAGCGCCTTCTTGAACCGATCAAACAGCCCCATGCGGTGCCTCGCTTGTCGCTTCCGGTGCGGGAACACCCTCCGGTGCCGCAGCACCGGATCGCTCGCTCGCCAACCGCCGCGCAATGGAATCCAGCAAGCCGTTAATGAACGAGCCGCTCTCCGCGCTGCCGAACGCCTTGCCCATCTCCACGGCCTCGTTGATGACGACGTTGGGCGGCGTATCACCCAGGATTGCCAATTCGCAAACCGCCACGCGCAAGATCGCGCGGTCGACCGGTGCAAGACGCTTTACTTCCCAGTTCACGGCCGCCGCCGCGATGCGCGCATCGATCTCCACCAGGTGCGCTTCGACCTGCTCGACCAACTGCCGGGCACGCGCGGCCGTCGCCCCGGTCGCCCCTTCGTCCGCGAGAAAACCGTCGAGGTCGCTTAGGAAGGCCGTGCCGACCGCTTCCAGTTGGCAGGCCGCCTGCATGGCGAGAATACGAGACTGATGTCTATCCATACCCGATTACTTCCACGCTCGTTTCAGTTGCGCCAGTTCCACCGCCGCCAAGGCCGCGTCGGCGCCTTTGTTCCCCTTCGGTCCGCCGGCCCGGGCCATCGCCTGCTCCTCGTTCTCCGTCGTGAGCACGCCGAAACCAATCGGAATGCCGGTATCCAGCGAGACTTGCGCGATCCCCCGCGCCGTCTCGGCACAGATGTACAAATGGTGCGTCGTCTCGCCCCGGATCACGCAGCCCAGCGCCACCAGCGCATCGAAACGTTCGCTCGCCGCCAGCGTCTGGAGCGCCAGCGGCAGCTCCCACGCGCCGGCCACCCAGACCTGCTGAATCTGCTCGGCTCTCGCACCGTGCTCCAGCAGGGTTGTTCGCGCGCCCTCGACCAACTGTTGCACGATGAACTCGTTGAACCGGCTTGCCACGAGCGCAATCCGCAGCCCTGCGGCATTGGGCTTTTCGCGTCGCGATTCGTCCATAGCCCCGCAAGTTTAGCCCGGTTGGTTCACCGCTTCAAATGCGCGGGCCGCGTGAAACATCTATCGCGCCGCGTGCGGCGTCTCCCGTTTGTGCGGGTTTTCTCCACGCTCTACACTCCCTCCTCATGTCCTCTCAAACGCTCCGTTTGGCCTTCAATACGTTGTTCATTCCTTACGCCCTGATGGTCGGCTGCGCTCAACCCGCCGATCCGACTGCATGGCGAACGCGCGCCGAGCAATCCGGCTTCACGCATACCGCGTCCTATGTCGAGACCGTGGAGTATTGCCGACGGGTCGCGGAGCATTCACCCTGGGTGCGCGTCCAGTCGATCGGCACGACGCCGCAGGGGCGGGACATGCCGCTGGTCGTGCTTTCGCGCGATCAGGCCTTCACGCCCGCCGCCGCCGCCCGCACCGGTAAGCGCACCGTGTTGATTTACAACGGTGTCCATTCCGGTGAAATCGAGGGCAAGGACGCTTGCCTCGCGCTGATGCGAGACATCGCCGTCACCCGCGAGAAGGCCGCCCTGCTCGATCATGTCACGTTGCTGATACTGCCCATCTACAACATCGACGGCCACGAGCGGGTCAGCGAGTTCAACCGAATCAATCAGAACGGCCCGACCAACATGGGCTGGCGGGCCAATGCAACCAACATCAATCTCAATCGCGATTTCATGAAGGTCGACACGCCGGAGACGCGCGCCTGGCTGCGCATGTATCAGGACTGGAAGCCCGATCTTTTCTTCGATACGCATACCACCGACGGCGCGGACTTCCAATACGACATTACTTTTTTCATCCCCAGCGGACCGGAGACCGCCCCGCCGCTCGCCAAGTGGTCGCGCCAGCTTGAATCGCACCTGCTCACGCTGCTCGCCGCCGACGGCCATGTGCCGCAGGTCTATTTCGACATGCGCGATCGCACCGATCCCGCGAAGGGCATTGTCGCCGGTGAGTTTCTCCCGCGATTTTCAACCGGCTACGGCCCGATCACCAATCGCGTGTCCATTCTCGTCGAGACGCACATGATCAAGTCGTTCGAACGGCGCGTGAAGGCCACCTACGATCTGTTGGTCCGCACCATTGAATTCGTCAACACCGACCCCGAATCGCTGCGACGCGCCATCGCCGACGCCGATCTGGCCACGCGGCAGTTGCACGCACAAAATCCGCCGAACAATCGCGTCGTACTCGCCACCAGTCAGCCGGCCGACGCCGAGGGCGAGCCGTTCATCTTCAAGGCGTATGAGCATCAATTTCGAAAGAGCGAAGCCGGAAATGTTGAGCTGCCGGTCTGGGACGAGTCCAGGCCCGTTGACGTCCCGTCGCGACTGATCCGATCCGACCTGGTCGTGCGATCCGTGGCGGTGCCGCGGGCATATCTCATTCCGCCGCAGTGGTCCGAGGTGGCCGATCGCCTCGGCCTGCACGGCATTTTTGTGCAACGTCTGCCCGAGGCCGTGACGCTCGATCTTCAAAGCGTGCGATTCAACAACGTGCGTTTCGCGCCCAGGCCGTTCGAGGGCCGGTTCATGGTCGACTACGACGTGCATCCGATGAATGAGACGCGAGTGTATCCGGCGGGTTCGTATCTTGTGCGCCTCGATACGCCGCTAGCGGCGCTGGCCGTACATCTGCTCGACCCGCAGGGGCCGGATGCGCTCGTGCGCTGGGGATTCTTTACGCCAATCTTCGAGCAGAAGGAATACTTCGAGGATTACGTGATGGGGCCGATGGCGGACCGCATGCTCGCCGAAGAGCCTGCCCTGCGCGACGAGTTCGATGCCTGGCTCAAGGCCAATCCCGATATGGCCGCCAACCCGCGCGCCCGGCTCGCGTTCTTCTATGAGCGCTCGCCTTACCGGGACAATCAGAAAGATGTCTATCCCGTCGGCTGGATCACCGCCAAAACCCCCATCCCGCCGGTGATTACCAGGCTCCTGCTGGAGCCGAATCCGAATTAGGCGCCGCCGCGCGGGCGTTATGGTTTACGTCTCCGCCAGTTCCGCGACTTCGCGCAGCAACCCGGCCGGGGCTTCCATCGTCTTCTTGCACTTGGGATAGCCGCTGCATCCGAGGAATCGGCCCGTGCGGCCCAGGCGAAGCAGCATCTTCTTGCCGCAATCGGGGCATTTTACATCCGTCTCAATCGGCTTGGCGCGCTCCTGCTGGGGCGATTCAGCCTCGGCCCGTTTCTTGGCGTCGCCGCGCAGATTCGCCGACGCCCGACATTTCGCACACGAATAGAACGGCCCGAATCGTCCCTGCCGAAGCGACATCTCCCCGCCGCATTCGAAACACGTCAGCGATCCTTCCGGCCATTCTTCCACCACGGGCCGGCCCGTCAGCGTCCATGCGAAACCCGTCGGCGGAGGCCCCAGGGCGGCGACTTCTTCCTTCGTCAGGCGCTTCGCCTTGCCGCCGGACTTGGCACGGGCCGCGCGACCGGCCGCCTTGCCCTGCTTTCCGCCGGCCGGCACCTCCTTCGGCGCTTCGGGGATCTCGCCCTTTGCTTCCAAGTCCTTCAAGTGATCCAGCTTCTCCATCGGCATCGCGTTGCGACACCGCGGGAACCCGCTGCACGATAGAAACGGGCCGCGACGGCTCTTGCGAATCACCATGGGCCGGCCGCACTTGTCGCAGCGCGCTCCGGCTTCTTCCGGCTTGGGCTTCTCAATGAAGACGTCGTCGGGCGCCGGCGCGGTCGCCTTGCACTCGGGATACTTGCTGCAACCGAAGAACGCACGTCCGCGCGCGAAGCGGATCGTCATTTCGCCTCCGCACTCGGGACACGGCTGCTTCAGCTCCTCGGGCTTCACCCGGCGCAGTGCTTCGCCGCGCTCGTTGCTCGGCGTCGTGTTCGTGCATTCCGGGTAACCCGTGCAACCCAGGAAATAGCCTGTGCGACTCTTGCGAAGGATCATCGGCTTGCCGCATGCCTCGCACGGCGCGGCTCCCTGGATCGGCTCGATCGCTTTTCCGTCGCGATCGACATTTTTCGCATTCGTGCAGTCGGGATAGCCCGTGCAGGACAGAAATCGACCGTTGCGCCCGAGGCGATAGACCATCGGCTTGCCGCACAGGTTACAGGTGTACTCGCTTGCCTCGGCGCGAACCGCCTCCATGTCCTCATGGGCCTTGGCCAGCGCTTCCTTGAACGGATCGTAAAACTCGTGGAGGACGTCATGCCATTCCATCTCCCGTTCTTCGATCTTGTCGAGGTCCTCCTCGATGTGGCTCGTGAAACGCACGTCCATGATCTTCGGGAAATGATCGACCAGTCGGCGCGTCACCAGCTCGCCGCGAGCCGTCGGGTAAAACCGGCGATCCTCCTGCTCCACGTAGCCGCGATCCTGAATCGTCTTGATGATGGCGGCGTAGGTGCTGGGGCGGCCGATGCCTTCCGCTTCCAGCGTCTTCACCAGCGACGCTTCGGTGTACCGCGGCGGCGGCGCGGTGAACTTCTGCGCCGGATGCAGCGACAATGGGCCGACTTCCTGTCCGATCTCCAGCGGCGGCAGCAACTGATCCTCGCTGCTCTTGGGCACGCCCGTCACCTTGTAATGCCCGTCAAACACCAGCACGCGCCCGCTGGCCTTGAAGGTCGCCTCGCCCGCGGACGTCATCGCGACGATCGACACGGTCGTGGAATCCCACTCGGCCGCCGTCATTTGACAGGCGACGAACCGATTCCAGATCAATGTATACAACTTATGCTGCTCGTCCGACAGATGGCCCCGCAGCACGTGGGGGGACCGTGTGACATCGGTCGGGCGAATGGCCTCGTGGGCTTCCTGTGCGCGCTTGGCGCTGGTCTCGTAAACGTTAGGCTTTTCGGGCAGGTACTCCCCTCCGAACGTCTTGCCGATGTAGTCGCGGGCGGCCTCGACCGACTCCCGGGACAGATTCGTGGAATCGGTTCGCATGTAGGTGATCAGACCGACGTTGCCCTCACCGGTCTTGATGTCCACGCCCTCGTAGAGCGCCTGGGCAATTTTCATCGTCTTGGAAGTCGGAAATCGCAACTGATTCGCCGCCGCTTGCTGGAGTGAGGCCGTCGTGAAGGGAGCCGATGGCCGCGTGCGCGATCGCTTCGTCTCGACGTTCTTCACAATGAACTTCGGTGCCTGGCCGATGTCCAATCCGCCGACCAGCTCGATTCGTTTCAGCCCCAGATGACCGTATTCTTCGAACTCGGTCGCCTTGACTTCGCGGACCTGGTAACCCAGCGCCTCGACAAGCGGCTGCGCCTGCCCCTGCGCGCTGGTGAATTCATATGTATACCGAGCGGCCAGTTCGGAAGCCGTCGCACCGGTCAGCGGCGCGACAACCTTCGCACCAGCCTTGGGCTTCTTGGCCAGTTTGCCTTCCGGCTTCCACGGCTTGCCGTTTAACTCGGCGAGGCTGGCCTGAAATCCACCATGCTCGCCCAGCCACGCCATCATGTCTTTTTGAGTGGGCAGTCCGCCTGCTTCCCCGCCCGTCTCCAGGAACTTCTTCCATTCGGGCAGCAGCGCCTTGACTTTCGCCGGGTCGCCGCAGAAGGCGCCATCCAGCGCCCAGTATTCCTGTGGTTCGAACGCGCGAATTTCGTCCTCGCGATTGACGATCAATCGCACAGCCACCGACTGCACCCGTCCGGCCGATAGTCCCTTCGCGATTTTTTTCCAAAGTAGCGGCGACAGTTCATAGCCCACGACGCGATCCAGAATTCGCCGTGCCTGCTGCGCATCGACCTTCGCCATGTCGATCGCGTGCGGCTTCTTGAACGCCTCCTGAATCGCGCTCTTGGTAATCTCATTGAAGATGACGCGGCGGCGCTTGTCTTCCGGAAGGTCGAGCGCGTTGGCGAGGTGCCACGCAATCGCTTCGCCCTCGCGGTCAAGGTCGGTCGCGAGATAAACCTCGTCCGCATCGCGCGACAGCTTCCGCAACTCTTCGACTGTCTTTTCGTGACTTGGAAGAATCTCGTACGTTGGCTCGAAGTTCCGGCCGGGGTCGATCCCGTAGCGATGCGCGGGCAGGTCTCGAACGTGCCCTTTGCTCGCGCGGACAATGTACTTGTTGCCCAGGTACTTGTTGATCGTTCGCGCCTTGGCCGGAGACTCGACAATCACTAGCGACTTGCCGCCTGCGGACGCGCCCGGATTGTCGGTCTCTTTTGCCGACCGGCTGGGGGATTTCTTCTTGGCGGGTTTCTCTGTCATGGTTTAAGTGTGCTCTTTAACAGCCAAGTGCCTGCGGACAGGGAATTGCTCACCTCGTCGCGTGGTCCAGCCTGCCGCCCCCACGCGGCTATATCGACGTCCAGCCACTCGGACTGAACGATCCCACTCCCATCCAAAGGCCGACTCCTGCCAGCGGGTCCGTCGCCGTGGAACTAGCAAATCCCGTTAAAACGCTTTGGAAACGACGGCTTCCCGCCACAACGGCGGGGGAACCTAGCACGATTCGCCAAGCGGTGTCAAACAGGGTTCCGTTGGAACGACCCTGTTTCGCAGCATTGAAATGCCCGGATACAGCGTCTCAAACGGCTACGAAATTCACAGGACCGTACAACCTTAACCGTCTGTATATGCGTTAGTTAGGCGCAACTGGCCGCACGATAACCCGAGCCCGTCTCTGCGATGCTGAATGGAAAGCTGCAAAAATTTCCTGCGCGATTCCTCCGCAACCCCAGCTTTCAGTTCGGTCGAAGAGTTTCTCGTGCCGGGGGAGAAACCCGCGCGGCCCGCGTGAGAACCCGGCTTGGTTCACGGTAAACTCTTTGATTTGGCAACGCCCCCCGGGGTGGAACAACGCTGTTGCTGGCCGTCCTCGACGAAGCGGCGATCCGTATGGGATGGTCCGCGGCCGCGGTCGGTTCGCGTTGCGCGCAGTCCCTTACTCATTCCGCAAAGGAGAACTTCATGACGATGAAACGATCCACTCTAACGGCGATGTTCGCGACCTTCGTCGCGGCGGCCTGCTCGGTCACGTTCGCGGCCCCGCCCGGCGCGCAACCGCCCGGCGCGCCACCTTCACCCGACAAGCCCAAGGCCGACAAACCCGACTTCCCGCCATTCGAAGAGGTCATGAAGGACTACGCGGAAGTCCCCACGAGCGAGCCTCCGTTCTTTGCTCTTTGGCACAACAAGAAAACGGATTCGCTGCGCGCCGTGATCCCCGGCGGCATGATCGGGCCGAAGTCGCAATTCCTGATCGCCTCGAGCATGGCGGGCGGGCCGGTGGCCACGGGCTTCCAACTGGACCACTTCCTGGCGTATTTCGATCGCATGGATAAGATGCTTGTCTTAATGCGCGTCGATCCCCGCTACGTTGAGGGCAGCAACGAAGTCAGCGACGTGATCAAACGCAGCTACGGCGGCGACGAGATCCTCAAAACGGTTCCCATCATCACGATGAAGGGCGGGGATTGCGTCATCGATCTCGACGCGCTGATGAAGGGCGACTTCTCCGGCATCGGCGGCTGGGGCGGCGGCAACGTCAACCCCGCGTTAAGCAAATGGGTCAAGTTCAAACCCATGCCGCAGAACGTCGAGCTCGAGGTCGACCTCGCCCTGATGCAGCGCGATGGCGGCCGGCGAAATCTGATGCACTACAGCATCTCGAAAATTCCCGATTCGGCCGCCGCCTACAAGCCGCGCGTGGCCGACCCGCGAATTGGTTACTTCATGACCGTGCGCAAAGACTGGACCAAGCCGCACGATTCGAAGACGTTGTTCAACCGCTACATCAACCGCTGGCACCTAGAAAAGCGCGACCCCTCGGCGGAGCTTTCGGCCCCGAAGAATCCGATCGTCTGGTACATCGAGAAGACGGTCCCCCTCAAGTATCGCCGCTGGGTCAAAGAGGGCATTCTCGAATGGAACAAGGCCTACCAGGCCTGCGGGTTCTTGGATGCGATTGAAGTCAAGCAGCAGGAGGACTACGACCCGTCCACGAAGGACCTCGACCCCGAAGACGTGCGCTACAACTTCTTCCGCTGGATTGTCACCGGTCGCGCCTTCGCCATGGGCCCGTCGCGCGATCACCCGCTTACCGGGCAGATCTTCGACGCGGACATCGTGTTCGATGATTCCATGGCCCGCGCCTACGTCGCGTCGTATCAGCGGCTAAGCGGCGGCGACACGTCGTGGCGACCGTTCGAGCCGGTGGTGCAGGAGTTTTTCCGCTCCAATCCGCAATGGCTTTATCGCAGCCCGATCGAAAAACTGCTCCCGAACGTGAAACTCCAGAATGACCCCGATGAGGAGTTTCGCAATCACCTGATGGCGCACATGTTCAAGCGCGGCCGCCCCGTTTGTGAGTGTGCTGCGGGCATGGCGTATCAGTTGGAGTTCGCCGGCATCGCGATGGAAGCCAAGGGCCTGGGTCGCACCGATGAGGATTTCATCGGGCAGATCATCAAGGAAATCGTGATGCACGAGGTTGGCCACTGCCTCGGTTTGCGTCACAACTTCAAGGCCAGCGCCTGGCTGCCCATGGAAGAGATCGAAGCCAACACCGCGGCCGGCGAGGCCAATGTCGGATCCGTGATGGATTACAACCCGGCGATCGTTGCGGTTCGCGGCAAGAAGCAGCCGAACTTCGTCACGCGCACCATCGGCCCGTACGACTACTGGGCCATTGAGTATGGCTATCGCCCGGTCGGCGCGCCGTACAAAAGCGAAGAGGAGATGCTCACCAAGATCGCGAGCCGCGTCGCGGAAGCCGGCCTGGATTACGGCACCGACGAGGACACCATGTCGTTCATCTCGCCGGATCCCTACAGCAATCGCTACGACATGGGCCGCGACGTGATGAAGTACGCCCAGTGGCAGATGGACCTGACCAACAACCTGATGTCGGACATCACGGAGTGGTCGGTCAAGGATGGCGAGTCATACAGCCGGCTGCGCCGTGCTTTCACGCGTATCCTCAGCGAGAAGGCAAACGTCACGAGTTACGTCGCCCGGTTCGTCGGCGGCCAGGTGATCAATCGCGACCGCAAGGGCGATCCAAAGTGCCGCAAGCCGATCGAAGTGGTCGACGGCGCCAAGCAGCGTGAGGCGCTGGAGTTCGTCTGCAAGCATGTGTTCGCGGAGGACGCCTACTTGTTTGACCCCAAGCTGCTGGCCCTGCTGGGGCCGGGTCGCGAGAACCACTGGGGCAGCGACGATTTTGACTTCCAGGTGGAGTTCAACATCCACGACGTGGTCGCCGCGAACCAGTACGGGATTCTCATGACGCTGATGAATCCGTTCACGGTCAATCGCATCCACGACAACCAGGTGAAGTTCGAGGACGACCAGGAGGTGTACACGCTTTCAGAACACCTGACTCGTCTCACCAACGAAATCTGGTCGGAGCTGAACGAGGGCGACCGAGAGGGCACCGACCGCAAGCCGTTCATCAACAGCTTCCGGCGAAACCTCCAGCGCAATCACCTGGAGATGCTCATGAATCTTATCCTGACCGATCCCGACGGTACGGTGCCGGCCGATGCCAATGCCATCGCGCGGCGGTGCGTGGCCAAGCTGTCCGACAAGATCGGCAAGACGCTCAAGACCGCCAAGCTCGACGATACGACCGAGGCACACCTGTCGGACGTCAAGAAGCGGATCGACAAGGCGTTGGAAGCCCAGTACACCGTCGGCGGCATGCGGTTCAGCGATTTCCTGTTCTTTTTCCAGGAAGCCGCCAAACGGCAGAGCGAGCGTCCGGTGACCGTGCTTCCGGAGTAGCGTCTTGAGCCACCGTGCCGGGCCGGCAAGGTTCCCCCGGCCACGACGTTTTAAGCAGTTCGAACCGGCCCGCTGAAGCGATTCAGCGGGCCTTTTTGTTTGCCTCGACGGCTTGGGAGGAGGGCAGGCCCGGCTTGGCTTGACCTCCCAAAGAGGGGCTTTTCGGATCGTAACCGAGCCGGCAAAATATTCCCCGCTCCGGGCCATTGGAATCGCTTGACATGGACTCGGGCGGCATCGCAGAATGCGAGGAGTGCTGGGGGTGGGAACGTGACCAGATCGGGTTTCTCATCCCGGGTCGCGTTCGGGGACATGCGTGCGAAGCAAATGAAGTCGGCGCTCGGAACGGGCATCGGTGATGCGGATGTCCTGCTTGCGAATCAGCCGGCGAGTCGATAGCGTGTTGGCGACGTTGAGTCGAGCATTCTCAGGTGCGGTCACCTTAAAGTCACAACCAACTTGAAACATGATCCGTGGCACGGAGTCCGCGCGATCATCGCTGGAGGAGTACGCTCGCTATGGTGGACGAATCAATGAGCAGTTTGAGTGCGCCGAGTGCGCCGGAATCCGCCGCGCTCGTGGAAGTCATGTACGCCCGAACCATGGGTGAAGCGACGCACTGTTGCGAACTGCTGCGCGGCCAGGGGATCCACGCCCAGGTCGAAGGAAAGCCCTCCGACAAAGCCTGCGGCATCGCCGTGATGGTGCCCAGCGATCGCTTTATCGAGGCGTCGGAGTATTTGGCGCTCAACCTGGAAAACTCGGACGACGATGACTTTTCGGACGTCGATGACGACGAGGATGAAGACGACGACGATACGGATGATTTTGACGACGACGATGACGATTTTGGTGACGACGACGATGACGAAGTAGAAGAATTCGGAACTGACGACGACCTTTAGTCGATAAAGGCCGCGACGGGTTCCCGGCCATTGAGCCGTCAGGCAGCAAGGTATCCGGGGCAGACACCCGCCTATTTGGAGCGATGCCGATGGATCCTCTTGCTGCGGGCGATGCGGTGAAGGTGGCGGTGATGACCAAACCTGATACGCCGCAAGACGATCAAGCGAGCGAGGCGACCGAACGCCGCGGAACGACCGAACGCCGCTCCGCGGTGGAGCGCCGAAGCGGATTGGAGCGCCGTCGCGGACCCGGTCGGCGGCGGTCCGACTCGCGCCGCAGCGCCGAAGAAGGCGAAATGTCAAACGAGCAGCTCGAATTCGTCCTCGCCATGGACGAATACAAACGCGCCAATCGTCGCCCCTTCCCGACCTGGACCGAAGTCCTGGAAGTGATCAAGTATCTGGGTTATCGAAAGGTCGCGCCGATGGGCGATCACGTCGACCGCCCCGCCCCCGACCATCTCCGGGATTAATTCGATTGGGTCCCCAGGACCGGAATTCGATCTACCTGTGTTTCAGCCGGTCCCTCACCCGGTTGTTCAGCGGGTGCGGAATTGCTCTCGCCGATATGATAGAATTGGGTAGTGCGGCGCTGGCGCCTCCAGAGGTTGCCTGGCGGCGCGAGCGCTTATGAACTTCGCGAGCTACCAACCTGTTGATGTTCTCATGCTCGTGGGCAACATTGCCCCGATTGCCGTTTATCTCCTTGCGCTGGGGCTGGTCAACTCCCACGCTCGACCGCACCTGATCACAGCCCGCGCCGATTTTGTCGCGCTTACGTCCGTGCTGGTTCCCGTGCTGCTCTGGCCCGTGCCGAATCTGGCGCGGGGACATACCGCCTGGCTGCTCGTCGTGGGATTCGTCGTCGCGGCGATTGTGTTCTGGCATCTGCTTCCATCACGGAATGCGGGGTTCGTCGTTTACAACATCAGCGAAGCCCGCTGCATGCAATTGCTCGATCAGACCCTGTATTCAATGGAACTTTCGGGACGATGGCGCGGTCGAACCTGGCGAAGCCGAGACGGTCGGCTCACTCTGCAATTGCACAGTTTTGGACTGTTGCGAAATGTCTCAATCGCCGTCGACACGCAGCCGCCTGATGAAGCGCTGGTGGATGCACTGGCCCAGGGGCTTGCCGCCCGGATCCGCCAAGTCGCACAGCTACCGTCCACCATGGGCGCCTGTCTCGTCCTGCTCGGAATCGGCCTGCTCGTTGTCCCCATGTGGATGGTGGGCCGGCATATTCACGATCTCGTGGACGCCATGTCCCACCTGTTCGGTTAAGATCCCCTTACCGCACAATTCTTCAAGAATTCCGTTATAATGTCCTTGCTGTTGCCGGGACCGACCCCCACCCCTGAACGAGTTCGGCAGCAAAGGAGAAAGACGCCATGCTCACGAGATTTCAAGTTGCGTTAACGCTAACGGTCACCGTTTATCTCGCGGCCAGCTCCGCCATCGCGGAAGAAGCCCGCACGACCCGATTGGCAGCTTCGCGCGTCGAAATCTCGAAGGACGGACGTGTTCGCGTGGAGCTGCCCGACGCGGCCGGCGAGACGGAGGGCGCCTCGTTCCGGTACAACGGTGTACCGTACCTCACGACGTCGGACTGGAACAACAACCTCCGGCGGCAGGTGAGTGCCGTACTCGTGGCAGACGTGAACAACGACGGCAAGAAGGATCTGCTTGTCGGGTGCTACACGTCCCAGAGTTTTCCACCTTATCCCGAGTGGACCAATTTGATTTACTACAACATCGGCGGAACGCTGGAAGCCACTCCGTCGTGGATCTCGGGCAGCCAGGTTCACACCAGCGATCTCGCGGTGGGCGACATCAATCTGGACGGCTACCCCGATGTGTTCTCCGCGGACGGCGGCAGTACGTTCTCGCCGTCTCGGATTTATTTTGGCAGCGCGACCGGGCCGAGTACGACGGCCGGCTGGATCGCGACGCCATCCCCATCGACCTGGACCACGGGCGTGGCGTTGTTCGACTTCGATCACGACGGCGACCTTGATGCGTTCACGTCCAACCAGGGTGTCTCGCCCAATCCGTATCGCCGCATGCTTGGCTATCGCAACAACGGCGGGGTGCTGGAGACGTCGCCGTTCTGGCAGTCCGACGAGGAGGCGATCTCCAGCGGCCCGTCGTTCGGCGACCTCGACGGCGACGGCTGGGAGGACCTCGCCGTGGGCAAGTGGGTCAATTTCCAGACTGCCGTCTACAAAAACGTGAATGGCGTGCTTCAAACCGTTCCGGTCTGGCAGTCGGGCTACACCGGGGGCGACCGCGGCACGGCCTGGGCCGACGTGGACGGCGACAATGACCTCGATCTTGCCGTCGGCCGCTCTCCCATGATCCTGTACACCAACACCGGGGGCGTTTTGAACCAGACCTGGACGGCTGCTCCACCTTTCTCGACGCAGCCGCAGGATATGAAGTTTGTCGACGTGGACCGCGACGGCGATCAGGACCTGGCCGAGTTTCAGTTCAGCACGGGCCGCGCACACATCTACCTGAACACGAACGGCGTGTTGAGCAATACCCCGGCGTACACCTATGACGACACGTCGACTGGCAACGCCATTGCGTTCGGCGACATCAACGGTGACGGGTGGGACGACATGGTCGTCGGCATCAACGGCGATATTTCCGTGCGCGTATTCTTCGCCCGCATTCCCGTCATTCTGGGTGACATGAACTGCGACGGACTGGTCAACCTCGACGACGTTGATCCGTTCGTGCTTGCGCAGCTGGATCCCGCGGCCTACGCGGCGGCCTACCCGTTCTGCAGCACGAGCCGGGGCGACCTCAACACCGATACGCTGCTCAACGGCGGGGACGTGCAGGGTTTCTCGAACCTGTTGACGGCGCCGTAACGCGGCGATGTGGAGTCAGTCGTTATAACAAGACGATCTTCTATATTTGTCCCGCCATGGCGTCGCGCGCCCGGTTCCGCGGCGCGCGGGAAAAAAACGCAAATTCCGTTGACGGGGGCTACGTCACGCGCTACCATTCGGTTGTCCGCTTCTATTTCCGAAGCGGCGTGATGGTGTTTATCAGGCGCGGAGCCGTGCTGCACGTGGCTCCCAGCGGCGAGGCCGCCGCTCATTCACGCCTGATTGCATAAGCGTTCGTCAGTTTGTCCGTCCAGCCATACGGTCGTACTCACCGGAGGAACCGCCCATGGTCTCACTCACGGTCACGCCATCCGATGACGCCGCGCCGACCCGGCGCACGAAATTCATCAACAAGATCGACCAGATCGCGAACATCCCGGCCGATCAGCGCGAATTGCTCAAAAAGGTCGCCGAAAAGTACATCTTCCGCGCGAATGATTACTATCTCGGCCTCATCAACTGGGACGATCCCAACGACCCCATCAAGCAACTGATTATTCCTCGCGCCGAGGAACTCAACGACTGGGGCAAGCTCGACGCCAGCAACGAAGCGGCCGTCACCGTTGCCCGGGGTGTGCAGCACAAGTACCCCGACACGGTTCTGCTGCTGTGCAACGAAGTCTGCGGCGCCTACTGCCGCTACTGCTTCCGCAAGCGGTTGTTCATGGATGACAACGAGGAAGTCACCAAGGATGTCTCCCAGGGAATCGCCTACATCGCGGCGCATCCCGAAGTGACCAACGTGCTGCTCACGGGAGGCGACCCGCTCATCATGAGCACGCGTCGCCTGCGCGAAATCATCGAGGCCCTGCGCGCCATCCCCCACGTGCAGATCATCCGTATCGGCTCGAAGATGCCCGCCTTCGACCCCTGGCGCATGCTCGGCGATCCGGAGCTGCAAAAGCTTTTCAGCGAGCATTCCACGCCGTTCAAGCGCATTTACCTCATGGCGCATTTCGACCATCCGCGCGAGCTGACCGACGACGCCGTGCGCGGAATCGACGCATTTATTCGCTGCGGCGTCATCTGCGTGAACCAGTGTCCGCTCATCAAGGGCATCAACGACGATCCGATGGTGCTGGCCGACATGTATCGCAAGCTCTCGTGGGTCGGTTGTCCGCCGTATTACCTCTTCCAGGGCCGCCCCACGGCGGGGAACGAACCGTACGAAATCCCCATCGTGCAGGGCTGGTTCATCTTCCGCGAAGCGCTGCGCTACGGATCGGGCCTGGCGCGACGGGCGCGGTTTGTCATGTCTCACGAAACCGGCAAAGTCGAAATCCTCGCCGTCACCGATCAGCACATCTACACGCGCTACCAGCGCGCGAAGGACGGCTCCAACCGCGGCCGCGTGATGATCTACAAACGCAACGATGAGGCCTATTGGCTCGACGCCCTGGAGCCTGCGTTTGACGGCGGCGCCGTCCGCTTCGCGCCGGAGTCGGAGTTCGAAGTCAACGCCGGGCCGGAGTAATCCGTACTCGCACGGCCTCTCACGCGGACGTACAATTATGCGGCCGATGAACATCCAAAAGCTCGTCAGCCTCAATCTCAACGTCCGCGGCATGTCGCAGTCCGCCACGCTCGCGATCAAGGATCGCTGCCGAGCGCTGCGAGCCGAGGGGAAAGAGGTCTTCGACTTCGGCCTGGGGCAGTCGCCCTTTCCCGTGCCGGAGCCGGTCGTCGCGGGGCTGCGCGAAGCGGCGGCGCAGAAGGATTACCTCCCCGTGAAGGGGCTGCCCGCTCTGCGCGAGGCCGTCGCGTCGTTTCATCAGCGGAACGACGGCGTCGAGGCCCACCCCGAACTGCTGCTGGTCGGCCCCGGCTCGAAGGAGCTGATGTTCATCGTTCAGCTTGTCTATTACGGCGAGATCATCCTCCCCACGCCCTGTTGGGTGTCTTATCTGCCGCAGGCGCGGATCATCGGCCGCCGCATCAGCATGATTCACACGACGTACGAAACCCAGTGGAAACTGACCGCCGACCGCCTGAAGGATGCGCTAAGCCGGGTAAACGACGATCGCCGGCCGCGCCTGCTGATTCTGAATTATCCGAGCAATCCGACCGGCGTGTCGTACACGCAGGAGGAGTTGAAGGCGCTGGCGGAGGTCTTGCGTCGCTACGAAGTCATCGTGCTGTCGGACGAGATTTACGGCCAATTGCACTTTCGCGGACAGCATGCGTCGATCGCACGGTACTACCCCGAGGGCACGATCATCAGCAGCGGGCTTTCCAAGTGGTGCGGCGCGGGCGGCTGGCGACTGGGCACGTTCTCATTCCCGCCGGACCTCGACTGGTTGTGCCACGCAATGGCATCAGTGGCCAGCGAAACGTTTACGACGGTCAGCGCGCCGATCCAGCATGCGGCCGTTCACGCCTTCAACGGCGGTCCGACCATTCAGTCCTATCTATCCAAGGCCCGACGCGTGCTCGAGGCACTGGCGTCTTATTCCGTCGCGACGCTTCGCCGCGCGGGCATCGCCGTTCACCAGCCCGACGGCGCGTTCTACCTCTTCCCGGACTTTTCGCCGCTGGCCGATAAACTGGCAGCGAGAGGAATCACCGACGGCCGCACGCTTTGCACCGACCTGCTGGAGCGGGCGGGCGTGGCGACGCTGCCGGGCGCGGCGTTCGGCCGGTCACGAAACTGCCTCGCGGCCCGCCTCGCCTTTGTGGACTTTGACGGCGCCGAGGCGCTGCGTGCCGTTCAGGGCATTCCGGATGAGCAGCCGCTCTCGGAATCGCTGCTGCGACAGGTATGTCCCCGGGTCATGGATGGGATGGACGCGATCGCCGCCTGGGCCGTTTCATAATTTGGCCCCGAGCGAGCCTGTAATTGCTTGCTAATCCGCTACCTCGATACGTCCGATGTGTAAACGGATGGGGGGCGGGTCCGCCCCCGGACCGGTCAGGTCCGCCGAACTCGGCGGTTGGCGGTCCTGCCGATAAGATGTTGGCGGCCTCGCCGGCTATACAGGAGCACACGACATGACGCCCACGAAGAAGCCCTTTGGCACCTTCGCTCACCGGATGTTGACTTCGAAGAAATGGCTTACGTTTCTCGCCGGCGGCCTTGTGATGCAGTTCAACCTGTCGAGCTGCGATCCCGAAGTGCGCAACGCATTCCTGACAGGCGTGCAGACGTCGATCCTCGGCCTGATGGACGCGATTGTTGGCGCCTTTTTCCTGTCGCTCCAGGATGCGGGCAACAGCACGAGCCAGCCCGTCGTGCAGGCGTTTCACACGCTAAGCCAGTGGCTGGCCTGATGCGAGTTCGCTCCGCTCCTTCAAATTAGGACTTCGTGTGACGATAGCGACGAATTTCCGCGCGCATCCTGTCCGCGCGCGGAACGCTCGCGCGCTGCGGACCACTCTGCTTTGAACGCACCGGCTTGGCGGCACGCGTCCCCGTCAGCGCGCGGCTACTTGATCGTCCGGCGTGGTCGGCGCGAGCATTTCGTACAGTTCCTGCTGGACTTGTTTTGGATGGTCCAATAATATGTGTGGGGGGCGAGGCCGTTTATTTGTAGTGGCAGTCGGCCGGGACCGGCGTCGATCAAACTATCGCGGGAGCGCGGGGTCCAGACAGTAAGCGGCTCCGGCGATGGCGCCCAGGCAAATGAGTCGGTTCATTGTCCTCGGAGTTGGTTGAGAACCGCAGCGGGAGTCAGGTCCATGGTGAATAAGCAGTCGATCCTCGACCTCGTCGAAAAGCGTCTGGACACCGAGAGCTTCAAGCACGAGCACTGGGAGGGAACGTTTGATCAGTACCTGGACCTGGTGACGAAGAACCCGCGTGTGGCGCGCAATGCGTTCCAGCGCATCTACGACATGATCATGCTGTACGGCTCCGAGCGGTACACGAAGTTCCGCCAGGACATGGTGCGGTACAAGTTTTTCTCCGATCCGATCGGCAATGGCGATGACGCGATCTTCGGGTTGGAGCGTCCGCTGATGCAGCTGGTGGACTTCTTCAAGTCGGCCGCACAGGGGTACGGCACGGAGCGTCGCATTCTGCTGCTGCACGGTCCGGTCGGTTCGGCGAAATCGACAATCTGTCGATTGCTCAAGAAGGGACTGGAGCATTACTCTCGCACCGACGAGGGCGCGATGTATACGTTCGCGTGGAAGCTGCCGCGCGAGGACGGAGGGTTCGACCTGGTCGAGTGCCCGATGCACGAGGAGCCGCTCAAGCTGATCCCGCGGGACGTGCGGCGCGATGTGCTGGCGATGATCAACGAGAACCTGCCGCCCGAGCAGCGCGTCATCGTTGAGGGCGACCTCGATCCGTTCTGCCGCCGCACGTATGCCGAGTTGCTCAAGCAATACAACGGCGACTGGAAGAAGGTCATGGATCACGTCGTGGTCAAGCGACTGATCTTGAGCGAGAAGGACCGCAAGGGCATCGGAACGTTCCAGCCGAAGGACGAGAAGAACCAGGACAGCACCGAACTGACGGGCGACATCAACTATCGCAAGATCGCCGAGTACGGCAGCGACAGCGACCCGCGCGCGTTCAACTTCGACGGCGAGTTGAACGTGGCCAATCGCGGGCTGATCGAGTTCATCGAAGTGCTGAAGCTGGATGTCGCGTTTTTGTACGACCTGCTCGGGGCGTCGCAGGAACACGTCATCAAGCCCAAGAAGTTCGCCCAGACGCACATCGACGAGGTCATCATCGGGCACACGAATGAACCGGAGTACAAGAAGCTCCAGAACAACGAGTTGATGGAGGCGTTTCGCGATCGCACGATCAAGATCGACGTGCCGTACAACTGCATCCTGGATGAGGAAGTCAAAATTTATAACAAGGACTTCAACAAGGAACGCATCCGCGGCATTCACATCGCCCCGCATACGATCGAGGTGGCTGCCATGTGGGCCGTGCTGACGCGTCTGGAAGAACCCAAGAAGGCCGGGCTGACCCGGATGCAGAAGCTGAAGCTGTACAGCGGCAAGAGCATACCGGGCTATACCGAGGATTCGGTGAAGGAACTGATAGAAGAGGCTCGGCGCGAGGGGATGCAGGGCATCAGCCCGCGCTATATTCAGGACAAGATTTCCAATGCGCTCGTGAGCGATCAGGCGATCCAGGAGAAGGGAATCAACCCGTTCATGGTGATGAACGAACTGGAGAGCGGCTTGTCGCATCATTCTCTCATCTCCGATGAAGAATTGAAGAAGTCCTACCGTGAGCTGTTGAGCGTCGTGCGCGAGGAGTACGAGGACATCCTCAAGGCCGAGGTGCAGCGTGCCATCAGCGCCGACGAGGATGCCATCAAGCGGCTCGCGGCGAACTACATTGAGAACGTTCGCGCTTACACGCAGCGCGAGAAGGTGCGCAACAAGTACACCGGCCGCGACGAGGAGCCCGACGAACGGCTGATGCGGTCCATCGAAGAGAAGATCGACATCCCCGACAGTCGCAAGGATGATTTCCGTCAGGAGATCATGAACTACATCGGGGCGTTGTCGCTGGACGGCAAGAAGTTCGAATATCATACGAACGCCCGGCTGCACAAGGCGCTGGAGCTGAAGTTGTTCGAAGATCAGCGCGACACGATCAAACTCAAGAACGTCGTCAGCGGCGTGGTCGATGACGAGACCCAGGCGAAGATCGACGTGGTCAAGCAGCGGCTGATCAAGTACTTCGGCTACAACGAGCAGAGCGCGACCGACGTGCTCAATTACGTAGCCAGCATCTTCGCCCGCGGCGACGCAAAGAACGAAGAGTAACGCCCTGATCACCTCGCCATGCGGCGGCTGGGCGCGGTTCGGATTTTGTCTTTCGACTTGCCCCGGCTTAGAATGGCCGGATCAAGCCGGTTTCCCGCCTTTGAACCGTGCTCTGTTCAGGCCGAGCCATGGCAACGCGCCCGCCGCGATTGTTTGAGCATTCCAACAGGGCGTGCGTTCCACGCTGCTGCGCGCGTGTCCTGCTTGTTGCAGTCCTTGCCATCACGTGCCGAACCGCGCCTGCGCGCGCGGACGATTCATCCCGGGATTTGCTGGCGCGCCTTGATGATGCCTGGCGATGGGCCGTCTTTACCGTCGAGGACGGACTTCCGTCCAACAGCATCGAGCACGTGATCGAATCCGGCGACGGAACGCACTGGGTCGCCACGACGCGCGGCCTGGCTTGGTACGACGGATTCTGGTGGCAGCCGGTGCTGCTGCCCGGTGTCGCGCCACAGGAGCGGATCACGCACGTCGTGCCGGGCCCCCGGGACGAGATCTTTGCTGTTTGTCGCTATGCTCTCTACTGCGGCGGGCGAAACGGGTTCCGGCGCGTGCCCGTTGAACTGGACGGTAAACCCGGCGCCGTGATCGATGTCGCGCCGCTTCCGGGCGACGATGATTTCCTCGTGCAGATGTCTTTCAACACGCCGGCTGATCAACTGGTACGACGCCGCGCCGGGAAATTTCAACGAATCGAACTGCCACCGGAAGAAAATCCTGTTGTCTCCTTCAAGCTCTGGCCTTTCCCCGGTGGACGCGTGTTTCTTTCCACCCCTCACCGTCTGTATCGTTGGAACGGCAACGGGTGGGACCGCTTTTTCACTTTGGCCGCTGACCACGCCAATCTTCTCAAGCTGGCGGAAAACGCCGGCGGTACAGGCATTCTTCAGTACGCTGATCTTCACTCCAATCTTTCCACCTGGACCTGGCAGCCGGGCGAGGCGCCCCGCGACATCAGCCGGCAAGTCAACGAGTACCTCCAGGCGGTCGACGTCACCGATTCCGGGGACTTGATTGCCGCGTTTCAATCCGGCGTCATCCGTGCCGGGCCGGCCGCCGGTCCATGGCGTGTCATTCCCGGATTGAGAAGTCCACGTGCCGCCCGCGCGTTGTGCTGGTCGCCGCAATCCGGCATCTGGGTCGGCTCGGAAAACGGCTTGCTGTACTTCCGCGCGAATCCCCAGCGCTGGAAATCGTGGCAGGCGCCCGTCGCCGATGGGCGAAACCGGGTTCATCTCGTACTTCCTCGCCGGGACGGAACGACTTGGCTCGGCACGGCCGACGGGATCGTCATTCTCGCCTCTGACGGATCGGTCACCTCGTTGCCGGAGATCGAAGGAACCCGGCTCGGGCTGATTACGGCGATCGCCGAAGACGGCGCGGGGCACGTCTGGATCGGCAGTGGAGCGAGTTTCGATGGCGCGTGGCGTTTTGATGGAAACACCTGGCGACACTTCGGACCAAGCAAGGGATTGCCTGCGTCACGCGTCCATAATATCTACGTTAATCGAAATGGCCAGGCTTTGTTTCTTGCGGTGCATGCGTCATATCGGTTTGACGCCAACGACGACCCCGGTGTTTTCCTATTCACCGGCGATCGTTTCGAACCGATGGTCTGTGAGGACGGCCGCTCGCTGGGGCGGGTCTACGATGCCTGTGAAGGCCCCGACGGCACCATGTGGTTCGCCACGGCGATGGGTCTGGCGCGGCGGCGCGGAGAGACGTGGACCTGGTGGCGCCACGCAGAGGGCCTGGTTGACCTTCGAGTCTATACCGTGGCCGTGACGCCGGACGGTCGTGCGTGGATCGGTCATGAGAAGCAATCAGGCCTGGGATTTGTCGATGTCGACGATCGCGTGCAATACGTGGAACAGATCAACGATCAGGATCGCCATTTTGTCAGCGACCTCGCCGTCGCGCCCGACGGGGCCTTGTGGGTCGCGAAGGACGGCGCGATCTGTCGGTATCAGGACGGGACATGGAGCACGTTCGGCCTTGCGGAAGGCCTGCCGGCGGCGCAGGTTTGGTCCATCGCGGTGACGCCGAGCGAAGCGCTGGTGGGAATGCTCGGGGCGGGACTTGCTCGCCTGCAACTTGAAGCGTTGCGAGGCCCGCCGCCGCAGGTTCGTATCCATGAGCCGATCGTGGATCACCAGGTCGCCCTGTTACGTTGGCGTGCGCAAACGCATCGGACACAAGTTCACCCGGAAAACGTGGAGACACGCTATCGCTTGAATGACGAGCCTTGGACGCCGTGGTCCCGTTTGAAAGAGGCCAAGCTCACCGATCTACTTCCCGGGCGCCATCGGCTGCAAGTGCAGGCGCACGGCCTGCTAACGGGTCAGTTGTCGGCCTTGCAGGAAATCGCGTTCACCGTCGAGGGCCCGTTTTATCGCCGTGTGGAGTTCCTCGGGCCGTTCGGCGGTCTGGCCGCCGTTTCGCTGATCATCATTGCGATCCAGGGGAAAAAGCGTCGGCGTCACCAGCGTGCCCTTCGGGAGAGCGAGCAGATTTTCCGTCAATTGACGGAGAACATCCGCGATGTGTTCTGGCTTCGCGATTGCGAGACGGGGCGCATTCTGTATGTCAGCCCAGCCCATGAAGCGATCTGGGGTGATTCGGAAGACGTGCTGTACAACGACCCGAAATCCTGGACCTATCGCATTCACCCGGAAGACCGCGATCGCGTTGTGGCGGCATTCCTTTCGGAGCAGCGAAAGCCGGTCGAGAGCGCGATCGAGTATCGGATCATCACGGCGGACGGCAAGACGCGCTGGATCATGGATCGCGGCTTCCCGATCCGGGATGAGCATGGTCGCGTCGTTCGCATCGCTGGCATCGCCGAGAACATCACCGATCGCAAAGAAGCGGAAATTGCCCAGCAGCGCGCCACGCGTCAGCTCCAGGACATTCTCGACAATGCGACGGCGGTCATCTACGTCAAAGACCTGGAAGGCCGCTACCTGCTGATCAATTCGTACTACGAAAAGCTATTCAACGTCTCACGACAGGCCATCATCGGCCGAACGGATTACGACGTCTTTCCGCCGGAGTTCGCCGAGCGCTTTCGCGCGAACGACCAGGCGGCGCTTCGTGCCGGCGAGGCGATCACGATTGAAGAGCAGGCCCTGCACGACGACGGCGTGCACGATTATATATCCGTGAAGTTTCCGCTGTTCGATGCGGACGGCAAGCCCTACGCCACGTGCGGCATCTCCACCGATATTTCGCTATTGAAGCGTACCGAGGAGACCTTGCGTCGCCAAGCGATCGCCTTCGACACGATCGCCGACGCGCTCCTGATGATCGACATCGAACGTCGCATCACCGATGTCAACCCCGCCTGCGAGCGGATGTTCGGCTACGCGCGCAACGAGTTGATCGGTCAACCGATCTCGATGCTGCTCAGCGCCGAAACCGCGCAAGCCCTGATGCCGAGAATCCGACATGCGTTGGACACGCGCCACCGGTGGAACGGGGAAGTGTGCCACCTGCACAAGGACGGACACGCCGTGCTGGGAGACGTGTCGTTGGTGGCCGTGCTGGACAAATCCGGCACGCGCATCGGCTCGATCGCGGTCGTGCGCGACGTGACCGAGAAACGGCTGGCCGAGCAGGAGAAGGCTCGCCTGGAGGCGCAGCTGCGCCACGTCCAGCGCATCGAGACGATCGGCAGGCTCACAAGCAATGTGTCGCATGATTTCAGCAATTTGCTGACTGGCATTCTTCTGAACACGGCGCTGGCCAGGAAAACGCTCGACGAAACCCACGCGGCGACGCCGTACATCAATGCGATTGAAGATGCCGCGCTTCAGGCCCGCGGTGTCACCGGCACGCTCCTGAACTTCGCTCATCGCACCCTGGCCGACTTTAAACCGGTCGATCTTGCGGCAGCGCTGGCGCCGACGATTCGCTTGCTCAAGCGGCTCCTGGAGCCCCATATCACGGTGCACGTTGACATGCCTCCGACCGAAGCGGCATGGACCGTCGCGGATGAAACGCTGCTACAGCAGGCGGTGATGAACCTGGGAATCAACGCGCGCGACGCAATGCCCAACGGCGGAACCCTTCAAATCAAGCTGACAAAACAGCACAACTCGCACCCTGAAGCGGGGGAGGAGTCGGGTGAATTGCAGCTCGTCGTCACGGATACAGGCGTCGGAATGTCACCAGAAGTGCTCTCCCGGGCTTTTGAGCCGTTTTTCACCACCAAATCCCGTGGCGAGGGGACCGGCCTGGGCCTCCCATCGGTCCAGAGCATAGTCCATTCCCACAATGGGCGAATTCATATAGAATCAACCTCGGGCCGGGGTACGAGCGTCTACATCACGCTGCCGGCATGCGCTCCCGCTCCACGGCCCAGGTTCAATCCTGTCGCCGCGCCAGTGCACATTGGCAGGGACAGCGACACCGTATTGGTTGTCGAAGACAACTCGTTTGTAAGGTCAATCATCGTGTCGGCGATACGAGCGGCTGGGTATGAGGCGATTCCCGCGGGGGATGGTGAGGAGGCGCTTCGGGTCGCACAACCGGGAGTGACGCGGCTGCTGGGAGCCGTCGTGGACTTGGATCTGCCACAGCGAGACGGAGATCATGTCATAGAAGACCTGCGAGCGGTGTACCCAAACCTGCCGGTGATTCGCATGACGGGGCGCGCCGAGGTGGCGTCGCCGGAGGGCCATGGCAGGTGGTTGCTCCGCAAGCCGTTCCAGATGTCTGAATTTGTCGATTTACTACAGAGGGTGATGAAATGATCCGGGGCCGAGATCATGCTGCTTAAGAAAAAGACCGCCGTTATTCTTGTTGATGACCACGCCATGATGCGCGAACCGCTCGCGTCCATGTTGCAGGCCGAGGGGAGCTTCGATGTGGTCGGAACCGCCGCGTCTGCCGGAGCAGCGCTCCCCCTGATTCGAGAGCGTCAGCCGGACATCGTGCTGATGGACATCGACATGGCAGGCTTGCAGTGTTTTGAAGCGGCGCACATCATCCGCGCGGAATGCCCGATGACTCAACTGATCTTTTTAAGCGCGTTCGTCACCGATCATTTCATCGATCGGGCGCTGGAGGTGCAGGCCCGCGGCTACGTGACGAAGTTCGAATCGCCGGAGCGCATCATTCAGGCCATTCGCGAAGTCGCCGCCGGCGGCGCGTTCTTCTCCGAACAGGTTCGCTCGCGCATCGTCATCGACGGGCACGCGGCTTCGCTCTCCGCCGCGAGCCGCTCCCGCGCGGCCACTCTGACCCGCCGCGAACGCGAGATGGTGGCCTACTACGCGCGCGGTCTGGCCCAGAAAGAAATCGCCGACATGATCAAGATCGCCAAAAAGACCGTCGAGCATCACATCACCAACGCCATGCGAAAGCTCGACATCCACTCCAAGGCCGAGTTGATTCGGTTCGCGGTTCGCGAAGGGATTGTCCCGCCGTGACGGCGACAAAGCCGGCCCCGCGCCGCCGCTATACTCGCCTCGTTCCGCTCGTTGCGAATCACGCGGTACAATGCCTGCATGACCGTCGGTGTCGAACGGATGCTAGGCTGGACGTTTCTTGAATTGCTTCAAGGGACGCACGACACATCGCGCCACAAGCTGCGCGAGCACTATCGCGCGGCACTGGCCGGTCCCGCGCCGCTGCCGATTTCTCGGCGCGTGCAGGACCGCGGCGTCACGAAGTTCGCGCAGCGCCGCCCCGACGGCCTTGAAATCGAAAGCGTCATCCTTCCCATGTGGCGTGGCGGATCGCGCTGGACCACCCTTTGCGTCTCGTCGCAGGTCGGTTGCGCAATGGGTTGCACGTTTTGCGAAACGGCGCAACTGGGGCGGCTGGCCGATTTGAGCGCGGCGGAGATCGTCGGCCAGGTCGTCGCCGCGCGGCACGAATTCGGCGCCGACGTTCGCAACGTCGTGTTCATGGGCATGGGCGAGCCGATGGACAACTTCGAGAACGTCGTTCAGGCGGTGCGGGTCCTGACAGACCCGATGGGCCTGTCGATGGGAATGGGGCGCATCACGATCTCGACCGTTGGCCGAATGGACGGGATTCGCCGGATGGCTGCGCTGGGTTGGCGGCGGATCAATCTCGCCGTGTCGCTGAATGCGCCCAATGACGAGATTCGCTCGCGGATCATGCCGATCAATCGCGCCGAGCCGATGGCGGCGCTGCGCGACGCGTTGCTGGCCTACCCGTTGCGTTCGTGCCAGTTTTTCATGATCGAGTATGTCCTGATCCCCGGCGTGAACGATGCACCGAAGCATGCGCGCGAGCTGGCGGAGTTTCTTCGTCCCGTGAAGTGCTGCGTGAACGTAATTCCCTACAACCCGCGACTGGATTCACCCTGGCCCGCTCCGACCGAGGAGCAGGTCGTACGGTTTCTCTCGACGCTGCAAGAGGAGGGTCAATTCTGTAAACGCCGCATCACCAAGGGCCGCGACTTCATGGCCGCCTGCGGGCAACTGGGGAATCGGGCGCTGTCACGTCGCACACGAGCGGCTGATTTGTCCAACCAGCCCACCCTCGCTCTGCCGGTACTGGCCAATCCGACGCAAACGGTATAATCCTCCATTCGCCGCGGACGCCGCCGCTGTTCGGCGTTGGCTCGGTTTGCGTTTTGCGGTTGACCTCTTGAAAGGTGGCATCACGTTATGGCCTTCGACGCACAATCCGCTCGCACAATTCTGAAGTCAAACTCCGGCGAATGGACGATCGCCAGCCTGCCCAACCTCGCCGCGCAAGGCTTCTCCGGGCTGGATCGCCTGCCCGTCAGCATTCGCATCCTTCTGGAGAACGCGCTTCGGCACTGCGGCAACGGAATCGTTGAGGAGCACCATGTCACCGGGCTGGCAACGTGGAACGCCGCCAAGCCCGAACCGCTCGAACTGCCCTTCATGCCGGCGCGGGTCGTGCTTCAGGACTTCACCGGTGTGCCGGCCATTGTCGATCTTGCGGCGATGCGTGCCGCGGTGGTGCGGCTGGGCGGCGACCCGAAGAAGATCAATCCGCTCGTTCCGGTTGATCTGGTCATCGACCACTCGGTGCAGGTGGACAGTTTCGCATCCAGCGAATCGCTGGGGATCAACGAGGACATCGAATTCGCGCGCAATCGCGAGCGGTATGAGTTTCTCCGCTGGGGGCAGAAGGCGTTCGCCAACTTTCGCGTCGTCCCTCCCGCCACCGGCATTGTGCACCAGGTCAATCTCGAGTACCTCGCCAAGGTCGTTCTCCCGCGCGACGTGAACGGAAAGAAGTGGGCCGTTCCCGACACGCTCGTTGGCACCGACAGCCACACGACGATGATCAACGGTCTGGGCGTGCTGGGCTGGGGCGTCGGCGGCATCGAAGCCGAAGCGGTCATGCTCGGCCAGCCGATCTACCTGCTCGCGCCGGAGGTCATCGGGTTCAAGTTGAGCGGCCGTCTGCCCGAGGGCGCGACGGCGACGGACCTCGTGTTGACGGTTACCCAGATGCTCCGCCAGCGTGGCGTAGTTGAGAAGTTTGTCGAGTTTTATGGCGAAGGGCTGGACGAGTTGAGCCTGCCGGATCGGGCGACCATCGCCAACATGGCCCCCGAATACGGCGCGACGATGGGCTTCTTCCCCATTGACAACGAAACGCTCAATTACCTGCGTCGAACCGGCCGCACCGCCGACGAAGTTGATCTCGTGGAGCGCTATGCGAAGGAGCAAGGCCTGTTTCGAACGAAGGACACGCCCGATCCGACCTACACCGATTCGATGTACCTGGAATTGTCGACCGTCGAGCCGTCGCTCGCCGGGCCGAAGCGCCCGCAGGATCGCGTGCGGCTGTCGGACGTGAAGGCCTCGTTTCGCAAGGCGCTGACCGCGCCGGTCAAGGATCGCGGCTTCGGGCTGGAAGAATCCAAGCTGGGCCAGACGGTCGACGTGCGTGACAACGGGCACTCGTCGCGCATCGGCCACGGCGCCGTGGTGATCGCGGCCATCACGAGTTGCACGAACACAAGCAATCCGTCGGTGATGCTCGCGGCGGGTCTGCTCGCGCGGAAGGCCGTCGAGCGCGGTCTGAAAGTCCCGCCACACGTCAAGACGAGCCTCGCGCCCGGCTCGCGCGTTGTGACGGAGTACCTCCGTTCGGCCAATTTGGAGAAGCCGCTGGAGCGACTCGGTTTCCATACCGTCGGCTACGGCTGCACGACGTGCATCGGCAACAGCGGACCGCTGCCGGACCCGGTGGCGAAGGCTGTGACGGAAGGCAATCTCGTCGCGGCGGCGGTGTTGAGCGGCAATCGCAATTTCGAGGGGCGCGTCAATCCGCTGGTGAAGGCGAACTATCTCGCGTCGCCGCCGCTGGTCGTCGCGTATGCCATTGCCGGGCGCGCCGACATCAACTTCGAGACCGAGCCGTTGGGCACGGATGCAGCCGGAAAAGGCGTGTACCTGCGCGACATCTGGCCGTCCATCGAGGAGATCCGCGAGGCGGTGGAAACGCATGTTACGCCCGAGATGTTCGCAAAGCAGTACGCCAACGTGTTCAACGGCAATGAGAAGTGGAATCGCATCCCGGTCTCCGGGGGCGATTTGTATGAGTGGAACCCGGAGAGCACGTACATCCAGGAGCCGCCGTTCTTCGTCGATCTGCCGCGCGAGGCGGGCACGATCCAGCCGATCGCCGGCGCGCGCGTGCTGATGATGGTTGGTGATTCGGTGACGACCGATCACATCTCGCCGGCGGGGTCGATCAAGGCCGACAGCCCGGCGGGCAAGTACCTTCAGGAGCGGGGCGTTGCGCCGAAGGATTTCAACAGCTACGGCGCGCGGCGCGGGAACGACCGCGTCATGACGCGCGGCACGTTCGCCAACATTCGATTGCGAAATCTTCTCGCGCCCGGCACCGAAGGCTGCGTGACGCGCTACCTGCCGACCGGGGAGCAGATGAGCGTGTACGACGCCGCGATGAAGTATCGCGAAACTCACACGCCGTTGCTGGTGATTGCCGGCGCCGAATACGGCACGGGATCATCACGCGATTGGGCGGCCAAGGGCACGCTGCTCCTGGGTGTTCGTGCGGTCCTGGCGGTCTCGTTCGAGCGCATCCACCGAAGCAATCTCGTCGGCATGGGTGTGCTGCCGCTGCAATTCAAGAAGGGCGAATCGCGCGAGTCGCTCGGCCTCACCGGTGAAGAGGTTTTCACCATTGAAGGCATCAACAATTCGCTCCGACCGATGCAGGAAGTGACGGTTAAAGCCGCACCGGCGAATGCAACCGGCGCCACGAAAACCTTCCAGGCGGTCGTGCGAATTGATACGCCGATCGAGATTGAGTACTACCGCAATGGCGGAATTCTTCCGACGGTGCTGCGGCGGCTGCTGAAGTAAACCAGATCGTTCCGGCCACCGCATGATCCGTGTGACGTCGGAGTCCTCATGCGGCGCCCGACGGTTTGCGAATCGGCAGCCCCAGCCGCTGCATGACCAGTTGTAGATCCTCCCACGCTTTCTTTTTCTCCGATGGGCTGCGGAGCAGGTACGCCGGGTGGAACGTGGGCATCAGTGGAATCGGCGGAAGATCGCCGCTGCTCGGTACCTCGGATGAGCCGATAAGGGCCGCCGGCACGCGAAGCTCGTGCCACTGGCCGCGCAATTTGGTTATCCCGAGTTTGGTTTCGAGTAGCGTTTGCGTGGCCGGCGCGCCGAGGGCGACGATCACTTCCGGGCGGATGATGCCAATCTGTCGGTACAGATAATCCTTGCAGGCGTGGATTTCATCCGGCGCGGGCGTGCGGTTGTTCGGCGGGCGGCACTTGATGATGTTGCAAATGTAAACATCTTCCCGCTTGAGGCCCATGCCCGCTTCGATCATCTTCGTGAGCAGATTGCCCGCCTCGCCGACGAACGGGATTCCTTGCTGGTCCTCGTTGTAGCCCGGTGCCTCGCCGACGAACATCACGCGCGCGGCCGGGCTTCCGACGCCGAAGACCGTTTTCGTGCGCCCGGCGTGCAGGCCGCACTTCGCGCAACCCTTGACCTCGCCGTCGTCGATGACCGTCAGCGCCGCGGTGCGCGCGGCGTGCTCCGTTTTCGAGATCGCCGCGACTCGCCGCACCGGTCCCGCCGGCGCGGTCTGCCGCGTCGGCACGCTCGGGCGATGGGACGTAGCGCGAGCGGGAGAGACCGGCTGCCGCGGCGCGATGGGCAGCTCGCGAGCGCCCAGAATCGCGTCGGACTCGAAGCGATCGCGAAGGGCATCGGCAATCGAATGGTCGGCTGGCAAACTCAAAGATACGTCTCCTCCGGGGTGGTCCGGCTCGATTATACGACCGTGCGAGTGGATTCATCCCTGCCTGTGAGATTTTTCAGCGCAATCCGATGGTGGTTGCCTAAAATCGAGGTGTGCATCCTCCGCCGCCCCCAGTATGCGAAAAACGTCGTCTCGGTGGTTCGGCGCCTTCGTTCCAGCCTTGCCAAATGCCGCCCAGCGACCACAATGCGAACGTGCATCTCGCTCGCCCCATTCCGCCCCCGGTCGTTCGGTCTTGCGCTGGCCCGTGGCTGGGCCCGCCGGTACGGTTGCGGAGTACGCTTCGGGCAACTTGGGCGCTGGTTGGGCTTGCATGTGCAGCGGTTCTGACCGTGGCAGCCATCCTGAAGCCCGATCCGCGCGGCTACGGAACGCACGAAGCCCTCGGCATGGAGCCCTGCGGGTTTGTTTTCATGATGGGCTTGCCGTGTCCGACCTGCGGGATGACAACATCATTCGCGTACCTGATGCACGGGCAGCCGCTGGCGTCGCTGAAGGCCCAACCTGCGGGGTTTCTGCTGTGCGTTGCGACGGCCGTTTTGATGGTGGCGTCGCTTGTGGCTGCGATTCGCGGAGAGATTGTGGCGATCAACTGGGAGCGGATCGGTGCGGTGCGATTGAGTTTGGCGGTCGGATTCGTGCTGGTCGGGGGGTGGGCGATCAAGCTGGCGATGGGTTTTGCGACGGGCACGTATCCGTTGCGGTGAGGCGGTGGGTCGATGCGGAGAGTGCTTTCCGGGCTGCTGATCCTTGCGATGTCCGCGCCGTGGGCCGGGTGTCAATTGGCGTATTTCCTGACCGATCCTGACAGAGGCCGGCCGGTTCAGGCCGAGTACAACAAGATCGGCAATCGTCGGGTGGCGGTGCTGGTCTGGGCGGATCGCACGACGCTGGACATCGATCCCAAGGCTCGGCGGCGTGTGTGCGATGCGATTACATACGAGATGAAGAAGCACCTTCCCGATGCGGTGCTGATTCCCAGCCGCGACGTGCAGGCGTTTCAGGAAGAGGGCGGTTTGAACTGGGAATCGATGCGAGCCAGCGAGCTGTGCAAGCAGCTTAAGTGCGATCTGGTGCTGCGCGTGGACCTGCTGGAGTACACGACGCGCGCGGCGGCGACAAAGGAGCTGCGCCGGGGCCGCGTGCGCGGCACGGTGAATCTGTACGAGTGCGGCGAGGGGGCCATGACCGAGGCCGTGTACGAAACGGAGATCGTCGCGAACTTCCCGACGGACCGCCAAAGCTCGATCAACGAATTGACGGACGGCGAACTGATGCGCGAGGCCGTGGCGCAGTTCGGCCAGGCGACGGCGAAAAAGTTCTATGATCACGAGGAATCGCTCCGCGGGCCGGAGCGACGATAAGGCGATCGCATGCAAGAGCATGGTGCCATGATTCGAGCAGGATGTGGGTTTTGCATGTCGATCCTGCTTGCGGGTGCGACGGGTTGTGTGCCGATGGCCGGAGCATGGGCCAACATCACCGGCGGCGATTACATCGAAGCGCAGTACAAGATTCCCAATGAGCCGCTGCTGGTGTTGATCGACGATCGCGATGGACATGTGACCGAGCCGCGTGCAATCAACGAGACGCATAAGACGATTGCGACGGTTTTCATCGCGAAGAACGTCAACGACAAGATCGTGCCGATCGAGGACTGGCGCCGGATGATGCAGTCCGACAAGGACTACGCCAAACTGTCCATCCGGCAGATCGGCGAAAAGCTGGGGGCGGCCAACGTGCTGTACCTGCGTGTGGATCGCTTCAGCCTGCAATCCGAACCGGGCGCGCCGATCTTTCGCGGGGAGTACGCCGTCCGGGTGAAGGTGATCTCGACCGACCGCAAGAAGGACGCGCGCGTCTGGCCCGACAATGAGGCCGGCAAGCGCGTGGTCGTCACGACCGAACCGACGCCGATGGATGGCGACAAATCCGCCGGCGACGTTGCCGCGGAGCTGGGCATCAAGCTCGGTAAGGAAGTCTCCCTGCTGTTCTACGGCCATCGCGAAATGGAGAAATAACGAACGCGGTGTTTGCTGCGCCATCTGTCTTGCATGTGTTGGACGGCCGCTGCGATGAGTCAACATTGCAGACGTTGGCATCGCTGCGCGCCCGGCTGGGCGGGGCCGCATTGCATCCGATGTGCGGCATTGATGGGGTGGCAGCGCAGTGGCAGGCCGAGTTTCTCGATGAACCTGTTGCAGCAGCGCCGCTGCGGCTGGGGGGATGGTTTCACTACGCGCCGCGGTTGAACCGGCTGGTGTCGCAATGCGGAGCGGGGGTGATCCATGCATGGGGCGCTTCGGCGCTGGCCGCCGCTGTGGCGTTGCCGGGAGCTTTGCCGCGTGTTGTGACCGTTCTGGACCCGGCGGAGGCGCAACGAGTGGCGCGTGTTGTATTGGCAGCGCCGACGCAGGTTGCCGTGGTCGCGGCGACGCAGGTGATCCGATCGCGATTGCTGACGGCTGGCGTCGCGCCGCAGCGCGTCGTGGTCATTCGCGGACCGGCGGATTTCAAGGCCGTCAACGCGTCGCAGAACAGCGGACTTCGCGCATCCATCGCGCCCGGTGATGGGCCGGTGGTCCTGATGCATGGGCCGGCCTCGCGCGACGGCGGGCAGTATTACGGTCTCTGGGCGGCCGCGATTATCCGACAGATCCATCGGAATCTGCGCGTCATCCTGCCGTACTCATCGCATGAGACCCGGCGACTACTGCGATTCGTGCGGTCCATCGGCATTGAGGAAATGGTCATCATCCCTGACCGTCGTCAAACCTGGCCGCAACTGGCGGCGTGTGCCGATATTTTCCTCGCGCCTGCGCGAGAAGAGATTTGTGTCGAACCGCTCGCGTCCGCCATGGCGGCGCGACTGGTGATCGTCGGGTCGGCCGTGCGCAGCATCGCCGAGATGATCGCCGACCGATCCAACGGCCTGCTCGTGAAGCGGTCCGATCCGAAGTTGCTGGCGGCGCGCTTGCTGACGGCCATCGAGGATCACTCCCTGGCTCGCATGGTGACTGACACGGCCCGCGCCCAAGCGTACGAAGTCTTCAGCCTGCGGCAGTACGCCGACCATTGCGAGCGGCTTTACGACAACCTGCGGTCCGGCCGAGAACCGGGTGACGGCATCATCGATTCCGCGATGGTGGCGTAGGATTGTGGATTGATGCGCCCGGACCGATGGATTGCATCGGTCGGCCTCGAATCGCGAAAAATCCGATATTACGTTTGATGGATCTCGAATCGATTCGCCATGCTTATCTGCGCTGGGTGATCGCGCCGGGGCTGCGCGCGCTGGGGATGCGCGCAACATTCCGCCTGGCGGCGGCCATCGCGCACGGCGTTTACCGGATGAACACGCCGGGCGGGCGATGCGCGCGGCAGCGAATGATCGCCGCGGCGGGTGTTCGACGCGTCGCCCCGGACAAGATGATCGAGCAAATGTACGAGCACATTGCCCGATTCTGGGTGGAAGTTCTTTTCACGCGGCGGCTTATGCGACCGGACCGGTGGGAAGCGTTGTTCGATGTGGAGGGGCGCGACGAACTGGAGCGGCTCGCGACCAGCAGGCGCGGCTGCCTGTTGGCGACCGGCTATTATGGCAGCCTGACGATGGGGGCGTTCGCATTGGGGCAGATTTTCCGGCCGATTCACGTCGTAGCGGACACGGCCGCGCAACCGGTCCTCGCGGCGTGGCAGCGCGATCTATCGCGCATCGAGGGCGTGAGAATCGTGGAGCGTGCCGGCGCAGCGCGCGAGATTCCGGCGGTCTTGCAGCGCGGCGGTGCGGTGTTGATGGTGTGCGAGCAGGCTCGCCGTCAAGGGCGGGGGGTACCGTTGCGATTTCTTGGAGTTGATATACAGGCGTATCCGACGCTGGAGCGGCTGGCGCGATGGTACAACGTGCCGGTCGCCGTGGTGACGTGCCGTCGTGCGCCGCAGCCGAAGCGTTTTACGCTGGCGTGGCATTCAACGCATGATTGGCGCGATGGAATGAATGACGGCGATCTGACGCGCGAGGCGCTCGCATCGCTGGAGCGCGCCGTCTGGGTGGATCCGGCCCAATACCTATGGAGTGCGCCGCAGGATGGCGATTCTGCGCGGACCGGTCTGGAATCCAGAGCGCACGTTCCGTCGCATGGTGGAACCACTTTTTCAGAGCCGGGGCGTATCGCTCCGGTGAACGCGTAACGCACGACTGCTTTCGGGATCGGGCAGGAACGCGATTGATGGATCGCGCGATCGATACCGTGTCGTATGCGAGTTCACGAAACTCGATGGCTCGCGCAATCGGCACTTTGGCGGCGCGTGACGGTGGCGGGGGAGTGTCGGCGCGCGGTCAGTATGGGAACTTGATCGGCGTCGTGCCCCAGAGAAAATCGAAAAATGTCGGATGGGCGAAGGCCGTCAGCGGTGGACAGATCGCTGGAAGGTCCGGCTGCGGCAAGGCTGCGTTGGCCCAGGGCGTGAGGCCCAGGACGGCCAGCCCCGCCATCGTCAGCACGCGCGACCAGAATCGGCTGCCACGCGACGCGGATTTGGTTTCGTTGGTTACAACAACCGGTTGAATGGAATCGTGTGTGGAAGTCATACAGCCCCCATAACGGATCGGCGCAAGGCGTTCGTTAGCTAAAAGGCCGCATGGCAGGCTTATCGGGCGTTTTGCATCGTGCTCCGCAGGCCCGAGTGCGCGAGCAATCGATTGGAAAAAGAGCCATTCGCGCAAGCAATCGAAGGTCTCGTTGCCTGTTCCCACCGTAAATCGAAACGGCCCGGACTTGCACGTTGGCGCTGGACCCAGCGGCTCGGTCGGTTAGACTGCCCGGCCAGTCGGCCGATTGCCGCGGCCGTTAGATACGACAGATCTATCGGAGATCGAATCCATGAACCAATCAGGCGGCAGCAGCGTCGGAAACGCCGGGCACGCCGGCGGCGAGCGTACGTTTCTTGGTCATCCGCTGGGGCTGTATGGCCTCTTCTTCACCGAGATGTGGGAGCGCTTCAGTTTTTACAGCATGAGAGCATTCCTCGTGCTGTACATGACCAAGGCCATGTCGTTTGCTCCGGGTCATTCCAACGAAGTTTATGGCGCCTATCTGGGATTCGTGTACGCCGCGCCATTTCTAGGTGGCATTCTCGCGGATCGATTACTTGGTCAGCGCCGTTGCATTGTGATCGGCGGCATCCTCATGGCGGCAGCGCAGTTCACTTTGGCCACCCATGCCTGGCTTATTCGAGACCAAGCTGGGACGGCGCCGGTCGAACAGAGCATCGCGATCACCTCTATCTTTTTCCTCGGCCTGGGCATGCTTTCGGCTGGAAACGGTTTCTTCAAGCCGAATATCTCGAGCATTGTGGGAAGCCTCTACGAGCAGGGCGATCCGCGCCGCGACGGCGCGTTTACGATCTTCTACATGGGGATCAACATCGGCGCTTTCGCCGCCGGATTCTCCGGCCAGCTCGCCGAAAAGTACGGTTGGCACTGGGGCTTTGTTCTGGCAGGCGCCGGGATGCTGATTGGCCAGGTTATCTTCAGCGGCACAACGCACCTGCTGCACGGAAGGGGAATGCCTCCTGCGAAGGCCGCGAGCGCTGCCTCATCCAACGCGGGCATCCCAAAGGGAGTTCTCGTGGCGCTGGGGGTCATTCTGTTCATGCCCGTCGCAGGGTATCTCATGGCCAATCCGAAGTACGTCCAGAATTTGGCTCTTTTCGTTGCCGTTCCGGTCATGATCTACCTGCTGTGGGAGACCTTCCGCGGCACACCGGAAGAACGCGGGCGAATGCTGGTGATCATCATCCTGTGCTGCTTCTCGATCATGTTCTGGGCATTCTTCGAACTGGCTGGCAGCGCGATCAATCTGTTTACCGATGCACACGTGGACCGAAACGTGCCGATCTTCGGCGAATTGAAGGCTTCACTCTTGACCGCGTCGATCAATCCGTTGTTCATCATCATCCTGGGATTCCCGTTCGCGAAACTCTGGGTCTGGCTTGACAAACGTCGAATGGAACCGTCGTCGCCGCTGAAGTTCGCGCTGGGCCTGACCCAATTGGGCGCAGGCTTTTTCATCATGTATTTGGGGGCCGCGCAGGCTGGTACGACCGGAAAATGCAACATCAGTTTTCTGGTGCTTGGCTTCATGCTGCACACGACGGGCGAGTTGTGCCTTTCTCCGGTCGGGCTCTCAACCATTACGAAGCTTTCCCCCGCGCGCATGGTCAGCACCTTCATGGGTGTCTGGTTCCTGTCATCTTCGTTGGGGAACGTCTTTGGCGGTTGGGTCGGAAGTCGCACGGAGCATTACGGATTTGATGTCGTCTTCAAGTACATTGCGCTGACGGCCGTGGCCTCCGGCGTGCTGCTGTTCCTGCTCGTGCCGGTGTTGAAGAAGATGATGCATGGCGTGAAGTGAGTCGGCGCCAGTCTTGCATTCGCTGACGCCTATTCGAAGCCGGCGGATTGAAATCCGTCGACTTCCGTCATTGCTACGCGTTCATGTCCGCCCACCGTCGCGCCATCCGCCCGAAGATGTACAACGCGATGGCCGCGAGAACGCCGATCGCGGCGAACGGCAGCCAACTCCAGTATTGCGGATGATACTGGTTCCATAGAACCCGCGTCGCCGCGAGACCGTCCACGCCGAGTACTTCCTGCAATTTCGCAAACGCTTCCGGGCGCGTCACGCCGGCGGCGAGTTCCAGCGACTTCGCGCTGCCGTCCCACGACTTGCCTTCGCCAAACGGGGTGTGTTCAAGCAGGTACTTAAGCGATAAAGTCGCTTTCTCACCGAAGCGCCCGTAGATATGCCCGGAAATCCAATTGCCGACGGCCTGCCCGATGCCGGTGGGGATGACCACGTACCCAAGATACAGCCCCTTCTTGCTCGGGGGCGCGATCAGCGCGAGGTATTCACTCTTCTTCGGTCCGACCAGCATCTCACCCAGTGAAAAGAAAGCAATGCCGGCCAGCAGCATCCACGCGCTTTGCGTCAGACCCGCCATGAGGACGCCGAAGGTTACGCCGAACATGCCCAGCAGCATGGCGGACAGGGTGCGCATCTTGCGTACCAGGTGTGAGATCGGCGCGACGAAGAAAATGATCAGAAAAGAGTTGAGCGACAGGAGCACCTGTTGCGGCAGACGAAGGCGGCCGTCGGGCCCGGTTTCGCGCCAGGTGTCGAAGGGAGCGAGCGACGCCACGTGCGAACTGTCCACCCAGTCTTCAATGAAGTTGGGCCCCAGGTCCCACAACTGGTACATCATCATCCAGAAACAGGACATGATGGCCAGCCAGGCCAGCAGACGCGGCTCGAAAATGTTGACGATGGTCTTCCATAGAACGGTGAACGGGCTGTCGGTTTTGGATCCGCCGGATGGAATGTCCCGCATCATCAAAACGAGGACGATGCAGAGAATGCAGAAGCCCGCGCAGGAAATGAACAGCGTTTGATAGGCCTGGGCCGAGTGATTTTTCCCCAGAATCAACGGCGAAGCGAGATGGCCGAAGTACGCCCCAACGTTCACGACCCCGTAGAAGATTCCCCAGCCCAGCGATGATTTTTCGCGCGAGAGCGAGTGCGCCAGCGCGCCTTGGATGCTCGGCTTGAAGAATGACAGCCCGCTGGCTTGAAGCAGGACGCCGATGAAGAAGCCCTCGTAGGAGTGAAACGTCGCCATCGTCGCATAGCCCGCGCCGCTCAACAGCATGGCAAAGGCCATGATTTTCTTGTAGCCGTAACGATCGGCGAAGCCGCCGGTGACGATCGGCAGGACAACCTGAATAATCGCCCACCACGCGAAAATCGTGCCCTTGTGCTGCGCGGTGAGCTTCAGACCGCCCGGCTCGGTGGCCTGCATGATGAAGATGCCCGCGATCGGCCGAAGCGTGTAATACGCCAGCCGCTCGAACATCTCGATGGTCATCAACAACCAGTAGGCGAACGAGAACCCGCGCGGTGCGGAGTCGGGCGATTGCGCTGCGGCGGCCGGCGCGGTCGTCATCGTGTCACCGAGTAAACAAAAAGTTGTATGGATCGCTCGCGCGATCGGCTGACGAACGATTGGGATTCGCGCCTAATGCTGCAACGACGGACCCGACGACGCACCGGGTTTCGCGCGACGGCATACGGCAAATGCCCACAGGCACAGCAATCCGAATGCCGCGAGGCCCAGCCAGTTCGTCATCTGCTCGACGCGATCACTCGACCAGCCCGATGCTTGCAGTCGATTTCCCATGTTGAGCCATTGCATCAGGTCGAATCCTTCCGCCGGCTGGCTGGCGCTCCTGGGCTTGATCAGCTCCTCGTTAACGGAAGTGAGCACTGCATTGACGACGCCGACAATCGCGCCGCCGGCAATGAGGCCGGATGCGATCAGAACGCCCTTGTCGTTCCGCGCTTTGGCGATCGCTTCGTTTTTCGCCCCCTTGGGGATCATCGCGGCGATGAAACCGCCCACGAGAATCGGCGTGTTCAGTTCCATTGGAAGGTACATGCCCAAAGCGAAGGCAAGGCCCGAAATTCCGAGCATGGTCATGATGATGGCAATGACCGCACCAACCGCGTACAGAACCCAGGGCACCGTTCCGCCACCGACGAAGCTTTGCAGCGCGCTGGCCATGACGTTGGCTTGCGGCGCGGAGAGCGCGTCGGGCGTCTGCGGAGTGATCTCGAATCCCTTGGATTTCGAGAGGAACATGATTGTTCCGGTCACAAGGGCCGACGCCAATACGGCGGAGACGATGGCGCTCCACTGCACGCGCTTGGGCGTCGCGCCGGTCCAGTAGGCGATTTTCATTTCCGTCACCAGCGTGCCCGCCATCGAGAGGGCCGACGCCACCACGCCGCCGACAAGCAGCACGGCGAGCATCCCCGCCGGCGACTTGGGCAGCCCGGCATTGAGCAGCACGACGGCCGTAATAATGAGCGTGGTGACCGTCATTCCGGAGATCGGCGTCGTGGAGATCATCGCAATGGCCCAGGCCGACACGGTCGTGAACAGGAAGGCCGCGCCAAGAGCCAGCAAGACCGAAATCGCGGTCAGCTTGTTCGCGTTTTCCATCCCATTCAGCACGATCATTCGGAAGAAGATCGCCATGGCGATCGTCGCAATCAGGCCGATGAGAAGCAGTTTGGGATAGCTCAAATCATCGTCCGTGCGCAGCGCCGGCCCACCTTTGTTGCCGGCGAACAGACCGCCCAGCGCTTGGCGCAAGGCCGTGGCGATGACCTTGCTCATTTTGAGGATGGAAATAAGCCCAGCGGCGAAAATGCCGCCGATGCCGATGTTGCGAGGAATCGCACGGAAAATCAATTCGGCATCGTCACCCTTGATCGCTGGATTCAGGACCGCCAGCTGCTCAAGATTGAGTGAGCCAAGCAGCGGCACAATGACAAACCACGAGAGAAACGAGCCGGCGCAGATGATGGTCGCATAGCGCAGGCCGATGATGAAACCCAGCCCCAGCAGTTCCGCGCCGGTGCCGAGAAAGAACACCGCCTTCGCCTTGTGCGTGAGGTCGTGCAGCTTCGGGATCACGGCCGTGGTGAAGACTTCGCTAAACAGCTTCATCGTGCCGCCGAGCCAGTTGTAAACGAAACCAACAATGAACGAGTAGATCAGCACCCACGCCTGTCCCGTGCTGTCGGATGCGCCGGTGACGAGGATTTCGTTGGTGGCGGTGGCTTCCGGGAAGGGCAGCTTGCCGTGCATGTCCTTGACGAAGTAGCGCCGGAACGGCACCAGGAAGACGACGCCGAGAATCGCACCGATCAGCGGCACGGCGAAGATGGTAAAGAACAACTGCACGTTGCTGATGTCGAGTTGCTCATTGATTTTGAGTATGTAAATCGCCGGCATGGTGAAGACTGTGCCGCCGGCCACGATGCCGCTGGTCGTGCTGATCGCCAGGATGTTGACGTTTTCGAGAAGGCTGCTGGCCCGCCGGCCGGTCTTGAGCAGAAATCCCGATAGCCCCACCGACAGAATCGAAATCGGAATCGCCGTCTCGATGCCCTGGCCGACCTTCAGCGCCAGATACGTCGCCGCCATCGAGAAGATGACGTTCATGATGATGCCGAAGACGATCGAGCGGCCGGTGATTTCGGGGACGGTCACCGCGGCCGGCACCATCGGCGTGTAGATCTCGCCGGGCTTCAACTCGCGGTAGGCATTCTCGGGAAGGTGCGTTGCGACGGCGTTTGGGTCGGACATGAATGGGGTTCCGTATGGGGGACGGGATTCGCAGGAGTACGGACGGCAGAATGTGGCGTTGTTGAATGACAAAGGCGGAAAGCGATCGCCCGCAGGCCGCTGTTTTGAAACGGGCGGGCCGCTTGGAAACGCGACGGCATTCTACAACATCCTCAACGCCTCCATCTATTGTTGGCTCAAACCTTCTCCTTCCCCCATAACTGCGCCAGCTCCACCAGCACTTTCACCGAGTTTTCCATCTGCTCGAGGCACGCGAACTCCAGCGGCGAGTGGAAATTGTGCATGCCCACCGACAGGTTCGGGGTCGGCAGGCCTTTCTCGCTCAACTTCGACCCGTCCGTCCCGCCGCGGATCGATTGATACTTCGGCGTCAGGCCGACGTTTTTCATCGCTTGCTCGGCCAGCTTCGTCGCACGCGGCTCCTTCGCAAGGTACTCCAGCATGTTGCGATACTGCTCGGTCTGCTCGATCTTGATCGTCGCGTCCGGGTGGGCCTTCATCACCGCGTCGGCGATGGCCCGCAGCCGGTCCGCCTGCTGTTTCAACTCGGCCGTCACGAAACTCCGCAACAGCACCTTCAGCCGCACCTCCGGCACGCCGCCGTCCAATACATACGGATGTAAAAATCCAACGCGGCCCTCCGTCGTCTCGGGCGCCATGTCCATTGGGATCTGCGCGATGAACTCCGCCGCCAACCGAATCGCGTTGATCATCCGACCCTTGGCGAAGCCGGGGTGAATGTTCTTGCCGGTGATCGTCACCGTCGCGAGATCCGCCGACCACGTCTCGTTCTCGATGTTGCCCTCATCCTCGCCGTCGAGCGTGTAGGCGACGTGCGAGCCGATCTTCTTGAGATCGAGCTTGTCGGTGCCGTGACCGATCTCCTCGTCACACGTGAACACAATCCGAATCGGCCCGTGCTTGAGTTCCGGGTGCGCCATCAGGTGCGCCGCGGCCGTCATGATGACCGCCACGCCAGCCTTGTCGTCGGCCCCCAGCAGCGTCGTTCCATCGGTGGTAATGAGCGTCTTGCCCTTGAGGTGTTTCAGCGCCTCGCACTCGGCGACCTTGATGACGCGGGATCTGTCGCCCGGCAGCGTGATGTCCTTGCCATCGTAACTGCGAATGACCTGCGGCTTCACGTCCTTCGCGCTGAACTCCGGCGAAGTATCGACGTGCGAGCACCAGCAGATCGTCGGCGCGCCGGGTACGTTCCCCGGCACCGTCCCCATGACGATGCCATGCTCATCCTGTACCGCATCGGTGATTTTCAAATCGCGCAGCTCGCTCGCCAGCAGCTTGCCCATCTCCAACTGCCCGGGCGAGCTGGGGTAGGTCTTCGAATCCTCCGCAGCCGTCGATTCGATCTTGACGTATCGAAGAAAGCGATCAAGCAACGTGTCCATCGTTCGCACCTCCCGGGTTCGCGGCGGTCCAGAGGATCTGTTCGCGAAGACTGGTCACCCGCAGCCTTCACCGCAGGGGCAGCCCATTCTACAGCCGGAAGATGTTGGCGACGATAACGCTGACCCAGTCGATGAGCGTCGTGTTGACGAGCTGCTGAAGCTGGAAGTTCAGCGCGCCGATCGGGTCAGGGAAGCAGCCCGTGCCTTGAAGGATCGGCAGGGCGGCCGCGACGACCAGAAGCCTTCGCGCTCGGTGGTTCCATCGGTTCATCGCAAGACCGCGCGAAACATGACTTGTAGCGGCGGATCGGCGCTGGGCAGGTCGCATGCGTGAGCCTCCGTCAAATGACGCCAAAGAGCGTGTTGAAGAAGAGTGAGGTAAACGATGTAATGGCGACGGCGAACGAGAAAATCACGTTCTCGGCCGTGACCTGCGCGAAGGCCCCGTCCGGCAGGCAACCAACCTGATACAGGGTCAACGCGGACACCAGCCCGCTCCATCGGGCGATCTTCCAAGGCGAAATCCGTTTGCGCACGTGGCATCCTCCCGTCAGGCTGCGGCACCCTCGCCGGGCTTGACGCCCGCTATCCTAATCGCCTCTACCAAGATCGGCCAGTGACTCCTCCTGCCGGCGACGAGGTCCGGAAGGAGCTTGGATCGGGTGGTTTCAGGTCAGGCCGTCGGCCGTTCGCCGGGAGATTGCCACTCGGGAAAGCCGGCAGTGGGCTGCAAAACGGGGCGTGGAGGTTCAATTATCACAACATCGCGGAGGCCAGGAGCGCGGCTTGGCGCAGCGGGCCGTCGCGACCACCAGTTCGTTTGATAGCAATCGCAGCGCATCGCGGATCACGGCGGCGCGGCGTCGCACACACGGCTCGGAGAGAAAGACCTGCTTTTCTTCGGGGCAAGTCAGAAGCGAAGAGGCAAGCACATCGAGAATGTCTGATAGGGTGAGGTCATTGCATGTGAACAGATTCATCCAGTGCGATTGCTGGGATATTTCTTCAAGGGGCGGCGCGGAGAGCAGGGTTCTGATCTCTCGGCGCAGCGAACATTCTTCGTCGCAGGCCAGGGCTTGAGGATGCATCGGATTCAGGATCCCTCGTCGATAGGGACCGCTCCGATCTTCTTCGACGAGCCGGGCACGGCACACACCCTGAAGCAGGAAGTAGTAACGACCGTCATTTGTTTGTTCGGCTTTGAGGATGCGGCCCACGCCCACGACCGGCTGTATGGCAGCTTCGAGCGTGTGATACCTCGCTTCGTAACCGGGCTTGAGCAGGGCGATGCACATGGCCCGCTGATCGGCAAGGGCGTCCCGCATCATGCGCCGATAGCGTGGCTCGAAAATGTGCAGCGGCAGAACCACGCGGGGGAGCAGGACGGTGCCGGGCAGGGGAAAAATGGGTATCCATCGCCCAAAATCGACGCCACAACCATTCCCGTTCGACACTTCACCCATGCACGCATTCTAGTGACTTCGACCTCGAAATTCAGCCCGGACAGGGGCCTGATCGGCCGCATCGGTCGAGGCGGATGCCAACCCCGAAAAATCGTACTGATAACGCGGCTTGCTTGCGGGCCGACGCCTCATGCTGTTTTCAATACTGAAAGCCGGACTTGGGAACTGATGGACGGGCGCAGGGTTTGCGCGGTTGGCGATGGCGCTCGGCAAAGCCGGCGGGCGGCTGAATGGATTCGTTCGGCCAGCCGCGGGTCCGCCGGGCGCGGTATCGCCGCATGCTTGCGGTCGGCCTGATGGACTACACGACTCGAATCGCATTTTCAGTACTGAAAGAGCGGCCTACGGCGATGTTGGCGTATCGACCCCGCTGACGGTGACGCCGATTCAGATTGAGGCAACAAATTCTTAGTCGAACCATCGACCGATGGCACACGCCGCGGACGTTTCACGGACGATAAATGTGCGGACGGACATCCCCTTAACGTGCAGGTCGTGCGGCGGCGGCGTTCGCCGGCGAATGCGCGACCGAGGGTGATCCGTGGTTCACAGTCAATTTGGCGCGGCTGTGTTGAGATCCGGGGCGGTCACCGGGTCGAATCGGAAGGACCGACAGCGTCAGCCGTGCCGCACCGTTTTTGCCTTCGGGCAAGGAGTAAAGTGTCTATGTTTCAGCCTTATGGTTTTCAGGGCGGCGCCGCCACGCTGGAGGGCCAGGCCCCCGGCATGAACGGCCAGTCGCGAATCCCCGAGAACAACGTGGGTGCGATCCCCACGACCGGCATCCCCGGCGTGAATTACGGCACACCCACGGCCTTCAACCCGATCGGCCAGATTCCCGTTCAGACGACGGGTGTATACAACCCCGCGTTCGGGACGATCGGCGTCAACCCCTACTTCTGCAACACGCCGACGACTTTCGGCATCCCGTCGTTCTATCCGACGCCGATCGTCAACACGCCGTGGGGCTGCAACGTGAATCCGTTCACCGGTTTCGCTCACACGCCGTACGTCAATCCGTTTATCACCACTCCGATCAACACGTTTGGAATGGGCGTGAACGGTTTCGGAATCCCCGGTTACGGCACCCCGAACACCTACGGCTTCAACACGCCGATCACCAGTCCGTATGCCTTCAACCCGTACGTCAACACTCCGAACTGGGTCAGCTATCCGTACTCCAACGTGATTGCGACGGTCAATCCGACAATCGGCTGCACCGGTTTCGCCAACGCCGGCAATCCGTTCGTGAACACCAACCCTTACATGTTCTATTCGCCGGCCGGGTTGTGGGGAGGCCAACCCAATCCCTTTTGCTTTCCCAACAACTTCCAGGCCACGATCCCGAACGCCGCGGCGCCGTTCAACACGTTCGGCGCGGCGAACTTCAGCACCGTCAACCCCTTCTTCGCGTCGAACGTCGGCACGCCGGCGTCGTTCGTGAACCCGACGTACAACACCATCAACCACCCGTGGCTGAACAGCTGGAACAGCTACAACGGGTTTCCGATCAACGGTTTCAATCCGGGTAATCCCTTCGGCACGTTCAATCCCGCCTGGAATCTGGCGGCGACGTACGGCACGATTCCCGTTTCGACGCCGTGGAACAGCGCCGTGAACACACCTTGGCTGTTCAACCGAACACCTGGAATGTTCAGCAATCCCTGGAACACCATCGCGAACTGGAACACGACGCCGTTCGTCAACAGCGGCTACGGCACAGCTCCGATGACGTGTTCGCCGACTGGCTGCATTTGATGGCTGGGAGGCGTGGTTGATGAGAACGGGGACCAGGCGTTGGGGTGAATCCCAGGAAGGATGATGGCGATGAACCTGCTTCGACAACGATTGAATAGCCTGCGGTGCAGGGCGGTGGAACTGCAAACCTGCCTACGGCGATGGGCGCTCTACAACGACCAGGTACCCCATGACTGGAAGGCGCCGCTCCTCGGTCGGATGACCCCGGCCGAGGAGTCGGCCTTTCAGGCCGATCTGGAATTGACCCGGACGCGGTTGCGACCGGTGTCCGCGCAGATTCAGACGGTGATGAAATGGTATGAGTTTGTCCTCGAACAGGTTCTCGCACGTTTGGATCACGCCGCCGCGCTCCAGGAGCAGTCGCGCGGCCGGGAATGCGTCGCGGCGCTCGCCGATCTCGAAGCCCGGTTGATCGAGCCAAACGAGGAGACGCTTGGTTTCTTCTTCCGTTGCCTTGCGCAGCATGCAAGCCACGAGTATCACCAGAAGCTCGGCGCGATTGACGCCATTCTGCGCAGCTTGTACCTGCCGACCGCCAAGACGGCGCACCAGCGCGGGTTGCTTTCGCGCGAGGCGCTCTCGCGCACGCCGCTGGCTTTTGTGACGGACGACGCGGAGAGTATTCACTCCTGGCGACACCATGCGATGGTCTCCTCCCGATGCGGCCGACAACTGCCGCTGTCGCTGGTGACCATCCCTCGCCGCCGGCTGGCCGAGCCGTGGAATCTGGTTGATCTTGCGTTCGAAGTCGGTCGCTGCCTTCAGGACGATCTGAATTTGGAGAGTGAGATCGCGGCAAGAATTCAATCCGGCGCCGCGTCTTGGACGGGGGATTCGTCGTTTTGGACGATCTCGTCGCGGCTCTGGGCGTGCTGGAGCAGCGTCGTATTCGCCGATGTGTTCGCAACGATCAAACTCGGACCGGCCTATTTGAGTGGGACGATTGAAAAATGGAGCGCGTCTCCCGCGACGGTGGCGGCGTTGACTCCAACGTCCGAGTCACCGCCTCCGCTGATCCGGTGGCAGGTCATGATCCAGGCGCTGCACCTGCTCAACCTCGCGGACAGTGCGAACCAGTGGGAGCGGACGCTGCGTCAGACATTTGGCGATTTTGAGCGCTACGGCGCGTCGCTTGGCGCTGCCTGGGGCCGCTGGACGATGGATTGCCGGGCCGTCGCGCAGCTCGCAGCCTTCACGCCGTTGACGGCGCTGGGCATGGCGCGGCTTGTGGATGTCGCCGAGCCGTTTCTGGCGAGCGACGCGCAGCGCGGCCAGCGCGTGCGCGAGTGGTTGCTCGCGTCCGACGCGTCCGGAGCATCCGAGCAGGATTTCCGCTGGATCGAATCGGGTGGCGATTCGCGCATGCCGGCGCACATCGCCTTGTCCGGATTGCGCGCCGCGTACGACGTGGCGTGCGACGCCGAGACCGCCGGTCGTTTGTGGATTCGATTCTGGCGATTGATGCAGCACCTGGCGACCAGTTGCGATGCTGTTCGCGAACAGGAGGATCGCGAGTTCGCCCCGGCGGATAACACGCTGCGCCAGATCGCCCAGCAGTCGATACCCGCATCCCACGTACCCGCACGCACGATGATGGGAATTTCGCCACTTGCTCCCGGGATGGGGGCTCTCACGGCATTCCCCATCGGTGTTTCTGGGCCGATCTTTTCCCCAAGCTGTGGCGTGGTGCAACCGGTCGACAACGCGATGGGCAGGCCCCACCAGCCGACGCCGCAGTAAGCGCTCGACCGGAACCGCAGACGACCAGTCCATCCCCGGCCGGTGAGGCGGCTGATTCGGTTTGGCAGTTCATCGCCATCCGCTCGGCTTGCGGGGCCTCCGATTGAATTCCGCGCCCCCAATAAATATCCCGTCCACTCATTACAATAGGGAGATGATGTTTGCGTTCTCAATGCGCGCTCGGTCTCCATGGCCGTGCGCGACTCGTCGTGTTGCATCCTGTTCAGCGGACGTTGCGAGCCTGGCCTGGAGGTGTGAAATGACCGCGTCCCTTTTAATGATTCGAGCGACGTTTTCCCTTGCATCCCTCACCGCCGTATGGATGCCGGTCGCGGAGACGCGCGCCGAGAAGCCGGACCTGTACCGTGCCTACTTCCTCGAACATCAGGAACGTGACTATTCGGCCGCGCGCGAATTGTACCTTGCGGCGATCGAGTCCGATTTGCCGGCGGATCAGCAAGCGGTCGCGCGAGCCGGGGCGAACCGCTGCCGCGATCATCTGGTAGCGCAGAACTTCGCGACGATCATGCCGCCCGACGCATTGGGCTACGTCGAGTTGAGCCGGCCCGGTGACGTGTTTGAGAAGCTCGCCTCGATGGTCGGCCTGACGACGACGGACATGAGTCAGGTGCTCGCGCAGCGCCCCGGCACGGATGCGAACGCGTTCTTTCACATTCCGCAGCAGGTGGCCATCAGCCCCGCGTTGTTTGAGGTGCTGCGCAGCTTTGGCGGCGCGGCGGTTTCCATCACCGGAATTGATTCGGAGATCGGCGACAACCCGCGCGGCGTGATGGTCATTCACCATGGGGATGTGAACCTTTTGCGAGGGTTGCTCGAGACCGCATTCCAGTTCGCGCCGACCACTGAAAAAATCATGGATCTCCCGACCTTCGGCGTCACGATAGAAGGCGTCCGCGTCGTCGGTGTGCTGACCGAGGCGCTGCTGATCGTCGGTTCCAGTCGGGACCTGGTTGAAGGTGCGGTGGCGCGGCTGAACGACAGCAACGTGCCGTCGTTGGCTTCGCGCCCGGACTTGTCCGAACTGATGGCCTCGCGCAGCGGCGCGACGATCTTCGCGCTGGCTGACATTCAGGCGATTCTGAAAGTCGCGCAAGGCCACATGAGCGAGCGTGACCGCAAGGAGATGGCGGTCGTTGATGCCATCGCCGATCTCAAGAGCTTCCGCTGGGCGTCGTATTCGTGGGGCATTCACGACGGAGTGCTCAATTCGCGGATCACACTGCGACTGGCCGACAACCATCGAAGCATCGCGTACAACCTCACGCGGCTCCCGCCGATGTCGCGCAAGGGGCTTGCGAAGGTGCCGATGGACGCGGCGGCCGTCTTCGGGTTTGGCCTGAATCCGGCTTTGGCGAACTTCGCGATCGACTCGACCTCGCGCGGACGCAAGGAGGGTGCGGAAACGCTTTCCTCCGCCGGCGCATCACCGGCGATCAGTGCGATGGACATCGGTCGCGAGTTTTTCGGGAACATTCAGGAAGTGTGTGCGTTCGTCGTTCCGGGCAAGATGCAGAAGGGCGAAGGGGATTCGGAACTGGAACGTGTGCCCAATGCAGGCGTGATCATCGCGGTGAATGATGTCGCGCGGAGCCGGGCGCTATGGGACCAGTTTCTCTCGCTGCCCGGTCTCGTGGAAGGGCATGATCCGGCTCCGCCGCGGCGGATCAAGATCGGCGAGACGCCGGTCACGGCTTATCAGATTCCGTCGGTCGGGTCGATCTACCTGGCAGAACTTGATGGCTGCATTGCGCTCGGGCTGACGCGCACTGCGTTGAAGTCCGCGATTCGCGCATCGACGAAGGGCGAGTCGATCCTCAAGGATGCGCAGCTTGGCGCGGTGATCGCCAAACTTCCTGCTGATTGCACGATCATGGGCGCGGCGCACATCGGGCGATGTGCTGCGGTGGCGGTTGACTCCGGCGAGCCGGGCCTCGCAATGGTGGCGCAGCAGGTGGCGGGCTATTGTCGCGACACCGTGGCCTGCATCGCGGTCGAACAGGGGCCGAGCCAATTCAGTGTGCGTATGAGTCTTGCCGGCCTGCCGAATCTGAACGAAGTGCTGAAGCAATACGGCCCGTTACTGAACGGCATGGCCAACATGGCATTGCATCAGGAAATGAAGCCCAGGCCGCAGCCGCAGACAATCAGCCGCAAGCCGCGCTCGCGCGAGCCAGTGAACTCGCGCGAAAACGCAAAATCCCGCGAGCCGGTGCCGCAGCTATAATGTCCGGTTTGCGGGAGGAGCTGGCATGAGTTTCGAGGAAAAGGGCGAAGGCGTGATCGCCGCGCTGGATGGCGAAGAACTGAAGCTGATTTACCGCGTGTTGCACCAGCATCTGGGCGAGCATCCCGAGCTGATGGATACGGATTTTCTGATCGAGTTGCAGAATCACTTGCAGCGTAAAGCCCGGGCCGATGGCGTAGACATTTCGGATCACGGCGCGTGGGATCGCTGGATCGGGAACGACGACGCGCCGAGTTGCGATCTGCGCAACGTTCGTCGCCGAAAGATTGAATAGGTTGCCCGGCGGGCAGGAATCCGTCACGGCATCAAGTCCGCAATCCTCTCCTCGAGTTCAATTAGTTTGTCTATATCATCCGGCTGGGGCGATTGATCGACGCGTTCCGCGAAGGACGCCTGCTCGTTGATCGCATCCGCGATTCGCTCGACGCGTGTGCGCCATCGCGAATCGGCATCCACGGCAAACTTGAGCAACACGGAACCGGCGCCGGCGCGATCCGACACCATTCGCTTTATCGCGGATTGGACGATCTCCGCGGAGGGCTGGCCTTGCAGCGCCTTCAGCGCCGGAACACCGGTCACCACTCCGAACGCTTCCGGAAGCTCATTTCGCAAGACACGACCGAATCGTATCAGCATTGATTTCAGCCGGTCGTGTCGGAGGGTCTCCTGCGCATCAATCCTGGTTGCGCAATACACTTGAACCGGCGGGCCGGCCAGTCTGACCGGCACGTTTCCGCAACCGGGCGTCACCCCCCGTGCGACGCCGTCGTTGTCAATCGCCGTAATGATTCCCCAGTCCGAATCGTTCGGCGGCGGCCAGCCCATCCACGCCAGCACCGGCTCGCCACGTTCGAGCGACGCACGGACGAGTGGCATGTAGCTGTCACGCCAATGCCATTCGAATTCACTCGGCGCAGGCGGCGTCGGCGCGGCTTGCGGCGGATGCAGCGCTCGCAGCTCCAATCCTGCCTCGCGCGCCGCCTCCTCGACAAACGCATGTCGGCCGAAGGTGTTCCAGCGATCTTCCAAGCGAGCCGTCCGGCAGTAAGAGACCATCACCGCCGTTGCGAGCGCGCAACAAATTTCGCTGTAGTCGAGATGGCTCCCGCTCCAGCCGAGGATCGCACGCAGGCACAGGGCGAGCGATTCGGGCTGATTGGGGCTGGACGCGATGCGAAGCGCGTAGACGGGCTGGGCTTGCGGATTCAACGATCCCACTCCGAAAGGGCCGTCGCGAGGCGGTTATGGCATCTCAAATTCGTGCCTGGGATCGCGGATCGTCAGCACGGGGCAAGGTGCTTTGCGCACGACTTTCTCCACCACGCTGCCTAGCAACGCGTGGCGCAGGCCGCTGCGACCGTGCGTGCCCATGACGATCATATCGATGGCGCGATCCCGTGCGTACTTGATAATCTCCATGAACGGCCGCCCGGCAGCCGACGCGGTGACGATTTTGAACGAGGCGCCGTTCAGGTGTTCCCGCGCGAACTTGCCAAGTTCGCTGTTGGCGAGGCTGATCAGCTCTTCCATCGGCGGCCCGACCGGCACGCTGCCCGGCCCCATCGGCATCCAGTATTGATATGCATCATCAACGACGTGCAGCACGTGCAACTCGGCTTTGTAAGACTCCGCAAAGGAGCGCGCGTACGTCAGCGCGTGCAGCGACAACTCGGAAAAGTCGGTCGGGAAAAGAATGCGTTCGAGTTTCATGGGCGGGCGCCTCCGATGAAAGAGGTGTGTCGGCGCGACAATCACTCGACGGAGGATTATAGCAAGTAGCTGCCTGATCGGCGTCGAGTTGCCCGACGGCGCGGCTGTCCGATACAATCCCGGCATGGTGCGACTGAACGTACTCCCGGCTCCCAGGCCCGGCGGCCCGCGCCTGCCGCCTTGGCTCAAAAAGCGGCTGCCCACCGGGGAGGTTCTGCTGCAAACGCGCGGCATCGTCGAGCGGTCCGGCGTGGCCACCGTCTGCGAAGAGGCGCACTGCCCGAATCTCATCGAGTGCTGGTCGAAGCGCCATGCCACGTTCATGATTCTTGGCGACAAGTGCACACGGCGCTGCCTCTTCTGTGCCGTGGACACCGCCAAACCCGATCCGCCCGAGGCTGATGAGCCGATTCGGCTTGCCAAGGCCGTCGCGGAATTAAGCCTGCGCCACGTGGTCATCACCGCCGTCGCGCGCGACGATCTGCCCGACGAAGGGGCCGGGCATTTCGCCCAATGTGTGCGCGGGATTCGCGCCGCCGTGCCTGATTGCGCCATCGAAGTCCTGCCGGCCGACTTTCATGCGCGCGACGAGTTGTTGCAGACCCTGTGTGACGCCGGTCCGGACATTTACAACCACAACCAGGAAACGGTCGAGCGCCTGTCGCCGTTTATTCGACCCGCCGCGCGCTATCGCCGCAGCCTCGACGTGCTTCGCCGCGTCAAAGAGATTCGCCCGTCGCTCTTCACCAAGAGCGGTCTGATGGTGGGGCTGGGCGAGACGCGCGCCGAACTGACGCGCACAATGCAGGACCTTCGCGACGTGGGCGTCGACATCCTGACCGTCGGCCAGTATCTTCGGCCGTCCGACTTGCATGTGCCGGTGGTCCGGTACGTGCCGCCGGAGGAGTTCGAGGCGATCGGCCGCGAGGCGCGCGACATGGGCTTTTTGTCCGTGGCGAGCGGTCCGTTTGTCCGGTCCAGTTACAACGCCGACGCCGTTTATGAAGCGATCCACGCCGCACGGGCATCCTGAACCGCCGTTTGATCTCACGCGCCTGCGGGGGAAGTTCATCGTCTTCGACGGCGTCGACGGCGCCGGCAAGGGCGCGCAGATCAAGCGCCTGCACGAGGCGCTTCGTTCCGCCGGGTTGACCGTCGTGATGGCGCGCGATCCGGGCGGCACGGTGATCGGCGATCGGATCCGCCATGTGCTATTGGATTACGACCTGTCGGCGATGGATGTGCGCTGCGAGGCGTTCCTGTTCATGGCGTCGCGAGCGCAGCTGGTGCGCGAGGTGATCGATCCGGCCCTGGCGGCAGGGCACGTCGTACTTTGTGATCGATTCGTCTCGGCGACCTGCGCCTATCAGGGCGCGGCCGGCTACGACCCGAAGCGTGTCATCGAGCTGGCGCGATTCGCCATCGACAACACGTGGCCTGATCTGACGATCGTGATCGACCTGCCGCCGGACACGGGTTTCAGCCGCACGGGGCGCAAATCCCATGCCGAGCGACTGAACGAGCAGAAGAAGAAGGGCGCCGTCGGCCACCCCGTCCTGTTTCACGACGCCCACACCGACGCGATGGAAGCGCGACCGATGGAGTTTCACCAGAAGGTTCGTCAGATGTTTCTCGATTTGCCCGGTCTGTATCCGCGGCCGATGGCCATTGTCGACGGCCACGGCAGCGTGGAAGAAGTGGAGGCGCGCGTGATGGAGGCATTGGCCCGTGCCTTTTGACGATGTGAAACACCAGGGCATCGCGCGCGACCGTGTGCGCCGGGCGCTGCAATCGGGGCGCATGCCGCATGCGTACCTGTTCACGGGGCGACCGGGCGTGGGGAGGCAGATGTTCGCCGAGCGGCTGGCGCAGTACCTGCTCTGCGCGGCGCGGCAGGACGACGCAGCCGAAGCCGATGGCGGCGGATTGTTCTCGTCGGCGAGTGAGCCGATGCAATCGCCAGCCAAGACGCCGGCGCCAGATGCCTGCGGCACGTGCGAGGACTGTCGCATGTTCGCAGCCGGGACGCACCCGGATTATCACCCGATCTACCGCGGCTTGAATCGTCATCACCCCGACAAGCTTGTGCAGAAGCGCAAGGCCCTGGAGCATTCCGTCGAGGTCATTCGCCATTTCCTGCTGGACGCGGTGACGCTGCGGCCGTCGCGCGGGCGGGCGAAGGTTTTCCTCGTGTCGGAGGCCGAGCGGTTGAGCATTGGGGCGCAGAATGCCATGCTGAAGACACTTGAGGAGCCACCGGGCCACAGCTATTTGATCCTCATCGCATCCAGCGCCGACGAGCTGTTGCCGACGACGCGATCACGCTGTCATCATGTGGCGTTTCAGGCGTTGCCGACGGATTACATCGTGCAGGAACTGATCGCGCGCGGCGCGACGGCTCCGGACGAAGCCCGCTTTCTTGCCGCGCTGTCGCAGGGGAGTCTCGGCGCGGCCCTGCAACTCACGCGCGGCGGGGTCGTGGCGCAGCGTGATGCCGTCATGGCGTCATTGCGGGGCGTAACGGCTGACCCGCTTGGCACCAGCCGGCAGTGGCAGGAACTGGCCAAGCTGCTGACCGGATTCAAACCGCCGGACGAGACCGACAACGAGGACGAGGCCGATGAAGCACCGGCCGCCAAATCGAAGCGCTCCATCGCGCCGCTCAAACCCAAGGGTGACGATGCCGCTGATGACGACGACGAGGATGCGGACGATGGCGATGAGATCGAAACCGGCCCGGACGCGCGAACCGTCCGCGAGGGACAGCAGCTGTTGCTGGCGGTTTTGGGAGCGCTACTGGGAGATGCGCTGCGGGCTGCGGCAGGCGTCTTGCCACACGCGCTGACGGAGGAGGGGCAGGCGAGGGCGATCGCTGCGGGCGCCTCGCCGCGGCGCATCGGCGAGGCGATTCGCGCGGTGTCGGCCGCCGAGCGCCAGTTGGAACTGAACGCCAACGTCGGATTGGTGTTCGATGCGCTGGCGATTGCCATGGCCCGCGCGATGGGCGCCCGCGCGGCATGATGCACGCTCGTGACCCCGCTTGAAGCAGCGGCACACACCGACGCGTACCCCTGCTTCAAGCAGTGTGAATCCGAGTATCGCTAATCCATATGCACGAGCACGCCGGCCACGATCATGATGAACACGACGACAGGCTGGACGCTGCGTCGCCGGATTCCCCGGTCAAAGACGCCGCCGCGCCGGCTGATTACTCCGCCGAAGATGTGAAGGTGTATCTCTGTTTCGACCCCGAGCAGCTTTCCTGCGCCGAAAAGCTGCTCGAATTCCCCGTCGTGAACCATGACCTCACGGCGTACGTCGCGCGAGCGGCCGTGCCCATCGAATCACCCGGCGCCGAACCGCACAAGCGGGCGACGCGCGAGCAACTGGCGCGGTGCAACATCGTTCTGTGCGTCATCTCGTACCTGACGGCCCAGAGCGACTGGGTCAACTGGGAGTTGCAAACGGCTCGCGACGCCACGCCGCGGCCGCTGTTCGTCGGCGTCCTGCTGCACGAGTACGACGAGATTCCCGAGCCGATGCGCAACGCCGGCGGCATGTTCACGCGCTACCGCAGACAGAACATCGCCGCGGCCATCGACTGGGTGATGACGGAGAAAAAAACGACGGATGACTATACGCAGTGGGAAGACTGAAACACCGGATCGTCAATCAATCGAAACGAGGACAGGGGAACGACGTGGACAGGAAGCCGGGAACAGGGCGCGGTTCACAGGGCGGGTATCGCTCGCCATGCCGGATGCCGAATCACAGTGGGTTAAATATGCTGCGAAAAAAAAGCCCCACGCATGCAAACGTGGGGCTTTCAATTGATTAGTCATCCGCCAATGTTGAGCAAGTCCGGCTTAACAGCGGCTTCGTCGCCGCCGCAGGGCGAGACAGCCCGCCAGCGCGAACAAGCCAAGGCTTGCCGGCTCCGGTACTTCATCGATGAAAAACTGGTCCATTCCGAAGCAATCGACGGTGTTGGTGACGTAAAAGCGAACCATGTCCACGTTGTCAAACGCGGCCCCCAGGCCCACCTGCGTCGCCGGGAAGCCCCAGTCCTCCTGCGGCAGCAGGAAGGGGCCGGCGACGGGGTTGCCGGCGAGGAAACCTTCGACCCAGGCGAGTTCATTGCCGCTCGCAAACGAGCCGCCCGTATCGGTGTTGGATGTCAGGTCGAAGTAGTTGATATCAAACGCGCCGCCGCCGATCTTGGTGATTTCGACAGCCGTGACGCCGCCAAAGTCGCCTGTAGCCCAGTGAATGTGAATGACGTCGTTGCCGGCACCGTAGTAGTTGCCGATGTGGCTGGCGAAACCGGCCGAACCGCTGTTTGGGATAAAGTCGATCCGGAAGCCGCCTTCCTCGTAGTAGTCGACGTTATCCCACGACACGAGGTTGTTGGTTGTCTCGGTTGTCGAATTGAGTCGATAGACCGTGCCGCCGGTAAACGTAATCAATGCGGCTTGTGATTGGGAGCTCAATGCGCACAGAACAAGGGCGGCCGACAAGGTAGTGAGTGTTTTATACATGGTTGTCTCCTCCTACTGTGCATGTGTTCGCTTTCCATCAACCGCTGCTGGCGGTGCACTGGCAGGCTGCGCCAAACAACGGTTTCGACTCCTTGCAGGTGGATCCGAACACCATAATCCAACCTGCTGGACTCATAATAAGTCAAAACGGGTCTTGAATGCAAGCCGGCACGCGATAATTCAAGTTCGTCAATATGACGCGGCTGGTTTTTGATCCGCTCCGGAGCAGTCGCCCGATGGACCGCGATCGTCTCCGGCTTGCGCAAGCTTGCCTGCGATATGAGTTTATGCGCAGACGGCTGCCCGGATCGTCCGTATCGAAATCCATCTAGATAAAGTAGGCGATTTGATGATGCGTGCGATGCGGCAACTCTACTCCTTCGTCCACTGGTCCAGCCAGCCGAGGACCGTCTCGTGCCAGAGAATGCTGTTGGCCGGCTTGAGCACCCAGTGATTCTCATCGGGGAAGTAAAGAAACTTGCTCGGAATGCCGCGGCGCTGGAGCGCGGTGAACGTCGACATGCCCTGCGTCTCGACGACGCGGAAGTCCTGGCCGCCGTGGATGACCAGCATGGGCGTCTTCCACTTGCCGACGTGGTTGATGGGGTTGTGTTTCTCATAATGCTCGGGGTTGTCCCACGGATTGCCCATGTGATCCCATTCGGGGAACCAAAGTTCCTCGGTGTCGAAGTACGCCATCCGCTCGCACAGGTTCCCGTCGTGGCAGACCAGACACTTGAACCGATCGGGCCAGTTGCCGGCGATCCAGTTGATCATGTACCCGCCGTACGACGCCCCCAGCGCCGCGACGCGTTCACCGTCCATCCACGGGTAGCGCTTCAGTGCCGCCTCAAGGCCCAGCTTCAGATCTTCCAGCGGCTTGCCGCCCCAGTCTCCGCGGATCGCATCGCAGAACGCCTGGCCGTAGCCCGTTGAACCGTGGAAATCGACCATGACAGCCGCATAGCCCGCACCCGCGTATGCCTGCGGGTTCCAGCGATAGTGGAAGTCGTTGCCGAAGGAGCCTTGCGGCCCGCCGTGAATCAGGAAGGCGACGGGGTATTTTTTCCCCGGGTCGAAATCTGCCGGTTTGACGACGTACGCATAGACCTGATCGCCGCCCGCGCCCTCGAAGGCGAACTGTTCCGGATCGCCGAGTTTCGCCGCCGCCAGCATCGGCGCGTTGATCTTCGTCACCGCGCGAACATCCTTTCCTGCGAGCGTCGCGCTCATCAGTTCGGCGGGCGACGTGAGGCTGTTCAACGTGTAGTACACGCGATCCCTGGCGGGCATCGGGTTGTGCACCGTCCCTTCCCACACAACAGGCTTGACCTCTTGCGTCACGAGATCAATGTGGAACAGCGAATGTTGCCCGAGGTTCTGCGCCGTGACGAACAGGCTGCGCCCATCCGCCGCCCACGCAATCTCCGACGCCGAGCGATCCCACGACTCGGCCAGTACCATCGGCTTGCCGCCCGGCCAGTCCATCAGCATGATCTGCTGGCGATCGGCCTCATAGCCCGGGCGCGACATGGCGAGGTAGGCCAGTGCTTTGCCATCGGGCGAGAAGACGGGCGCCGTGTCCGTCGCTTCGTTGTCCTTCGTCAGCCGACGAGGCAAGTCCTTTCCGTCGACGGTCGCGACGAACAGATCGAGGTTGGTCGACCACGCCTCGTTGCGTCCGACATCGCGCGCCGCAAAGACAATTTGCTTGTTGTCGGGCGAGAAGGCGATCTCCTCCATGCCGCCGAAAGGCTTGCTGGGGATGTCGGCGTCCATGCCGGCGGTGAGGTCCACGACCTCGTCATCGACGGCGCGGCCCCTGTCATCGACTGGAACGATGAAGAGGTGCGAGCGTCGCCCGTCCTTCCAGGTGTCCCAGTGGCGAAAAAAGAGACGATCGTAGATACGTCCGCTCGACTTTTTCTTCGCCACTTCGTCGAGGCGGGCCTTGGTCTCCGCCGGCTTTCGCAGGTCGGGATAGACTTCCATCGCGAGGGCCAGGTGTCTGCCGTCGGGCGAGAGCAGAAACCCCGCGACGTCGAGCGGTTGAGTCGTGACTTGCGTTGCTTCGCCGCCGTCGGGCGAGATGCGCCAGACCTGCGACGACCCGCCGCGCGAGGAGAGGAAGTAAATGAACTTCCCGTCGCGGCTCCATTGCGGGCTGCCGTCGGCGTCGGGATGAGTGGTGAGTTGGCGGAGGTTTTCGCCATCCACATCCACAATCCAGAGATCGGTGCGGCCCTTGTTGGCTTCGAGATCCGTCGTGCGAAGCGTGAAGACGATGCGCTGTTCATCGGGCGACAGGGCCGGCGCACCGATTCGCTTCATCGCCAGCATGTCGTGAATGCTGAACGGATGCGGCTCTGCGGCGGCCGGCGCCGACAGGGCGACAAGCGGAAAGAGGGCAACGACGAATCGGCGGACGGTGCAGCGAAACATGGAAAACGCTCCTCCAGTTGAATCGTGTTTCAGGCTCGCGAAACGGAAGGCGAAGATTCTAACCGGATCAGTTCATCAGGACAGTACCGGCCTCCGTGCGAATTGAGCGGCTTGCGCCGCGCCCCTAAGATGCCGAGCGATACGCGTCGTGACGCATCTCAACGCACACGACGAATTTGCTGGGAGGCAGCCCATCTCCGCCCGAGCCGTTCGCCGATGGTTGACGAGTCTGGCGACGAACGCCGCCTGCGCGTGCGCGCCGATCCTGCCCGTCGGTTTCATTCGATGCGCGGGGCGTGTCATCGCCCGAGCGGGGCCACATGTGCCGAAGCTGGGACGTCTCGTTCGGGGCAATCTGATTGCCGCGGGAATTGATCGGCCGGATGCCGTCGCGGCGTATTTCGATCAGGTCGGGCTGCATCTTGCGTGTTCGGCGATGGTTTTCAAGCATCAGCGCCGGCCCGAGCGAATTATGGAGTTGGCTGCGCGGCACATCGTGCTTGATCCTTCGACCGCGATCATCGGCGAGGCGTTGGCGGCCGGGCGGGGCGTGATCGTCGCCGCGGCGCATACGTGCAACTTTCTCCTCACGCTCGCACGGCTCAATCAGCAAACACCTATCAGTGTCTATTTGCGCTGGACGGCCGACGCGAGGCGGCTGCGTCTCAAGCGCATCTGGTGCGACGCCGCGAGGCTGCCGTTGATCATCGAGCAGCCAATGGCCACGGATCCGACGAGTCGCGCCGCCGCGTGCGTCGAGGCCCTGCAACGCGGGGCGGCGCTGGTCATGACACCCGACATCGCGCAGAAATCCGACAAGGGCGTACCGGTGGAACTGTTCGACCGACGCATGTATCTGCCGAGTGGTCCGGCGTCGATCGCCATGCTGGCCGAAGCGCCGCTGATTCCGCTGTTTGGGCGGATTGTGAACGGAAGACAGGTTTTGTACGCCGAAACGCCAATCGAGGTGCGCGCGCGCTCGCGCGTCGAGGGCGGGCGCAAAGCAGGGCTGGCGGCGGCCATGCGGCAATGGGCCGCGGGATTCGAGCGGTTCCTTCGAGCGTCGCCCGATGCGTGGTTCCTCTGGGGCGACAGTCGCTGGACACGCGTGTTTCAGTTCACCGATGAGCGATATGTCACGCGCCTGGAAGAGACGGACGCCGCGTACCGCGGTGCTGTTCCCGGGAGCGCGACAAGGGGCATGGTTCGATGACCGCGCTGGCGATGCTCCTGGTGATTCCAATCGTCCTTTGGACGGTGCAGTCCGCTTGGCTGGCGGCAGCGCGACAGCCAATTCGTTGGCGCATTGACGCGCGCGGCGGGCCGGAGCATCTGCGCCTGGTCGTGCGCATCGCGACCCAGGTGAGCCTGCTTGCCGTCATCGTGCTGTACCCTTTCTTGCGCGGGGAGACGCCTTCCGTTTATTACGGCCGCCTGCTGCCTCATGCGCCGGCTGCCGTGCACTTCGGCTACGGCGTCGCATCTGCGGCAGTGTTTCTGTCCGTCCTGTGCGTGATCTGGCTTGCGACCCAGCGCCTGGTGGTAGAAGTCCATCACGCGCGCAAGAAGTGGATCCGCCGTCTTGTGTTGCTCGTGCCGACGGCCTTGTTCGGCGCATTCGTCGAGGAGCTTCTGTTTCGCGGCGTGCTCATGGCTGATCTGTTGCACGCCGACTGGTCGCCTGGCGCGGCCGTGGCAATCAGCGGGCTGGTCTTCGCCATCGCGCATTACGTCCGCACGGTGAAGCGACGCTGGACGTTCCCCGGCCATGTCGCACTTGGCGTGCTTCTGGGGGTTGCGTTTCTCGATACCGGATCGCTCTGGCTTGCGGCCGGACTGCATGCAGGCGGCATCCTGGTCATCATGGGTGTGCGTCCGTTCGTGCGCTACGCCGGGCCTGCGTGGTTGACGGGGGCGAGCATTTTTCCATTCGCCGGCGTCGTGGGTATCGCCGCGCTCGTCACGCTGACGGCGATCGTGCATCATGCCTTCGGAGGCTCAACGCCATGAGCAGCGTGAAACGAGAGATTCAAGCGGCAAGGGGCCTCTGGGCCGCGCGCCGCGCGAGCGACGCGACCGGGCGGGATGCTCTCGCGCAGTACCTTTCCGCGCATCCCGGCGCCGAGCCGGCGTGGTTTGAAGCCAAGGACGACGACGAGTTGAACGGCGCGTTGTCGGCGGGGCGATTCACGTCCGTTTTGTTCGCGGATCTCGACGCGCTTTGGGAAATGATCTGGAAGAACCACGCTGATTTGGATCGTTGGGATTCAGCCGGAGTCACGATTGAACTGGCTCGGTCGCCGATCACGCCGGACTGGCGGGCCTTGGTTCGTGAAGCGCATGCCAGCCTTCAGCGACATCGTGCGAATCAAGCGCGACGGCAGACCATCGCCGCGACGATCTTGAGCCTCGTCGCCGTCGCGTCGCTCGCGGTGCTGCTTATTCTGCGATAATCGGCGATACGACAATCGGCTCGCCCGGCAGGGTGTCGGGCTTAAGGTAAGGCGCCAGCTCGTCCGCCGCCAGCATCGCCAGTGCCGCCGCGCCGGCATCGTTGAAGTGCACCGAGTCGGCAAAGTGCATGTCGCCCGCCGGCAGCGCCGTCGCCTGATCGATCACCGGCACCTGATAAGCCCGGCCGACTTCCCGAATCACCTGATTGATGAGCGCATAGCCGCGGTAGTGCCCCTGAAGCGAAAGATTCGAATGGTCCATCAAGTCCATGCGGGCCAGCTCCATCTGCACGTCCATCGGCTGCATGGGGGCATAGGCCGTGCGCACCGTGACCAGCGCCAGGCGGATGTCGTGCGCCCGGCAGATTCCAACAAGGGTCTTCAAATTGCGGCCGAACGCGGCGATTCCTCGTGCGTCCGGCTCGTCGCTTCGCTCGATCGGTCGGCCCTCCCAGTTGCCATACTTGAGTTGGCGGGCATAGCGCAATCGGGAGATCACCTCGTTGCAGAATTCGCTTGTGCCCATCAAGCGGCGATACCAGGGTGTCTCCTGCGGCGTGACGATTGCAAGGTGCGACCGGCCGATCTGATGATCCGGCCGGTGCGCCGCGGCGAGGTCGTTGACGCCGGCGTAGCAGACGATCCAGTCGGGTCGCACGTCGAGCACGCGCGTCATCAGGTCGATCAGCGACCGTTGCAGTGAATAGCCGCACGTCGCCGCGTTAATGACTTCGACGTTGTGAATACCATGCCGCGCGCGAAGCACGGCTTCCATCTGCGCCGGCCAGGTGCGCGTGTCATCGCTCACCTTGACGTCAAACGTGGTCGATCCGCCGAGGCAGGCGATGCGCACCGTTCCGGCGGATTTGTGCGGCGAAATCTCGTATCCGCGAAAGCCCAGGCTGTTGATGTGAATGCTGCGACCAGGAAACTCGACGACCGCGCCGGGCCGCGGAATCTGACCGGTCCAGACATTGCTCGTGTAGAGGCCCGCGTTGACCGCGGCGCGCTCGGGATCACCGACGGTCCAGCGACCGGTGCGCAGGCGGTTGTACCCGCGCGTGCCCAACTCAAGCACAGCGGCCATCGCGATGAGAAGGATCGACAGGAAAAGAATGCGGCGGCGGAAACTAATCGCCCGCTTTCCCGCGCCGGTACGCACACGGGACTGGGGACTAAAGGACATCACGATTCGTGAACCCTGAAGGTTGCAAGACTTGAGCTCTCAAACACTCCACCAGTGTCATCGGCGGGGTTGTGACCGGGAGATAAGCCTGAATTGACGTGTCGATGCGCTGTTGCGCGTCCAGAACGCGGGCAGGCGTGGATGTAGGGAGAAGGGTTCAGAGGCGAGCGCGGCGAATGAAAGGGCGTGAACCTGCAAAGATTGCCGAAGGAGGGACTCGAACCCTCAATCCCTTACGGGAACCGGTTTTTGAAACCGGCGCGTATGCCATTCCGCCACTTCGGCCGTAGCCGCTTGCCCCGGCGGAGCTGGGCCGGTCTGCGAAAGCGGGACTGGGCGATACAGGACTTGAACCTGTGACCTTTCGGGTGTGATCCGAACGCTCTGCCAACTGAGCTAATCGCCCGTGTGACGGAGAGGTATTCTATGCGGGTCGTCCCGGTGTTCAACCCTCCCGCACGAAGCCGATACGGGCCTCGTTCAATTGCCTTATCATGCCTGCCATGAGCAACGCAAGTGACCATGCGGCCCTTCGCAGGGCCGAGGCCTGGCTGGCAGATCCGGCCATCGCCGAATCGGACAAGATTGAGATTCGCCGCCTGATCGAAGCGGGGGACCAACGCGAGCTGACCGACCGTTTTCATCGCGACCTGGAGTTTGGCACGGGCGGTTTGCGCGGCGTCATGGGCGCGGGGCAGAATCGGATGAACGTCTACACGGTCGGCGCGGCCGCGCAGGGCCTGGCCGCCGTGATCGCGCGGCAGGGCGACGCGGCGAAGCGCGCCGGCTGCGCGATTGCATACGATTGTCGTCATAATAGTGAGACGTTCGCGCGGCGCGTCGCCTGCGTCATGGCCGGCAACGGCATAACAGCGCACCTGTTTGAGGCGCTTCGCCCGACACCGCAGTTGTCCTTCGCCGTCCGGCACCTCGGCTGCACGGCCGGCGTCGTCATCACGGCCAGCCACAATCCGCCCGAATACAACGGTTTCAAAGCGTACTGGAACGACGGCGCGCAGGTGACGCCGCCGATCGACGGAGAAATCATCGACGAGGTCCGACGGGTCGGCGCATTCTCCAACGTGAAATCGAGCGATTTTGAGATCGCGAAGTCGGCGGGCTTGATCCGCATGATCGGACGCGAGTTGGACGATGCCTTCCTCGATTGCGTACAGGCGTCTTGTTTGAATCCGGAGGCGTGCCGCGAGTTCGGACCGAGGCTCGGCATTGTGTTTACCCCGCTCCACGGAACCGGTGCGACGCTCATTCCCGATGCCCTGGCTCGCCGGGGCTTCTCGCGCGTCTACCTTGTCGACGAACAAATGAAGCCCGACGGCGCGTTTCCGACGGTGAAATCGCCGAACCCCGAAGAACCCGCGGCGTTTGACCTGGCCCTGAAGCTCGCCCGTCGCGAAAGCGCCGAACTGGTCCTCGCCACCGATCCCGACGCCGACCGAATGGGCATTGCCGTGCGCGAAGTGACCGGCGACTACCGCTTGCTGACCGGCAATCACATCGCCGCGCTGCTCACCTGGTACATCTGTGAGCAGTTAAAGCGCGGCGGCAAACTGCCGTCCAGCGGCGTCGTACTTTCAACCATTGTGTCGGGCGATTTGATGAAAGTGATCGCGCGGTCCTACGGCGTGGAAGTCGTCGAAACGCTGACGGGTTTCAAGTGGATCGCCGAGGCCATTCGAAAGGACGAGCTGGCCGGCGCGCCCGGCAAACCCGCGCGGCAGTTTCTCTTCGGCGCGGAAGAGAGCTACGGCTACATGCCCTGCACTTACACGCGCGACAAGGACGCGGTCACGTCCGCGGCGATCCTCGCGGAACTGGCGGCGGCGCTGGCGAAGGAGGGCAAGACGCTCGCCGGCCTGCTCGATGAGTTGTTCCTTCGGCATGGTTTTTACGCGGAGGGCGCCAAGAGCATCACGATGCCCGGCGCGGATGGCGCGGCGCGCATCGCCGCGTTGATGGCGGCGCTGCGGCAGGCCCCGCCGGACCAGATCGCCGGTCGCCCGGTCGTGTCCATCGGCGACGTCAAATCGGGCGAGATTCGCGACGGGCGGGGGGCGCTCATCGGCCGCTATCAACTGCCATCGAGCGACGTGCTGGTCTTCACGCTCGACGACGAGACGAAAGTCATCGCCCGGCCCAGCGGCACGGAGCCAAAGATCAAGTTTTACATTCTCGCGCGGATCGGATCGCGTGATTTGGCGGCGGCGCGGTCCGCGGCGAACGATCGCATCACGGCGATTGCGATGGAAATGGAGAAGTTTGCTTCAACGTAAAATGCTGGACGCTGAATGACGGCGAACGCCGTCGGAGTTGGCGGTCCGGCTTTGTTCGCGCCGCAAAGCTTCACTTGCCCGAGCGACCCGGGCCGCTGGCATTATTTCCCGTAAATCTTCAGGATCTCATCGAGGAACTTCAGCGCGTCGTTTCGCTTTCGCTGGAACGTGTTCCGCCCGATGATCGAGCCGAAGCCGCCGCCGTCGCGAATGGCCTTGCACTCTTCGAAAACCGCCGCGTCGTTGTCGTTCTTCGCACCGCCGCTGAAGATCACCACGCGCTTGCCGGCGAAGGCGCACTGTGTTATGTGTCTGACGCGATCCGCCAGCGTGCCGATGACGATCTTCTCTTTTTCGTACACCTTTCGTGCCGCCTCCTGCTCAATGTGCGCCGAGGGCAGCTTCACTTTCACAATCGTCGCGCCAAGCTGGCAGGCGATCTGCGCCGCGTAGCCCGCCACGTCGATCGCCGTCTCGCCATCCTTGCTCAAGCTGCTGCCGCGCGGATAGCTCCAGATGATCACGGTCAGGCCGTTTGCTTTCGCTTCCTCGGCGTACGCGCGTACTTCTTCATACATCTGCTTGCGATGCGCCGAGCCGGGGTAGATGGTCATGCCCACGCCGACGCAACCCAGGCGCAGCGCATCTTTCACAGACGCCGTCAGGGCCTGCCACGAATCCCTCTCATCCGCCAGGGAGTCGTGATTGTTCGCCTTGAGAATCAACGGAACATCGCCCGCGAAGTCGGCCGCGCCAGCCTCGAGGAAACCCAGCGGCGCCGCGTACGCGTTCAGCCCTGCTTCAATCGCGATCTTGAAGTGATAGTGCGGATCGTAGCCTGCGTCGTTCGGGCCGAAGCTCCGCGCCGGGCCATGCTCCCAACCCTGATCCACCGGGAGAATGACCATGCGACCGGTCCCGCCCAGTCGACCGTGGTTCAGCATTCGCGCCAAGTTGGTCAGGACGCCGGGATTTTCACTCTTGTACCAGCTCAGGATTTCTCGTACGCGCTCGGTCATGGTGTCGCTCCTGTTCCCCCCGGTCCTTCATGATACTTCAATCGGTGCGCGGTCATCAAGCGGCCACCAGGCGATCGGCCCGCGCTCGTTTGCCGCGTCTTGCCTTCGGTTCACAGCGCCGGCGCGGGATCCATCACATAATGGGAGGGGGCCGCTTCAAAATGTTCCCAGAAATTGTCGTAGTTCCCCTCGACCAGCCGACAGCGCAGGATCGACAGCGCCATCGGCCCCAGCACCAGCGTTATCGTCTCGGACTTGTGACGCTTGAGCACTTTTCGCAAGCCCGCCAGCAGCCGCGCCTCGGCAGCGGGGATGGACTCTCCGTCGGGCGGTTCGACCGAGGAGGCATCCTGCCTCCACTGTTTCGCGACGCGATTGAATCGCTTGTTGAATTCGTCGAGCGTGAGTCCTTCCCAGACGCCGAGATCCACTTCGCGAAGCTCCGGCGCCGCACGGAACTTCAGCGCCAGCTCGTGGGCAATGAGCGCCGCCGACTGATGCGTCGCCTGTTCAGGTCCGCATCGAATTACCTGCGGCATCAGGGGGGCGATGGCCTGCGCCGCGGTCAGCGCTTGCCGTCGGCCGGTTTCATTCAGCGCGAGATCCACATCGCCCGCGAAGCGCTCCTGCGCGCGCCAGTCGGTCTCGCCCGATGCAACCAGAATCAGTTTAGCCATGGCGGGTTCCGTCCGCGCGGCTCACGCGTCGTCCAGCAGGTCAAGTGTGGCGAACGAACCTCGTTCCAGGTATTCGAGACTTGCACCGCCGCCCGTCGAGATGTGCGACATGGAATCCGCCAGACCGGCCGCATCGACGGCCGCCGCCGAATCGCCGCCGCCGACAATTGTTGTCGCGCCGCGCTGCGTCGCCTTCGCCAGCGCTTGCGCCACCGCGAGCGTGCCCGCGTCAAACGGAGGCGTTTCAAACACGCCCATCGGCCCGTTCCACAGCACCGTCGCGGCGGTTTCAATCTGCTTCGCGTACGCGGCCGCCGTCGCCGGGCCGATGTCCAGACCCATCAAGCCATCCGGAACGCTGCCGGCGTGGATTGATGTTGCCGCAGCGGCTTCGAGTTTCGCGGCGCAGACGCTGTCCTGCGGAAGATGCAGTTTCGCGCCGGCCTTGTCCAGTAGGCCGCGCGCCAAGTCGATCTTGTCGCGCTCGCAAAGGCTCGCGCCGACCCCCAGGCCCTTCGCCGCATAGAAGGTGTAGCTCATCGCGCCGCCGATCAGGATCGAATCGACGCGCGGCAGCAGGCGCTCGATCACGCCGATTTTGTCGGAAACCTTGGCGCCGCCAAGAATCGCAACGAACGGCCGCCGCGGCTGGGTCGTCGCCTCGCCGAGGAACTTCAACTCTTTCTGCACGAGGTGGCCGCACACGCGCCGCCCCGGCCCCAGGCGCATCGGCACGTCGTACATGCTCACGTGTTTGCGGTGACAGGTGCCGAACGCGTTGTTGCAGTAAATATCCGCATGTCGTGCCAGTCCCGCTGCGAACGACTCAATGGCAGCTTGCTGTTCGGCCGTCGGCTTCTTGTCGGGATTTTTCTTCGCGGAGTCAATCAGCGTCTCCGCTGCATGAAAGCGCAGATTCTCGAGCAAGAGGACGTCGCCATTCTTCATTGCCGCGACGGCTTCATCCGCCATCGGTCCGACGCAATCGGCCGCGAACGTCACGTCGCGCTGGAGCAGCTTTCCGAGATGCCGCGCGACCGGCGCGAGGCTGAACTGCGCTTCCACACCCTTGCCCTGGGGCCGCCCCAAATGGCTCATCAACACAAGTTTTCCGCCGCGCTCCATCACGCTGCGAACCGATTCCAGCGACTGGCGGATGCGCCGATCGTCGGTGATCGCGACGCCTTCCATTGGGACGTTGTAGTCGACGCGCATCAGCACGCGTCGCCCAGCGACCTCCACTTGATCAATTACCTTTTTCGCCACCCGTGGCTCCCTCCTCCCCCATCGATTCGCGCAGCACATCGTGCAGCCGGAATCCGTCCGGCCCGGGATCGTCGCTTCGAAGATTGTCGCCCTTGCCCATCGGATTCACGTCGCCAAAATCCCGGTCCGGCCCTGCCGACACAAAGACCGGGCGACCGTCGTTGGCCTTCACGAGCGGCGAGCCGGACTTGGCATCGAGGTATTGAAGCTGGGTCCCCCATGGATCCACCGGTATGCGCCGACCGGGGCCGCGCCACAGGCTGTCGGGCAGAGCTTCCATGATGGGTCGCGTCTTATCGTGATCGAGGAAACAGACCATGGCTGTGATGGCGGAGTCCGGACCGTAGGAAACTGGGTAACTCCCGGTCGCGCGAAAATAACGCCAAAGGGCCTTATCGAGGTCCGACAGCAAACGCATCGCGAGGTCGCGCTTGGCGCGCTGTTGAAGCTGGCTGGTCCAGCCGACGAGCAGATACACCGCGGCGCTGACGACACACAGGACAATCGCCATTTCGACGAGTGTCATCGCCGGGCGGAACGGCCAACGCTGGTTGGGGGGAGTACGACGAGGCATGATGGTCGCATGATCGTACAGCCGTCATGGGAGTGGTCAAGTGACGGGGGTGCGGAGGCCTCCGGCTCGGAAGGGGGATGCGGCTGCTTGCGTTTGGGCATGGGTCTGCCAATAATTCATTAAAGGGCCTGCAATCCCGGCACGATCCGTCTTTCGGCCCGAATCCGTCCGGTGGAGCACACGTTGCCTCATGTCGATCCAGGTCGCCTGCAAGTGCGGAAAACACTTCAAGGTGAAAGAGCACCTCGCCGGCAAGGCCGTCCGCTGCCCGGAATGCAAGTCGCCCCTGCGCGTGCCCGAAGCTGACGCGGCGCCCGCGAAGTCCTCGGCGGTGAAACCGGCCGGCAAACACGCCAAATCCGGCGGCGACGACGCTCCCAATATCATGGCGGCCTTGGCACGCTACGAAGAAGCCCAAAAGCGAAAGCAGAAATCCTTCGAGGACGAGGCCGCCTACAAGGCCGAGCAGAACAAACTCATCGAAAGCTACGACCAGCTCACCGGGCGCGGGAAAACCGAAGCAGACAAGAAAGCCGAGGCCGAGGGGAAGAAGAAACGGCCGACCGAGGAACTTCCTAAGAAGCGCACGCTGGTGGTGAAGATCGCCGATGCGTTCGGCGCGGTGATGAGCAATCTATTCGTGAAATATGTATTGCTCGCGACGGTGCTGGGCGGCGGCACATACGGCAGCGTGAAGCTGGTGCAGTTCCTGACGCATGGCGTCGAGCGCCAGATCGAGCCGCAGATGAACAAAGAGGCCCGGGTGCGTCTGCTGCTGAAGGAAGTTCGGCAGGACGTGGACGCCGAGCGTTGGCGCGAGGCCGACGGCAAGCTGAAGGAAATCGCGGAACTGGACCCGAAGCTGACGGAAATCAACCGCGATTACAAACGCTGCCGGGAGGCTGTGGACAAGGCGCTGGGTCCGGCCAAGCCTTGATCGGTGCACGCACCGCTTGGATTGTTTCCGATTCGCAGAAAATAAAAAAGCCCCGGGCGATTGCCCGGGGCCTGGAGGTTGCGTCAAACAGGGACGCCCGATGCAGCCTTGCGTCGTGCCAATCAGCGCTCCGTCGACAGCACGGGGAAGTTGCCTACGTCATCCAGCGTGCCGTAGATGCCGTCCTTGCCGGCGCTAAGCAGGATCATGCGATCCGCTTTCACCGGGCGAGGGAAGCTGATCTGCTGATCGTTGGGCGGCGGGCGGTAGGTCGTTGAACGGAACGACCGGATGAACTCGGCGAAGTTGTGGTTGATTGCCTCCAGCATGTCGTAGCTGGCTGTTGTGATCGGGATGTTCGCATCCGAAATGCGATGTCGCTGATTGATGGGCCCCGCGGCGTTGTAACTGGTGAACACCTCATTATCCACGCCATCGTAGATGCCGTTGCCGAAGTTGCCGCTGGCATCCGGCGCCGGCACCGCGTCGGTCTGGTTGATGATCGGCGTGTTGGCGTTGGCCGAGGGATTCGCGCGATAATATAGAATTGGCCAGCCGAACCGATCGCGAAAGACGCGACAGAGTACATTGTCGATCGTCGGCTGCGGATCGCCCAGCGTGCTGGGAATCGTGCCGAATTTGTCTTCGGGCGGGTCGGTCAGCGACGTGGTGTCGACGCCGTCGACCGGAATGTACGGCTGACGTCGATCGTTCAGCGCATTCCAGCGATCGTAGGTATTCGGTCCGTGGCCCGGGACCGGTGCCTTGGGGTCGTAGCCGAGGAAATCGCGGCCGACCAGCGCGTCGAGCAGCAGGTGCGCGCCTTGCAGAACCGTCGAGCCGGTCTGCACTTCCCAGCCCGGCGTCTGCAACTGCGTACCCGGGGCGGCCGGATTGTTGGCCATCAGAAACGCATTGGACGGCGGGTAAAACCCTTCCACGCCGTTGAACGACTCGAGTCCAACCTCCATCGCGTTGAGTTGGGCCTTGATCGCCGTCTGTCGAGCGCGATCTCGCGCCGCGCCCAGCGCCGGCGTAAGGATGCCGATCAGCAGGGTGATGATCGCCATCACCGTCAGCAGCTCAATAAGCGTAAAAGCTCTGCTTGTCTTGTTTCGCAACCTCATGACAGGCTCTCCTTGCAGGACGAACGAAGGTATGATTTCGAGCGGCCGGTGCCCATCCTTATTCTAGGCGGGCACTTGGACGCATGTAAAGCCGGATGGCCCGGTAAGGTCGGACCGCCACCCTCTTTATAGCCGCTCCCAGATGTCCGGCATGGTCATCGGACCAGGTTCTTTCAACTCGACGCGAAGCGCCGCTCTCGGCCGGTAATCTGCACACAGCATCACCTCAAATCATCTGTATAGCTGGTCACTGTGTGCAGCAGAATCTTCGGCAGCACCGGGATTCGCGGGGTGCGCGTCGGGTCTTCGCGGAAGCATTCGCTGCGATCCAGCGTCACCTGGCCGCGCAGCACGTATTGCCCGTTCTCGTCGATCAGCACGATGTACGCCGTGAACACATCGGAGCGCGTCGTCAGCACGTTGGCCCAGCGGGCAAGGAAGGCGTCGCGGGCACGGATGCCGGCCGTCTCGATCTCGCTGTCTTCGACGAAGAGGCCCGTCTCCGGGGCGACGTAATCGGCGACGTACTGGTTAGGCCCGACCTGCCTTGCGCGATAGTCGGGCGAGTAGACATCCGCAGGACCCAGGGCCGGCTCCGCCGAGGTCGGTAGCTTGTGCTGGCCGAGCGTGACCGCGGGGTTCAACAGATAGCGATCCGGCCGGAACATCAAATTGTTGCCCGGCCCCAGCGCGTAAACGTCGCTCATCGGGGGCGACGTGCGGGCCAGATCGAGAATCTGCGCGACGTTGCGAAACGCTGCTCCGCCCGGCGGCGGCTGCGTCGGTGCGGGGCCGGCCGCTTTGCCGGCGACCGCCACGACGCGCAAGCCCTGATCCGGTCCCGGTGTCGGATCGAGCAATCGCACGGGCACCAGACGTTCTTCGCGGCGCGAGACGATCGCGCTGGCCAGATCCCAAAACGCCGCCGGCTGCGCGGTGTATGCGGCGTACGGGTCGGCCACCGGGCCGGCGTGATGTTCGTATTCCGCCGAGATCGGGAGAAGGCACATGTATGGCACGACGCGCAGCACGCTGACCGGCGCCGTGTTGAGATTGATCCGTCCGGCGATGCGGTTGAGCGTACCGGAGCCGTCCAGCGCGTCGTCCACAGGGCCGACGCCGTCGTTGTTGATGCCGTCGTACATCGGCCCGGCGCAGGTGAAGAAGTTCAGCAGCCGCCGCGCCCACAGCTGTTCGTCCGGCAAGCCGTCGTTCGGCGGGAACGGCGCGAAGTCCGGCCGGCCGACCGCGACGCGTGCCTTGATACTCGACGGCAGGTCTTCCATGCCCGCGCCGCGCGTATTCGTGATCAGCCCGAGGACGCCGGTCACCGGAATCTGCTGCGCCGTCCAGGTGGTCCATGGCAGATAAGGCGGTTCGGTGCCGGTCGGCCGATTGATCGGACCGAGCATCATGATGCGGCCCAGTTCGCCCGGTGAATCAAAGACCGAGTACGGCTGCGCGAGGGCGAAACCGTCGGTCGGCAGGTTGCCGGGCGTGCCGATTCCCACGCGAGCGGGCCAGGGCAGTTCGGGAAGTTCGACGTCCAATCCGCCGGAGAATGCCAGTGAGTTGACACTGTTCGCGCGGCCGAGCGATTCTTCAAACCCGGGAAGCTGGAACGGGGCTGGTTGCTGCTGATCCGACGCGTGGTGCCAGCCGGTGGCAAAACGCCAACCCTTGGTGCTGCGGCGGAGGCTGAAAGCATGGTGATTGCCCGCGGCGATGCTGGGCAGACGATAGGCCCACGGCGAGGGCGTCGTCGGGTCGGGCGTCGAGCTCAGCGCGGCGCCGGGCGCAAACGCGGTCGACAGCGCATCGACGACGTACGAACGCGGATCGTTGACATTGCCGCCCGGCGCATAGACCAGTTCGACCGATGCCGAACCGTCGACCGCCATGCGGAACAGCCCGTTGCGATAGAACGAATCCGCCACGAGCGTCGCCGGTTTGTTGGTCAGTCCGCCACAGAGCACGATGTATTGACCCGCCGTGCCGCCGACCAGCGAAGGCGTTGAACCGCCAACCACCCGCGTGAAAGTCGTCAACGGCAACAGGCCGGGATTCGGCTGTGCGCCCGGTGTGCGGATGTACAAGTCCGTCGTTGAAATGTTGTAATGCGGCGGCACGTACAGCTCGACCGCGTGGAACCATTTGTCCTCGGCGTTGGGGTCCTCGAACGGTTGTGGCCCCGGCTGCGGACCAGTGCCCGCGATCAGGTATGCGTAACCTTCGGTGAAGAACGGCTGCTGCTCGATGCCGATGAGGTATCGCCCCGAACCGGCCGGCCACTCCAGCGCCGTCGGTTCGTTGTCGCCGTCGCGGTAGTCGGCAAGGTTCAGCGCGAACTGCCACGCCAGCCAGACGCGATTGGCCGATTCGTCGAAGGGGGTGGCCGGATCATCGGTGAGGCGGAAGCCCTGATAGTGGCTGACGCCGGCGAGCGCGCGATACATGGCCGCGGCGCTGTAAAGGATGAAATCGCGCTTGGCCAGGGCGGCGTTGCCCGCGTAGGTCATGTTCAGATCGATGGCTTGAATGCGCAGGTTCTCGTTCGCGGTCGGATAGGCCGTGCGCCCGACAATCGGCCATTCCATGAGCGAATAGTCCGGTGAAGTATAGACGTTCGGCAAATCGATGAATCGCACCGGCGCCCACGGTGAGGCCGCCGGAAGCAGGTTGGCGGCGTAATCGCCGGACGCATCCAGCACAACGCCGCGCGGCGGCAGCGCCACCTCATGGCTGACCGTCGTCATCATCCGCCGGCGAACGGCCGACGTCTCGTCCTCGGTCATCAGCTTGCGCCAGCCCGCGCCGCCGGCCGAATCGTACCCCTCGTACGAACTGGCCGCGCCCATGATGTTGGCCGACATGCGATTCCACCGGGCGATCGTACCCGAGTAATTCCCCGCCGAATCGACCTGGCGCGTCCAGAGCAGACTCCCGGCCAGCGCGCGATCGATCGTGTCGTACTGGTCGAGTGAAAGATCGCCGCGCCGTTCATAGGGCACCAGCATGCCGCGGTGCCGCAGCGACGCTTCGTCCGACAAGCCGTACAGGCGATAGACGAACGAGCCTGCAACCGGCGGCAGTGCCGCCGCGCCGCCTACCAGCTTGCTGCGGATGAGGTACTCCCATGCGATCGGATCAGCCCCGCTGCGATGGTTCACCATGTTGCGCGTGCGATCGTTGCCGAAGGCGCCGTCCTGCGGATGAACCAGGTCGTCCAGCAGCATCTCACCGACGCGGCGACCGCGCCGCTGCAAATCGGGCGTCGATTCGTCGAACATCAGTACGGTCGTCACGCCGCCGGGCAGCCGCAGACTCGACGCCGTGTTCACGTTCAGCATCGCCCCGTGATCGACGATGCGCACGGCCGCGTAAAGCCGCCTGGCCGAGTTCGGATTACGCCCATCGAGCGGGATCCAGAAGCTCAAGGGCGAATCCGGAACGCCGTCCCCGTCGGCGTCGTACAGATCCACTTGGCCGTCGGCGTTGGTGTCGAAATAAGGGAATTGCGGAACCAAGCCGGCGGGCGGCGTGTTCGCGGGATTGAACGGACTAAGCAGGTGCGACGCATCGGACCAGATCTGCCGCGCCTCGGAGATCGTGACATTGGTCGTTGAACCCGTCACCATCGCGTTGTTGAAGCCCGGCGGCGGAACCTGTTGAACGCGAACGTTCGACAGGTTATCGGCGCTGTACCGAACCGGCTGCGACACCGCGGGGCTCCTGGCGTTGCGCCCCCAGGTGAAGGCGTTCGTCGAGGCCGATTGCGTCAAGTCGTTTCCCAGGTAGGAAACGTGCGGCCACGTCAGGACCTGATCCTCCACGACGGGATCGGGCAGCGTTCGGCCCGTCTGGAACAGACGCGGTTTGCCGTAGCCCGGCAGCGCCGGATCAAGTTGAAGCGTCAAATACGGCATGGACGAAGCGAGCCAGCGGTCGTCGATGCCCGGTGCATCCCACGGCTCGTTGCCTTCGTCGCGATTGGGAAGCAACGTCGTCGTGCCGTTGAGCGGCACGTTGCTAAGCGTCGGCGTCGGGGCGCTGTTATTTTGCCAGATGTCTTTACGCAGGATCTCCTGGATCGACGTGACCACGCCCGACATCGCCGATTGCATCGCGCCGCCGTCGGTCTCCATCGCCACGCGCCGCGCTTCGCCGTGCGTCCGCGAGATCATGACAAAGCCGACCAGCGCCAGCAGGGTAAGGATCGCCAGCACAAAGACCATGATCACGCCCCGGCGCAACCGGATGCGTGAACGCAGGTCCTTGATTGGCAACGACTTACCAAGCATGTGCGGTCCTCTCTCGCATGAAATGTAGGGAGCCACCAACCGTCGGCAAGTGCGGCGGCGGCATGGAACTTGTTGCAAGTACGGGATTTATGGGCAGTTCAAATTATTCCGATGGCGGATATCGGATAGTGCCGGCGCGACGCACCGGATTTCTTTTAAGGCTCGTAATTTCAATAGGTTACGGTACTGGAAGGACGAACGAATGCTCGATGCCATATCGCGTCACAACGTACGGCGGCAGGATGTTCCCGTCCGGATCCGGATCACCATCTTCATCGAGGTCGATCGTGGAGGTGTCTTTGAGCCGGTTGGTGCCATCGTACAGCCGCATGGTCACACGGATGGCCTTGGGTCGGAAGGACCACGTATCGGCGCGCCAGATCGCGCGATAGGCGGCGTCGACATGGGCCGCGTTGGCAAACGGCGCCCATTCGATTTGGTCGGCGAACGTCTGGTTTTCCGACGGGGTCGTGTCGCCGAGGGCGTTTTGTCTGCGCGAGGCGTAAAAGGTGAGGTTGTCCGGCTGGGTCAGGTCCACGTTCTGCGTTCCATCCGGGAAGAGTCCGAACCAGCGCGTGTTGAAGTTGCGATTGGCGGGATTGGGGTCGTTCGGGTTCACACGGCGGCCGTCGGTCCATTCGATTCGCACGTCGGCCATTCCGTGTCGCAGGATGCTGCCCAGGCGCGTGTAGAAGTCGCGGTCGGCGGTATCGGCGAGGCTGAAGGTCGTCGGGGCCAGGTGCGGTTCCCAGAGCGCTCGAATGCTGGGTGCGGCGGAGAGAATATCTGCGAATGTCTTGTTTCGAATGAATTCGCTGAATCGTTCGACGTAGCTGCCTTCGATCGAGGCGGGATCGCTGTCGAGGAGGACGTCGGTGCGGCCATCGCGCAGGGTGGGGGCAAGCGGCCCGCCGGAGAGCATCGCCTCGAACGCATTGGTCGTCATGGGTGTCCAGGTTGGATCGGTGTTGGGTGGAATCTCGCTGAAGAACAGCGTATTCCGGTGTCCATAGATCCACTGCGAGGCGGCCAGGGCCGTTGCGTCGTCCTCGAACGAGTACTCCAGTCCGTCGGCCTGCACCGCGAGGGTCGGACCGAAATAAACAATGGCCTGTCCGGAAGTCGGCGGTGAGCGATCCACCGTCGCGGGCGTGACCGCCCAGCGGTGGGTCTGCGACTGGTAGGCAGATTGGTTCGCGCTGTGCGTCACGAAGACAAGGCGATCGTGTCGCATTCGGAACAATCGGCGGTCGTTTGGAACGTCGCCTCGTGCCAGCGTCGGCCTCGGCGAATCGATGATCAATAGGCTGTCGGGTGCAAGGCGGGCCAGTTCCGCGGCGAGCCGCTCGCGCACACCGGCGGCTGCTTCGAGCAGTTCCGCGTGCGCCGCGGTGCGACTGGTGACGTCCGAGCTGATGGAGAAAATGCGCGAAACGGCGAGGATCGCCGCCAGCAGAATGCCGAGGGCGACCATCAGCTCGACCAACGTGAAGCCGCGCCGACCACGACGGCGTGCTCGATTCAGAGAGCCGGTGGTGCGAAGGTTCATTGGAACCTCCATTCCACGAGCGGCGAAGCACGCCCGAACGTCGGCGTGCCGGACAGCAGGACGTTCGGCGGGAAGATCCAGACGTCAAACGTGACGCGCGCCCCGGGTTCAAAATCGAAGGACGGCAAATCGGTGATGTCTTCCAGGACTTCGATGATGGTCGGGGACCCCGTCACGTCATACAGCACGTCCGCCACGGTCAGCAGCCGTCCCGAAGGAACCGTGGGAATCGGTCCGAGCGCCGGACCTTTGTTGACGGCGCCTTGAATCATGATGCGCGAGCCGCGCGGGGCCAGCACCCCGAGCGGAACGCCGCCGCCCAGCATTCGAGGCGGATCGGACATCTGCGTCATCGTGTTTGCCAGTTGTCGATTTCTCGGATCGCCGACGACGATCGGTCCCGCCGGCCGCGCGTAGCCCACCGATACGCGCCACGGCACCGGCAGCCGCCGAAATCCCGCGACGTTGGCGATCGGCGTGGAATAAGGATTCCGCGCGGCCGCGTCGAGTTGCGCCCAGTTCAGCGTCTGCGGGCCGAGGTCCTGCTGCGCGAAGAACTGCCCGCGGCGCTGCGCGCACAGCGCCGTGCAGAACGTTGTCGTGGCCTGTCGGCGATAGAAAGCCGTCCATACCAACCGACCCGCCGACTCACCGAACTCATCGTCGGTAAACGGGGAGAGCGAGTCACCCAGCGTGAAGGGCGCGAGGCGATCCCCCAGGATATCCATGGCCGTCAGAACCGTCGGGTTGGCCGACGCGATGTCCGCCTCGGTCACGCCGTTGATGACGTTGGCGTATTGCGTCGAGATCAGGTAATTCGGCGGCAGGCCGACCGGCATTTCGTCCCAACTGACGGAACCGGCCTCCAGATTGAGCGACCCCAGCATGTACCAGTTCGGGTCGGACGGCGGGGTCTTGACCCACAGCGTTGTCGGATCGATGCGCGCTTTGATGAGTGCTTCGGCCTTGGTCGCCAGTTCCGCGGCGCGGGCCAGCTCGACGCTGTCTCGATGCTGCGACAGCGCCACGGGGAAAATCGCCGCGATCATGATGAGGCCGATGCCCAGGATCGTCAGAGCGATGGTGCCTTCGAGAATCGTGAATCCCTTCCGTCGGCCGCCGCAGGCAGCGCGCGGGCCGGCGCACGCTGCGGCACACCGCGCGGGCTGGGATGGGGTTGGCGCGATCATCGGGTCCACGTTACTGCGCTCCTGCCTGTTGTTCGACCTGCCCGGTGAATCGGTTCAGCACAATCGTCGTGGCAAAAGCTTCGAAGGGCTGCCCCGGACGGGTTCGGAGGAGCCAGCGATTGATCAGATTGACCGGGTTCAAGGGCGCGCCGCGCAAGGCGTCTGCCATCGGCGTGAATTCGGAAATGACGACGCCGCGCGTGGACGTGATCGGAGCGTCGTCCGCCGTCACGATACTTGAGAGGGACAAATCCGGGGTCTCGTCCAGCAGACGGTTTCGCGCCGAGATCGGCATGCGCAAGGTTCCGTCGCGGCGGGTGTACGTTCGCGTGGCAATGCGGCGCGTTCGCACGACGAGTTGTCCGTCGGCGGCGAAACAGATGGCTGTCCAGGTCAGGTTGTCCAGGTTTTTTTCTTCCGGATCGTCCAGGGTGGGGCGGTAGACTTCATCGTTGTAGTCGATCGGATTGACGGCCGCCGCCGGCACGCCACGGGCGTTGAGCGGCAGCCTGGCTGAAGGATCCAGCACGTTGGCGAAGGCATAGCCGTCGGTCTGGGGCGGATTCAGACCGCTGCTGAAGGGATCGAACGGACCGCCGTCGGCAGGAGGATTCAGATGCCAAAGCTCGAATCGGCCGTTGTACGGATTGACCACCAGCATGGTCTCGATGTTGTTGGCCATGGCGTAGGCACGCGCCACCTTGACGTAGGTCAGTAGATTGTTCCGTGCCTGGGCGAGGATGTTCGATCGGACCGTGCGCTGAAACGCATACGCGCCGATGCCCAGTAGGATGGAAACGATCAGCAGCGAGATCAACAACTCGGCGAGCGAGAACCCACCGGCCCAATGCCCCGGCGCGCGATGCGGGCGCCACGCATCACGCTTGGATCGGGGGTGTTGATCGAAGGCGTTCATGAATCCACGCTACGGTTTAAGGATCAGATTGTCCGACGCGTCATCGAGTTCGGCAGGCGTCGGGTTGAATTTCCACAAATTACCGAATTTGCGGTTCGGTCCGGCCGATTCCAGGACGTATCCCACGGCCACTTTGGCTTCGCCCGTCGGCTGGTAGAACGCCGGGTCGTTGATGTTTCCCGCGCCGGCGCCGACGTGATACGGGCCGTAATCGACCGGCAGGTAGCCGAGGTGCGCGCGATTGCCCGAAGCCGGCGTCGCGTCGCGATAGACCCAGAAATAGCGGAGAGGTGTTCCCCAGGGGTCCATGATGAGCTTGCGCGACGAAGCCGGCGCGGCGCCCAGCGAGGGATAAAGCGGCTCGGCGATGCCGCCCTTGTACGTTCGCAGGTCCAGCAGCTGGGAATCATCGGCGTCGAAGTAAGGCCCTTTTCCGGTCTTGGCGGAGAGGGCGAAGACCAGGCATGCGTTGGACGCCAGCAGATCGCGATTCATCGACGCGAGGCTCCATTCCTGCAAGGGGACCGTGATGGAGGGCGGGCCGTCGTTGAAGTTGGTCACCGACGAATAGGGCGGCGAGGGGAACTGCCGCGAAGCAATGAAATCCGGCCAGCCTTTGTCGGCGATGGGCCGGTATTGATTGACCGCGGGGTCGAACAATCGCCAGGCAGGCCAGAACTCGGCATAGCGTTCGATGGCCTGCGAGAGGAGATTGAGTTGCATCCGCGCGCGGGAGATCTTTCGCGCGTCACCAATCAGCCGGCTGCTGACCAGGACCGCGCCGGCCAGCACCGACAGGATCGTTACCACGACGAGTATCTCGGTGAGCGTCATGGCTCGCCTGCGTATTGCGATCAACCGATTGAACATCGTCGGGCGCTCTCATTTCCGCCGCTTTCCGCCGCCGGATTACAACTCGCCGCCACCACCGCCACCACCGCCACCAGTCAGATTGTTGACCAGGCTGACCATCGGGAGGAACAGCGCGATCACGATAAAGCCGACCATCACGCCGAGCACAATGACCATCACCGGTTCGAGCAGGCTCACCAGGCCGGCCACGAGCGTTTCGACTTCGTCATCGTAGTTGTCCGCGACCTTGATGAGCATCTTGTCGAGATCGCCGGTTTCTTCGCCGACGTCCACCATGTTGACGACGAGGTTGTCCACCACTTTGGTCGCCTTGAGCGGCACCGCGAACGATTCCCCCTCGCGGATCGCGTCGTGCACCTTCGACAAGGCCCGGGCATAGACCTCGTTGCCCGACGTGTCTTTGGTGATGGTGATCGCCTCCAGAATCGGCACACCGGCCGCCACGAGCGTGCCAAGGGTGCGCGTGAAACGTGCGACGGATGTCTTGGACAAAATCGTCCCCAGAATCGGCAGCTTCAATTTCACCACATCCATGGCGTAGCGCCCTTCCTTGAACTGACGGATCAGCTTGTACGCCACGAAGAACCCGATCGGCGACACAACAATGTACGCCCAGCCGGGGATCAGCATGTCCACTTCCTTGCCGTTGGCGTCGGTCGTCTTGCCGATCATCCAATCCGACATGCCCAGCAGCAGCATGGTCAGCCCCGGCAGTTTCGCGCCGAAATCGGCGAAGATCGTCTTGAACTTCGGCACGACGAAATACATGATGCCCGACACGATCAGCAACGCGAACGTGATGACGCACACCGGGTACACCATCGCGCCGATCACCTTGCGCTTCAGCTTCTGCGCCTTTTCCATGAAATCGGCCAGACGCTGGAGGATCACGTCCAGCACACCGCCCGCCTCGCCCGCGGCGACCATGTTGCAGTACAGCCGATCAAACACCTTCGGGTGCCGCGCCATCGCCTCCGAGAGCGTCGAACCGCTTTCCACGTCCTCGGCGACATACCGCAGCGCCACCCGCAATACCCCGGGCTTCTGCTGCTGCTCCAGAATGCGAAGTGATCGCAGAATCGGCAGACCGGCGTCCATCAGGGTTGACAACTGTCGCGTAAACTGCGTCAACTGCTTCTGCGACACGCCGCCGATGCCGCCCGTGCTCTTACGCCTTGCCGGGCCGGCTGCCGCCGTCTTCTTCGCGCCGCCTTTCTGACGCACCTTCGTCGGGAAGTAGCCCTGCGCGCGAATCTTCGCGATCGCGTCTTCGGAGGTCGGGGCATCGACCTCGTCCTTGATCTCCTGCCCCGCGGCATTCATCGCTTCGAACTGGAACGTCGGCATCGAACTCGTCTCCTCCCCAGGCCGGCCGATCCCACCCTGCACTGGTCGGCTGCTGACCGGACCCGTGGTCCCGGCAGCGCGGGCCTCCCGCACGGTCCGCGCAAAGCCTAATCACCACAGACATTATTCAACTCGGCAAGGTGTCTGACCACACAGCAGGGGGCCGGCGGCAAGGGGGGACCTTTTCGGTCAGCTCGTCCCCGATGCCCTGACCGACCGGGCTTGCATCCGTAACTATCGGCCCTACAGCCGGGGCGTAGTCGCATTGGAGCATCGTTGATGCGTCAACCCCAGCGGTGGTTGAATGCCGAACGATCGGTTCAAGGCCCACTCAACAACAGCTGAACCATGTCCGGGATGTCCCGACCGTTCGCCAGCGAATCGCCGTTCAGGTCGCTGCGGGCGAGGTGCAAGGGGTCGGCGTTGGTGCCGAGCAGCACACCGACAAACAGGTCGCGATCGGTCTCGTTGACGAAGCCGTCGCAGTTGATGTCGCCAAGTCCGCACGGCGGAGTGAACATGATCTGGAGCCGTGGTCGGTTTGCGGGGGTGATGTATTCCCGGCTGGCGAATTTTCGTGCGGTTTGGAAGTTGACTTCGTTGCCGAGCAGCACCCAGCCGAAGTTGCCGCTGGGATTGTCCAGCCAGCCCTGTACGTCGGCGACCATCCTTGTCGTGGACCCCCACGTGTACGTATCCTGCAAGTTGAGGACGATGGACGTGGCGCTGGGTGTCGAATCGAAGTCGCCACCGGGCGTCGTCCACATCTGGTTCGGGAAAAACCTGTGCAGCCAAGTCGCGTCACCGGGGGTCGCCGGGGCGCCGCCGCCTCCGGGGCTTAGCGACGTGCCCTCGCCCCAGTCGGCCAGCAGTCGATGAAGCGAGTGGGAATCGCTGACGCTTTGCGTGCGTAGCAAAAACAGATGCAGCGAGGCCGATTGAATCACCGAGCCGGCTGGAATGGCGCTCGCCACGTCAAACGCCAGCACCGGTCGGCGCAGCGTGAACCCCGCGAACGAGGAGGTGCGGCCGCAATAAAGGCCATCGCCCTGGGCGTTGCTAAGCGGGTCGTCGGTGGACTCGATCAGCGTGTTGTCCTTGACGGGCGTGAGCGTGACTTCGGCGGCGTGAACGACGCCGAAGAGGGTCAGCGCCTCGAACCAAGACATGAGCAGCAGCGTTATTCGCGAACCGCGCATGGCTTTCTTCCTCTCTCCCGGCCCGATGGTGCACCAATCCCTACCCGCGTCTCAACAGTTCGTTCATCGCGGGATGCCTTCGGTCGACTTGCGGCAACTTGCCTGGCGCCGAATCAACTTGTTGCCTCGTCGTCGCTGGACCGTAGAACGTGCAAAAACAACCTTGGATGCCCAAGTTCCCCTATCTTAGCGATTCCGGATCGAAAGTCCAAGCCGCCGTCCAGCGGCTGAAAGCGCCGACGGCGTTCGCGGGCGCACCGAGCGACAAGACAGGAGTCTTCGCTTGCCCGTTGGGGGCAGACATCGCTTGAAATTCGCGTGGCTTGGAGCGGTTGCCAGGCACCTGAATTCCGGCAGTGGCTGGCGACGCTCGCAGCACCCCCGCATCGGCCGCATGCGTGGCCATGCTGGACAGGCTGACTCGTTACATGCTATAACACGTTGATCCTGTTTCACTTAGCATTCGAGCCGGGGTGCGGGTCCGCATGGCTGCCAATCATCGAAACCAGACGCCGCGTTTCTTCCTCGTCGGCAATGCACAGAAACCCAACGTGAAGATCTCGTTTGACCGCCTAGCCCGCTGGCTGGACGGCAGGGGGTTGCTTGTCGGCAGCGATCTCGACGGCAAACCGGCGGCCATCAACGAGGCCAAGCCCGATTACGTCGTGGCGCTGGGGGGGGACGGCACGATTCTGAACGTCGTCCAGGCCATGCAGCATCGGCAGGTGCCGATCATCGGCGTGAACCTGGGCAAGCTCGGCTACCTCGCGGGCTTTAACGAAAACGAGTTCGAATCGCAACTTGACCGCATTCTGACCGATCCGGATTGCATCAGCCGCCGTATGTTGCTCGACGTGCTGCTCGTGGACGCCGGTGGGAGCACCTGGCGCGGCATCGCGCTGAATGACTGCGTGCTGCGGGTCGGCGACCCGTACCGCACCGTGGGGCTTTCGGTCAGCATCGACGATCACCCGGTGACGACAATCGTCGGCGACGGCCTGATCATCGCCACGCCGACCGGTTCGACGGCGCACAACATGGCCTGCGGCGGGCCGATCGTGCAGCCCGACGTCAGTGCCATAGTAATGACACCCCTCTGTCCCCATTCGCTGACTCATCGGCCGATCGTCGTCGCCCCGGATGTGCGCGTGAAGGTCGACGTGCGCAAGACCAGCGCCGGCGTGGCGGTCGTGCTCGACGGCCAGGTCGTTCGGCCTGTACCGGGCGGCGCGAGCCTCCTGGTGCATCGGTCGGCCGAGCAGGTGCAGCTTGTGATGAATCCCCATCGCCACCAGTGGGATTTGCTTGTGCAGAAGCTCAAATGGGGGCAGGGCTTGACCGGTCCGGCGTGATGACCGAGACCCGAGCCGTGGGCGCGCTGCGCTTCTTCATGCGAATTGATCCAATTGATTGCCATTCCTGCTGATACCTCGACGGACTTTCGCGACCGCTTCCGCACGCGCACCGTACTGGCCAGCGCGCTGCTCGGCACGATACTTCTTGGTGCGTGGTCCGATGGCGCCTACCACGACGACGACCTGACGCATTTTCTCATGGCCCGCTGGGCGGCGGTTTTTCCCGGATACCTGTTGAACATCTGGGGCCGGCCCGGCTTCACCATCCCTGCGGCGGCGGTCGCCTGGATCGGCTCGCCAGAGACTGGCTGGCACGCGGTCCGCGTGTTGTCGGCCCTGGTCACTGCGGCATCCGCGCTGCTTGCGGCGCGCACCGCGCGGCGACTGGGTATCGCTCCCGGCTGGCTGGTCGTGTTGATCTGCTACGTTCAGCCTCTCAATACGGTGCTTGCTGCGACGTCGCTGACGGAGAACTTCGCGGCGTTGTATCTGATGGCGGCGGTCTATTTACTGCTTGGAGGGCGGGCGGTAACCGCATCCGCCGTGTTCTCGCTCGTGCTGGTGAGCCGGCACGAAACCGTGGCGCTTGTGCCCGTATGGTGGCTGGGCATTTGGATTGCGGGCGGCAGCGTTGGTCGGCGCGGCCTCGCGCTCGCGGCTTCAATCGCGGCCCCGGCGCTGCACAATGTTGTCTTTTTCGTCGCTTATCGTGCCTGGCCGTTTCAACTGTTTCTCGCGCCGTCCGGTTCGACGCAGTATCCTCCCACCGGACCGTTCGCGTACCTGCCCCATCTGTTCGTGGCCGTTCCGTTTGCGATCGCGACGTTCGCGCTGCTCGGTGTGCGCCGTGTGGCGACGGCCCGTTTCATGGATTCAACCGTCGCTGCGACAACGCATCCCAACGGCGGCGAGGCGATGCCACGTGCCTGGATCATCCCCGCGCTGGCGGCGACATTTGTCATGATACACATCGTCGTCATGGCGGCGGGGGTCTTCGCCAGCGGCGGCTACGCGCGCTTCATGGTCACAATCGCCCCGCTCATGGCGATTCTCGCCGCAGCCGGTATGAGTTCCAGTGCGCGAGCCGTGACGTCGCCTGCGAGCGGTGCGCCCCCATGGCTTTCTTTCGCGGGCATGACCGCGCTCGCATGGCTCGCGGTCGAGATCGAGTTTCGCGCCGGTCGGCTCGGCATTCGCGACGGGCGATTTCTCGTATTGGTTCGCGTTTTTGCGGGGGCCACCCTTGTGCTGATGATCGCCGGGGCATTCCTGCGCCACGGCGCGGCGCGGCACGCGCTGTCTCGCATCGCGATGGTGTGGCTGATTGCACTCGTGCTTGTGCAAAATGCCGCCATGATCCGACCGCTGCGATTGAACGATCCGGCGCGAGCCGTGGCGCGTTTGGTCGACTGGATCCGGACCCGAGGGCTGAACGACCGCCCGATCTTCGCGACAAACTCCTGGTTTGCTTACTTCTTCGACTGGGCCGAAGACCCCCGCGCGCACAAAGGTCGTCGACTTGTGGCGTCGATGCCGGTCGGGACGCTGGTGATCTGGGATTCAATCTACAGTGCCAGCGATTATCACCGGCTGCCGCTCGAGTTGTTCGACCACAATCCCGCTTATCACCGGCTGCATGAGATGACCAGTGCGGGCACGCGGCCGATTCAGCTCATTGTCTTCGAAAAAGTTGCTGAAACGCCGGTCCCCTCGGAACCCGATGTGTCGTATCCTCCGAATCTGGCGAACCAGCAGGACGAAACGCTCGGCCGATACTATCGCCATGAGAGGTCTTAAACGGTCTTGAGTGAATTTCCATAATGGTGATTGTACGGTGTCATCGAAGAGTCCCTGGCATAGGGAGTTAACCCCATGCTTGAAAACCCGCTGCTGGACGAAAAGTGGATTGGCGCGGATCATCGTGATAGGTGTCAGGGGTTGACACCGGGCGATTCGCGCAATAAAAAGGACTCGCAGGGCTGCGAGTCCTTAGTCCCCACCTCTCGGGCCGGAGAGTAGAGAATTGAAAGGAGGCTCTCTAGGGGACCGAGAGAAATATACCCCAATCCAATGGGTGCGTCCATAGGGCATTCACTTTTTTTGATCACAGGCAGTGAATAGACGGCTCATCCATAAGTGTTCGTATAAATAACGAGTTATGGCGTGGTGAGGATACGGACATATCGGACCTGTCGGCTCTCAATATTAAGGACTTACAAACCCAAATGGGTCATTGCGCGCTGCAATGAACTATTGCGCGGGGGGAGAACAGGCCCGCACATCGCGGGCCGAATCAGATCGTCGCAATGACTTTCAGTTCGACGGCGATGGGAGTCGGGAGCGAGCCGACTTCGATCGTCGTGCGGGTCGGCTGGTTGCTGGAGAAAAATTCCGCATAGAGGCGATTGAATGCCGGGAAATCGCGCTTCATGTCGGTAAGAAACACTTGCACATCGACGATGTTTTCCCATGCAGAACCGGCGTCTTCCAGCACGAGCCGGACATTCTCGAACACGGCGCGTGTCTGCACTTCGATATCGTATGAAGTGATGTTGCCGGCTGCGTCGAGCGTGACGCCGGGAATTTCCTTGCTGCCTCGCTTGCGCGGGCCGATACCGGAAAGAAAGAGCAGGTTGCCCACGCGCCGCGCATGGGGAAACGCGCCGACTGGTTCGGGTGCCCGGGAGCTTGTGATTTGAACGTTGTCTGCCACGGTTTCCTCCAAACATCCCTCATGAATGACAATTCTTTCGTCCTCATAAGCGAGCACGTTCGCCGGCCAAATGGTTTCTCGAGTCGCGCTTATGGGGTCGAGGTTCCAATGCAGACATTCTTCGGTTCTGTGAAGAACCGCAGGGCCTCCAGCCCGCCCTCGCGTCCGACGCCGCTCTTTTTCATGCCGCCGAACGGCACGCGCAGGTCGCGGATCATCCAGCAATTGACCCAGACCGTGCCCGATTGAATTTGCTCTGCGACTCGGTGCGCACGCGAGACGCTGCTCGTCCAAACGCTCGACGCGAGGCCGTATTCGACGCTGTTGGCCTGCGTGATCACTTCGAGTTCATCCTTGAACGGCAGGATCGCCGCGACCGGGCCGAAGATTTCTTCCTGGTTCACGCGGCACGACGAATCCAGCCCGGTGATAACGGTCGGCTGGTGGAAGTATCCCTCGCGGCAGCGCGGCGGCAAGTCGCCGGGTGGGCCGCCGCCGGCGAGGATCGTGCCGCCTTCTTTGCGCGCGAGGTCGACGTAGAACCTCACTTTCTCAAGTTGCGTCTTCGAGACGATCGCACCCTGGTCGGTGCCTTCGACGAGCGGGTCGCCGACTTTGAGCGCCTTCGCCGCATCGACGAATCGCCGGACGAATTCGTCGTGGATCGTTTCCTGAACAAAGATGCGCGAACCGCACAGGCAGACCTGCCCCTGATTGGCGAACGACGCCCGCACGCTTCCCTTGATCGCCGCGTCCAAGTCGGCGTCGTCAAAGACAATCGTCGGGTTCTTGCCGCCCAGTTCCAGCGCGACCTTCTTGAACATCGGAGCGCAGACTTTGGCGATCTCGCCGCCGGTGACCGTGCCGCCGGTAAACGAAATCGTCGAAATCTTCGGGTGCGCCGTGATGGCGCCGCCGGCCGTCGCGCCGCGCCCGTGGACGATGTTCAACACGCCCGGCGGCAGTCCCGCCTCGCGACAGATTTGCGACAACAGGTACGCCGTCATCGGAGTCAGCTCCGATGGCTTGGCGATGACCACGTTGCCGGTGGCAATGGCCGGTGCGACTTTCCACGTCAGGACATAGAGCGGCAGGTTCCACGGCGAGATGATTCCGCACACTCCGCGCGGGCCGCGGAGGATGTAATTCATCGCGAGGCCGTCGGTGATGTACGATTCGGAATGAAAATGCAGCACGGCTGTTCCGAAGAAGCGGAAGTTCGCCGCCGCGCGGGGGATGTCCAGCGAGCGCGAGAGCGAAAGCGGCTTGCCGTTGTCGATGGTCTCGGCGCGGGCCAGTTCGTCGAGCTTCGATTCGATCAGATCGGCAATGCGACAAATGATGCGCGAGCGTTCGGCTGCCGGCGTGCGTGACCACGCGGGGAAGGCTTTCTCGGCGGCGTCGACGGCGGCCTGCACGTCGCGCGCGTCGCTATCGGGTACATGGGAGTAGACCTTGCCCGTGGCCGGCTCGAAATTGTCCAAATAGGCTCCGCCGATCGGGGCGACGAATTCTCCACCGATGTAATTCGCAATCTTCACGTCAGACCTCACAGACTCCCGGTTCGACCGCCATCGACGACGAGGTTCGTTCCGGTGACATATGACGCGGCGGGCGAAACGAGGAAGCCCGCGGCGGCGGCGATCTCCTCCGGTCGCCCCAGCCGGCCCATCGGAATGCGGTCGATCATTTCCTGCGTGACTTGTTCGACGGATTGCGAGGCGGTTTTCGCTTTCGCGGCGATCAGTTCGTCGAGGCGGCCGGTGGCGGTGTAGCCGGGGAGGATGTTGTTGACGGTGATGCCGAACGGAGCGACTTCGATCGACCAGGTCTTGGCCCAGTTGGCGACCGCGGCGCGGATGGTGTTGGAGACGCCCAGCCCGCGGATGGGTTCTTTGACGGAAGTCGAGATGATGTTCACGATGCGTCCGTAGCCCTCGGCTTTCATGCCCTCGAGCGTCGCCCTGGCCAGCAGTTGATTGCACATGACGAGGCGGTTGAACGCGCGGAGGAAGGCGTCCGGCTCGGCGGCGACGATCGGTCCGGATGGCGGCCCGCCGGAGTTGTTGAGCAGGATGTGCGCGGGACCGATGCGGCCGAGGTGTTCGATGACGTTGGCGGCGACCGCCGGCGGGTCATCAAAATCGGCGACGACGAAATCGTGCGATTGCCCTTCGCCCGTGGGAAGTTCCGTCGCGACGCGCTGGAGAGCGGCTTCATCCCGCGCGACCAGCGTCACCGCAGCGCCCAGCGTGGCGAACTGCATCGCGCACGCGCGACCGATGCCCTGCGTGCTGCCGCAGACGATGGCGCGACGGCCGACGAGTCGATAGCAGTCGATGGGGTCCATGGGGCCTCCGTCCGGCAGGCACTCAATCCTAATCGAACATTGCCCGTACGACATTCCTGTTAGATTCGGCAGCCATGCGTTCAATTCGGCGGGTCAAAATCATCATATAACCCATGCCCCGGAGAACTGACATGGGAGGCTGGAAATTGGTACAATGTCCCGTTCGATTTTTCGGCCCATCGGATAAGTGGTTTTGGAATCGCGTGAGCGTGACCCCGGGACAGGACCATCACCAACTCGCAACGATGCGCCTTCAGGCCACTTGGTGGCATGGCGTTATGTGGTTCTGGTTGCGACCGGAGTTCGGCGGATCGGCTGAAGCCACCAACTTCAACTTGCCCGGCGAAGCCGAAACTTGCACCGCGATTGCGGACCAGTTCGATCTTTCCGCGACGCAGGAGAAGCCAAGCCTTGGCAACCTTCGTGTTTGGCTTCCAGCGGAGGTTCTTTCGGTCGATGCCGGTACTGGCAAAGCCCAGCGGGCGGAATGGGTCCAGTGCGAAGTGCGCGCCGCCGGCTTCACTGCGTCGTCTGCGGCGGATCTCTTGATACGGGGCCGACGTGGAAATGATCCGGTCAGCCCGTCGGTCGCGTATTGGTCTGCGCTGGCGCGATACGCAGTCGAACTGCTGGCGCGCCAGCGCTTCATGCCCGCCTTGGAGGAGACGGAGCGCGGCTACCGGGCGCGCTGGCTGCCGGCGATCTGCGATGAAGCCGAGGTGGCGTGGCTGGAACGCGTGGTGGCCACGATGCCGCCGGGGTGCCGCGTGATGGTCACCGATGAATCGCATGGTGTCGAACCGGTATGGCTCGTCGAGTCGTTTCTCGAAGCGACGATCGACGGCTTGAGTCGCCGGTTCCTGCATCGCGATGAGTTTTTCAGCGAGCTTCCTTGTCGCGCCCGCCGGGAAAAACACTGGGAGCTGGTCTTCTTATCGGCGCTGGTCTCAAGCGACGACGTCGTGAAGGGGGACAGCGAGCACTGGGCCGGTATCGCGGAACATCTCACGGCTTGGACCGCACCACTGCTGGATTCCGTGGAGGCGGCCCCGCATCGAGTCGGGTTTGAACTGGTCGAGCCGGCTGCGTCGCTTGATCCGGCGACGGATGGCGATTCGCCGAGCGGCTGGGGGCTGCGTGTTCTGGTGAAGTCGTCGGAGACGGGCGAACTGCTCGATCCGGCCGGTTTCTGGCGTCCCGCGTTGAGTGGGCGAACGGCACTGCGTGGTCGGGCCGCGCGACGGTGGGAGGAATTGCGGTTGCGGTTGAAAGAGGCCGCTGCGCATTTCGCGCCAATTCGCCGGGCGGTGAACATGCCCAAGCCGGAAATCATTTTGTTGAGCACGCGTGAAGCGCATCAGTTTCTTCGTGAAGCGGTTTCGGCGCTGTCCGCGGCCGACTTCGAAGTCCTATTGCCCGAATGGGCGATGGGAGCGGATCGTGCGATCGGACTGTATCTCGACTTGTCGGCCCCCGGGATTTCGGGAGAAGCGTCGCCAGGAGGCGTTTCAACCGCCGCCGGTGGCCCGGCGCTGGGACTTGGTGCGCTCGTGGACTTCAACTGGCGCATTGCGGTGGGGGAGGAGCGACTCAGCGCGGATGAGTTCGAAAAGCTCGTGACGCAGAATGCCCCACTGGTTCGATTTCGCAATCAGTGGATCGGCGTGAATGCCGATGAGGCACGTCGCGCGCTGGAGTTCGTGCGCAAACAGCAGGGCGGGCGCATGTCGTTGGCGCAGGCGCTGCGGCTGGCTGGCGGGGCGGAAGACAACGATCTGAACTTGCCGGTGATGGGCCTGTCAGGGAGCGACTGGCTGGGGCGGTTGCTGGCGGAGACACCCGAGCAGCAGCTCGCGCCGTTGCCACAGCCGAGGGGGTTCAAGGGCGAATTGCGGCCGTACCAGTTGCGCGGCCTGGCGTGGCTGGATTTCCTGGATCGGCTGGGGATCGGCTCGTGTCTTGCAGATGACATGGGTTTGGGGAAGACGATCCAGTTGATCGCGCTGCTGCTGCATGAGCGCGAGCGCGTTGCGTCGCGATCGAACGGTGGTGCCGCGTCAGGAGAAGAGGCCATCGGTCCGACCCTGCTGTTCGCTCCGATGTCGGTGGTGGGCAATTGGGAGCGGGAGATCGCGAGGTTCGCGCCGTCGTTGCGCGTGCTGGTACATCACGGCGCGCTGCGGCTGGGGGGGGACGCGTTTGTCGAACGGGCGATGCAAAGTGACGTGGTCATCACGACGTACGGGCTAGCCGGTCGCGAGCTGGAGGATTTTTCACGTGTGCTGTGGCATCGGGTGGCCATGGACGAGGCCCAGAAGATCAAGAACCCTTCGGCGGCGCAGACGATTGCGCTGCGCTCCATCGGCGCGCCGCATCGCGTGGCGCTGACCGGCACGCCGCTGGAGAATCATCTGTCGGAGCTGTGGTCGATCATGGACGCGCTGAATCCCGGATTGCTCGGGACCTTGGCGCGCTTTCGCACTCGGTACGTGACGCCGATTGAGCGCAACGGCGACGCAACCCGCGCCGAGCAGTTGCGACGGTTCATCCGGCCATTTGTGTTGCGGCGGCTGAAGAACGATCCGACGGTCTCCTGCGACCTGCCCGAGAAAATGGAGATGCGTGTCTATTGCAACCTGACGCCGGAGCAGGCGGCGTTGTATGAACAAGCCGTGGCGTCGATGCTGGAACAGGTGGACCGGGCGACGGGGATCCGCCGGCGCGGGCTGATTCTCTCCACGCTGACTCGCCTGAAGCAGATTTGCAATCACCCGCTTCAATTCCTCAAGACCACGGGCAAGCTTGACGGCCGCAGCGGAAAGTGCGAACGGTTGATGGAGATGATGGAAGAGGTGCTCGAGGAGGGCGACGCGGCGCTGGTGTTCACGCAGTTCCGTGAAATGGGCGTGATCCTGGAACAAATGCTGGCGCAGCGGCTGAACACCGAAGTGCTGTTTTTGCATGGCGGCACACCGATGAAGAAGCGGAATGAACTGATCGATCGGTTTCAGAATGAGAAGGACTCGGCGAGGATTTTTCTCCTGTCGTTGCGTGCCGGCGGGTTTGGTTTGAATCTCACCCGTGCCAATCACGTGTTTCATTTTGATCGCTGGTGGAATCCGGCGGTGGAGGGGCAGGCGACCGATCGCGCGCACCGCATCGGGCAGACGCGCCGAGTTCAGGTTCATAAATTCGTCTGCATAGGAACGGTGGAAGAGCGCATCGACCGATTGTTGACCGAGAAATCGGCCTTGGCGGAGAACATCGTCGGCAGCGGCGATGATTGGTTGACGAGTCTTTCAACGGTGGAATTGAGCGAGTATCTGACGTTGTCGAATGACGCCGTGGCGGAGGTGGATTGATGGCGGGCAAGGACTCCCACGCGGAATCCGCAGAACGTCAGCCGCCGGATTATCTGCGCGCCGCCGCGGAGGAATTCCTGCGCGCGACCTGGTCCTGTCCGACCCGCTGGCCGCAAGACGAACCGGCGCAGACCGCTCTGAAACACCTTGGCCCCTTGCCGTTTCCGCGCGGACCGGTGCCGTTGATGGGGATTCTGGCGTCGCTTTATGAGCACGTTTCGGCCGCTGCGGCTGATTACCTTGCGGGCGCTTCGGCCCCAGCCGAGAGGTCCTGGAAATAAGCAATTCGTTCAATGCTGAATTCGCTGCCTTGCAGGCTATCGCCATAAAACCTTTAAAAAAATTATATTATGGCGATCACCGACTTTATTCGTCTGGGGACCTACTTTCTATCGAATTGATTTTCGTGCAAAACGTGCATATGCTCTCCTGATTCTATTCAGTTGTTTAAGCACGGGAGGAGATGCGTTCATGAAGCAGGTACTCACCCCAAAGCAGGTTGCGCAGGCGATCGGCGTCAGCGAGGCATCGGTCAAGCGCTGGACTGACAAGGGGATGTTTGCGGCGACGCGCACGGCCGGGGGGCATCGAAGGCTGACGATAGCCGGGGTGGTGCGGTACTTGCGCGCGAGCGGGCACGAATTGGTGCGGCCGGAGATTCTGGGCTTGCCTCCGGCGTCGGGTCGCGGCGAGCAGTCGCTGGAGCGGGCGCTGCCGGCGTTTCGCGAGGCATTGGAGGCGGGGGATCGCGATGCCGTGTGGCGCATGGCGTTTGATCTGTACCTGGCGGGCCATACGGCATGCGATATTTGTGACAAATTGATAGCCCGCGCGTTTCACGAGATCGGCGAGCGCTGGCAGCACGGTGAAACGGAGATATACAAGGAGCGACGCGCGGGGGAAGTCTGCAAGACGACACTGGTCAATTTGACGAGCATTCTGCCGCCAATGGAGGATGAGGCGCCCGTTGCCATCGGTGCGACGCTGGGGAATGACCCGTACTTTATTCCTACTACGATGGTGGCGCTCGTCCTGCGCGAGGTGGGATGGCGAGCCGACAGCTATGGCATCGGCCTGCCGGTCGAGACGTTCATTGCCGCGGTCCGCGATGTCCAGCCTCGGCTTGTGTGGGTGAGTTCCGGTTACATCGATTCGCCGGAGCTCTTTCTGAACAACTTCGGGATGCTGCAGCAGGAAACCGCCGCGCGCGGCATTCCAATCGTCGTCGGCGGACGCGCGCTGACCGACTCGATCCGTCAAGGCATGAAGTACACGGCGTATTGCGACACGCTCGCTCATCTGGTCGGTCTGGCGCAAACGCTACATCCGGCCGGTGCGCGGAGCGCGCAAGAATGAGCACGGGGCTGGTGTGGCTGCGGCGAGACCTTCGGCTTGAAGACAACACCGCACTGGGCCGAGCGGCGGCCGCGTGCGATCGGGTGTATGTCTGCTTTGTCTTCGACCGCGAGATCCTCGATCATCTGGAGGATCGAGACGATCGCCGCGTGGATTTCATTCATCAATGCGTTACCGAGGTGGAGGATGCGCTGGAAGCTGCCGGATCGCGGTTGATTGTGCGTCACGGCGCGGCGAGCGAGGTCATACCGGCGCTGGCGAACGAATTGAATGTGAACGTCGTGTTCGCCAGCCATGACTACGAACCAGCGCGGCGCAAGCGTGATGATCGTGTGCGTCGAGCGCTGGCAGGGCAAGGCAGGCGGCTGGAAACCACGAAGGATCACGTTGTCTTCGAGGAAAATGAAATCCTGACGGCGGCGGGGCGGCCCTTTCAGGTCTATACGCCCTATCGCAACGCCTGGCGTGGCAAATTGACGGAAGACGATATATCCGAGCGGTCATCGCGAACGGATTTGAAGCGCCTGGCGATGCCGCCGGCGTGCGTGAAGAGCGACGCGTGGGGGCTGGGGGACCTGGGTTTCGTCAAGAGTGACTTGAAATGGACCGGCGGGACGAAGGCGGGGAGAAAAACCCTTGACGCGTTCCTGGCACGAATTGGCGAGTACGGGTCCGCGCGCGATTTCCCCGCGCAACGCGGCGTATCGTTCCTGAGTCCCCATCTGCGGTTCGGAACCATCTCGGTTCGCCATGCCCTCCGCGCCGCGCGCGACGTCGGCGCTACCGGCGCCGAAAAATGGATCGACGAATTGATCTGGCGCGAATTCTACAACATGGTCCTGCACCACTTTCCGCACACTCAGACCGAGCCGATCCGGCGGAACTATGCGACGCTTCCGTGGCGGCGCGAACGGGGGATGTTTGATGCGTGGTGCGAGGGCCGGACCGGCTACCCGTTCGTGGATGCCGGCATGCGGCAGCTCAATGCGACGGGATACATGCATAATCGGCTGCGCATGGTGACGGCGTCGTTCCTGACGAAACACCTGCTGATCGACTGGCGGTGGGGAGAGCGCTACTTCGCGCGGCGGCTGCTCGACTACGACCTCTCGCAGAACGTTGGCGGCTGGCAATGGGCGGCGTCGATCGGCCTGGACGCCCAGCCGTACTTTCGCATTTTCAACCCGGTCGCGCAATCCCAGCGATTCGATCCGGACGGGGCGTTTATTCGGGAGCATGTGCCGGAGCTGGCGGGATTCGATGATCGCCTGATCCACGAGCCGTGGAAGGCGAGCGCGGCGATCCAGTCCGCGGCGCGATGCCGAATCGGTCGCGAATACCCAGCCCCGCTGGTCGATCATGCCGCGGCGCGGCGGGCGGCACTGGAATTCTTCCAGTCGGCGCGATGAGCGCAAAAAAAAGACACCGCCGCAATTCGCGACGGTGCCCAAGAATGACTTCTTCAGCGAACGCTGGGATCGCTTTACTTGACCAGTTTGACTTCGGTGGCCTTCATGCCCTTGGGGCCTTGAGTCACCTCGAACTCGACGCGAGCGCCCTCATCCAGACGGCGATACCCGTCCATCTTGATCTCGCTCTGGTGGACGAAGACGTCCTGGCCGTCATCGGTGGCGATGAAGCCGAAACCCTTCGAGTCGTTAAACCATTTGACTGTCCCTTGCGGCATGCTACCAAACCTCAACTTCTGGGGGGCCTCGGCCGGCACGTGTCCTCAAAACAAACACTGCTTCGAAACGTTCAACAGGCGTCGAACGAGACCACCGAACGAAGCAAGTATCGGATATTTCCATCAGAACGTCAATGGACGCGGGTCATCCCATAATGGTGTCTTCTCCGGGCATGGGAATGCGTTGACAAGTCACCGGGGCAGTCTGCTCCGCGCCGCACAACGGGCACGCAAACGACACGCTCAAAACGACTTGCGCCTCGGTGACGAGTTTCGCGGACCAGTCCGAAATCGCCACGGTGTGCGGACCGCCGGGGCCGAAATGCAGGGCGTTCAGAACATCCTTTTCCGTGTCAATTCCGACGGCAAACGCCACGGGGTCGCTGCACCCATCGCAGTCACGAACCACTTCGCCGCTGTAGCGCGCCATTCAAGCACTCCTGCTGCCGCATCTTACCGGCTCGTCGGGCCTGCGGCGAACATCGCGCAGCGCTGCGCCGGAATCCGCAGCGTGGGCTTCAGGCCGGTGCCGACTTCGGCACGAGAATTGCCGCTCGGAAACCTGTCGCGGCGGGTCGTACTCGGTGGGTTTGGGCGTGCTGACCTGCGACTCGCCCGGGTTCCGGAGCGGGCATCATGAAGAAATCCGTATTTATCGCATCGGCGGGCCTGGTGGCGATCCTCGTGCTGGCCGGAGGCTGCACCGATCCGTGGTTCAGCCTGTTTGCGAACGACGCGGGAAGCGTGCGTGTTTATCTGGTCAACACCAGCGCCGCGCGCTACGTCGCGGGCAATCTCGGCCTGTGCTCGCTTGGCTTGGAAGTTCAACCGCATCGGTTCATCGAGCAGCCGCCGGTGCTGGCGCCGGGGGAGTCGTACGCGTTTACGACGCGTCAGATCGGCGGCACCGAGGGGGACTGCACCAACGCCTCGCCGCAGTTCATGATCGGCCTGTGCGGCTGGCGATATGGTGACACCGCCGAGTCATTGCAGTTGCAGGATCAGAAGTTCGGCGGCCAGATCGGGCACCAATTCCACTGCGGCGACACGGTCATCCTTCGCTGGTCGGACGGCGGACCCGATTGCGGAACGTGGACGAGTGAAGTTCTCTCCGCGCCGGGCAATCCCCAGCCGAGCCAGCCGTTCCAGACCATCGAAACCGGCGGCAGTTGCGGCGGGTGAAAGGCGCAGACACTCGCCCTGTGGCGATTGCCTTTATTTCAGTTGGCACGAGCCACAGCCTTCCGGCTAAGAGCCGGCAGCCGAAGTAGTGTGGGCATCGCCCACCAAGCACTGTCCACTGCCCACTAGCAACTGACCACCGGCCCCCGACCACTCCCTTCCGGCTAATGGCTATAAGCTTCCTCTAATTCGCTTGACATGCCCGTGGCTTTTGTGTTATACTCATGTCATCTCGTCGTGGGGCCGGACGGGACGTCCACCGGGCAAGCGGGCGGCGAGCAGTGAGCCGTTGGCGCGTCGTATGACGCAGGAGGCCAGACCAAAGGACCGGCGTAGCTCGTTTCGACCCGCAGCCGTTCTTGAGCGATCATCGACGTGGCCCATGCCCAACGACGGGGCTGACCTGACATTGATGCCGCAACAGGTGTTCGATCAGGTCATGGCCAACGCGGGATGTCGACTCCCGCTGTCCAACCCGGCATTGGACTCGTACGATCAGGCGCTCCGTGCCGCGCAGCTCATCACCGGCAACTCGCCGAGCAATGTCGTGTTCCCCGATAACCTTCCAACGAACGACGGCAACCCCGGAATACCGACGCTGCTTCTTCCCTTGGACAATGCGACCGGTGTATCCACCAACGTGACGCTTACGTGGTCCGCGAGTGATGAGACGGATTGCTATCAGATTCTTTTCGGCACTTCATCGGAAGACCCGCCGGCAGTCCCAGGCTGTATCACAGCAAATCAATGGCAGACACCCTCATTACAACCCAACACAACGTACTACTGGCGAGTCATCTCAAACGACAGTTGCGGACATACAACATCAAGTGTTCAGCGTTCGTTCACAACAGGTTCATAGGGATTCTCGCAAGGAGTCGTATAATGCGCTTAGGAAGGGCTCTACTCAGTACAATAATCTCGTTCACTGCAATTCCGTACGCGCACGCAGCAATATGGGTTTGGCAGCGCGCCGAGGCATTATCGCCCAACTCATTTATTGACCAGCAGGGAAACCTAGGCGATTCCCTGTTTCTCCGCTGCGACGCGACGGTTAATGAGTGCAAATGGCGCATTAGAACTCGCACAGTCATCGACGACGGCACGCTCGGTTCCTATTCGCTCTGGATTCGCGACCCGGCCGGTGGGGCCACGCAGTTGAGCCTCTCTGAAACAAGCGTGGCGGGGGCGCCCTTTACCAATCATCTTCTGCCCCCAGTTGAGAACCGCCCCGACGGCGTGCTGTCATCGCTCATTGTCGGTTTGCCGCAGGGCGGAAGCCCGATCCCGGCCGGGCCGACGGTTTACAATCTGCATAGCTATATTTTGACCTCGCAGGCCGGCGTCGCCCCCGGCACGCTGACGCAGCTTCGCGCCGGGTCGGAAGGCTTCTTCGGCTTTGAGCCGTTCGACCCTACCGACCCGCGGCGTAACGTGGCCTTCGGCGCCAACCCCGGTTTCCAAATCGCCGGAGGCGAATGGCCCAACCCGGTCATTCACATCAACTACGTCCCCGAGCCGGCCTCGGCCCTGCTCCTCGCCCCGGCGATGCTGTTGTGGCCTCGGCGCAGGACGCGGCATCGCGCGTACCGACGCGGCAAGATGAGTGAGTCAATCGTGTAGGTCGGGTCCACAGACCCGACACGTCTCATTCGGTGCGTCGAGGACGCACCCTACGACTTTTCTTTTTGCGCGAGCGCACGGTTCGGATAATGGGGTCGCGCGGGGTGAGCGCTACAAGCCGAGCGGGCGGACGGATACGGAGGGGTTGCCGATGACGCCGCGGATTTGATAAGGCGCGACGCGGTCGGTGATCGCGCCGAGGAGCGAGCCGATGGGGCCGAGCAGCTTCTCCAGGCGCTTGAGCGGCCCGGCGTTAACGAGCAGATCAAGACGGCCGTCATAATAAATTCGCCCCGACCCCTTCATGGCGGCGAGCGTGGAGACGACCTCGATGTCAGTCACGTCGAGGTGCGTCGGCGTGACGCGAAAATCGAGCGTGGCGTGATCCGTCCCGCCTTTCGTTGTGCCTTCCTCGGCGGGGCGCGGGCCGCCGATCAGGGCGTGCAGTTCGGCGAGGATCGGCAGCGCGATCAGCACGCCCTCGGTGATCTCGACGCGACCGGCTCCGGACGCCGAAACAACCGGCCCCATCGTGCCCTGTACACGTCCCTGCAAGTTGGTTCGGCCGGAGTATTTCGGGGCGCGGCCTTGCGCGATGCGGAGCGTCTCTTCGAGCCGAATCCCGGTTGCCAGCCACTGCGCATCAAACGCGCGATCGCCGTCGAGATGCAGACCGGTGCGGATGTTCGCGGCGCCGCCAAGCAATCGCGCTTCGCAAAGCGTGCGGAGGCGCCGATCCGCCAGCGACACGTCCAGATCGATCCGTTCGGCAGGCCAGGCTGTTTCGCCGAGGGTGAAATAGACGCGGTCGAAATCGGCCTCCACGTCGATCGTGGTGTCGAGTGGATGAGCCAGCGGCACGTTCCCCTTGGCGGTCAAGGTCAACCGCCCGCGAATGTTGCGGTCCGCCAGAAACCGCTGCACGGCCGGCGGCATGGTGTTGTAGGTTGCCTCATCGAGCGAGGCATCGAGGCGGACGCTTTGAAGGATCAGGTCGCCTGTGTTGATGTTGACTTGAGTATCAAATCGCAGGCTCATCTGCGGCGTGCGGTCGAGATGCCCGTCGCATTCGTACCAGCCGTCGGCGTTCGCAGCGGGCGGCGTGGCGAGGAACAGCTCGATGCCAGGCAGGATCATGGCGGGGTGGCCCTCGCCGGCGTCGTAGAGGATGCGGCCCTTGCGGATCGACGCCTGTCGCAGGACGAGGAGGTCGCTCAATCGCGGGGAGTCGGCGTCCGGCGCAGGCTTCGACGCGGCGGATGTGATCGGGCCGTGCGTTCGCGCGAAACCGCTCCAACCTGACATGCGGCCCGCTTCGTCGGCCACGAATCGAAGGATGGGGCGGTCGAGGTCGATCTCGCGGATCTGGATCGGCCGGCCCTCCTTGGGAATCTCCGCGAGGGAAAGGGTCGCGCGATGGACCGCGAGGATGCGCTCTTCGCCATTGAGCAGAGCGAGATCGTCGATCACGATCGTCAGCGGGGCCAGATAATCGAGATCGGAAAAGACGACGCGCGGCGAGATGTGCTGCTCGATGGCAGCGACGAGTTGCCGACCGATCCAGCGTTCAAGCGGCGTGGAGCCGGCGCGGCCGATGTACCACCAGAGGGCGGCAACAAGCGCGGCCGCCAGCGCGATCAGCGTGAGAACGAGTCGCGCCGCGCGAAACCCGCGCGGTCGATCTTGAAGGATTGCGTCGGGCATGCCGAGAATGATAGCGGCACCAGAGATGCGCACGCGGCGGTCCGCGCGTGCCTCGGGTCAGACCGCGACCGCTTCCGACTCGCGTTCTGCTTTGCGCGCGGCGTCGCGGAACGAGGAGGTCTCGCGAACGATTCGGCGTTCGTCCTTCTGCGGCAGCTCGGGATTGGGCAGGTACTCGATGCCCCAGTTGATCTCGTGGCCGGCTTGGGCGTCGATCATGGGAATGCGGGCGAGCTGGAGACCGTCCCAGACTTCGATGGGGCCGTTCTTCAGCCGGCGCGACCATTTCCACAGGGCGGGGGCGGTGATGGCGATGCCGATGAGGCCGATCACCTGGAACAATAATCGCCGCGCCGAGAGCCGGTCGTTTCGCCAGTTTCCGAGGATGCGCAGAACGTTGATCGGGTTGTAGAAGGCCGAGTAGGCACGAATGATGTTGAGCTGCCGCTCCCACGGGCGCGGATGGCGCGACGCGGCGACGTGATTGCCGTCCTGAAACGCCTGCGGGATCGGCTTGCCGCCGACGGACTTGAAGATGACGCGCCCCTTGGCGGCAGCCTCGAAATCGACGGTGCCGACGGCCGGGCCGAGGTAGGTACACTGATATGACACAGCGCCCTTTTCGAACATGTAATGCGCTTGGTTGATGACGCCTTCGAGTGTGCCGGGCGGCGAGCGGAGGGGCTGATGGTCGTTGTGGATCATCATGGCCATCGGTTCGATGCCGAGGCTGCGGAGGCGGTCATAGACTTCCGTCGTTTTTCCAGGGGTCTGGCCCTTGTTGACCAGTTCGGCGGTGATGTCCTCGATGCCGAACCAGATGGCCGCCAGTCCGCCCTTTTTGCAGAGCGGCAGGATGTCCATGTTCTTGTGGACGTCGTACTCGGTCGCCTCGGTGTAGAAGCGGATCACCTCGCCAAGCGGACGGCCGCGCGTGGTCGTGTTGGCCATGGCGGTCATCAGGTCGATGACGGTGCTTCGCGTATTGAAGAAGTTGTCGTCGGTGCTGAAGAATTCCTTAATGCCGAAGTTCTCGTAGATGTGCTTGATTTCGGCGGCAAGGCGCGCCGGGCTTTTGTGCCGCCACGTGCGCTGATTCAGGGCCGGAATCGGGCAGTACGAACAGGCGAATTTGCAGCCCTGCGTCGAGATGACCGAGGCGACCATCGAGACCTTGCCGACTTTGTGCGCCGGAAAGGGCTGCGGGGCGAGTGTCTGCTTTTTGTGCGGCGGCTCGAGCAGGCGATAGCCCGCGTCGGGCATGGGCATCTCATCGAGGTCGCGCAGCAGGCGTTGGACGCCCGTGTTGATCGCGACCGGTTTGTCCGCCGGGCGCGTCGGATCGAGATACACAAGGCCGGGAATGTCTTTCAGTGCGCCGCAGCGCCGGGCGCGCTCAAAGCCCGCCAGCGGTTTCTCGCCGGGCCGCGTCAGATCGAGAATGCGCTCAAGCAGTGCAAGGAAAACGTATACTTCGCCGGTGGAGACGCAATCCGCCCCGACGCCCGGTTGCGGACCCAGTTCGAAATAATCGGCCGGTTCGTACACGGCCTTGGGCCCGCCCGCGAGAATCAGCGGCCGTCGCACGCCCATGGCATGCGCTTCGCGGATGAGGTCATAGGCCGGCTCGGCGTGAATCTGCATCGCCGAGACCAGGAGCATGTCGAGCGGTTTTCCGTTCAGCCGCGCAAGGCTCGGCGTGAAGTTGGGCGTCCATTGCTGGAGGACGACGCGGACGTTGCGAAAGCCCGCGACGGTCAGACAGTCCGCCAGGATCCGCACGCACCCGGGGGCCATGCGTTTGTCGGCGTACCAGTAGGGGAGCATGCGTGTGCGAAAGTCGAACGCATAGACGATGCCGATGTTCAGGTCGTGCGCGTCCGTGCGCTGTCGCAGACGATTGAGGATGGCTTGGAATTCGCCGTCCGGAAGGTAAATGTCATCTGGTTTGCGACGTGGCAGTTCCAATCCGTTCTCCTGAAGGTTTCTGGCGGTTCGCGTGGCGCCTCGATTCGACGAGGGACCGCGCCGCCCAATCGCGGGGCATCTTAGCCGCGAACGGGGGAACCTGATAGTAAAAAACCGCAGGAAGTTGTGGAATCGCCCTGGGACAACTAAAAACGGCGAAAGAACCACCCCCACGGGGATTCGAACCCCGGTCGCCGGCATGAAAAGCCGGTGTCCTAGGCCTCTAGACGATGGGGGCGAAACTGCGGAGAGAGTATTGGCGGGCAGAATTGGGATGTCAACGGGATGGGAGAAGCGCTAACCCATGAGCCATGATCCTTAAATGTTGAGTCTGGCGGCAGCGGGGATTCGCACGGTCCATCGTATGGCCCGGGTGAGCCTGCGGTGCGCGTCTCTCGCCGATGCCCATTTCAGCGCGCGACGATCGGGCACTAGGGATTCCTGACCAGAAGGTCGATGCGGCGTATCTCCTGGAGCCGCCCAATACGACTCGCCCATACCCATTGCGGTGCGAGTGGCTATTCGATCGGCGAGACGTCAAGCCAGTTTGGCCCGGCGGCGACGTCGACTTTGATCGGCACCTCCAGCGCGAGCGCGGCAGACATTTCTCCGGTGATCATGTCGGCTTCGGCGCGCAGTGCGCGTTTCGGCACGTCGAAGACCAGTTCGTCGTGAACTTGGAGGATCATGCGCGACGGCCGTCGCTCTTCTCGAATGCGCCGGTCGATGCGGATCATCGCCAGCTTGATGAGGTCGGCGGCGGTGCCTTGTACGACGGTGTTGACGGCGAAGCGTTCGGCGGCGGCGCGGGCCGAAGGATTGCGGCTGGCGATATCCGTGATCGCGCGGCGGCGGCCGAGCATCGTCTTGACGAAGCCGTGCTTTTTCGCCTGCGCGATGCACTCATTGAGAAATGCGCGGATGCGCGGATACCGGGCGAAATACTGGTCGATGAACGCCTTGGCCTCGGCCTGCGACATGCCCGTCTGCCGGGCCAGTCCGAAGGCGGACTGGCCGTAGATGATGCCGAAGTTGACGGTTTTGGCGCGGGCGCGCTGATCCTTGGTGACCTGGTCGATGGGCACGCCGGCGAGTTGCGCGGCGACGAACGCGTGAATGTCGCGGTCCTCGCGAAACGCGGCGATGAGGTTCTCGTCCTTGCAGAAATGGGCCAGCACGCGCAACTCGATCTGCGAATAGTCTGCTTTGATGAGCGCGGAGTCGGCATCGCCCGGAACGAACGCGCGGCGGATGGCCGCTCCCAGCTCGGTGCGGATCGGAATGTTTTGCAGATTCGGGTCGCTGCACGAAAGGCGACCGGTGACCGCGCCGGTCTGATGAAACGAGGGATGCACGCGACCGGTGCGCGGGTGAACCATCTCCGGCAAGCTGTCGATGTAGGTGCCTTTGAGTTTGGCCAGTTCGCGGTATTCAAGAAGCAGCTTGGGGATGGGATCGTCGTGCTGGTCGGCGAGTTGCTCCAGCACGTCGGCATCGGTGGAGCGGAGCGTTTTTGTGCGTTTGATGACGGGCAGCTTGCGCTCGTCGAAGAGAACTTCCGCGAGTTGCTGGGTGCTGTTGATGTTGAAGGGATGGCCGGCGGCGTCGTGGATGGCGTGCTCGAGAGCGCTCATCCGCGCGGCCAAGTCATTGCTCATTTTCGCGAGCAGCGGTTTGTCGAGCGCGACGCCTGCCTGTTCCATGCGCGCGAGGACCTCGACGAGCGGCATTTCGATCTCGTTGAACAGGCGCTTGAGTTCCGGGTCGGTCAGCCGCGCGCCGAGCAGCCCGCGCAGCCGCCACGCCACGTCGGCGTCTTCGGCGGCGTATTCGCAGACGCGGTCGGTGGGCAACTGATCGAACGTGGTCTGTTTTTTCCCGCTGCCGATTAATTCGTGCGTGGCGATTTTGCGGATGCCGAGCAAATCCGCGGCGAGGGCGTCGATGCCGTGTGAGCGGCGCGTGGAATCGAGTACGAAGCTGGCGATCATTGAATCAAACTCAACGCCGCGGACCTCAAACCCCGCGCCGTGCAGCACGGTCAAGTCGTACTTCAAGTTCTGCCCGCACTTCTTAATTCTCGCGTCGGCAAAGATCGGCCCCAGCACGCCGCGCGCGGTCTCCAACGAGACGGTTCGGCCGACGCCCATCACGGGGACGTACGCCGCCTCGCCATCGGCCCAGGCGACGCTGATGCCGACCAGCTTCGCGGTGGTTGGATTCAGCCCGGTGGTTTCCGTGTCGAAGGCGAATGCGCCGGCGCGGGTGAGCCGCTCCGCGAGTTTGTGCAGGGCTTCGTCGGTGTCGACGAGTTGGTAACGCGCGGCGGATGACTGTGCGGGCAGCATGTCAAACAGGGTGCCGGAGACCTCGCGCGGAGGCGACGATTCGGCGGCGGGAGGCGCTGCCATCGCGGGTTGTTCCGGCCCGATGTCCGGGTCTTCGAACAATTCGGGCGAGGAGGTTTGTCCGACTCGCTTCGTTCGCGAACTTGGCGGTGCGTCGTCATCGGATGGAGTGGTCCGTGCGATCGGCTGGCCGATTCGGGAGGCACCGATGCGTTCCAGCAGCCGATTCAGCCCCAGTTCGCGCAACAGCGGTTCGGCGGCGGCGGGGTTGAATCGCGATGCATCGGCCTGGGCGAGGTCGAATTCAATCGGGACGTCGCGGCGAAGTGTGACCAGTTGCCGCACCGTGTCCATTCGATCCCGAAATGCGAGGATGTTCTCGCGAAGCTTGGGTGTCAATTCGTCGGCATGCGCGATGATCCCGGCAACGCTGCCGTACTTCTGGAGGAGTTGCGCGGCCTTCTTCGGTCCGACGCCGTGTACGCCGACGACGTTGTCGGTGCCGTCGCCCATCAGCATCTGCGCCTCGACGGCCAGCTCCGGGCCGTAGCCTTTTTCGGCGGCGACGGCGGCGGCATCGATCTCGATGTCCTTCGTCGGATCGTAAAGGCGGATATAGTCATTCAGCAGTTGATCCAGGTCCTTGTCGCGACTGACGAAGAAGACATCCAGGTCCGGCCCGGCGTGTCGTGCCGCGAGTGTGGCGAGGAGGTCGTCGGCTTCGAAACCCTTCTTCCGCAGGATGGGGATGCCCATGGCCGAGACGATGGCGATGATGCGTTCGATCTGTGGGGGCAAGTCTTCGGGCGGCGGGTCGCGGTGGGCCTTGTAAGTCGGGTCGATGTTCACACGGAAAACGGTTTCATCGCTCACGTCCAGCGCCATGGCGAGGTAGGTCGGCTTGCGATCGCGCAGGAGATTGAGAAGCATCTGCACGAAGACGTGAATCGCGCGGGTCGATTCACCGGTCGGACTGGTCAAATTTCCAAACGGCGCATAGTAGGCCCGGTAGATTTGCGAGTGGCCGTCGATCAGGTAGAGCGATGACTTGGACATCGGGAGGCCGGGTCTTTCGGACCGGGTCCGGGTCTCTTGCAGGCCGGGGCCGGCGCCGCGCGGCGCATGGCCCATAAGGGCGTGCGGATTTACCCTTTAACCGCGAGGGTTTCGGGACGCAAACGGAGGGGGTCGGGGAGACGGTTGTTTGGGGGAGGAACGTTGACATTCGGCCTTGGTTCGCAGATACTTAATTGTGCTTCGTGCCGCGTGATGTCGGGAAGGACATACCGGACTCAATCCCACCGAACGCGAAGTACCGAACTGGTTGCTTACCATCCCACGGGGGCCGTGCAGGTTAAGCCCGGCTGATTCAGACGCCGAAAGACGGCGCAAATGCAGGAGTTGCCCATGGCGGGTGTCGCCCCACAACGTGGCGGGTCGAACGCTTCCACGATCGGCATGGTAGTGTCCATTGTCGTGGCCGCGATCATGGCCGGATTGTCGATCTGGCAATTTACGAATCAGGAATCGCTTCGGACCGCGGCCGATCAGGCCACGGCGGCCAAGGCCAAGCTCGCCAAGGGCAACGATGAATCGGTCGCACGACAACTGGTGCCCGATGCCGGGGCCTCCGGGAAATCCGTCATCGGGGAATTGAACCGCGCCCTGCAAATGGCCAGCGGTCGTCTTTCGGGGAATCAGAACGATCCTCCCGCGGTCGCGCTGTCGAAGCTGGACGCGGCGCTGAAGAAGATTGTGGATGCAGGCAAGATCGACTCGCCGGACAAGGTCAGCCCGGCCCTGGGCGCCGTCGGAGTCATCGAGAACCTGCACGAGTTGTACGCGGGGGAGAAGGATGCGCGTCAGAAGGCCGAAGCAGCGCAGGAGAAGGCGCTGGCCGATTTGAAGGGCGCGCTCGACCGAAATGAAGCGATCGATAAGGAGCTTCGCGATCAGCTCGCGGCCATCAACGCGAAGGTCGAGGATCTCCAGAACGCCAAGAGCGAATACGAGAAGACCAAGTCCAGCGAGGTGGAAAAGCTGGCGGCGCAGATCGGCGAAAAGCGCGACGAGTTGGACGCGATGCGGCGGGACACGGCGTCGATGCGGCGCAAGCTGATCGAGGAGCTTTCGCACCGCGAGGCGCTGCTGGACGAACAGAAGGCGGCGCTGGCGTCGCTGCGCGGTCCGGGCGCCGAGGGCGCACAGGAATTGGCCGTGGCGAGGAATCCGGTCGGATCAATTCTTCGTGCGTTGCCGGGTGATTCGCTGGTTCACATCGACCTGGGGCGGCGCGATCGCGTCGTGCTCGGGTTGACGTTTGCCGTGTATTCAGGGGTGGCGCGGGTTCCGAGCGACGGGCGCGGCAAGGGGCTCATCGAAGTTGTCAGCGTCGGCGAGCGGACGAGCGAATGTCGCGTCATCAGCGTACCCTCGCCGGATGATCCGATCCTTGAGGGTGACAAGGTCGGAAACATCGTGTTGAGCCGGGACCGCAGCAAGAAACAGCGGTTTGTCGTGATCGGCCGGTTTGATACGGACTTCGACGGCACGCCTGATTTGCGCGGGGCTGACGCGGTCAAGGCGCTGATCAGGCGCTTCGGCGGCGAGATCGTGGATCGCGTCGATGCGTCAACGGATTACGTCGTGCTCGGCACCGAGCCGTCGCCGCCGGAGGACACGCTGTCGCCCGGCGCAGCCGCCGATGATGCAGGCAGCGCGAAAACCGACGAGTCGGCCGCTACGGAAATCAGCGATGACAACTCGGCCGAGTCCGACGACGTTTCGAGCGACGAGTCCGCGGATGCCGGCGAGTCGAGCGATGAATCAGCCGATTCCGATGATTCGGGCGGCGACGACGTAACCGGCAGCGAGGAATCGAGTGGCGATGAAGCGGCGGAAGATAAACCCACACCGACTCCCGCGGCTCCGGCCGTCCCGACGATTGTCAAATCGCCCGAGGTCGATGTCACGAAAGACGTGCGAACGCGCAAGGCCATGAGCGAGCGCGAGCTGTACGACGAGGCCGTCCGCCGTGCGGAAAAGCTGTCAATCCCGCGGTTGCCGCTTGAGCGCTTCCTGAACTTCGTCGGCCTCGAGCGCGGCCCGATCGCCGTGCGACAGTTCGAACAGTAATCCGCTCGAGCGCGAGAATCAGGGCGGCATGGTCGTGGCTTTTGGCGGTCGGCCCGGTCAGTCGGCTGTTCGCTCCGCCACACATTGAAACAAGGCGAGCCACTGTTGCGGCGAGACCGTCTCCGGCCGGGCCTTCAGATCGATTTTCAAATCCACCAGCGCGTCCGGCAATCGAACCGCCCACGGCGATTTGCGGGCGATTCCCCCGATTGTTTTTCGGCGGTATTGGAAGAAATGCCGCACGAGCGAGGCGAATTCGCTGCGCTCCGCGTGCGTCAAGGTCGGCGCCGCGTCCGGCTTTGCCGTCACGTCCAATCGCACCAGCGCACTGTCCACCTTCGGCTCGGGCCAGAAGGCCTGCGGCGGGGCCTTGGCGATGCGCCGGCCCATGGTTAATACATTCGTCAGAATGCTCACCGGGCCGTAATCATCGGTATCCGGCTTGCCGAGGAATCGCCGGGCGACTTCGTCCTGCACCGTGAAGCAGAGCCGCGCCAGTTGCGGCTCGCCGATCAGCAGATCGATCACCAGCGACGTCGCAATGTCGTAGGGTAAGTTCGCCACGAGTTTGATCGAACCACCAATGGAAGCCTGTGCGTCGCGAAGCGCGGTCAGCACGTCGGGAGCGATCTGTGACTTGCGCGCCAGCGCGTCGCCGACGATCAACTGCACATTGTCATATCCCGCCAGCTTGTCCGCTGCGATCGGAGCCAATCGCTGGTCGATTTCCACGGCGATGACTTGGCCGGCGCGCTGCGCGAGATGCCCGGTCAGGCTTCCAGTGCCTGCACCGACCTCCAGCACCACATCGTTGCGGGTCAGCTCGGCGGACTCGACGAGCTTCTCCAGCAGATTGCGGTCGATCATGAAATGCTGACCGTAGAGCTTGCGCGGCGAGAGGCCGGCGGCCGCCAGCGTCTCCCGTAGCATGGTCAGGGTCTGAAAGGGATCGGCCTGTTTAGACATCATTCGTATTACCGATCCTCGCGGTGGGAGGCCGGCGGCGATTCGACCGGCAACCCGCGCGACGATTATAATCCCGACCGCCACGGGACGCGGCGAGCGATGAATCGGCCCCGTTCGGCTGCGAAGGAGTCTGTTCGATGGAATCGTACGAAGTGCTGCGTGAAGCGGCGGACAAGGTCGGCGTGAAGGCACTCGCCGCCGAGCTGAAGTTGAGTACCGCGCTGGTCTATAAGTGGTGCGAGGAATCCGATCCGAACGACCCCGACGCGAGCGGCGCGAAGAATCCGCTCGACCGGGTGCGCGAAATCGTCCGCGTGACGGGGCACATTCCAGTGATTGCATGGTTGTGCCAGCAGGCTGGCGGTTTTTTCGTGTTTAATCCCACGGCGGGATTCAAAGACATCGACGCCGACCTGCTTCAATCGACGCAGCAATTGGTGCAGGGCTTCAGTGAATTGTTGAACGAAGTGAGCCGGGCGGTGGCGGATGACGGAGCGATCTCTGACAAAGAATCCAAGCGGATCCGAACCGAATGGGAGCAGCTCAAGACGATGGCGGAGAGTTTTGTCGTGACGTGCGAAGCGGGCCGGTATGCACCGCGAAAGGGAAAGTAGCATGCAGCGCCGGACGATCAGCCGCCGCACGCCGCAATGGAGTTGGTCTCGCATCGCGTGGATTTCCCTCGCGGTGTGGTGCGGCGGCGCATGCAGCGAGAACGAACTACGCGATCCCGGTGAGCGCGAGACAAATCGCACGATGCGCCGTTCATCAGGTGAATACGCCAGGGGCCACAAAGACGGCAAGCGCGACGCCGAGAACGCGCTCTTCGACGACAGCGGCGGCTGGCTTTGGCTGTGGATGATGGACCCGGAATACAAATCGGGGTACGATCAGGGCTGGAAGGACGGTCGCAACATCGTGCGGTACCGCTCCCAACAGGAACGGGAGTCCGCGCGGCGCGATTCGAGGCCGAAGGACACGACCGCCGGTCCGAAGCCCACCCCGCCCACGGTGGAAACCGCCGAACCGAAATCCGGCGGCGGTGGATAGCGAGCAAAGGAATTCGTGCGATCATGCAGATCGACGTGCAACATCATGGAGCGATTCCCGTCGTGCGGGCGTTCGGCGACCTGACCGGCGGCAACAAGTCGCTGCTCGTGGACGAGGTGGTGAAGCTGCTCGACCAGGGCAAGATGCGGCTGGTGCTCGATCTGTCGCATGTGGCTTTCATCGGTTCGCTGGGCATTGGGGATCTGGTGCGCGTCGTGACGCAGGCCAATTCGATGGGGGGAAAGGTAATTCTTGCGGCGCTGTCGCCGTTTGTGGACGGTGTGCTGAAGACGACGAAGCTCGACCGCTTCTTCGACGTGTCGCCCTCGGTGGATGAGGCGCTGGGGCGGATCAGCAATTAGGGGGCCGCGATCCGTGGTTAATGGTCGGTTTTTGCATGCTTGGATTGGTCGTTTTTCGATTGATTGAGCGGTCGGGCGATCTCTGTCTTTCTTCCTTCGTCGCACGCTGCATGAGGTATTCCGGGAAATCTAATTGATTCGTTTAGCTGGTGGAACAATTCACCGGAACCACGCCATGTCCCGGATCATCTGAATCATTGGACATCCGGACATCCGATCGCAACCTCACCGGCACAAAGGGCTGCCGGCCGGAGGTTCCGCGCCATGCGTCGCATGCTTTGGCGCATGCACGACGAATTGAAGCTGCCCGTCCATTGCCTGCTCGAACAAGGTGGAAGTTGAGAGTCTGATGGCCAGGAGTATTTCGTTCGTGTCGGAAACCCATGTGCCGCAGAAGCTGAAAAAGCAGGGTGCGTGGTTGGATCAGGGGCGTGATGCAAGTCGATTGTCTCGCGATTGAGACAGCTTAGATCGGGACGAAGCAGACTCATTTTTTTGTCAAAATTTCTTGCACGTGTGCGGGGTGCTTGGTTACACTGCGGGCATGGGCATGGGCCGGCTGGAAGGACCTCGGGCCGGTCGCTCGCGGACGGCCGGACGTCACCTTTGGGGGCAAAGGAGAAGCCGAATGACTCATAACGGGCAATTTAGACAACCGTGCACACACACACACACACACACATTCTCTTTCTCTTAATTGCAATGCTGCTTTCAACGTCAACCAGGCTGGACGCGGGGACAATTACCTGCCCCGAGCTTGACGAGAATCCGAATCTCGCGTTTACAGGCGCGACGGGGTACGGCCGGTATGCGTTTTCATACTACCCCGTAAACTTGCCGACCTATACCGTGACATCGCTAGCCGACTACGATCCAGCGCTGTATTACCCGTCGACCGAAACGCCTGTTCCATCAACTCTGCATGGGACGCTTCGCTACATTCTGACATTTGAAATCGGCTGTCTCCAGCACGATCCCGAGGATCAAGGCGATTGTTTCAATGGCGAACAGCCGTTGCCCACGGGAGGTTTCATTGAGTTTGATGTGACGGGCGAGATCAATCTGGTCACCCAGCTCGATTTGCGCGGTCATTATGTCAAGATCGACGGCAGCACCGCGCCGTACAGCCAGAACTATCCGCAGGGCGGCATCACCATCACGGGAAACCAGTTCACGGTGAAGGACAGCAGTCACGTTATTCTGCGGTATCTGCGATTTCGATCCGGCGTGAACACGCACGGCAAGTTCCATTGTGCTCGCTCGCTGGCCATCGGCGGCGAGTATCGTGTGACGCACAACGTCATCGTCGATCATTGTTCGATCGGTGCGTCACAGGATGACAACCTCGCGATTTACGGCTCGGTCTGCCACCTGACGGTGCAGCATTGCATCATCGGGGGCGGTGTGTATGAGAACTGCAAGGCCGGCATCGGCAGCGGCGGCGTGGGGGCCTTCGCCGCGGACGAGGGGATCACCTTCTGCCACAACCTGATTGCCGGTACGTTCATGCGGCAGATGTTGTTCAGCGGACCGGAACGCGTTGATTTCTATAACAACGTCGTCGGCAACGCCGTTTACATGACCGAAATGGCGTCGGGGAACGGTTCGCAGGCTCCGCGCATCAACATCCTTCACAACTGGTACCGCTCCTCCAAGGAATGGCCCAGCGGCTGGGGCGATGGGACCACGCGGTTTGGCGATCCGGTACGTGCCGCGACGACGACGGACTATTGCCCTGCACCGTGTGGCAATGTGTACGTCCCCTCCAACGACGAGAAATTCCATCTCGCGGGCAATCGCTACGAGCGCTGGGACGCCTACGATCAGACGCCGCATTGGGAAGAGCCGTACAGCGTCAACAACCAGTGGGACCTGACTTGGAAAGTTGTGCGCAACGGCTCGTTCACCACGAATCTTGAAAGCTCGCTCGAAAAGGAATCCGCCTGGTCAATGTGGACGAGCGATGATCACGTAAGCGACGACGTACGAATGGAAGAGCATGTGTTTGCTGCCGTAAAGGCTTCGGCAGGTTGCCGGTTACCACTTGCGACACCTACACTTGATATGCTTGACGACGAAGTGAAAAACTCAATTGATTCGGGTCTATGGCCGTGGGATTTCGGCCCACTACACAACCTGAAGCCCGGCCTTGCCACCGACCCCGAGCCGGCGCACAGCGGCAATCCCGATGTAGAACTTGTCGTGACAACCCTTAAATGGAAGCAAACCGACGAGACGGAGTTCTTCAAGGTCTATCTGAAAGTTGGAACCATCACCCAGGACGTCCCGGCGCTGGTCGGCGACGTGGCCGGCGTGGGCCAGGGGAATTTCGCGATCTTTGAAATCCCATCGCAGTTCCTCCAGGAAGGCCATTTGATCCCCGGTGAGTTCTACACGTGGCGAATTGACTCGTACAACGGCTGCGCCTACGACCCCAGCGTCGGCCCCACAACCGGAACTACGTGGGTATTCCGGGCCAAAACAGAGTGATTTCCAAAACAGGCAAGGAGTCATGCAATGCGAGCTCGTTCGATTGTGTGGGCCCTCGCGCTTGCGCTTATGTGGAATTGCAAAGCTGCTGCCCAGTGCACCTTTGATTGGCAAGGCGGGAATGAACTGCCAGGACTGGAGGGCAGTTCCGGGCGAGTTGTTTCGCTCATGACTTGGGACCCGGATGATGCAGGTCCCGTCCCGCCAAAATTGTTCCTAGCTGGAAACTTCACCGTTGTCGGAAACAAGGTATCCAACAATATAGGAGCATGGTGTAGTAATGGCTGGTACTCTTTCTCGGGTGGATTGGGTGGCAATTCGGGCTCGGGCCAAGTTAATTGCACGGCTGTGTATAAAGGACAACTCATAGCCGGTGGAAATTTTCAGCCGGGCGGCGGTATTCAACGAATCGCGTTTTGGGACGGCTCACAATGGCTTCCGCTAGGCAATGGATTCAATAATCAAGTCCGTGTCCTAGCGTTGTTCAATGGAGAACTTATAGCTGGCGGTGATTTCACCGCCACATGGGACGAAGTAACATCGCTCAATCGCATCGCACGCTGGAACGGCACCGCTTGGCAATCCCTTGGATCGGGATTAGGCAATCGAGTCTTGAGTCTCTTGGTTATGAACGGTGAGTTGTTCGTTGGAGGCGACTTTACCACCGCTGGAGGTGTGTCCGCATCGCGGATTGCACGTTGGAATGGCACATCCTGGTCGGCCCTGGGCAGCGGCTTAAACACGACGCCGCGAGCACTGGTTGAGTACGACGGCTCGTTAGTCGCCGGCGGAAGCATGACATTGGCAGGCGGCGTTCCAGTGGGAAATATTGCAAAATGGGACGGCGCGGCTTGGTCTTCGATAGGCAGCGGCACGTCTCATATGATCAACGCGCTTACCGTGTTCGAGAACAAGCTGATTGCCGCCGGCTCCACACCTTCACCGGGAATCTCCGCCTGGGACGGGGCAGCGTGGAGTTTACTGCCCAACGGTGTCTTCGGTGGATCTTTCGGTTCAGCATCGTTTTCAGCACTTGCTGTATTCGAGGGTCGCCTGGTTCTTGGCGGCCGGTTTCAGATTCCGGGCGTCAACGTGGCCACGTTTGACTTCGAATCCGGCGCATGGCAGCGGCTGGGTCGAGGCATGAACGACTTTGTGCAGACCGCAGGTGTCCATGAAAACGACCTCTACATGGGTGGTGCGTTCTTGAGCGCCGGGGATATCGATGCGAATCGGATTGTCCGTTTCGACGGGCAGAACTTTCACACCTTGGGCAGCGGGCTGTCCGGCATTCCGTTTTCGATCGCGTCGTTTGATGGCGATGTGTACGTTGGTGGGTACTTCTCGACGGCGGGTGGTTTGACCGTCAACGGGATCGCCCGATGGAACGCGAAGCAGGGTTGGCGGGATGTCGGCGGCGGATTGAGTGATCCGCCACCCGGGAACGGCGCGCCGCCCAGCGCCTTCGCCCTGTGCGTGCATCAGGGGAGCCTGTACGCCGGCGGCAACTTCACCAAGGCCGGCGGCGTGCCTGCGAACTTCATCGCCCGCTGGGATGGTAGAGAATGGCACCCAGTCGGCAGCGGCTTCGACCAGGCGAGCGTGGTCTGCATGACCGTTCACGATGGGAAGCTGGTCGCCGGCGGATTCTTCACGACGGCCGGCGGTGTGGCGGTGAATCGGATCGCTCGCCTGGATGGCGCGACCTGGGAGCCAATCGGCGCCGGGATGAATGACGGCGTTGTGGCACTTTGTTCGCATCAGGGGCAATTGTTCGCCGGAGGCGGCTTTTCAACGGCTGGAGGTCTTCGCAGCATCGGTCTCGCGCGGTGGAATGGATCAACGTGGATCGATCTGAACGCCGGCAACCCGGTGACTGTTTGGTCGCTGGCCAGTTACAACGGCGATCTCATCGCCGGTGGATACTTTCTTGATAATCCTGGTCTGCCCACAGGTTTTAATTTCATCGCGCGATGGCGCGACGGCGTGTGGAGTCCGCTTGGAGAGGGGGTCGATTACAACAAGGTCAATGCCCTGACCAATTTTCGGAATGAGCTCATTGCGGGCGGGCAGTTTATCAAGGCGGGCGGGAAGGTGTCGGGCTTCTGGGCGCGGTGGCGGCCCGAATGCCCGCGCGGGGACATGGACTGCGATCAGGCGGTCAGCGCGGCCGATATCGCGACGTTTGTCAGTGTGTTGCTCGCCCCGGCCGCTGCGACCGACTGCCAGCGTTACCTCGCCGACCTGACCGCCGACGGCGACGTGAACGGGGCCGACGTATCCGCCTTCGTTGCGGCGCTGAAGATGTGACGCCGCGGATCGAACTCGACACGGCAGGACGGCTCGAATGGATTCCGCAGCATGTCGAAGAGCCGCTGTGGCGGAACTGCAGCGGTTCGGACCGGCGCGAACCCATTTCTTCACCCTTGACAATTCTTCGCAACGTTAAGGTCGGGTATGCGCGGCTTGGTCAATCCGGCGCGGTTTGAGTTTCGCTAAACATCCCCGACAATCCCCATCTCCGCGACCGGCCGAGCCGGCCCGCGAAGTCCTTGGATGGGAGGCGCACATGGCGACAAACCGCAAACCGCAACTCGGCGTCGGCGACGAGGCCGTGAAGAAGGCCACCGGCAAGACGTGGGACCAGTGGATCGCCGCGCTGGACAAGGCCGGCTGTCGGAAGATGGACCACAAGCAGATCGTGGCTGTGTTGCACAGCAAGCACAAGGTCGGTCCGTGGTGGGGGCAGATGGTCACGGTGGGGTACGAACAGGCGAGGGGCCTGCGGGCCAAGCACCAGAAGCCGGGCGGGTTCTCGGTGAGCGCGAGTCGCACGCTGGCGGTGCCGGTGGGACGCGTGTTCGACGCGTTCCACGACGCCAGGGCGCGGGCGCGCTGGCTGGGCAAGGCGCGGCTCACGGTTCGCAAGGCGACGAAGAACAAGTCGATGCGAATCGTGTGGGACGCCGACGACACACGGGTGGATGTGAACTTCTACGCGAAGGGCGCGGCCAAGAGCATGGTCGCCGTGGAGCACGACAAGCTGCCCGACGCGAAGACGGCCGCGAAGATGAAGGCGTTCTGGGGCAAGGCACTCGATGCGATGAAAGCACACCTCGCGGTGGATTGAAAAGACGCGGAAAGTGTCAAATCAGTGGCAGCGAATCGACGAAACCGGCCAGCGCCTGGTTGAAGGCTTCGGGCTGCTCGACCGGCGGCATGTGGCCGGCGCGGGGAATCAGGACAAATTGTGATCCGGGCGTGGCGAGGTGCAGGTCGCGCATCATGTCCGGCGGGGTCAATTCGTCGAATTCGCCGCAGACGTACAGCGTGGGGCAGTTGATCGTCGCCAGCGTCGCCGTGGAGTCGGGACGATGCGCCAAAGCGCGCGCCGCCGCCGCCACTCCTTCGGGCGGGTTGGCGGACATGATCGCGTGCCATCTGTCGCGAATCGCCTGCGGCGTGGAGGGCGCGAAAAGTTTCGGCACCATCGCATCGGCCGCGACGTGGCTTCCCTCCGCAAGCACCTTTCGCGCCAATTCTTCCCGTCGCGCAGCCGCGTCAGGGGGGTCGGCGATCGCGCGCGTGTCGCACAGAACCAGGGCGCGAACGCGCGGCCGATACCGCCGGAAGAACTCGAACCCGATCATGCCGCCCATGGACAAGCCGACGAGGACGATCGGTTCCCAGATTCTTACATGATCCAGCAAGGCGGCGAGGTCATCAGCAAAGCTGGCCATTGACACCTGCGAATGGGGCGGCGTACGGCCGTGCCCTCGCAGATCGGGAATCACGGACAGGTATCGTTCCTTGAGCGCCTCCGCGACATGGAGCCACATGTCGCCGGTGAGGGGGAATCCGTGGACAAACAGAATCGGGGGCCCATCACCGAGTGATCGAGCGAAAATAGCGCTGGCAGGCTTGGAAACGCTCATTTGCAGGCAATCTAAGGGCCGCAGGGTCGAAGAACAAGAATGAAGCGCCGGGGGGATGGAGATTTTTATGGGCTGCGGAGGCGATTTCGCTTTTGGAGTCAGGGACAGTTGTGGTACGATGAGGTTTAACGATAACGGGCGGCTTGGTGTTCAAATCGCCCGAGCCTCCAGTGGAGGAGTGGGGTCCTTTTAACAGGGTTTTTCACATGTCAGAACATCGCCGCGCCGGATTGTGGTCGTTTTATATAGTCTTTTGTCTTATTTGTCTCGTCGGCTGGGGCCGGGTCCAGGCGGCGGAGCCGGTGATTCGCTGGCGGACGGGGACGCAGACGCTGCCGCGGCAGAGCGTCGAGCAGGTGAAGGCGAAGCTGCTGGAGCTGGCAGGCGTGTCGGCGACGGAAGGCATGCAGAGCACCGGCGCGGTTAAGGCGGGCGAGGGGTCCGGTCAGGCGGGCGCGGGTTCATCGCAGGCGGGCGCGGCGGCGGCGCAAGCGAACGCGGCGGGTTCGGCGCACGTGATCGTGCAGTTCGAGACCCCGGTGACGCGTGCGATGCGCGAGCAGTTGACGGCCGGGGGCCTGACGTTGCAGAGTTACCTCGGCGACAATGCGTACTTCGCGCACGTGGATGGCTCGAAGCTGAATGCCGAGTTGGCGGCACAGGTACCGGGTTTTTCGCGCGTTGCGCCGATCCATCTCGAAGCCAAGCTGCATCCCGATCTGGCGGCCGGGGAGATCGTGCCGTGGTCGGTCGTGCCGCGGGACGGTGTGGTGAAGCTGAAGGGCGAAGGGGACGAGTCCCCGGCCCTGGGCGATGCCGGCAGGCTGTGGGCGGCGACGGAAGACGACCTGAAGGATCCGTTCGTGGCGGCGTACGTGATCTTCCATCCCGACGTGTCGCTGGAAGACGGCGTGGCGAAGATCCACGAGCTGGATGGCCGCGTGATGTCGTACCTGTACACGATCAACGGCCTGGTGGTGGAGCTGCCGTACGCGAATCTGAAGGTTCTGGGTCTGGAGGATTCGGTGCAGTGGATCGAGCCGCCGCTTCCGCCGATGGGCGAGTTGAACGCGGAGAACCGCGTGCGGACGGGAGCGAACATCGTTCAGGCCGCGCCGTACAACCTGACCGGGGCGGGGGTGAAGGTGATGGTGTATGACGGGGGGAAGATTCGGACGACGCACCAGGACTTCCAGGGTCGGGGGGTGATCGGGGCGAGCGAGCCGGCTTGCAGCACGGTGAGCGACCACGCGACGCACGTGTCCGGGACGATCGGCGGGGCGGGGGTGGCGAACGCGAACAACAAGGGCATGGCACCGGGGGTGGACATCGTCAGCTACGGATTCCAGCAGAGCGCGACGGGCACGACCTGCCCGAGCTTGTCCGCGGGGTTCCTTTACACCGATCCGGGTGACGCGCTGGTGGACTACACCAACGCGTTCAACGTGGCCGGTGCGGTCATCTCGAACAATTCGATCGGCACGAACACCGCGCCCAACGGCTTCAACTGCGCCTGGGAAGGCGACTACGGCGCGATGGACATCCTGATCGACTCGATGGTCCGCGGCAGCCTGGGCCAGCCGATCCGCGTGGTCTGGGCCAACGGCAACGAGCGAAGCAGCGGGCGCTGCGGCACGACGTACCGCACGACGGCCCCGCCGGCCTGCGCCAAGAATCACATTACGGTCGGCGCGCTGAACTCGAACGATGACAGCGTGACGAGCTTCACAAGCTGGGGTCCGGCCGACGACGATCGGATGAAGCCGGACCTGTCGGCGCCGGGGTGCCAGGTCGGCGGGGATGCCGGGGTGACCTCGTGCGGCAGTGCCAGCGACACGGCCTACACGAGCAAGTGCGGCACGTCGATGGCCTCGCCGACGGTCTGCGGTCTGTCGGCCCTGCTGTTGCAGGACTACCGGGCACAGTTCCCGGGGAATCCCGATTTCCGCAACTCGACGCTGAAGATCCTGCTGGCTCATACGGCCGTGGATCTGTTCAATCCGGGTCCGGACTATCAGACGGGTTACGGATCGGTTCGGATTCAGCCGGCGGTGGACTTCATGCGGACGGGGAATTTTTTGGAGAACACGGTCAGCGGGACGGGCGAGACGTTCCAGGCGGTGGTGATCGTCAGTCCGCTGGACACGCAGTTGAAGGTGACGCTGGCGTGGGACGACGTTCCGGGCACGGCGAACACGATCCCCGAGCTGGTGAACGATCTGGACCTGCGGGTGTTCGATGCGAGCAACACGCAGTACTACCCGTGGACCCTGGGCGGCATCGCGAACCCTGCGGCGCCGGCGGTTCGGACGCAGCGCAACAGCGTGGACAATATTGAACAGGTGGTGATTGATGCTCCGGCGCCGGGGGCGTACCGGGTGGAGGTACACGGGTTCAATGTGCCGCAGGGTCCGCAGCCGTTTTCGCTGTGCGCCTCGCCGCTGCTGGTGAACTGCTCGAGCCAGGGGACGATGTCGCTGGATCGGACGAAGTACGCGTGTGCCAGCACGGCGACGCTGCGGGTGGTGGACTGCGATCTGAACACCGACGACGGTTCGGTGCAGACGGTGAATGTGAGCATCGCCTCGACGACCGAACCGGGCGGCGAGACGGTGACGCTGACCGAGACGGCCGCCGAATCGGCGACGTTCGTGGGCAGCATCAACCTCGCGACGAGCGACTCGGCCGGCGTGCTGCACATAGCGAACGGCGATACGGTGACGGCGACCTACGTCGACGCCGACGACGGCAACGGCGGCTTCAACGTCAACGTGACCGCCAACGCGACGGTGGACTGCTCTCCGCCGGTGATCTCGAACGTGCAAGTCATCAACATCGGGGCCCGCACTGCCACGGTTACGTTTACCACCGATGAGGCCGCTCAAGGTGCGGTCCGCTGGGGAACCAGTTGCGGCGCGCTGACGAATACGGTTCCCGGCGCAGGCACGCCGACTTCGCACAGCATCGATCTGACGATGCTGAATCCCAGCAGCACCTATTACTTCGCGGTCGATGCGAGCGATCTGGCAGGAAATGCCGGAAGCGATGATAACGGCGGTTCGTGTTACACGTTTAACACGCCGCAGATACCAAATCTCTTCACGGAGATTTTTGAGTCGGGCGATAATGATCTGGACAATCGGACGATTCTCTTTGTGCCGAACGGCTCGATTGATTTCTACTCGGCCTGTTCGTATCCCAACACAAGTTTCCCGACCGATCCGGCGGGTGGTACGCCCGTTACGTTGTCGGATGACGGAACTATTCAGGTTACGTTGACCGGCGGATCAACCGTGAAGTTGTATGGTGCGTCGTATGGATCGTACTTCCTCAACTCCAACGGCAATCTGACGTTCACGGCATCGGATGGAACCTACACCGAGAGCTTGACGGCGCATTTCAATCGGCCGCGCATCTCGGCGTTGTTCGACGACTTGAACCCGTCGCAGGGCGGGACCATCAGTCACAAGCAACTGGCCGATCGAGCCGTCGTGACGTATCAGAACGTTCCGGAGCACAATGCCGGCGGAGCGAATTCGTTCCAGATTGAGATGTACTTTGACGGACGAATTCAGATCACTTGGCTGGCGATCAGCGCGACGGACGGTCTCGCAGGGCTTTCCGGCAGCACGAGCCTGTCACCGGATTTCTTCGAGGACGATCTCTCGGCCCATGGCGCGTGCGGACCGCGCCCGCCGTCGGCCGCGAATGGCGTTGCCACGACTGCCATGAATACATCTGTCCTCGTCACGTTGCTGGCATCGGACGACGGGTTGCCGGATCCGCCGGCCGCGCTGGATTACATCATCACGTCGCTGCCGACAAACGGAACTTTGTCGGATCCAAACGCCGGGGCGATCGCGGCCGTGCCGTACACCCTCGCGAGTGGCGGGAATATCGTGAACTACCAGCCGATGAGCTGGTTCAACGGGTTGGACAGTCTCCAGTTCCAAGCCAATGACGGCGGTGTTGCGCCTGATGGTGGTGCGTCCAATACGGCGACGGTGACGATCACCGTGGGTGGCCCGCAACCAGTGCATGTCTTCAATTTGGACACCGATCCGGGCTGGATCGGCGATGCCGGGCCGGGCGGCAGCGGGCCAAACGGCAATGGCTGGGCCTGGGGCGTGCCGAACAACAGCGGCGGAAGCTGTGGTACCGGTCGCGCGAATCCGACCAGCGGGTTCACCGGATCGAACGTGTACGGCTACAACCTGATCGGCTGCTACACGAACAACCTGACGCCGACGCGCTGGTTGACGACCACGGCGATTGATTGTTCCAACATCACTCAAGTGCAGCTGCGGTTCAAGCGATGGCTGGGCATCGAATCGGCGACGTTCGACAAGGCTTACATCGAGGTCTCGACGAACGGAACCACCTGGACGCCCGTCTGGACGCACTCGGGCGGGTCCTTCACCGAGCAGGCGTGGACGTCGCAGAGTTACGATGTGCCGGCGGCTGACAATCAGCCGACTGTATACATTCGATGGGGCATGGGCGTGACCGATTCGTCGGTCACGTACCAGGGCTGGAACATCGACGACGTCGAGATCTGGGGCCTGGTTCCCTCACCCTGTCTGGGGACGACGCCTGGCGACGTGAACCAGAATACCCTGGTTGACGGTGGCGACATCGGCGATTTCATCCGTGTGTTGCTCGATCCTCCGAGTGCGACACCGGCCGAACGGTGCGCGGCAGACGTGTCAGCCAATGGGACCGTGGAGTTGGCTGACGTCGATCCGTTCGTGCAGTTGCTCGTCGGTCCGTGACACGGGGCGACTGAACGACTCTTGTCGGTTTCAAACCCCTCCTGCGACTTCGGTCTACGCCGTAGTTGCGGGAGGGGTTTTTTTGTCACTCGCGGTCGCGCGTTATTGCCGAGTCCAACGGACGGCCTCGTCGATCACGTCGACCATGGGCGGTCCTTTTTGTTCTGCCTTGGGGTCGCCGAGGCTGTGATCGCGGCCGGGGAAGCGGCGTACCGTTACGTTCTTTCGGCCGCGGCGGATCAGATCGCTGACGGTGAAATCAAACGACTCGATGGGCACGGAGAGATCCTCGGTTCCGTGAGCAAGGAACAGCTTGGCGCGGCTCGTTGCGAGGCTTTCCACGGGTGGATGAGCGCAGAACGAGGCCCATCGCTTGTAGGCGTGCCCGGCGAAGAACTTATCAATCGCGTCGGGGCGGGCCATGATGTCGCGGTATTCGGTCTCCATCTCGCGCACGGCCGAGTCAATCTCCTCGGCGGAGACGCCGTCCCTGGCCATGGCTTTTCGGCGAAGTGTCACGAGGTCGAAGAATTGGGTCGGCCCTCCGCCGGACATGAAGATGACGTGCGTCACGCGCGGGTCGCGCGCCGCGGCGTGCGCGGCCACGTCCGCCCCCTCGGACATGCCCATCAACACGACGCGATTCGCATCGACGTTGGGCTGCTTCAGAAGCGTGTCAATCAGCAGGCACACGTCGCCTGTTCGACCTTCGTACGTCGCGTGATGCTGGTATTCCTCGGGAGCGTCCTCGGCCGAGCCGAAGTGTTCTTTCGGGAAATACCCGAACTCGATGCCGCGCTTTTCGGCTGTGGTGACGTGAAAATCGTTCCGGAAGCGGTCGGCGATGAAGCCGAACAGACCGTAGACGACTTTTCCGTCACGAACCATGAATTGCGAGTGGGCGCCGGAGCCTTCGACGAAAACGAGGAGGGGCTTCTTGCTCGCGAGGCCGTTGTCAAAATCGCCCAGGTAGATTGACAGGTTGCTACCGTCCGCGCGGCGTGCATCCAATTGCCGGAACATGGGCGGTAATTTGGGATTCCGGGTGAACTCGATGTTCCAGCCCTTCGGGGCCGGTCGCGACGCTGTAGGTTTCTTTTCATCCGCGCTTGCTGAATACACCGAAAAGAAAAGAACCAGAAGCGTTGATGCAGTCAAATGACGCATGATGGAGGCGCTTGCCATAAACCGCTCCCCTGGAACGTGGATCGACGGCTATTTGAACGGGAATCCTCACCGCCGCATGTACCCATAAGACGAATCAGGCGGCATGTTCCTGTCAAAGAAAGCCGACTGGGCGGTCGGACCGAGGCGAACGAGACGGGATTGTGCAGGGTTCAGCGGGCCGGCTTGGGAATCCCCCGCATGACACGCGTGACGAAGTCCTCCAGCGAGCCGATGGTGGCTTTTTCCAGTTCCGCCTGGAGAAACTCGGTGCGCAGGCGAATGAATCGCTCCTGCCGAAGGGTGTCCACGATCTTCGGCTGTGCCTGCTGGAACGTCATTTCTTCGGCGGGATCAATGTGCCCGACGCGAACGATGAAAAAGCTATTGGCCGCGTGAATGATTTCGCTCGTCTCCCCGGGCTGCAATTCGAACAGCCGGCGTGACGGCACTTCCCAATGCCCTTGGAGAGCGGATTCGTTGCCGGCCGGTTTCGTGATCAGGCCCCAGTTGCCGCCGGATTCGGTGTGCAGACCACGTGAATATTTACGGGCTACGTCTTCAAACGGTTCGCCGCGCTGCAAGGCCGCCTGGGCGGCTTCGATCTCGATGCGAGCTTTGGCTTCGGCCTCTTGCTGTTCCTGGCGCGTCGGCCAGCGTCGCGTATCGAGAAAAGCGTTGACCGGGACGTCGATCAGGAACATTTCGCGTCGCTCGGGGCGCGAGAAGTCCGCTCGATGCTGGTTGAAGTACGCCATCAGTTCCTGCTTGCGCGGTGAGTTGATCTGCGGCAGGAGGCGATCGCGCAGGTAGCTGTCGATCAACACGATTTTTCGCAGGCGCTTCCTGACGTCGTCGCGGGATTTGCCGTGTTTGGCGAGGTACTTTTCGTAAAGCGTCTCACGGCCGCCGAACTCGCGATTGATGCGGTCCTTCTCCATCTTGCCCACTGCTTTGTCGACTTGGGGTTCCATTTCCTCGGTGAGATGCGTCTTGGCTCGCCGCCAGATCAGGTGCTGTGCGACGTGTTCGACGATTTGCGCACGCACGAGCTTGGCCGCTTCGTCAAAATAGTTCGACGCCGGGAGGGAGCGCGCCAATTCCTCCAGGCGGTGCTCGATCGGCTCGAGGATGTCGGTGACGCTGATTCGCTCGTCATCGACGACGAGAACATCGGGCAGCACAGCGCCGGGTGGTGGTGCGGGAGCGGCGTTGGCAAACTCGGCGGCCAAGGCGCGGTCGGCTTTTCTTTGTTGAGCGGGCGTGGCATCCGCCGGTAGATCGTGGAGCGAAGAATGTCCAGGAGCCGCTGTATGCGATGAGGTCGCATCGGGATTCGTCGCGTCGATATCGTCCGGGGTGGAATGCGCGGACCGACCGTGAAACCAGTCGTCCGTAGCGACGCGGTTTCCGGCGCGGTCGGTGCAGCTTGTCAGCGCCACGAGGAACAGCAAGACAATCCAGGAACCGGCGAATTTCATCCGTGTGATTGTACCCGCCTGCTCGACGTGGCGCAAAGGCTTGCTGCCCTTAAACTGCCGAGACGTTGCGTGAAGGTTCTTCATGTGAGTTGTCCGCCGTGCACCGCATAACCCCGGGAGACGTTCATTGATGGAGTCAGCCAATCCAGAAAGGCCCGTGAGCGGCAACGCAGTGCGAATCGCCGTTCTGGTGCCGTGTTACAACGAAGCCGCGACGATTGGGAAGGTCGTGTCGGACTTCCGTCGCGAGCTGCCCGAGGCGACCGTTTATGTGTTTGACAACAACAGCACGGACGGCACGGGCGAGCTGGCGCGGAACGCGGGCGCGGTGGTGGTGCAAGAGAAACGACAGGGCAAGGGTTTCGTCGTAGCGGCCATGCTGGAAAAAGTAGACGCGGACTGCTACGTCATGGTCGATGGCGATGACACGTATCCGGCGGAGCGCGTTCGCGACGTGCTCGCGCCGGTGCTGAACGGTCAGGCCGACATGGTCGTCGGCCGGCGCGAGGCGGTGAACGAGGCGGCTGCGTATCGGCGGTTTCATGTTTTCGGTAACTGGCTTGTGCGAACGATGATCAACATGATCTTTCGTGCCAGGCTGACGGACATCTTGAGCGGGTATCGGGCCTTCACGCGTGAGGTGGCGCGGAGCCTGCCGATCATGGCGTATGGTTTTGACATTGAGACGGAAATGACGGTGCAGTGCCTGTATCGCAAGTGGGTCTTGCGCGAAGTGCCGATAGCGTATCGCGAAAGGCCGGAAGGGAGCGTGTCGAAGCTTAGCACGTTCCGCGACGGGTTTCGCGTAATCTTTCGCATTTTGAGTTTGTTTCGCTCTTACAAACCGCTGACGTTTTTCGGTGGAATGGGTCTTGCGCTGATGGCGTTGAGCATGGCATGCGGCGCGTGGGTGTTGTTTGGGGAGGCCGGCGCCGATTCGACGCGACGGACGCTGTTCATCGTGGCGACGTTCACGCTGCTGGCCATGAGCCTGATCGCCGCGAGCATCGGCGTGATCGTGCAGTTAATCAACTTTCGATTTTTGGAATTGGATTCGGTATTGCGGCGGAGCCGTGGCGGGCGCTGATGCCCTGCGTCAGCCGAACAAGCCCGCAACCTTTGCAACTATAAAGTAGACTACTGAAGAAATTAAGGCAGAACAGGGCAGCGTCAAGACCCACGCAGTCACGATCTCCGATCCGACGCTCCAGCGAATGGCCGAGACGCGATGCGTCAGGCCGACGCCGAAGATGGCGCCGGTGATGGTGTGCGTCGTGCTGACTGGGATTCCAAACTGCGAGAGGGCGAGGATGGTCGCGCCGCCGCCGGTCTCTGCGCAGAAACCGCCGATGGGCTGAAGCTTCGTGACGCGGTGGCCGAGTGTTTTCACGACTTTCCATCCGCCCAGATAGGTTCCCATCGCGATGGCAAGATGGCAGGAAAGAATGATCCAAAAAGCCGGCTCACCAGAAGCCGGGTCCCCGGAGTGCGTGGCATACTGGGCGAGGGCCGGCTCGGCGATCATCACGGCCATGATGATGCCCATGGTTTTCTGTGCGTCGTTCAGGCCGTGCGAGAGGCTGTAGATGGCGGCGGAGACAAGCTGAAGGAGTCGGAAAGCACGATCGACGCGGTGTGGATTTCGATAGCGCACGATCCACAGGTTGATGATCATGAGGATCCATGCGATGACCAAGCCGATGATGGGCGACAGAACGATGAAGATCGCGGTTTTGCCGATGACTCCCCACTGGAGCGCGTCAAGACCGCCGCGGCAGATGGCAGCGCCTGCCAGCGAGCCGATGAGGGCATGTGAGACGCTGATGGGCAATCCCTTTTGTGTACAGATAACCGTCCAGGAGATGGCGGCAATGAGCGTCGCGAGGATCATGTCGGGATTGATGATGGACGGCGCGACGAGTCCCTTGCCGATGGTCGCGGCGACGTGAGTCTCGAATCCGAAGGCGGCGATAAAATTAAAAAAAGCGGCCCACAGGACCGCCGCGCGGGGAGAAAGAACGCGCGTCGCGACAATGGTCGCGACGGAATTGGCCGCGTCGTTGAAGCCGTTGCTGAAGTCGAACAGCAGGGCGATGAGGACGATGATGATGACGTAGGTCACCATGCCGCGGAGGATCTCACGTGTTCTTCAGAACAATGGCTTCGATGATGTCCGCGGTGTCTTCGCAACTGTCGATCGCACGCTCGGTGAAATCGTAGATTTCTTTCATCTTGATGACGCGAAGCGGATCGCTGGCGTTCTCAAAAAGCTCCGCGACGGCGGCATGGTTGTTTTCGTCGCCCTCGTTCTCAATCAGATGAATCTCAACGAGCTTCTGTTGCAGGCCGTTGGGCCGCTTCAGGTCGCGCAGCCGATTGACGGCATCCCGAAGGAGCGCGGTTGACTTGACCAGAAGCTGTGACTGCTTGGTGAGCCATTTGTCCGGCGCATCAATCTTGTAGATGGCAAGCCGTTTGGCCGCTGCGTCGATTTCGTCGATCACGTCGTCCATGTTTTTCAGCAGTATGTGGATGTCTTCGCGATCGAACGGCGTGATGAACACCGTGTCCATCCTGGCCAGCGCCTTGTGCACGATTTCATCGTTGTCATGCTCGGCTTGGCGGATGCGCTTGATGTGATCGTCGCGCCGGGGAAAATCCGCCATCAACTCGCAATAAATCACGGCTGCTCGTGCGACAAAATCGGCTGACTGCTCAAACATGTCGAAGAAAACCGTATCGCGAGGAATGATCGAGAACACGGGGATTCTGCTCCTGATCCGCGCCTGCCGAATCGTGCCTGGCTATCTGGGGCTGGGTCGTCTTGACCAGCTGACGGCTGCATCATACCCGGCGCGTCCGGTGTCGCAAGCGTTCAGAGCATTAAGGTCTCATGAGGTGATCATTCGAAGGCATGGTACGAAGGAGTAACAAAGGCTCCTAACGGAGGTTGCGCATTGTGAAGCCCTCATTCACTGATTATTAAGAAACAATTAACACGCGTCCGCAAAAACCGCTTTGTGCCGTGGGTGGAGTGCGGTTGGATCGCACCAGCGATTGTTTTTGCAGCGCGAATTAACAAAGCTTTCACAGCGAACGTCGGTGCAGGAGTTGCTTCGGCGGGTTTATAATGCTGGTCTTGGCGGCGTACCGGTGAACAACGGCAGCCGGTGCTGGGCAACGATTCAGGGTGCACACGGAGGTCGGGGGAGCGGCGGAGCGAACACATGACGCAATCACGAGTATTGGTTGTCGATGACGAGCGCGATCTGGTCGAACTGATTTGCTTCAACCTGAAGCGGAACCAACTGGTTCCCATGAGTTGCCACGATGGCAACACGGCGCTGGAGCTGGCTCGTCGTGAGAAACCGGACCTTATCGTTCTGGACCTGATGCTTCCGCAACGCAATGGGCGCGAGGTGGCCTCGCTGCTTCGCGCGGATTCCGCGACGAGGCACATTCCGATCATCATGCTAACGGCGCTGACGGCGGAGCATGACATCGTGACCGGGCTTCAAATCGGCGCTGACGATTACGTGACGAAGCCGTTCAGCATGGAAGTGTTGATGGCGCGGGTGGCGGCGGTTCTGCGGCGGCGGGCGGGCGTGACCGAGAACGAGACGGTGTTGCGCGCCGGCGCGGTGACGCTGGATCGGGCTCGTCATGTCGTCGAAGTCGAGGGTCAGCCGATCGCGGTGACGCTAACCGAGTTTCGCCTGCTCGAGGCGCTGATCGCGGCGCGGGCGCGGGTCTTGTCGCGCGATCAACTCATGGCCAAGGTCATGGGCCCGGACATCGCGGTTACGGATCGGACGATCGACGTTCACATCACGTCATTGCGTCGTAAACTCGGTTCCTGCCGCGATCTGGTGGAAACGGTGCGGGGCGTCGGCTATCGGTTCGCCGACGTCTGGCAAGGCGAGCCGGTTGAATGTTGAACCGGCTCGAAGCGAGGGCGCATTTCAGGCGAATTCACGAATTGGCTGATCCACGTGATCGCCGCGGCCTGATCGCGTAGAATTCTTATTGTGCCGCGAAACTCCGAGATGCACTGGCAGGGGCGATTCTTCAAGCGCGTTTTCTTGCGCCTGGGGGCCCTCCTGTGCCTGGGCATGCTGCTGGTTTGCGCGGTGACCTGGCAGATCATGCACCGCTGGCTGGCCGGCTACACGCAGGACCAGATCATCAAGCAGGCGCACCTTGCGAAGTTGACGATTGACCGGCAATGGCCGCTCGACGAACCCGCGTTGCAGCGCGAATGCGACCACATGCACGAGCTTACGGGGCTTCGTCTCACCGTGATGGCGCCGGATGGTCGCGTGCTGGCGGATTCGAACGCGAATCCGTCGGAGATGGAGAATCACGCGAAGCGGCCGGAGATGGCTGCGGCGCTGGCGGGCCGCATGGGTCAGGACCTTCGCCGGAGCAGTTCGGTTGGAGAGAATTTTGTCTATATCGCGGTGCCGTTAATCGAAAGCGGTCGGCTGGCGGCCGTCGTTCGCGTGGCGGCGCCGGCGGCGGACATCAAGCGGCGCGAAGAAGCCTTGATTAAGTGGATCACGATCGGTCTGGCAATCGCCATTCCACTGGCACTGCTTGGGGCGTGGGTGTTGTCGAAGGCGTTGGCGCAGCCGGTGCAACGGGTGAGCATCCTGGCGCGGCGGTTGTCGACCGGTGATTTGCAGGAACGGGTGGAGGTAGGCGGGGACGACGAGATCTGGCAGGTGGCCGAGTCGTTGGAGACCATGCGGGAGAATCTGCTCGCGCGGGTGCATGAAGTTCAGCAGCAGCGGAAGGACCTGGAGGTCACGGTCAGTCACCTGGAGGAGGGGATCATCACCGTCGATCGTGCAGGGCTGGTCCTGACGGCCAACGATGCGGCGCGAAGATTGCTCGCGGTGGATTCCCCACTGGTGGGCCGCCTACTGACGGAGCAGGTTACCGATGAGGCCTTGCAGCAGATGTGGAACGAGGCCCAGGCGGCCGGTCGCAATGAACTGCACCGAGAACTGAAGCGAAGCAAAGTGAGGGGCGCAGCGCAATTAAGCGTCACGATCATTCGGGTGACCGAGCCATCGACGCCGATCGCGTGGCTGATATGCATTCGCGACATCACGGCGTTGGCGCAATCGGCGGCGATGAAGACGGAGTTTGTGGCGAACGCGTCGCACGAGTTGCGCACGCCAGTGGCCAGCATTCGCGCGGCCGTGGAGACGCTCAATGCCGACGGGCTGGACCGCGAGATGACGCAGCGGTTCATGTCCGTGATCGCGCGCAACGTCGAGCGGCTCCAGAATCTCACCGAAGACCTGATGGATCTGAACCGCGTCGAGTCCGAGTCGCCCGACCTCTCCGTTCGGCGGTTTAGGCCAGACGAAGTCTTCGCGTCGGTTCGCTCGGTGTTTGCCGAGGCATTGCGTCAGAAGAGCGTGCGGCTTGAGATTGTCAACGAGGTCGAAGCGCTGGAGACCGACCCGCGCTGGCTCGAGCTGGTGCTGAAGAATCTCGTGGACAACGCCGTCAAGTTCGTCGGGATCGGCGGCCGGATCGAGATTCGATGTCGTCACGAAGGCGGCATGGCCCGGCTGGAGGTTGAAGACAATGGCTGTGGCATTCCTGCCGGCGATCTGGATCGCGTCTTCGAGCGGTTCTATCAGGTCGACAAGTCCCGCCGCGTCGGCATCGGCGGCACCGGTCTGGGGCTTGCCATCGTCAAGCACGCGGTTCACGGCATGGGCGGCGAGGTCTCCATCGCCAGTGAAGAAGGCCGCTTCACGCGCGTCAGCTTCACCGTGCCGGTGGCGGCCGTGGCGGTGTGAACCGGTCAACGCGACAGCGGCTCGTTCAGGGTTTTGCAGGCGATGAGCGCGCGTGCTACGATCCGACCATGTTCAAGGCGGCGGTGGTCACGATTTCGGACAGTCGATCCGCGGGATCAAAGGAAGATCGCAGCGGTCCGGCTGCGGCCGAAGTGATCTCGTCACTCGGCGTCGAGGTCGTTGAGAGGCGATTGACCCCGGATGAGGCGGAGCAAATCGCTGATTGCATCCGATCCCTGATCGGCCGGGTCAATCTGATCGTTACGACCGGTGGGACGGGGATCGGCCCGCGCGACGTGACGCCTGAAGCCATAGGTCCGCTGTTGGATCGGGAGTTGCCTGGTTTTGGCGAGATCATGCGTACGGGGGGGTACGCCAAGACGCCCATGTTTGATCGCACACCGCTGTCGATCCTGTCGCGCGGGGGGGCCGGGGTGATTGGTCAGACACTTGTAGTCATGCTCCCGGGCAGCGTCAGCGGCGTGCGCATGGGACTGGAGCTGGTCGGGCCGGCCATCCGCCATGCGCTGGGGGTTCTCACCCGTACGGTCACGGACTGTTCCGCGCCTGCGCAGGGCCATGAATGATCCCGATTCGAGATGACAATCCGACCGCGGGCACGCCGGTGATGACGATTGCCCTGATCGTCATCAACGTGCTCGTGTTCTTCGTCGAGCTGGGTCAAGGGCAGCGGATGCAGGAGTTCATCTGGAAATACGGCTATGTTCCGGCGGAACTGACGGAATCGCGCACGGATTTGCGACGCGCGATGATCGAGGACGCGCCGCTCCAGCCTGCAACAGATCAATTCGGCCATCGCCTGGTCGATCCGTTCGGTCGGCCGCTGGCGCGGCGTGTGCCGCTTCCGTTCGACGAGGCGACGGCGCTGCCGGCGTGGATGAATATCTTCACATGTATGTTTTTGCACGGCGGTTGGGGGCACTTGCTGGGCAACATGCTGTATCTGTGGATCTTTGGCAACAATGTTGAGGATCGCCTCGGCCCGCTGTTGTTCCTCGTTTTCTATCTGGCCACAGGCCTCGTCGGTAATTTGGCGCACACGCTATTCGACTCCGGCGTTGTCCCGCTGGTCGGCGCGAGCGGGGCGATCAGCGGCCTGATGGGCGGATACCTGTTGTTGTTCCCCCATGCGCGGGTGCTGGCGCTGGTGCCGGCAGGGTGGTATTGGTTCACCGTCAAGCTTCCGGCGTGGATATTCCTCGGTGTGTACGTTGTGCTTCAAAACGCCTTCCCGGTGCTGGGTGGTTTCGTCAGTTCGGGAGGCAGCACGAGCGCGGTGGCGTACCTGGCGCACCTGGGCGGCTTTGTCGGTGGCATGGCGTTCATTCACCTGTTTCCGCATCGCCCCTTGCTGCACCGTGCCCGGCGCGAAATCAGCGACGAAGACGCCGACCTCGTCATCTGACGAACAGTCGAGGCCAGCGAGCCGTTAACGCCATGCCCTCTGCGAATCCTCACGCCGCCAACCCGACGATCGATGTTCAGGGTCTCGTGAAATCCTACGGCGCGCTTCGGGCCGTAGCGGGTGTGAATCTGCGCGTCGAGGCCGGTTCGATCTTCGGCTTTCTCGGACCGAACGGCGCGGGCAAGACGACGACGATTCGAATTTTGCTCGGATTGCTTCGGGCGACCGATGGCTCGGCGCGCGTGCTCGGGCTGGACGCATGGCGACAAAGCACCGAGATTCGCCGGCACGTCGGGTATCTGCCCGGCGATGTTCGGTTCTACGACTGGATGCGCGGGCGCACATTTTTGAGTTTCTGCAATCGGGCGCGAGGCGGCGGCTGTGAGGCCGAGATTCGCCGCTTGTGTGATCGGTTTCATCTTGATCTCTCGCGCCGCATTCGTGATTACTCGCGCGGGATGAAACAGAAGCTCGGCGTGATCCAGGCGCTGATGCATCGGCCGGAGGTGTTGATTCTCGACGAGCCGACGACGGCACTTGATCCGCTGGTGCAGCAGACGGTGTATGAGGAATTGCGTGCGGCGGCGGGAGAGGGGCGCACGGTGCTGTTTTCCAGTCACACGTTGAGCGAAGTGGAGCTGCTCTGCGATCGCGTCGCGATCATCCGCGCCGGGCGGATCATCGAAGACAGTTCGATCAGCGAATTACGACAGCGCGCGCTGCGCCGCGTGGAGCTGCGATTGAAACAAGGCGCGCTTCGTGAAGACTTGATACCGCACGGGTTCACACCGCGTCCGTCGGTCGATGGCGTGATTTGCGGAAGCTGGGCGGGGTCCGTGGAGGAACTGCTTCGCTGGTTGTCGACACTGGACGTGGCTGATGTCACGATCGGCGCACCGGATTTGGAAGACTTGTTCGCGACGTACTACGAGGAGGCTCCGCGAGCATGATCAGTCTTCCGTTGACAGGCAAGACGCTTCGAGGCTACGCCGTGGTGATCGTGGGGGCGCACCTGCTGCTGTGCGTGTTCGCGGCGTTGTACATGGTTGTGACGGCATCGGTGCCGATCGAGCGCAGCCTGGAGATGCTGAACCTGGAGTGGGTGCGCAGCCTGCTCGCGGCGCTGCTGGGGAGCGATGTCGGCTCGCAGTTCACGCCGAACGGGGTCACGGCGTTTTTCTTCGTGCATCCGTTGATGTGGACGCTGGTCGTGGCGACGCTGATCACGGTTTCCACCGGCGTGATGGCCGGCGAAGTGGACCGCGGCACGATGGACCTGCTCGCGTCATTGCCGATCTCGCGGGCGAGGCAGTACGGCTCGCACACGGTGGTGCTGGTCGCGCTGGGGGTTCCATTCATCGCCGCCATCCTCACGGGCATTCGATTGGGGCTGGTCATCAAGCCGCAAAAGGACATTGAGTTCTGGCGGCTGGCGATCGTGGGAGGGCATCTTTATGTCGTGTATGTAGCACTATCAGCGTGTTGTCTCGCGGTCTCGGCGATGTGCAATCGGCGCGGGGTGGCGGCGGGTATCTGCTTCGTGGCCATCTTTTATTGCTTTGTGATTAACTTCCTGGCGGAGCTGTGGGAACCGGCCAAGCGAATTTCGTGGACGAGCTTCCTGCATTACTACCGGCCGCTGCCGATCGTCCGCGCCGGATCGTGGCAGGTGCGTGAGATTGCGATCCTGTTATCTGTCGCGGCAGCGTTCTGGATGGGCGGCTTGCTTGCGTGGACGCGGCGGGACATCCCCGCGCGTTAATGCTTGAAGTGCCGCGTGCCGGTGAAGATCATCGCGACGCCGCGCTCGTCGCAGGCATGGATGACGTCCTCATCGCGTTTCGAACCGCCGGGCTGGATGATTGCCGTCACGCCGGCATCGATCAGAATGTTCGGCCCGTCAGCGAAGGGGAAAAAGGCATCGGAAGCCGCCACGCTGCCTGCGAGCTTGTCGGCGTGACCATTCTCACGGGCCAGCCACGTGGCGATGCGGCAGCTCATGATACGGCTCATCTGCCCCGCGCCGTTGCCGATCAGCATGCCGTCCTTGCAGAGGCTGATCGCGTTGGACTTGGTGTGCTTGGCGATGAGCCAAGCCAATCTCAAATCTGACATTTCAGAATCGGTGGGCCGGCGCTTCGTGACAACTTCCCACAGGTCTTCGTTAAGGCCAACGGTGTCGGCCGTCTGCACGAGCATCCCGCCGGCGATGCTTCGGTAGACGAGTTCATCCGTCGCGGGTGGCTGCGACAGGTCGCCGACGGCGAGCAATCGCACGTTCTCGCCCCATTTTTTCTTTGGGCGCGCCGACAAGGCAGAACCGGGGCTTTCGGCATTCGATTCGCCCGTCGGCGCGCGGGTCGCGCCACGAATGATTTCGACGGCCGCGTTTTCAAACGACGGCGCGATCCACACTTCGACGAAGAATCCGCCGGGTGCATGGGGAGCGCCGGATTCGCGCAGCGGCTTGCCGAGGCGGTCGTAGGTCTCCATCACCATCGCGGCGAAGTCCGCGGTGACAGGAAAGTTCACCGCGAGGATGCCGCCCATGGCGGCGTTGGGGTCGCCGAGGTAGGCACGGCGATAGGCTTCGGCCGGATCGTCCGCAACACCGACCCCGCAGGCGTTTGTGTGTTTGATAAAACACACGACAGCCAACGAGCCGCGGGCTTCAGGCAACGAGCCGCGGGCTTCAGCCCGCGCGGCTTTGTTTTTTTCCAGCGCACGATCAATCTCGCCAATCGAGCCGCGGGCTTTAGCCCGCGCGGCTTTGGAATCAGAGCGAATCGCGCCCTTGTTTCGCCGTCCATCAAAGCATCGCACGAGCAACGAGTTCAGTTGCTCGCAAACATAATCGATCGCCGCTGTCGGATCGTCGCCCGGTTTCAAGTGGCGGGTCGAACCCGATTTTGTCCACCAGCGTGGTGAGCTTGCCAACGAAAATGCCTGCCCCAGCCGGCGCGATGATACCCCCTTGAAGAGTCGGAGTAGTTCCGGACCATTTTGTGTTGCCTGGCACAGCACGTGAACATGATTCGGCATGATTGCATAGGCCACGAGCCGAATATTGTGTGCCGCTGCGGCTTTCATGAATGCATCGCTTGCAGCAGCCGCATGCCTTGCGTCCAGGAGCACCGGCTCTCCGTCCATTCGATCTTTGGCCGCTTCGGACAATTCCGGCTGATCGGTCGAATAGGGTTGCCCGGGTGCATTGAAGATCTCATGGGTGCCGGATTCTGTTGGCGTTCGGCTCACGTATCCGCGCGGGTCTCCCGGGAGCCAAGTTCCATAGGTGGTCCAGGTCAGGAGCCAGGTCGGATCGCCGATGGTCGGCGGCGCGAGTGGGCTGGCGCCTGCGTTCAATTGGCCGCGCGGGCTGAAGCCCGCGGCTCGTTGATCGCCCGCGGCTCGTTGATCGCCCGCGGCTCGTTGCGCGGGATTGATGGAACGCGCCAATTCCGCACACAGGCCCCTGGCCGCATCGGCGTCGATGAGATTATTGAAGGAAGTGTTGGTCGGCGTGCTTGAATCGAACGCCGAATCGAACGGCGTTGACTGCTCGAAGTACCGTTGGTAGGCCGCGCGCTGATGAGCGTTCTCGCCATAGCGCAGATCGGATATCTTCGTCAGCAATAGACAAGTGAACAGTGCGAAGGCCTGCTCCGACGGAGATACCGGCGAATCAAGGGATTGAAGGAGCAGGTAATCACCCACATGGCCGTCATAACCACGGGTGCGCAGGAAGCATCGCCCCGCCAGCTTCGCGCGAAATCGGACCGAGTCCTCGTCGAGTTGACCTCGAAGGTGCCGGAGCACGGCATCCAACGCCCATTCCGTCGCTAACACCGGCAGGACGTGCCGATGATTCTTCGCCGCCGCGCGGAGCATGCACGGCCCGCCGATGTCGATCATCTCGATCGCGTCTTCGAACTTGCAGGCCGGGTCCGCCACCGTCTTCTCGAACGGATACAGATTCACCACCACCATGTCGATGGGTTGGATGCCGTGCTCGGCGAGCTGCCGCATGTGTTCGGGGTTGTCGCGGTCGGCGAGGATGCCGGCGTGAATCTTCGGGTGCAGCGTTTTCACGCGGCCGTCGAGCAGTTCGGGAAAGCCGGTGACTTCCTCAACTATTGTGACCGGAATGCCGGCGTCTTTGAGGTGCTTTGCGGTGCCGCCGGTGGAGATGATTTCGAAGTCGAACTCATCGACGAGCGCGCGGGCGAAGTTGGCGATGCCCGTCTTGTCATAGACTGCAATGAGTGCCCGGCGGATGCGTTGCGTCGGCATGATTCGAGGCGTCGGCTGAAAGGGCAGCTGCGCGGGGCGGCGATTGCCGCATGAAATCGCGCTGCGAAACCGTCAGTGTAAGCGTCGAACCAACCCCCGGCCAGATCAACCGCCGCCACCACCGCCGCCTCCGCCGCCGTTGTCTTCGTCGGACTCGTCATCTTCGCCTTCGCCTTCATCGGAGTCGTCGGCAGATTCGTCCGCATCGTCTCCGGATTCATCGTCCGAGGCATCGGCGTCATCGGAATCGGATTCTTCATCCGATTTGTTGGCGGATTCCTTGTCGCCTTCCTTGTCGTCGGAGTCCTTGTCAGCCGTGTCGTCATCCGTTTCTGCTGCGGCGCCTTCGTCTGCTTCCGCTGCGGGCTTCCGGCCCTCGGCATCTTCGGAAATATCCACCAGCCCGTGACCGCCGACCGGCTTCGCCGTGCTGCGGCTGGAGAGCCAGTCGTCGTCGAACATCAGCTCGCGGGCCGTGGGTCGCCTGGGCTGTTCAACGGTTTTCTTCTCGGCGGCCGCCTTGCGATCGGCGTCCACTTTGGCGATGGCTCGTGCCTTGTCGGCGTCGTACAGGACCTCGGCGACGTCGTCGGGGCGGACACGAGGTGCAAATCGCGAGCGAAGACTCTGCACGCGCCCATCTGCCGACGCGATCAGAATCGCCTGCGCCGCCGCGCTGGATGTCACTTGACGCACGCTGCTCAATTCAGCGACTTGCTTGCGTGTTCCCTTGGCGGCATCGACGCGAATCAGCGCGCCGGTCCCCTCTCCTGACAGCAGAATGGCATCACGATCGAGTTGCAGCAGAAACCGTCCACCCTGTGGCCGCTTCCAGAGTTGCGTGCCGTTGGTCGCGTCGAGGACGTGCAGGCCCGTATCCGGGACTGGCAGGTAAACGCGCCCGTCCGAGATCATCGGCGCGGTATTGAGTTGCGAATCAAACCGCTCACGCCAGAGTCGCTTGCCGGTCACGCGGTTCAGGCAATACAGCGACCGATCGCTCGATGCCACAAACAGCCGATCTCCGTCGATCACCAAGTTGGCGAAGATCGGCCCCTCGGTCATGAAGGTCCAGTTCCTGGCTTTCTCCGCCTGCGTGCAAGAGGTGACCAGGCCGTCCTGCCCGGCGATCAGCAGATTCTTGCCGTCGAGGATGGGGGGGACCGTCACCGTGTTGGGGGTCATCAACTGCCAATGGGTCACGTTGCGATGGATATCGACGCAATAAAAGCGCTGATTGGCGGCGCCGACGAAAAGATGGCTTGCGTTCGCGACGGCCGGACTGCTCGCCGCGAAGGGCAGTTTGATTTCCTCAAGCGGCATGGTGAGGTCGGCTTCGACTTTGTAACCAGCGAGCGGTTTGACGCTGGAGTTGAGCGATGTGATTTGACCTTTGCTGTACCGATTCTTGACCGCGCCAAGCTGGATGCGGGCGACGGGATCGCCCTCGTGATCGCCGTATTCGTTTACCATGTAAACGTTGAGAATCTCACCGCCCTTGAGGCCGTGGACCTCGCCGAGGTTCACTTCGGCCGTGTCGTGCTTGATTTCCACGACAACACCGGAAAGATGGCGCGGCTCGCCGGGGATGAGTCCGGTGCGACGATCGAGCATGCGCACGGCGCCGGGTGTCGTGAATACGGCATACTCGTTGCTGTGCGTGGGGCCGCGGACTTGATCGCCCGCCGACGAGACATCGGAGGCCCAGCGGAGAATGCCCGTGTGCAGATGGACGGCGTACACGCGATTGATGGACGTGAGGACGTAGAGGTTGTCATCGAGTGCGACGGTGCGCGTGACTTCTTCACCGCCCTCAAGCGGCAGGTCGATGCTCCAGGCCGATCGCAAATCGAGCCGGGCCAGGGCCTCGTCGCTGATCATCTGTGCGGAAGCCCGAAGCGACATGCCGAGGTTCAGCACGCAGGCAAACGCCGCAGCGAGGCGGATCGCGCCGCGCGGTGTGGTAGAGCGGATCGAATGGTCGCTGTTCAGCATGGCGAGCGAACTCCTTGTGCGGCGTTGCGCCGCCGGTTCTCGATGCCCCCGGCATCGCGGGAAGGTCAGGCGTTTCGGGACGACGGCGGCTCGTTGGGCGGGTCTCCTCGCTGCGATCCCATCGCGCGGAGACGTTCAATGCGATTCAAGTCGTCCTGGATGCGGCTGGCGAGCTTGAAAATATACGGCTCGCCGCGCAACCGGCATTTCAAGTCGAGGATCATTTCCTCCCAGTTGCCCCCATACAACTGGTCTCGGAGTCGCACCAGCATCCGGTCTTCAGGGGACAGTTCGTTCGGCGGGCTTGCCTGCGGGCTGGCGGGCGATTGGGCCATGATCGACGTCCGAAGGACCGCTTTCACCCCTAATTTAATGGGTCTTTCAATCGCAGGTCAAGCCAAAGCCAAGACGTGGGCTGTTCCGGCCTTGTCCGTTATGGGCGGAAGTCACGATCCGACAGCGTCCCGTGCGCGATCCGAGTCCTGACCCATAAACACGGTCTGGCAAAGGTAACCGGCCGGCTCTTTTGGGGCGAAGTCCGTGGACCGGCACGTCGGTGATTTCGTTCGAGGATCGGCTTGCAAAACCCGTTTGCGTGGGAGATAATCCTGTGAGTCGGGCACGGTCGGCTGCCCAAGCCGGCGCCAAGAGTTGGTCGCCCGATCCTCACCGCACGCACGGCGTGCATCCGACATCGCGCTGCGAATGGTCGCCCACCCCGGGGGGAGTGGCAGATACGGAATTACGCGGTCACACCACCCAGGGCGGGACAAGATCGCAGCGAGGAGGTTTCCGTGAGCGTTTTGACGAAAGTATTGGTCGTCCTCTTGACGGTCTCGTCCATCGCGCTGTCGATGCTGGTCGTGGCCGCCTTCTCGCAGCAGGACAACTGGCGCAAGTCGGCCACCGACTGGGAGGCGACGGCGCTTGCGGCCCAGGCGAAGGAGCGCGCGGCGGTCGCCAATGCCGCCATCGAGCAACAGCGTGCGCTGGCCCAGTCGAAAACCGACAGCGGCAAGATCGCGGCCTTGCAGGCGGATTTGACGGCGCGCGAGGCGAAGATCAAGGAGCTCGAATTGGCCGTCGCCGACGCGCAGAACAAGCTTTCAAAGGAGCAGAGCCAGGTCACGAGTCTCGCAGATGAGAACAAGATTCTGCTGGCCGGCCTGAACAAGGAGAAGGATTTCGCGGCCCGCCTGGCGCAGCGAAACAGCGAGCTGGAGCGCGGCAACATCGACCTGACCGACCGCGTGAAGGAGCTGACCACGAGCGTGGACATGGCCCGGGCGCAGGTGCGGGCGCTTCAACAGCAGATCGCCTCGATGGATGACGCGGCGCGGGCCGGGGCCGGCGGCCTGACGGCTGCGACGCAGATTCCGGGTGGCAGCGGCATTGTCGAGGGCGGCCTGCCGTCGGTTCAGCCGGTCGCGGGTCAGTTCGTGGCGGCCCCGATCCGCGGTCAAGTCAAAAGCGTGAAGGATAATCTCGCGAGCATCTCGATCGGCAGTGCCGACGGCGTGGTGCCGGGCATGACGTTTCTCATCTATCGCCGCGGCGTTGGCGAGGGCGGCAAACCGCAATACCTCGGCACGCTGAAGGTCACGCGGGTCACAGCCAACGAATCGGGCGGCACGATCGAGCAGGCCGAGGGCGACATTCGGCCGGGCGATCTCGCTCGCGATGAAGCCAGCTTCGCCATGCGAGGTTGAATTCACGACGGAGGATCTCCGACCGGGAGCAGAATCATGGCAAAAAGTGCGGTACCAGACGCGGACAACGACATCTACACGATTCTGACCGGAATTGCCTTGGCGCTGGTTCTGGGGGCGATTGCCTACGTGATGATTCGATCCCACGAAGTGCTGGGTACCGTCGCGCCGGGGTTCATCTTCTGACCGACGGGAACACCGCTCTGCCAATTGCCGCGAAACTCGGTTGAATCGATCGGCCTGCGGACTTTGGTTCGCGGGCCGCTTTTTTTCTTCTAAGTGGAACCGCAATGAGCATTCATCTGTGGCACCGGCGTCTCGCCTGTGATTCACCCGCCGAGGCGGGTGCCACTGCATATGGATCATTCTGCGGCTGCTTAGTGAGAATTCACAGCTGCCAATCTTCGTCTCACCACGATCCAACTGCGAGCAGGTGGCGTACTGGTCCCAAGCGGGTAGAATGGCTCAGCCCATGGCGGCGCCTCGTCGCCTTGCCGGCCGGAGCATCATCCGACGGGCGTCTATTCACAGGAAGGGATTTCGACCTTGTTATTCGACGGCTTCCGAGGATTGTTCAGCACCGACATGGGAATCGACCTGGGCACCTGCAATACGCTGGTGTGCGTGAAAGGCGAGGGCATCGTGCTCAACGAGCCGTCGGTTGTCGCGGTGCGCAAGGGCACGAACGAAGTTGTGCAGGATGGCAACGCCGTCGGTCTTGTGGCCAAGGAAATGCTCGGGAAGACCCCCGGTTCCATCACTGCGGTGCGTCCGCTTAAAGACGGCGTGATCGCGGATTTCGATATCACCGAAGCGATGCTCGGTTATTTCATTCGCAAAGTCCACGGCAACAGCTGGTTTCGTCGGCCGCGCGTTGTCATCGCCGTGCCATCGGGGATCACAGCCGTTGAAAAGCGCGCGGTGTACGGCTCGGCCGAGCGCGCCGGAGCGCGGCGTGTGTACCTCGTTCCCGAGCCGATGGCCGCGGGAATCGGCGCCGGTCTGCCGATCGCCGAGGCACGGGCCAGCATGATCGTGGACATCGGCGGCGGCACGACGGAAGTGGCGATCATGTCGTTGGGCGATATCTCCGTCAGCGAGTCGATCCGCGTCGCGGGGGACGATCTCGACGAAGCAATCATCTCCTACATGAAGCGCACGTACAACATGCAGATCGGACCGCAGTCGGCCGAGACGCTGAAAATCGAGATCGGATCGGCCGCACCGCTGGAGAACGAATTGTCAATGGACGTGCGCGGACGTGATATGATCAGCGGCCTGCCGCGCAAGACGGTGGTCACCAGCCAGGAGATTCGCGAGGCGCTGCGTGAGCCGGTCAGCCAGATTCTCGAAGCCGTGACGCACACGCTGGAGCGCTGCGAGCCGGAACTGGCGGCGGATCTGGTTGATACAGGCGTGCATCTGTGTGGAGGCGGCGCGTTGCTTCGCGGGCTGGACCGGATCATGGCCGACGCGACCGGTTTGCAGGTTCACATCGTGGACGATCCGCTCTCGTGCGTCGCGCGCGGGACGTACATTTTTCTGGAGAACCTCGGCGATCTGAAGGGCGCGCTCGAATCCGACTACGACAACGTGTAACGGATCAATCCGTCAGCACGGCGGTGGGCCAGGTGCTCGGATCGATGAACCAGTTCAACTCATCACCGACCGTCAGCGACTGCTGCCCTTTCTCGGTATCTTCCAGCATGTAATACAGCCCGATGCGCCGGTGCTCGGCCGGGTTCCAGCCGCTCAAGGCGTCGGCCGGCAGATGCGCGGTCAGGGCGTAGCCGTCGTCGAAGTGATGCGCGGCGATGGGGATGCTGTTTGCCGGAACCGGAGTCGCGTTCTCGATGGCGCGATGGACTTTGGCGTTTCCCGCGACGGGGTCGTTCCCACCGCGCCCGCCGCCGGCGGGCAGCAGGTAGAAATGCTGACAGAACCGTGTCGCGCGGCGGATATCACGCGTGTCGCGCAGGTCCGTCATGACGCGCAGGCAGTCGGATTTCCAGAATTGAGCAGGGTTGCATCGCAACGCACGCCGCTTGCCACGGACGACGCAGCCAAGATACAGCCCGGCGTCGTTCCACGTCGCCAGCACGTCCCCCGTGGGAGGTTCGCCGTCCAGCTCGTACAACGGCGGCAGGAGCAGGCGCTGGTCCCATCGATCGGCCCGGCCGTCGATCTTCGGCGGCTTGCTGCTGCGGACCAACGGGAACTCGAACTTGAACAGGTAGCGATTGGGGACGAGGGACACGTTGAATTCCTGATCGCGCGCAGTTTAATTGAACAAGCCGGTGGGGCAAGTTTCCTGATATCGGAAACATGGGCGACTCGCGGCTTGTCGTTCAATTGGAATCTTCGGACGGTGATTTATCCGCGACTTGGTTGCTGCCGCGCCGCAACGTGCGGGGAAGATCGCGGCGCTACCTAGCAAAAACCCAAGCCCCTGGCAGCGACGCATAAACAACTTTTTCGGCTTTCACGGCTTGGGTTGCCGTGCAATTGCTCAAATGCGTGCTTGAGATTCCCGCGAGAGCGGCCTGGAAGATGATCGGCTCGCCGTGGCGCGCCTGGTTGCAGGAGAATTGACAGGCCGCGGTCGGATTCGAACCGACGAATAACGGATTTGCAATCCGTCCCCTTGAACCACTTGGGTACGCGGCCGATGGCCGGCGGGTGTGTGAAACACCTCGCGCCGGACCCCTGTTTGTAGCCCGGAAAGGCCGGCCGGTCAAGGCGGTGAGGCGGTTGGGGGCGTATCCGCGAGGGTCCGATTAAGATGGCGGGACATGTCACCGGACACGTCCATCCCGATCGTCGCGACAACTCGTACCGCAGGTGTGAATTGCGGATCGGCGCACGAGGCGCGGGTCGCCGAGCCTTTTCCGATCGCGCGCGTGGTGCGCGATGGTGACGTGACCAAATTTTGTCAGGTCACGCCCGACGGCTACGAAATCGAATCCGTGTTGATTCCGATGGGCGCGCGCGAAAACACCTGGCACACGCTCTGCGTCTCGTCGCAGATCGGCTGCAAGCGAGGCTGCACGTTCTGCCAGACGGCGCAAATGGGTTTGATCCGCAATCTGACGGCGGATGAGATCGTCGGGCAGGTGGAGGCGGCGCGCGGCGTGCTGGGCGCGACCGTCCGAAACGTCGTGTTCATGGGTATGGGCGAGCCGATGGACAATCTCGACGCGGTGATCGAGTCGATCACGCGGCTGCACCATGATCCAGCGCGGCAGATTCCTCGGCGACGAATCACCGTTTCGACGGTGGGGCGGTGCGACGGGATTCGGCGGCTTGCGGCACTGCGGTGGCGGCGGCTGAATCTGGCGGTGTCGCTGAACGCGCCGAACGACACGATTCGTTCGCAGATCATGCCGATCAATCGCGTGGAGCCGATGGCGGAATTGCGTCGGGCGATCGCGGAGTATCCCGTCCGCGCGGGCGGCCACGTGTTGATTGAGTACGTGCTGATCCGCGGGTTGAACGACGCATCGGAGCATGCGCGCGAGCTGGCGGCGTATCTGCGCGGCCTGCCGACGTGCGTGAATCTGATTCCGTACAACCCGCGCCAGAACTCGCCCTACGACGTGCCCGATGAGGAGACGGTTGTCGCGTTTCAGCAGGTCCTGATGAACGCGGGCCAGCTTGCCTTCCGCCGGAATACGAAAGGCCGAGCGGCGATGGCAGCCTGCGGACAACTTGGCACGCTTGCGGCCCGGAGACGGCAAGCTTGATCGCAAAATCGGCTCGGTTTTAAAGCGGCGTCACAAGGGGTCTTGCCGTTGGCGACGGGACTTGAGTAAACGGGCCGTCGTTGATTCGGAGGGTGAATCGGCGGCGGGACCGCTGCTCGGTTTCGGGACGCTGTTCGCGTCGGCCGTTTTGCCCGTCAGCGTTTCGGCAATGTTTGTGCTTGCTGATGGCGGAGCGGCTTGTCCCGCACTCGGATTGGGTCGGTTTGGCGAGACAGTGAAGCTCGGCCGCGGCGGCGCCGAATCGCTCGCGGTTGGGAGCTCGCTCTCCCGTGCGAGGCTGTTGCGGGAACGCGTGCGGACGTTCTTTAAGTTGGAAAGGACCGTTTCAACTTTCGCCGTGTGTCCGCCGGGGGTCAGGGACGCGACAAAGCGTCGCATGTACGCTGCGGCATCCTGGGGTGTAATGGCTAGACGTCGGACTGCGACATCGATCAGAAAGACCGCAATCGCAAAGATGAGAAACGCGTTGCGCAGAGGGCGATGGACGTTCAGACGTCGGATGCTCGCTGCATCGAAGACGGCATCGGGCTTCTCGTGGGTGAGGACGCGCCCCCCGGTTGCATGGGCGATCTCTTTCAGCAATTGCTCGTTGGAACGCAGTTCGCGGAACTCGGGGGAATAGGGGGCATTCAGGACGGCTACGGCCTCTTGCGGTGTCACCGTGTCAGCGGACCCGCTTTGGCCAACCAGGCGAACGACGTAGTTCCCTGCCTGCGAAATGGGAATCCGTGCGACGTACTGGCCGGCGCCGGTTTGGTCGAGCCGAATCGGCGCACCCTGGTAGGCGGGGTCGATCACGCGCCCGACGATCTGGTTTTGCAGGCTCTTCCCCGGCGCATCGCTGCCCATATCCACCCGCAGGACAAAGGACTCACCTTCGACGGTTGTAGACAATTCCATGTCCGCGGCGGTTTCTCGCCGCGCGGTCCAACGCGCCGCCTGGCTCCAGAGCTTTCCAAAGCCGGTCCAGTTCGGCCATTCGGGCCCCCATTGCGGCCACATTCCACTGGTGAACGCGAGCACGCGACCAAGCCCCACCTGCCAATAGGCGAGAATCGGGTCGGAGTTTTCAGTCGTGGGATTGACGATGGGCGCGTGCGCATCGCGCTTCAGCGCGGTGATGACGTATGCGCCCAGACGTGGGAGCGACGGTCCAGAAAGCCCGCGGGTGATTTCGTCATTGAGCGTCGGCGTCAATTGGGGCGAGAAGGACTTCTGATAAATACCCGATCGGCCGGCCAGCATGGTCTCTCGGACAAAAATTCGCGGAACAGCATCGGGCGTGTCCGCGAGATAGGTCCGGCCTCCGCCGATCTTCGCGATTCGCGCCAGCAAAGCGCGATCGGCATCGTCGCCGACGGCGACGGTCGAAATGGTGATCCCATCGCGGCGGATGGCGTTGGCTGCATTGTCGAAATCGCCGGGGACGGACTGGCCATCGGTGAGGGCGATGATGTGCCGCACGCCGGCGTCGATTCCCTTGAGGGCGGCGTGAGCCTGCTTAAGGGCCGGATACAGATCGGTGCCTCCGCCGACGGCGATCGAACCAATTCGACGGCGAATGTCAGCGCGATGACTGCACTTCGTCATCGGGACATCCCACGTCGCCACGAAGTCGAAGGAGAGGACGCCGATCCAATCGAGCGAGCTTAGCAGCTCCATGGACGCGATGGCAGACTTCTGCGCGAGGGCGAGCTTCTGTCCCTGCATTGAGCCGGAGCGGTCAATCACGAGCACCAGCGCCGTGCTCATGAGTTGAAGCTTCTGCCGGCTGGTTTCAACGGGGAGAATCCGCTCGAGCAGTGTGTTTTCATAACCGCCGACGGTGAAGGATTGATCCCCGCCGATCACGATGAGGCCGCCGCCCGCGTCCTGCACGTAGGCCACGATCGAGGCCTGTGCATCGGATGACAAGTAACTGGCCGAGATATTCTGGAGGATGATGAGCGAGTAGTTCATCAACGTGGGCAGATCAAGCACGGCGTCGCCGATTTCCAGGACATCGCATTCCAGTTGTTCGCGGCGAAGCGCTTCGACGAGCAATTCGGCCGACGCGTCTTCCCCGGCGCGATTCAGGGATGCATCCTTGACATAAAGGATGCGATCTTTCGCGGCAACGACGGTGCAGGCGTCCGCCATGTTGTTCTCGGCGACGGCGTCCATCGACGGATCGTCCGGCGTGAACGTTGCGCGAAATCGGTGCGCGCCGGGCCGCGTCAGCGGAATGGGGAATGAAAACCGATTGAGGCCTTCCTTGAGCCGGACCGGCATTTCCAATCCTGCGCTCTGCGGGTCAAGATCCACGAATCGGTCGTTGTAGGAAAGGGCGAGCCGACCCGTGACGGGTCCGTCGGCGCGGAGCAATACGCTGATGCTGACGGTGTCGTTCTGTCTGGCGCGATTCGGCGCGACCATGCGATCCATCACGACCTCTCGCCGGCGCTCGTGCAAAATGGGGACCACATCGACCGGCACGCCGTTGGCGTTCAGCGTTAGCGCTTCGTACATCCCGCCGGGCGTTGTCTCGTTTCCGTCCGATAGGATAACGACGCGCTTGGCCGTGTCGGGGGGCATCAAGGCCGATGCCATGCGCAGCGCGCGGGCGAGATCGGTTCGATCCGGTTTTGCGGCGGCCGGGGCGCGATCGATCTCGAGAGTGGATCGAGGGGGCTGTTCGATGGAGACCTGTCCATCGAAGCCGAGAACGGCGACGCGGTCTTTTCCCGGGCGCATGCCGCCGACGGCGCGCTGGAGGAAATCAAAGGCAGCCTGCTGAAGCCTGGACGGCACACTGTTGGACGTGTCAAGGACGAAGACAGCAGTCTGATCATCCACGCGCCGGACCGATTCGATCCCCGCGAGTGCGAAGATAAGAAGCCCCAGTGTCAGGCAGCGAGCCGTCCAGACCATCGCACGCCGCAGGCGGCCGAGGGAGGCAAGCGAACGGAACGAGAAATAAGGAATCGTCAGCAGGGAAAGGAGCAGCAGCAGGAACGCCGGCTGATCAAGTGAGAACCGATACTCCATCCGTGAGCGCCCTCCGGCAGCGGATCGACGCGATGTCAGCACGACGGCATCGGTTGGCTGATCAACCGGTTCGCCGACCCCTGCCTGCCGGCTTCAAGCATTGACGGGTGAGTGACGGGATTCGAACCCGCGACCCCTAGGACCACAACCTAGTGCTCTAACCAACTGAGCTACACTCACCAACATGCCGCGGTGGTCTGCCTGCGGCGCCCCCCGGCATGCGTACATTATCGCTGGCACTCGAACCGTTTCAAGTCCGAGTCTGCGCAGCCGGGGCAAGTCGGCAAATGCCGCCTGCTTCATGTAAGCGGAACCCTGGCGAGTCATTCTAGGACGCTTCGGACGAAGAGGGAATTTCACGACAAAGTCTCGCCGCGGACGACTCGATATTGCACATTGAATCGGAGTCGTTGCTCCCAGCGGGCGAGACTTCGTCACCGAAGATCCCACAGGAGGCTGCCGTGGCAGAATCCGCCATTCAACTGCGTCGTGGGCTGTTCGGGCTTCAATTCCGAACGACCGCGCTGCTCGCCGTCATCGTCGTGGTCGCCACGGGATTGTGCGGATGGACCTATGCGCGTTTTTCTTCATCGCTCATCTTAAGCGAATCGCGCCGGCACACCACCGATCTCGCACGCGCCGTGGCCTTTTCCAGCAGCAGCGAGGTGGCGAACCAGGATCGGACAACCTTGACCCGGACGGCGCAGGCGTGCGTTTCACAAGGCGAACTGGCTTATCTCGTCTTCACGGACATCAGCGGCGAGATTCTCGCCAGTTGTCAGCGCGGCGCGGGCAACATCAACAGCTTACTGGTCGATGGTACCAATCGGGTGCTCGTCGATCCCATCAACCAGCCGCGGCTGCTTCATCACGGCGAGTTCGGCCCGCGGATCGACGTTATCTACCCCGTGACGATTACCTCGGCGGAAGCAAGCGGCTTGGCCGCGCCGACCGTCGGATTTGTCAGGCTGGGCGTCAGCCTGGTATCGGCTACTGCTCGACTCGCTCGGCTGCGTCAGGACATCATCTGGCTGTGCGTCGCTGTTGCGTTGTTGATGGTCCCCGTCGGGTTCCAGGCGGTGCGCGTGGTGATCGCGCCGATCAACCGGCTGGCGGAAGCCGTGTCGGCGTTTGCATCGGGTCAGCGCGACGTGCGCGTGCCGTTGGGCAAGCATGAGTGGGGCGAGATCGCCGATCTGAAGCGCGCGTTCAACGACATGGCCGATCAGTTGAATGGTTCTCACGAGAAGCTGGTCAAGCTGAATGCGGAGCTGGAGGATCGTGTGCGCGAGCGGACGCTCGATCTGGAGCGTGCGAACATGCGGCTGGCGGAGATGGCCTCGCGCGATTCGCTCACGGGGCTTTACAACCGCCGGCACTTCAACGACGTGCTGGCGCAACTCTTCGCCGAGGCGGCGCGATACAACACCGAAATCACCTGCATGATGCTGGACCTCGACAACTTCAAGCAGGTCAACGACACGCTCGGTCACCACATGGGCGACCAACTCCTTCAGATTACATCCGAAGTGTTGCTAGCCTGCATCCGCGAGGCCGACGTGCCGGTGCGCTACGGCGGCGATGAGTTCGCCGTGCTCTTCCCGCGCACCACGCCGGCCGAGGCGACCGCCAGCGCCGAGCGGATTCTGACGCGTTTCAAACGCGAGCTGCTCCGCCGGATGCCCGATGCGCATTTCGTGTCGCTGTCGATCGGCCTGGCGAGCCGTGAAAACAACTTGCCCGCGACGTGCATCGAACTGGTCCACCTCGCCGACGAAGCACTCTACAAGGCCAAGGCGGCGGGCAAGAATCAGATCAAAGCCATTCGGCCTTCCCAGGTGCGGCGCAGCCCGTCGAAGCAGATTCAGGCCTGATGTCAGCGAATTGAGACGTTTGGATTGCGCCGCGGGATTCAACCTGCGCGGCCCGTCGCGAATTCCGTTGGCGCCGGGTGCCCAGTCCGCCGTGCGATCGCCGCGCGCACAAGACCGAGGAAAAAGGGATCAGGTCGCAGCGGTCGGCTCGTTAGTTCGGGATGGGATTGCGTTCCGATGAAGTAGGGGTGGGTCGTCGCCGGAAGTTCGAGCACTTGCATGATCGGCAGGTGCGGGGCACGTCCGCTGAAGATCAGCCCGGCGGATTCCAACTGCTCGATGTAGCGCGGATCCACTTCGTAACGATGGCGAAATCGCAGACGCGTTTCTCGCGCGCCGCTGTAAAGCTGCGACGCGAGTGAGCCGGGCGTCAGCAGCACATCCTGCCCGCCCAGTCGCATGTTGCCGCCGAGTCCTTCGATCTGCTTCTGCTCCGGCAGGACGCTGATAATGGGATGCCGGCAGTCAGGGTCGAACTCGGTGGAATCCGCGCCTTCCAGCCCGCAGACGTTCCGCGCAAACTCGATGACCGCCATCTGAAAACCGAGGCAGATTCCCAGATAGGGCAGGCCGGTCGTTCGCGCGTGTCGGATGCAGGTGATCTTGCCCTCCGCGCCGCGCGCGCCGAAGCCCGCGGGCACGATGATGCCGTCCAGGCCGTCAAGCGATTGCACCACACAATTGTCGTTGACGGTGGACGTGTCGATCCAGCGGATGTCCACGGCCGTGCGGCACCGGGCGCCGGAGTGCTCCAGGGCCTTGATGATCGAGGCGTAGCTATCTCTTACAGATGTATATTTTCCGGCGATGCCGATCGTGACGCGCTCGGTCGCCTGGCGGATGCCGCCCAGGAACTCGCTCCACACGCCGCAGGCCTTGGCCTCCAGCTCGGGATGCATGCGATCCTGCAAGCCGAGAATCTCCACGACGGCCCGATCCAGCCCGGCCTCGCGCACCATCTCGGGAATCACATAAATTGATTCGCAGTCGTGCATGGAGAAAACACGATCCTCCCGCACGCTGGAATACAGGGCGATTTTCTCACGCACCTTCGGCGTCACCGGCGACTTGGCGCGACAGGCCACGATGTGCGGTTGGATGCCGCCCTGCATGAGCTGCTTGATGCCGAGTTGCGCGGCTTTGGACTTCTGCTCGCCCAGCGCCGGCGGCTCGATCACGTAGGTCAGCGCGACCCAGCAGGTGCTGCCCGGGCCTTCCTCAAACGCAAGTTGCCGCAGCGCCTCGATGAAGTAGGCGTTTTCCACATCGCCGACCGTCCCGCCGATCTCAATGAAGACCACGTCGGCGTCGGACGTGACCGCGAGCTGGCGCAGCTTGCTCTTCACCTCGCCGGTGACATGCGGGATCATCTGCACGTCGCGGCCGAGATACCCGCCACGTCGCTCTTTCTCCAGCACGGCGCTGAAGATCTGCCCACTGGTGGAGAAGTTCATCCGGCTCATGTCCTGGTCGAGCATGCGCTCGTAGGTCCCCAGGTCCATGTCGCATTCCATGCCGTCGTCCAGCACGAAAACCTCGCCGTGTCGAAAGGGGTTCAGCGTGCCGGAGTCGAGATTCAGGTATCCTTCGAGTTTGATGGGCGCAACCGTCAGGCCCTTGTCCTTGAGCACTTTCGCGAGGCTGCTGGCGAAGATGCCTTTGCCCAGTCCGCTCATGACCGTGCCGAAGACGCCGACGTATTTGGTTTTGCCGGCTTTGTAGCCCGGCGGCATCGGTGTGTAGAACTCGGTGTCGTCCGTGGCGTGCGCAAGGGAACCCAGCATGTCCTGATGGCTCATGGCTGACTCCGTTCGATGAGAAGGCGGGACGTCCGCTGGAAGTGTAAAAGGCCGACGGTGTCGTTCAACCGACCGGGCATTCAACAATGATAGCATACCTGTCAAGAGTCTGCCGGTCGCAAGAAAAAACGCCCAGGCGACCAGTTAATCGCGTGGGCGTGATTCGATGAATCTTGGTATATGGTTGCGAGCTTACACCGGCTTGGCGCTTAGCAGGGCCGGGCCGATGCGTTCCATCGCCCAGTCGATTTCCTTCTGCTCGATGACCAGCGGCGGGGCGAAGCGGATCACGTCGTCGTGCGCGTCCTTGCAGAGAATGCCCTGCTCCATGAACCGCTCGCAGAACCACCGCGCCTTGGGATAATTCGACTTGATTTGCACGCCGATCAGCAGGCCGCGCCCGCGCACCTCCTGCACGGCCGGGGCGTTGACGGCCTTGAGCTTGTTGCGGAAATACTCGCCGAGTTCCTTCGAGCGTTTCTCCAATCCCTCGGTGCGGATCAGCTCCATCGCGGTGCGCGCGACGGCGCAGGCGAACGGGTTGCCGCCGAAGGTCGAGCCGTGGTCGCCGGGCGTGAAGACGCTCATGATTTTCTTCGACGTGACGATTGCCGAGATCGGCAGAATGCCGCCGCCCAGCGCTTTGCCCAGGCACATCATGTCGGGGCGGGCCGCCGGGCCTTCGTGCTGCCAGGCGAAGCGGTCGCCGGTGCGGCACATTCCGGTTTGAATCTCGTCGGCGATGAACAGGACGTTGTGCTTCGTGCAGATCTCGCGCACTTTCTTGAGGTAGCCATCGCTCGGCACTCGGATGCCGCTCTCGGCCTGGATCGGCTCGACGAGGAACGCGGCGGTGTTCTTGGTGATGGCCTTCTCCAGTGCCGCGGCATCGTCAAAGGGAACGAGCACGAAGCCGGGCGTGAACGGGCCGAAACCGTGCCGGTACTGCGCATCGGTGCTGAAGCTGACAATCGTCGTCGTCCGGCCGTGGAAATTGTCCCGCGCGACGATGATCTCGGCCTTGTCAGCCTCGATGCCTTTTTGCGTGTGGCCCCATTTGCGGGCGCACTTGATGGCGGTTTCGACGGCCTCGGCGCCGCTGTTCATCGGCAGGACGCTTTCATAGCCGGTCAGATCGCAGAGTTCCTTGCAGAAAGGGCCGAGCTGGTCGTTGTGGAAGGCGCGCGACGTCAGCGTGACCTTGTCGAGCTGACGTTTGGCGGTCTCGATCAGCTTGGGGTGCGAATAGCCGAAATTCAGCGCCGAGTAGGCCGCGAGCATGTCTAGGTATTTCTTTCCATCGACGTCCGTCACCCAAACGCCCTTGGCCGATTCGATGACGACCGGCAGAGGGTGGTAGTTGTGCGCGCCGTACTGGTCTGCGATCTTGAGATGCTCGTCTGTCTTGCTGGCCGTCATCGTCGCCGTCATGGTTGGAATCCCTTCGCTGCTAGGCTTTCCCGCGGGCAGAGCCGCCCGCCTTGGTTTATCGGTCGCCATTCTATGAATGAACGGGGGATGAATCAATGCAGTCTTGGGCCAGATTGGCCGTAGCTTGCGGCGAATCGAATGTAAAGGGGGCGCAAAACGAAACCTGAAATCGATACAGGGCCGATTCGAAGTATGCTACGATATTGAGTCGTGCCGGGCGGCTCTTTCTGCCGCCGAAGAGTGATTCGTTGGTCGCGTGTCGCATGAACTCCGGGCAGCTTCAAATTCCGTTTGCGTTCCTGCTGGCAGCCTCCGTGCTGCTGCCGCGCGTGGCGGAGCGTTGCTGCGAAGAAACGGTGCGCGTCGCGGACGATGGCAAGATCGCCGAATGCTGCGTCTCATGCGACCTGCCGTTGATCGCCGCAGACACTCCATCCGCCATCAGCGCGACGGCCGACGACTCGACCAGCGGCTCGCCGGATGCCCCGGCGCCTGCTCCGGAGCGATGCACGCATTGCACCGCCAACTGCTGTGCGAAAGTTGTCATGGGTCTTTCGCCGAAGGCCGGCTCTGCGCAGCCCGTCGCATGCTGCGGAATCCTCCATGTCGGACAAATTACTTCCAACGACCGCTCGCTCGCCGACGTCTTCCACCCGCCTCGAGCCTGATTCACACGTTTTATTCTCGTTGATCGACGCCGCGTGACCACATTGAAGTGCGTCCGCGCGAAATGGTTGCAACCCTTTCTGGCTGCGCAACCGTGTGAAATCGTTCCATCATGGTCTCGATGGCAGAGCGGATAACTCATGACTCCTCCCACGACTGATCTGACGGCGCTCGCTCGGCCGCGCGGTGCTGCTTCAACCGGCGACGCAGCCGCGCCGACGAGCGGAATCGCAAGGCCCCGCCCGCGATGGGTGACGCGCTGGGGCATACCCGGCGGGATCGTCAGCCTTGCATTCGTACTATTTGTCTATGTATCAGCCGATGCGCTGTGGCCCGCCACCGATGTGCGAATCGTGAAGGTCGTTGCCAAGTCGGGCGTCGGCGGCACGGCTGCGGCGACGGTGCAGGCGCCCGGTTGGGTCGAGGCCGATCCATATCCGACGGTGGTGTCGGCGCTGGCGGATGGCGTGGTCGCGGAAGTGCTGGCGCTGGAAGGCGCGCGGATCAAGGCGGGCGATGTGGTTGCACGGCTCATTCCCGACGACGCGCGAATCGGGCTGGAAAAGGCCGCCGCGGAGCTGGCGGAGCGCGAGTCGGCGTTGAGGTTCGCCGAGGCAACGCTTGAAGCGGCGCAGCGCGAGTGGGACAACCCGGTGGAGCTGACGCGGCGCGTGGCGTCGGCCGAAGCGGCGTTGGCCGAGCGCGAGGCGGAATTGCATCGGTGGCCGTCGGAACTGGCGGCAGCGCAGGCCGTCGCGGCCGAGCTGGGGGCCGAATGCGCTCGAATCGAGCGGCTGCACGCGGATAAGCAGGCGAGCGAGATCGAGTTCATCCGCGCGACGCAGCGGTGCGAATCGCAACGGGCGACCGTCGCTTCGATCGAGGCGAGGCGGCCGATCCTTCAGGCGCAGCTCGATGCGGCGCGCGCGGAGCTGGCGGCGGCGAAGGAGAATCTCCGGCTGCGCATCCCGGAGAAGCGAGCGCTGGATGAGGCCCGTGCGGCCGTGGCGTCGGCACACGCGGCGGTTGATCGCGCGCGCGCGGCGAGAGATGAGGCCCGCTTGCGGTTGGAACGGATGGAGGTTCGGTCGTCCGTGGCGGGTGTTGTGATGACGCGACTGGTGGAGCCGGGGTCGAAAGTCATGCAGGCGACGGACAATCCGATGTCGTCGCACGTGGTGCGGCTCTATGACCCCGGGAGATTGCAGGTGCGCGTGGACGTGCCGCTTGCAGAAGCGGCGCAGGTCAGCATCGGTCAGGACGCGGAAGTCGTGGTGAATGTTCTGCCGGACCGGGTCTTTCGGGGGCGGGTGACGCGCGTTTTGCATGAGGCGGACATTCAGAAGAACACGTTGCAGGTCAAGGTGGCGATTACCGATCCCGCGGCGGAACTCAAACCCGAGATGCTCGCGCGCGTGCGGTTTCTCTCGACCGATTCCGCGACCGGTGCGAGCAGTGACTTGAGCGTTTTCGCGCCCGAGGCGGTGATCCGTCGCGATGACGGCGGCAACCCCTACGTTTGGCTGGTCGATTCCTCGGCGCGCCGGGCGCAGCGCCGCGCGATCAAGCTCGGGACGGCCAAACAGGATGGATGGGTTCAGGTCGCGGAAGGCCTTCAACCGGGGGACTCGCTCATCGTGGACCCGCCGGCTTCGCTGCGCGATGGGGCGCGAATTCGCGCGACGGGGGACACACGTTCGAAGCAGTAGAGGAATTCTATTCAAGGACTCGAAGATGCCTTTGATCGAATGCCATCGCCTGACCAAGTCGTATCGCAAGGGTGAGATGGAAATCACGCCGCTGTCCAATCTCGACCTCATGGTGGAGGCGGGGGAGTTTCTCGCGCTGATGGGGCCGTCGGGCAGCGGCAAGACGACGCTCCTGAATCTGATCGCCGGGATAGACCGGCCGACGTCCGGGCGATTGGTGATCGACGGGGTCGATGTCGGAGCAAGGTCGCGTTCGGAGCTGGCCCGCTGGCGGTCGGAATACATCGGTTACATCTTTCAGTTGTACAACCTGATTCCAACACTCACGGCGTACGAGAACGTCGAACTGCCGCTGCTGTTGCACGATTACTCGCGAGAGGTTCGGCATCAGAAAGTCACGCTCGCGTTGGATCTGGTGGGGCTTGCGGATCGTTACGATCACTTCCCGCGGCAGTTGAGTGGCGGGCAGGAGCAGCGTGTCGCCATCGCCCGCGCCATCGTCACCGACCCGCGCATTCTCGTCGCCGACGAACCGACCGGCGATCTCGACGCGAGCGCGGCCCAGGCGGTGATCGCGTTGCTCAAGCGGCTCAATCGCGAACTAGGCAAGACGCTCATCATGGTGACGCACGATCCACACACGGCCGAACACGCCTCGCGCACGCTGCATCTGGAGAAGGGCGCGCTGGTCGAGACGGAGCAGCCTCGCCTTGCGGGAGTGGAGGCATAAAACATGGTCGCACCGAAGTTCTGGCCGGTCATTCTCAAGCAGGCGCTTCGCCAGAAGACGCGCAGCGGCCTGACGATCGCCGGCGTTGCGCTGATGATGGTTTTCTTCGGCGGCGTGCGCGCGATGCAGGCGGGTGTCGAGGAGGCAACGCGCGCGTCGAGCGACGATTCTCGCCTGATCGTCTATCGCAAGGACCGCTACTGCCCGGCGACAAGTCGACTGCCGCAGTCGTACCTGGATCGGCTGCGCGCGGTTCCGGGGGTCGCGTCGGTGGTGCCGGTGCGGGTGGTGGTGAACAATTGCCGCACGGCGCTGGACGTGGTGACGTTTCGAGGCGTGCCGGAAGATGCTTTCGCGGCCGACTATGCAGGCCAGATTCGATTCGTCGCCGGCTCGCTCGAAGACTGGCGACGGCGTAGTGACGCCGTGCTCCTCGGCGAGACGCTTGCAAATCGCCGACGCTTGAAGGTGGGGGACCGCTTCGACGCGGCGGGGATCACGGTCTATGTCGCGGGCATCATCGCATCGGACGAAGCCCAGCACGAAAACGTCGCCTACGCGCACTTGAGTTTTATCCAATACGCGACCGGCGGGCGGCAGGGCGGATATGTAACACAATTTGATATTCTCACGCGACCGGGTGTGCCGCCGGATTCCGTCGCGGCGGCCATTGACAAGGAGTTCGCCAAGGACGCCGATCCGACTTTCACGCAGTCGGCGCAATCGTTCGTGGCCGGAGCGGCGAAGGACATCGTCGAGATCGCGGGCTTCACGCGCTGGCTTGGCTGGGCGGCGCTGGCAGCCGTGATGGCCCTGGTGAGCAACGCGGTGTTCCTCGCGGTGCGTCAGCGCGTCACGGAGCACGCAGTGCTACAGACGCTGGGATTCGATGGCGGGCTGCTGGCTCGATGGGTTGTTACCGAGGGCTTGCTGCTAAGCATGATTGGCGGAGTGGCCGGGTGCAGCGTGGTGGTGCTGTGGTTGGCGTGGGGGCAATACAGCATCTCGGTGGAGGGTGTCAGCATTCCCATCCGCGCGGGGTTGTCGCTCTTTGCACAGGGCGCGGCGTTGAGCGCGGTCGTGGGAATCATCGCGGGGCTGGTTCCCGCGTGGGAAGTCTCCCGCCGGGAAATTGCAACGTGCTTTCGAACCGTTTGAGGACAAGCGCTGATGCGACGCATTCCATTTGAATATGCCGTGCGAAACCTGGGGCGTTCGCCGCAGCGGTGCGCCGCCGGGCTGGTCGGCAGCGCGCTCGTGGTGCTGCTAATTCTGTGCGCAGGGGGCTTCGTACGCGGCATGATTCGCGGGCTATCGGTGACAGGGCAGCCGGACAACGTCATTTTGCTTGGCGCAGGGAGCGAGGAGAGCATTGAGCGAAGCGAGGTCGACGCCGCGGTGCCGGGCATTGTCGCGGCTGCGATCAGCGGGATTCGCTCGGACCTGGGCCAGGCGTATGTCTCTGAAGAATCGCATGTGCAGGTGGAGATTCGCGAACGAGCGGATGCACAGGAAACGCGGTCGGCGCTGATTCGTGGTGTCACGCCGGCCGCGCTGCTGGTGCATCGACAGGTGCGCATCGTGGAAGGGCGCTTTCCGCGCGCAGGGAACCGCGAGTTGCTCGCCGGTCGCCATGCGGCGGTGCGTCTAGGGCTGTCCAATGCGTCGCTCGCGCCCGGCGGATCGATTTGGGTGGATGGTCGCGAATGGAAGGTCGTCGGCCGCTTCGCGGCGCCGGGCAGTGTGATTGAATCGGAGCTGTGGTGCCCGCTGTCGGACATTCAGATCATGATGAAGCGGACGGGTTACTCCTGCGTCGTGCTGACGCTGGGCGACGCAGAGTTCGCGGATGTCGATGCGTTCTGCAAGCAGCGACTGGACCTGGAACTGGTGGCGATTCGCGAATCGGACTATTACGAAAAATTGACGGATTTCTTCAGACCGATCCGCATGGTGGTATGGGCGACCGCGGCGCTGATCGCGCTGGGCGGCCTCTTCGGCGGGTTGAACACGCTCTACGCGGCGTTCGCCTCGCGCGTGCGCGAGCTGGCGACGTTGCAAACGCTGGGCTTCTCGCGCCGCGCGATCTTGTTGAGCCTGATTCAGGAATCGCAGGTACTGACCTGCGCCGGTGCGCTGGTCGCATCGCTCGCAGCCGTGCTTTGGCTGGACGGCTTGGCGGTGCGTTTCTCGATGGGAGTGTTCGCGCTGGCGATTGACGGGCCGACGCTCGCGCTGGGCATCGGTGCGGCGCTGCTGCTTGGATTGTTCGGCGCGTTGCCGCCGGGCTGGCGATGCCTGCGGCCGACAATCGGCGAGGCCTTGAAGGCAGCGTGAGCAGGAGGCTTGAATCAACAAGGAGTGAGTGCGTGATGGTGATTCGGCGAATGAGTCCGATGAGTGTGAATCGGTTTTTCCGAACGCGCCGCGTCGGCACACATGCGTGCATCGGCGTCCTCTGCGCGCTCATTGCCGGCGCCTGCGACCGCGGGGCGAACGAGGAGGCCAAGCCCAACGCTTCCAACGGCGCGGCCGATGCACTCCCGCCTGGTTTCTTCCTCAACACCGCGCCGGCCGGCGCGAAGAGCGTGCTGGAAGTGAAGCGCACTGCGAAAATCGGTGACAAGATCGTCGTGCGCGGCCGCATCGGCGGGAGCAAGTCGCCGTTTGTCGAGGGCCGCGCGATGTTCACGCTGACCGACATGAGCCTGCCGCCGTGCAACGCGAATCCCGAAGACAAGTGCCCGACGCCGTGGGACTACTGCTGCGAGCCTTCGGATCGGATTGCGGCACACTCCCTGACGGCACAGGTGCTCGGGCCGGAGCGCAAGCCGCTTCACATCAGTCTCGATGGCGCAGGCCGTTTGCGGCCGCTTGCGGAAGTCCTTGTCACCGGTCGAGTTATACAGAACAACGGTGAGGGCTTGGTGGTGCTTGCAGTTGATGATTTGTTTGTGCAGCCGTGAGGAGCCATGACGGAGCGATGTTAAGGTTCGGATTGCGTGGGGAGAATTCCCTATGGATTTTCGCAAATAGTGTTAAATCAGATAGTTAGGCATGAAGGCTGCGCTTTGAGCAGATTGATACGTTCGAAGAAAATATTTTATACCAGAAACTATTGACTTTTAAATTGACATTGTGTTATGTTCCCTATCGTTGTACCTGCATTCTTGCACGCCTCCGTTCGAGATCATCTTCTTGGTGATTGCGGAGGCGAGTAGCGAAGGTCCGATTCTTGAGCTCGACTCCCGCGGCGTGGTATTTTTGAAATTGCGCGATTCGTGAAGCCGGGCAGGCGTTGCTCTACACATCCCCTGCCGGGTGATCGAGTAGCAGGTAACACACGAGCAGCCGGCCGGTGCTGTTAATCGTTTTGTGCTGCCGGATGCAGGTTGAGCAAACATCTTGGGCTTCAAAGGTGTGAAATGAAGTAGAGAGCAGATTTACGGACAGGACGGCGCTACATGTCGCTCATCCTCTCTCGTGCATTTCGCAGGATGCGAAGAGGTCGTGTTTGTGCGCGAGGGTTTTGTGCGCGAGCGACAGCTAGAGCGCAGGTCTCGGTTTGAGTGGAGACTGGCCGTGCAGGGCGGCCGTCGGTGATTGCCGACAAAAACAATAACGGACACTGACCGCCGATCATGACGCGGTCGAAAGGAGGGTAGCACATGAAAACTCATAACGTTCTTTCGCCAACAGCCCTTGTCCTGGCCGGTGTGGTGTTGGTTGGTGTATCACCGCGCTCTCACGCCGCCCAAGATCAGGTCACTGCGGCCATCCCAATGAATACCCTCATGCGATTTGGCCCGTTCGCCAACAACGCGGGCACAGATAAAGTTTTCAGCCTCGCCGGATTGGTGAACATCTTTCAACCGAATACCAATGTCAATGTGCGCTTCTGCTGGAATCCGGCCGCAAACGCCGCGATTCCAATACAATGCTCACAGTGGGTTACCATCAACTATGCTATGGCGGGATTGAACCTGCCGATCAATACGGGCCCTTACTGGCTGCCAAACGCTTGTCCACGGACAGTGTGGGTGGAGATTCAGCCGGACATGAGCATCGACATCGACGCGAAATTCTCGCATGTTTGCAACAATGTTCCTAACCCGCCGGGCGCCACGCAGATTATTCCGAGCTATCACCCCAGCGTACCCACCGTCTCTGAATGGGGCCTGATCATCATGGGGCTGCTGCTGTTGACAGCCGGTACCATCGTGATCGCTCGTCGTCGAGCGAAAGAGAGTGTCCTGCCGATGGCGTAATCTCGTAGTGAGCTGAAGCGACGATTTCGCGGTTGCGAGGGGTGGATGCATCGGCGTCCGCCCCTCGTCGCCCAGCCCGCGCGGGGATCGCGGGGCTTCCGGAATTCTCGTTGTTTCAGGATCCAGTCCAGTCGATGTGCAGAGAGCGGACTCCATGCAGGATTTATCGCCCCAGCCGCCTTTGTTTTACCCTTCGATCTTCGCCAAGACGTTGATCGTCGTCGTCGTGGCGGCAGTGATCGGCTGCGCGGTCGCCTATCGCATTCACGGCGAACTCGCCCTGCGCGACATCATCGGCACCGCCATCAGTGGGACGCTCGCCGCCTATCTGATACACTTGTGGATCGGCCTGTCGCGCCCTGTACGGCGCGAGCAGGATGATTGATCCTTCGAGTAGCAGGATTCATGGCAGCGCATGGCGCGACGCGACAAACGGTCTGCTTCAACGGGAAGTGTCATACGCGAGTCGCCGGTTCCCGCGGGTCCGCGGCCCTCGCGCCGCCCCGTGTTTCGATTTGTGCTCACCTTCGCAGGTTGCATGGCCATTTACTACGTTCTGTCAAGCCTTTCCCTTTTTCACGCGCGCGTTTTCCCTGCGTTTTTGAAAGGGAATGCGATCGTCGCCGCGCGCGTGCTGGAAGGGGTCGGTCAGGGGCCTGTTGAAGCCAACGGGAGCGCTGTTTGCTCGCAACGGTTCAGCGTCGAAGTCGCCCGCGGATGCGACGCGATCGAGCCGATTGCGCTGCTCGTTTCTGCCATATTGGCGTCACCCATGTCGATTCGTGCCCGCCTCGCGGGCATGGCGGCCGGCGCGCTGTGCCTGATGGCGATGAATCTAATGCGGATCGTGACGCTCTTCCTCTTTGGCGTGTACTGGCCCGCGGCGTTTCACGTGATGCACGTCGATGTCTGGCAGGTGATCTTCATCCTCTTGGCCGTGGCGATCTGGCTCGCGTGGGCTTGGTGGGCGCTGGGCCGGGAATCGGTCGCGCGGGCGCGCGTTCAACATGCCTAAAGCTGCGTTTCGCTTTCTCTTCGTGGTACTGTGCGTTTACGTCGGACTGGCATTGGCCTGGCCGGCGGTCGGCACAGGCTATCGCGCGTTCTATCGCGGCCTGTGTAACACCGTTTTCTATTCCGTGGGAGGGCGCGCTTCGGTGACCTTTCGTCCGCTGGATTCGGCCGACGAGGTGATGGACACCGAAATGGTGCTTGTGAACAAGGCGTTGCCCGGCGCGTTCGGGACCCGCCCCGTCAGCGCGCGTTACGACGGCTACATCCCCGCAAGCCTTGTTTGCGCACTGGTGGTGGCCACGCCGGTTTCCTGGCGGCGGCGTCTGTTCGGACTCGTCGGCTCGATGCTGGCGGTTCATGGCTTTGTGTTGTTTCGCCGATGGGTGTCGATTGTAAACACGTTGAGCCAGGGGGATGCCATCAACGCATTTCACCCGCCCGGCTGGTTGAAGACGGTCATGGGTTTCCTCGTGGAGCATGTCTTTGCCTCAATCGTCGCGTCGTCGTTTGTCATGCCGGTTTTCGTGTGGATGATCGTGTTGTTTCGCCGGGCTGATTGGGAGCGGCTGCGCGCGACGGCTGCGGCCCGCCATGCGTCTTTGTCAACCACGGCGTAATTCCTCTCGCTGCCACGTGAGAGGGCACTGCAACGGGCCGAGGGCGGGCCTTGCGACGCCTCGAAGCACCGATACAATTCCTCGGCGAACGGCTGTATTGTGTCCCCGTAGCTCAACTGGACAGAGTGTCGGCCTCCGAAGCCGAAGGTTGCAGGTTCGAATCCTGCCGGGGACGTTGGTTGTTTGCGTCGGGTCCTGTCGACTGACCCACGAAGCCGTGGAGGATTGCGCGTGGCGAATCGCATGCTGGTGACGGACTATGCAGGTGTCACAGTAGTGACATTCACGGACAGTTCCATACTGGACAGCGCCGCCATCGACCAGCTCGGCAAGGATCTGTACGCCCTGCCAGACGCCCAGGACAAGCAGAAGCTGATTCTCGATTTCACGCGGGTCAAAACGCTGTCCTCCCGGGCGCTGGGCCTGCTCATCAACCTGAAGAAGAAGGTGCAGGCCATCAAGGGCGATCTGGCCCTTTGCGGGATGAACGGGGAAATCAAGAAGATGTTCTCGATCACCGGGCTGGAGAAAGAGTTCAGCTTCTACGCCGACGACGCCGCGGCTCTGAAGGCTTTCAACGTCCACCTTCGATAACGATCGATGCGATGGGGGACCGCCGTCGCAGGGTTGATTCGCTGCGCAGACTGCCTTGGCATCGGCGTGCATTACTTGCCGTTCTTCGGCAAGCCTTCCCGCGCGACGTTTTCCATGGCTTCGCAGAACAAATCCAACTCGTCGAAGGTCGTATAGACGTTGGCCGTGACACGCACGCCGTGGATGTCTTCGTGATCGATGGGCGTCACGATGATCTTGTGCTTGTCCCACAGGTGCGACGTAAGGGCCAGTGGTTCGATGCCGTCGATGCCGATCGTGCCGATCGCGCAGGACCGATCGGGCGCGAGGTTCGTGAACAGTTTCACCTTTTGATGCTTCATGAGCCGGGTGGCCCAGTAGTTTCTCAAGGTGCGAAGCCGATGCTCCTTGCGCTTCGGGCCGATTCCCAGATGAAACGCAATCGCCTCGCCGATGGCCAGCCGGCCGGCGTCCGGATGCGTGCCGATCTCCTCGAACTTGCGGATGTTTTCCGACTTGGGATCCTCCGGCGCGGTGAGCGGCCAGAGATCCTTGATCATGCCGCGGCGCACATGGAGAAACCCCGTGCCGATCGGCGCGGTCAGCCACTTGTGACAACTGACGCCGTACATGTCGCAATCGATCTCGCGGCCGTCGTAGGCGATTTGTCCGAAGGCGTGTGCGCCGTCGACGATGATGATCAACCCGCGCTTTCGCGCCATGGCGCAGATGTCCTGCACGGGCAGGATTCGGCCGGTCAGGAAGACGACGTGCGAGACAAGCAAAATGCGCGTCTTGCTGGTGATGCCGCGCTCGAACGCGCCGACGACTTCATCCTGCGACGCGTCGGGCGGCGGCAGGGGGACTTGTTTCATGACGACGCCTTCGCGTTTTTCGCGCTGGCGGATCGTGGCGATCATGCGCGGGTAATCGTGCGTCGAGGTGAGAATTTCGTCACCAGGCTTGAGGTCGATCCCGTTCAACGAGATTTGAAGCGCCTCGCTCGCATTGCGCGTGATGGCCATTTCCTCGGGATCGCAACCATAAAGCCGGGCGAGCTTGGCGCGGACGAGTTCAAGTTGGGGATCCTGCACCTGCCACAGGTGGCGCGCGGGGGCGTTGTTGGTGAACTCCAGTTGCCGCCGTTGTGCGTCCATGACCACGCGCGGCGACGGACAGACCCCGCCGTTGTTCAGATTGATGTACGATCGATCAATCGAAAACGCCTGCTGAACGTTGAACCAGAACGACTCGTCATTCTTGTCGTCCATGGACGATGGTTGATCACGGCCCGGAATCGTCTTGCCGTTTCGCGGATTGTCGCCCTCCACCGGCTGACTCGCGTTTGCTCTGTGAATGATCGAGGGCCAATCGTCGATGAGGCTGGGCAGCGTGTAGGCCGCCGTCGCGCCGGTCAGTGTTCGCAGAAACATCCGTCGATCGGTTTGCATGCGTTTTTCGATTACTTGCGCAATCGGCTCCGTGAAGGACATCGATTGCATGGGCAATCGATAGCCGCCAAAGGCACGCTGGCCATTGTAACGCGCGTTATCGCCGCGTCGCGTGTGAGTTTTAGCGGGTTTATGAGGAAACCACGCACCGGTACAATTCGCCGCCAACCAGCCGATTGCGCGAGCAATCGGAGGCAGCCTCGGCGTGACGTTCGCGCCGAGGTTTCAACAGGGTAGCTAGCATTATTCGTTCTATGCGGGGAAATGTCGCCATGCGCACCCGAGTTTTTGTCGTGACGATCTCACACGCCGTGCTGCTGCTCGCTGTCGCACCGCTGCGGTCGGAGGACGGCAACGCAACGTACGCGCCCACGGTGAAGCGAATCATTGAACAGACAATGAGAGAGAACGACTCGTGGAAAAAAATGGAGGAACTCTGCGACGGCATCGGCCATCGGCTTAGCGGCTCGCCGGAGCTGGAGCGGGCGATTGAGTGGGCCATCGCGACCATGAAGGCCGACGGTCACGAGAACGTACGGGGCGAAAAGGTGATGGTGCCCAAATGGGTGCGCGGTGAGGAATCCGCGGAGATCGTTTCGCCGCGCCGCATACCCATGGCGATGCTGGGACTCGGCGGGTCGATCAGGACGCCGAAGGAAGGGATCACCGCGCGGGTGGTCGTTGTCCGCGATGAAGCGGAGCTTGAAGCGGCCGGCGACAAGGTCAAGGGTGCGATCGTCTTGTACAACAACGCGATGCCGCCGTACGACGACGAGCACGGCTCGCGCTACGGCGAGACGGTTCGATTTCGCGGAAAAGGGGCGATCCTCGCTGCGAAGCAAGGGGCCGTCGCGTGCCTGGTGCGTTCGGTGACGGCGCGAAGTCTGCGCTCGCCGCATACCGGCATGATGCGCTACGAAGAAGGCGTGAAGAAGATTCCCGCGGCAGCGGTGTCGTGCGAGGATGCCGAGATGATCGCGCGGCTGACGGCCCGCGGGCAGGAGGTCAAGGTCACCCTGAAGATGTCGGCGCGGGACGAAGGCATGGTGCCGTCGGCGAACGTTATCGGCGAACTGCGCGGTCGCGAGCGGCCGGACGAGGTAGTGGTCATCGGCGGCCATTTCGACAGTTGGGATGTGGGCCAGGGGGCACACGACGACGCGACCGGCTGCGTGATGGCGATGGAGGCCATCAGCGTGCTGCGGCGGATGGGTCTGACGCCGCGGCGGACGATTCGCGTCGTGTTGTGGACGAACGAAGAAAACGGCCTGATGGGCGGCAAGGCCTACGCGCAGGATCATGCCGACGAGATGGACAAGCACATCGTGGCGATTGAATCAGACGCCGGCGGGTTTCGTCCGGAGTCGTTCGGTTTGGAATGCGCGGACAAAGCACGCCGCGAGAAAGCGGCGAAGCAAATGGATGAAATCCTCGCGTTGCTCGCGCCGGTGGGCACGCTGCGCATCAGCGGCGAGCACAGCGGGGCGGACATCTCGCCGATGAAGGAGTCCGGCGTGATGCTCATGGGCCTGGGCGTCGAAGGCTCGAAGTACTTCGATTATCACCACTCGCACGCCGACACGCTGGACAAGGTTGATCCGCGCGAGTTGTCGCAGTGCGTCGCGGTCATGGCGGCGGTGAGTTACGTCATCGCCGACATGCCCGAGCGCTTCGGCGGCGAGCCGGCGCACGAATGAGCCGCGAGCGTTAGCTCGCGCGGCGTTGGGATTCGGTGCGAAGCGTTCACGCGTGATCGAATGGCCGCGCGGGCTGAAGCCCGCGGCTCATTGGGCAGCCCGCGGCTCTTTGGGTTCTGCCGCCTGCGGCAACTCATGATGAATTCCTACAGCAATTCCACCCACGCATTCATGTCGTCATACGATGATTCTCTTCGCCAATCGTCATAAACAGACGTGTGCGAGGACCACCCGATTCGCTGCAACCCGTTGCACCGCAAGCAATTGACTTGATTTGCACGGAATTCGGGTTTTCGGAACACGCGGTGATCCGCCGATTTATCCGTCCCTGGCACGGCGGGTGCCCTATCCTCCCAGCGAGCGCGAGAGGGAGAAGGGGACATGGATCGGGGGGTTCGACATCCGGGGTTGTGGATCATCGGCGGCGCGGCGGCGCTGCTGATCGCGGGGGGGATGATCGGCTGCCGGCAGGACGCGCCGTCGCCGATCGCGACATCCGTCGGAACGAACCTCCTGATGGGTGATCCGTGGGAAGACTCGGTCGCGGGGCAGATCGGCCGCACCGATTGGCCGTTGACGTGGAACGGCTATCACAGCCCGCAGGAGACGGTGTACATCGAGTACTATCGCGACTTCTTCGGGAACGAATTCTCCGAGCGCCAGACGCCGCAGCGGAACTTCCGTAGTTACAGCGTCGGCGCGGCACAACGGCCAGGCAGGCCGTGACGCGGCTCAACGGGTGGGAGCCTCGCTGCGCGAGACCCGGCCAAGAGGAATGAAGCATTCGCTCAAGTTTGATAAGCCGCGCGAGCTGAAGTGCGCGGCTCCTTGAGCGAACACCAAGACGACTGCTCCTTTCAATGCGAGCGTGCCCGGGGGATGGGAAGCCTCCGGGCACGTTTGTTTGTGTCAATTAGTGACGATCGCAATCTGCGCTTTGACGTGGCGCCATCGTCCTTAGCCCGAATATTTCATCAGTTTGATGTGGAATTGAAATAGAAAAAGCCTCGAAGCCTTGTAGACTGGGGTTCTGACAGGAACATTCCGGTCCTTAGGCAGGGAGGCCTTTTCGTGACAGACTGTAACGCACAACCGCTTCTTTTTTCCAGCCTCGGCCGCAAGAAAATCGTCGCCGATTTTACAGGCGGAACGCTGACCTCCGACGCCGGGGGGTTGCTGCTTCGGGAGGTCGAGCGGCGTCTGGGTCTGGTCGACCAACTCGCTGCGGTCATCAACGACCCGCGCGATCCGGACCGCATTCAACACGACCAGCGGGTCATGCTGGCCCAGCGCATCTTCGCCATCGCGCTGGGATACGAAGACCTCAACGACCATCAAACGCTGCGGACCGATCCCGTGCTGGCGGTCCTGACCGGGCGGCCGCCGTGTCCGGATGAGCCGCTGGCCAGCAGTCCGACCCTGTGCCGACTGGAGAACCGCGTCACGCGCGGCGACCTGGTTCGGATGTCGCGCGTGCTGGTGGAGCAGTTCATCGCGTCGTACGAGAAGCCGCCTGAGGAATTGATCCTCGACTTTGACGCGACCGACGATCCGATCCACGGCAACCAGGAGGGCCGCTTCTTCCACGGCTACTATGACCACCACTGCTTCCTGCCGCTGTATGTGTTCTGCGGCGCGCGGCTGCTGGTCTCCTACCTGCGGCCCAGCAACATCGACGGGGCGCATCATGCGTGGCCCATCCTGAAGCTCCTGGTGCAGCGCTTGCGACAGGCGTGGCCCGGCGTGCGGATCATCGTCCGCGGGGACTCCGGCTTCTGCCGCTGGCGGATGATGAAATGGTGCGACCGGCACGGGGTGGAGTATGTGCTGGGGCTGGCGCGGAATGTCGTGTTGGAGAAAGTGGCCGAGCCTTTCATGCAGGCGGCCGAGGCGCAGTTCGCCGCGACGCAGCAGAAGGTGCGGAACTTCCACGAGGTCCCATACGCGGCGCAGACCTGGGATCGCCCGCGTCGCGTGATCGTCAAGGCCGAACGACTGGCGCAGGGACCGAACGTTCGATTCGTGGTGACCAACCTGACGGACCGCACGCCGAGTGATATCTACGACGGACTGTACACGGCCCGCGGTGCCATGGAGAACCGCATCAAGGAGCAGCAGCTCGGGCTCTTCGCCGACCGCACCAGTGTTACGGCTTCATGGCCAACCAGTTCCGGCTGCTGTTGTCCTCGGCGGCCTACGTCCTGGTGGAAACGCTTCGCCGCACGGCGCTGGCCGGCACCGAACTCGCCGAGGCCCAGGTGGAGACGATTCGCCTCAAGCTCTTCAAGGTTGCGGCCCGGGTGGTCGTCTCGGTGCGTCGCGTCGTGCTGCGACTCTCGAGCAGCTACCCGTTGCAGGATCAGTGGCGATCCCTGCTTCCGCGACTGCATCTGATCCCGCCTGCCCCGTCATGACCCACCAACAACCCGACGATCGCATGGGGGTAAGGGGGTTCTGCGCGCAAAAACCACGTCACCGCCTCCAGACCCACGCAAACTCCGACTTACCACGCTATCAACGTGCTTCGGAAAGCACTGATGAAATATGCGGGCTAGCGACCGATGGGTGTCCCGCGCGCAGTGGAAAAAAAGCAGAGAAAACGGGCCGAGTCCGCTCTGCTGTGAGCAGGATGATCAGCGGCAGTTTAGCACGGCGCGGCGCGTGCGGCGCTTCACGAGGAGCGCAAGGCCCATGGCCAGGAGCGACAGCGAGCCTGGTTCGGGGATCGCCTTCACGAACGCGACCGATAGCCCCAGCTCGAAGACATAGCCGGGCGACGCCGGGTTGTGGCTGAAGAATCCGTTGTGAACCTGCGAGCCGGCCGGTCCGGGGTTGACCATATTGGCCCACGTGACCGAAGCGGGCGAGCCGATGGTGGAGGAGAACTGGTAGGGATTGGCGGTGCCGTCGAGGTAGTACTGGCCGGGCACCTGGATATCAAGGACGCCGTGGCCGTAGGAGTTGAAAGCGTTGGCGTTCGGCAAGTGATAGAACTTACCCTCGATGTCGCGCATGTAGGAGACGAAATAGCTGTTGTTGTTCTCGACGCGCGGCTCGACGAAGCTGCCGCCGGTGAAGATCAAATTGGTGAGCGAGACGGTGATCGGGTCGGCCTTGAGCGGATCGAAGAGCGAGACAGGGCCGGGGGAGTCAATGTCGGCAAGGCTGACCGGTGCGAGGATGTAGGCGTGGAGGATGCGATAGAGCGCGTCGTCCTCGGTCACGACTTTGAGGATGATCGGGCTGCCGCCGGGGAGCGTTCCGATCTGCGTGAAGCTCTCGGGTGTGCCGTCGGAGATCTTGATGTCGGGCAGGTCCATGCCCGGTCCGATCGTCACCGCCTTGTTGGCGACGTTGGTCGCGCCGTGTTGAATGTTGATCGTGAAGCCGAGGGGTTCACCGACGCCGACGGCAAGGGCCGCAGGGGCCACGGACAAAGAATAGACAACTGTAGAAACAATGATTAGATTGAAAACACGCATGAGACACTCCCGCAGGAATCCGCCTCGAGGCTCCTCCGCCGCGTTGATAGGACTTCCCCATTCCTTCGCGCAGCTGGGCTTTGCAGGCCCCTCGCTCTCCTGCCAAGCTGAAATTAACCGCCGAATCAGTCGGCGAACGCTAAATTATACCCCGTTTGGAGGGGCTGGCGCGTAACTTTCTATGTATATTGCTCTTATGGCGTGTCGCGAATTGTAGTGCTTCGTTTTTTCTACGTCAGCGTGGTGGTTCGTCGGATTGGGCCGATTGAGTTGGTCGAAGAAGAACAAGTGAGAGCTATCCCGGCCTGGCTGCTGGTTCAGGCAGGGCAAGGATTTACATTTGCGCGCTTTATTCCTGGTAGGGGTCTGGTTAGAATACACAGCAAGGTTTGCCCGGTTCCGTCGTTCATGGATATAGGGCCTGTGAAATCGGCGCGATCGATGGGCGACATGGCCTTGGAGCGAGTTGGCCAGCCAGGGGCAAGCGGACAACCGCTGCGGAAGGGCACCTCCGTGACGAAGCACGCAAGTCCATCGCGGGACGGCTTCACGCTGATCGAGTTGTTGATCGTCATCGCGATCATCGCGGTGATCATGAGCATCCTCGTGCCGGCGCTGGCGGCCTCGCGAGCCGAAGGGCAGAAGGTGCGCTGTCTTGCTAACCTGCGCGAGGTGACCGGTGCCGCGTTCGCCTATTCCTCGGATGATCCCAACGGCATCCTCGGGCCGGTGCATCCAAATGCAAAAGTCTTTTTAGCGGGCACGGGTTACGCCGAGTACGGCGGAGGACCGGGCCTGGCGCCTTATCAGAGTTGGTACGATTACTTTGACCCGCGCACGCGCCCGCTGAACCATCTCATCTATGGGCCGCGCGGGGTCGCCGCCGGCTCGGCCCCGGGGGATCGATCTTTCTTCCAGGTGTTCCAGTGCCCGGGTGAAGAGCGCGGCTGGCAGGAGTGGCCCGGGTTCGGAGGCATGGCTGTCGAAGTGGAGAACCCCTATTTCGCGGCGAACGGCACGTCGTTCCGCATGAACAATCTCGCGTTCAATGACGGGACGGTCACCGGCATTTACGGTCGTTCTCACACGCGCATCCCCGACACCTCGATCACGCTTGCGTTCCTCGAGGCGCGGGTCTACCAGACGCTGTGGACAAACGAAGTCACGGGCACGCTGACCGCCGGGGAACTGACGGGGTATCACAAGAAGCTCGGGTTTTTCAACGTCTCCTATGCCGACGGCCATGCGGCGTTTGTCGATTTCGGCCGCGGTACCTATTACGACCACCTTCCTCAATACGGCGGCAAGGATGCCCGCGGCACCTGGGGCCGAATGGATACGTTCCCGCAGGAGCTGCTCAATCCGCATCGGCCGGCCGGGACATCACCGCCCGGCGCCACGCAGTTGCCACCGCCGCCGCCGCCCAATTCCTGACGCACGCCATGACGTTCAACGGACGTCTGGATTTCGCCTGCATGGTGCCGCGGTTTCGGGCAATGTTGTCGTAGTTGGAGCCGCCGCAGGATCAAGGAAGCGCGTTGTGCCGCAATCTCGTCGTCGTTATGAGCTTCAGGGGGGCGATCATGGAAGCGCGGCGCGCGGGGTCCGGGGAGCGATTGGCGGACGCGGCGGCTTGAAGCAAGGCGCCGCAATTGCGACCTTGGCCATTGGCGTGTTCATCGCGGCGTATTACGGGTGGACAGCCGGTGATGCTGAAGTGGATTCCGGTGTTTCGAGCATGCAAATCGCGTATCACTGCTCCCGCTGCGGGCACGACTTCGAGTTGACGGTGGCGAAGTCGGCCCAGGTGCGACGCGACCGGGGGGACATCATTTGCCCGAAGTGCGAAACGGCCGGTGCGACGAAGAAGGATGTCTCCGTCGTAGTGTCCGGGGACGAGTCCGCCGTCTCAAAGGAAGAGGTTGGCGAGGCCGAAGCCGCCGATCAGGCGGAGCAGCGCGCGCGACCGACGGCGACGCGAACCGGGGGATAATCGTCGATCGCGCGGAGTCACCGCGACCGCGCCATGCGGTAAAGGGCATCGACCGCGTCCATGACTGCGAGCGCGTCTTCGATGCGGACGCGCGGGGGTCGCCCATCGGAAATGGCGGCGGAGAAATCCTGGACGGCCGATTCAAAGCAGTCGACGGAGGCGGGCTGCTCGTCGATCTCCATGACATCGCCGGGCTTGCGGAGCATGGTGCGATACCGCGGCGCGGCCTGCAACGTTCCGTCAGCGATGAACGACGCGGATTCGCCGTAGACCTCGATTCGCCCGCCGTAGGCGTGCGTGCAGTAGGAAGTCTCCACCGCGCCGACTGCTCCGCTTTGGAATGAGAGTTCCGCACGGGCGTCGTCCTCCACCGGGTAGTCAAAGCACAGATTGCGCACGCGGCCCGCAGTGATTTGCATTGGCCCCCCGCATTGAAGCATCAGGTCCAGCGCATGCGGGGCAAGGTCCATCCAGGCACCGCCGCCGGATCGCGCCGGGTCGAGTCGCCACAAGTCGCCGGGCGGATAGAAGAAACCGATGTGAATGCGAATTGATAGCAGTCGTCCAAGTTCGCCGATCCGTATGAGCTCCAGCAGCCGCTGATTCGCCGGGTGAAATCGCTGCTGGTGCAGCACCGAAAGCGTTCGATCGGCTTTTTGTGCCGCATCGGCCATCGCGCACGCTTCTGCCGCGGACATGGCCAGCGGTTTGTCGCAGAGCACGTGTTTTCCGGCATTCAGGCATTGAATGGCTGTCGGCGCGTGCAGGACATTGGGCAGGGCGACATAGACGGCGTCCACCGCGGGATCACGCAGGAGATCATCGAGCGAGCCGTATGCCGCGGGCGCGCCGAACCGGCCGGCGAACTCACGAGCGCGCGAGAGGTCGCGCGAACAAAATGCATGCAAGATCGCATTTTCCAGGTGAGCAAAGACCGGCGCGACTCGCCGCTGCGCAACGCGGCCACAGCCGACAATCGCCCATCGGATTGGAGTCGCCATCGGCATGTGTCGGCTGGTTGCCCCTTTCCAAACGGTTGATCCAATTGGCAAGATTTCAGACCGGCTGGTCGAACATCGGAGGTCTCATGGTTTCACCGGACCGGCGCGGACTCCTCGGTGGGTGCGGTATCGACCGGCAAACGTCATCGCATTACGTTTCGCCCTTGAGCCGGCGCGTCATCAGCTCGCTAAGCGTCGCGATCACATCCTTGCCCTCGAACAATACGCCGTAGACTGCCTCGGTGATCGGCATCTCGACGTGATGTTGCCGCGCCAATTGATAGACGCTCCGCGTCGTCGGGATGCCTTCGATGACCGATGGGGTCGCGGCGATGACTTCTTCGTACTTTTTCCCCCGGCCGAACATCTCCCCGGCAGTGCGGTTGCGACCGTGCGGGCTGACGCAGGTCGTGACCAGATCGCCCAGTCCCGCCAGGCCCGCGAAGGTCTCGCGTTTTGCGCCCAACGCGACTCCCAGCCGCGTGATCTCGACCAGGCCGCGGGTCAGCAGGGCCGCCTTGGCGTTGTCGCCCGCCTTGAGGCCGTCCACGATGCCGGCTGCGATGGCGATGACGTTTTTGGTCGCGCCGGCCAGCTCCACACCGAGCAAATCGTCATTCGTATAGACACGAAACCACTGGGATGAGAAGGCTTCCTGAACGCCCGCCGCGAGATCGGCATCTTCGCTGGCGGCGACAATCGTGGCCGGCAGGCAGCGCGCCAGCTCCATCGCGATGTTCGGCCCGGAGAGCGCCGCCACCGGACAGGAGCCGATCACGTCCTGAATCACCTGCGTCGGACGGAGCAGCGTGTCGTTCTCGATGCCTTTTGAGACGCTTGCCACCGGCAGCCCCGCAGGATACGCCGGCGCCAGTTGTTTCCACACCGAGCGGACATACTGGCAGGGTACGGCTGACACGACCAGATCGGCATTGCGAAACACGGCTGCCGGGTCATTCGTGAACGACACGCGCTCGGGAATGCGCAGACCCGGCAGGTAACGTTTATTTTCCCGCGTGGTTTTCAGCGCCTCGATGTGATCGCGGCTCACGCCCCACATGCGAACGTGCAAGCCCCGGTCGGCCAGCATGACGCTGCATACCGTGGCCATCTGCCCGTCGCCGATCATTGCCACCTGTTCAAAGGCCATGAGCGTATTACACCGGGCGAAGGGGCGTGAAGCAATGAACGTCCCTTGCGTGGCCTCTGTTCTGACTCACCATTCAAAACAGAGTCAGGTATCTTCTGATGGTTCTTGTGAGAGGTTACAAAGCCATTCTTGATCGGTTTCTTAAGCCGGCGACCGCCGGTTAGGTACTTCGCGGAATCGCCCGGGCGGACCCAACCTGAAACGCACAAGGCCGATCCGGACGATAGCGGTAACCGGACACGGACCAGCGGTGCCATTGAATCCGCCTGCTCCGTTTAGCGTGCCAAAAACAAACCGCCCCCGTTTCAGCTGTTCGCTGGGATAGCTGGGTGAAAACCGCGCGCTGCGCCCGTGCGTGGGCGGCCCGGATTCCACTAACCAAACCGTTCCGGCTTGTGTCTGAACCACTGTCCCCGCATCGCAGGGATCGCCTGTGGGTTGGCCACCCGCAGCGCCGTAAACGGCCAAGTCGGCGAAGACTCTGTCGTTTGCAGGAGATTTGAGACATGAACAAGCGTATGAGAGTGATGGTACTGGGGGCCGTCGCCGCGCTGGCGGTGAGCACGGTCGGTGCGGCCACGGCCGAGGCCGATGGACGGTGCGGCCCGCGTCGAGGCGGCTATTCGTACTCGTACAGCCGTTCCTGGTCGGATTACGGCCCGAGGTATTATGCGCCGCGGTATTACCCGCCGGTGCGGACTTGGGGCTACTCGCGGTCGTGGTACGATTGCGGTCCGCGATACATTCGCTCGCCGCGGCCGGTGGGCTTCTCGTTCAACTACAGCCGGGGCGGCTGGGGCCGCGGGAATCGCTGCGGCTGGTAAACAGGTTCGGTTGAAGAGTCGATTGAGCAACAAACCTTGCCGGTGGCGCGTGGTGTGTTCCCGCGCCGCCGGTTTTTGTGGTACGGTAGAAATCGAAAAAGGCCCGGGCTTTGCGCCACGGGCCTTTTTCTTGCCGCACTGGAGAGAGGAGAGGGAAGTTAGAAGCGACTGACCGCTGCTACAGTTGAATCGGGCCGAAGATCAGGCTTAGGAATCCAGCGAGAATCTCCCAGATTCCCGACAAGAATGCCTGAATGGTGCCCAACAGATCGAAACCTTCCATTTTTACGTTTGACTCCTTTTGTCCCAGCGTGATGCCTGGTTACGGTCCTCCGGCACGCCGCCGGATCGACGCCTGGTTGAAGAGCAACCTCCGTGCCAGGTCAAGCAAAGGCCTACGAGACCTCGCCATACCGGCATCGGTCGACGAAAATCGGCAGAGATGGGCAATAGTCCCCTGATTCCGCCGCGATGGTTCAGAATTTGCCCGCACTCAAGCGTCCCAGTAGCGATTGATCGAGGCGAATACGGACACAAGGGAGCACAGTGCCTTCGCGCGGCGAGGGAAGGATCGAGAGGACCGGGAGACCACCCCGGGCGCGTCGTTCCCGTGCGGGCGGGAAGCGGATGACCTGCCATCTTACAAAATTCTGATCGCGTCCGGAGCAGTCGGTGCCTAAGCCCGAACGACCCGTACGCCCCATTTCCCCTGCCGACGAGAACGTAAACCGCTGCACGAGGATTGAAAATGTTATAGAATTTGTTGCAGTGCGACGGCAAACGGTGTCAGGATTTGCCAAGAGAACTCTGAATGGACGACACACAGTGGACACGTCTGTTGCCGGCCGATGCTCTGCGGGCGGGGACGGTGAAGTATGTCGAGGCGGGCGGTTTGGAGCTGGCGGTTTTTCGCTTGGTCAAGCCCGATCGTTATTGGGTCACGGCGAATTCCTGTCCGCACGCGGGGGGAAATCTGGCGGCGGGGCAGGTGGAAGGGCGCGAAGTAACATGTCCATGGCACTGCTGGAAGTTTGATCTCGAAAGCGGCCGGTGCACGCTCTCCGAGACCGTTCACCTGCGCCGCTACGAAACGCGCGTTGACGGCGGCTTCATTTGGGCGCGGTTGGATCAGCCGCTGCCGCCCGGCCCGCCCAGTGGCGCAGGTTCTGACTGAAGCGGCTCGTTGCGTCGCTTTGATTCTCGGTCGCGTTCTCCCATTGATCCAGCGCATTGATTGCGCCGCGGGCGTCTCCCGACCACCATCGCACCAAAGTCAGAACAAACAAGGCGGCGGTGTCCTTCGGATTCGCGATCGTGTGCGTCTCGAGTCGCTCACGTTGCGCCCGGAGATTTTCAGGGCTGTCATAGCGGGGCAGCAGGCGATACGTCAGGTAGTCGTCCGGAGAAAGGAGAATCCCCTCGTGAATCGCCTTCGCGGCGCGATCGTATTGGCCCAGCGCAAACTCCGAGACGCCGATGTTGAAACAAACGTGGGCATCGTCCTTCACCCATTCTCGGGCGCGAAGAAATTCGCCACGGGCCTCTTCGTAACGACCTTGCTGGAATGCGATTTCGCCCCGGCCAATGGCAATGCCGGCTGATTTGGCGGCCTCCAGTGACGCGGTGCGCCCAAGAGGAAAAAACCCACGCGTATCACGGACGGGGCGGGCAGGCAGGGCCGTCGGCATGCTGGATCCCGCGGGAGACGAACGTGGGATCATGCCGCCGCCCGCGACGCCGATCGGCCGAAGAGTCGTGGTGTTCATGTACGTGGTGATGGGCGGTTCCCGCACTGGTGACACGTAGGCGGGTGCGGGATTGTACAGCGTTGCGAGCGGGGGCGGCGTATTAACTTGTGTCGGCCGGTTGACATCATATGCGCCGGGACTGAAGATGAGATTGCTCGGTTCGTTGGAATAAACGTACGAGGGTGACGTGACGATCACGGTACGGTTTCCACCGTTGGGGATCCACGGTCGGCGGCCGGTGTTGTTTAGAAGAGTAGCCGCGAGATTCCGCAGGATGCCGCGTCCGCCGCGATCTTGGGAAGGCTTGGTTTGGGCTACGGCGTTCGAGGTCCGACCACCGAGCATCGACGTTGCGACCAGGACGGCGACCGAAAACCGGAATCGATTCGACGAGTGCATGAGTCCTCCGCTACAAGTCTACCCTGCGAAGCCGGGCGAATTCAATCGGATTGCTTCGTTTTGAGTCCTGAAATGTGTCTTGCATCGGGTCGTCAGGGTGCGGGGGCCAGCCAAGCCGGCAGCGGGGCGGGTATGGCTATCAAGACGCCCCAGGTCTGCATGGCAACGGACATCGCCATCAGGATATAGGTCGTGCGACTGGGGCGCGGACTCATGCCGGCCATCATCAGGAGCAGGAGAATCGGCAGGTAATCCAGCGCGAAGCGATGCCCGAACTGCCAGAAGCCGGAGTTGAAGTACGAGAGCAGCGGCAACAGGCACAGCGCCATGGCAAACCATGCGTCGCGCAGCCCGACCTGGCGGTGTGGCGCTCGCAGCGAAACGAAAGCGTATATCAAGGCAGGGGAGGCGAGGAACAGGCTCAATCCGCGCGGATCATAGGTCAGCCGCAGGACCGGCTCGGTGGCGATCCAGGGCGGGGCAAGGAAGAACCAGAACGCGTTTCGCGGAATGAAGTGCGGATGAAACTGGCCGTACTGGGCCATCAATCGTTCGCCCATTCCGGTGAGCAGCATTCTTGAGTAACCGAAGTCCAGCGGGTCGCCGAAGCGCGCGGCGTTGTAGACGGCGAGCATCAGTCCGCCAGCACCGATCGGCATGAGCGCGCGAGAAAGCGATAAGTAATCGCGTGAACGCACCCACGGCATCAGGAAGAATACGCCGCAGAGCGCGGCGGTCGGTCGGGTCAGGAGTGCTGCGGCGATGCACGCACCGACGACGGTGGGGCGCCTTCGGCCGCAGTGTTCAGCCGTGCCTGCGAGCATGGCTGCCAGCGCCACGGCATGGGCATAGTGCCAGTCGCCGCCGAATTGTGCGTTGTGCCAGGTCGCCGTTCCAAAGGCAAAGAACAGCCCCAGGGCGGCGCGTGCGATCGGTGTGGGCGGAGGTCTGCCGAGCAGTTTCGCAGCGCGGACGACGCAGAGGTCGAACACGGCAACGTTGACAACGCTTACCACGCGGCATGCCAGTTGCGTCGTCACCGCGCCGACGCCAAGCAGCGCGACAAACGGCATCATCAGGATCGCCGGCAGAGGCGGATACGCGAGAAAGAGCCGCTTTCCATCCGGTCTGGGGATGAGTTCCTCCAACACGTCGAGCGGCGCGGTCGCGGTTTCGACGGACAAGCGTCCCTCCAGAAAGGCCGCGGCGAAAGGAGGAAAGCGGCCGCCTGTCTTGAACACTTCGCCGGTAAATCGGGGCGTCAGGATGTACACGGCCGCGGCTGTGAGGATCAGCGGGATGCGGACGCGCCAGAGCTGCGCGGCAGTGTTGTGCGGCGTGTCGGACATCGGGCGGATTCCATTGGCCGCAACGGGTGCTGTCAAGCGGCTGGAGCAGGGTGAAGGCGGCGGTGGGATCGGTCGATAAAGGGGCATGGCCGTCACAATCTTGAAACGAGCGAACCCGATCGCTGCGCAGACCGCTTCCGCGGTGTCGGGATTAAATATCGACGTATTTCTGTTTGATGTGGACGGCGTCCTGGCGGACACGGCGGACCTTCACGCCGCGGCCTGGCGCGAGGCCGCCGAGGAAATCGGCATTGAGATTCCCGCTTCCGTCATTCCGTTGCTGCGCGGCCGCTCGCGGGAGGACTCCCTGCGGCTAATTCTGGGCGAGCGCGAACTGCCGGCAGAGGACTTCGAGCGCGTGATGGATCGCAAGAACGGCCATTACGTTTCACGTCTTGAAGGGCTGACGCCCGGCGACGCCTTGCCCGGAGCGGCCGAGTTGCTGTCCGATCTTTCGCATGCCGGCGTTCGATTGGCGGCCGTGTCGGCCAGCCGGAACGCGCGCACGGTGCTGACCCGCATTGGATTGATTCACCGGTTTGAGCGCGTCGTGGATGGCCAGGTTGGGCTGCCGCGCGGGCAGACGAATCGATACGCCCACGCTGCCGTTGCAATGCGATGCGATCCGGCGCGGTGCGTGGTCGTGGAAGATTCGCAAATCGGTGTCGAATTGGCGCGCGGTGCCGGGATGCGGGTCATCGGACTAGGACGAGCCGTGCGGGATTCGCATGCGGACCTGAAATTGGACAGCCTTAGCGCGGTACGAGTGAGTGATCTTCCGGCGATGTTCCGCGCGGGTGTGGCGACCAGGTCCGTCATTTAGCAGGATTCGGCAACCAGGTCATGAAGCGGGGGAAGGTGACAACGGGAAAGCCGAGTACCAACCGGGAACCAGCATGCGCGGCTTGGTGAACGGCGGCAGGCTCGGCATCGCCTTGATGTCGCAGGCTTCTTTCACGCCCAATCGGCACGCGGCTTCGAGGAATCGCCGCGATTTGACGGGGTCTTTCGCGACGCCCAAACCGCGGTCGTACAGGAAGGCAAGATACCAGCAGCTTTCTGAATCGCCATAGACGCTCGCCTGCACGAGCGTTTGTTCGATTCCCCCGGGAACATACGACGGCGCGTCGGGCAGCAGTGCAATGCGGGCCAGGCCTTTGGCCGCGTAGAGATCGTCCTTTCCACACCGCTCATACAGAGCGATCGCTCGCGCCAAGTCGCGCGGCCTCCCGCGACCGGTCTCGTAAGCCTTGCCCACGAGGAAACACGCGCCCACACCCGGCTCGGCGTCGCAGACTGCCTCAAGCAAATCCAGCGCATGGTCCACGTCGGCGTCGGATTTCCACTCTTTCAGAAAGAGAAACTGAATCACCGTGTTGGCGCAGCCGTCGACGTTGCCCAATTCGCAGGCGCGGGCGAAGTGTTTCGCGGCGGCGGCGTGGTTCTCGCGGACGATCTTGCCCTCCATGCAGATCAGGCCGAGTTCGTTGTAGGCGGCGCCGGAATGCCCCCCTTCCGCCTGCGCGCCGGCCGCGAGGACGAGGCTGTGCCCGGCGTGCATGCGGTTTTCGGCGAAGGCTTTCTTCCAGAACGGGATTGAATTGCCGGGGTGGGGCGCTTCGATATAGCCTGTTGCATACATTCCGCCGAAGACCGCGGCCCAGCAAGCCATGTGGGCAAGATTGAGTCTGCGCGGCGGGAGGATCGACTCCCATCCTTGATTGAAGCGCCCGAGGATGCCGCTGCGCGTCAGCCTTTCAATCATCGGAACACACAGGTTCAGGATCGGTACGGGCAGGAGCTTGTCCCAGAAGAGAGGCACCTCGTAAAGATCAAGCATGCGGAACAACACGAAGTAGCCGATGCCATACAGCGCGCCGAAGATCACGCGTCCGAGGTTGGTTCGCGGAGACGTCGCGGGGTCGGTGATGAGCAGGTGCAGGCCGAGGAAGATCGGCGCGGCGATGTTGACGTTGACAAAGTAGTACAGCCCGGTCGCCTGTGTGTACCCGAGATTGAGAACGATGAGCATGGACATCGCGGCCAGCGTCATGAGCGTGACATGGAACAAGTACTGGACGAGCAGGCCGCCGAGGAAAATCACGATCAGCATGTGCGGCGTTTCGAACGATGCGGCGATCTGCTTGCCCCATGTCAGCTCGTTCGTCGTGCCCGTGAAGATCAGCCCCAGCGCAAAGAGAAACTGCCCGAAGGCCGACGGGTTGAAAATGTGCGTCCGGCGACCGTTTCGCTCCCACGTGATGAACTGCTTGGCAAGCGCACCGAGTGCGACCATTGCGAACTGGAAGAAATACCAATCGTCCTTGAACCAAAGCAAGAGGTTCGTGCTGAAGATGATCGGCAGGGGTCCGAAGCCGATTCGCCAGGTTCTCCCGCGGCTCCAGGTAATGAGCGCTTCGAGGATGTAGAGGAACACCACCTGTGCGAGGATCAGCGGGAATTCGAGGTAAACTTCGGGCGCAAACCAGCCCCACCAGATCAGAATGCAGAACTGCACGAAGGCCTGAACATAATGCGAAGAAACAGGGACGAATTCGACGGCCAGCGCCTGACCCCTTCGACGTGACAGGGCCCAGAGGATCAACTGCCAGACGGCCATCAGCCCGGCGGCGGCGATGAAGGTCCAGCCGAGACGGGGGTTCTCCCGTGCCCGCGGAAGGAAGGTAAACAGCAGCAGGCCAGCGGTAAGGATCGCTGGAAGTTTGACGAGGACCGCCTGGGCGAGTGTTCTCGCCGGGAGGACGGCGGTCATCACGGTCGCGCCCGCGGCGTCGCGATTGGTTGAAAGCTCGATGTTGGCAGGAGTTGAACTCACGGTTATACGCCGGTCGGCTGCCTATATGGTATTGGATTGCACAACCAGTCGGCAACCTGTTGCCGATTTGTGCCAATAAGATGGGCGTTCCGGGCATCATTCAAGCGGTGCCGCGAACGCTTGTCGGCTATCCGTGGAAGCTGGCCACCGATTTGATTCAATGCTAGGATTGCCGACTGTTCATTGCCGCAGGATGTGCAGGATGCGCGCAGCGGCATTTGATGGATCGAATGGAGCACCGAATGAAACTGGCGTTCAGCAGCGTCGGCTGTCCGGGCTGGACACTGGCCCAGATGGTCGAGCGGGCCAAGGAATACGGCTACGAGGGAATCGAGCTGCGCGGACTTTTGGGGCAGTTGCATCTGCCGGTTGCGCCGGAACTGGCGTCGAATCCGGGCAAGGTATCGCAACTCATGCGTCAAGCGGGCGTTGAGCTGATCTGCCTCGCGTCGTCCGCGGCCTTTCATATGCGCGACCCGAAAGAGGTCGCTGCCAATCAGGCCCAGGCGCGCGAATACATCGACTTGGCGCAGCGGCTGGAGTGTCCGTTTGTACGGGTTTTCGGGGCCGAGATTCCCAAACGCCTTCTGGGCTACGAACGGCGCGAGGTCACGCTCGGCCGCATCGCCCAGGCGCTGCGCGAACTGGCGGCATACGCCGAGGCACGGCGCGTCACGGTACTGATCGAGAACAGCGGCGATTTCACCGACAGCGCCGCGATTTGGTACCTCGTCGACGCGGTGGAATCGGTGGCAATGCGATGCTGCTGGAACCCCATGGCGGCGCGGACGCGCAACGAACGGCCGACGGTATCCATCCCGCGGCTCGGTTCCAAGATCGGTCTCGTGCACGTGACCGACGCGAAGTTCAGCGGCACGTGCTTCGAAGGGTACGCACTGCCGGGGCAAGGCAACGTGGAAATCGCGCGGATGGTGCAGTTGCTCAAGGGCATCGGTTACCTGGGGTATCTGGTTTTCGATTGGCCGAAACTCTGGACGCCGTCACTGGCCGATCCGGAAAAGGCTTTCCCGGCCGCGGCGCAGTACCTCAAGAAGCTGCTGGACGAAAAGCCCGTTGCGATGTCCGCCTACAAGGGGGACAAGTACGCGCCGCGGCAGGGGCATCAACTTGCCGGCGCGGGGTCATAAGTTCGTGACGCGGAGGTGCATCGCAGGCTTGACGGGCGCGGCGGCGCTGTTGTTTCCGCTCGTCGGATCGTCTCAATCGCGCAGTGCATTGAGCGATTCGGCACATCGCGATCCCATCGCAAGCAGTCAGGCGGCTGCATCGCCGCTGGATTCTCTTTCGGCGGCGCTGGGCAGCTCGTTTCGGCGCTATCACACCGAACACTTCGAGATGCTCTCCGATTGCGATGCCGGCACGGTTCGTCGCGTGCTGGAACTGGCGGAAGACACGTTTCGAGGTGCGTCGCGTTTTATTGCCAAACTCGAATTGCCGCATCGTCCGCCGGCAGGCCGGATGCCGATGCTTTTGTTCGAGCGATACAGCGGCTACGAACGCCATGCCCGGCTGGCCGGTTTCCCCGCGAGCGAATCCGTGCCGGGGTACTTCGACGAAGCGACGGGAATTTGCGCGCTGTTTAACTTCGCCAATTCAACGGCCGTTCGAACGCAGCGTGACCAGTTGTGGCGGCGGGAGCGCGAGCTTGCGTCGCAGAATCGGGCCAGCAACGAGTCGAATCACGCGGCCGCCGGACCGGCGCAGAAGGCGCTGGAGGCCGCGCGCCGGGCACTGGAAGCAGCTCAACGAGCCGTGATCGCGACAGTCGTGCGTCATGAAATCGCTCATCAGGTCCTTGCGGCAACCGGTGTCCAATCAACGAGCGCGGGGGCGGCTCGCTGGCTGATCGAGGGAACCGCGATGCTTTTCGAAAACGCCGACGGACCCAATGCGTACCGGCTGGCGGATGCCATGGCGATTCCGGCGGGCGAACGGCTGGCGTTGTTTCGACGCGTGGTCGGTGATCCGCGCGAGCTTGGCCCGGGCGCGGCGGGCGCGTCAGCAGCGTATGCGTCGGCGTGGGCGTTGGTTTACTATCTTGCGGAGACCCAGCCGCGCGCGCTGGTCGACTTCTTGACGGCGACGCGGACCGGAGCGAAAGACCTGGACGCATTTGAACGCCGTTTCGGGGAATTGGATGCGGCGTTTGTGGAGCGCGTTTACGCCTTTCTGGAGGCACGAAACCCTTGACCGCACAGATCATCGACGGCAAGGCCATCGCGGCGACGATTCGCGCCGAAACGAAGTCGGCCGCGGCGGCGTTGCGTGCGCGAGGCATCGTGCCGAAGCTGACGGCGGTGATGGTCGGCGACGATGCATCCGCGGCTGCGTATGCCGAGTCGCAGCGCAAGGACGCAGCCGGGGTGGGCATTGAGTACGAGCGTGTTGCGCTGCCTGCCGGTGCGACCGAGTTGGATGCGATCCGCGAAATCGAGCGTTTGAATCACGACGCGTCGGTGAGCGGGATCATTCTGCAAATGCCGTTGCCCAAATCGTGGGACGCGTTCACGATCCAGCAGCGAATCGCGCCGGCGAAGGATGTCGAGGGCGTGGGGAGTGCGAATCTCGGACTCCTTTTCATGGGGCGCGAGGCGCTGGTCCCTTGTACGGCGGCGGCGGCGTTCGCCTGCCTCAACTCAACCGGCGTGCCGATCGAAGGCCGCGATGCCGTCGTGGTCGGGCGCAGCGTCATCGTCGGCAAGCCGCTGGCTTTGTTGCTGCTGCACGCGCATGCGACGGTGACGGTCTGTCACACGCGCACGGCGGACCTCGCGGCGCACACGCGCGGCGCAGAGATCCTCCTGGTCGCGTCCGGCGCCGCGGGGCTGATCGGCGCCGAGCACGTCGCGCCGGGGACGATCGTGATCGACGTCGGCGTGCACCGGGTCAGCGTGGTCGCAGCCGACGGAACGCATCAGAAAAAGACGATCGGCGATGTACGGTACGATGAGGTCGCACCGCTGGCCCGGGCGATCACGCCCGTGCCCGGCGGAGTCGGCCCGGTGACGGTGGCCATGCTGCTGGCCAATACGCTCCGGGCAGCCGAACGGGCCGCGCGGACAGCTGATTCGCGCATATAATCCGTCAACATGTCGCGTTCGCAGTCCCATTGTACTCCATCAGATCCCGCCGGGGCCGATGCGCGCGCGGCACTGCGGAACCGGCGTGAGGCGCTGCATCGCCTGCCCGCGCGACGGGGATCCTGGGTGGGGGCCGCTTTCGCAAGCGTCGCAATCCATGCTGCGGGCCTGCTCGGCCTCGCGGCGGCGACCTGGTCGTTGGCGCGTCCAGGGATCACCGAGCGAGCTTATTCAGTGGAATTGACTGATGGGATCGCAGACTTACCGGCGGTGGGATTCCATTTCGCCGGCAAGGCGGAGCAAGCGGCTCGCGAGGCTCAACAAGACGCCCCTGACGGCCCGACGCTGAACGATCTGACCCACGATGCGTTGCCATCGGAGCGAACCGCGTCCATCAAGCCGTTTCTGGCTGCCGGCGGCGCCGGGCTGGACGAACTGGCCGTCAGCGCGATCGGAGGATCCGACGTTGTCCCGGTCGGGCGAGGTCGCGGCGGAAGTCAAGGCGACGGCACCGGACTGGGCGAGCGCGATGTCACCGGGAGGGCATCGGTGGGCAGCCTATGGGGCGTCGGCGAAGGTCAGGCCGCGCAGTCCGTTGTGTACGTCATGGATCGCAGCGGGTCGATGGGCGACGCCTTCTCTGCGTTGCAGCAGGAGTTGATGCGCGCGATCGGTTCGCTCGGTGCCGACCAGCAGTTCAACGTCATCTGGTTCAACGATGGTCGGCCGACCGAGCTGTTCGAGCGGCTTCGCTGGGCCACGGCGGACAACAAGCGCGACGCGTTTGATGCCATCAAGTCGGTGGTGCCGCGCGGCCAGACGGAGCCGGTTGAGGCGGCGCGGCGGGCGCTGCAATACAAGCCGGATGTCATGTATCTACTGTCGGATGGCGATTTCGGGGATCAGAACTCCAAGCTGCTAAGTACGATCGCTCGGATGAACCGGGAGCGGCGTACGACGATTCACACAATTTTGTTTGCGAACGACACAATGGACGAAGGCGAGCGCATTTTGCGGCGTATTGCGGAAACCAATCGCGGGACTTACAAACACGTCTCGGATCGCGCATCGCGCGAACAGGCTTCGACGGCGTTGCCGTGAAGTGCCGGTGCGCGACGGGGCGAAACGACACCCGGAAGGACCCACAGCGGCATGAACCAGACACGATGGATTGGAGTCGCGTTATGCGTCGCGGCGATGTTCGGCGGCACGGCGTGGGCGCAGGACCTCGGCGATGGCGGCGCGACGCCGACGGCGGCCGCCGGTTCGCGAACGCTGTTCAACGTGATAGTTCACGGGGCGGAATGGACGGGTCTGATCATCGCCCTGATGTCGCTGGCGACGGTGACGATCATCGTCGAGCAGTTTGTGAGTGTTCGTCGGAAATCAATCGCGCCGGAAGGACCGATCGAGCAGATGCGTCAGATGATCGAGGCGAGAAAGTTCAAGGAGTGCATTGAGCAGCTCAAGACACAGCGAAGCATGTTCGCCGACGTGCTGGAAGTCGGATTGCGGCACGGTCGACACGGTTTTGAGGCGATGCGCGAGTGCGCCGACGAGCGCGCCGGGGTCTGGACCAGCCGATTGTTCCGGCGCGTCGAGTATCTGAATGTGATCGGGAACCTCGCGCCGTTGCTGGGGTTGCTGGGAACCGTGCTCGGCATGATCAAGGCATTCGGCGCGATGCAGGACACGCACGGCGCCTATCGCCCGGAGGACCTCGCGGGCGGAATCAGCCTGGCGCTGGTCAATACGTTCCTGGGGTTGAGTGTCGCGATTGTGGCGCTGGGGTTCTTTGGCATCTGTCGCAACCGAGTCGATGCCCTGACCGTGTCGGCTCATGCGGCGGTGCTGGATCTGCTCGAATACTTCCGGCCGGCGGCGATGGGTTTCGGGGCGGACGCGCCTCGACCGGCGCCGCCATCTCCCGGCGGTGGCGGCGCGGTCCATGCACCGCAAGTGGCCACAGCCGGCGGTACGGCGGCGTCTTCGGCCAAGCCGCAACCCGTTGAATCGCGCTGATTCGCCACCGATTTTTCGCGAATTAGAAGGCTCCTCGACATGATTCGCCGACCACCCCAACCGACCGCCCTGACGCTGAACCTTGCTCCGATGGTGGACGTGATGATGTGCCTGCTTATTTTTTTCATGCTCGCCACCAAGATGGTCGAGCGGGAGAACGTGCGGATCGACCTGCCGGCCGCCGCCACGGCGCAGGACGCCGCCTCGACGGAGTTCGGCAATCGCGTCGTCATTGGGATCGTCGCGGATGAGCGCGGTGAGCCGACGTATCAATACCGCGGCGAACCGGCATCGCTCGAGGACGTTGCGCGTCGATTGAAAGCAGCGGGGGCCATTGATCCCGAGCTGAACTGCGTGATTCGTGCCGATCGTGCGCTCGAGTATCGCCACATTGAGGTGGTGATGCGCGCTTGCGCCGAGGCGAACATCCGTCGAATCACGTTCGCGGCCGCGCGGCGGGAGGAGCGACGCTCATGAACCGCCGCGGATTCCCGATTGCGCATACGACCGTGCCGAATCTTGCGCCGATGGTCGATGTGGTCATGGTCATACTGATTTTTTTCATGCTGGGAACGAGCTTCGTGCTCACCGAGGGTTTCCTTTCCACGCGACTGCCGGCGCAGGCCGGACCGGGCGGCGCGGCGCAGATCAGCATCGTGCCGGCGGTGCGGATTGAACTCGATCGCGGCGAGGGTGCGGGGTGCGGCATCCGCGTGATGGGCCAGTCGATTCGCGATGGAGACTTCCCGGCGCTGGAGGGATTTCTCCGGTCGCGCGTGGAGGCGGGCGCGGATTCGCAATCGCGCGTCGTGATTCGCGCGGAACCGGCGGTTCGATACGAGCACGTCGTGGCGGCGATGGACGCTGCCCGGCGCGCGGGGTTCGCGCGCGTTCAGTTTTCGGTGGATCGCGGGCAGGCGGCCGCGACGGTAGACGGGCCATCCTGATGGTGCGAGTTTTCCCGATCCATGAGCGGCAACGTGTGCGCGCGGTGATCGCGCTGGCATGGGTGACTGCGTTGGTTTCGTCCAGTCCGATCATCGCGCAGGACGACCCGGCGATCGAAGCAGGTCGTCTCACCGGCGAGGCATATCGACTGATCCGCGCGTTGTCCGATCGGGGGATGCCGGAACTGGTGGCGGAAGCGGTGAAGAATCAGCCGGCACCCTTCCGAATTCACGTGGCTCGCGCGTATCGACAGGCGGCGGCAACCACGCATACCGATTCGGTTCGCAGAGATTTTCTGATTGCCTCCGAACGCGAATATCGACACTTAATTGCGCGGGATCCCGGAACGACCGCCGAGCGCAGCGAATGGATCGAGTTTCATTTCGCGGAATGTCGCGTTGAACTGGCGGATCTGCTCCTGAAACACCGGCTGGCGCCGGAATTGGATCGGCTGGAGATGACCAGCGGCCTCGCGGGTGATCGCAAAGCCCTGGATGCGGGGCTGGCTGAAGTGATCGATCTGAATCGCCGGGCGGGGCAGGGTCTGTTCCGGCTGATGGATGCGAAGCGCTTGACGGAAGAGCGCTTCATGCTGCTGGGTTTGACGCAGCCGCTGCGCGCGCTGGGGCAGGCGCAGCGGACCGGGCTGGCGTGGGCGCAGTTGTACCGTGCGACGGTGACGGAAGCCGATCCCGCCGCCCGTGCGGCAAGGGCGAATGAAGCGTTGGCGGCGTTTGATGCATTGAGCCGGGAATCCGACGATGCGAACGAGCGCCTGGGGGCCCTGATCGGGAAAGGAATCGCGTTGCGGGAGCTGGCTGCGTGGCAAGAGGCCGAGGCGGTGCTGAAGCGAGCGGTCGATTCTCCTGCGCCGATGGATCTGTCCGTGCGCGCGCAGCATGAGCTGGGCCGCGTATTGCTGGCTGCGGGGAAGTGGGATGCCGCGCGGCGCGTGTTCGGGGCCTTAGCGAAGGCGCCCGTCAATCGAGGGGACTCGGGCGGCGCATTTTACATTCGGCTGGCACCGGTGTTGCACGCGTGGTCGTGGATGGTTGAGGCCCGGGCGATGATTCGGGATCGCACCGCGGGTGGTTCGGATCAATCAGGGAGTTCCATAGCGCGGGCCCCATCGGAGACGTTCGAGACGCTTCGGGATCACGCCATCGAGGAGATGGAGAACGTTGCCCGTCGAGGTCCGGCGTGGGAGGCGCTTGCCCGCGTCTACCTCGAACGAATCGTGCCCGCCACGGCGGAGCCGGAGACTTTGTCCGACGCATCGCTTCGCCTGGCTGCGGAGGAGCGGCTGGCGCGCGGGGATTTCGCGCGGGCCGAGACGTTGCTGAACGTTCTCGTGGAACGCCGGCTGGACCCGTCCACGCGCGATGCAGCCATGTTTCATCTTGCGCTTTGTCAATATAAATTGGGGCGGCCGCGGGATGCCTTGTCGCTCTTTGAGAAGATCGGCGACGGTTCAGACGATCTCGTCGCGGCGCAATCCATCGAGCAGGCTTATCGGATCGCGCGCGAGCTGGCGCTGGCCGGCCGCCGTCCGGAAGACTGCCGCGTGCTGGCCCGCGCATCGCAACGTTTGGCAACACGGCTGCCGAAGCACGACCTGGCGGAGGAAGCGCGGTATTCCGCCGCGTTGGCGTTGCAGGAGACGGGGGATTGGGAGGGGGCCGTGGCGGCGTTTGCACGGATCCCACCGTCGTCGTCGTACCATCTCGGCGCGATCCGTGGCATCGCGGCGTGTCGTCAGAGGTTGTTCGACCAGTCGCGGGAAACCGGCGATGCCAGTCTTCAATCCGTGGGGAAGGAAGCGGCAGCCGCCTGGCTGGCCTACGCCGAAGCGAGTCCGCCGGATAAGCCCACCGAGGATTCCCGGCAGGCGCGCCTTGTCGCGGGCCGCATTCTTAGCTCCGACGGCGTGGCGGCATTCGACGAAGCGCTGGTTGCGCTCGCGCCGCTTGAGTCGGAAATAGACGTGCTGGCGCTCCGCTGGCGCTGCCTGCAAAAGCTCGGTCGAAATTTGGAAGCGTCGCAGGTCATGCAGAAAATTCTGTCGACGCCGATCCGGCCCGGGGCAGGAGACGTGGTGAAATCGCTACTCGATGATATGGGCGACGAAATCACTCGATACGACGTTGCCGGTCAGCGCGAGAAAGCGGCGCAGCTTGCAGGGGATGGTGTGCGCCTGGCCGAACGCTTGACCGGGTTGTGTCTGTCCCAGCCGGAGTATCGCGCGTTGGAGGTCGTGGCGCGGTTTGCCTGGGCGCGGTTTCTGGCCGATGCCGGGCGAGCGGATGAAGCCCTTTCGCAGCTTGAGCAATTGATGCGTCGTGCGCCGCAACGCGGCGATTTTATTGCATGGTCAGCCCGGCTGTACGAGGCGCGGGCCGAATCGGCCGATGCATCACAGCGTGAGCGACTGGCGGATCGCGCTGAAGCGCTATGGGGTCGTCTGTTGGAAGACACCGCGCTGCGCGACGTGAACCCGGTCTTGTACTGGCAGGCAAGGTATTGCTGGCTACGGCATCAGCTTCGACGGGGTCGCGCGCGGGACGTGGTGCGCGGCATCGCCAGCGAGCGAGCGTGGTATCCGGATCTTGGTGGGCCGCCGTGGCAGGCGCGGCTGCTGGAATTGCACGACGAAGCAAGGCGGTTGTGCGAAGTGAGCGCACCATGAAGCGGTGGTGGAGTGTCATCGCCTGGGTCATACTGCCGGCTTCGTGTGCCTCGCCGCCAGTCTCGCCGGTGCAGGAGTGGGCCGCTCCTGTTCGGACGGAGCCAGGCGCCACTGCGGCGAGAGAAATGTTCGATCAGGTGGTCGATGGGACGTTTTCGTTTGACGACGAGGCGTTCTATTGGCTTTGCGCGCACGCCCGATCCTCCGCGGCACGACAGGAATTGCTGGCAGCCGCATCCGAATCATCGACCCCAATCCGGCAGTTGATGGAGCGGCCGGCGGATTTTCGCGGACGACCTGTGGTGGTGGAGGGGGTTCTGCGGAGTCGGGAGGAATATGAGATTCGCGCGCGGCCGGAATTGGGCCGCCTGACGCAGTTGGAACTCTCGGTGCCCGGTTCGCATGCCATCGTTACGATTGTCTGCATGGAGCAACCGGCAAGGATGCCGATCGGCTTGCCGGTACGGGCGACGGGATACTTTCTGAAGTCGCGCATGTTTCGCACGGCGGACGGCCAATCCGGCGCCGGCGTCGTTGTGGTGACGAATGGAATGGTCAGCGTGGCATCGACGTCGGATCGTACCGCGGAACGTTCCAGTGGCGTTTCCATGGCAAGCGAACGCTGGGTCGTTCTCGCAGTCGCGGTGCTCCTCGTGGCGTGGCTGGGGTTGCGGCGACGGGTACGGCAATCGCCGCGACTCATGCCGGCAGCGCGCGACGCCCGAACAACAAGCGACACCGTCGGTGCGAACGACCGCGACTTTGAGTGGATGCACACTTCTTCGACCGATCAAGGCGCGGGTTCGTCTCATCGCGCAAGCGACTCCGCGTCGCGGCGACCCTCCTGATTGGCGACGTGGGTTCGATGCGTTTATGATGATTTCCATGCAGACGCCGGATCATGTTACCGCAGCTTGAGGCATCGATCATGAGGGTTCGCAGTTTCATTCTTTTCGCGTTCGGCCGCAACGCAATGACGGGGCTTGGGAGAAAGAGCCTCATCGGCGCGTTTCTTCTTGGGGTCTCGACGCTGACTGCAAGCGCCGGCAGCCACTACGAAGTAAACTGGATTCCGATGGGGTTTGCGCAAATCCCCGCCGGCACGCATGAACAGAAATTCATCCTCCCACCGAGTGCATCGGGTCATCTCCCGCTGGGCATTGTGATGGTCAGCAGTCGCCCGAAGAAGGCCGTGTCACAGCCGCCGGTGGTGGGGTCAGACCAGCCGCTGACGGTGGAGCAGCAGATTCCGGCGAAGCTGAAGTTCACGATCGGGACGAAGGCGTTGCCCGATTGGGATTTGCAGGATTACAACACGGCGTACGTCATCAATTTGGGTGACGTTCGCGCCAATCCAGGGTTTGAAAACGGGAACCTGACGATTCAGGTAACGCTGGAGAGCGAGGTCGAAGGCATCGCGATTCCGATGGTGGCGATGCCCGACGTGCTGGTGCTGCCCGAACGCGCTTCTGGGCCGCTGCTGGAGCTGATTCAGGAGACGCCCGATCCGGTCGCGAAGCAGTTTCTTCAGGCGCTGTTCTTTGATTTAGGCGGCGACAAGATCAATGCGCGCAAGTCTTACGAAGCGCTAAGCCAGTCGGACAACGAGCGCATCGCGCGAATGGCGCGCCGCGGGTTGCGCAAGCTGGCCTACGACGGCCGGCCGCACAATCCGTCGGGCAATCTCAACGAGCGATACCGCTGGGGTTTGTATCTTCAGCAGGCAGGGCTTTATTCGCAGGCGTTTAACGAATTTGACGAGGCCCGCATCATTGATCCGAAGCATGCCGACAGCTTCTATCGCGCGGGTGAAATGGCCGAGCGCATGAACACCGGTCCGATCAAACTGCTTGATTACATGCAGCGAGCCGGTTACGCCGTCGGGTTCCAGGAGCCGGCTGTTTGGTACGCGCTGGTGATCATCGAACGCAAGCGCGGCGGCACCAAGCTGTCCAATGCCGATCTTCGCGCGATCAAGGAGCATTGGCTGCTCGGCGCGGCCATGATCTGGGGCGCGACGGGCGGACGGCTTCGCATTGCGACAACATTCTACGAAGTGCTGGACTACGAACCGCGGGAGTATGTGACGTATGCCGAGGGGCTGGAGGCGCCTGCCGAGGATCTCATCGGGCGGCGCGGCTGGTTCGACAGCGTCATCAGCATCCGGCCCCGGTTGCCCGAAGAACAGGGCAAGCCGAGCATCACGGTCGGTCCGGATCAGGGTCCGCGCGGGGCTGCGCTCTCGGCGACGTACATCGATTCGACCTGGCCGCAATACATGCGATTGTGGTACGAACATTACCTGTGGGCGATTCGCGCGGGAGAAGTGATCTCCGCCGTGCCGGACGGCGAAGCGCTTTCTGCATGCGGCACGCAGCCACCGCATAATATCGGCACGTCGGTCCGATCGGTGATGCGCTATCACCTCGCCGGTGACGAGTGCATGCGGCCGCGCATCGCCGATACACCCGTTCCCGGCGGCTACGTCGACCTGTGGCAGATCGATGGTCCGTATCCCGTGAAGGACACGCCGCCCGCGGAAGGCCCGCCGCAAAAGCACGTGCTCGATCCGTTGCCGGCCGCCGCGCCGGAGAAGACCATTCGCGTTAATGCGGAGACGGACTTCATCAATCTAGCGGAGGTTTTTCCCGGGGCAGGCTGGGCGCTGGCCCGCGCGACGGCGTGGGTTTATTCGCCAGCGGATCAGGACGTGCGCATGTGGATTGGTCAGAACGACGGCGCAGCTGTTTGGCTGAATGGTGCCTGCATCCATCGGGGGGACTACTACTCGGCACATAAGTTCGCGGATCGGAATCTGGTGGACACGGTGGCGTCGTACGCCCCGTTGCGCGCCGGGTGGAACGAGCTGACCGTGGTGGTCGAATCGTGGCCCGCGCCGCTGGACCGAGGCTGGGGTTTTTCGATTCGCTTTAGCAAGTGGAACAACGAGCCGGTGCCGGGGCTGGCCTATCTGAATTCGCCGCCGTCCAGCGAGCGGGTGCCGGTTCACTCGCCACCGCCGGCGGGGGAGCACTATGACTGGCGGGCGGTTCAAGACGATTTTAGAGATAAGCTGCCCGCACTGAAAACAGAGGACATTGAGCGCATCACCGGGTTGTCGGGGGTTCGATTCGCCGGCACGCAGGATGCCAACGGCGGATACTTCGCGGTGATGGCCAGCGGACAATCCAACAAGCCCGGCTATCGCGCGATGGACGGCGTGTGGGACTCCACGCGCGATCGCGATGTGGTCGTCAACAACGTGCTGGACTGGATGCGTGAGTCGTGCTGCCTGCTTTCCTATCAGAAAGGCGGCGTCGAACGAGCGCTGTTGTTTGTGAAGCCCGAGGCGGTGGAAATTTTCGGCCGGTTGCTGGCCGAGCCGGCGGAGGCTCGGATGGTCTTTGGTGACCGTACAATCCTGCAACGTGCGCTGGGCCATGTTCGAGCGCCGGCTGGAACGAGCGAGCGACTTGTTTTCGTGTTCGATGTCATCGTGGGGCCGCCTTCCGGATGGCCCGCCGATGAGGAAGATCTCCTCGACCCGATCTCGCCGGTGTTCGTGCCCAATCCCAAAAAGGTCAAGCCGAGTCTGGAAGGGCCGCCCGGAACAGTCCCGGGCGCGGCTCCGTCGGCATCGCCCGTTTTACAATGAGTTCAGCCGTGCAATCCAGTTGCCCGCGGGTTCTGACGCGTTCGCAGCGCGCGGTGTTGGCGTCGCGCTGCGCAGTGGCGCGGCGGGTCGTGGTCTTGGCGGTGCATCACGAGTCATCGTCTGGACCTCGGTTGCTCGGCGGGGCAGAGAAGTACCTGCTGGACACGATCGACGCGCTGCTGGAGGCGGGCGCGGATGTGCAGGTGGCATACAGCGGGGCAACCATCTATCACCCGCTCGTGTCGCATTGGGGACCGTTTCGGCTGCGCGTTGAGAACGTGAACTGGATCAACGCGGATTTGCACGGCGATGACGTAGACGATCCTGCGACCCTTGCCGAAAGAATGGACTGGCTTGCGTCGACGCGCGCCGCGACCGTTTTCGTGGTGCAGCAGGCGTCGGGAGCCGCGTTTCGCGCGTCGATCATCGCGGCGCGACGGCTGGGCTTGCGCGTTGTCCAATCCGTCCGACAGCCGCCTGCGCCGTTGGCCGGAGCAGGATTGTTCGGATCACTCTCGCCGTGGCGGCGTCGAGCGGTGGCGCGCGTGCGGACCGCTGCCGCCGCGTGCGATGCGATTATCTTTAACAGCCGTCGCGTCCGCGACGAGTACGCTCGCCTGTATCGCTTGCCTGCCGATCGCTGCCGAGTGATCCACAATGGCGAGTGCGTTCGTGTGCGGCCATCCGCGGCGACCAATGGCCGGCGACTGGCGGTGGTAGGACGGCTGACGCCTGCCAAGGGGGTGGACATCGCGCTGGACGCCTTTGAACGAATTGCGGACCGTTATCCCGATGCGACGTTGACGTACTTTGGCGACGGGCCTCTTCGGGCGGACTTGGCGGCGCGATCAAACTCGGCTGGATTGAGTGAGCGCGTGCGGTTCGCGGGGTACGAATCAAATCGCGATCGGATCTATGCGGCGACGGACGTTTGCGTGTTGGCGTCGCGGCGAGAGTCGATGTCGAATGCGACGCTGGAGGCCATGGCGCGGGGCATCCCTTGTATCACGACGGATGTCGGCGGACAGACGGAACTGGTTGAAGCAGGGGTGACGGGCTGGGTGGTGCCACCGGAAGATGTTGCGGCGCTGGCCGCCGCGATGGATGAGGCGCTGGGCAATCCACGCCTTGCGTCCGACCGGGGAGACGCGTCGCGCCGGCGCGTCGCGGCGAATTTTGATCGCAATCGCCAGCGCGAGATGACGGTTGCTTGTGTGCTTGGAATGCCTGATTCGTTCATCTGAAGCAGTTTAGGGCTTCCTTTGGCATTACGCCGACTTTAGCGTTTGCCTTACCAACATGGCCGCCCATTGCCGCGGCCATGCCGCCTGGGTTTTCAATGCCGCGCTTCAGGAGCCGGTCAGCCCGGCGGGGGGCGGGAGATCGGGTCGGCCGCGCTTCGCGATGGTGTAGTGCCGTTGAGCCTCTTCCCGGCGGCCTTCGCGCGCGAGGATGCTTGAAAGGTGGTAGTTTCCGATGGCGTGATCCGGTTGAATCCGTATCGCCTCGTTCAGGTCCTGTCGCGCTCGCTCGATCTGCCCGCTTTGTAAAAAGACATTTGCGCGATTAACATGAGCATCCACGTACTTCGGATCAATCCGGATCGCTTCGCCGTAGGCCGCAAGCGCTTCTTCCGAACGACGAAGCCTGAAGAGCGCGTTTCCCATGTTGTAATGCGCGTCGGGCAGATCGGGCCGCAGCGCCGCGGCTTTCTTCAGGCAGTCCAGGGCCTCCTGTGCGCGGCCGAGTTCCAGCAGAACGCTGCCGAGATTGTTCCACGCGAGCGGATTCTCGGGGTAGGACTCGACGGATGCGCGAAGATGCGACTCGGCCTCCCGCGCGCGGCCGACGCGCTGGAGAATCGCGCCGAGGTTGCTTCGCGCTTTCGGAAAGTCAGGTCGCAGGGCCAGCGCCTGCTCGTAGTACTCGATGGCTCGCGGATAATCGCCTTTTAGCGTCCACGCCTTGGCGAGATTGGTGAGTACGTCCGGTCGATCGTAACAATCAGGATGTGCCAGGGATTCGACATAACAGGTGATCGCCTCGTCGAGCCGGCCCTGGCGCTGGTACTCGGCGCCGAGATTGTTGCGGGCCATCGTGGCGTCGGGATTCTTCTTGAGCGTATCGACCCAGAGCGTGACGAGGTCGCGGTACACGCCGGCTTGTCGAAAGGTCAATATGCCGAGTATGAGGCATGCAAGGCCGGTCGCGACGCAGGCGGGCGTCGAGCCGAGCTGCATACGCCGAAACAGCCATGCGCCCCCGGCGCAGATGAAGACAATCGGGCCGATGCTCGCGAGATACTGAAAGTGATCGGCGACAAAGGAATAGCGCATGGGAAAAACGCTGACAAATCCCAGCGCGGGAAAGAGCGTGCCACCGAAGAACAACGCCGCCGTCAGGGGGCCGCGCCCCGCTCGCCGTACCAGGACCACTAGTATGCCCACCAGAAGCACTGCTGCCATGGGAAAAGCCCATTGCAAGGCGCTCGCCGCATCAAGTCGCCAGCGGGGATAGATAAAGGTCAACGGATGCGGCCAGAGCAGCTTCCAGAGATAAAACCAGACGGCACGGCCCGCGATCAGCACGCGCTGGGCGGCAGAAAAATCCAGATCAACGAACTTGGTGCCGACATGATGCGTCTCGACCCAGGCAGTGATTCGCCCTGCGGCAGCTCCCAATGCGAGCATGGGCAGCATCGCGATGAGGGTTCGCCGACTGATGCGGCCGGTCTTCCACCAATAGACGAGCAACAGCGCGGCGGGCAATGACGCCGTGACGGTCTTGCTAAGTAGTGCCAGGATGAAACATGCCAGCGACAGGATGTAGTACTTCCAGTTTGCGTTTGGAACAGTCGCCTCGTTCATCAAGGGCCGGTGCGACAGGGCCGTGCTACGCATCGAATCCGACGTGTTCGCGTCGGCTACGCGGCTCGTCTCGTTTGGCGAGAATCGAATAAAGTACCAGGCCGCAAGCATGTAAAAGAAACCCGAGAGGACATTCTTTCGTTCGGTGATCCATGCGACGGATTCCACATGGACCGGGTGCAGCGCGAAGATCAGTGCCGCTGCGGCGGCGCCCGGCACACGCAATTCGCGCAGAATGCGCCACAGCATCCATGCTGTTCCGGCGTGAAGCAGCACGTTGACGAGGTGGTAGCCGTGCGACCAGTGGCCCCAGATTTGATTTTCCACCCAGAACGTGGTGAACACGAGGGGGTAGTATTGCGGTGTCGCGCCGATTTCAAACCAGATGCGCCACAGTCCAGCCGCGCGGTTGAGCGTCTCGTTGTTCAGGATGTAGGAATCGTCGTCCCAGATGAATCCACCGGCGATGGCGCGGGCGTAGACCAGCAGCGTAAGAGAGACAATCGCAAGCCCAATGATGATGGCTGCGAATCGGGGCGATGGAGCAGTACCGGCGATGTGGATCGAGGTTTCATCGCCGTCCGCCTCGGCCTGTCGGTGTCTTGGATTTGTGCGACGTCGGCCGGTCATGGCATGTAGTTTAGGGCAAGCCGGGTGAATGGGGCGCTGGAACATACGCCGCTGCATTGCATAGGGCGTTTCGCTGCCTCGGCCGGCATGGTCGCAATCTCACGAACGTCTGGTATGATGGAGGGTTTACCGGTGCGGACGCCGCCGCGCCGTGGACCGGGCAACTGGACCCGGTCCCGGGATCGTTCCATGAGCGTCACGAAACAAACGAGCGAGCCGAGCCGTCCGGTCGGCAGCGCGGAAAGCCGGCAGGTGGCCAACCTCCGGGCCGTGCTGGAGGTGTCGCGCGAGCTGGCGGCGATGGAAGAACTGACGACGCTCCTCTCGAAAATCGAGAAAGCGGCGTTGCGGGTGTTGGAGTGCGAGAGGGCGACGGTTTTCATTCTCGACCGCGAGCGCAACGAGCTGTACAGCCGCCTTGCCACCGGTGTGGATGAGATTCGCTTCAGCGCCGAGCGTGGCATCGCCGGCGAGGTCGTTCGTACCGGCGAAATCGTTGATGTGCCCGACGCCTACGCCGACCCGCGATTCAATCCCGAGATCGACCGCAAGACCGGTTTCAAGACGCGCAACATGATCAGCTTCCCGCTGCGCGGCTTCGATCACTCGATCATCGGCGTGCTCCAATTGCTCAATCGCACCGGCGGCGGAGACGCCTGGGACGGCGAACTGGTCAAGACGTTCGGGGCGCAGGTCGGCGTTGCCCTGCAACGCCAGTTGCTGATCGAGCACTTTACCGAGAAACAACGCCTCGAGCGCGATCTCGATATTGCCCGGACGATTCAACAGGGCCTCCTGCCCGACAAGCCCGCGGAAGTTGCCGGGTTTGACATCGCCGGGTGGAACAAGCCTGCCGATCAAACCGGCGGGGACTGCTACGACTATCTGCGCCTCAGCGAGGACACGCTTGCCGTCACAATCGCCGACGCGACCGGTCATGGGATCGGCCCGGCGCTGATGATCGCCGAATGCCGCGCGCTGTTTCGCGCCACGATCGGTCTCGCGCCCGACAACCTGACCGCGGCGGTTGAGCGTGTCAACAATCTGCTCTGCGAAGACCTGCCCGACGACCGGTTCGTCACGGCGTTCTTCGGGGTTGTCTCGGCGAAGCGGAGTGAGATGACCTACCTAAGCGCGGGGCATGGGCCTATCATTCGCTACACCCGCGCCGATGATCGCATCGAGGAATTCAAGGCCAACGGCGTACCGCTGGGGATCATGGCCGATGTGCCGTTTCCCGAGCCGGATGTCTTCAAAATGGCGCCGGGCGACATGATGATCGTCGTCACGGACGGGTTTTTTGAGTGGGCCGACGCGACGAAGAACCAATACGGCCTGGAACGGATGTACGATCTCATTCGCGCGAACCGCGACCGCAGCAGCGTCGACATCATCCGATTGCTGCACGAGTCCGTCCTCGAGTTCGCGCAGGGCACGCCGCAAAGCGACGATCTCACCGCCGTCATTGTCAAGCGAATCTAAATGCCCATCGCGCCAATTCTGTTTCGCACGTTACTGCCGCGACTTGGCCCGGTGCTCGTTATCGTCGGGTTGGCCGGTTGCGCCGAACCGGGACCGCGCCTGCTCGACGTGACCGATTCGGCGACTGCGCCGGCGCCGCGCGCGCTGGACACCAACCGGGACGGCTGCGCGGATTACTGGCAGCAATTCGACACAACCGGCCGCATTGTGTCCCTTGCGTTTGATACGAATGCCGACGGCTCACCCGATGAGTGCGTCGATCGCTCCGCGCCCAATGCCGGCGATCGTCATCTGGTCATCCTGCTGGACAGCATCCCGTTTGGTCTGGTCGAGGAGGCATGGAAGGCCGGACGCTTTCGGCTGTTCCATCCGCCCGGCAGGGTCATCAGTCCGTTCCCGGTGATGACCGATCTGTCTTTCTCCGAGTTGTTCGGTGTTTCGCCCAGTCCCGGCGTGGAGGCGTCGTACTACGACGGGCGGAGGCTGCGCGATGGGTACGAAGTCTATGCCCACGGCGGTAACGCAGGATGGAACGCGCAAGTGGATTATGCGCTGCGGCCGATTGTCCATGCGGTCGCCTATCTCAATCCGCGGAAATGGTACGACCATGAGTTGGGCAAGATTCAGCGGATGTTCCTTGGCGGGCGGGGTGATTTTCGCGGCTACGTGGTGACGACATCGGGCCTCGGCGCGTGGTATGGGCGCGCGGGGCACGCTCCGGCGCTGGAAAAACTCGACGCGGCATGCGAGTACATCCTGCATGCTTGTCGCGGTCGCGTGCAGATCACGTTGTTATCCGATCATGGGCACGTGTTGCAAAAGAGTCGGCGGATACCGCTGTCGAACCTGCTCGCGGAGAAGGGCTGGCACGTTGGGAGTCGCCTTTCGGATGAGCGCGACGTCGTCGTGCCCGAGTTCGGAGTGGTGAGCTGCGCGGCGATTCACACGCGGCGGCCGGCCGACGTCGCGCGCGATTGCATCGGCATCGACGGCGTGGAGCTGGCGATGTATCGAGAGTCGGGGCGCGGGGAGATCACCGTGTTGGGACGCAATGGTGAGACGGTGTTGCGGATGGATTCGCGCGGCCGGTTCGGGGTGAAATTGGTGCGTGGCGATCCGCTTCACCTGGCTGGCGCGGTGGAGTCGTTGCGCGCCGCGAGCAGGATGGACGCCGCGGGCTACGCGACCGACGCGGACTGGTCGCAGGTGATGGGCGAGGGGCAGGCCGGCGCGGGGACGTACCCCGATCCCATATATCGCATCTGGCGGGCGTTCAATGGGCTGGTGGAGAACGTTCCGGATGTCTATTTGAGCCTCGCCGACGGCTATCACTGCGGCAGCGAACTGATGACGCGCCTGGTCGACATTTCCGCGACGCACGGCGCGCTGAACGCGGTCAGCTCCACGGGCTTTGTGATGACGACGGCCGGCCCGCTGCCGCCGTCGGTTCGCATGCGCGATCTGGCAGGCGTGCTGAAATCGCTCGGCGTGCCGGTTCGCAAGCGATGACGATCGCGCGGGTGCCTTATCCTCGCGCAGCGAGGGTGGGGTCACGATGATGGAAATGTGGAGTGACTTGGCCGTCCATGCAATTGCCCTCATCGGGACCCCCGGACGCGACCGGGCTGCATCATCCCATTCTACTTGCTGACGCGCGGCTCACTTCGATTCCGCCGAATGTCGATGAACCGCGATGGCGGAAATGAGGCGGCTCGGACCGGTTCGGACCGCCGCGGACCAGCGCGAACCGGCGCGAACCCGCTCCTTCACGGTCGCGGCGCGATTCTCCTCTATATCCTTTGGCGTGACCAGATCGCCGCCTGATTCAGGCACCAAGGCCCATGTGCGACCGGCATTGATTACGGGGCCTGTCACGAAGGTTCTTCCGCTTGAGTTCGACCACTGTCTTCAGATAACATGAGAGCGTCGTTCGGGCATCGTGATCCTGGATGGTCCATCTTCGCGTCGCCCGATGGTCTCTGCTATTCCGCGGAGGAGTGCCATGCGACGCGGACGCATCCTGTCTATCCGTCTGTCCATCGTTGTTTACCTGACCCTTCCCCTTCTGATGACAGCCGCCGCCCGCGCAGCGAGCGGTCCGGCCGAATCCGGGCCATTTGATGACCGCGTGCCCGACGGGCTAAGCGCCTCCGACTGGTCGAGCATCCGCGCGGTGTATGAGGCCAATCGCCATGCGGCCTTCCCGGTCGCGGGCGGCTGGCAGGCCCGCAACCCCGGCCAGCAGTGGATCACGCGCTTCGACGGCCGCGGCTTTCTCACCGCGCCTGATTCCGGTGAGTGGTCGTGGGGGCTGGAGCTGGTGAGCTACGGCCGGGCGAATGATCCGAGCCGCGCGCGTGAGCAAGCGGGTTCGATTCGTGAACCCGCGTTCCCGTCGCGCGAACATGAAGAGGCCGCTTGCATAGGGTCGCGGTACGGACCGCCGGCCTGCGTCGAGGCCGCTGGCGGGCGCGTGTCGTATCAGTGGGACGACGCGCTGACCGAGTGGTACGTGAATGACCGGCGCGGTCTGGAGCACGGCTACACGGTGCACCGGCGGCCGGAGGTATCTCGAGTCGAGGCGTCCGCGCAACATGGCTGCGCCGCGCGGGCTGAAGCCCGCGGCTCTTTGGAGGAGCCATTGACATTCACCTTGGCGGTGCGTGGCGACCTGCGTCCGCGGGTGAGCGGGGACGGTCGGAATGTGACGTTTGTCGATCAATCCGGCGCGGCGGTGGTGACCTACGTGGGGCTGACGGTCTTCGATGCCGCCGGCAGGATCGTCCCTGCGTGGTTCGATATGCCCGAATCCAATCCGCCCTCCGACATCCGCCATCCGCCATTCCTCCGCATCGTCATCGACGATAGGGACGCGGTCTATCCGCTGACCATCGACCCGATCGCCCAGCAGGCCTATCTGAAGGCCTCCAACACCGGGGCGAACGACCAGTTCGGCCAGTCGGTGGCGGTCAGCGGCGACACGGTGGTGGTCGGGGCGTACCGGGAGGACAGCAGCGCCACCGGCGTGAACGGCAACCAGGCCGACAACAGCGCCGCGGATTCCGGGGCGGCCTACGTCTTCGTCCGCAGCGGCGGGGTCTGGAGCCAGCAGGCGTATCTGAAGGCCTCCAACACCGGGGCGGACGACCGATTCGGCAACTCCGTGTCCGTCAGCGGCGGCACCGTGGTGGTCGGGGCGTACCAAGAGGACAGCAGCGCCACCGGCGTGAACGGCAACGGAGCTGACAACAGCGCCAGCAACTCCGGCGCGGCCTACGTCTTCGTCCGCAGCAGCGGAGTCTGGAGCCAGCAGGCCTATCTGAAGGCCTCCAACACCGGGGCGACCGACCAGTTCGGCTACTCGGTGGCGGTCAGCGGCGACAACGTGGTAGTCGGGGCACCGGGCGAGGACAGCAGCGCTACGGGCGTGAACGGCAACGGAGCCAACAACAGCGCCGCGGATTCCGGGGCGGCCTACGTCTTCACGGGCGCGGGGCCGTCGTGCTGCCCCGGCGACATGAACGGAGACAACGTGGTCAACGGCCTGGACATCCAGCCGTTCATCGACAAGCTGCTAAGCGGAGGGGCCTGTCCTTAGCGTCGCGGGCGTGGAGCGCTTCACCGCCATCGACGGTCGAGAATGCCGGCCGCGGAAGGAGCCGATAAAGCAGAGATGTCCCCCGCCGCGGCTGGTGAATCACAGGTGAGACGCCGGTTCCAAAGGTGAAAGCGCATAGCGGCTTCACTTAGCGAGATCAACTCGCAATTCAGGAACCGCGTTAATGGGCGCGGGCGAGTCGGCCGGAGCGTGTTCCCCAGTTTCGTGAACGGGCGTAGTCCAGTAGCGTGGTGATACGGTCACGATCAAACGAAGGAAAGGTCAAGCCGCGCGAGGCGAGGAAGGCGAGGGTGTTGGAACAATCGAACCGCGGCAGGTGCCTCAATCGTGGCAAGAGCAGGTCGTACTTCTCCCACATGAGTGATTCGGGCGTGTTCACTTCGGCCTTGATTTCCTCGGGCGGGACGAAATAGCCCCCATGCAGACCAAAGTAATCTTCCATGCATGCCTTGAAGAATTCCCAGGTGGGCGGTGACGGATCGGCGACGTGATAGATGCGTCCGTGGAAGGCCGGATCGTCCATGATCCGCGCGATGGTCTTTGATGCGAAATCGACCGGGACGAGGTTCTGTATCTGATCGGTCGGGTAGCCTGGTATTCGCAAGGGGACGTAGGTCGTGTGGCCGTTGTTGCCGTTGTTTTGCTCTTTGAGCAGGCTGACGAGTCGAGCGAACTGGTAAAAGCCGCCGAACTGGGTCGTGTAGCCGTTGGCCGAGTCGCCGACGAGGAAGCTGGGACGGTAGACGGTCAGGCTGCGCTCGGGCAGGTTGGACCATTCGCGCAGCTTGTCCTCGGCGATCCACTTCGAGCGCTCGTAGTCGGTCTGGAATGTTGGCTGCGGGTAATGAAAAACCTCGCGCACCGTGCCTTGGGTGTAACCGCAGACGTAGGCCGTGCTGACGGCGTGAATGGAGCGGCAGCCGTGCCGCTCGGCCCATTCGATGATGGATTGGGTTCCCAGGACATTCGTTCGATGCGGCTCCTGGTTGCCGTTGGCGAGCAGTTGAAGGCATGCGGCGCAGGCGACGATTTCGTCGGTGCGTCCCCACGTCGGTTCAGGGAGTTCATCGGGCAAAGCGCCTGCGACCAGAACGAGTTGATCGGCATCGATGTATTCGTTGAGGTCGATCTCGAGCGGTCGCATCAGCTTTGTCAGCCGCTCGCGAGATTCAATCAGCGGCGCGCGGAGCATGACGACCATCCGCCTGCCGCTGCGTAGCAGGTCACGCAAGAGGTAATGGCCGAGGAAACCGGTCGCGCCGGTCAGGAACGTCGTGGGGGATTGATCGATCATTCGGTCTCTATGGCGAACGGTCCGGTGCGGCGAACCCGCAGCCGGCAATACTCTCCAAGACCCTTGAACCGGCCTGGCCGATAGCCTCAACGGCGTGGCAAACCGATCGGGGCAAGCGGCCGCCAAGGGACGGCCTGATTGGTGGGCGACTGTCCGCCAATGGACAAGTATTGACCGCGCCCGAAGCTTCAAATTGCAAGGGTGACATTATTAAGAATACGTGGAAGGTCCGCAAGGGGGCGGCGGCGGGAACTGGTAGCGATTGAGATTCGATTCGAGCATCAACCGCCAGTGAGTGGGTTCCTGGTCTTTCGGCATGGTCGAACAGGCTAGCTGTCATTTGGCTCGGTCCGAAGGGGGGGCAATGCCCGTTTTGGCGAGGGGGCACCGTTGCCGCCGCTGCGATTCAGGTTAAATTCGGGGTTTCGAATATTCAACAAGCGAGGAGGCAGATGAGCGACGAAAAAAAAATCATCATCGACGACGATTGGAAGCAGCAGGCGGCCCGGGAAAAAGAGCAGCTCGCGGCGGCGGTGGAGGAAAGCGTCGGTGGGAGCGAGGCGGGCGGACCCATGTCCGCGGGCGGCTTCGCCGGACTGGTGCAGTTGTTGGCCATGCAAGCACTGGTTGGTTTGGGAGGGTTTGCCGGACCAGGGGGGCAGGAGATTCCCCCGAACCTCGAACTGGCCAAGATGCATATTGATATGCTCGACCTGCTCGAGCAGAAGACGAAGGGCAACCTGACGCCCGACGAAAAAGCGATGCTCGACACGACGCTGCACCAGCTTCGCATCGCGTACGTCGAGTCGGTACAGGCGGCTGCGCCGATCCGGCCGGGCGGCGCGCCGCGGTGATCGGCGTTCATCCGAATCGCACGCAATACACCGGCGGCAAGTGCGCGGAGAGGTGGGTCCAGTGGTCGCCGCCGTTCTCGGTCACCCAGACCGAGCCGGTCGTGGTTCCGAACGCCAAACGGTCTCCTGTTTCATCGATGTCCAGCGCGTGGCGAAAGGCGATGTCGTAGGCGTGTTCCTGTGGCAACCCGTCGCGAAGCACGTCGAACGTCTGCCCGCCGTCGCGCGTGCGCGAAACAACGACGCGCGCATCGACTGGTACGCGCCGTTCATCCTTGACGGCGGGAACGAACCAGGCGGTCTTGCCGTCGCGCGGGTGAACGGCCACGGCGAATCCGAACCCGGACGGCGCGGCGTTCTTGACTTCGTGCCATGATTCGCAACCGTTCATGGTGACGAAGATGCCGTTGTGATGCTGCGCCCACAGCGCGTCGGGATTGGCCGCGCACTGAACGACGCGGTGCGGATCCTGTATGTCGGGCGCGCCGGCTTGTTCGGGCGGCATGTATTCAGCGCGCATGCCGTCGGCCTTGCAGGCCCACGAATGGCCGCCGTCGCGGGTCACCCAGACGCCGCCGCAGGAGATGCCGATGGTCACATGGCGGCTGTCATGAGGATGCACGCAAATGGAGTGAATGCCCGGCCAGTCCAGTCCGCCGCCGAACCATTTTCGACGAGAAGGGTGATCCCAAAGCGATTGAACGAGCGACCACGACGCGCCGGAATCGGTCGATTTGAACAGGCCGCCGGGCACGGTGCCGCACCAGAGCACGCCGGGTTCATCCGCTCCGCCGGCTTCGAGGGACCAGATCAATTCGAGTTTGTTGGGAACGGGCGTGCCGCGCATGGGGCAAAGCACCGGCTCCGCGCCGGCCGGCGGTTCGGGGTACGTCGGGACGGCGATTTCCTCCCAGGTCTTGCCGTCGTCGCGCGAGCGATGAATCTTGGAGCCGAAGTGGCCATGCGCCAGGGCCGCGTAGATTGCGCCGTCGCGCCGATCGGGCAGCATCATGGGAAGGTTGTCGCCGAAGAAATCGCATCGAGCGATCTTCCATCCGGCGGCACCTCGGAGTACGGTGAAAAGGCCTTTTCGTGTGGAGACAAAAAGACGATCTGCCATGGGACCTCCTTCATGGGGGACTTAGCCGCCGGACAGCGCCTGCATCACGTGAATTCGACTGCTCGCGCCGACCGGGTCCGTGAGGGCGACGCGGTCGCGAATCGGCTTGCCGTCGACAAAAATAACGATGTGCTTGCGCACTTCGCCGCGTTCATCGAGGACATAGCCGCGCAAGCGCTCCACCTCGGCGAAGACGGCGTCGAGCACCTCTCGCACGGACGACCCCGGCCGCTGCATCGGGGCGCAGGCGACATGGCGCTGGATGTTCTGCGTGAATTCAACGTGGGCCACGGTGGGCCACGGCGGGTCTCGGCAGGTTCCAGGTCGGCTCGCAGGAGGCCAAGTGTATCGCGGCCGAAGCCGATTTGGCAACTCGAAGCGGACCGCGGATTTGCCGCCGGGGCGCAATCCGTCGCCTCGAGCCATGGAGTCACGATACAATTCGCGGATGCAAAACGGGGTTTCACCATCTCGCGACGTTCATGCCGATCTGCTCGAGGAGCGCCGTATTTACTATGAAGGCATTGCCCTGTTTAACGAGGGGCAGTTCTTTGAAGCCCACGATACGTGGGAAGAAGCATGGAATCTGACGCGCGATCGTCGCCGCGAGCGCTTCTACCGAGCCTTGATTCAGTCGTCCGTCGTGCTGGAACTGCTTCGGCGCGGTCGAGCCGTCGGGGTGCGACAGGTGTTCGTCACGAGCCAGGAGTTGTTTGAGGGGTTGCCGGAGACGTTCATGGGGCTGTTGATTCCGCGGCATATCGACCATGTGCGTCGCGCGATCGAACCTGCACTGGTGGACTTGGAGACGCGTCACATCCAGATCGACCCGGCGAGATTGTTCCGAATTGAACTCGAATACGATCCCTTCTCGGAATCGCGCAATGGCGAAGCGGCGGAGTTGCCGCGTTGATTTGTCAGCGCGAACCCGTCGAGAGAAAGCCCACGCTTGACTGGAACATCCGCTCCGGCACGGCGGCATCCGATGCTTCGGCCGCTTCCGCCGCGAGATCGTCGCGATTGGCGAGGCACATCTCGCATTTGACGACATCAAGGTGAAAGGCCGTATACGATTGCCACGGCTCATCCAGCACGCCTAGCAGGAACGATCCGATGGTGCTGCGCTTGAGGCAGCTCAAGCGTCGCTCGCGCCAGACGCGGGCGATGGTGGCATCGGACGACACCACCTCGTCCAGCAGGCCGCGGTCTTCGGCTTCGAGTTGGTCAAGCATTTCTCGCAAGGTTCCCAAGGCACGGAACTTCACGCCGGCGATGGCTTTCTCATCCCGTCCGAGCAGATCAGCCGCCTCTTTGTTTCGCAAGCCGACGTAGAACAGCAGCTCGATCACCTGGAGATCCTCGAGCTTTCCTCGATCACGAAACGACTCGATCAGTCCGCGGAGCAACGTGGCGATGACGTGCTCCTGCCGCGCGACGCGCTCGCGGTGCATGACCGATTGACTGGGCGTTTCAGACACGGCTGGTTCGAGCGGTCGGGAGGATTCGTCGGCGTCGAAGCCCGGTGCCGGCGCGCCGCCGCGGCGCTTTTTTTCCAGGGCCTCGCCGATCTTGTACCGCACGATGGCGAAGAGATAGGTTTCGAGCGAACGCTCGGGGTCGTAGTGGGGCAGGCTCGTCAGAAACCCGAGAAACGTTTCCTGAAGCGCGTCCTCCGCCTCGCCGACGCCGCGCAACCGCGTGCGCGCGAAGGCCAACAGTCGGCCGGAGTATCGATCAATGAGTTGCTTCCAGGCACGCTGATCGCCGGAGCGAATGGCGGCGACGAGAAAGGCATCGGCGTCGGAGTCTTTTTCCAAGGCAAGCGATCCCGGATTAGAATGGGGCGAAACGTCGTCGCAGCGCTTCGAACTGGAAGCAACATTCGCGACGTCTCCGGGCGGCGCCTAGACGGCTCGACCATACCACGACAGCACGCAGCAGACCGCGATGAACGCCGCCACCACGCCGATCCGGACGGGCCAAGTATAACGCCCGCGCCGCCGTGCGTCGATGAATCCATATGCCATCAATACAAACAACGCAATGATTGCCGAACGACCGACGTAGTTCGGCGGGATGACGCCGCGCCAGGCCAACGCCAGGCCGATGAGGGACGCGAGGGTCATCGCGCCGATCCAGTTCTTCGTCGACGGGTCGGCATGAAACAACCCCATCGCGAGGGCGGCGCCGAGCAGCGCCAGCATGACCAGCGCCAGGGCGCCGAAGGCATTGACCTGCGCGGCGACGCGGCTTTCCGGCTGGCGAGGCGGTTTCGGTGCTGCGGGGGACTTCGCTGCAACGTCAGGGACGCTCCCGACGTTAACCACCAGCTCGGTTTCATCGATCGGTACGTTCACCGATTCAATATTCTTGTTCGCATCAAGATGATCTGTATCGCTCGACAGGTCGACCGATGACTTCACGCCGCGCTGGAGCGACTCGTATTCAGCACGAATGGACAAGGCCTTTCGCCGCAGGTCTTCGGCTCTCTGTCTTTCGCCGGCCGCCTGATAGCCGCTAAGCAGGACAGCGCTGACGGACAACATGGTCACCGCGCCGGCTGTGGCGATGAGGGCGGTATGCACCCAGCTTTTTCTTTGAGGGCGGCTCATGCGCGCGCCTCCACCCCGAAGGGCGAGATCGCGTCGCGCCCATTGAGGATCCGCTGCAAGTCGACCAACTCGTCCTTGAGGAGGGTGAGCATCTTCTGGCTGGGCTGGTTGAAGTCGGCTTCGAGGTCAAGCCGGCAAGTGACGCGGTGGTCTCCGTTGTCCAGCCGGTAGGCTGCGATGTTGACGCGCGTCTTCCATTTCTGAATGTCGGATTGCCAAAGATGCGACATCCACTGGCCGCGCGCAAAGCACCAGAGCAGTTCGGAGCGGTTCTCAAGCTGATACCCCAGCAGCGCCATGTGGCGTTCCATGATGGACGAGAGCGGCACGGATGAATCAACGTCAAAGACGCGCTTGATGGGAAGTTCGATCTTCTGCGCCGGCTCACGTCGATCGCGGCCCTTCCAGAATCCCGCGACAATCATGCCGACCGAGCCTATTCCGAGCGGGATGCAGGTCGGCGGGGCGATGTCTTCCATGTCGTTGCCGCTAAGCGTGATTCCGAAGATCGTCAGGAGGACGCCGGTCAGGACCAGTCCTGCGACGCCGGCGAACTTGAGCCGGCTGGCGAGTCGATTCCGGCGGAATGCCTCATCGCGCGTCTGGGGCGGCGCGGCGGTCAGCGGCGGCGGCGACGGGATAAACCAGACAAAGAGCGAGATCATGGCGCCAAAGAGCAAAAAGCCCAGAGCGATGAATTGCGATTCGCCGTCGAGCTTGAGCAATCCCATGGCCGCACCGGCCGATGAAGCGGTGGCTGTGCCGAGGAAAAAGATGCCGGGTCGGATGACGCCGCGCCAAAGGCCGATGCGATACTTTCGAAGGGCGCGAGTCAGTGCGAAGAGGAAACCGTTCTCCGCGACGATGCCGCAGAGGACGGAAATCGCCTGGTCATCGCCTCTCATCTCGGGCATGAAGGCCTGCGCGGCGAAACAGAGAATTGCCGTGCATTGCAGGACTCCCGCACAGAGAAGCCACAGGGCGCGGACTCCGCTGCTCCGCGGAATCTGCGATGCCCGATGTTCTTCCACGGCAGACTCATGTTGCAACGGCGCCGCGTTCGGATCGTCGCCGCCGATCTTCCATGTGGCACGGCGGTTCTTGCTGCCGCCGTCATCGCCGGTCCCCATTTCCACGGCGACAAAGGGGCGGAGTGAATCGTTCGCACCGGCAACTGGCGCTTCGGACGCGGTTTCCAATCCCTCCTGCGCGTAGGAGTTTGATCCCGCGATGGCTGCCGGAATCACTTCACCCTGGGACATTGGAAACATGCCAGCGACCGCCTGAAGCGTGAGCGAGGCCGCCGCCGCGATGCCGCCGATCGTCGCTGCGTCGTGGTTCGTGAAGATCGCGCCGCAGATCAGGCCGCAGATGCCGGCATAGAAGGCCGAGCCGAGTGACACCACGCCGCGCCGGCCGACGTAGAGCCGCCCGTCCCAGTCACAAAAGAGCATGACCGGCACCATGGCCCGCGCCCAGTTGTCCAGCCCGCCCCACATCGCGCTGTTGCCCATCATGGCGATCCACGCGAACGCTGCCATCAGCACGCGGGGGATAAATGCTCCTTGTGCGTTGAGGCGACCATAACCGAGCCATGTGCCCAGCCAGACACCCTGAACGACGGCGAGCATCTCCGTGAAGATGATCGTTGAAGCGACGACCTGCGAACCGCCTCGTTCCGGCGTGACGAAGCTGATGCCGATCGAAAGGCCGCACGCGATCAATAGGGCGACAACGAGCTTCTCGACCGGGCTGCCGCGCGGCGCTGTGTGGTCGATGTATTTCCGCGCGGCGTTGCCGATGAGCCGGCCCGTCAACCGCTCCGCGAGGCGCGGCAGGCGGCTGCCAACCTTCGGCGACTCGCCAAAGCGATCGGACGTGCGCCCGGTGCGGGGAATGATGGGCGGCGGCAAGGGTCCGCCGACGTTGCTGCTGCCTGCACCGACGACGGCGACGCCGCCGGGCCGGGGCGATGCGGACAGGGTTGCGTTGATGTCCTGCGCGACGCGGCGCGCGGCCTGCGAAAGACTGGCCGGTTCAAACGCGGCGACGGATTCATCAAGCGAGGCGACGCTGAACAGATCGGCGATCAATTCCCCGACGGTCTGGTAGCGGTCCTTGGGGTCCTTGGCGAGTGCCTTACGAATGACATCAGGGAATGGGGCAGGAAGATCGTCGACTGCGGGCTGCGCAGTGAGGTGCTTCATCAGCACTTCTCCCATCGTGGCCCCGGCGAACGGCACGCGGCCCAGGAGCATCTCGTACAACATGACGCCGAGCGCGTAGATATCAATCGTGCGATCGTAGTTGCCGCTGCCGACCTCCGGCGCCATATAGTGCACGGTGCCGACCGAAACGGTCTGACCGGAATGCTGGCTGGCGGCCATCATCTTCGCCAGACCGTAGTCGCCGATTTTAACGAAGCCGTCTTCGTAGAAGATGTTGCCGGGCTTGAGATCGCGATGAACGATGCCGCGGTCATGCAGATACGCCAGGCCCTTTCCGATTTCCCGCGTCAGGTAGGCGGCCTTCTGCGGCCCCAGGCCACTGGGGGCGTCGTTCAGCAAATCGCGCAGCGATGGACCGTTGACGAATTCCATCACGACGAAGTAATCGCCGTCTGTGTTCTGACGAATGTCGTGAATCCCGACGAGGTAGGGGCTTTTGAGATTCAGGCAGTGCTGGACGCCGCGCAGCTCCACGGCCGGGTTCTCGCGCAGGTACTTCAGCGCGACTTCCTTGCCGCCGTCGCTCGTGGCGTAATAGACCTCGCCGAAGCCGCCGCGGCCGACCCCGCGCAGGATTGTGTATCCCGGCAGCGGTCGATCACCCTGACTGAATGCAAAGGCCATGACGTGCGATCCTTCACGGGCGGCGCGTGTCGCAGCAACCGTGTCTCAACCCACCACTCGTCCCGGCGAAACCGAGCGATCCAACGCGGCCATGCTCAACCGAAGGTCTCCGATGACTAACGGTGATCCGAGGGCAATCGTTCGCGGTGTTTCATGGCCGGACATCGGCTTCGCAAGGATCTGCCCATCCCGCTCCAGCAGAACCACGCCGCCCGTGCCACCGGGGAGCACAACGTGCGCATCGCGCGAGGGCGCCATGATCAGAGGCCCGCCCCAGAGCACGACGCGGCGAGACTCGCACGTTGTGCGAATGCCTTCTCCCAGGTCGAGCAAGCTGGTAACGCTCTTGGAGCTGGGGCGCAGGTAGCGCAACTTCACCCGCGAACCCAGTCGGATACGGTCATCGTGTTGCAGCAATGCGTGTTCGACCTTTCGACCGGCCAATTCCACTCCGTGAACGCCGGCAATGAAATAATCTTCGCCCGAGCGAATGATCTGCGCCTGCCGTTCGGACAAATCGGCAAACAACTCAAGATCCGCCGTGGCCCCCGGCCCGGCGCGGCCGATGGTTACGCGGTCGCCTCGAAGCAACAGAAACGTACCCACCCCATCGATGCGCAGCACGAGCCGGCGTGGCAGGCCGTTGCCCGGTGATTCGATCAGAAGGCTATTCGCTGCGGGATGCACGGGGGGCGCCGCGCCCGGCGCGGCCGCTGTCGCGTGCATGGGGTGGCGCGGCGCGTCGTCGGGCGTCATGGTGATTCCCGCCGGCATCCGCCCGTCAGAGATCAGGCCAAGCGGGCCGCTTAGCAAGGACTGTCGGCATTCCTGCAACGAATCGAGGCGTGCCTGACAATCTGTGAGCCAGTCGGCGGCAAGCCCCAGCTGCGTGATCCGGCCGACCAGCACACGCGCTTCGGCGAACCGGTCGTTATGCAATGCCTGACTTGCCTGCTGCGCCAAATGCAAGGCGGATTCGAGCGTAGATCGTTCTGCGTTCATGTGAGCAGCCCCGGCAACTTGTTGAACGAGCGACCGGGCCTGCGCCAGGCGGCCGTTGAGAAACGCTTCCAGCGCCTTGGGCAACAATTCGGTTGCCAGCGCTTCGGCTGCAGCGACTCGAGCCTGTTCATCGGCTGCATGGGCCTCTTTCATGGCCGACCGGGCGCGTGCGCGCCACGGTTCGACTCGTGCTTCGTCGACGCCGCACGACGCTGCATGATCGAAATCCGATATGGCCTCCGTGAATCGACGCGAGAGCAGGTGCTCCTGGCCGCGGGTCATCAGGGCTTCCGCAAGTCGAGCGAGCAAAGATTCGGCTTCGGCAGGCGGACGGCCTTTGTGTCTGGAAAGCAGTCGAACCGCATCGTCCAGCCGACCTTCATCGAGAGCCTGCGTCGCACTGCGAATTCGATCATTAGCAAGGCGGCCGAACATGGGTTGGGCTTCCGTGGTCTTCGCTTCCTAAATGCTTGTCGCATCGTTCATTATAACCGCGTGCGGGCCGACCGGGGGCTGGCGCATGCTTGTACTCAAGAAAGGGATTGAGCCGCGGTTCGCGAATATTGTCGGACGGGTATTGCAAAACTAACGCCGCGAACCGGCCAGTGTCTAATGCATCGTTCGAGCAGGATGCTGGGGCCGATTGCCCCAGGCAGACTCCTGATCGAACTTCAATCCGAACCCGAAAAAATCCCGGCCGCAGGCTGGGAGGAAAAAACCATCCGCCGGCCACGGCGACCGGGCTGACCTGCGCGCGACGAGGCCAAGCCTGGGAAGAGAGAAGGGAGTCAACCATGAACGCTCGCAAGTGGGTAACAAAGGTCGTACTGACGTTGGCGCTGTTGGCGGTTGTGTGGCCGGCTTCGGGCTGCCGCCGGGGATATCGAGGCGGGAATTATACCGATGTCTCGGTCGGCCTGGGGTTCCTCGATTTTGGCGGGTATGACTTCGGCGGCTGGGACTTCTGGAGCGACGAAGAAGTCTATTATGACGAAGGTTACTACGACAGCGGGTACTACGAGGACGGGTACTACTACGAAGACGGGTACGGCTGGTACGACGACGGCTGGAAGAAGAAGAACGGCTCTACTGCGGCTGGTTTGAAGAAACCGTGACCGGCTGTTCACGCTCAATTGCAACAAGGCCCGGTTGATTTTGACCAGGCGCATCCAATCGATTATTCTTCCATGCACGGGCCGGCGGCGAATGCCGCCGGTCTCGTGCATGGAGCAAGCGGTGCCGCGACAGCCGTTGCCGATCCTATCCGATCCGCGGGCCACGTCCCGACAATCCTCGATGCCCGAGATTCGGCATCACTGCGGCCTCTTCGCGGTCTGGGGCCATCCCGATGCCGCAGCGCTCACCTACCTCGGGATTTACGCTCAACAACATCGCGGCCAGGAAGCGGCGGGGATTTGTTCGCTGCGCGAGGGACGAATCGACCGGCACGCCGGGCAGGGGCTTGTTACGCGCGTTTTTGATGAGGCGGCTATTGCGCGACTTCGCGGAGACGCCGCCGTCGGCCATGTCCGCTATTCGACGACCGGCTCCTGCAACGACGCGAACTGCCAGCCGCTGCTGGTGACGTGTGCCTCCGGCCAGGTCGCCGTGGCACACAATGGCAATCTCATCAACGCCGCAGCGCTGCGACGGCAATACGAAGGCCAGGGCGCCATCTTTCAGACCACGAGCGACACCGAGGTCATTCTTCACATGCTTGCCGACCCGGCGCACGCGCACGCGGACGACCCGCTGGCCAGCGTGCTGCGGCAGTTGAACGGCGCGTATTGCCTGCTCTTCATCTTTGCAGATCGGATTGAGGCGGCGCGCGATCCTTTCGGCGTGCGCCCGATGTGCATCGGCCGGCTGCCCGACGGGGCCTGGGTGATCGCAAGCGAAACGTGCGCGCTGGACATGGTCGACGCCGAGTACGTCCGCGACGTCGCGCCGGGAGAGATCGTCACGCTGAATGACGCCGGACTCACAAGTCGCTTCTTCGTCGACACGGGAGCGATTCGCCCGGCCCATTGCATCTTCGAGTACGTCTATTTCGCCGACCCGTCCAGCGATATCTTCGGGCAGAATGTTCATGCGTATCGCGTCGCGCTTGGGCGGCAACTGGCACGCGAGGCGCCGGCCGATGCCGACTTGGTGATCCCCGTGCCCAATTGCGCCCGCTGCGCGGCCATCGGTTACAGCGATGAAAGCGGTATCAGCCGCGGTCGCGGCTTCACGACCAGCCACTACTCCGGCCGCAGCTTCATCATGCCGACGCAGCCGATGCGCGATCTCGCGGTTCGTATGAAGCTGAACGTGATCCGCGAAGCCGTCCGCGATAAACGGCTCGTCGTGGTTGAAGACTCCGTGGTGCGCGGCACGACGACGCGCGGCAAAATGGGAGCGCTTCGCCGGGCCGGGGCCAAGGCGATTCACCTGCGCGTCGCCAGCCCGCCGATTCGCCATCCGTGCTATTACGGCATCGACTTCCCTGATCAGCGAGAATTGATCGCTACGGATCGCGAGATCGAGCAGATTCGCCAGTACCTCGAAGTGGATTCACTTTCCTATCTATCACTGGACGGCATGTTGTCTTGTGCGAAGCACGCCCCGGGCCACTACTGCACCGCTTGTTTCAGCGGCCGCTACCCGATGCCGGTCGACCAGCCGGTCGGCAAACTTCGATTCGAGAAACACTCCAGCATGGTGTGACGCGATGCCCCGGTCCCGCCGTGCATCCGCCTCTTCATCGCCCGCGGCCCCGGCCGAACCCTCCGTCATGCCGACTTGGCAGCGCATCGCCGCGCCGCTTGCGATTGGTTTGATCGGCGCATTAGCGTATTCCAACAGCTTTCAGGGCGTCTTCATCTACGACGATTTTCACGCTATTCAGCAAAATAGCTATATACGATCGTTGCGAACGGCTTTCGCGGCGCCGCCGCAATCGTCGTTGGCCGGCCGGCCGATCACAGCGGCTACCTTTGCACTGACCTACGCCTTGTTTGAGCTAGACGTCCGCGGATACCACATGGTGAATCTTGCAATCCACCTGCTCGCTGCCCTGGCGCTGTTCGGCGTTGTGCATCGTGCGATGCAATCGCCGGCCCTGCGGGATCGATTTGCCCTCCATGCAGGGGCGCTGGCGCTCGCGACGGCCGGACTATGGGTTGTGCATCCGCTGCAAACACAGGCGGTCACCTACATCATCCAGCGAAGCGAATCGCTCGTCGGTCTGTTTTATCTGGTTACGCTCTATTGCTCGATCCGCGCGATGCAGCACGGCCGGTTTTCCGTCTGGACGGTTGCCGCGGTGTTGGCCTGCGCGTTGGGAATGGGCTCGAAGGAAGTCATGGCCTCTGCGCCGGTTACGGTGCTTCTTATTGACGCGCTGTTGTTCGCGCGCTCGTATCGTTTCGCCCTGCTGAAGCGATGGAGCCTCTATCTGGGGCTGACGGCCGGCTGGTTCATTCTGGCGGCGCTCATGGCTGGCGGCCCGCGCTCCGAATCCGTGGGTTTCGGCTTGAACGAAATATCCTCGATTGGCTATTTCCGGACCCAGCCGGGAGTAATCCTGCATTACTTGGGTTTAGCATTATGGCCTCGAACGCTCGTGCTGGATTATGCCTGGCCTGTGGCGACTTCATTATCACAGTATGGGTTTCCGTTCTTCGTTCTGACGGCTGCGGGATTGCTCACCGCATGGGGCGTGTGTCGTCGCAGGGCGTGGTCCCTGTTGCCCGCGTCCTTTCTCATCATCCTCGCGCCGACCTCCAGCTTCGTACCGATTAACGACCTCTGCTTTGAGCATCGGATGTACGTTCCGTTGGCGGCGGTCATCCTCGGAATCGTCCTCACGGCTTTTTGGCTCCTCTCGCGATTGCCCTCCGCGGCGCGACGCCCGATCGGTGTCGCGGTGTGCTTGCTTGCCGTCGCCGCGCTTGCATCGCGCACGCACGCTCGAAATGCCGACTACCACGATGCGCTGCACCTCTGGTCCATTACCGTTCAGCAGCGGCCCGACAACGCGCGGGCGCTCTCCGCGCTGGCGACGGAGTACCTCACACGCGAACAATACGCGGAGGCCGTGCCGCTTTATGAGCGAGCCGTCGAGCTGGAACCCAAGAGCTGGCGCTATCTGGAGAACCTCGGGCGAGCTTATTACAAGGCCAAGCGGCATCAGGAATCAGTGGCCGCTTATCAAAAGGCGATTGACCTGGCCCCTTGGCAGTATACGCTTCACTACAATCTCGGCGTGTGCTTCTTCGACATGAAACGCTACGAAGACGCGATGCAGAGCTACGTGCGGGCTTTGCGATGCGACCCCAAGGCCTATCAGGCGCACTTCAATCTGGCCAACACGTTTCTGATGCTCAATCGACCGCGTGAGGCCGAAGCGGCTTACCGGCGCGTGCTCGAACTCAAGCCCGGTTTCGAGAAGGCCGTCGCGGCCCTGGAGCGATTGAAGCAACAGGGCGGTGGGTAGATTGTTTCGTCCCGGCTGGAAGAATGGCCCTGCTTTGCAGGCTCGATTGGATGGGTATAATCGCGCTGGACGGGGCGGTTGCCCGGTCATCAGGGATGGTCTTCATGCAAACGCGACATGGATCGGTGCGGCGTCTGGGAATGTTTCTGTTGCTGGCAGGCCTGATGTCGCCGGCGTGTCATCGTGGCGCGATCGGCGAATCCGCAGACGGTCCGTCCGGGGACGAGTTGATTCAGTACTACAGCCCGCGCAGTTTGAAAATACTTCCATTCACCAAGCCTCGCAGTTTCGACAGCGACGCCGTGCCCGATGGAATCGGCGTGTCGCTGCGCACCCTGGACGGCGCGGGCGATCCGGTCAAAGCCTATGGCACGTTCATGTTCGAGTTGTACGCCTATCGCCCGGCGATCGGAACGCACAAGGGTCCGCTGATCCGCAGTTGGACCCAGCCGGTTGTCAACATCGATCAGCAGAAGCAATTCTGGGAACGCGTCACGACGACGTATGAGTTCCAGTTGAGTTGGGAAGGTCAACCCCTGGCGCCGCAACAGAAGTATGTGCTCGTGGCGACGTTCCAATCGCCCGGCAGCGAACGGTTGTTCGACGAGTACACGTTTGAGTTCGCCGTGCACCGGGAGGAGATTCTCGACGCATTGACCGGCAGCGGCCGATGAGCCCGCCTCGCGCGGCATCAGGCCATTGAACCTGACAGCGGAATGCCATGAGTCGTCAGCAAGGAGCATGACCATGAAACCGGCAATGATGGGGCTTGCGATCGTGATCGCGGGAACACTGATTCTCGGTTGCGCGCCTGACAAGTTGACACGTCAGAACTACGACACGATCCGCGAAGGCGCGTCCGACAAGACCGAGGTGGAACTGACGCTCGGCAAGGACTACATCAATCGCGGTGATCAATGGGAGTACGAGCGAGAGGACAAGCACCTTTCGGTCGTGATTTACTTCGACAACGACGGACGCGTCACACGGAAAGAGTGGATCGACGCGAAGACCGGCGAGTGGGAGGGCGCGGCTCCCGGTATCGACGAAACCCCGCAGGGTCGTCCGGCCGGCGAATCCACGCGCACGACCACCATCAAGAAAGACTGATTCAAACCATGGCAGTTGGGTTTGCGGATCGGCTCCTCACGGCGATAGAGGCCCGGCGCGCGCCGGCTGTCGTGGCGCTCGATCCGGTCTGGGAGTTGCTGCCCGAACCGCTTACGCGCGGCGCGGCGTTGGGCGATGCGCAGGCGGTTCTCGCCGGCATTCGGGCGTTCTCACGTCGAATCATTGAGGTCATCGCGCCGATCGTGCCGGCAGTAAAGATCAATAGCGCCTATTTCGAACGCTACCATTCGGCAGGCGTGGCGCTCTTTGATGAGTTGATCGGCTACGCCAGGCAATGCGGTCTCATCACGATCGCGGATTGTAAGCGAGGCGATGTCGGGCACACGGCGGAGATGTACGCCCGTGCTTGTTTGGGGGAGTGGGGGGCGTCCGCAGAGGCGATCCGGCTTGCTCCAGAAGCGCCTTCATTCAGTGTGCATGCGGACGCCGTGACGGTCAATGGATACTTCGGGCTGGACGGCGTGAAGCCTTTCATCGATGCGGCCCGCGCACATGGACGAGGCGTTTTCGTATTGGTGCGCACGTCCAATCCTTCCGCGGCGACCATTCAGGATGTCGCGCTCGCCGATGGCCGCAAGGTTCACGAAGCTGTGGCGGCGCAGGTTGACGCCTGGAGCCGCGAGCCGGCATTGCTTGGGGAACTCGGTTACTCCGCGATCGGCGCCGTCGTGGCAACGCGTGACAAGTATGATGCAGCGAGGCTTCGTGCGCGGATGCCTGCGTCGATTTTTCTCGTGCCGGGTTACGGCGCGCAGGGCGGGCAGGCAGCCGACTTTGCGCCGTATTTCGACACGTCCGGTCGTGGCGCTCTGATCGCGGCGGGGCGATCGGTCATATTCGCCTACCGAGAGGTAGCACATCGGGCAGCGTGTGCGGACGATTGGCCGAGTGCGGTCGAGTCGGCCTGTCGAACCTTTGCCGGCGATGTTTCGACGCTGACCGGGTCCACCCGGCTGCGCTGACTTGGAGTTCCAACTACAATGCCTGGTTGTCGCACATTTCAGACAGCGAAGGGTGTTCTCCATGAATGGCTATCGAATGAAGATCGCGTCCTGCCTGGTCGTTTTGTTGCCGGCATCAGTGATATCCTCTGCGTCCGCATGGGATGAGAACGGCCACGCGACGATCACCGTCCTCGCACACGAAAAGCTTCCGACCTCGATGCCCGGGTGGCTGCGCACTCCGGAAGTCCGTGCGCGATTGGCATATTTGTCGGCGGAGCCGGATCGCTGGCGCGGACAGCGCAACCCGGACCTCGACCACATCAACAAGCCGGACCATTATCTCGACGTGGAGGCGCTGGAGCCGTATGGACTGGCGCTGGACAGGTTGCCCCGATTTCGGCGGCAATACACCGATCTGCTTGCGACGGTCCGTGCCAATCATCCCGATCGGTTTCCCAAACCGGAGAAGGACGACGATTACACAAGAGGTACGCCAGGTCTCCTTCCGTGGTCCATCGCCGAATTGCAATGGAAGATCGCCGCAAGCTGGACGACGCTGAAAACGTACGAAAAACACGCCGAGTACGTGAGCGACGAGGAGATGCGCTTCGCACGCGACAACGTCGTGCTCCACATGGGGCTGTTAAGCCATTTTGTCGGCGATGGCGCCCAACCGCTTCATCTCACGGATCATCACAACGGCTGGATCGGCCCGAACCCCAATGGGTATACGACCAGCAAGCAGTTCCACGCTTTCATTGATGGCGGCGTGATCGATCTGCACGGAATCACGACCGAATCGCTACTTCCCCGGGCCAAGGCGCCGCGGCCGGTTTCCGCGACGGACTACTGGAAGGATATTGCAGTTTATTTAGGACAAACCCACGCGCTGGTCGAGCCGCTGTACAAGCTGGAAAAGTCCGGGGATCTCCGGAAAGAGCCGGGGCGGAAGTTCATCGAGGATCGCTTGCTCGAAGGCGGCGCGATGCTGGCTGGGGTCTGGGTCGCGGCGCACGATGGGGCGGTGATCGATGACTTTCGTGTGAAGCAGTTGCTCAAACGCAAACCCGCCTCATCAGTGGGCAAGGCTGCCGCGCCTTGATTCGGAGCCCCGCTGCGGGCGTCTTGTGCCAACTTCGGCCAACGTCGGTCATGTGCCGGTGTCGTCCTCCTGCGGGTTTTCTTCGGAATCGTCAAATGGCTCGGAATCTTCGGGGTCGCCTGCTGCATCGTCATCCGACGGAGCGGGTGAGTCCTCGGCAGGTTCCTTCGACTTGCCGGCCTCGCCTTCCTGCGTCGAGTCGATTGCCGTTACGAGTTTCAGAAACCGCGTCGGTTCCGGCACTCGTACCAGCTCTTCGGCCAGTTCCCTTGCTTTGGTCTCCGCGGCCGCCGCGGCGCGGTCGCGCCCCTGCTTTTTCAATTGTTTCGCCCACTGGTTCAAGAGGGCCGCGCGAACCTGTCGAGCGGTACGCCGCGCGGCAACCTGCTCTTCCGACTCGTCCTTGAACCAGGTTGAAGCGAGGGTTTCGAGCCGAAGACAGAGCGCGATCCCCGCAGCGAATCGCTTCTCGTCTCCCAGCGCGCGGGCGCGCTCAAGCCGTGCCCAATAACCGATCACCGGTGAAGCCGGCTCCGCCAGCACGGGCCGCAAGACCTGCAACGCGCGATCCGATCGGCCGACCCGCCGATAGGCCGCGCCTTGCCAGAGCTTGGCGGATTCAACAATACTTTTGTCATCAAAGTCAAACCATGCGGCCAACTCCCCGCATGCAGCGACCACCCGGCTTTGCGTGGCGGGATCGTCCGTCAGGCTGCCCAGTGACGCAAAGAGAGCCGCAAAGCTTGCGAGCTGATCCACTTCGGCTTCGAGTGCGTCTCGCGAATCGGAGTCCGCCAGTTTCGCCAGCTCCTGCCTTGCCTCAACGAGGTGTTGTTCCGCCATGCGAGCAATCCGGCCCAACTCGTCTCGTCTTGAACGATCTTCGCAGAGTTCGCGAGACAGGGCCGGGGCGATCTCGATGGTTAATATCCGATGGGCAGCCGATAGATGCTCCCGCAAACGTCGCTCCGCAGCCGCGGCGCCCGCTACGGCTCCTTCGGTCACGCTGGCTGCCGATTGCGGATCGGCCTTGTGCTGGGCGTACACGCCGCCGGCACTTTTATTGTACGGGGGCAGGGCGGCAAAAATGGCGCACCCCAAGATGGCGGTGGTGCGCAGGTGCCTGTTGCATCGCCGGGCAAAACCGCAATCCGCGAACCCAGGCAAGCCTGACCAACCCATTAAATTTTCCATGGAAATCTTCCGCCCGTGCGTCAACCAGGTAATGCAAGATATAGTCTCGTGTGCCACGGGTTTTCCGGCAACAGGCGATTATAGGTTCCGGAGCTTCGGCGTCAGGAGGCGAAAACTGCCGAAAAGATCATGCGATTCGGATGCCATCGGTCAACCCTAAAGGGTGGATGGACAGATCGACGATGCTAGTATGCGTGTGGACTCTCGCCAAACGAGCCTTCCGAATGCACAAGATCCGCCGAGTTCGAAACTGGTGTGTGGGAATTGGTCTGGTGTTGGCGGCGCCCGGGTGGTGGGGGTGTGGCTTTGAGCGCATCCAGCCGGCGCTTCCGAACGCGTTTCCTGACTTTGACTTTGAGGATCTTCGTGCGATTCAGCGCGATGAACGTCTTACGTTGGATGAACGCAGAGAGGCTGTCCGCACCGCGATCGGCGCGCCGATGACTCCCGAAGGGGATCGCTTGGTGAATTATCTGCTTAGCTTCACGATTCCTTGACTTGTGCGGCGAAGCGTGCCACAATAGTCTCGCAAGCTTTCGGCCTCGCACGGCCTGCAACAAAAGGAGTATCCCAACATGTCGTCGAGAAGTAAATGGGTTCATTCGCTCGTTTCCTGCGGTTTGTTGATTGGAGTCGTCGCAGGTTGCGATGCGTTCAATGCGCTGCTGAAGCTGGGCGACTGCAACGCGGGCTACCTGACGGCCAATGAAATCCTGGCGTTGAACACGTCAGCGCGGGACTTCCTTGCGTCACAGACTCCGCCGATCACGATTGACGTCATGACCCCCGCGCAGGCGAAGGCCGTCGCGACCTTTCTGGAGTTGAATCAGGCGCAGTGCCTTGAGGAGATTCTGAATCTTCTTGAACAGGATCCATCGACGATGCAAGGCTTGGCAGCATTGGCTGCGGCTTTCGAAGGCACCAGCAGCCAATTCGACCCGGAAACCGCGACTCGGGATGACATCGAAAACATTTTCGATCAGGTTTTCACCGGTGCGACCGGTGGTAATTCCAATGGCAACTCCAACAGGAACTCCAACGGTAATTCCAACGGGAACTCCAACGGGAACGAGAATGAGAACGAGAATGAGAACGAGAATGAGAACGAGAATGAGAACGACAACGGCTGAAGTGCTCTGACTCATCTAAACAGTTCACCCAAGGCCCTCGGCGACCCGTCGCCCGGGGCCTTTTTTCATGAAGGCTCAAATGGATTGATCCTTTGCGAATGGATTAGAATCTTGTAGAAGCTCTTGTGACCGATTCCTTGCCGGTTGATACGAGCCATGGGTTGTGAGGGGCGCACGCGTGTTTTCCGGAATCATCGATGGCGTTGGAGAGGTCGGCGCGGTGGAGAGTGTGCCGGGCGGGGTCGCGCTCTCAATCCGCGCGAGGCGATACTGGGCCGATGTGATGCCCGGAGCGAGCGTCGCCATCGACGGCGTTTGTTTGACGGTCACGAGAACCGATGGCGACTCTGCTTGGTTTGATGTCGTGGCCGAGACGCTGCGCCGGTCCACGCTGGGCGAGCTTCGCGCGGGCAGTCGTGTGAATCTTCAGAAATCCCTGCGTGTTGGAGACCGCGTTGATGGACATTTCGTGCAGGGGCACGTTGATGCGGTCGGCGTTGTTTCTCGCGTGGAATCGTCTGCCGCTGAATCAAAATGGTGGGTTCGCGTCGGCGGTGAGGCGTTACCGTGCATCGTCCCCAAAGGCTCGATTGCGATTGACGGGATATCGCTCACCATCGCGGACGTGCGCGGCGACGAGTTCAGCGTTGCGCTGATCCCAACAACGCTTGAGCGCACAACCATCGGAACGAAGCAGCTCGGTGCGAAGGTCAACCTCGAGACCGACATCATCGCGCGAACGGTGATTCACCAGATGAAGGCGATCATGCCGGAGATCACGAAATAGTCCGCGACGGGCCTCGGATCGCCCCGCGCATTTCGCCGGGAGTATCCCTCGTTGCTTCTCGTGGACCGATTCGCCACGCTACGGCGCGGCGGCTACACTTCCTGCGTCATGAATGGCGATACGCAACCGCGACAGAAACTGCCTACCATTGGGATCACCATGGGCGACCCGGCGGGGATTGGCGCCGAGTGCATTGTCAAAGCACTGGCCGATCACTCGCTTCGCGAACGAGCCAGGTTTGTCCTGTACGGCACGGCGGAACACCTGACGTATGCAGCGGATCTGGCGGAAACGCGTCCCTATTGGCTTCAAGGCTCACTGGACGACGCACGCCGGGTGTTGTCGGCCGATTCGCATCCGGTAGCTGGAGGCGTGCCACGCACAGCAAGCGGTTGGAACGGTCTGAATGATGGAACGCTAACTTCTCCCTTGGGCGGCGCCACGGAAGAGATTTCCGTTCTCATCGCCGATTTCGACGATTGCAACGTCGACGCGCGACCGCTGCGTAGACCATCAGTCGAAGCGGGGCGGGCGTCGATCCGTTTCATTGATGAGGCCGTTACGGATTGCCAGAAAGGTTTGCTTGATGCCATTGTGACCGGGCCGATTCACAAAACGGCATGGAAGATGGCGGGTGTGCCGTATCCGGGGCACACCGAGTTGCTGGGCGCACGGTTCCACACACGGCGAATCACCATGATGTTTGTCGGCGGTCCGTTGCGCGTGGCCCTGGCAAGCATTCATGAGCCGCTGTTTGAACTGCGACATCACTTCACGATCGGCCTCGTTTTTCAACCTATTGACTTGTTGCACGCTGCATTGCGGGATTGGTTCGGCATTGCCCGGCCGCGCATCGCCGTGGCGGGTCTGAATCCGCACGCCGGCGAGAACGGGCTTTTCGGCGACGAGGAATCGCGCGTCATCGAACCGGCCATTGAAATGGCCCGCGCACACGACATCGACGCCCAGGGGCCTTTGCCGGCTGACACGCTTTTTCACCGTGCGGTGCACGGCGAATTCGACGGCGTGGTGGCCATGTATCACGACCAGGCGCTGATTCCGGTCAAACTGCTTGCTTTTCATGAGGCAGTTAATTTAACACTCGGATTGCCTATCATTCGCACCAGCGTCGATCACGGCACGGCCTTTGATATCGCCGGCAAGAACCAAGCGGACCCCGGCTCGATGAAGTCCGCTATTCGGCTTGCCATTGAGCTTTGCAGCAAACGTCGCGGCGTTTCGTTGCCCTAACCCCGGCCATTCTCATGGGTCTAATGTAGCGCCGGGTACGTGCGCGCAACCTCCCTAGAATAGAGAGGACTGCCTGCGTTTGGACCTCGCGGAACAGGAGCAACGCGCGTGGACATTTTCTACCTGATCCTGGAGCTGATCTTCGCGATTCTGGATCTGATTTTCGCGTTCATCTAGGCCGACAATTGAACCAGCGAGCATTCGAGCCCGTTCGGCGCGCCGGGGCGAGTGAATGACACGGTGCGTATCGGCTTGGTGCGATCATCTGATTCACTTCATGGCGATTCGTTTCGCCGCCCCAATGGACGGTCCGGCTTCGGCGCGGTTGCAGCCAGGCGCATCCATGCATCGCGGAGTTGCGGGATCGCGGCGAGGCGACGCGCATAGACTCGCTCCTTTATGCCGCCCTTGGCGCGAAATGCGTCGGCGATCGCGCGCCGCACTGTGAGCGGCCAGCAGCGCAATTCCGGGGCGATCGGCCATAGGAGGCGAACGAGACGGCCAAACCATACGCCCTCGAATCCTGACCAGCCGCGCGTCGAACGAATGCCCAGGATGCGCCAGACGCTCGCGCAATGCTTTTCAAGCGGCTTGGACTTCACGCCTTCGTACCGATCGCCAATCCACTTTGTTGTCGCCAGGCTCAATGCCGTCAAATCGAGATTGTGCGACACGTCGCCGCGCGGCGCATGTTTCGCAATCGCACCGGAGGACATGCCGTCTTCCGCGGGCCGGTTCAGATCGAGCAGCAGTTTCCCCTTGGCAAACCGCCGCAACACGGCAGGGGGCGAGCGGTAGCCGCGCTGGACGGCGATGCGCTGCGATTCCTCGGCGGCCAGGCGTTGCAGCGCGGCATCGGTCGGCCGAAACCCGAGGCGATGGTAGAACCAGAACGCGCCAGAGCGGATGGCTTCCGGGTTGTCGGCACCGAACTGAAACGGATCGACGTAGAACCGCGTGGATTTGAATAACTGCCGATAGACGCGAAGCACCTGCGCGAATGCGTAGGCCGATTCGCCGCCTCGAAATTCGTCGAAGATGTTAACGCCGATCTCACAGCGGTCGAACAGCACCCAGCCGCCGCCGTAGGCGATCGGCACGCGATTTCGCGCTGCCACGAAGCCGAAGTAACTCTCGATGGGCAACCGCCAGGGGGGGCTCATGCCGAATACGGCGACATCGATCCCGCGCTCAAGTTGAAGGAAATACACCTCGCGTGGATTCACGTAGGTGAGTGTGTCGATTTCGCGGTTGCGAGCGCAGAGGGTGATCCGGCAGGCGTCGAGGAGTTTTTCTGTTGCCGTGCGGTTCAGTTTTTTCGGCGTCGGCAGGCGGCGATTCAACAGGCTGCGCAGTTCGATCATCTTGATGATCGGCTCCTGTTGAAAATGAGCGGACCGCGCAGGAAACCGCGCGAACGAACGCGAGCCAGCGGGCCGATTCAGCCGCCAGCGAATAGCCAGCTCCATCGACTCGAAGAGGTGTTCTTTGAGCGTGGATGAACCGGGAATGCGTCCCGCGCAGTCAACAAGGTACGCCGCAGCCGTCTGTCGACCGCGCGCGAGGTCCATCCATTCGCGGGTGGACAAGTGCTCGGCATAAAGTCCGTCGCGTTCGCAAGTGCGGACGAGATGAGGGAGAAAGGCCTCGAGCCGGTCCATGGCGGCTCCATCGCTCCAATCGAGGTCGAGGTCCTTCGGGAAGGTTGACACGAGCCAATTCAACATGGAGAGCGAGAACACGTGCGTGGTAGTCGTGCCGAGTATGCCGGAGTTGGAAAGGCGTCGGCTGATTGGCATCGATCCTTCGATCGAATGACAAACCGAGCGTAGGCACGTATCCGCCAGACGCCGAATCGTGGCGTCATCCGGGTGGGCGGCGATGAACAGAAGCGTGTCGTGGAGCGTACGCACTTGCGCCGCGTCCGTCGGCGGCGCCCCGATGAGCGCGCGCAGGGCGGCGGCTTTTTTTCGCGCTGCGGCGTGCGAGAATTCGGTTCGCAACGCGATCAGCGCCTGAAGAGGCTGACTCGTCATACGCGAATTGTGCGGTCGCGCCTGCCGTGCTCGCAAGCGCGAGGCCGCTCGCGTGCCGCGTGTCCCGCAGGTCCTCCCAATTGACTGAATTGCCGCGCGATCCGGTGTGCCCTATGATGCCGGATCGCTCGCCTGTGGGACGGGCACGGAAGAGGGCGAGCGGTCGCATTTCATGGCCAAGAAGATCGTCATCCTCGGTTCAACCGGCTCCATCGGTCGCAGTGCGCTAAGCGTCGCACAATCCCTGGGTGGTGAATTCGAAATCGTCGGGCTGGCAGCCGGCTCGCGCTGGGAGGCATTGGCCGAACAGGTCGAGCAATTCCGTCCGCAGGCCGTTGCGATGAGTGACGTATCGGCATGCGAGAAACTCGCGGATCGCCTGCGCGCCGGCGGCGGCCGGACGCGGGTGTTGGCCGGCGCGTCCGGACTGGTGCGTCTTGTCGAAGAGACGGATTGCGATTTTGTGCTGTCGGCCATTGTGGGGGTGGCGGGACTTTCGGCGACGCTGGCAGCGGTGCAGCGCGGGTTGACCATCGGCTTGGCGAACAAGGAGTCGCTCGTCGTGGCGGGGGAGCTGATGATCTCCGCGGCAGCGCGGAGCGGATCAAAACTGTTGCCGGTCGATAGCGAACACTCCGCGATTTATCAATCGCTTCATTCCGGTCAGCACGATGAAATCGAGCGTATCCTGCTGACCGCGTCGGGCGGCCCGTTTCGAACGTGGTCGCAGGATCGCATGCGCGAGGCGACGCTTCGTGACGCGCTGCGTCATCCCACGTGGGACATGGGTCCGAAAATCACCATCGATTCGGCCACGATGATGAACAAGGCGCTGGAAGTGGTCGAGGCTCATTGGCTGTTCAAGGTCGATCCGGATCGAATTGAAGTCGTGATCCACCCAGAGTCGATCATCCATTCAATGGTTGCGTTTCGGGACGGGTCGATCGTCGCGCAGATGGGCAGTCCCGATATGCGGACACCGATTCAGTACGCGATGACGTATCCGCGTCGGCTTTCGGGCGGGGCGGCACGGGTGGATTTCTCGCGCCTGGAGCGTATGACGTTTGAGCCGCCCGATCCGCATCGGTTTCCGGCGCTTCGATTGGGACACTCCGTTGCAAGGCAGGGTGGTACGGCCGGCGCGGCGTTGAACGCGGCGAATGAAGCGGCTGTGGCGGCCTTTCGCGAGGGGAAAATCGGATTCCTCGACATCGTTCCAAGAGTGGAAGAAGTATTGTCGCGTCATCCTTATGAAGCCCGTCCCACGCTCGACACGCTGATGCGCGTTGATGCCTGGGCGCGGCAAGAGGTTCTTCAATGCAGTGCGGTTTCCTGATGCTGGGCAGTGACTTCTTGGCGGCGTTGGATTTCCGCCAACTTGGTGCGAACCTGTGGTCCATTCTACTCCTCGTCGCCGGTTTCTCGCTGGTGATCTTTGTTCACGAGCTGGGACACTTCCTCGCGGCGAAGTGGGCCAAGGTGCGAGTCGAGCGCTTCGCCATCGGCTTCGGCAAGGAGCTGTTCGGGTTCACGCACGGTGAAACGCGGTATTCCTTCAACATCCTGCCGCTCGGCGGATACGTCAAAATGCTCGGGCAGGAAGACTTTGTCGTTGACAAATCCGGCGAGTTGAAGGTGAAGGCCGATCCCGATTCGTTCACCCACAAGTCCATCGGCCAGCGCATGGTGATCGTCTCGGCCGGCGTGATCATGAACCTGCTTTTTGCCGCGGTGGCGTTCGCCATTGTGATCATGGCGGGAAGAGACCGCCAGCCGCCGGTCGTTGGCGATGTCGCGCCAAACTCGCCGGCAGCGCGGGCCGGACTGCAATCCGGCGATCGTGTGGTGGCCATCAACGGCAAGGAGATTCACTCCTTTGAGGAGTTTCAATTCGCGGTCATGCTCTCCGACGTGGATGAGCAACTGACGCTGGACGTCGAACGCGGCGGGAAGATGCTTGATCCCAAGCCCGTCGTGCTGCCCGAATTCAAGAAGGATCAGAAGATCCGTCAGATCGGCATCTCCAATGGCCGGAACCGCCGGGTCGCCATTCCAGCGGCGGCCCCGTCGGAGGTGGATGCGCCGGACCGGCTGCGGCAGTTTGATGAACTCTATCAGTTGGTGCTGCCGAACGGGGAACCGAAGGAGTTCAAGGATCCCGGCGTGTTCAGCCGCGCCTTGATCGAGGCGCGAGGAAAGCCGGTCGAGTTTATCGTGAAGCGCCCGAAAAATGCCGCAGCGCTGACACCAGAGGCGGTTCTGGGTCATGAGCCGGCGCTGGACACCATCGAGGCGCGCGTCAAAGTGCAGGCCGTGTGGTCGCCCATGGCGTATGAGGAAGGCGATCAGGTCACCGGTTCGCTCCTGGGGCTTGTGCCGCGACTTTCCATCCGCATGGCGGATGAGAAGAAGTCGTTCGATGCGGCCGGCGCTCGGTTCGGCGACGTCATCGCGCGAATCGGCGGTGAGCCGTATCCGAGTTACGCGCTCGTTCGGAAGATTATCGAAGAAAACCCCGGGAAGCCGATTGAATTGGCGGTCTCCCGTCCGGGGATGGCCAATCACGGACTCTCTGCCGCCACGATTTCGCTGCTTGTCGAACACCGCGAGTCGCTGATTGCCGCTGCCCTGAAGGAGGTCTCCGCGGCAGTCAGTCAGGCGCGCGATCTGGCGACGAAGCAACTGCCCGAAGCAGACGTCGAACAGTTGATCGCCGCGTTGACCAAGCTGCCGGATGGCACGGCATGGCGAAAATGGCTGGAGAACGTCGATGTGCACGTCCTTCAACCGCTTGTGCCGCGCGCGAACTTCGCGCTGATCGGCAAGGCGCCGCCGCCTGCGATCGACGCGATGTTGCGCACGATGGACGAGTCGCACTTGGTTGTGGCGGATGTGGTGGCGAAGTATGGCACTATGGAGACGCCTGCGCACGCTGCGGGCATTCCCGTCGGAGCGGTCATCACCGCGGTGGACGGGAAACCGGTGCGGCAATGGTACGAGTTGAGCGAGGCCTTTCGTGCGGCGGCGGGGCGCCTCGTTGATGTGACCTATCGTGCGGCGGATTTGTACAAGACCGTGAAGCTGAATGTGCCCGGTGACCTCTGCGCAGCACTGGACATGCCGCAAGGCTCGCGCATCGCGCGGATCGACAACCAGACGGAAGTCAACATCACGGACACCGAGGGCAATTTGCGCACATTGAGTCTGCCCGATTGGCGAGCCGTGCGCGAGTTGTTGAAGAAATCCATCGGCAAGACGGTCTCCGTCGAGTACGTCACCCTTCAGGCGGAGCGCCGAGCCGGTACGTTCGCCGTCACGGAGTCCAACACCGATCCGTGGCTGTTGCGCGTGCAATATCAGGACCCGTTCATGTGTTACCCGCTGATCGAGCGGTACTCGGAATCGAATCCGATTCTGGCGATGGCCGAGGGGTTTCGACAGGCGTACATCGCGACGCTGCAAACGATCCTTTCGATCCAGCACATGGTCTTCACGCAGCAGGTCGGCGTCGAGAAAGTCAGCGGACCGGTCGGCATCATCCGCATCGGCAGCAAGGCGGCCGACGCGGGGATCATCGGTTTGCTCTGGTTCCTCGCAGTCATCTCCGCGAACCTTGCGGTGATCAATTTCCTCCCCATGCCGATTGTGGACGGCGGGTTGTTCCTGTTTCTGATTCTGGAGAAGATTCGCGGCGAACCGGTCAGCATCAAGACGCAGGTCGCGACGCAACTCATCGGCATCGCCCTGATCGCCACGCTGTTTATTCTCGTGACCTATCAGGACATCAAGAACTGGATTCTCGGGGCGTAGCGCTGGCGCGGGGTTGACTACGCCCATCGTGCGAACAGATCAACCGCCGATCTGCGACATCTGGCGATTGCCGTGGTACGAATGCACCTGCGGCTTGAACGCCACGCAATCGATGAATGCCCGGTGCAACCGTTCGGCCGCCGCATCGGATCGGGATTCACGCAGGATCGGGCGGAGTTCTACTTCGCCTCCGTCAAACAGGCAGCTACGCAACTGGCCCTCGGCGGTGAGCCGCAGGCGGTTGCACGTTTCGCAGAAGGGCTTGCTCATCGCGCTGATGAAGCCGATCCTCCCGGCGGCACCGGGTACGCGCCAAACTTTGGCCGGACCCGCTCCGCTGTCTTGCGAGGCCGGCTCCAGCGGGCCGAATCGTGCCTCGATGCAACGGCGAATATCTGATTCAGAAATGAAACGCGCTTCATACTCCCCACCCAGCTGCGTGCGGCCCAGCGGCATGTACTCGATGAAGCGCACCGTGCGCGGCACGTCAAGGGTGAGCGCGGCGAAGTCGGCGAATTCGTCGTCGTTGATCCCGCGCATGGCGACGCAATTGATCTTGGGCGGCGAGAAACCGGCGGATTGCGCCGTTGCGATGCCTGCCCAGACCGCTTTGATATCCGCCCCGCGCGTGATGTCGCGAAAGCGCGATGCATCCAGCGTATCGAGGCTCACGGTCAGGCGATTCAATCCGGATTTCTTCAGTTCCGCCGCATAGAGATTCAGCAACGAGCCGTTGGTGGTCATCGACAGCTCGGCGTCGGCCGAGAGCGTTCGCAACAAGCCTACCAGTCGCGGCAGATCGTGACGCACGAGCGGTTCGCCGCCGGTCAACTTGAACTCGGTGATGCCGTGTCGCAAGGCCGCACGCGCGACCGCGACGATCTCCTCAAAGGTCAGCAACTCATCGCGCGGAACCCAGTCGAGCTTCTCCTCGGGCATGCAATAGACGCAGCGGAAATTGCAGCGATCGGTCACGCTGATGCGAAGCGTGCGGACGGAGCGAATGTCGCGCGGTCCGGTGATTGCCGCGGCGATTGACGGCCGGGGATCCGAGAAGCCTTCAACGAGCGGTAGCGAGATTGCCATGCCTGACCGATTATAACCGGTCGCCGCGAGAAAACCGTGGCAATTCGTTTGCATCTCATCGCATTTCTGCCACCCCTTGCTCTCTTGCGTGAATAAGCGTTTGATGGGGGCCGATGAGAATTGAGCCGAACCGGGCGATCGGCCGGAACCAGAGCGGCCCTGCGAGCGTCCAATCGAATGAGACTGGCATCACAACCTGACAGGCATTCACAATCGGCCCCGTCTGAATGGACGCTTGCGGACGAGGCGGCTGTGCTGGCGCGATGTCGCGCAGGGGATGCGACGGCATTCGGCGGGCTGGTGAGGGCGTACCAGGATCGCATTCTGAACGTATGCTGGCGATTGTGCGGCAGGTACGAGGAGGCCGAGGACCTCACGCAGGAGGCGTTCGTGCGTGCATTTCAACAGATACACCGATTCGAAGGCAAGTCGCAGTTTTATACGTGGGTCTATCGGATCGCGGTGAATCTGGCGCTTTCGGCCCAGCGCCGACCGTCGATCCTGCGACATTCGTCGTTTGACACCGCTGCGGCAGGGCAGGACGGGAACCGCGACGGCGACGGCCATCGCCGGCCGGTTGCGTCGTCCGAGCGCGCGCCAATCGATGCGGCGGCGGCGAACGAGTCGCGCGAGCTCGTGGCCGCGGCCCTGGAGCAATTGGAACCGGATCACCGGGCGGTTGTGGTGTTGCGCGATCTGGATGGATTGGATTACGACGAGATCGCGGAGATACTGGATGTTCCGCGGGGCACGGTGAAATCGCGTTTGCATCGGGGCCGTGCGGCGCTGCGAGATCTGCTGGTCGGCAAATTGGGCGAGGATTGAACGATGTCGCTTAGCAACGATCAACGCGAGCGGTTGAGCGCGTACCTCGATGACGAAGTGACGCCGCACGAGCGCGCCGAGATTGACGCTTGGCTCGCGTCCGATCCGGCGGCGCGAGCGGAGCTGGAATCGCTGCGCCGCGTAGCGCGCGCGGTGGGCGCGTTGCCGCGCGCTGCCGCCGGCTCGGACATGGCCGATCGTGTGATTTCACAGGTTGAACGCGAGGCCCTGCTGGCGCATCGGGAGAAGCCCCGAACACAGACTGGTCAAGGTTGGCTGGTGGGACTAAGTGCCGCGGCGGTGGTTCTTCTTGCCGTCACGATAGCCCTGCGCTCGCGGGCGAGAGTTTCAGAGACTGCTCGCGAGGATCGGGTCTTGACCGTGGCCGACGCGGAAGACAAACAACCCGTGACGGCCGCCGTACCGGAGCCGGTGTCTCGGTCGGGTGGTGATACGTCAAAAGAAGTAGAGCGGCTTCGGGTGAGGTTTGATTCTGCTGCACAGCCCGTCGATCTGGCGCAAGCGTCAAAACCATACGCCGTAACAATGACCCCATCGCCGGAGCCAAAGCAGAAAGCTCCAATGAGCGCCGGCGGCTTAACGGGTGAGGACGATCCGACATCGTCTGATGCGCATCTCGATCAGCTGGAATCAAATGAGGCTGCGATGCAGCGCCCGGTGCAGGATGAGGTATCGGCGCCCGCGATTCGCGCGATGGCACGCGCCGAGGATCGGGATGAAATCCTCTACCGGCTGTACCAGTTCGTTGAAGCCTCGCCGTCGGCCGAGTTCGTGGAGGCGGACGTTTCGGAAATGGCCTTGCTGATCCCGGGACTGGATTGGCTCTTCCTCGGCTTGCCGGTCGGGGGCACGTCAGGAGGCAACGACCAGATTGAAATCGCGCTGGACGAGGCCGACGTGCCTGAATTGCTCGCCGTCTTGCAGCCCATCGCCGGAACGCGGTACGAGCTTCGGGCGTCCCAATTGGCGGATGCGCCGGTCACGGCAGGCCGGGTGGTGGCGCAGCGCGGTCCAGTGCCGCAGAAGTCCAGCGACAGACCTCCTGCGGGATCAGGCGGGCCGCCTGCCGAATCAGTTCCTGCGGCATACGAATCGCAGAAGCCCGTTCGTGAGTTCAATGCGGCATCGCAGCCGGCGGCGTCGGGGAACTTGTTCGGAGCTTCGCGCCGCGTTCGCGTGGTGATCGCCTTTCAGCCAACCGCAGAATCGGGAGATCCGGCGGCTGGCGCGAACACCCCTATGCAGCCCGCCGAGGCGAGACCATGACCGGCGAATCGGAAGATCGACCGCCGCGCGGGCGAAAGCAGCGCGTCGATTTTCGCAAGAATCGCGGTAAGGCCGCACGCGATCGCACGTGGACCCGCCGCGTCAAGGCGGGGGATGAGACGGTTCACGATGCCGAGAACGTTGAGAATGTGCGTGCGAAGGGTCAACTTTCGCGAAAGCGCACCATCATCATCCGAGACGACCCGAACCAGTCGGGTTGGCACAAGGGGATCGTGCTGACCATGCGCGGACTGGTGGCCGAGGTGGACGCGGAGGGGCGCACCTGGGCATGCACCCTTCGCCGGAAACTGCGAACGCTGCTGATCTCCCATCGTGTGCCGCTGGCCGTGGGGGATGAAGTCTGGTTTTCGCCCGGGGGGGCCGCCGCCGGCCCGATGCCCGAGGGCGTGATCGAACACGTTGCCCCGCGTCGCGCCACGCTGCTTCGCCAGTACGAACGCCGGCAACAGGTCGTCGCAGCGAACGTCGACAACGCAGTCATCACGATGGCCGCCGAACAGCCGAAGTTCCGGCCGCACCTGATCGACCGCTACCTCGTGGCGATTCACGCGGGGGGCATTCGTCCGATCCTGTGCATGAATAAACGTGAGTTGGACGAAGACGGTTCCGCGGCCGAAGCGGTGGCGCGGTACCAATCGTTGGGTTACAAATCGCTGTTCGTCAGCGTGGCGCGTGGCGAGGGCATCGACGAACTTCGTGGGCTATTGACGAACCAGGTATCGGTGTTCGTCGGCCCCAGCGGCGTCGGGAAAAGCTCGCTGATCAACGCGCTCCAGCCCGGCCTTGGGGTGGAGGTGGGCACGTTGAGCGATCTGGATCGAGGTCGGCATACGACGACGACGGCGCGATTGCTGAAATGGGATTTTGGCGGCTACCTCGTGGACACGCCAGGGATGCGGCAATTCGACCTGGCGGAGGTGAAGGCGGTAGATCTGGAGGCGTACTTCATAGAGTTTCGTGATCGCGTTGCCCAGTGCCGGTTCCAGAATTGCACGCACACCGTCGAGGCGGGCTGCGCGATTCTCGCCGCGGTCGACGCGGGAGAAGTGTCACAAATAAGGCACGAATCCTACGTGAAGATGTTCACCGAGTGCCGCGAGCGGGAGCGCTACTGATGCGCCCGACGAGCTGGATCATCGTCGCGTGGTTTGCAGCGACCGCGTGCGTCGTGGCTGCGGTCGGCCCGGCCTGTCTGCCGGTCGTGCTGCGCGACGGCCTGCTCGCGCTGATCATCTGTTTCGGCGCCGTCGGACCAGGCCTGACGCTGCTGCGAGCGATCGGCCTCGGCGATTTGGAAGTGCGATGGCGATGGCTGCTGGGTTTCGGGATGGGCCTCGGCGCGTTGAGTCTGGCCGTGCTGGGTCTGGGGTGGATGGGGATGCTGGCGCGACCGCTCTGGTTGGCGCTGGTCGGGCTCTCGGTTGTGTCGAGCAGCTTGGAGCTTCGGCGCGACCGCGGTCAACGTGACGTCGTGCGGGACGCTGACGAATCGGGAGCAATCCCCGCCTGGACGTGGCTCGTGCTAACGATTCCGGCGGGCTTGGCGCTCGCCGCAGCGAGTCTGCCGCCGGGCATCCTCTGGCCCGCCGAAGGCAACGGCTACGACGTGCTGGAGTATCACCTCGCAGTACCGAAGGAGTTCTGGCAGACAGGGCGAATCGGCTATCTGTCGCACAACATCTACTCCAATTTTCCATTCGGCGTGGAAATGCTTTATCTGCTGTGTATGGTGCTGCGGGGCGATGCCGTCGGCGCCGCTACCGTCGCGCAGATTTTGAATGTGTTTATCGGGGCGATGGCGATTGCAGCGGTGTGGCTGATGGGGCGGGAGTTCTCTTCGCGCACGGGCTGGGCCGCAGCCGTGGTCGCCGGGTCGTGCCCGATGCTCTGCTTCTTAAGCGGCCTTGCGTATGTTGAGAACAGTCTGATCCTGTTCGCAACGCTGGCGCTCGCCTCGGTGTTTCGTGCCTCGCGTGACGGCCACCGTTCTGGCCGATGGTGGGTGGTCAGCGGGCTATGTGCCGGGTTTGCCTGCGGATGCAAGTATACCGCGATCCCCTGTGTAGCGTTGCCCCTGTGGCTGGCTGCGTGGCCGGGCGTATCAGGTCGGAGAAACCGCATCGTCGCATTCGCAGCGGGCGCAATTGCGGCATTCTTGCCGTGGCTGATTAAGAACGCCGTCTATACTGGCAATCCGGTGTTTCCCGTGGCGCGGAGCGTCTTCACGGAGCGCACGGGAATCTGGACCGACGAAGCCGCCGCGCGCTGGCACGCAGGCCATCTGCCGGCTCCCGAATGGCGTTCGTTGGGCGGCCGTCTCGCTCGATTGGGAAGTGAAATCGCTGGTTCCGAGCTTTACGGTTCGGTCAGCGTCCTTGGTGCTGCCGCGGCGATCGTGCTGATTCTTCGCAGCCCGACGATCGGCGCACCAGCCACTACGAGCCTTGTTCCAATGGTCTTGATCGCGCTCGGCACGCTCGGATGGTGGCTGTTCGCATCGCACCTTTATGGTCGATTCGCCGTCGCGCTCCTTCCCGTGGCCGCGCTGGCAATTGGACTCGCCCTGGACCGTTTGACGCAACCGGCGCGCCTGGCAGCATGCGTCGTTCTCGCCATTGCGGCGGGTAATCTGTGGCTCACGTTCGATTTCTGTCAACGCGACGGGCTGTTTGCCGTCGCATCGTTGCCGGCGGCGGATCGACTCGCCTGGTTTCGCGAGGGACGGTGGCCGGGTACGGCGCATGTGCCGGTGATCAACAAGGTGTGCGATTCCGGCGGACGGGTGCTGATGGTGGCGGAGGCGAGGAGTTTCTATCTCTCGCCGTGCGCGGAATACACGGTGATCTTCAATCGATCCGCGTTCGCGGAGGCCGCCGCGGACAAATCGCCGCAGGAGATCGGACGCTGGCTCGTCGCCAATCAGTATACCCACGTTTACGTCGGTTGGAGCGAATGGGCTCGCCTGGCGAACTCGCGCTACGGCTTCTGGCCAGGCCTGTCGCCGCACGTGTTCGGCGCGATGCTGGAAGCGGGCGTGATTGAGGTGGAGGAGCAGTTTTCGATTGCCCAGGATCAGCCGCCGTACGGAACGCTGTTTCGGATCGCGCCAACGCACGACTAGTCGGCCGGGACGCACCGCGTGGCAGCCCAGGTGCGCAGCGCCGCGACTTTGCGATCCATCGTGATCGAAAGCGGGATCGTTGATTGAACGGCCGTCATCAGCCGCTCGGTCGTGATAGCCGATTTCGAGGCGAATGCGTCGTGCAGGGCCGAAACAATCGCCTGCTCGATTTCCGCACCGCTGAATCCATCGGTCGCCACGGCAAGGGCCGCGACATCGAAGCGGGACGCATCCAGCTTGCGCTTGCGGAGGTGAATCGCGAAGACCTGCTCACGCACCGCGGGCGTCGGCAGATCGACGAAAAAGATTTCGTCAAAGCGGCCCTTGCGGAGAAGCTCCGGGGGCAGGGCTTCGATGTCGTTCGCCGTCGCCACGATGAACACCGGCGCGCGGTGTTCCTGCATCCACGTCAACAGCGATCCGAACATGCGTTGTGATAGACCTCCGTCGATATTGCGACTGGCGGCCGAGGCAAACCCCTTCTCGATTTCGTCGATCCAGAGCACGATCGGCGCCATGCGCTCGGCTTGCGCCAGGGCGTCGCGCAAACGCCGCTCCGATTCACCGATGTAGCGATCATAGAGTGCTCCGGGGTCCAGCCGCAGCAGGGGGCGCTGCCAGGCGGTGGCGACGGCCTTGGCGCAGTAGCTTTTTCCCGAACCCTGTACGCCGAGAAGCAGGATGCCGCGCGGTGCGGCGAGGCCCATCGCTTCTGCGTCGCGGTGCATGGCCTTTTGTCGAACATTCAGCCAGTTCTTGAGCCGCGCCAACCCCGCGACCTCGTTCATCGAAGTCGGAGCCGTGATGAACTCCAGCAGGCCGCCGGATCGCAGAGCCTGCCGTTTTCGCGTCAGCACGGTCTCAAGGTCGTCGGCGCTAAAGATTCGATCGGTTGAGACCGTTTCTTCGATGATGCGGAGAATTTCACGGCGCGTCAGTCCACGAAGATTGCGCAGGATGGCATCGAACGCGCTGCGTGGAATGTCCACGCGCAACGGCGCTTTCTGGTGTTGAGTGCGCAGCACCCCCGTGACGAGTGTCTCAATTTCATCATCGGTCGGCAGCGACAACTCGAACCGCACGGCTTCGCTCGCCAGCACCGGCGGCAACTCGTCGCGATGGTCGATCAATACGAGCGTTCGCTTCATCTCGGCGCAGCGCTGCACCAGTTGACGAGCCAGCCGCGCCGTTCGTGCGTCGTCCAAATGTGCAATCAAGTCCAGCATGATCGCGGCGCGAACCGTCTCGATTCGTTTGAACAAGTAGAACAACGCGCCGGCGGGGTGCTCCGTCTCGGGGATGGCCGGCTGATCGCGCACCAGCCCGTCGCGCAGGCCATCGATAATCGACCAAGTAAGATACTCTTCCGCGTCTCCGCAGGCCGCCTCTCGGACGAGGGACAAGGCCCAGGCCTCTTCGTGCGTCGGAATAAACACGCAAGGCGGGCGGGCTGACATCAGCTCCATCAGTCGCGAGGCGTCTGCGGAGGTTGATCCGGCCATGGCTGACTCCCAAAAACTCGAGTGTAACCGTTCAATGCCGCGGCCGTGAAGCGTCCGCCTCCTCTGGGCGGTCGGCCCTAGTCTCCGCTTGCAAAGCGCGTACGATGTACCGCATTGGGAGCGCGGAATAAACATGCGGGAGCGACGTCTCGCAGCGCAAGTGAGGAGTGCCTGTACATGATGCAGAGGCTGACCGTGCTGGTGGGGATCATTCTGGTGGCGATTGGCGCCGCGAGTTATTTCGGCGCTGCGCCGACAAGGGGAAATCCGCTGGCGATCGCTGGCACCGGGAGCGTCCTGATTGCTTGCGGCTGGGCAGCGATGAATGAGCGTGTTCGGATGCACGCCATGCACGGTGCCGTGCTGGCCGGTCTGATCGGCATGGTTGTGGGGATTGTTGGCGTATTGCAGGGCGACGCCGTGGTGGATTCAGCGGGCGCCGCTACGCCCTCCGGCACCAATCGCTGGCCGGCGTCTGTGACCGCATTGGTGTGCGGTGTCTATGTCGTGCTTTGTGTTCGTTCGTTTGTCATGGCTCGTCGAGCGCGGGCGATGCAGGGGGGCGCATGAGTGGTCGACGTGCCTACCTGGTCCCATCGAATTGCCGTCGTCGTTCTTGCAATTCTCGCAGACGGCCTGCCGCCTGCCCACGCGGAACTGCTGGATGAGATTCGGGCACGGGGTGTGATGGTTTGGGGGGGCGATCAGGAAGGCAACGCGCCTTACGTCTATCCCGATCCGGATGATCCTGACAAGCTCGTGGGATTCGAAGTCGAGCTGGCCGACGCGCTGGCGGCCGAGCTGGGCGTCCGCGCCGAGTTTCGCCAATGCGACTGGCTGACGCTGCCGGAGTTCCTGCGCAGCGGGAAAATCGACATCATCCTGAATGGCTACGAATGGTCGCACGCACGGGCCGAGCGCATGGCGGCCAGCCGGCCCTATTACATCTATCAACTGCAACTGCTGGGCCGAGACGGCGGCATCGGCGCCTGGGAGGACCTGCGTGCGACGCCGGGTCGTCCGCGGCGGCAGATCGCGGTCCTCGGCGGCTGCGCGGCGTCGGAGTACCTGCACGCCCACTGGGAAACCGACGCCGACATCATCGAATACGACGGCAACACCAACGCCATGTTGCAGGTGCGCAACGGCGTACATGACGCCACGCTGCTCGATCTGCCCATGGCGGTGTTCTATCGCGACAAACCCCAGGGGAAAGGACTTCGTTTTGTTGGTGAGCCGGTGGGGCGGGGGTATTACGTGATCTATGCGAGGCCGGACCAGCGACGTCTGATCGCGGCGATTGATGACGCGATTGAAAGGCTCTTTCGCGATGGACGGCTGAAGACGATTTATGATCGCCACGGTGTCTGGACTGCGGCGCAGGAGAATCTTCTGTCAGCCGATCCGGACGCCGAAGCAGCCGAGTCGCAAACAACCGAGGGCGCGGAGTATGCTCGCACCGGCGTCGTGCGTGCCTACGGCGGCATTCTTCTTCGCGCCGCAGGGATGACCGTCTTGCTGACCGTTGTTTCGATGCCGCTGGCCATGCTGCTGGGGCTGATTGTGGCACTCATTCGCATGTACGGCCCGTCGGCATTGCGATGGGCATGCACGCTCTATGTCGAAGTGTTGCGCGGCACCCCGGTCATGCTGCAACTCTACGTCATTTTTTTCATTCTCCCACAGGTGCTTCCGTTCAGTTTCTCGCCCGTTGCAGCAGCGATCATCGGCCTCGCCGTGAATTACTCCGCCTACGAAGCCGAGATATACCGCGCCGGCTTGCAGGCGATCCCGCGCGGTCAGATGGAGGCCGCGCTGGCGCTGGGCATGACGCGCGGCACGGCGCTGCGTCGCGTGATCGTGCCACAAGCCGTGCGCATCGTCGTGCCGCCGGTGACCAATGATTTCATCGCCATGTTCAAGGATACTTCCGTCTGTTCCGTGATCGCGGTCACGGAATTGACGAAACAATACAACATGCTCGCCAACAGCACGGGCGAGGTGCTGAAGCTGGCGGCGCTGACGGCCGGCCTCTATCTCGCGATGAGCTACCCCTTGTCGGTCGTGGCGGCGCGGCTGGAGAAAAAACTGGCCGGTGCGGGCTACGGCGTGCCGATGGGGGCGTGACGATGATCCAGGCGATCGACCTTCATAAGCGATTCGGCACGACGCACGTCTTGCGCGGCGCGTCGCTGAAGGTTGACAAAGGCGAAGTCGCCGCGTTGATCGGTGGTTCCGGCAGCGGCAAGAGCACGCTGCTGCGTTGCATCAATGCGCTGGAGACGTTCGACGCGGGGAGCATTCGAGTCGGGGACATCACGTTGCCGGTGCCGTCAAACGGCGCCGATCAGGCAGCGACCCATCTGAAACTTCGCCGTCGCATCGGCATGGTTTTTCAGCAGTTCAACCTGTTCCCGCACATGAGCGCTATGGAAAACGTCATGTGCGGCCCACTTCATGCTCAAGGCACGCCGCGCGACGAGGCCGCCGTGCTTGCTCGGGAACTGCTGGACCGCGTCGGTTTGGCGGACAAGGCCGATGCGCGACCAGTGAGTCTGTCCGGTGGGCAGCAACAACGCGTGGCCATTGCGCGCACGCTCGCCAATCATCCCGAAGCGATTCTGTTCGACGAGCCGACCAGTGCCTTGGACCCGCGCATGACCGCCGAGGTCCTCGCCGTCATGGCCGATCTTGCGTCGAGCGGCCAGACGATGATCGTGGTCAGCCATCACATGGGATTCGTGCGCCGCAGCGCGACGACGGTTCACATGCTTCACGCCGGCCGCGTCATCGAAAGCGGTCCACCGGCCCAGATGTTCGAATCTCCCGCGCGCGACGAGACCCGCGAGTTCTTATCTCATGCCATGGAATGAAAACCGCTGATGCCCCCGGGGGCCAAGACGCCGAAGATCGGCGGTGCGAACAGAAAGTGCGTCCTCGACGCATCAGAATGAGTCAGCGATTGTTCGGCCGGGCCGCACCGTCGGGAACGCCGCGTGACTTCGATTCCTGCTCAAGGCGCCGGAAACAACTACGCCACCCACGGCATCCACATGGCGCAAAAACAAAGGGCATGATCGGATGGGAGAGAATCCCGGCCGCTGCCCTTCGCAGGTACGTCTTCCCCACCGACGGCCGCCACACGGCGCCCGAAGGCGACGCGACGAGGCCGCAAGTGGCTTCTGACGACCCTCCACTGGGAAATGATAGCGGAAACGCTTCGGTCCCTCCGCGTGAGATCGGCTTGCCTCTCGGCGATGAGTTTCTTACGATTCCCAATCGCGCCGGGCCGATGGGCCGGCAGTCCTGGAGAGGTGTCCGAGTGGCTGAAGGAGCCGCATTCGAAATGCGGTCAGCGGGCAACTGCTGCGGGGGTTCGAATCCCTCCCTCTCCGTTTCGATACGCGTCCGATCATCAAAAATCGGCTTCCAGCATATCGACTTTTGAATATCCAAGGAGTGTTCCGGTCGCGAACGCGAGGTCGACCAGCGACACCTGGTAGGCGACAATCGCGCTGGCTTCGCGGGCTTGGGCGTCGCCCAGTTGCGCGAGGGCCTCGAACACCTCGCGCATGGTTCGCGTACCCTGGTCAAACTGCTTGCGCTCCGCCTCATAATTCAATCCAGAGACGATGGCGGCCTGTCGAGCGGCAAGAATCCGTTTCCAGTTCTGGTCGAGCAGATCCAGGGCGTCCAGCACTTCCTGCCGGATGGCCAGTTCACGCGCGGCGCGGGTCGACAGTCGTTGCGTGCGCGTCAGCACGGCGCGACGAAGCTGCGCCTTGCGGGCTTCGTTTGTTACGGGGATCTCCCCCTTGATCCCGATGCCGTAGTTCGAATTATCAAAATCCCATGCATTTTGCCACGCGGTTCCCGGAGTGCCACCCGTGTCAATCAGGCCGTACTCAAAGTCGAGGGAGATCAGGGGGAGCGTCTGGTTCCTGGCAAAATCGACGCGAATCGCATCAGCGGCCAGCTCCAGCTCGACCTCGAGCATTTCCATGCGATTGGTCAGCGCGCGATTGATCAGCGGTTCCGGCTTCAATTCATACGCCAGCAGGGTCGGTGGCGTCGTGATGTCCAGGCGAGTCGGCGAGTTCAGGTCAACTCCTTCCAGGTTGAGAATGCGCTTCAAGTCGCGCTCTTGAATCCGCTCGTTCGTTCGCGCCACGATCAGGGCTTCGAGCTGCAAGGCGACGCCGGCTTGTGCCCGGATGACTTCGATCGGCGCGACCAGCCCTTCGTCGGCGCGCTTCTGCACCAGTTCGAGATTTCGATTGGCAAGCTCGTTCAGCTGCTCTCGAATCTCCAGCAGTTTTCTTGCGCCGTACAATTTCCAATAGGCCTTCTCCGCGGCCGCCAACAGGCGAATGGCGACAAGTTTCGTTTTGGCACTCGTCGCCTTGGCATCCAGCCGGGCGATGCGGATCGACGCGAGATTCGTGTCCAGTCCCGCGTTGCGAAGGAGCGGCTGGCTGATTGAAAAAACCAGGGGTGAAGTCGATTGATCCGAAGAAAACGGAGAGAGTTTGTTCTGGCGGTCAAGGAATTGGGTCAGGCCTACCCTTCCTCCAGTCGGTAGCGGCACATTCAGGCCCAGTTCGGCGTTGATGGATTCTTTGGTCTGCTCGATGGTCGTCAATTTAGCGATCCCGCCGTCGAACCCGCCGACCTTGTCAGCCTTCGGTGTTTTGCCCTCGGCCAGTTGTTGCATCGTATCAACGAACGACCGACCGGCTTCATACCGCTTGATGAGTTGGTCCAGTGCGGTTTTCTTTTCGGTGAACTGCACGAAGTCGCCGTCGAGCGCGGGCGGGTTCTGCTTTTTGTAGGAGGCCCCTAGGCGAATCGTCGCGTCGAACTTTGCCTCTTCTTCGCTGATGCGAGTCCGCGCCTTGTCCGGCTCGATGGCCACAACAGACAGATCAAGGTTGTTTTCCAGCACGGATCTGCGAGCCAGGTCGATCGGCAAGTCTAGCGAAGCCGGCGCAGTGGAAGGCGTCTCGGTTCTTGCCACGTCTTTCAAACTCGCCAAGCCGGATTCAATATCCTGCGGCGGCCGGATTGACTGCTTGTCCAACCGGGCTTGTTCGATGCCTTGCAGGCGACGATTCACCTGGTCTTCGAACTGCGGATCCAACCGACCCTGCCACGCCGAGCAGCCCGGGATCGCGGCAACGGCGATCCAAAGCAGCAGTGAGGGGATTCGGCAGGTCGGCGGCGCAGCAGAAACCCACGGCGTGCGAGGGGCGGGAGTGCGTCGGCCGTGCAAGCAGGGAACTGCGGCGGTCATTTCTTCGACGATTCCTCGGCCTTTCCGTCTCCCGGCGCAGGCTCCGATGGCGCAATGACGGGGGGAAATCCGTTGATCTGGCGCCAGACTTCGTATCCTACCGTGACCCGGTTCAGCAGCACCCAGCCCTTTGCGCGAACACCCTGTCGAAGGTATCGGCTATCCGGCCATGGATCGTCCGCCGGATCGGGAACGACCAGGACGCGGAATTGACCTTTGCCATTGTCGGTCGAGTCGATCAGCGCGACCCGTCCGCCGAATGTGCCGACCGCGACCGAAGGCCAGCCGACGAATTGAACGGCGGGCCAGCCTTCAAATTGAAGGCGAACGGGGCTTCCCTGGCGCACAAGTGGTGCATCGTTGCCGTCGATCCAAAGCTCGACCGAGGGGTTGTCGGTTTGCGGGACGAGGACCATCAGCGAGTCGCCGGCCTTGACGATTTCACCGTCCTGACTGGCATGGAGTCGAAAGACGTATCCATCGCGCGGCGCGGTGACAAGTTGGGATTGCTGTCGGGAAATGGCCACGTCGAGCTTGGCGAGGCTCGCGAGGGTCTCCTGGACCTGCCCCTGTGCTTCGTTCATGGTGGCGCGGGCAGAGTCAATTCGAGAGTCTGCCTCGGTGCGAATACGCTCCAACTCGGCTTCCATGGCCTGTTGTTCGTTTTGTGTGGCTTTGAGCGAGGCTTCGGCGCTTTGAACACTCGTTCGCGCTAATTCAAAGTCGCGTTCGGCCACTTCATAATCACGGCGGGACACCAAGCCGTCGTCGAGGAGCGCGCGGTACCGATTGAACTGCGCCTCGGCCGCCTTGAGCGCGGCCTGCGCCGCCTCGAGCGCGGCGGAGGAAGCACGTACCTTTTCGCGCGTCATTTCCAGCCGGTGCATGGCCGCCGTAACGGCCAAATCCCGCGTGGCGACGAGGTTGGCGACTTGTTGCTCGTAGGAGCGTACTTTTTCAACCGCCGCTTCATACTTGCCTTGCGTGGCGTTGCGTTCTTGTTGCAGGCGAGAAATCAACTCGGGGTCGATGTCGGAGATTTCAACCAGAGGATCACCGGCTAAGACGCGTGATCCTTCCTGCACGCGCCAACGCACGACTCGTCCGCCGAGGGGGGCCTTGATCGCCTGCTCGCGCTCCAGCGGCGCAAAAGCCAGCACGCGCCCCGCTGCTTTGATATTTTGCTGCCAAGGAACGAACAGCATTGCAACGGGGACACCCCCGCACGACAGCGCGATGCACCATGCAACCCGACCGAGCCAACGCGGACGCGCAACCATCGACATGACCGCAAAGTGCGGCTGGATCGTTCCCGAAGAAGCGTGTGAATGTGTTGCCTTCATTCCGATTTGTTCCCTCTAGGTCGTGACCGTCGCCCGTGGACGTACGGCGCCACCGTTCGCCGGCTCCGGGTCCCGATCCAGTCGCACGATGCGTGCGCCGCGCGACCGGCCGATCTCATGGCTGCCGAGAATCAAAACCGACCACGATGCATCGGGCGCCATCACGGCATTGAGCACGTGCTCACGGGCCTCTTCGTCCAAATCATCCAGCAAATCGTCAAGGACAAGCACTTGCGGGCGACCAATCATCGCACGGGCCACCATGAGCCGACCAGCCTGACCAGGAGAAAGCGGCGCGCCGGTCGGCGCCAGATGGGTGCGAAGACCGTCGGGCAGTTCTCGAATGCGCTCAAGAATTCCCACGCGCTGGAGCGCATCTCGGACGACTTCTGCCGGAATGTCGCGACGGCTCATGCGGACGTTTTCTTCCACGGTCCCTTCGACGATCTCGGTGCCGCGGACCAGTGCGACGTGTTCGCGCAGGCTGGCGAGGCTGATTTCCCGCAGGTCCGCTCCGTCCAGTGCGATGGTCCCGGCTGTCGGACGGCGCAGACCAATCAGCATGTCCGCCAGGAGGCTTTTTCCGGAGCCGTGGCGCCCCACAATGCAGACATGTTCGCGCGGCGCGACGGACAGCGAGAAATCGTGGATAACGGGCGGCTGCTCGGGAAAGGCATACATCACGCCGCGAAGCTCGAGCCTGGCGCCGTCACGCACGGGCTGCATGGCAACGCCGTCATCGCGCTCTAGCGGCAGGTCGAAGAGCTGACCGAGTTTGTCAACGGCCGCGAGCAGGTCGTACACGCTTTCGAGTGTCTTGCCGAACTTCGCGAGTGACGCCAGAACGCCGGAGACGATCAACTCGGCCGCCACCAGCTGCCCCAAGGTGAGTTGCCCATCGATCACGAGAAACCCGCCGAGGGTGAGGAGCGTGGTGGCGGCGAAAACCTGCGTCGCCAGGAAGCCGATGGTCTGTCGGAGCACGATGGAAAAATGCGTTCGGCGGCATTCGACGTAATCAACGGCCAGCGCGTCGGCGCGTTCGCGCGCGAAATCGGAGGCGCCCGCCAGCTTGAACACAATCGGATAGCGGGCCATTTCCTCCAGTGCCGCCACGACGGCGTATTTCGCACGGGATTCGGCAATGGCTGTCCGGACGGCGCCGCGCCCCAGTGCGAGCATGACAAAGATGATGGACAGAATCAGGAGGACATCGAAGGCGAGCAGGAAAGGATGGTAAAACGCGAGGATCACCAGCCCCACGAAAATCTGAAGCAGCACCGAGGCGCCGTCGAGCAGAAGCATCGCGGCGACCTTTTGGACGGTAACGATGTCGAAAAAGCGGTTGACCAGCTCGGGTCCGTTGCCCCGGTCAAAGCATTCCGCGGTTACGCGCGGCAGCCGCAGGGACAAATCCGCAAGGACGCGCACGAACAGCCGACGTTGCAGAATTTCGATGACGAACGCCTGCACCACCCGAATCGTGCCGGCCAGTGCCAGAAATCCGAACAAGAGTATTCCCAACACGACGAGCGGCTGGATCAGCCCGCCGAACGAAACGAAGTTGACCAGCGCCTGTACGGTGATGGGCGTGGCAAGCGTCAGGATACCGACGATCACGGAGAAGAGGAGAACCAGGCCGATGTCGCGCCGGTCGTTCGCGAAGAGGCGAATCAGGCGACGAAAGGGCGGGACGCCGGTGAGCGGCGGTTCGTGCAAGTGGGGGGTACGACCGGCAGCGGCGACGACCGCTGAGCCGTTGTCGTGCCCCGGGGAAGCGGTCCATGAACGATTCCGGTCAGAAATCACGCGTTCTCTCCTCCACGTGTTCGCGAACCAGCCAGGCAGCGCGATCGATGGCCCGCCGGACGGCGGACTCCGCATCGGGATCCCGAATCTCGATAAAAAAGCCCTGGGCGGAACGAAGAGATATTTTCAAGCGGCAACGGCAATTCCGTCGGTTGCCCGAATTCGCTTCGTGGTCCAGGAAAACATGTGTTCGTTCGATCAGGGCCTCGAATCGACCCAGGGCCAGTCGAATTCGCCGCGCGAGCGAATCACTCAAGTTGGCGGTTTTGATCGGCTCGGCGATTTTGAGGGACACCCGCATCGTTCTTCTCCATGATCGGCGCAGCGACCCTGCCCCGCCCGTCTGGTAAACATAGCAACCGCCCGTAAGAAAGAAAAATAGGAATCGATGCAGTGACATATACTTTTTTTCTATATAATCCCGGCATGATCTACCCCAATTACCACCACCTCTATTACTTCTGGATGGTCGCGCGCGAAGGGAGCATCCTCGCGGCCAGCCGCAAGCTGCACGTTTCCCAGCCGACCATTTCGGCGCAGATCCGAATGCTTGAGCGTTCCCTGGGGCAGCCGTTATTTCACCGCCACGGCCGCCGGCTGGAACTCACCGAGACCGGGCATATCGCGCTTCGCTATGCGGACGCGATCTTCACGCTCGGCCGTGAATTGAGCGAAACGCTTCGTGGACGACCGGTTGACCGCCCCCAGCGATTTGTTGTCGGAGTGGCCGACGCCGTGCCGAAGTTGATCGCCTATCACCTGCTCGAACCGGCCCTTCACCTGCCGGAGGGTGTCGAACTTGTCTGTCGGGAGGGCAAGCCGGACAAGTTGCTCGCCGATCTGGCGATTCACGAGCTGGATCTGGTCATCAGCGATTCACCGATCGGGCCGAATGTGAGCGTGCGGGCGTTCAGCCATCTTCTGGGCGAGAGTCCGCTTGCCGTGTTTGGAGCACCGGCGCTGGCACGAAAGTATCGCGCGCGATTTCCTGCGAGCCTTACCGGCGCGCCGATTCTGATGCCTGCCGAGACCTGTACGATCCGCCGGATGCTTAATCAATGGATGTTGACCACCGGCATCACGCCTCGCATTGTCGGGCAGTTCGAGGACAGCGCCCTCATGAAGGCATTCGGGCATGCAGGCTCCGGCCTGTTTTTTGGTCCGAAGGCTATCGCGACGGAGATCGAACAGCAGTACGGCGTGCAGTGCGTCGGGACGATTCCCGTTTTACGCGAACGGATTTATGCCATTTCCGTGGAAAGGCGAATTCGACACCCTGCGGTTCTCGCAGTGTCCGGTTCGGCACGGCGCGAACTCCTGCGAACGAGCAATCGATTATCAAAGTGACGGCATTGATTCGCGTGTTCCATCTGCCGGATGGCTCGATCCGATCCCGTTGAGCGTGTGAATGTGTATTTTCCATCGCCGCTGCGTCATCTTGCGCACCACATCGCGTCGCGGCGCATGGTGCGTATCGTTGGTCGTTTCGTTCCGGCATGGCATTGGAATTGCAATCCGATCTTGTTGATCTTGGCGCAAGTCCTGATCCAGGTTTAGGCCGGAGTCGCTTCGGGAGCGCGCAACGGAGGCGATCGCCATGTTGGTCCAGCCTCACAACCACAATGCGAAGCATGCCACCAACGACCGGTCAGCAACACCTTACGACTTCGCCATGGCTCGCCGTGTGTTCGAGCCAGTCCTCGCGCTGGGTGCCGAGAGTAAAGGCAGCATTTGTTTCTATCGCGAATCACGGGCGGAGCTGATCGGTGGCTTGGGCAATCTCACCCAGCCAACTCACTACCGCCGGTATCGGCAGCAAGTTGAAGCAGCCCTGCACCGCGCTGGTGCTGAACCGGCGCTGATCGCACATGACGCGCATCCGTCATACGTATCGACGCGATTGGCTCGAAGCTTCGGTTGGCCTTGTCTGGCTGTGCAGCATCATCACGCGCACGCCATGACGATCATGGCGGAGCACGACGTATGCGGGCCGGTGCTGGCGTTGGTTTGCGATGGGGCGGGATTCGGCAGCGACGGGACGATCTGGGGATGCGAGCTGTTGGTCTGCCGGGAGGAGACGTTTCAACGAGTGGGTCACCACGCTACGTTTCCCTTGCTGGGCGGTGACTTGGCAGCCGTTCAGACATGGCGACCGGCGCTGGCGCTGCTGCGTGCCGCCTTTGGGAATGATTGGAAGAACCACGTCACAGGCGGCGTCGCGTCCATCAAGACGAATGAAGCAGAATGGCTGGCTGGTCGGCGGACTGCGGCCGAGGCCCACTTGCAGACATCGAGCCTTGGCCGGCTCTTCGACGGCGTTTCCTGCTTGCTGGGTTTGTGCGATCGCAATGAGTATGAAGGGCAGGCGGCCGTTGCATTGCAGAGGGCGGCCGAAGTCTGGACCGGCGCGCCGTACGCCTATGAGACGCTAGTAGATGTTCGGGGGGTGCGGATGAGCTTGATACCCTGTGTTCGAGCACTGGTTGCGGACGCGCAGCAGAGGCGATCCGTGGCGGAAATCGCGGGGCGGTTCCATGAGACCGTCGCGCGGATGCTGACTTCCGCGGCGCAAATCATGGTCGATCGCACCGGGATTCGTTTGATCGTGTTGAGTGGCGGCTGTTTTGTCAACGAATTGTTGCGTGAGCGCGTAATTGCGCAGTTGGCCGGATTGGGGCTGGATGTATTGACGCCGCGTCGCACATCGTTTGGCGATGACAGCCTTGCGCTGGGGCAAGCGGTGATCGGGGCGGCGTGGCTTGCGTCGCAGCGCCGGGTCGATGGTCCGACTCCGGCTCGCATCCCGTTGTGAAAGGGCGGTGAGGAAGATGTGTCTCGCTGTGCCGGGTAAGTTGATCGAGTGCGAAGGCGCCGACGCCGTCGTCGATATGCAAGGCAATCGGGTGCGAATCGTTCGCGTGCTGACCCCCGAGGCGCGGCCGGGTGACTGGGTGCTGGTGCATGCCGGTTTCTCGATTTCGATGATGGATGAGAAGACCGCGCATGCGACGTGGGACTATTTGAACGGAGCGTATGGCGGCGAAGCGTTGAAAGACGCACTAAGCGAAGCCAAGGAGTGCGAATCGTGAAAGCAGACATCCCATCCCTGCTCGCCGACGTGGCGGCATCGGTTCGCCGGATCGGTCGTCGCGTGCAGATCATGGAAGTCTGCGGTACGCACACCGTTTCGTTTTTCCGAAGCGGGATTCGCTCGCTGCTGCCGCCGGAGCTTCGGCTTATCAGCGGACCGGGCTGTCCGGTCTGTGTGACGGCACAGCGGCACGTCGACGCCGCGATGGAACTCGGTGCTCGGCCTGACGTCACGATCACGACATACGGAGACATGCTGCGCGTTCCGGGTCGGCGCGGCAGTCTCGAGTCGCTGCGGGCTGTCGGCGCGGACGTTCGCGTCGTGCAGTCGGCAATGAAGGCCGTCGAATGGGCAGCGGCCCATCCCACTCGACAGGTCGTCTTTCTGGGAGTGGGCTTCGAGACGACGGCGCCGGCGACCGCGGCGGCGGTGCTGGCCGCTCGGCGCGACGGCATCGCCAATTTCAGCGTGCTCATGTGCCACAAGCTGGTCGTGCCGGCCATGACGGCGTTGTTGCACGGGCAACGGGTGCTGCTCGACGGATTCCTTTGCCCCGGGCACGTCAGCGTCATCATCGGGGCGAAGGCCTATCGTCCGTTGGTACAGCGATTCGGCAAGCCGTGCGTCGTGGCGGGATTCGAGCCGTCGCAATTGGCGATGGGATTGCTCCATCTCGTGCGACAAATCGAAGACGGCGCGGCACGATTGGAAAATGTTTACACTGGTGTCGTTCACGAAACAGGCAATCGCACGGCGCGCGGGCTGATGCGGCGCGTGTTTGTTGTGGCCGATGCACCGTGGCGCGCGATGGGCGTGATTCCGAGAAGCGGTCTTGAATTGGCGCATGCTTACCGAGAGTTTGATGCGCTGGAGCGTTTCGGCATCACACTTGGAGAGGATCATGATCCGCCCGCGTGTCGATGCGGCGAGGTCATTCAGGGTGTGGCCATGCCCGAGGAGTGTCCGTTATTCGGGAACGGTTGCACGCCGCGCACGCCCATCGGACCCTGCATGGTCAGCGGCGAAGGCACCTGCGGCGCATGGTATCGCTATGCGTCTGCGTTGCGATCACGCGGCGGCCAATGGGCGAAGAGATGGGCCCACGTGGATTCCCACGGCAGGGAATCCAGCGAGGTCGCTGCGATTGGCAAGCCAACACCCCGAGGGGATCTGCCATGAGTACGTTTCAATCAACATCGGTTGCGGGTCCGATCGCGTCAGGCAGCCCTGCTCCGGCGGCGTCCATGCCGGGCAACGCGCTCGAGCGCGTCGTTGTCGCGCACGGAGGAGGAGGAGAATTGACGGCGGCGCTGGTTCGCGAGCACTTCCTGCCGAAACTCGCGAACGGGCAATTATCACCGCTGACTGACGGCGCGATCCTGGATTGGTCGCGCGACAAACTGGTCTTTACGACGGATTCCTACGTCGTGACGCCGCTGGAGTTTCCCGGTGGCGACATTGGTCGGCTGGCTGTGTGCGGCACGGTGAATGACCTCGCCGTGATGGGAGCGAGGCCGATCGCTCTTTCCCTGGGCATGATCCTCGAAGAGGGGCTGCCGATGGCGGTGCTGGATCGGATCGTGGCATCGATCGAGGCGGCCTGCCGGGAAGCCGGGGTATTGATCGTGACGGGTGATACGAAAGTCATCGAAGCACGGCGAGGATTGAGCGGAGCCGCGGGCGAACCTGCATTCTTCCCGGGCATGTACATTAACACGGCTGGGATCGGCGCGCCACTGCCCGGCGCGAAACTGGATGTTTCGCGCGTACACCCCGGCGACGTGATCCTCGTGAGCGGCGCGCTCGCCGAACACGGACTGACGGTTCTCGCCGCGCGCGAGGGAATCGAGTTTGACAGCAATCTTGCAAGTGACGCCGCGCCGCTGAACCACATGATCCAGTCGGCGCTGAATGCCGGGGCCGACATTCGATTCATGCGCGACGCGACGCGCGGCGGCGTGGCCGGAGTCCTGGCGGATATCAGCGAGCAGCGCGAGGTGAGCATCGTGATCGAGGAGGCGGACTTGCCGATTACCCCGACCGCACGGCATGCCTCGGAAATGTTCGGGCTGGATCCGCTGACCGTCGCCAATGAGGGCAAAGTCGTAATCGTGGTTGCGGCACGTGCCGCCGAAAGCGTGCTGAACGAACTGCGCGGCCACCCCTGCGGTCGACAGGCCGCGATCATTGGGCGTGTTACCGCCGAGCAGCCACCCTTGGTGGAACTGCATACTGTTTCAGGCGGCGAGCGAATCGTCCAGAGGCCCTACGGTGAAGAACTTCCGCGTATTTGTTAGCGAATCGCCACGAATCCGAGCCGCGCGCGTCGGCAGGCGGATGCTTCGAGGCAAATCGTCCGCTCGAACACCTGGTCGCTTCGGTCCCTGCGGATTAACAGCCACGGATTGCGCACTAATTCGCCCTGGCTTCAGATCGCGCATCAGAACTTCCAGTTGTTGCTTTGGAACCGCGCGGCATCCGACTTGCAGCATAACCCGGCGGGCCGACCGGCGGCCGTGGAGGTGCTGCCATGCTGGACCGAATGCTGAATCATGAGGGTTTGATCGAGATGCTGGACGAAATGGCGCGGAAGCGGCGGCTGGTCGGGCCGGTTCGTCGCGGCGAACGATATCTTTACGAAGAAGTGACAGAACCGCGGCAGCTCGACCTTTCATTTACTTATTGCGTGTATGGGCCGCGGAGTTATCTGTTTCCGCCGGTTGAGACGCTCTTCACTTTCGAGCGTGAAAATGGATCGTTTCGAGCGCGAGCCTTGCTGGATGATCGCCCGTTGGCGCTGATCGGGGTGCATCCGTGTGATCTGCACGCCATCGCCCTGCTGGATAAGGTCTTTGCCCAGGAACACCCGGATGAACATTATCTGACGCGCCGGCGGCACACGTTCATCATCGGGATCGACTGCGCGCGCCCCTGCACCGAAGGTGTGTTCTGTGCCGACATGGATTGTCACCATGCCGAGAGCGGCTTTGATCTCATGCTTTACCCGTTGCGCACCGAGTCAAACGGGGGAGCGCGATACGGCGTGCGGTTCGGCACGGCCGAAGGGCGTCAATGGGTCCTGTATGGGCGGCGCAGCGAAGTCCCGACGCTGGACGATGAGCGTGCTTTCGATCGCGCGCTGCGTGAGAAAGCCGCGACCTTCACCCGGCGCATCAAGACCCCCGCGGAAGAACTGCCAGTGCTGTTGAATCGCTCGTACGACTCCCTGTTGTGGGAAGCCACGGCGAGGCGGTGTTATTCCTGCGGCAGTTGCAACCTCTCCTGCCCGACCTGCTATTGCTTCAATATCCTCGATGACTTGAGTCTGGACGGCACACATGGTTCGCGGCGCCGGGAGTGGGACGGCTGCCAGATCAAGAACTTCGCGACCGTCGCCGGGCCGCACAACTTCCGACCGAAGGCGGCCTCACGTCTGCGCCATCGGATTTATCGCAAGGCGAAGTGGATTCGTGAGAAGACGGGCCTGCCGGGGTGCGTCGGGTGTGCCCGGTGCGATCGAGCCTGCACGGCGAAGATCAACTCCGTGGAAATCTACAACCAGCTCGCGGAGGAGGTGTGAGATGATCCCGGCCCCCGTGCTGCATCAGAACCCTGCCGGCAGTGTTTACGTGCCGTCGCCCGCTCGGATTCTTCGTGTCACTCGGCTAACGGAAATGGAAAGGCTCTTCGAGCTGGCGTTTCTGGACGAACGGCCGCTTGGGCACGACCCCGGACAGTTCGTGCAGGTGTCCGTACTGGGGTACGGCGAGTGTCCGATCTCGATCTGTTCGTCGCCGACGCAGCGAGACCGATTCGAGCTGTGCATTCGCCGCGTCGGGCGCGTGACCAATCGGTTGCATCAGCTGGAGGCGGGCTCGGTCGTTGGAATTCGGGGACCGCTGGGGCACGGCTTTGACCTGCACGAGTTTCATGGGCGCGACGTGCTGGTGGTGGCGGGGGGGTTGGGGCTGGCGCCGCTTCGGTCCTTGATTCAGTACGTCCTCGACGAGCGCGAGCGGTTCGGGCAGTTTCATCTGCTCTACGGCGCGCGCTGCCCCGCGGAATTGCTCTTTCAGGAAGACCTCGTCCGCTGGCGACAGAACCCCGGCGTGAACCTGCTCATCACCGTGGAACGGCCGGATGAACAATGGCGGGGACGCAACGGTGTGGTGACGACGTTGTTCAAGGACCTGCCGAAGCTCGACCCATTGAATACGAACGTCGTGATCGTCGGGCCGCCGGTGATGTTCAAGTTCGTCGTGCTGGAAGTGCTCGCGCGGCGCATTCCGCAGAGCAGCATCTACTGCTCGCTCGAACGGCACATGAAATGCGGGATCGGCAAGTGCGGCCACTGCCAGGCGAATCACGTGTACGTCTGCATGGACGGACCGGTGTTCAAGTACGGCGAACTGAAGGCCATGCGTGAGGCGATGGAGTGAGTGAAGCATGAAACCGCGAATCGCCATCTTCAGTCTGACGGGTTGTGAGGGATGTTCGCTGGCGATCCTCGAACTGGAGGACCAGTTGCTGGACCTGCTGGGTGCCGTGGACATTGTGAATTTCCGCGAAGGCATGACCGAAAAGGCCTGGGACATCGACATCGGCTTCGTAGATGGTGCCGTATCCACACCGGAGGACGAACGGGAGGCCAAGCGCTTTCGCGAAGCCTGCAAGACCCTCGTAGCCATCGGTTCGTGCGCCTGCCTCGGCGGCATCAATACACTCAAAAATCATCAGGCCATGGACGACTATCGCCGCTACGTGTACGGCGAGCGCGCCGATTGGTTTCCGACCCTGCCGGCCCGGCCGCTGTCGGCCGTCGTGAAAGTGGACTACGAACTGCCGGGCTGCCCGATGATCAAGGAGGAGTTCCTGCAATTTGTGAAGGATGTGCTCGCGGGCAAGCCGTTTAAGCTGCCGGACACGGCCGTGTGCGTGGAGTGCAAGAAGCGCGGCAACGTCTGCCTGTATGAACAGGGCATCTGCTGCCTTGGGCCGGTGACGCGCGCCGGATGCAACGCGATCTGTCCGAGCTTCGGTTCAAAGTGTGAAGGCTGCCGCGGGATTGTGGATCGCGAGGCGCTGCTCGCCGCCGGCGTCAACCTGCGCGAGCAGTACGACATCCCATTGGAGCAGGTTCTTGCCGATTTCAGACTCTTTGGCGCGTACCAGGAAGGAGACCTGCCATGAACGATGTCACGATCGACGTTCGGCATGTCACGCGCGTGGAGGGGCACGGCAACATCGCCATCAACGTGCAGGATGGCGAGATCACGCGGCTGGAGCTGGCGATTGTGGAAAGCCCACGGTTCTTCGAGTCCTTCCTGCGCGGGCGGATGTATTACGAGGTGCCGCACATCACCTGTCGCATCTGCGGCATCTGCTCCGTCGGACACACGACCGCGAGCGTCAAGGCTGTCGAAGCCGCGCTGGGCATCACACCGAGCGAGCAGACGGTGCTGCTGCGCAAGCTGATCCTGTACGGCGAGGAGTTGCAGAGTCATTTCCTGCACCTGTACTTTCTCGCTGTGCCGGACTTTCTCGGCGTCGGCTCCGTCATTCCTTTGGCGCGAACGAATCCTGATGTGGTCAAACGCGCCCTGCGAATGAAAAAACTCGCCAACGATATCTGCGGCGCGGTCGGCGGGCGTCACATTCACCCGATTGCCATTCACGTCGGAGGCATCACGCACCTGCCGCGCGATGAGGAACTGGCAGGACTGAAGCGCCGGCTGGAAGAGTGCCGCACCGATCTGGCAGAGACGGTGGGCCTCTTTGCCACGCTCAAGCCGCCGGATCTGCATCGTGATACGGAATACGTGGCCTTGAAGGATCCTGGCGGCGAGTATGCCTTCTACGACGGCGATATTGTCTCGACGCGCGATCCGGCGCCGACGCCTGTTGCTCGATACCGTGAGCGGGTCATTGAATCGGTCGTGCGTCATTCGGCGGCCAAGCACTGTCGCTCGCCCCAGAGCGAGACGTACGCGGTGGGGGCGCTGGCGCGGTTCAACAACAATCACGAGCAACTGCATCCCCGGGCCAAGGAAGCGGCCCGAGCGCTGGGTTTGCAGGCTCCGTGCGACAACCCGTTCCACAACAACACCGCGCAGCTCGTGGAGTCGGTTCACTGCGTCGAAGCATCGATTGAATTGATCGACGAATTGCTGCGACGGGGACTGCGTCCCGAACCGCTCGTGAAACCGCAGCGCTACGGCGAACTGGGCGCCGGTGCGGCCGAAGTTCCACGGGGTGTGCTTTTCCACGAGTTTGGAATCGACCGTCAAGGTCGTGTGGAAAGCGCCAATTTGATTATTCCCACAGGCCAGAATCTTGCGAACATCGAGGCGGACATGCGTGCCATGGTGCCCAAGTTGTTGCAGAGCGACCTGTCCAAGGGTGAGATGAAGCTGCAACTTGAGATGTTGGTGCGGGCGTATGACCCGTGCATCTCCTGTGCGACGCATTTGCTGGATATCGAATGGCAGGGGGAACGCTCATGATCGCGGGGCGAATGGAGATTGTGATTGTCGGCTGTGGCCGCTGGCTGTACGGAGATGATCTGGCTGGTCTCGCAGCGGCCGAGGCACTCTTGGGCATGCGATTGCCGGATGTGCGGATTTACGCCAGCGAATCGCCTGCGGCGGACATCGCCTTGTATGCGACAGACGCGCGGATTCTGATCGTGATCGATGCGGCCCGTGCCAGCGAGGACCTGCCGGCGGGATTTTGGCGAAGAGTGAATTATCGGGAGATCAAGGACCGATTGAACGAGGCACGATCTCCCAGCGCGCACACGCTTAGCGTCACGACGGCCCTGACGCTGGCCGATCGCCTCGGATGCCTGCCGCCGGACGTGTGGATTTATGCCATCGGCGCGGTCTCCACCGAGGCCGGCGCGAAAATGTCCAAAGCCGTGGCACGCGCCGTGCAGGAAGTAACGGAGGCCGTTCGACGCGACGTGATCGTTTGGCACCGGAAGCACGCGGAGTTGAGCCATGCATGAGATCGCCATTGCCAAAGCCATCGTGGAGGGCGCCTGTGCCGAGGCCCATCGGCTCGGATTGGCTGCGATTCAGCGGATTCGCTGTCGCGTGGGCGTGCTTCGCCAGATCGATTCGGACTTATTGCGCGATGCGTTCGAGATGGCATGCAGCGAATCGGCATGCGACGGCGCGACGCTCGAGGTCGTGGCAGCTCCCATGACGGCCCGTTGCCCGACCTGCGGCACGGGGTTTGATATCACCGGTTGGGACTGGTCCTGTCCGCGCTGTGGCGCGGAGGGTCTGGACCTGCGCGGCGGGGATGAGCTGGAGATTGTTTCGATCATGCCGGACTTTAGTGTTTCGCGCGCCAATCAAGGCGAACATCGCCATCAAGCCGGGCATTCCGCCGGGCGACCGATACGGAGCCTGGTACGCAATCAGCAAGGTCGAGTTGCGCGAGACGAATGAAAGGAATGGTTCCATGAGTGACACCATGATGGCTACGACAAAGGCGCGAGCGGCAGGTCGATCAGGCGATCAGTTGACCGGTGCGCGCCTGTTGCGTGATCCCATGCGAAACAAGGGACCGGCCTTCACCGACGACGAGCGCGAACGATTCGGGTTGCGTGGTTTGCTGCCGCCGACCAGCCTGACGATCGAGCAACTCGTGGCGCTGGAGCTGGAACACCTGCGAGAAAAGTCAGACGATTTGGAAAAATATATCGGGCTGGCCGCGCTCCAGGACCGGAACGAAGTATTGTTTTATCGGGTGCTGACGGAAAACCTGCCCGAATTGCTGCCGATTGTTTACACGCCAACGGTCGGCCGCGCATGCCAGCGGTACAGTCACATCCTTCGGCGGCCGCGCGGCATCTGGATCACACCCGACGACGTAGCCCGGATCCCTGAACTGCTTCGCAATGTGGGCGAGGCGGACATTCGCCTGATTGTCGTAACGGACAATGAACGCATTCTTGGGTTGGGCGATCAGGGCGCCGGGGGGATGGGCATCCCGATCGGGAAACTGACACTCTACACCGCTGCCGCCGGGATTCATCCTTCACAATGCCTGCCGGTCAGCCTCGATGTCGGAACCAATAATGCCGAGTTGTTGAATGACCCGTTCTATCTGGGCTATCGCCGGCGACGAATTCGTGGCGCGGAATACGACGAATTGATAGAGGCGTTTGTCGAAGGTGTTAAGGAAGTCTTTCCACGCGCGATCATTCAGTGGGAGGATTTCAACCGCCAGACCGCTTTTGACATTCTCGAACGCTACCGGCGGCGAACACCCAGTTTTAATGATGACATTCAGGGCACCGCGGCGGTGACGCTCGGCGGAATTCTGGCGGGGCTGCGGCTGACGGGCGGGAAGCTCGCCGATCAGCGGATTGTCTACGCCGGCGCGGGCAACGCGGGGATCGGCATTGCCCGCCTCGTGCGCGCCGCGATGCGTGCCGAGCGGATTCCCGAATCGGTCGTCATGAACGCGCAACTCTTATGTGACACTCATGGCCTTCTGCATGCCCGACGACCACTGGAAGACGCGAACAAACGCGAATTCGCCGTTGCCGAGGCGCGCCTTGCTGCGCTGGGTTTTGCCGGCAATGGGCCGTTTGACCTGCTACAGGTTGTGACGCGTTTCAAGCCGACGATTCTGATCGGCACGACGGCGATGGCGGGAACTTTTACCGAGGAGATCATCCGGGCGATGGCGCAGTCTGTCGACCGCCCCATGATCTTCCCGTTGAGCAATCCCACGTCAAAAGCCGAGGCCACGCCGGCCGAGGCGATCCGCTGGTCGCGCGGCCGCGCGCTGGTGGCCACGGGCAGCCCCTTCGCGCCGGTTGATTTCGAAGGCAAGCGACGCGTCATCGGTCAGGCCAACAACGTGTTTGTCTTTCCGGGAATCGGACTGGGCTGCATGGTTGGCGAAGTGAGCGAAGTCGTCGATGAGTTGTTCCTTGCGGCGGCAAAAGCGCTGGCGGAATGCGTCACACCGGAGCGATTGGCCGATGGCGCGCTTTATCCAGACCAGTCGATGCTCCGTGAGGTCAGCCGCCGCGTGGCGTGCGCGATTGTCAATGTTGCGAGGGATATGCGAATTGGTCGCTGCATTCCAGCGGACCAGGCGGCGGCGGCCGTCGAGACCGCGATGTGGCAGCCCGGTTACGACCGCGCGGACTACGAATGAGGTGTGGCATGGAAGAGATACCCGTCCTGCGAAAGGTGCTGGAGAAGAACGATCGTGCGGCCCAGGAGAATCGCGCGCTGTTCGATCAGCATGGCATCCGCTGCATTAATCTTCTCGGCGGGGCGGGCTGCGGCAAGACGGCGCTGCTGGAAGGCGTGCTTCCGCGCATCCGTTCGAAGGTCGCGTGTGCAGTCCTGGAGGGCGATTTGGCGACGACCAACGACGCCCGACGCATCGCGGCGATGGATCTGCCGGTGGTTCAGTTGCTTACCGAGGGATCTTGCCATCTCTCGGCAGTGCATGTGCAGCATGCGCTGCGCCGATTGGATTTGCCCCGGTTGGACCTGGTCATTATAGAAAATGTCGGAAATCCGGTCTGCCCGGCGAATTTCGACTTGGGTGAGCATCTGCGCGTGGCGGTCCTTAGCGTCGCCGAGGGCGATGACAAGCCGGAGAAGTATCCGCTGTTGTTTCGGGATGCGCAGCTCATCGTGCTGACCAAGTGCGACATGCTTTCGTACGTCAACTTTGATTTGGATCAAGCGACTCGACACCTGCGACGCCTCAATACCACTGCGACGATCCTTCAAACCGGTCGAGGGATGGAGAGGGGGTTTGAGGAAGTTTCCACGTGGCTGGCGTCGCAGGTTGATTCTGGTTCGCGGGCCATCGAAAAGTCCATTGTCGCGTCGGCATAACCCACCTTCGCGTGCGTGGATTTCCGCAATCTGACGGATTCCGCGGATTGAGACGCGCGCTGACCCTTGCCAAACACCACACACGGGCCACACCAGCAGCTTCTCGGAGGCTGGTACGGAGCTTGCAAGTTTTGTTTCTTAGCACGCGCTGTGAATTGCTGAAAGGCACGGACGATGGCGACAGCATTGGAAGCGGCGGGCGTTCGACAGCCGCGAACGAGCAGCGAATACAGCTTGCCGGCGAAAGACGAACTGGGGTTCTGCAACGTCTTTTTGTCGGCCCTGGGTGGAGACGGGGCCAACATGGCCGGCAAGCTGCTTTTCAAGATCGGTTGCAGTCATTTCGGGTTGGACGGGGGGTACGACGCCCGCTACGGCTCGGAGAAAAAGGGAACTGCGACGGACGTCTCCGTTCGGTTTTGCGAACTGGGCACGCCGGTGCGTCCAGCCGGGCCGACGCGACGCCCGCATTTTCTCGTGGCGTTTCACGAGGACCTGATCGTACCGCTTGAGCTGGGTCGCGGGCTGCACGCCGGAGCCGTGTGCATTGTCAATTCGATTCGGCCGCCGAGCGAAATCCGCCAACTTCTCCGATTGCACAGCGGGCGGATTCTCTGCGTCGACGCCACTCGCATCGCCGTCGAGACGCGCAGCCGGCTGAACATGCCGCTGCTGGCGGTTGTGGCGCACGAGCTGGAATTCCCCGACGAGTTGGTCAAGAAGCTCATCGCCGAGCAGTGGCCGCGCGCTGCGGTCGCCAACCTTGCCGCATTCGAAACCGCTGTTAAAGGAATCCGCGAGATGGCCTTCGAGGCCGACGGGAAGTATGCCCTGACCGAGCCGTTGACGTATCACGGACCGATCGGCTGGAAAAACATGCTGAACGGCGGCGCGATCGACGCGCGGCGGCACACGACGTTCAACCGAGACAATCGGATCGCGGGGCGCGGCCGCGTTCCGAAGTTTGATGCGGAAGCATGCACCTCCTGCGGGATTTGCCTCACCGTTTGTTCTGATCCGGGTGGCTTGCTGTGGCGGGAAGGTCGGATGCAGGGCATTGATGAGTCGTTCTGCAAGGGGTGCATGCGATGCGTGGAAGTCTGCCCGGACACGAAGCGGGGCAAGGCGCTGACGGTGGAGTAGTGGTCCGTGGGTGGTTTCCGGGGATCCTTGAATAAACTGACTCAAAGCAGGATGTGTCATGTAGCCGGCGAGCTTGCTCGCCGTGGGATCGAACAAGACGCCGCGTGATCGAATCAACATCAGGAAAGCGAGAAACCGCACCGATGAAATCCGCCATGCTCGACAGTCCCGGACAGGTTCCTCCGATGAATCAGGCCCCGCAGGCCGTGTGGATCGGCAACGGCAACGAAGCCGTCGCGCGGGCCATCCTCGACATCGGCTACGACGGCGAGGGGTACTATCCGATCACGCCGTCATCCGAGGTCGGAGAACTCGTTTCGAAAGCCGTGGCCGACGGGAAGAGCGATCTCGCGTTCGTCGTCGGCACCAGCGAGCTGGCGGCGCTGTCGATCTGCGCAGGCATGGCGGCGGCCGGCGGACGCGTCGTCGATGTGACCAGTGCGCAGGGTCTGCTGCTCAAGGCCGAACAGATGCCGGCGATCAGCGGCTTGGGCCTGCCGATGGTGCTGAACCTCTCGACGCGCGAAGTCTCCGGCCCGCTCAACATCAAGAACGGCCATAGTGACCTTTATGCGGCATTGGGATACGGCTGGCTTATTTTCCTCGCGCCGACCGTGCAGGCCGCGTACGATATGAACATTATCGCGATCAAAGTGGCCGAAGCGGTCAACCTGCCGGCCATCGTCGCGTACGACGGCTTCCATACGTCGCACGCGACGCGACGAATCAAGGTGTTTGAAAGCGCCGTCGACGTACGGCGTTTCGTCGGTCCGCCGCCGTTCCGAGCGACGCTCGAAGAGACCAATGGCCGCCTGAATATCCTGAACATGCAGAGGCCGTACACCTTCGGGCCGTACATGAACGACGACTGCATCAACAGCAAGGTGCAGATGGAGAACAAGTTCGAGAAGGCTTACGGCGTCATCGCGCGCACGTTCGAGGAGTTTGCTTCGCTCTCGGGGCGCAAGTACTCGTTTGTCGAGCAATACGGCGACGTGGACGCGCCCATTTGCCTTGTGGCATTGAACTCGGCGGGCGAGGCGGCGAAGGACGCGGTCGATGAATTGACGCACGCCGGCGAAGCGGCCAATTTGGTCATTCCCACGGTGCTGCGCCCCTGGCCGGAGCAGGAGTTAATCGATGCGATTGGCGCGGCGAAGCGCATCGTCGTTGCCGAGCGAGCCAGCCAATACGGCGCGAGCAATTACCTCGCCAACGAAATCGGCGCAGCGCTGCAACGCGTCGGCAACTCCGCGCGCATGATCCAGCGGTCTTATGGTATCGGTGGATTGAACTTCAACAAGGAAGACGCCCTTGCGATGTTTGAGGCTGCGCGCGATTGGCCGTCGCACAGCGAACACGCCGGCGACCAGCCGATCTACACCTTCGCACGACGCAAGGCATATTACGGCGCGTGGCCCGGCGACCCGGAATACAACCCGCCCGAGTCGCTTGTGCCGCTCACGGTCAACGAGTGCACATTGAATGCCGGACAGAACGGGAAGGTCAATCTCAAGGAACTTTCGAAAATGCCCGCCCGCTTCGACAAGCACAGCGCCTGTCCCGGCTGCGGCATTTTTACCACTCTTAACCTATTCCTTCGGGGCATAGACGGGCACGTCCTGCTTGTTTTCAACACCGGTTGCGGCATGGTCGTCACGACGGGCTACCCGCTGACGAGCTTCAAGGTGCCGTACATCCACAACCTGTTCCATAACGGGAGCAGCACCGCGACCGGTCTCGTGGAGATGATCAAGCGCTACCGCGCCAAGGGCGATCTGCCCGAAGAGATCACCGTCGTCATGGTGACCGGCGACGGCGGCGACGACATCGGCCTCGACCAGCTCATCGCCGCGGCCCTGCGCAACGATCCGTTCATCGTGCTGGAGTATGACAACAAAGGCTACATGAACACCGGCGCGCAGATGTGCTACAGCGGTTTCCGCGGGCAGAAGAACACCAACGCACCAGTCGGGGTGAAGCAATCCGGCAAACGCACGCACCACAAGGACATCATCGAAATTTTGCGCGGCACCTTCGCGCCGTACCTGGCGTCGGCCGCCGAGTCCAACGCCCTCGACATGATCCGCAAGGCACGCAAAGCGCAGGCGGTCGTGCGGGCCGGCGGGTTCGCGTTTGTGAAGACGCTTTCGGTCTGTCCGCTGAACTGGGGCATGGATGAGCATGTCGGGCCGTCCGCGGTGGAGGCGTGCGTTGATGCGTGCATGCATCCGCTGTTTGAAATCGACCACGGCAAGACGGCGATTACCTACGACCCGGCAGCGAAAGGGAAGAAGATTCCCGTGACCGAAGCCTTCAGCAAGATGGGCGGCGCGTTTCGGCATCTCGCCACGCCGGAGTTCGCCGATATCGCCCATGAAGTCCAGGAGGAAGTCGACCGCCGCTGGGAGCGGCTCAAAGCGATGGCTGCCAGCAGCCTTTTGTAGGAAGCGCCCTCACTGCGGCCGAGCAGCAATGAGAGGCGCCAATCGCCCTGGGGACACGCACCATGACTCGTTCGACGTTGAATTATCTGATCGACGCCGCGACGTTGCTCGTGCTGCTTGGCATGGTCGCAACCGGCCTGATCCTGGAATTCGTGCTGCCGCCGGGAAGCGGCGGTATCCGCCACGCGCCCGACACGCTTTGGTCGCTGGCGCGGCACGACTGGGGGGCCCTGCACTTTTACGCCGCCATCGCGTTGGCCGCTCTCATCGTCCTGCACTTGGCCTTGCACTGGAACTGGGTTTTCACCACGACCGCGCGTCTGCTGATGCGCGGCCGGCCTCTCCGGTCGGCCGATGCCTGGCGGCGGAATGCAATCGGCATGTGCCTGCTGGCCGCTGTGTTCGCATCGCTTTTCCTGTTCGTCGTCTTTGCAAAGATGTACGTATCCAGCCCGCACGAGCACGAAGAGGAACAGGTGCAGGTCGAGTACCCACAGGAGGCAGACCTGTAGAACGATCAACCCCGCAAAGCGAGGTGGCTCATGGCATCGCGAACGAAGAAATCGACACGAAACAATGGGAATTCTCCCACAGCGCGGCCCGCGACAAGCCAACATCTTCCTTCAAAGCGACTCGACGAATCGCGCCGGCGTACCCGTACGCGGCTGATTCATGGTAGGGGACGTACCGGAAAGTGGGAGTACGACCACCACGTCGTGCCGCCGATGACGTGCAGTGCGGCGTTCCGGCTGGACTCGGCCCGCCGCGGCGCGAAGGGTTTCTGCGAGTTTGCTCATCATACGCCCGGTGCTCCCGAGCACGCTCCCATTTACATTTATGACCGCCTCGATGAGCCGACCCGCGCCATGTTGGAAGAGAACCTTGCCGTCGCCGAACACGGCGATATGGCCGTGTGCTTCGCCTCCGGCATGGCGGCCATCAGTGCCCTCGCTGGGGTCCTGGTTCGCACCGGGCAGCACATTGTTTCGCATCGCACGCTCTACGGCTGCACTTATTCGCTCTTCACGAACTGGTTACCGCGCCAGGAAATCGGCATCACCTTCATCGACCTCTCTGACGAAGCCGCGCTGCGAAAATCGATCCATCACGAAACGCGCCTCGTGTACTTTGAAACGCCCGTCAACCCCGATCTCCAACTGATCGACATCGCCCGCATCCGGCGGATCGTGGATCAAATCAATCTCGACCGGCCGCTGTCGCACCGGGTCTGGATTGCCTGCGACAACACGTTCGCCTCCCCGTTCTGCCAGCGGCCGCTCCAATTGGGCGCGGACGTGGTGGTCGAGAGCCTGACCAAGGGCATCGGCGGCTTCGGCACCGATCTGGGCGGCGCGGTCGTCGGCCCGGCCGAGCTGCATGATAAGCTGCTGATGTATCGCAAGGACTTCGGCGGCACGCTGTCGCCCAAGGCAGCATGGGGCGCACTGGTTTATGGTCTGCCCTCTCTGGCGGCGCGGATGGCGAATTATCAGAAGACGGCGATGCGCGTGGCGAAGTTTCTCGAAAATCACCCGCGCGTCGAGTATGTGCGATATCCCGGTCTGCCGTCGTTCCCGCAGTACGACCTGGCGCGAAAGCAGATGGTCGACGAGAATGGTCGCTTCGCTCCCGGTTCGATGATCTATTTTGTATTAAAACATACATCGCCGGATGACAATCCCGGTGAGCGGCTGATCGACTGGGTCGCGCAGAACTCCTACTGCATCACGCTCGCTGTCTCGCTCGGGCAGGTCAAAACGCTGATCGAATGCCCCTACACGATGACGCACGCAGCCGTGCCGCCGGAGCAGAAAGCAGCGGAGGGATTGGTCCCGGGCGGCGTGCGGTTGAGCATCGGCCTGGAAGACTGGCACGATTTGATCGCCGAATTGAATGAGGCGTTAGAGAACTGCTAGAACCGGTTTCAAAACTCCTCTCCCCCTTGGGGAGCGGGTCGCCGCAGCGACTCTCCGATCGGGTGAGGGGGAAAAGTGGTTCAAACGAAATGAATCACCCTTACCCCGACCCTCTCCCTGAAAGGGAGAGGGGGTTTTGAAACAGCTTGTAGCTTGATGACGCCCTTGGCATTGAGCGGCGAGTAAAGTCCAAGTCAAACTTATTTCAGTTCGTTAAGGCTGACATACTTCTGCTGGATGCGCTTGGCTTCCTCGCTATCTTTCACGTTGTCGCTGTGGCAATCGTGCTTTTTACCGCGGTGCGCGAGAAAGTGAATCTGCTCCGGCGTCAGACCCGGACTCTTCGCCGCGACCTTCAGCGGCACGAACCCGTCGGCCTTGCCGCTGGCCCAGTCGCTGATCTCCTTGCTGATGCGCATGCTGCACCAGTCGTGCCCGCACATGGCACAAAAATCGGTATCCACGTCCAGGTCTTCGTCGTGCAGCGCCCGGGCCGTCTCGCCGTCAAAGGCGATCTCGAACTGCTTCGGCCAGTTCAGCGCCGCCCGCGCCTTGCTCATGTCGTCGTCCCACTGTCGCGCGCCCTGGATGCCGCGGGCGATATCGCCTGCGTGGGCCGCGATTTTGTACGCGATGCAGCCCTGCTTCACGTCGTCGGCCTTGGGCAGGCCCACGTGCTCCTTCGGCGTCACGTAGCAGAGCATCGCCGCCCCGGCCCGCGCCGCCTCGGTCGCGCCGATGCAGCTCGTGATGTGGTCGTAGCCGGGGAACACGTCGGTCACCAGCGGCCCCAGCACGTAAAACGGCGCGTCATCGCAGAGGCGCTGCTCGATCTGCATGTTCCACGCGATCTCGTGCAGCGGCACATGGCCCGGCCCCTCGACCATCACCTGCACGCCGGCCTCGCGCGCCCGATGCGTCAACTCGCCCAGCACCTCCAGTTCCGCGATCTGTGCCGCATCGCCGGCATCGGCCAGGCAGCCCGGCCGCACGCCGTCGCCGAGCGAGTACGTCACGTCGTACTGCCGCATGATCGCCGAGATGTCGTCAAACAGCGTGTACATCGGGTTCTGCTTGTTGTGGTGGATCATCCACTTGGCCAGCAAGGATCCGCCGCGCGATACGAGTCCGGTGAGGCGCTTGCGAATCAGGTGGAGATTCTCGAGCAGCACGCCGGCGTGAATGGTGAAATAGTCCACCCCCTGCTGCGCCTGCCGCTCCACCTCTTTTAGAATATCGTCATATGTCAATTCTTCGATGCTGCGGCCGACGATCATGCTGTAGATCGGCACGGTGCCGATGGGGATGGTGCTGTGATCGATGATCGCTTGCCGGCACTCCACGAGATTGCCACCGGTCGACAGGTCCATCAGCGTGTCGGCGCCGTATTTCTGCGCCCACATGAGTTTCTCAACCTCCTCGTGCGTGCCGCTGGCGACCGGTGACGCGCCGATGTTGGCATTGATCTTCGTGGTGATCATGCGGCCGATGCCCGTGGGGTCGAGCCGCCGTGGGGCACGCTCGCCGCGGCAGTAATCCGGATCGCTGATGACGGCCCAGCGCTGGGCGACGGTCTGGTTCACCCAGAATGCCGCATCGGCGCGATGGCCGGGATGGCCGACGGCGGCTTGGGTCTTGGAGCTTGTAGCTTGTGGTTTGAACGTTGGGGTTTGAGGCGTGAGTCCGCCGCTGCCGGCGAGGTGCCGCACATTCGCGGGAATGACCAGCCGTCCCCGCGCGACCTCCTCACGAATGAACTCCGGCGTCGTGCATTCGCGCTGCGCAACACGGATCATTTCGGGAGTGATGACACCCTTGCGGGCGGATTCGAGCTGGGTCATGGCTTCTTCTTCCTTTTGGGTTTGATCCTCTTGGGGCGCGATCGCGTAGGGCGATTCCGGCCGATCTCCGAATTCCCAAGGCCTTGCGGACTACGGGTCCCAATCTCAATCGTGTGATCAACGGCTGACTGTGTCATTTCGCTAGTTGCTGGACGCCCCGGATAACGAAAAATGACAGCATTGGCCGACAGCGACTGCAGGGCGGTTTGATAAGCTTTCCATAAGAGTTCGATGGGTGCAAGCGAATCGATCAAACGACCTGGGTCGTGCGTATGCTCGATTCTTACACTCGATTCATGCAAGCGGGCGTTGGGGCACTTTTCAATGGCCTGCTTTGCACGGGCCTGCTATGCACGAAAACGCGCAGGATCATAGTTGGCAGCTTGCGAAGCCGCAACTGACCTTCCCCCCAGATTTTGGTCCATTCAAAACGAGAGAATCCTGTTAGATTTCGGTCATCAGACCCGCCTCTGGCGGGAGGAGTTTTCTGATGAAGAAGTCGAGGTTCACGGAAGAGCAGATTGCTTTTTTGCGTTGCGGCAATCCGAGACCGGTACGCCGGTCGAGGAGATCACCCGCAAGCTCGGGGTCAGCCAGCAGACGTTCTACCGGTGGAAGAGGAAGTTCGCCGGCCTGGGCGTGCCCGAACTGCGTCGGCTCCGGCAGCTTGAGGAGGAGAACCGCAAGCTCAAACAGTTGGTAGCAGACCTGAGTCTGGACAAGCGGATGCTTCAGGATGTGCTCTCAAAAAAAGTCTGAAGCCTGCCCGGAAGCGGTCAATGGCAGCGGATCTCCGGGCGGCCTATCAGGTCAGTGAACGTCGCGCCTGCGGCGTCCTGCAGTTCCCCCGATCCAGTTGCCGCTATGAGTCGATCGCTTTGGAGCAAGTTGCCCTGAAGATCAGGCTCCGCGACCTGGCGAGTTCCCGGGTCAGGTATGGATATCGCCGGCTTCACGTGTTGTTGCGCCGGGAGGGTTGGGCGATCAACCACAAACGCGTTTATCGCCTGTATTGCCAGGAGAATCTGGCCATGAGGACGAAGACGCCCCGAAGGCACAAGAGCTGTCGAGTTCGACGTGAACGGCCGGCAGCCAGTCAGGTGAATGAGAGTTGGTCCATGGACTTCATGTCCGACGAGCTGTTCAATGGCCGCCGGCTGCGGCGCTTAACGATCGTCGATGACTTTACCCGTGAGAGTCTGGCCATCGAGGTCAATCAAAGACAGACAGGCCATGATGTGGCCGGCGTTCTGACCCGACTGGGAACGGAGCGAGGCTTGCCCAAGACGATTCGCGTGGACAACGGCCCCGAATTTATCTCCAAGGCCCTGGACCAGTGGGCCTATTGGAACAAGGTAACCTTGGACTTCAGTCGGCCGGGAAAGCCAACAGACAATGCCCTGATCGAATCCTTCAACGGTCGGCTTCGAGCCGAATGCCTGAACGAAAGCTGGTTCTTGTCGCTGGACGACGCGCGGCAGAGAATCGAATCATGGCGGATGGACTACAACGAGCGTCGTCCGCACAGCTCCCTGGGAAATCTGGCTCCCACGGAATTCTGTCGACAAAGCCAGTTGGCCATGACCGGATCGACGTAGGATTTCTCATTAAGGCTGGTACAGAAAATGGGGCAGGTTCAACAGACCCCGATCCTAACTCAAGACCTGGATCAGTTTCTGGGGGGGGGAAGGTCAAGGCTGATTTCTCCGCTCCCGAACGGATGGTGCACGACAGCGGCGTAATCCGCCTAAAATGGGATGGTCGCGTGCAATATTCCGCGTCCGCTGGGAATTTACTATCGGCGGACATGCGCCGGGCAGCACGGACGGCGGCGAATTCGCGAGTTTGGAGCTGAGTTGAAGCAAAAGCGAGACAGCGCGGCTTTCCTGGCTGAACTGGAGCCGCTGCGGCACCAGCTCTACGGCTACGGCCGTCGCGCGCTGAACCGAGCGGACGCAGTGACCGACGTGCTTCAGGAGGTGGTGCTGACCGCTTGGCGGGAGTATCCGCGTTTTGTGCCTGGCACGAATTTCCGGGCTTGGGTGTTTCGGATCATGGTCAACACGGTATTCGCCTTTAACAAGCGTGGCGCTCGCGAGCATACGGTTGCTGACGATGTTGAGCTGCTCGACGTGGAAGCCGTGCTGGAGCATGAGACGGAGTGGGCGGCGCTCCTGGACGCCCCAGATCGATTGCGAGAGTTGCTCGACGAGCGGCTTGTGCATGCGCTCGACGCACTGGGCGAAAACGAACGGCAGTGCTTTCTGCTCTGCCTTATTCAGGGATTTTCGTACAAGGAAGTCAGCGCGATGCTCGGGCTTCCGCTCGGAACGGTGATGTCGCACATCCATCGCGCGCGCATGAAACTCCGGGAGCGCTTGGCGACTCTCGCGGTCGAGCGACGGTATGTTTCGGAGGGCTCCTCGTGAACTGCCGCGAAGCGCGCCGCCGCCTCAGCCCGTATCTGGACTCCGAGCTGGACCCGACTACGACGTTCGCGATCAGCGAGCATCTGCGGGTCTGCGACGATTGCCGGCGCAGATTCGAGGTGGAGCGCGGTGTGGACCTGGCCGTCGTTGCCAAGCTGAGCGTTGAAAGCGTCCCCGACGAAGTCTGGCGCGAGGTCGTTCGACCTTTGCGGACGCCGCGATGGGTCCGCTGGCGGCTGTACGCACCGCTGGCTGCGGCGGCCGCCATCGCGCTGATCGTTTGGAGCGGCTGGCTGTGGAAAGCCGCAGCGCCGCAGACGCACTGGGTTGTGCGAGAGTTCCTGGCGGAAACGAGCAACGGCCGGCCGTTCGTGTCCGCGGACGCGCAAACCGTCGCCACCGGGATGATGATGCCGCTCAAGCCGTTCTCCGATCTGGTTGCGACGTTCACCGGGGAGGCGGCGCTTCGGCACGTTGTGCAGTTCGTGCGGCTCGACACGGTCCGCGACGCCGATGGCGCCGAAATCGTGGAGCTCCGGCTGAACTGCTGCGGCGAGCCGGTGATCGTGCGGGCCGCGAAGCGCGACCAGCCGGGCCGCCTGCACGAGTTTGTCGGGCTGGATGCAACGCGGCTCGCCTCGCTGCGTGGTGAGAGCAGAGTTGCGGTCGCGAAGCGCGAAGTCGGCGATTACGTCGTCGTGGCGGTGTCGCGACATCCAACGCACGAACTGCTCGCGGCCATGCAGGTGCAGTGATCGAGGCCGGACGACGACAAGAAGTGATTCGATGAGTTGCGGCTGTGAAACAGACTGATCGGGCATGAAGAAGTCTCGTAGTCCGGCCGGCGCGCTCCTGCTACTCGCCGTGCCCCTCCTCGGAGCGTTCCTCTACCTACACTCCGGCGGAACCTCCGCCGACGGGGACGTCCCGAAAGCAGCGAACACGCACGCTCACGCCGCCACGGATGCGACCGCCTGGAGCCGCATGGCCGCGGCACGGCTGGATGGCAGCTCTTTCACCCTGTCCGAGCTGGTCGGCAAACCCGTAATCCTCGATTTCTGGGCGACGTGGTGCCCGCCGTGCCGGGCACAGCGCGACATGCTGCACAAGCTCGCCGGCGAGTACAGCGACCGGCTGCGAATCGTGGCGCTCTCGGTGGACGAGGATGCATCCGCGATTACTCGATATCTGAAGGGTCACGCCGCGGTATCGGACGAGTTGCGTGCGTCGCACGAACTGCTCCATCTATTCGACGTCGAAGTGCTACCGACGTTGGCGATCATCGACGCGCAGGGGCGCGTGCAGCGCGTCCTGGCGGGCCTGATGGACGCGGACGAACTTCGCCGAATCGTCGCGCCGATGTTGCAGTGAGCACAGATCGCGTCCGTGGCGCTCGGGAGGACTGACTCTGCCCAACTCGCATTTAACTGATGTTCAGATATCGACGGAAGCCAGGGGCGTGCATGCGCTGCAATGCATGGAGGTCTGGGGAGGCAACACCGCAATCGAAAGCGGCATCTCCATGACGGGCGTCGACGCATGGGTCTACAGTCAACCGTTCCACGCACAAGTCTCCGGCGGTGATGTTCACTACGTGTCGATGTGTGGCATGGGACGTATCGGCAGGTTCATGTTGGCCGACGTATCCGGCCACGGCACCGGAGTGAGTGATTTGGCGATCGAGTTGCGCAGGCTCATGCGCAAGTCGATCAGCCGGCCCGATCAGACTCGGATCGCGCGGGGGCTGAACCGTGCATTCGGTCAGTTGAGCACAAGCGGCGTCTTCGCCACCGCCGTGATCATGACCTACTTCGCCCCCACCGACCAACTCGTGTGCTGCCTCGCCGGCCATCCCCGGCCGTTATGGTATCAAGCGGCGACGCGGACATGGAGATTGCTCGGGCCTTCGCTGGCCGACACACACGAGTTCCAGGGCCTGCCCCTGGGCATTATCCACCCGACGGAATACCGGCAATTCGCGGTCACTCTGAACCGGGGCGATCTCGTCGTCGCATACACCGATTCGCTCATCGAGGCTCACGCTCCTGGCCGGGAACCGCCGGGAGAAGAGGGCCTGCTTTCGGTGGCTGCGTCTATCGGCGCCGGCGAACCCGCGAGGTTTGGGCACGAACTGATCGCTGCGGTCGATCGCGCCTCGGGCGGCGCGGCCACGACTCGCGATGATGACCTCACCCTGCTCGTGCTGCACCACAACGCCGCCGATCCCAAGCCCGTAAGCCTCGGGCATCGCCTGCGAATGATGATCAAGATGATGGGGATCTGAAAGAACCGAATCAATGATGCCGCCTGAACATTGAACCCAAGTGCATGGCCGCTATATATGACAGTATGAGCGCGGCACAGTACACCATCGGCGGGCTGGCAAAGGCGGCGGGCGTTCCGACCTCGACCGTCCGCTACTACGAGCGGCGCGGGTTGCTCCGGCCAGAGACTCGCAGCCACGGCAACTACCGGCTGTATGGCGATGAAGCCCTGGCACGCCTGCGGTTCGTCCGCTCCGCCCAGGCCGCCGGCTTCACGCTGTCGGACATCACGGTGCTGCTGCGATTCCGCGACGGCGATGTTGATCCCTGCCGGGAAGTGCAAGACCTGATCAAGATCAGGGCGGCGCGTGTGGCCGAGCAGGTCGAGCAGCTTCAGGGGGTCGCAGGGATGCTGCGTCGATGGCTCGCGGCGTGCCGCCGGACGGAACGAACCGGCAAATGCGCTGTGTTAGAGGGGCTGGCGGCCGTGAATTCCGGGCGCTGCAATAAAATCTGAAATATCCCCTTGACTCGACACCACGGTTCAAGGTGTATGCTTTAGCTGAAGGCGTGCGAAGCGCCTCAATTGGCCCTTCGTGATTGGAGGACTACCATGCAAAGATTGTTGATTCCCATCACGATGGTTGTGACCGTGGGCCTGGCCGTCGCCGCGTACGCCGTGAACTCGCGGGTCTCTGCTGATCGCCCCGATTGCCCGGGCAAGATTGTCTGCCCGCTGACCGGCGAGGAGGTCTGCCGGGATCGCTGTCCGCTGAACAAGAGCGAGCGGACCGCGGTGAAAGCCGCACCGTCGTGCTGCCGTGGCGGGAAATAGCGTGACCGGCGACGTGGCCACGCATGTCAACACGGGCATGGAAACAAGCCTGTTGTGTCCGTCCTGCGGCAGAAAAGGCCGGGCGGTGAAGCCGGTCACGATTGAGTCGCTCGTATCCGAAGCGGCACGGACCCGTGCGCGCCGCACCGACGGGTTCCGGTTCTGCTCTACGCCGTCATGCGATGTAGCCTATTTCCAACCGGACACCGGCGAGCGATTCTTACGCTCTGATGTGAGGGTTCGCATCGGGCAGAAGGAGACAGGGTCGCCGCGCCCGGTCTGCTATTGCTTTGGGCATACCATCGAGGAGGTCGAAAGCGAGGTCGCCCATACGGGGACTTCCCGCATTCCTGACGAGATCACTGAAAAATGCCGGCAGGGCCTTGACCGATGCGAGGAGACGAATCCGCAAGGCGCCTGTTGTCTGAGCAATGTGCGCCAGGCGTTGAAGAATGCCCAGGCCAAGTACGGCGCAACAACTCCCCAGGGCCGCAAGTCCCGGATGGACACCGGAACCGTGGTGCAGTTCGGCGCGCTCGCGTCGGCCATCGCCGCGTCCGCTTGTTGCTGGTTGCCGCTGCTCCTGATCGCCCTGGGAGTTTCCGGCGGGGCGCTCGCGAGCACGTTCGAGGCGTGGCGACCCGTGCTCCTGCCGGTGACGCTCGCGCTGCTCGGACTCGCCTTCTACTTCGCCTACCACGCGCCCCGTGTTGCTTCCGCTGGATGCGAAACGAACTGTTGCGCGACGCCGGAAACGGAATCCTGCCCGGAAGCCTGCTGCCCGCCTCACAATATCAAAGGTTTCGCGTTTCACAAACTCAACAAGCCCGTGCTCTGGGTCGTAACGATCTTTGTCCTGGCTTTCGCGTTATTCCCCAATTACGTGGGCTACCTCCTAAGAGGTAATGACAGCTTCGCAGCACGCAACGATCTCGAAAAGATTGTGGTGCAAATCGATGGCATGACGTGCGAGGCGTGCGCTGCGGGCATCGCGGCATCGCTTCGCATGATCCCCGGCGTGGCCGCGGCGGAGGTGAGCTACGAAAAAGGTCAGGCGGTAATCGGGGTGCCCAGTACGAATCGCATTCCCCCTCAAGTGATCCTGAAAGCGATCCGCAAGGCGGGAGACTACACCGGACACTTCTTGGACCCCGAACACATGAAGCCTTGACCGTCAAGTTCGTAGGGCAGACTGAGCGGTGAGCCCTCTAGCCGCTGGCAGCTAGCCGTCCAAAGCCGCATAAATCGCCCCGTGACGCTTTTTCCGCAATTATCCCGTGCTGCCCGGAATGTACTCCTGAAGCGCGCTGGCGGGTTGCCGGCGGCGAGCCACAAGCGACTTTAGGAGCAAACGATGAAACTGCGGTCTGTTCGGATCATGATGGCTGCGTGGGCGCTGGGCTTGGGAGCATGGGCGACGGCTAGCGCCGCGGAGTTGCCGCTGGCGCTGGATGGCAAGTGCACGGTGTGCCTGGCCAAGATGAACAAGCTCGTCGACGGGAAGGCGGCGTTTACATCTGACTACGACGGTAAGACTTACCGATTCCCGTCTGACGAGCAAAAGAAGATGTTCGATGCCGACCCGGCTAAGTTTGTGCCGGCGCTCGGCGGCGACTGCGTGGTGTGCCTGGTTGAGATGGGCAAGCGCGTCGCCGGCAAGCCCGAGCACGCGCTGGTGCACGACGGGCGGCTGTTCCTCTTCCCGGCACAGGAGCAGCTCGACATGTTCAAGAAGAACCCGGCCAAATACGCCGACGCCGACCTGGCGCTGGGCGGCAACTGTCCGGTTTGCCTGGTGAAGATGAACAAGGTCGTCAAGGGCGATCCGAAGTACGCGGTCGTGCATGACGGGCTGCGCTACCTGTTTCCGAGTGCCGAGCAAAAGGCGATGTTCGAAAAGAGCCCGGCCGCCTTCACGCCGGCGCTCGGCGGCAACTGCGTCGTGTGCAAGGTCGAGATGAAGAAGGCCGTGCCGGGCAAGGCGGAGTTTTTCGCCGTGCATGACGACAGGCTCTTTCTCTTTCCCTCCCAGAAACAACTCGACATGTTCAACGCCGATCCGCACAAGTACAAATGGGCAGACGTCGCACTGGGCGGCAAGTGCGTCGTGTGCAAGGTCGAGATGAAAAAGGATGTGCCTGGCAGCGAAAAGTTCGCAGCGGATTATCACGGGAAGAGATACCTGTTTCCGGATGGTAAGACACGGGATCGATTCCTCGCACGCCCCGATCGCTATGCCCGCGAATAGCACGAGCGGGTAGTGTGTTGGCGAGCCTGCGGCATTCCTTCCTCCTCTAGGTGTCGCAGGCCGCCATTGTTTTTTGTACCCGCTAACAGCAGCAGGACGTGCCCGATGGTGTCACGACTGAACACATACGAGCATGACGTCGCGAGCATCGAGAAGCTGCCACCAAAGTTCGATTGTCATGGGCGGTGGTCAACCCCGATTCCAAAAATCGAGCCAGGGTTTCTAGCGGGTGAAGAGGTTCGCGCGACGATGCATGACCTGCCGAGAAGGTACCGGGACGTGCTCCTGCTTCATGACTTGGCGTCTGTTGGTGTCCAAGACATCTCGCCATCACAGGACATCGGTATATCAGAGTTTAAGCGCCTTTTGCACCATGCCCGCATGGCACTGACAACCCTGCTATCGGCAATTTCCTCGAAGAAATCTCGATTGCTTAGATTGAGCACAATTACAGGAGACCTCGCATGATCGCGTCAACTCCGTTGCATTCATCGGTTCGCGAATACTATGGGCGCATTCTTCGCAATACCACATGCTTGAAGACGGATGCTTGCTGTTCCGCAGACGGCCTGCCGGCGCACATCAAGGCGATTGTCGGGCAACTTGCTCCCGAGATCGTCGAGCGATTCTACGGCTGCGGCTCGCCCATTCCACCGGCGATTGAGGGCCACACGGTACTTGATCTCGGCTGCGGCACCGGTCGCGATGCGTTCATCTGCGCCAAACTCGTTGGCCCGCGCGGAAGGGTCATCGGCCTTGACATGACTGCTGAACAGTTGAGCGTGGCTCAAGCGAACGAGGAGTCACAGGCCGCCGCCTTCGGCTTTGCCACACCGAACACACGGTTTGTTCAGGGATACATGGAATCGCTTCAAGATGTCGGCATCGAGGATGAATCCGTAGACGTTGTGATTTCAAATTGTGTCTTGAATTTATCTCCCGACAAGGAACGCGTTTTCTCCGAGATTTTTCGAGTGCTCAAGCCGGGCGGCGAGTTGTTTTTCTCGGATATCTTTGCGGACCGAAGGCTCTCGAAGGATTGGCGTGAAGATCAGGTCCTGCTGGGCGAGTGCCTGGCGGGCGCGATGTACGTCGAAGATTTTCGCCGCCTGCTCCTTTCGATGGGCGTTCCCGATTATCGCGTGGTCGCCCGACGGCCGGTCGCTATCGACAATGAAGACGTTCAAGCAAAGATCGGAATGGCGCGGTTTGAGTCCATGACCATTCGAGCGTTCAAGATTGCGTCGCTGGAGGACAAGTGTGAAGACTTCGGTCAGGTCGCGACCTATCTTGGAACGATCGCGCATTGTCCGCACTCGTTTGTGCTGGATGATCATCACGAGTTTATCACCGGCAAGCCCATGCTGGTTTGCGGGAACACCGCGGCGATGCTCGCCGAGACCCGTTTTTCCGCACACTTTCGCGTGCAGGGGGATCGATCTCACCATTTCGGACTATTTCCATGCGGCCCGGCCGAATCGGGCGCGGCAGGATCTGCGTCCATCGCAGGAGGCTGCTGCTGATGGCGACACTCGACGCGCGACGGATGATTGAGGGAGGCACGCCGTGAAGTCCACCAGCAAAACCGTTCTCGGCGCCATATGCCTGGGCGAGTTCATTGGCACATTTCTATTGGTTCTTTTCGGGACGGCGACGGTTGCGGTCGCAGTGCTCTTCAACGCACATGTCGGCCTGCTGCAAGTGGCCGTAGTTTGGGGCATTGGGGTGACGCTCGCCATTTACGCGACGCGACACCTGTCGTGCGCGCACTTGAATCCCGCGGTCTCATTGGGGATGGTGCTAGCCGGCCGGATGAACCTGCGCCTCCTGCCGTGGTATTGGCTCGCGCAACTCGCTGGCGGCATCGCTGCCGGAGCGACGGTGCTGCTGCTGTTTGGCAGCGCGATTGGTGATTTTGAACATGCCCGCGGGATCGTGCGGGGCGCGCCTGGGTCGGTACAAACGGCCATGATTTTCGGCGAGTACTTCCCTCATCCGGGACTCGCGGCGTCAGGCCTGGGCGCGACGATTAGCATCGCGATCCTGGCTGAGGCTCTGGGGACATTTCTGCTCGTCACGATGGTCTTCTCCTTGACGGAGGGCTGCAATGTAGGCCGACCGGCCGATGGGCTCGCCCCCGTGTTCATCGGCGCGACCGTAGCGGCCATTATCTCGATTCTCGCGCCGCTAACACAGGCGGGACTCAACCCGGCCCGCGACTTCGGCCCACGGTTGGTCGCCTTTCTTGCAGGGTGGGATGGCGTTGCCATCCCTGGTCCGCGAGGTGGATTCTTCCTTGTGTATGTCGCTGCTCCGCTTGTCGGCGGCGCGTTGTCTGCCATCGGCTTCCGCTACGGCCTGCAACCCCTGATGGACAGTCGAACGACCGCGGTGACCGGCGCGTGCAGTAACGGCGAAATCGACATGTCCAACTCCGCGGATCTCCCGCAGATTGCTGTTGCGGCGCAACACAACCAACCATCTGAAGGAAACGTGACGGTCGCATGTAACCTGGTCAAGGCCCGCTTCGGAGGCATGTAAATGATCACGCAGCAGACTATCCCGCTGACCATCGTCAGCGAAAGAAGCTTTGACCACCGCGTAGTCAAGGCAACTGGCGCTCCCTTGCGCGCGGCAGCGATCAGCACCATTCAGGTCAACGTGGGCCTGGTCTGCAATCTCGCGTGTCGGCATTGCCATGTTGAAGCATCTCCAAAGCGAACGGAACAGATGGACTGGGCCACGATGCGCCTGGTCATAAATGCCGCTCGACTCAGCGGGGCGCAAACCATTGATATCACCGGTGGTGAACCGGCAATGAACCCTCATTTTCGGAGCTTCGTGGAATTGGCGCGGTCGGAGGGGTTCGACGTGATCGTGCGAACCGATCTGACGATCATGCTCGACGAAGGATATCGCGACCTTCCGGAGTTTTTCCGGGCAACCGGCGTACACCTGATCGCATCGCTTCCGTGTTATCTTCCAGACAGCGTGAATCGGCAGCGCGGAGCGCGGGTTTACGAAAAGAGCGTCGAATCGATTCAGGCCCTGAACGCGGTCGGTTATGGCATCGACGCCCGCTTGCGGCTTGATCTCGTCTACAACCCGTTGGGCCCGTCGCTTCCGCCGGAACAAGCCAAGTTGGAGTCGGAGTACCGGCACGAGCTCGAACAGCGGTTCGGAATCAAGTTTACGAAGCTTTACACAATCACCAACATGCCGATCGGGCGATTCCTGCACGACCTCCAGCGCGACGGTCGCGCCGATGAATACGAGCGACTGCTGCAAGAACGCTTCAATCCGCAGACACTCGAACCACTCATGTGCCGTCACCAGGTACACGTGAGTTGGGACGGCACCCTGCATGATTGCGATTTCAACTACGCACTCGGCTTGGCGACGGCGGACGGACTTCCGCGGCATGTTCGCGACTTCGATCCCACGAGGCTTCAAAATCGGACCATCGTTACGGGCGGACATTGCTTCGGCTGCACGGCTGGATGCGGGTCGTCGTGCGGCGGAGCGCTCGCGGGCGTTTGAGCGCCTCATTATTTCTTGAAGGAGATCGAAGCATGAAACGAAAATTGATTGTTCCGTTGATGATAGTGGTCATGGCAATCTGCGATAGCGCGTCCGCACAGAGCTCGCGCGCCGCGTCAACCTCGCGGCCCGCAGCGGGTTTGCGTCCGGCGGACGGGAGCAAGTTCGAGCAGGTGCGGCGGAATGGATCAGTGGACATCGAGAAGGAATACGACCTAACGGGGTTGACGATTCCGAAGGATCAGATTCACACGCTCCTGCCGCGCGACGCGATCCCGGCGCTGACTGACCCCGGGATGGAGCCCGCCGACAAGGCCGATTGGCTTCCGGACGACGCCCGCGTGATCGAGGTGGTCGTTGGCGAAGACGTACTCGGCGTTCCACTGCGCGTGCTCGACTGGCATGAAGTCGTGAACACGACCGTAGGGGGAAAGCCGGTTGCCGTGACCTACTGTCCGCTGTGCGATTCCGCGACGGTCTTCTCGCGAAAGGTCGGCGCCGGCGGCGCGGCGACCGTGCTCGAATTTGGCGTGTCGGGGGCGCTCTACAATTCAAACGTCCTGATGTACGACCGCAAGGACAAGGGCCTCTGGAGCCAGCTCGGCATGCGCGCCGTCAGCGGTCCGCTGGCCGGGACGGCGCTGGACATGCTGCCGGTCGAGGTGGTTTCGTTCGCCGCGTTCAAGAAGGCCCATCCGGGCGCCAAGATCGTCAGCAGCAAGACCGGTCACCAGCGCGACTATTCGCGCTCACCGTATGAGCGGTACTTCAAGAACGAAACGCTGATGGTCCCTGTTGCGCGCGTCGGCGATGCGCTGCCGCGCAAGACTCTCGGCGTGGGTATTGCGGTGGGCGACGGAGATGCGTCGCAGGCCTGGTTCGTGCCGACGAGCGCCATCGGTGACGGCCGGACGATCGACACGCCGGCGGGCAAGGTGCGTCTCGCGCGGAGCGAAGCCGGCATCGCCGTGATCGAGGCTCCGAAGGGAGTGCGGTCGGCGCAGACGTTCTACTACTCCTGGTCCGCGTTCTACCCAGACACAACCGTCGTCAAACTGGGCGCGGACGGCGACTCCACGTCACCGGGACTTGCCGTCGGTGCGCGAGCCCCGGATGTCGCGGTTACCGCGGTGGACGGTAAGACCGTTCAACTGGCATCGTTCTACAAGGACGGCCCGATCGTTCTTACGTTCTACCGCGGCGGATGGTGTCCGATTTGCAACCGCGCCCTATCGGCGTGGGCAGGCAAGTTGGACGCACTCAAGGCCGCTGACGGTACATTTGTCGCGCTCACGCCGGAGAAGCCCAACCTCGCCGTCAGGACGCGCGAGATGGCCGGCGGCGATTACGCGGTCTTCAGCGACGGCACCTTCGCGGCTGCCAAGGCGTTCAAGGTCTACTTCGTTGTTGATGAGGCCACGAAGGCGAAGTACGAGAAGTTCGGCATGAAGGTCGCCGAGTCCAACGTAAGCGGGACGTGGGAACTCCCCGCCCCGGCAACGTTCGTCATCGACAAGGACGGCGTCATTCGCTACGCGTTCGCCGACTGGGATTACACGAAGCGCGCCGACCCCGACGAAGTGATTGCGGCGGTGCGTTCGCTGAAGCGCTGAAAGTGATGCCATTTGCGCGACGGGACATCCCCGCGCGTGTGCAACGGAGTCGTGCATGCAATTGTCGAAGGCATCAAGTGTGACCGGTGGCGCAAAGGGAGTCCCGGCTGTTGCAGTGAATGAAAACACACCGCACTCGGGCCGAAGCTGGGTGCGTTGGTTGAACGTACTGTCGGTTGTCTCGCTGGTCGCGTGTTTGCTGATTCTGGTTCGCGTCCTTCCCGTTGATCGTGCGGTGCAGGCGCTTCAAGGCGGCGTCGATCGCCTGGGCGCGTTCAGTCCGCTGATCTTCGCGGGTGCCTACGTGCTTGCGGGGCTGCTGTTCGTGCCCGGGTCCGCCCTGACTATCGCTTCCGGCGCGTTGTTCGGCCTGCTTTGGGGGACGGCAATCGTCTCAATCGCATCGACGATCAACGCGGCGCTGGCATTCCTCATCGCGCGTTACTTCGCTCGCACAACCATTGAGCGAGCGGCGCAGCGAAATCGCCGCTTCGCCGCCATCGATCATGCCATCGGGAAAGGTGGCTGGAGGATTGTGGCCTTGCTCCGACTCTCGCCGGCGGTTCCCTACAGCCTGGGGAACTATCTCTATGGCCTGACTTCGATCCGCTTCTGGCCCTATGTGCTGGCGAGCTGGATCTGCATGCTGCCAGGCACGTTTATGTATGTATACGTCGGCCATATCGGCGCGCAAGGATTGCAAGCGGCGGGCGGGGGCAAAGACGCCGTCGGAGTCGGCAAGACCGTGCTGTTGATCGCCGGACTGGCTGCGACCATCGTTGTGACCGTGTATGTGACTCGGCTGGCGCGGCGCGCGCTTGCCGAACAGGGCGCCCTCGAACCGGTGCGTGGTGCGGATTCAAACACGCAGATGACTGCGCAGCCGATGACGATGTCGCGTGGAATGCGGCCGTTCATCTTGCCGCTCGCGGCAATCGCAATGTTGGCGATAACGATCGCGGCATGCACGCAGCAAGATGCGATACGGGGTCTGTTCGGACCGTCCAGTGTCACGCTTCAGGAAGCGTACGAACAGAAATCCGAAGGCATCGCCTTTGACCATTCACAATTCGACGCTCTGCTCAATAAACATGTGTCCGATGGAGGATGGGTGGACTACGAGGGCCTGGGCCATGACGCGAAGGCACTGGATTCCTATCTGGCTTCGTTGAAGAGCGCACCATTCGACAGATTGGGCCGCGATGAGAAACTCGCGCTGTTGATCAATGCCTACAACGCCTGCACGCTCCGCCTGATTCTCGATCACTTCGACGGCGGGAAACTCAAGTCGATCAAGGACATCCCTGCCTCAAAACGCTGGAACGATCGACGCTGGAATCTGGCCGGAAACAACTGGAGCTTGAACCAGATTGAGCAGGAGCAGATCCGACCGAAATTCAAGGAACCGCGGATTCATTTTGCGTTGGTGTGCGCGGCGGTGGGCTGTCCTCCGCTCCGAAACGAAGCATACGTCGGCAATCGCATCGGGCAGCAGCTTGAGGATCAGACGCGCTACATTCACTCGTACGGAACGTGGTTTCGATTCGACTCGGATGCAAGGATTGCCTATCTGACTCCGCTGTACAAGTGGTATGGAGGAGATTTTGAACAGGTGTCGGGCAGTGTGCTCAAGTTTGCCGCGTCCTACGCGGAGACACTTCAGGCCGCGGTCAACAACGGCAAGACGGTTCGTAGCGAGTGGCTGGACTACGACTGGCGACTGAACAGCGTTCAGAATCGGCAGGAACGATAGGACGGATATGGCTCCATGATCACAACACGAAAACCCGCTACAACCGGGTCTACACGTGAAAGCGCCATGGCGAGTGAAGAGAAGGGAAGCGCCGTTATCGAACGACTTCCACAGACTTCCCCTTCGGACGATCACAACCGCCGACTGGTGGAGAATGTCCATCCCACGGACTGGGTCAATCCAACTCCGAGCGGACGCTACAACCTCGTTGTCATCGGCGCCGGAACGGCCGGACTCGTGACCGCGGCCGGCGCGGCGGGTCTCGGCGCAAAGGTCGCACTGATTGAACGCGACCTCATGGGCGGCGACTGTCTGAATGTCGGCTGCGTCCCTTCCAAGGCCTTGATTCGCTGCGCACGGGCGATCGCGGATGTGCGCGACGCCCGTCTATTCGGGGTTCAGGTTGCGAATGACGCGCTGATTGATTTTTCAGCAGTGATGGAACGGATGCGACGACTGCGTGCCGGAATCAGCCCGCATGATTCGGCGCGACGATTTCAAGACTTGGGCATCGACGTCTTCATGGGTGCAGCGCGATTTACGGGCGCGCAAACGGTTGAAGTCGCGGGAAAGTCGCTTCGATTCGCCCGAGCCTGTATCGCGACGGGAGCGCGAGCCGCCGCGCTGCCGATCCCCGGACTTGCGGAAGCCGGATATCTCACCAATGAGTCGCTCTTTTCGTTGACCCAGTTGCCGCCGCGACTTGCCATCATCGGAGCGGGGCCGATCGGCTGCGAAATGGCGCAGACTTTCGCCCGTTTCGGTTCCAAGGTCACTCTGCTGGAGGCGGGTCCGCACATCCTCGGCCGCGAGGATCCCGATGCGGCAAGGAGGATCGAAGCGGCCCTAATGCGTGACGGCGTTGATATTCGCTGTTCCGCCAATATCCAGTCCGTTCGTCATGACGGCGAAAAGGTGATCGAATTGCAAGAGGCCGACGAAGTCCGGTCCGATGCCATTCTTCTCGGCGTCGGGCGCGCACCGAACGTGGAGGGAATGGGCCTGGAAGCGGCAGGTGTCGATTACGAAAAACGGGACGGTGTGAAGGTCGATGACCGCCTGCGGACGACGAATCCGCGCATCTTCGCCGCCGGCGACGTCTGTTCCCGCTTCAAATTCACCCATGCGGCCGACTTCATGGCCCGGATCGTCATTCAGAATTCCCTCTTCTTCGGCCGCGCTAAATCCAGCGCCTTGACAATCCCCTGGTGCACCTACACCGATCCGGAGATCGCCCACGTCGGAATGTACGAGCACGAAGCAAAGGAAAAAGGAATCCCCGTCCACACAATCACCATCGAAATGGCTGACGTGGATCGGGCCATCTTAGACGGCGAAACGGACGGGTTTCTAAAGGTGCACCTTAAGCGCGGAACCGACAAGATTCTCGGCGCGACACTGGTGGCCCGGCACGCCGGCGAGATGATCAGCGAAATCACGCTAGCGATGGTGGCCGGCAAGGGGCTGGGGACGATTGCGCGCACCATTCATCCGTATCCCACGCAAGCGGAGGTCATCCGCAGGGCCGGGGATGCGTACAACCGTACGCGCCTGACGCCGTTCGTCCGAAAGTTGTTCAATATGCTTCTCCGATGGCGACGTTGACATCTCGATAGACCCTGGTGAGACCATGCAAGAAGAGATGCAACGAAGCAGGAGTAGCGCTCAGACGCGTCAGGGTGCTCTTCTACAGGCATGTGTTTCTGACGCATACGGCTCCGCTATCGACAAGTGGCCTCGCGGCAGCCTCGGGCTCTACGCCGCTGGATTCACGATACTCGCGTATTCAGCGACGCTGGCGCTCGTCAGCAAGTACCGAAACGATGGGGCAATCGTCATCGAGACAACTCGATGGCTTCTCGTGGCCGCTTCAGTTATCGCTGGTGTCCTCTTTCTGACTGGATTGTGTTGGGCTCGTGTTCGACCGGCTCGGTCCACTGATTTGGCAATCATAATCACGGTCGGATTGGCTGCCCGGATCATTCTTATTCCTGCGGCGCCGATCTTCGTCTCTGACTTTTATCGATACCTCTGGGATGGCGCGGTGACGGCTACCGGTACGAATCCCTGGATTCATACGCCGCAATCCATGCTGTCGGCGCTCGCGGACCCGGCAAACTCGCGTGATGTGCCGCCACATCTGGTCGAACTTGCACGCACTTCCGGGCAAAACATGCAGAGCATCAACCATCCGGATCTGTCCACGATTTATCCCGCCACGGCACAGGCGGTATTTGCGATTGCCTACTGGATCAAGCCGTGGAGTCTGGCCGCTTTGCGCGCGGTCTTGCTGCTGTTCGACTCGGCGACGGTGTTGTTGCTGATCGTGCTTCTCCGCTCAATGAATCGTCCGCTTCACGGTATCGCATGGTATTGGTGGAATCCGCTTCTGCTGCGTGAAGTGAGCCACAGCGCGCACATGGATGTGATCGTGCTCCCGTTTGTACTAATCGCGTTGCTGCTTGCGGTTCGACGATCGACCATGTTGGCCAGCCTTATCCTCGCACTGGCGGTAGGCGCCAAAGTCTGGCCGATTGTGCTTATTCCGCTGTTGATTCGAATGGCAGCACGCCGTTTGAGTGAGGTCGTTCGGTTTCTGGCTATATTCGTGGTGGCGTCGACAGTACTGTGGCTACCAGTTGTCATGGGAATGCTGGCCGGATCAAGCGGCTTTCTCGCCTACGCTTCCACATGGTACAACAATGACGCGGTGTTCCGGGCAATCGAGTGGCTTACGCAACGGGGACTGGTGGCTTTCAAATTGAACCCCGGATTCGCTCCTCCCATGGCGCGGCTGATTGTGTCGGGTCTTCTAGCTGGCTGTATTATCCAGCAGACCCGTCGGCTCGTCCCTAATGTGACGGAACTTGTTCGTCGATCGCTCCTGATCATCGCAGCGGTATTCATGCTCAGCCCGACTCAATTCCCGTGGTATTACTTGTGGATGCTCCCTCTGCTTGCCGCCGCGCCGCGGCTGTCTCTGCTGACCTATACGGCCTTGCTTCCACTGTATTATTTTCATTACGACTTCCCGTGGATCGTGTGGGTCGAACATCTTCCAATACTGGCCTGGTTTCTTATAGAGACAAGGAAGCTCAAACGACAAAGTGAGGCATCGCCGGTTCTCGCAGGAGGAATTTAGTTGTATCACGACCACGCCATTGCCGTCATCATACCCGCACTCAATGAGGAGCAGGCGCTTCCGCATGTCCTTGACGCAATACCGCGCTGGATTGACCAAGTGATCGTTGTCGACAATGGTTCCACCGACCAAACCGATGTCGTCGCGAAACACCACGGCGCTTCGGTACTTCATCAGCCAACACGCGGCTATGGCATCGCGTGCCTCACCGGAATAGCGGCCGTCCCGGACGCCGACATACTCGTGTTTCTGGATGCAGACTTCAGCGATGATCCCGCCCAGATGGGTCGCCTTGTGGACCCACTTGTGCGCGGCGAGGCCGATTTGGTGATTGGCTCACGGATGCTTGGAAAGCGAGAGCGCGGCTCGCTTTCGATTCAGCAGCGATTCGGCAACGCGCTGGCCTGCGGACTGATGCGACTGCTTTGGAAACACCGCTACACCGACTTGGGTCCCTTCCGCGCGATTCGAGTGGATGCACTCGCGGCCCTGGGCATGGATGACGAGACGTTCGGATGGACGATCCAAATGCAGATTCGTGCCCTGCGCGCCGGATTACGCGTGACTGAAGTTCCTGTCGACTATCGTCGAAGGATCGGCGTCTCGAAGATCTCCGGCACCCTCTCTGGCGTGATCCGCGCAGGCACGAAAATTCTCGGGACAATAGCTCACGAACGAGCGAGCCGGCCTGCCATCACCACGGTCCGACCCCAACCGGACCACCTCATCGTTTTTACGCGCTATCCGCAGCCGGGGCGTACGAAGACGCGACTCATTCCGGCACTCGGTGCTGAAGGCGCTGCAAGGCTTCAGCGTGGATTAACCAAGCGAACCCTCACGATCGCAGACGCCATGGCGGCGCATCGAACTTGCTCCATCGAAATTCGATTTGACGGGGGTGATCATGCTCGCATGCGTGATACGTTTGGAGCCGGGCGCCTCTATCTGCGTCAACATCGCGGCGATCTCGGCAAACGGATTCATGAAGCCTTCGTCGATTCGTTTGAGCGCGGCGCACATTCAACATTGGTCATCGGCAGCGACTGCCCGTTGCTTGGTGCCGATCATCTTGAGTCCGCTTTCGCCGCGCTTCGTGACCACGACGTCGTACTTGGACCGGCGCGCGATGGCGGATATTACTTGATCGGCCTGCGCCGCTCCTGCGCTGGCCTGTTCCACGAAATCGATTGGGGATCGTCCCGTGTACATGCCCAGACGATGAAACGCGCCGCGGATCAAGGTCTGTCCGTACACAATTTGGATGTTCTGTCCGACATCGACGAACCCCGCGACCTGGCGGAATTCCCTCATGCGTGCGAAGCGCTGATTCGAGACGGATCGGCCCCGCGGCTAAGCGTCATCATTCCCACGCTGAATGAAGCACAGCTCCTTGCCGATTGCATCACAAGCATTCCAACGAGCCCTGAAATCGAAATTATCGTTGCCGACGGCGGGAGCACCGATGGAACCGTCGCCCTGGCTCGAATGCTCGGTGCCACCGTGGTCTCAGTGCCGAGCGGACGGGCGGCCCAGTTGAACGCTGGCGCCGCAATTGCGCGAGGAGAACTACTCCTGTTTCTTCACGCCGACACCCGCCTTCCTCCGCAGGCCGACCTGGAAGCGGCTCGTCTCCTTTCCGTGCCTGGTGTTACGCTAGCCGCCTTTCGGCTTGGGATAGATCATCGCTCGCCCCGCTTGCGCTGCATCGAGTTTCTCGCCAACTTCCGCTCGAAATGGTTGGGCATGCCGTATGGCGATCAGGCAATTGCTGTTCGTACCGGCACCTTTCGACGCGTCGGAGGTTTTCGCGAGCTGCCCGTCATGGAGGATTTCGAATTCGTTCGTCGAATCCGCCGGCATGGCAAAGTCAGACTTTCGGGTCGCACAGTACGTACTTCTGCACGGCGCTGGGTGCGCGACGGAGTCCTTAGGACTGTCATAGTGAACCAGCTATGCATACTGGGCTACTTGTGTGGTTTCCCTCCAAAGCTCTTGTGGCGGCTGCGAAACAAGCGGTCCTCTGGATTCGACTCAAGTACGCCAGAATTGGCACAAGCCGGCGCCGACTCTTCCGAGCCGATTAGTCGAGAGTTTCGAGGATATTCTGCAGCAAAGCCCGAGACCGAGTTATTGGTCTGATTCGGATAGGGAATGCCGTAGCGTGAGGAGTAAGTGACATGGCATGGATCAGAACGATTGGCGATGAAGATGCAAACGGACCTTTAAAGCAGCTTTACGATGCGGCGCATCGCCGCGCAGGCCGGGTCTTCAACATCGTGCGCGCACAGAGCCTTAATGCGCCGGTCCTGAAGTCCGGCATAGGCCTATATCAGGCGGTGATGTTCGGCCCGTCGGAATTGCCTCGCGCCCTGCGCGAACTGCTGGCGGTCGTCGTGAGCAAAACGAACGGGTGCCATTACTGAGTGCAGGCGCACGCCAACGACCTCCGTGTTGAGGTCGAAAAAGATTCGGCCGGGTTGGTTGAAGCAGGCACTGCCGGGCCGATTCCACCCGCCGGCTGTGATGCTTTCGTTCATCAGGCGGTCAGCGATTGGCGGGGATGTCCGGTCTCCGACAAAGTACGCGTGATCCTTGAATACGCGGAAAAAATTACACGCGTTCCTGCAAGCTGCTGCCAAAACGATGTGCACCGCCTCCGGACCGCCGGCTGGTCCGACGCTGCGATTCACGACGCCGTACAGGTCATCGCATACTTCAATTACATCAATCGCGTCGCCGATGCGCTCGGCGTTGAGCTGGAAAGCGGACTACCGATGTGGGGCCATCCCCGGGCGAACGCGATCGACTCGGGGATTTGACGAGGACTCGTAACTGTCAGTTATCACTCAAAACCGTCCAGTGATTATCACTTGAAAACCGGCTGACCTTCCCCCCAGATTTTGGTCCATTCAAAACGAGAGAATCCTGTTAGATTTCGGTCATCAGACCCGCCTCTGGCGGGAGGAGTTTTCTGATGAAGAAGTTGTCCTGCTTCAGTCGGAATTGGAGAACTCGACCGTTTGGGTTACACCTATTCGGACACTCAACGTAGGAGTTTTCCATGTCCAGAGCGCGACGGAATTTCACAGGGGCGGAGAAGATGGCGATTTTGCGGGAGCACTTGATCGAGCAGGCGCCGGTCTCGGAGGTTTGTGAGAAGCACGGCATCCAGCCCACGGTGTTCTACCAGTGGCAGAAAAAGCTGTTTGAGGAAGGGGCGGCGGTGTTCGAGCAGCCGCGAGCCAAGTCGTCACGTCAGCAGTCCGCCGAGGCCCGGCGGATCGAGGCCCTGGAGGCCAAGGTGCGGCGTAAGGACGAGGTCCTGGCCGAGCTGATGGAGGAGCACGTGGCGTTAAAAAAAAGTCTTGGGGAAGCCTGAACGGCGAATGGACGCCGCACGACACGCGGGATGAGGTGGTGGACTTCGTGAATCGCTGGTCGGACAAGACGGAGCTCGCCGTGAATCGGATGACCGTCTGGCTGGGGGTCTCGCCCTCCAAGTTTCACAACTGGCGACAGCGCTACGGGAAGGCCAACGAGCACAATGCCAAGGTGCCGCGCGATCACTGGCTGGAAGCGTGGGAGCGGCAGGCCATTCTGGACTTCGATGATCAGCACCGGTTGGAAGGCTATCGCCGGCAGGCGTTCATGATGCTGGACCGAGACCTTGTGGCGGTGAGTCCCTCGAGCGTGTACCGCGTGCTGAAGGCGGCGGGGCGGCTGGGGCGCTGGAACCGCAAGCCGTCGCGCAAGGGCACGGGCTTCGTGCCTCCCCTGCAAGCCCACGAGCACTGGCATGTGGATATCTCCTACATCAACGTGTGCGGGACGTTCTATTACCTGTGCAGCCTGCTGGATGGCTACAGCCGCTCGATCGTGCACTGGGACCTGCGTGAATCCATGCGTGAAGCGGACGTGGAGATTCTTCTACAGGCGGCGCGGGAGAAGATCCCCGGCGTCGCGCCGCGGATCATCAGTGACAACGGCCCGCAGTTTATCGCCAAGGACTTCAAGGAGTTCATCCGCATCTGCGGGATGACGCACGTGCGAACATCGCCCTATTACCCGCAGAGCAATGGCAAGATCGAGCGTTGGCACAAGTCCCTGAAATCGGAGTGCATTCGGCCGGGCACGCCGCTGTGCTTGGAGGACGCCCGACGGATCATCGGCCGCTACGTCGAGCATTACAACGCGGTGCGGCTGCACAGCGCCATCGGCTACGTGACGCCGGCCGACAAGCTGGCTGCACGGAAGTCGATGATCTTTGCCGAGCGGGATCGCAAGCTGGAGGCGGCGCGAGAGCGTCGTCGGTTGGCACGGGCCGCCCAGCACGACAGAGCCGTGGCATGAGCCGGATAACGATCTGGGGCGATTGCAGGTGTACGATGAATCAGTACGATGATGCACGATCTGGGCGGAGGATAGGGCAACGCTGGGAAGCGACCCGAGCGCCGACCCAGGGGCCAAGACTGATGGCCGGGGCGGTCAAAAGACCGCCCCCATCTTGTCATCAGGATTGGCACCCAAGCGATAAATCCCTCGCGGCGCAGCCGCGAACCATCGAAGCGCGAGTGAGCGATCAAATCCGGGAGACGGTCTCCCGGAGTGTACGTAACTCAGACCTCGACGTTTTTCATTTCACGCTGAACCAGGACAACCGGCGAAGTCACGGGCTTCGTGAACACTCAGGTACTGTCGGACATGCTGCACAAGCTCATGTTGTATGAGGCAGCGAGCAAGCGGCTCATCGCCAGTCGCAAGGCGACCTTGCTCAAACAGGCACTTGTGGCGAATCGGTCGATTGGAGGCCAACTGACGGACTGCCAGACCCAGCTCGAGCAAGTCTTGGCGCTGGGCGTCCAAGTCATGCCGATTACGCGGAAGTTGCTCGTCGAGTCGAAGGTAGAGCGTCAGAACCACGGCCTGATGACGGGCGACTCGTTGCACGTCGGAAACATGAACCGGCATTCCGCGCCAATTTTGAACATCGCGACCAAGGATGGCGACTTCGCACACATCAACGGATTGACGGTTTGGGAGCCTATGGACGTCGTTCCGTAACATGGTGGGTCGCAATCATGATCGAAAATAACCCGTCAAACGTTGCCTCGGCCTTCGAAATGTTGCTGGAAGAGGTGGAGGCGGAGATCGACTTCGTCAATAACGTCGGCGCGCGGGCGTTCGAGGCGCGCGACTACGACCGGGCCAAAGAAGCCCTGGAGAGGGCGGGGACCATTACGGCCTTCCGCGACCGCGTTGCGGCGCTTCGACAGGAATGGGCAGTACTGGCCGCCGCCGCCGAGAGCCAGGAGGACGAGGAAACGAGGGCCAATCGCCGCGATCTGGGCCGGCTGCGGCGCGGCCAGCGGACGCCCGAGGCGATGTATCAGCAACCGATTATGAGGGCGCTGAGCGAATTGAGCGGATCGGGAAAAGTCGCCGACGTGATCGACCGCGTCGGGAAACTGATGAAACCGGTCCTCAAGGAGGTGGACTACGATCCGCTCGCGTCGAGTCCCGACATGCCCCGCTGGCGCAACGCGGCGCAGTGGGCGCGCAACGCGATGGTCAAGGACGGTCTGCTCAAGGCCGACTCGCCGCGAGGGGTCTGGGAATTGACGGAAGCCGGTCGTCGGGCGCTGGCGAAGGGCGACGTGACCGGAGCCGTGGCCTGAAAGCCGATGTGGGAATGAAAGATGGCAGCGCTGGCCAATGACATTGTGCGATTGCTAACGACCACGCGGGGCGAGCCGTTCCTCAAGCGCCTGTTCTGGGAGCTGCTCGGCTTCGACCGCGTGAACCAACCGGTCCCGTTCACGGTGCTGGCCGAACACCGCAGATCGAACATCGCGGACTGCTGCATTCTGGCGCGGCGCGACCAAGTTTTCGTCTGCCATGTGCGGTTGCCCATCTCCGACCTTCAACACGGGTTAGAGGAACCGGTGCTCGACTGTTTGGCGCGAGCGTGGCCTTCCGTCCTGGCGGTCTTCTCGAACCAGGGCGATAGTGAAATGGACTTCTGTTGGCGAAACGGGACAGCAGCGTCCAACGCAACGTGCCGACTCTTGGTTGATGCGGACGCTTACGGGCTGGACCGTTTGGCCGGAATGCTCACGGCGATCTCGGCATACAACCCGACCACGGGCGACGAGCTGTCGGCATTGGACATCGTAGACAAGCTGGACCACGTATTCAGCCGTCTCCCGAAGCGCCGGCGTGAACGCCGCCGCGACGAGCCGCTCGCCGTGTTCATGCGTAGGATCGGCCAATGGGCGTTGCTGTCCGACACGGAGGAAGAAGAGCTTGGCCTGCGTTGGCGGGTCGACGGCGATCAAGATGCACGCCTAAGACTGATCTGCTCCAATCTTCGTCTCGTCATCCACGTCGCCAAGCAGTATCGGGGGCGAGGGCTCGACTTGGATGACCTGATCCAGGAGGGCTGTATCGGCCTGATTCTCGCGGTTGATCGATTCGATCCGACCAAGGGGGCGAGGCTTTCGACGTATGCGACCTATTGGATTCGACAAGTCCTCGCTCGCGCCGTGCTCGAACAACCGCTTCTGATCACGGTCCCGGCATACCTGTTCGAGCTGCACGCGCGTTGGAAGCAAGCCGAGCGGCGTTTGACTCGCGATCCGGCTGCGCCGCCCACGCCGCGCCGCGTTGATCGCGAGCTGGGGCTGAGCCGAAAACAGGCGCGTCACCTTCGACATGCGCGGGCTGCATTTCGAACCGGCGTCCATGTCCGCGAACAAACCATTGGACTCTCCAGTGTCTCGACACCGCACCCAGACGACCATCCAAGTACGCGAATCGAACGCGAGGACTTTGAGCGAACGCTGGAGAACGCGTTGGGCACGCTGCGCGAGCGCGACGCCACGATCATTCGGCATCGACTTGGGCTGGCCGACGGGGGTGAAGCCCCGACGCTCGAGGAGCTTGGACAGCAGCTCGGTCTGACGCGGGAGCGTGTGCGACAAATCGAGGTCGGCGCGATGGCGAAGATTCAGCGACTGCTATCGAATGTCCGCAACGGTTGGGATTATGCGGCTTCCTCAGATAAGATGGCATCCCAATGAGCCACGACATCATCGACAACAGGGACCAACGACTAGTCGACCAGATCAACCGAATTCTGGGCACGACCGAAGCGGCGCGCTTCGCGGTTGGCTATTTCTTCGTTTCCGGGTTGACGGCAATTGCGGGACAGCTTCGCAACGTAAAGGAGCTTCGCCTGTTGATCGGAAACACGACCAACCGACAGACCCTTGAACAGCTCGCCGAAGGCTACCACCGACTTGATCTCGTCGCCGACGCCGCCGAGGCGCAAGCATATCCAAAGCGCACGGACGTGCGCCAGATGACAACCGAGACATCCGAGAACCTCCGCACCGCCGTGGAACTCATGGATCAGACCGATGACGGCCAGGCCCTCGTCCGCGAGCTTGTTCGGATGATTGAAGAGAAGCGATTGAAAGTGAAGGTCTACACGAAGGGAAGGCTTCATGCCAAAGCCTACATCTTCGACTACGGACAGGTATTTGACCGCGGTGGAAGACCGACGGACCGGCAGGAAAACGGTATCGCAATTGTCGGATCGTCGAACCTCACGCTCGCCGGTGTAACGCACAATACCGAACTAAACGTTGTGGTCCACGGCAATGCGAATCATGAACAGTTGGTCAACTGGTTTGAGGCGCTTTGGGGGGAGTCGCAGGAATTCGACGAAGCGTTGATGGCCGAGATGCGCGAGTCCTGGGCCGTCGCTGCGGTGCGGCCGTACGACATTTACATGAAGACCCTGTACTCGCTGGTCAAGGATCGCCTGGAGGGCGGCGAAGACCGTGAAATCCTCTGGGATGACGAGATTACCGCTCGGCTCGCCGATTTTCAGCGAGTCGCAGTAAGACAGGCGCTCCAAGTGATCCGCGACGTCGGCGGCGTTTTCATTTCAGACGTCGTCGGGCTCGGCAAGTCCTACATCGGTGCAGCGATCCTCAAGCATTTTGAGCGCACCGAGCACGCACGACCACTCATTATTTGTCCGGCCCCCCTGGTCGATATGTGGGAGACGTACAACGAAGTTTATCACCTGAACGCTCGCGTTCTCTCGATGGGGCTTCTGCGAGAGGAATCGAATGGTTCGGTGAACTTCCTTTTGGAAGACATAAAGTACCGCGACCGCGATTTTGTTCTCATCGATGAAAGCCACAACCTCAGACATCCCGACACGCAACGCTACAAGCTCGTCGAGGGCTTCCTGGCCACAGGACGACGGACATGCTTCCTTACGGCAACCCCGCGTAACAAAAGCGCACATGATGTCTATCACCAGATCAAATTGTTCCATCAGGACGACGTAACCGACTTGCCAGTTGACCCTCCCAACCTGCGCGAGTTTTTTCGCCTGGTGGAGCGCGGCGAGAAGAAGCTTCCAGACTTGCTCGCACACGTTCTCATTCGCCGAACGCGGAACCATATTCTCCGCTGGTACGGTTTTGACTCGAAGACGCATGAACCGGTTGATCCATCGCAATTCAAGGATTACCTGGACGGCAAGCGACGGGCATACGTGCTCGTCGCCGGTCGGCACCAGTTTTTTCCACGCCGCGAATTGAAGACCGTTGAGTACAGCATTGAGGAGACCTACCAGGGCCTGTACCAAGAGCTTCGCGGCTATCTCGGAAAGTCACGGCGTTCCCAGTTGGCCGTGCCGCTGGAGGGCGAGTTGTCGTATGCGCGGTATGGCCTCTGGCACTATGTCATTGAACGAAAGCGAGATCGTGAACCGTATGCCAGCTTGCATCGGGCCGGCGCTAATCTGCGTGGCTTGATTCGCATTCTGCTGTTCAAGCGATTCGAGTCAAGCGTCTATGCCTTCCGGGAAACGGTGCGTCGTCTGCTCCGCGTGCATGAAGTGTTTCTAGCAGCAACGGGCGAAGGGTTCGTTCCGGCGGGTGAGGACGCGCAGGCCATCCTTTACGAGTCCGATCATCTCGAAGAGGCGGAGATTCTTGACGCGTTGCGCGGCCTGCCCATGCGATACGATGCGGGTGATTTCGACCTGGACCGCTTGTCAAGGGACATCGAGCACGACATTGCTTTGCTCCGCAAGATTCTTGCGCTGGTCGCCCCCATTACGCCCGACAAGGATGCAAAACTGCAGACTTTGCTGCGCCATCTTGGACGGACGCCATTGAAGGACGGTAAGTGCCTCATTTTCACGCAGTACGCGGACACGGCCCGGTATGTGTATGAGAATGTGAATCCGGGACAGAAGCGACACGACATCGACGTAATTTTCAGCGGCGACAAGAGCAAAACGCGCGTCGTCGGTCGTTTTGCACCGAAGGCCAATCCCGAATATCGGTTTGCATCGGGCGAAGCGGAGTTAATGTTGGTCGTGGCGACGGACGTGCTTGCGGAGGGTCTCAATCTACAGGACTGCAACACGATTGTGAACTACGACCTGCACTGGAATCCTGTGCGGTTGATTCAACGCTTCGGTCGAATTGATCGGATTGGATCGGAGCACGACGTGATTTTCGGCTATAACTTCTTGCCGGAGACAGGAATTGAACGGACGCTTCGGCTACGCGAGAAGCTCCGGAATCGAATTCAGGAAATTCACGACTCAATCGGCGAGGACGCCGCGATTCTCGATCCGGCCGAGCGACTCAACGAAGAGGCGATGTACGCAATTTACGAACAGAAGGGCGGGCAACTGAGCTTGTTCGAGGAGGAAGAAGAGGAATTCATTGATTTGAATGAGGCGGAGGAGCTGCTGCGACAGCTTCGCAGCGAGAATCCTGGGGAGTACGAGCGAATTGGGGACCTTCGAGACGGCATCCGCAGTGCCATGTCGAGCGATGCAAAAGGGCTGTTCGCGCTTTGCCAAGCCGGTCGTTATCAGCAGCTGTTCCTGGTAGACGAGAGTGGCGAAGTTGTTTCACGCGAGATTCCACGGATTCTGGCAAAACTCAAATGTACACCGGATGCTTCTGCTGCGCCGCTTCCTATGGAATACAACGCGGCAGTCATGCGGGTGCTTCGCCGTTTCGCAGAGGAAGTCCGGCACCGGCAATCGGAGCGTGAGCACACGCTTTCCCTCACGATTGCACAACGGTACATCCTGCGGGAGCTGCGCACGCTCTTCGGCGGGATTCGTGACGAGGACACGAAGGCACAGATTAACGTTCTGGAGGCGTCCTTTCGCCAGCCGATCACGACCGCGATAAACAGGGAGCTGAATATCTTGCGACGAAATGGAGTGATGGGCGAATCGCTCTTGAAGAACCTGGCGCGAATCTACCACCAGCATAACATGCGAGAGATCGCGGATCGCAGAAGTGTGGCGCTTCAGGACCACGCAAACCCAAGGATTGTTTGCAGCGAGGCGCTAGTTTGATTAGTGGGCATCGTGTCTCGCAGATTCAGACTCCGCAATGCACAGTCAATGGGTCTTGCGGTGAGGCTCCACGAGGGCAATCGCCGCCTGGCGCTGCTCCGGGCGGACGGCGAGGCTCAAGAATTCCATCACTCCGTCGACGTGTGAGGCCGGATCGGCAAGCAGGTCGTGATAGCGAATCGTGAGCACGCGATCCGGTGAGACTTTCGCCAGCGCGTCACGTTTGGCGGCATTGAGGGCGCGTTGGAGCTGTTCGCACTGATTCGGCGTTGCGCGGAGCCAGCCGCGTGCCTTCGTGGAGCGGTCGGTGAGGGAGCAGATCGACTCGTCGAGCGGGCGGTCGATGTGGATGAAGCGGCTCTCCGGTTCCAGTTCCAGCAGCACGTCTACAAGGAAGCACAGGTGCGGGTACTTGCCGCCGGCTACGGTGCCGCGATGGGCGGCCTCGCGCAGGCGGTGATCAAGCCAGGCGCGGAGCTGGCGCTTCGTCACGGCCGGATCGACGGCCGGCTCGGTCGCGGGGAACGGGTAGGCCCGCTCGCAGATCTTCGCCAGGCCCCGGGCCTCGAAGCCGCCGGTGCCGCGATTCTCGTAGCCGATCAGGCGATTGCCCATGTTGACGCCGAGCTTGTGCAGGATGCCGGCGGTCACCGAAGAGCCCGAGCGGTGCAGGCCAATGACCCACACCGGCGGCTTGCGGGCCGTGCCGGACGGTTTCATGCGGCGGCGGCCGGCGACGTGGAAGTTCCAGAAGCGGTCCTGGGCCACGCGGCCGCAGACGTCGCTCTTGCCGCCGGCCTGGCCGATGATCCAGCGCGTCGGGGCATAGACGTTGTGTCGGCCCGTGCTGTGCAGCAGCTCCATGCGATGATCGACGTGGTGCCGAGGATGCCGCGAATGCGTCGGCCAGTCGCACAGATGGCGGTACAGCGTGAGGATGAACGAACCGCGCACGGCGTAGGCCTGCGTGCGATTGACCATGAAGGGCCGGATCACCTCGTCGTTGATCCGCTTGGGGGGACGAACGCGCATGCCCCGATGTTGGCCGCCGAAATAGACCTGCTCCCAATCGCGCGGCAGTGCGGCGATGAACCGCTGGCCTTTTTCCGCGAAGTCCGGGGGAAAGAGGGCGTCATCCTCCAGAACGAGGAGCACGCCGCCACGCTGATCGAGGCCGTCCATCAACGCCGCTTCCAGTATGATGTGAGACAACATGCAGCCCCAGGCCCCGAAGGCCATTCCAGCCGGTTGAAAAAAATCTGCGAAAGGTCTTGACACGGCGGTGGGGGGGGAGGGGTATATTATCAGGTGCTCATGGACGCCTCGCAGGCGGTCCGCAGGGCGTTTGTGACGTATTCCTGCTCGCGCCTGAACCGGCGGCGACGAGGAGGAGTTATGGTCGTGAACGGTCGGTTGCTTCCGTTCTTCGGTTCGAATCCCAGACGACATCGCCACGCGACGTTTCAGATCGCGCTTGCCCGCGTGCGCCGCGGCGTTCGCGGCGTGGATCGCGCATGGCGTGGGGGCCGCGACGCCCCCAAACGGGGCGGAGCCCGACGCGGAACTGAACGGCCGGTACGGAGGATTCCCATGCGGTCGAAACCATTGAGTTTATGCTTGCTTACGGTTTGCTTGTGTCTCGTGTGCGTGTTCGTGTTTGGACCGACGCTGCAGGTTGTTGCGGAAGAGCCACGAGTTGCGCTCGAAATCGGTTACGGCGACTCCGAGGCGGGACCGCTTTGTGTTCGGGCGTGCTTGATTGCCTGTAATCTGATTCCCAACCCCATTGCGCGGGCTGCCTGCAGGCGCGGATGCTTCGCGCTTTGCAGGACAATTCCCTGGTGAAGGTGAAGGTGATCGCACCATGTGAACGCCCTTTGCTCATGGATACGCGGTCCGTGGAGGAAGAACATGTCGAGTACCATTACGTGCAGAGTTTTGGGCGTATTGAGTCTTTCCTCGGTCTCGGTCCCAATGGCGAATGCTAGCGCTTGGCCTCCGTCAGGCCGCGTCCCCCGAGCGGTGCCCGGTGAATACACGTCGGACATGGGCGATGCGATTCAGGCGATGAATCAACGGATCACGGAACTGACCAGCTTTGAAAACATCGACCCCGAAAGCGTTCGTGGACTCTGTTCGGCGTTGTGGGAAGACTGGGGTAATCCAGCACTCAACTTTGATTTTCAGCACAGCCTGCTGCTTGTGATCCAGGCGATCGCCGATGATCAGAGACGGAAACCGGATGAAGTGATCTCCGACGCCATTCGGTCGAGTCTCTTAGAGTTCTGCCGGACGGGCGGCCTCTCGGAGGTGGAGTCCAGCAGCTATCCTGAAGTTCTTCCAGACGCACTGGCACCCGTGGCAGGCGCTCTCGTTCGCGTCGCTCGAGCGGGCGATGGTGAGGTTCAGGAGTTGTTGGAGGAGCTGGCGTCGCGGTGTTCGTCCAGTCAGACGACGATCTGGACCCCCGAGGTGGTCGCCCAGGTAAGTGAAATGCACGGTGTGTCTGTCGAGCAATTGACCGAATCGATTCGGGCAGAGGACTTGGAGTTTGTCGAGTTGCTGAGCCTCGTCATGGCCGATTCCGTTACGCCTGAACGGCTAGGAACGATGGCGGAATCATTCACCGGCAGCCGGCGCACCGCACTGGAAGCGGTTTTGATGCGGACAGCGGATGATGAGATTGAAGCCGTTTCGTCATTATTGCAAGAAGTGAAGGCGCACGGAAATGGGGGCGCCCGTGCTCGCGAAGATGATGATGATTGCCCGGAGCGCGACATACGGCTGTCGGAACCCGCGTTCAAGACGGCCCGAGCACAGATCAACCACCTGCGCCGGTTGGCTCGAAGGGGCGTTCGTGATGCAGACGAAATCACGCGGCTTTCCGCTGATATTGCCGCTGGTTCCGGCGATCGCTGCGTCGACCGACAACTCGTTGCCGTTCTTCTGATTACGTATCGTCGCATCCTCGAGCGGCCACGTGTCTCCGTCGCCGTGGTTCGGGCCGTTGATGCCGAGCTGACTCGCATCGCCACCGCCGGCCTTGTGACCGCGAAACTGAAGAACCTTTGGGCTCGCGCTGTCGCCGCTTTGCGACGGAGAGCATCGGCGGGTTTGCGAGACGAAGTAGCTCGCCTGCTGGCCACGGAAAAGGACTCAGGCACTCGAAGAGCCATGGAGTGGGCGGCGCGCCACATCGGCGTAGCAGTGAGCAGGGCGACCGAACTGCCGCGCTAGTGGTCTGTCACTACTGCGTTTTCTGGTTGTGCAAGGGGCTTTCCGGGGACACCCGGCTCGCATTTCCCGCTGGCCTTCTTTTTTCAACCCGCCGCGGGAGCGTCGACCGCGGTGTGCGGGGGCGGGCCTTGCGGCGGCGCGGGGAACCGGGCCTGCGATCCAAGGCCGCAGCGAGCGCCTGCTCAACGTTCTCCACCGGCTTGAACGAAAGCTGCCGGCGGATGTCGGCCGGGACGTCGACCAGGTCCTTCTCGTTGCGCTTCGGAATCAGGATCATTCGGATGCCGGCGCGGTGCGCGGCGAGCACCTTGGACTTCAGTCCGCCGATCGGCAGGACGAGCCCGCGCAGGGTGAACTCGCCGGTCATGGCGACGTCGCTGCGGCAGGCGCGGGCGGTGAGCAGCGAGACGAGCGCGGCGTACATGGCGATTCCGGCACTGGGGCCGTCCTTGGGGACGGCGCCGGCGGGGACGTGAATGTGGACGTCGGACTCGGCGAAGCGCTTGGGGTCGATGCCAAGCCGCGCGGCGTTGCTGCGGACGAGCGAGTAAGCGGTCTGGGCGGACTCCTTCATCACGTCGCCGACCTGGCCGTCGCTCTAGATTCCGGGAACATGATCAGAATCCGCCAGAACGATGGAAATGGCGGCTTTAACGTCGTCGCCGCCGACCTCGTCGCCGGCACCGGCCCGAGCGATGTGGTGGCCGTGGACCTCGACCTTGACGGGCACGTGGATCTGGCGGCGTCGAATGCGGGAAGTAACTCGGTATTCATCCTTAGGAGCTGTTTCAAAACCAGTCACGTCCATCCGAGCTTTTTGGCGAGAATGAGTGCGGCGGCCAGTTCGTGGAAGACTTGAAAGTGTTCACCGGTCCTTTCATAGCACAGTTTCAGGCGTCGGAAGTTGCTGAACCACGACATGCAACTCTCGACGACATACCGGAATACGCCCAGCCCACTGCCGTGCCCAACGCGTGGCCGCCCGAGCAGCGGCAGGATGCCGCGGCGGCGACAGGCCGCGATCGGCTCGAGTAGCACGGCGAAGCGCCCTCGATGTCGCCGTAGCGGAACGATGCCGCGCAGCGAGACACGCTCCTTGAAGGCGTTGGAGTTCACGATGGGGTCGATTATCGGCCCTTCGATGCCCAAGATGTCGAAGCGCCCCAGGTCGCCGCCGCTGTCATTGCGGATCAGGACGATGCCGTTCTGCCGAAAGTCGCGCTGGGCATCGCGGCTGCGGTTACGCTGCCGCTCTTGAAAGTCCCGCGCAGCATCGACGAACGTGTTGAACGTCGATGCCGGGATGGTCAGCGGATCGCCGGGGCGGACGTGTTTGAGCGTGGGTATCGCTTCCTCCTCAGATGCCCAGGCCGCCGAAGTTGCCGTAGGGATAGACCTGTTCTATGTAGACGGCGACGGGTTTTTTCACCAGCGCCTTGGCGAAGGTGTCCTCGGTGTCCATGTAGCGAACCCACAAATATTCCCAACCCTTCTTATTGATGCCGGAAATGTCGCCGACGTTCAGGCCGGTGACGTTGGGACTGGCGGCGAAGCGGTAGTTGATTTCCCAGTCGCCTGAGCCGCGTTTGGAGCCGGAAGCGCCGAGGAAAAGGCACTCGCCCCGGTCAAGACCCTTGAAACCTCCGCCGTTGACCTTGCCGGTCAAGGCGAACAGCGTGCCCTTGTAGGCCGGCGTCACATAGGCGTCGTCGAGGTAGTGCGTCTCCGAGAACTGATAGACGGGCACCGTGATGTCGACGCCCTCGACGCTGTCGGCGGTGACGCCGATGGCCCCCTTGAAATTGGGCGCGGCCTGACCTGGCGATCCGTAGGCCCCGACAGTCTGGAGGCTCTGCGTGATGTGCTGCGTGCCGCCGCCGGTATCGAAGGCGAAGACGCTCTCGTCGGTCTGCGGGGCGCTGTTCGAGTAGCGGGCGACGCCCTCCCACAGTTGATCGCCGACGGGTTCGATGGACAGACTGTCGCGCGGAAGAAAGAAGAGGCCGTTGCCGTTCAGGTCGAACGTGGCCGGTGCGGCCGCCGCCAGCGCGCCGCGGGCCTGCACGTCATCATTCGTGCCGCGAATGACGTAGCGCAGCTCGGCCGACGGATTGTTGCCCGTCGTGACCAGCCGGCTCTCGAACTTCTCCTCGACGGTGACGGGCCTCGCATGACTCCGTTCATGCCCGCACGCTTGACTACGCGAACGTCAGCCCGCCGATGGACGCGGCCTCGGCCAGGCGCTTCGTGTGGCGGGCGGTCTGTTCCGTGGCCCGCGCGGTGCGCTCCATCGCATCGCCGCCGGTGCCCAGGCCGTGCACGGCCGCGGCGCTGAACGTGCCGGTGACGCTGATCTTCTGCGCCAGGGCATCGCCGATGCCGGCCAGACGGTCTTCGAGACCTTCGAGCGGATCGCCCAGCCTGCGGCGCGGTGGGCCGCCGGCCTGCTCCGCTTCGTGGCGGCGCTTCTTCGCCTGGGCGATGGCCTCGTCGAGCTGGCGCCGGGCCTCGGCCAGGGCGCGGCGCGTCTCGGCAACCTTCGCGTCGGTCTCGCCCGCCAGGCGCTTCTCGGCCTCGTCGAGCTGCCGGCCGATCTCGGCGAGCGCGGCGTCGTGTTCTTCACTGGCCTGATCGCGCTGCTGCTTTCGCTGCGCCTCTCGTTGGGCCAGGGCCGCCTCGCGCTGGTGGTCGATCTCGGCGTTCAGGTCGGCCAGGTCCTGGTCGGCCATCCGCTGGGCCGCTTCCACGTCGAGCGTCTCGTCGAACAGGCCCCACAGTTCCAGCAGCCGCTTGGTGGTCCAGTTGATGGCCGTGTTCCAGGCCTTCTGGAAGCCGGACGTGAAGCTGGTCCAGGTCTTTGACAGGAACGCGGTCGTCTCGATCCAGGCGACCTCGAGGACGTGGAATACGGTCTCGGCTGTAGCGAGCGCGCCGAACCACATCTTCTGCGCGGTGGAGATGAAGAACCGCTTGGCCTCCAGCCACACGCGGTTCAGCGCCGCCACGCCCTGTTGCCAGGCGAGTTTCAGCGAGAGCCAGAGGATCTGCGCGGCCAGGGCGATGTCGCCGGCGGCCAGGGCGTCTGCAATCCCACCGACGACCTTCATGACCGTGTCCCGCAGGGAACGGAATTGCTCGCCCAGCCACGCCAGCGCATCCGCGCCAGCGCCGGAGACGACCAGCAGTGTTCCGCCCAAGGCTACGGCGGCGGTGATGACCAGCCCGATGGGTGACACCATCGCCGCCAGCACCGAGCCGACAACGCCCAGCACGGTGCCACGCCTGAGGCAATTGCCGCCAGCGTGCCGAATGCCGCCGCGATGCCGGAGACGAGGTAGCCCAGAGCTATCAGCGTCACGCCGGCGACGGCGACAACCGCCGCAACCTTGGCGACCCAGACCACCAACTCGCGGTTCTGCTTGATCCAGTTGGTGATGGTGACCACCGTCCGCGTGACGGCGTTGGCCAGGTCGCGGACCGTCCCGGCCAGCGCCGAGCCGATGATGAAGACGCCTTGCTTCAAGACGCGCCACAAGATGTCCAGGCTGTCTGCCAGCAGCGCCGCATCCTTGGCCGTCTGGGTGGAAATGGTCAGGCCCAATCGCCGGGCCTGTTCCTGGAACGCCTCGAGTCCCTTCGCGCCATCCTGGATCATGGGCAGCAGGCGCGTGCCGCTCTTGCCGAAGATCTCCATCGCCAGCGCCGCCTTGCGCATGGGGTCCTCGATCTTGCTGATCCGGTCGGCGATCAGCTTGAATTGCTGCTCGGGGGAGAGATTGACCAGGTCCTGCACGTTCAGGCCGAGCTGGGCGAGGGCGTCGATGGCGCTCTTCGATCCGCCGGCGGCCTCGGTGATGGCCTTCTGCATCTTGCGCAGGCCGATCTACAGCGTCTCCAAGTCCGCGCCGGACAGCTCGGCGGCCAGCCCCAACTCCGACAGGGCTTCGACGCTGACGCCGGTCCGCGCCGACATCTCGTCGAGACTGTCGCCCATGTTGGCGAACGTCTTCGCGCTGGCGGCCAGGGGCGCGAGGATGCCCGCGCCGAGGGCGGTCATTCGCGTGCCGATGGAACGCAGGCCCGCGCCGAAGGCTTCGAGCCGCTTCTGCGCAGCACGCAGGCCCTTGGTGAGCTTGTCGCTCACGCCGAGTTCGATGAACGCCCGACCGGCGCGGATGCCCTGCGTGTTGGCCACTCACCTACCCTCCCCGCACGCTTCCGGCCCAGAGTCTCGACAGTTTCGGGCGCTCCTTCTCGAGGGCAGGCCCCATGAAGGGCCTTGCCCTGACTCGGACGCGGCGCTTGCGGAGCCGGCCGCGCGTGAACTTCGTGACGGTGGTCGTGCCGCCATGCTCCAACACGCGCGGGGCCTCGGTGGGCTTGTTCAGTTTGGCGGGGGCGACGATACCGCCGAACCAGATGGGCATTCCGGATTTCGTCTTTATCAACGATCTCGCCCTCACGAGTTGCACAAACCCGACCGACCCCAACCAGATTCGGGATCGCAAGACGCTTACTCATGAGGTTGTCTGCCATTGGTTACAACGCCTAGGGGATGCCGCACATCCGAGTGCAACACCCGCGAATCCTTGTCCACAGAATCTCTGCATTGGTGGCGATATATTGCTCGCCGGCCCTTGTCAGGGCGTCTATAATGGAAAGAGGCCGGCACAGGTCCCGACCACGGTGCAACAGCAGATTCGTAACCTAAATCAGGGGTGCCTACCGCCATGACCACCGAAAGAACCAAACAACCGCTCCGAGCCTGTCTCGCCCTTCTGTTCGCAGCAGGGACCGTGTCTCAAGCTCAAATCGCGTTCAGCGATGACCGTCCAGACCCGAATGAGGACCTCGCGTACATCAACTCAAGCATGGACTGCGTGCGATCGGGAACGGAGGCGAATGCTGTCACCAACAGATTACGGGCTATCGCTTCCCGCGATGGCGTTGATCCGTCCATAGGGGTAATCGCGCTTCGCGCTATGATCCATCTCGCCAAGGACAACGCGCTAATCCAGGATTATCTCCTGCGCGTCATCCGGAACGCAGCGAATGATACGGTTGTCAACGAAGCCTGTGTGCTGATTGTCTACGTGGCCGACCAGAAAGGCCGCAAGGCGCTTCTCCATGAAGTGGCCGAGGCATGGAAAGGCGAGCGGCTGCATCCGGCAATGGAGTCGCTCGCGACCCTGGGAGATGCGGCATTCGCGGAGTGGATACAACGCACCGCCGAGACATTGAAAGAAGACGATCCACGAACCCGATTCTTAAGGACGCTTGCCGAGAAGATTCAGCTTCAAACGCCGCCCGCCAACCTCATCGCATATCTGAAATCAGGCAGCAAGATTCTTGATCGCGGGTGGGTCGTCCGTCAAGCCGTGCGGCATGGAATACCGCGAAGCGAAATCCGAAGTGCCGTGCTGACGGCAATCGAGAGAGAGAACAAGCCGGACGCCCTCAAATCTAATCTTGATCTTCTCATCGCATGCGAAGAGTGCGGTATCTTTACGGAAAAGGACGCATCCGAAATTGCGCTCGTGCAAGACACGAGGAGCCTTAGAAACGTGATGACGCATGAAGGGTCTTCGCCCACCTGGGCTACGCTCCCGCTAGTCCTAAGAGCGAAGTTCTATCGGCTGGACTTGCCCTAGGGCTCATCGGCATGGGCATCTACGCTCGCTCCCGAATCGCGTCCCGTCCCCACGTGAACGGCACTCGCTTCTGACGGGTGAACCCGGCGTCGGCCGTGTCCCAGACCATCTCGAACTCGACGGATGCCTCTTTCAGCGTGGCGACAATCGCCCGCCAGCCGGAATTGGCGCGGGTGGTGACGTCGGCCTCGCCCGTTTCGAGGCTCAGCGTCACGTCCTTGACATTGGCCAGTTCCGTCCAGGCCCCGCCGCCCCCCTGGCCGCCGGCCTTGTAGTTCAGTCGGGCATCCATGCCCAGCTTGATCGCCATGCGTCACCTCCGTGCGACTATCCCGTTCCCACCACCAGCGCCATGTCGCCGGCGTTGCCCTTGACCTCGATCCGCGAGATGTCCACGCCGAACAACGTCGCCGACACGCCCTTGGACCACAGCGACGTCGGGCCGCCATCCACCCGCACCTGGAGCGCCCCGGCGTTCAGCGGGCTGGCGATGAGCGTGGCGACCAGCACGGTCCGCGTGTCGGCCAGCTTCTGCCAGTTGGCCGAGATGGTGTACGACTTCATGAAGATGTTGCGCATCGCCGCATCCCGCTCAGAAACCCATCCCGAAGAACGCGTCCGACCCGCCGCCGCCCGGCGGGGGCGGCAGCCTGATCACATTCCGCGATACTCCGCCGGTCACCAGCACCGAGTCCGGCGACGTGCCCTTGACCTCGATCCGCGACAGGTCCACGCCGATCAGCGTGGCCGACACGCCGGCCGGCCAGAGCACCGTGGGGCCGCCATCCACGCGGAACTGCGCGTTCTGCGCATTGGTCGAGGCCGTGGTGATCGCGGCGGTCAGCACAGTCCGCGTGGCCGCCAGCTTCTGCCATGTGGACGACAACGTGATCGAGCGGATGAAGACCGGGGCCACGGTCGCTCACCTCCGCACCCGATACGTCACGGTCAGGACGCTGGTGAACACCCGTTGAGTATCCAGGTGCTCGGGGGCGAACACCGGCTCATTGGCAATCGAGACGAACGCCGCCTCGGGCGCATCGTCTAAACGCTTCTGCCGCAGGTGGTCGGCGATTTCTTCAATAAGGTTCACCAGCGCATCAATCTCCGCGTCGTCCGTAATCTTCTTCTGCACGCCGATATCAACGGCGCAGTCGAAATAGCCGTCCGTCCGCGTGGCGTTGCTGATCGTCACCGACTTGGGCACCACGCTGACCTTCAGCGCCGCCAGGTCCGCCAGGTCGAAGGCCGGCTGATAGCGCCGCTCGGCGTTCAGCGCCGGGTCGAACGGCCCGGCATTCAGGCTGCTGGTCACGGCGTCGGAGATGTCGAGGATCGTGCTCATGCGTCACTTCACGATGATGTCAAAGACCGCCTTCAGTCCGACAAAGACCACGCCGGCCATCACGCCCCACAGCTTGCGGTCGATGGCGCTGATCCGCTTGTCCAGGTCGTCCAGTCGCCAGAGCACAGCCTTCTTGTATTCCGGCCAGCCATTGACACGCGGCATCGTTCGTGCCTTCCTATCTGTGACCATGCCCGCCTACGCATACATCCTGCGCTGCCATGACGGGCGGTATTACTACGGCAGCACGAACGATCTGATCCGGCGTCTGGCTCTGCACCGAGCGGGCCAAGTCCGGGCGACGAAGCCGCGCCTTCCGGTGGAGCTGGTTTGGTTTGAGGAGTTCCAGACGCCGGATCAGGCCAGGCAAAAGGAGCGTTCCTTGAAACTCGGCCGGACGCGCCGCAAAACGATTGAATTGCTGATTCAGCGCTTTCCGCGAGATCGGCTCGCTCCTTTTGCCTGAGCCGCGTGTCAATGGCCAGCCGTTATCGCTCTCGCTCGTCACGTCTCAGCCCTCCGCCCTTGACTCGCCGCTTCGGGCGAAGCCCGGCGGTCGCTCTGCGACCGATGCCGCAAAGCGGCACGCGGCGTGTCAAGGGTCCGTGGCCACATGCTTGGTGTGAATCCGCAGCGTCCGGCGATATGGGTCGCTGTAGCGACACGGCGGCTCGCGGTGCCCGGCTCCTGTCAAGACGGGGCTTCCGCTTGAGTTCGACCACCCTCTTCGGTTATCGTGATGGCCGTTCAGGCGCCGTGAACCTGGACGATCCATCGTTTCATCGCCTGACGGTCGCCTCTATTCTCCGGAGGACTGCCTTGCGACGTGGACGCATCCTTTCGACTCGTCGGTCTTTTGTTGTTTCCCTGACCCTTGCCCTATTGATGGCCAACGCCAGCACGGCGACCGGGCCAGCCGATGACGGGCCATTTGACGGCCGTGTGCCGCAGGGGCAGAGCGCCGCGGCCTGGTCGGGCATCCGCGCGGCGTATGAGACGAAGCGGCATGAGGCCTTCGCCGTCGAGGGCGGTTGGCGGGCGCGCAACCTCGGCCAGCAGTGGCGGACGCGGTTCGACAGACGGGGGTTTCTCACCACGCCGGACGGCGGAGGCTGGTCGTGGGGACTGGAGTTCGTGTCCTACGGTTGCGCGAATGATCCGCGCCGCGCGCGTGAGCAGGCGTGTTCGATTCGCGAACCCGCGTTCCTGTCGCGCGATCATGGAGAAGCCGCTCCCTTACGGTCGCGGCATGGAGAGCCGGGCTGACATGCGTTTTTCGAAAGTGGCTTCGTGACGGGAGATTACTGATGTTCAATCCGGGCTGGCACTTCAAGCGGCGCGAACGATCCGACGAGGTCGCCGACCCCATTCAGGGGGAGTTCTTCGACGAAGCCGCCGATCCCGATGAGCGCCGCAGGGGGCCGGCCGCATCGCTCGTGCGTGAGGCGATCCAGAACTCGCTGGATGCCCGGGTGGGCAGCGGCCCCGTTGATGTGCGATTCTACCTGTCTTCCGGCGAAGGTCTGGCCACCGACCGTGCCCGACATTGGTTCGCCGGCCTCTGGCCGCACCTGCGGGCGCGGCGCAGCGGTCTGCGCGATGTCCCGCCCTGCCCGCAGGCATGCCGCTTCGCGGTCGTCGAGGATTTCGGCACCCGCGGCCTCGAAGGCGATCCGCGTCGCGGCACCACGCCGGACGAGGATGAGCGGGATGACTTCTTCGCGTTTTTCCGGGCGAATGGTCTGTCCGGCAAGGCGGGCCAGGAAGGCGGACGATGGGGCGTCGGCAAGAGCGTGTTCAACCGTGCGAGCCGGATCAACAGCTTTCTGGCGCTGTCCGTACGAAACAGCGATCGCGCCACCCACCTGATCGGTCGCTGTTTTCTTCTCACGCACAAGGTCAACGGCGACGAATACCAGCCCTACGGCCGATTCGGTCTGGTCGAGGCGGACGATTTTATTCTGCCGGTGGAAGATGCCGGCACGCTCGCTCAGTTCCGCCGCGATTTCCGCATCGCCCGTGCCCCGGATAACCCCGGCCTGTCCGTCGTGCTCCCGTACGTTGATGACGAGATCACGGTGGAGGCGATCCGTTCGGCGGTCGTCCGGGAATACTTCTGGCCGATCCTCACCGGAAGGCTCACCGTCGCGATCAACTCTCCGGAAGGCGGAGCTGTGCGGCTCGACCCCGACACGCTTCTCGGCTGCGCCGCCGAAGAGGATCGTGCGGGCCTCGGAAGCGAACTGCGATCTCTGATTCAGTTTGCCATTGATGCCCAGACCTCGCCCGAGTCCCGGATCATGACGCTGCTACGGCCCGACGAGCCGCCGCGATGGACGGATTCAATCTTCCGGGAGGGCAGCTTGGAAGAGCTGGCCAGGTGCTATCAGCGGAGCGAACTGCTTGTCTTCCGCATTCCTCTCGTTGTCCGGGAGCGTCGCGGAACCGTGCGAGATTCAAACTTTCTCGTGTATGTCCGTCTCGACCGGGACGGACAGGGATACCCGCCTGTCTTCGTCCGGGGCGGACTCATCATACCCAAGGTACGGAAAAGGCGCGTAAAAGGGCACAGCGTTCACGCACTGGTTGTGATCGACGATGAAAGCCTTTCATCGATGCTCGGTGATGCGGAGACACCGGCTCACACGCATTGGTCGCCGGATTCGAGAAACTTCAGGCACAAATATGAAAACGGAAAAGAGGTAATCAACTTTGTCAGTACCGCGCCCGCCGAGATCCTTGACATTCTTAGCCGGGCGCGCCAGGAACGGGACTGGCTCACCCTGGCCGATTTCTTTCCGACACCTCCGCTGGATGAAGGGCTGCCCGAGGAAGACGGCGGCACGGACGAAGGCCGTGAAGTCGAGCGACCTGTCCCGCCACAGCCGCAGGGCCGACCGCAGCCGTACCGGATTGAACACGCTCCTGGCGGGTTCCGCATCGTGCGCGACAACCCCGGGGCTGCGCCGCTGCCGACAGCGCTTGACGTGCGAGTGGCCTACGACACGACGCGGGGGAGCCCGCTGAAGAAGTATCACCCCGCTGACTTCGATCTCGCTGAGCCGCCGATCGAGATTGTCCTGGAGAGCGCGGAGCAGGTCACGGTTTCGGCCAATCAGTTGCAGGTGCGGCTGACGGGCGAGGACTTCCGGATCGAAGTCACAGGCTTTGACCAGAACCGCGATCTGTATGTCCGAGTAAACTTCCCAGAGGGCGAAGAAACTGACACTCCCCTGACCGAAGGTGCGACGGGGGCCGCGCGATGATCAGACGACTGAACTACACAGGGCGTCGTCGTATCCGTCGCGACGATATCGGGATCCGGATCCAGACCAACGGCGACGAAGTGCCTTCCGTTGATGCGACGCTTTCGCTGGCGCGGTATCGGCTGCCCTCCGATGCCCGGGTGTTCATCGAGGCATACCGGCAGACAGCCTGGCAGCGGTTCGACTTCGGCACAGTCGGAGAACTCCGGCCACCGCCGGATCGGCGGCTGAGCGCCTTCGGGTCGACCGAGGGCGTTCTGTTCCGTGTGAAAGTTGTAGAGGTCCCCAGCGCCGCGGGCGGAAACCGCCCCGCGCGGATTTTCGCGCATGCGGACGGCATTCGCCCGCGTGCGGTGAAGGAGCGTGAGAAACGCTCGCTTCTGGCTATCGACCAGGGCGATTTCCGGGACGAAGTCTGGCGACTGGAGTTCGACGAATCAGGCCCGCCGGTTCTCAAGGTAAGCCGTCATCTCGTCCCGGACTGGCGTTCGCTGCCCGGCACGCGGGAGTTCGTGACGCTCGCACTGCCCGAGATTTTCCGTTCGATTCTGAAGCATATCGTGCTCGTTGAGAAACACACTGACTTGGACGACGTGGAAGACTGGCGGACTCAGTGGCTGCGATTCGCCGCTGGGCTGCCGGGCGCGGCGGGGGCACCACCGCGTTCCGAGGACGGTGAGGTGGAACGATGGATCGATGATGCGGTCGCTGCCTTCTGCCGCAAGGCTCAGATAGCCGGACGGTTCCGGGAATGGTACAGGGAGGAGGAGTAAAGATGGAACTGCGCCGCCTGAACGAGGAAGGCATTCGGCGCATGGAGGCTTTTCTTGACTCGCTCACCACCCAAACGACGGAGCCGTACCCGGAGTCGCTTCTGACTGATCCGGCGACGTCCGACGCCCTCGAGGTCCGGATTGAGGTGGAGCGCCGGTCGTTTCCGCGCCGGTTCGAGCTTGCGCAGTACCTGTACCAGCGGCTCTCCGGGTCCGGCCTGCGCGAGCCGGAGCGCGACGCCGGTTTGTGGGCGTGGCTGGCGCTGTTCTGGTTCGATCAGCTCTCCCCGGCTGAACCGGACGGCTGCCGAAGTCCGGGAGAGCGGGCCCGCTGGATACCAAGAATTGACAGCGCCCGCCGGTACTACCGACACCTGCTGCTGGGCCCCTACCTCATCTATGCTGCGCACAGCGACCATTCACAGCGGGCCATGTGCGTTCTCTGTCAGCCCCTCCACGCTCCGGGAGACGTGGCTGAACAGATCGCAGCCCGCCCGCAGCTGGTCACAAGCCGGGCGATCGTCGGCACCGCAACGCGACTCTATTGCGACGGAGACGGCTCGCTGCGTCGAGGAGCGGGCGGCAAGGGAACCGGAAGTGCACGCCGACTGGGGGACGTTATCATGCAGCTGGACAGAACGTTCGACCTGCATGCGCTGGACGAGTCTCAGCTCTTCGAAATGCTGCCTCATGAATTTGACAGGTTCAAGGGCGGTCAGTCAGCGCGAATATGGTCACCTGCCCAGTGAGACGAGCCGGGCTAGCGCGGGGTCATAGCGGAGCCCGAGGCCTCTCCAAACCGCTTGAAGGCACAGATCCTCAAAAGCGCTGCGCCCCAGCAGGGCGGATGCACGCTTGAGATCTCGGACAAGACGTTGGGCCTCGGCAGGTCGGAACGTCGGGGTGGCTGTTTCGTCAACGTACTCGCCTGGGGCCGTATCAAAATGAAACCCCGGACCGATGGTTCTGACGGTCTGCCGCAGCCATCGCGCGGCAGCAGCACGATCGGCGTTTTTCACCAACGACCGGATGCGTTCCCGCACGTGATCGCTCCTTTTGCTCGAAAGCCCGTGCCAGTTTGGTCACCAGCACTTGCGGATTGGCCGTCTGGCATTCCCATACGATGATAACGCGCCAACCCAGATTTCGCAAGGCACGCCGTACGCGGGTATCGCGCCTGACGTTCTCGGCGAATTTCGCCGACCAGAAGCCGACGCGACTTTTGGGCGTGTAAGAGAATCTGCACCGAGCATGACGATGCCAGAAGCAACCATGCACGAAGACCACGCTGCGGTGCTTCGGGAGCACTATATCCGGGCAACCCGGCAGATCACGTCTGTAAAGGCGGAAGCGGCAGCCCATGCGATGCAGCAGCGACCGCACGACCTTCTCCGGCCCGGTGTCGCGGCCGCGAATCCGCGACATGTTCCAGCGCCGCCGTTCCTCTGTTATTCGGTCCATCTCAGCCTGTCATCCCGGCCCCGCGCAGCACGCCGTACACGACCTCCGCGATCTGGCGCGCCAGCAGAGGAGGCACCGCGTTTCCGACCTGAATGTACTGCTGCGAGCGCAACCCTGTGAAGTAATAGTTATCGGGAAATGTCTGAATCCGCGCCGCTTCGCGGACGGTGAGGCTTCTGCACTGTGACGGATCCGGGTGAATGTAGTAATGGCCGTCCTTATGGATGTGGCTGGTAATTGTCGTTGCTGGCTCGTTCCTGAGCTGCACACGGAAACGGTCGTCAAAGTAACCGCCGTTGATCGCCGCAGCCACGTTGCGGTGATTCGGCTGCAGATCGGGCGGGAAGTCCTTCATCCGCGGCGACCGGTGATTGACCGCCGCGTAGCACGCTGCGAACAGGTAGCGGTGCAGATCACGGTCCATATGTGCCCGCGAAGCGTGGTTACATGCTCCACCGATCCTGTCATCCAGAAACCATTCCGGCTCGTAGTTGACGGTGACCTGTCCGCGGACGAACTCCGCACCTCGATCCGCCGGTGGAACACACAGTTCTTTGATGGTTGAGCGGATGAGTTCACGGACAGTTTCCCTATTGTCGATTCCGTGGTTTCCGTCAACCCACCTGCTGTTAATCTCACGTTTTATAGCGTTGAGCCAGACGTCCTGGCCGCCTGCGTACTTCGACATACGTCCCGATGCTCTCGACAGACCGCTACGCAACCGGGGAAGTCCTTGCAGGACGGCATCGGCGGGGACTGCTTCTTGACTTCGCAGTACTGGCGGTGTTATGTCCCCCAGGTCCTCCCGAATTCCAAGCAGGATTACGCGATGTCGGGCTTGTGGAATCCCGTGGCGTTCAGCACGGACCACAAAGCTCTGGACGGAGTCGCCATCGAACGGGCTCCGTTCCACCTTCTCCCCGAGTGAAAGAATGCGATACCGTCGCCGCTTCTGGCGCGGCCGGGTACGGGCCGGATCACTAAGATCATCGCACATGCGTTCAAACAGCAGCTCACCCCGGATCGTTGTTGACAGCAGGCCCTTGACATTCTCCATCACAAAGACCGGTGGCCACAGGTCCGCGACGATGCGGAGGTATTCTTCGTACAGGCGATGACGACCGTCCCGCTCGAGCGCGTATCCACGTATTCCGCGGTTCCGCGACCGGCCGGCGATCGAGTAGGCCTGGCACGGCGGACCGCCGATGAGCACCCACGCTTTCGCTCCGGCCAGCGATTGGCGGATCCGTCGGCGCACGAGGTCCGGCGGCGCCGATGCACCGCCGAGTTCCGCGTGCCACGCCTCCTGGGCGGCACGCTGTGCCTCGGCCGGGTAACGGGCGTACAGGTCATCACGAGCCAGCTCGCCGCGCAGATGTTCGTAATAGGCCTCTGGAACGCGACGGCCCGTAAACTGGCGGAAGAAGCCCCGCAGCATGAGCGTGGCGTGGGCGTGCGGGTCTTTTTCAATCGAGAGGGCGATGCGAAAGATGTGCTGGCCGCGGAAGCGGGCAGCGCTGAAGCCCTCGCCCAGCCCGCCCGGTCCCGCGAACAGGTCGATCACGGGTATCGGGTCGCAAACCGCCATGCCTTCGCTTCTCCCGCAATTCGTGCAGTTCGAGTCGTGGACCAGGATACCCGATCGGTTGTGAACCGGGAAGCCTTCAAGGGCTCCGCCGACTTTGCGCGACGCGCAGCTTCCACTCGTCGACGGTGCGCCCGCGCCCTTCGGTCTTCACGCGGTACTCGGCGGTCAGGTGCTCGGCGATCAGGCGATGCGCCTCGGGCTTGCGGCCGTACAACGACAGGCAGCCGGGGTCGCCCATCGGGACGGCGAGCCGGGCATGGACGAAGGACTTCCAGTAGTTCGTGTCGAACACGACATGTCGCGTGGCACGCTTGCCGGTGATGACCGGGATGCGCCAGTTCAGGCCTACGCGGTCGCCGCGTTTGCGACGGTATTCAGAGAACGGGATCGACGACGCCCCGACGTAGCGCCCGTGTGACGGCATGACGACGCTGGCGTACTGCGATTGCCGGCAGAACTGATACACGACGTCCGACGAGCTGCCCCAGTTTGCGTCAATCAAACAGCGGTCGATCCGCACCACCGCCTTCGGGCTTCCTCCCTGGTCGCCCTCAGCGTCGCGCCGCCACTCGCGGCCGAGCGTCCGGTCGCAGAGGCGTTCCAGCCCGGCGTAGATCGCGCCTTCCAGCCCGGCGCGGGATGCGGTGCTGGTCAACGTGCGACGGATGTCGCGCAGGGTGAAGTACGCCTCCTTCTGCTCCGGCTCCGTGCCGTAGTCGATGACGTAGCCGGTGAAGTCGTCCTCCCACGCGGCCACGAGCCAGAACAGCGCCTTCCCCTGCACGTCGATGAACATGGTCAGCGCCGTCGCGCCGAGCGGCACCTCGCCACGCTTCAGGCCATTGACCTTCGCGGCGATCTGGTCGGCGGTCAGCAGATCATCGTCGACCTGCTCCTCGGGCAGCGGCTCGTTCTGATACTCCGCCCAGAACGCCGCCTCGCCGCGATCCAGTTTCAGATTCACCGCGTGCTGGATGGCCGACAGCTCGTCGGGATGGTGCCGTTGCGGCCAGGCGACGACAGCTCCCTCGTCCATCGCCTCACGGTTGGCGCGGTAGAACTCGGTCGCGTCGGCGATGCCCCGATCGGCCCGCATTCCCTCGCGCCACAGCTCGGCGTAGCGCGCCCACAGCGCCTCGTTCGTCGGCCAGGCGTAGACCATCTTGGTCCGCTCGCCCTGCCACTGCGGATGCTTATCGCGGTCGAGGATGCGGTCGGCAAGGTCGTCGGGGCGCACGACCGTCAGCGTCATCAACCCGGCGATCTTGCGCCCGGGCCCGGCCAGGCCGAGGATCGCGCCGGCGAGAATGCGTTCGCGCGTCACGCACTGGCCAAGAGAGGCTGGAGATTATGCTGACGAAAATAGCGGCCCGGCCGCGCCTTTCGCTGTTGCTACTCACCACGGCCGGGCCTTCTTCTTCGCCTGCCCGCTTCGCCCATGCTTGGCCAAGGCTTTGCACGGTTGCAGCGGGCACGCCGGACGACCGGGTGGTCCCTGAGCACGGCTCGGCCGGGCGAGCTTTGTCCTCCCGCCCGGATCAGGCCGCAGGCTTGCGCCGCCTGAGTTTCAGGGGCTTCGGAGACACGGAACCCGATGTTGTTGTTCTCGTTCGTCGGGTTGTTGTTGTTGCGGTTCGACGCGTGCAGGTTGTTGTCGTTGTTGTTGAACGATCCGCCCCGCAACCCGCGATACGAACCGATGTCGCTTCCCGGTCACCCACAGAGAGCCTTCCTCCGGCGGCCCAGCACGTCCGCGCGCAGCCCGTAGCTCTGCGCGTGGGCGACGTGAGCGCCCCAAGCCCGCACGCGCATGGTCAGGTCGGCAGGGACGCGCCGTTTGCGATTTACCTCCCACAGCATCCGGCGATAGCGCCGATCAAAGCGCCGCACCGACGAGGATCGGACCCGCACCCGCCCGTCCGCGAACACCACGAACCCCGCAAAGTCCACGCCCTTGTCCGTCGGCAGTAGACGATACTTGTCCGGGTGCATCCGCAGGCACATCTCGGACAACTTGTCTTTGATCCTCGCGCCGCAGCCCTTCAACGCGGCGCGGGCGTCGCCGAACAGCAGAAAATCGTCCATGTACCGGACATACCCCTTTACGCGCAGCTCGTGCTTGACGAAGTGGTCCAGCGGATTCAGGTACACATTCGCCAGGAACTGGCTGGTCAGGTTGCCGATCGGCAGGCCCGTCCGGCGGATTTCGTAATCGAACAGCCCGCCTCTCGGCCGCCACTCGGGGAACTCTGCGTCGGCGTGGCTGGCCAACACGCGCCCCAGCAGCTCGAGAACCTCCCGGTCGGCGATCACGCGACCGACCAAGCCCAACAGCACCTGCTGGTCGACGCTCGGGAAGAACTTCAACACGTCGCACTTCAGCGCGTAGCGATGCCCGCGAGCGAAGTGTAGCGCCCGCCGCATGGCCGCGTGCGTGCCCTTGCCGGTGCGGCAGGCGTAGGAGTCCTCGATGAATCGCTTCTCGAAAATCGGCTCGATGACCCGCACGATGGCGTGATGGACCACCCGGTCGCGGAACGGCGCCGCCGCCACCAGCCGTTCCTTGGGATCGTGAATCCAGAAGTAGCGATCAGCGCCGTGCCGATAGGTCCCGGAAGACAATTCCTCGTGCAGGGCCGCCAGTTCCTTTTCCTGTTCGCCGAAGAAGCGCGCCCCGGGCAGGCGCGTCCGCTTGCCCCGCAGGGCCTCCCTGGCCGCAAGGTGGAGGTTCCGCATCGAGCAGACCTGCTCAAAGAGGTTCTTCACGCGGTGCATAGGCGTTTCGCTCCTTCGCCGCCGCCTGTTTCCACCAGCCCCCGACCATCCGGCCGCACTCGTTGAGGCCCATGCAGCAATACTCGTACTGCCGCGGCGTGAGCAGCTTGCGGTCGGTGGCCATGCGGATCAGCCAGCGCAACACCTCGATGTGACGGTTGGCCCGCGCCAGAAGGTCCACCTTGCGGGCGGAGTAAGCCGCTTCCACCAGCACTTCCAGGACGTTCAACGTTCGGTCGGCAATCCGCTGGCCGAAAATGAACCGCTGGTTCTTCGGGAAGTTGTCCACGCGCTCCAGCAGCCACTTCGTCACGTCGTACCACTTGACCAGCAGAACGGGAGGCTCGTTGCGGGAATCCTCGCTGATGCGGCGCGTGCGCATGGCTCAAAATAAATTCGCGCGCCGCCTTCGGCGGCGAAGGACCGGGGCGGGCCGGCGCCCGCCCCGGATAAAGGGTAAAAGAGACAAAGGACAAAGGGCTATCGTCCCAGCCCCCTTCGCCTGACCAGCATCCCTACTCCTGCGAAGGCCAGCATCGCCAGGCTGCCTGGCTCAGGAACCTCGGAGACACGGAACCCGATGCTGTAGTACTCGACCGTCGGGTTGTTGCCGTTGCGGTACGACGCGTGCAGGTAGAGGTCGTTGGCGTTGAACGATCCGCCCCGAAACCCGCGAGACGAACCGAAGAGGTTCGCCTCGTTCCACTCCCACACGTTCCCGCCCTGGTCGAACGTGCCGTACGGACTGTCGGAAAGCCCTAAGAACCCCGCGTTCGTCCGCCAGTAGGGGCCTCCGATCGTGGAATCGCCATCGTAGAAGTTCGCCGAGTTGCCGGTATCGCCTCCGGGGTTCCCGTTGTTGGGGACCGCGTTCGTGCCGGTCGGGTAGTCCCAGTAGTTGCCGGTCACGCCGTCGTTCTTGTGGTACGCCGCCTTGTACCACTCGTCCTCGCTGGGAATCACCCAGGTAGCGTTGGGCTTTCGCGTGACGGCCATGAGCGCCGCATTGCTCGTCGCCCCGTTGAGGAAGTACGAGCCGTCCTCGGTGGTGCTCAGCCCCTGCGCCCCCGTCGGTTGGCCGTTGTGCAGCCAGTTAGCGAACCGCGCCGCGTCGCCCCAGGAGACGTAGTTCACCGGCCGGTTGGCCCAGTCCGCCGCCACGCTGTAGGTGTAGCTGCCCGACGAGCCGCTGCGCTGAATGTTGGCGCCAAGGTTGGGAAAGCTTCCCATGTCCGTGTTGTACAGCCCGTAGGTATCCGTCGCGGCCACGGCGTTGAGGAACGCGGTGTACTGACCGGCCGTCACCTCGAATTTGCCCATGTTGAACGCGTAGCCGACCGCGCCATAACCGCCAACGTCGTACCGCGTGTCCCCCGCGTTGCCGGCGTTGCCGACGGGGACGGTGTCGATGACGATGCTCGCCCGCGCGCCGGCCGCGCCCGCGCAGACCACCACCGCCGCCAGAAGTCTCATGATGCCTTTCATAATTCACTCCTCAATAATGTGATGCGTTTTGCGAGCTGAGAGCTCCTCCTGCCCTCGCGCCAGGCCATGAACCTGGCGCGCTCCTACCCGCCATTGTACCCCCGCCCCCCCCCCCCCAATTATCAAGGTTTTTCGGGCGTTGTAGAGATTTTTTTTTGGGGGAGGACCGGCGCGGGGGCTGGGGCCTGTCCGCATGCGACGCACAGGCAGGCAAGTATCGCAACTCGTGGCTTTGACCCGGTTTATACGCGGGTCGGTTTGTCGGCCAGACGCCCACCGCGTTGTTGGGGCCGAAGTACCGGTGGGCGGCGCCCTCTTTCCAGCCGTAGAAGCACCACTCGTGGTTGCCCATGAAGTCCTTGCGGGTCAGGACCGGATGCTCTTTGACCCAGATGATCGCCTGCGAGAAATACAGTTCGCAGGCCTTCAGCACCGGTGGGTAGTTGCCGCAGTTGGCGTACCCGCCCCAGATGTAAAAGCCGCGACCGAGCGCGAGCACGCGGGCGATGTTGCCGAACCACGCGTGCAGCAGCCGGTCGAACTCGGCGTCGCTCACGAAGTCGTTGGCCAGCGGCCGGTCTTTGGGCCGCAGCTTGGCGTGCGTTGGCTTGGCGATCTCCGGGCGGCGCGCCAGGTCGAACCCCTGGTGGTGCGTGAGTGCATCGGGCGTACCGAACGACGAGAGGCCCGCCGCGATGGCGTTGTTGCTGCGCGGCTCGACGCGGACGTTGTAAGGCGGGTCGGTGTTGATCAGGTGGATCGGCAACAGCTTCGGTTTGACGTCTGAGCCGGCTGGCAACTCAAGAGCTTTCACGGGATCGACGGCCAGAAGCAGGTCCACGTCCGCCGCGGATGCGCTGTCGCCGCAGACCAGTCGGTGCTCGATGCCGTCCGCGTTGCGCAGAATCCACAGGTCGCCCGGCTGGGTGATGGCTTCGTCCGGCGGCTCGGGCACGTCGTCCGGGTCGGTCAGCCCCGGCTTCACGCCGGGGTCGAGCATGACGGCCAGCTCGTCGGCGTCGAACCCCAGCAGCGACCAGTCGATGCCGGCGTCCTTCAGCTCGGCCAGCTCGATCGGCAGGAGCTCCAGGTTCCATTCCGCCAGCTCGGCGGTCTTGTTGTCGGCGATGCGGTACGCCCGGATCTGCTCCGGCGTCAGGTCCGTGGCCACGTGGACCGGCACCTCGGCCAGGCCCAGCTTCTGCGCCGCGCGATAGCGCGTATGCCCGCAGACGATGACGCCATCGGCGTCCACCACGATCGGCTGGCGGAACCCGAACCGCCGGATCGACTCGGCGACGGCGTCTACCGCCGCGTCGTTGATCCGCGGGTTTTTCTCATACGGCTTGATCGCGGCCAGCGGCCGCAGTTCGATGTTCACGTTGACCTCCTTGTCATCGCCCTATCCGACGGCGTCCCAGCCGCCGGTTCGCCCAAGACGCGCCCCGTTGGCCCACGTCGCAACAGGGCCGCCGAGGCCGTAGAAACGCCCGGCTCGTCCGCGCCGCGTCGCCCGGGCGCCAACGTGGGCCGCCCCGGGGCCAACGGGGCGGCCAAGGCGTAGGCCAGGACGCACCGGCGGCGTCCGTTGGCCCACGGCCCAACGGGGCGCGCCCCGTGGCGGCCTGGCTGGGGATCGGCCAAGCGCAACAAACTCTGTCTGGATTCGTGGCTGTTCCCGCGGGCCTCGGCTGGCGACTTGGGCCAGGTAGGACCCAACTTCCTTCCCTCCTTCACCCCTTCCCCTCGCGTACGCGCGTGCGCGGGTGCAGGTGCGCGTGCGGGTAGCGGGTGAAAGAGAGAAAGAAGAAGAGAAGTAATATGTATTCATGCCCGCACGCCGTGCGGGTGAAAGAGGGAAAGAAGCACGTAACTCGCGGCGCGGCCTACACATCTTCGTTCACCCATCTTTCCCTTTGTTCCCCACGACTTCGTTCACCGCTTCGTTCACGCTTGTTCACCTTCGTTCCCCACCAAGCGATACACGGTCCTGGTCCGGCCCTCGGTCGCCACGGCGTCGATCACGACGTCGCCGCGCTGCACGAGCGTCTCGATCAGCTCGCGGAAGCTCTTGGCGTCGGTCTTCATGCGTTTGAGCAGCACGTGGTGGGGCAGGGCGTGGTCTGGCGCTTCGCGCAGTTTCTTCAGCAATCGCAGGCAATCGGCATGGAACGGGTTCTCGGCCACGTGGCCGGCGGCCATGAAGAGCATCCGCCGGACCTGGTGCGTGACGAGACGCGACGCCCAGCGGGCCGCCTCGACGCCGATGCGCGGCTCGACGTGGTTTTCGCTGACCGCGTAGATCAGGGAGAGTTTTCGCGCCTGCTCGCTGACCCGACCCCAGACCGTTGTTCCGACGGCGTCCTGCGCGGATTGGGCCTTGTTGTACTCCGCGTCCGCCTCCTCGCGCGTCTCCGCCAGCACCCGTCGCGCATCCTCCGTCTGCTCGACGATGGCGGGCGCGGGATGACAACCCGCAAGATTGCCAGCGCCGGGACGGTATTCCGCCCACCACTTCGCCGTCGCCGTGATGCGTGGCGGCAGTTCGCGGATTGATGATTCCTGGCCCCGTCTCTGCTGGCTTGCCTCGAGGATCAGCATGCGGGCGAAGAATCCGTTCGTGAGCATCCGCTCCGAAAGGGCCTCGTAGTAGTGGTTGGGAATCGCCGTGCCGAAGATGACTAGGCACGGTTGGTCGATGACGCCGGGGTATTCCTTCCCCGCCTTGCGGCGCATCGGATACACGCTGTTCGACGATGAGTACAGCGTCAGCAGCGTGCTCATCATGCTCTCGTGCCTGGCATCGCGGGACTTGTTGATCGACTGGAGCATGCTGTCGATCTCGTCCGTCTGGACCAGCATGGCCGGATCGGCGAAGAGCGCATCCTGCACGCCCTCGCCCGAGGCCAGGCGTTCGCCAAGGCAGCGGGCGAACCCCACTGCATTGATGATCTGCGTATTGAGCTTGCGAGGTGCATCCTTGCCGGCGGAGGAATGCGCCAGGGCCAGGACATATATGTTGGTCCTGTTGTCGCCGGGATCGCGCACCTTGCGGCCGGCCAGGAACGCCTGCAACGCCAGCGCGCCGCCGAACGCCAGTGCCAGATTCGGGTAGGGCGCGGTCTCCAGGCAGAAGTCCATCACCTCGCTCACGAAACCGGGGATGCGCAGGAGTTCTTCAGGCAATGGGCCGGGATCGATCGGTTGCGTGTCACCCGCGCTGGCTGGCGGCGCGTCGTGCGCGGAGACGCCGAACGCGGACAGATCGACGCTGCCGTCATCGGCTGCGCGGGCTTCGTATTCCGGATCAAGCGCCCGTCGCAGGTCGTGCCATGTGTACGCCTGACCGCGATTGTGCTTGTTGCAGTAAGCGAGCATGCCGTCGTCGCCGACCATCACGGCGATGTCGGAGCCGCCGTTGGAGACGATTTCCGGGTTGATCGGGCAGCGCTCCAAAAGGAGCAGCGTTTTGTCGCCGTTGCGGCGCTCGCCCTTCACGGTCACGCGTCGGGCCTCGAGCCAGGCCCGGACGCCAGCCGGGGTGCAGTCGAACCGGCCGTTGTCGCCGCCCACGTTGGCCACGGGGGCCGCGACGTTGGCCCGTGCCGCGTCGTCCGAGCCGTCCTTGGCGTTCGCCACGGCCCGTAGGAGTTCCTCGGGTACGGCGACGAGCTGCTCGGGCACTTCGACGAACTCGGACCGTCGATGTGGACGGTCGTCTTGACCGGCCGCACCGCGAAGCTCATCGCCCTTGCGGGAGACCGTCCCGATTACCTTGACGATCCGCGCCGGGTTGTGGACCGCGCGGTCCACCACGACGACGTCGTCGCTGAATCGATCGGCCAGCGCCGCGAGGACGCCCTTGACCAACCCGCCGTCGTCCGCCGGCAGGTCGATGTGGTACAGCAAGTGGTAGCCATTCCCTGACATGGCCAGAATCGGGACCGGCCATGTTGCCGATGCCAGATACTCGGTGATCGCGCGGGCCCTCGTGTGCGCCAGCGCCAGTTCGGCTTCGGTGGCGCTGACGCCCGCCGGCCGGCCAGGGTCGACGTCGATCAGCAACCAGCAGCGACGTAGGATGTCCTTGTCCTGCGTCGTTTCGCGCGCCCGGGGCTTGATTCGGTTGGCGGCGCGGGCCAGAAGCGCCGGCGCAACGGGATTGATCGTCACATAGATGCCGGGGGCAATGGCCGAACGATCCAGTTCCACGATCCCGGCGACCGCCGCATCCATCGTCTCGAAGGTGAAGTAGCCCGAGCAGGTGAATGCGTACCGGGCATCGCGGCGCTCACGGCAATCCGGCACGCGGACCTCGAATACGTCCCCCGGCTGGAACAGCAGCTCGAGGAACCGGCGGATCGTCGGCGCGACACGAGGGGCATCGATCAAAACGGCACCTCCTCGTTTTCGACGACGGGTATTTCCTCAGGCAGGCCTTCTTCGGAATCGAGGCGCGGCGGCTTTTCGCCCAGGCGGTACGCCACGACGCGGTCGAACTTCTCGCCAGCCTTGCGCTCGACCGTGATCTCCGATGTCGGAGTCAGCGCGCCGGCGTCCGCCAACTCGACCGCTTCATCCGCGTTCGCGGGCACCGGTTCATTCGAGCGCCGCGCCCACCATTGCTCGGCCTTCTGGCGCGCGAAACCCGTGTGCTCGAAGCAGACCCACTCGGAGACGTACTCGTTGAAGCCGACGCGGTAATCGACGCGCATGGTGCGCGGCGCATCGGGCGGCGCACCCCGCTTGATGTGAACGCTGTAGAAGGCGTCGGTGACATCATGCTCGGTCCGCGTCGTCTGGTCGGAGAGAATCCCCTCGCTGCTGGCCGTGGCCTCGTGTTTGCGGTGGTTGCGATCCGGAAACTCGTGGCCGCATTCCGGGCAGTTGGCGTAACCGGCCGCGATGATCGCGTGGCACTGCGGACACTCTTTCGCCGGCGCTTCGCCGTTGCCGTTCGCCGAAGGGCTGACGCGAAGCTGATCGACCGGGCCGTGCCGCAGCACGTTGCCGCCGAAGTCCAGAATGAGGCAATCGGCCTTGCCCGGATGCAACCGGAAGCCGCGTCCGACCATCTGGTAATACAGGCCCGGCGAGAGCGTCGGGCGCACCATCGCTACGCAGTCGATGTTGGGCGCGTCGAATCCGGTGGTCAGGACGTTGACGTTGCAGAGGTACTTCAGCGCGCCATCGCGGAACCGCTTCAGCAGATTGTCGCGCTCGAACGGCAGCGTCTCTCCGCAGACGAAGCCGCACTCGACCTGGTGCCGCTCCACCATGACGCGACAAACATGCTGGCCGTGCCGGACGCCCGACGCGAAGATCAGCACGCTCTTTCGGCCCTGCGTGTGCTCGACGATCTCGCGGCAGGCCGACAGGACGAGGTTGTCCTCGTCCATCAAGTCCTCGACCTCGCCGGCGACATATTCACCGCCGCGCACGTGGAGCTGGTCGTAGTCGGGGCGCTGCGTTCCCGCCTTCGTCCGCAGCGGGCACAGGAAGCCCTGCACGATCAGCTCGCGGACGCCGATCTCGAAGCAGGCCGCATTGAGGATGTTTTCCGGCGCGCAGATCATCCCGCTCTTCATCCGGAACGGCGTGGCCGTCATGCCGATCACCCGGAGTTGTGGATTGATCTTTCGGGCGTCCGTCAGGAACGTGCGGTACATTCCCTCGCCGTCGGGCGGGATCAGGTGGGCCTCGTCGACGATGACCAGATCGACCGTCCCGACATCGCATGCCTTCTCGTAGATCGACTGGATGCCGGCGATGGTGACGGCGTAGCCCAAGTCACGGCGCTTCAGCCCCGCCGAGTAGATGCCGACCGGCAGGTCTGGCGCGACGAGGTGCAGTTTCTCGGCCGCCTGCTCGAGCAGCTCTCTGACGTGCGCGAGGATCAGCACACGGCCTTCCCAGAGCTGCACGGCATCGCGGCAGATCGTGGCCATCACCGGCGTCTTGCCGCCGGCGGTAGGGATCACCACGCACGGATTGTCGTCCCGCGTGCGCAGGAAGTCGTACACGGCCTCGACGGCCTGGCGTTGGTACGGTCGCAACTCCATTTACGTTCGCTCCGCGATCTCCACGATGACCTTGCCGCCGGGCACGATGTCGGCGCGTTCCACTTCGAGCCGCGCGACCTGGCTGTCGTCGGCGAACGCGCCGCCGCGTTCGAGGGCGTCAAGAAGGGCCTTCTGTAGGTTGTCGAGGTCTCGCCGCCGGCCGTCGGGCGGAAAGACCTTTACGCGCACGATGAGCGCACCGCGCATCGGCCTAGCCCGCGACGCCGCGAGGAGCGCCACCACATCCCTGCGGTAGCGCCTTCCCTCGCGGCTGATCAGCGTCCGCCAGCCCACGCGCCGCCAGTAGTGATTGACCGACGGTGGGTACGGCAGCTCGTACACCCGCGTCACTTCTTCCACGGCGCTTTCCCGTTGTTGCCTGGCATCCCCGTGGCCTTCGACGCGGCCGCGTCCTTCTTCGCGTAGCCCTTGATGACGTTCGTGATCTCGCTTGTGTCCTGCCGCTTCTTGTGCGCGACGGTGATCACCAGCGGTAGGTTGTGCAGCTCGATGGAGTCCTTCGGGGCCATGACGCCGACGGCGCGGCAGATCGCCGACAGCTCCCCGCGCGCGATCTTGACCGTCGTCGCATTGGGGTTGTCGAGATTGAGCCGGGCCCAGACCAGGCGGCCCTTGAATTCGCCCTCGAGGATCTGAAACGTGAGCTGCAGGAACTTGCCCACGCCCGACTTGGTCGGCTTCATCTCGCTTTCGGTGATGACCGCCAGGTATTTTGCGGCGGGGATTGGATCGAACCCAACGGCGGGTTCCACTTCGTTTGCATTGAATCCGTTCAAGTTGGACATGACGTTTACGCTCCTTGTTCAGCGGGTTGCTCTTGCTCTTCCGACTTGCCGTAGTCGGGCCAGTATTCGCGGATTGCCGCCAGCGCCGCCTGCTCGTCGCCCTTGGCGAACGCTCCATAGGTGCGCCAGTCCAACGGGAATTGGTCGGGCAGGCCGAGGCGGTTTTTGGCGACGTGCGCCGGGCGCTCGGTCGTGCGGATGATCCGCTCGCCTGTGCCGATGCCTTGGACACGTTTGCGGCCGAAGCCTTCGTCGGTCGCCTTGGTGTGAACCGAGTACGTGGCGAACAGAACTTCGTCACACCATTCCTGCGCCAGCGCCGAGGCCTGTTTGTGCAGGCGCGGCGAGTAGCGGTCGTAGGTGTCCGTCTCGGGGCTGGCGAACTTCTCGATCTGGGCGTGGGCGATCAGGATGATCGTCATTCCGCGCTCGTTGCGCAGCGCATCGAGGCCGGCCAGGACTTCGCGCCAATGCGTGATGGCAAAGACGTAGCCCTTGGCGTAGCCGATGTCCTCGATGGACGCGACGCCGCGATCCTGGCACACCTTCGACCAGATCAGCCGCTCGAGCCAATCGAGGCTGTCAACGACGACCGTTTTGTATTCGTGCTCTTCGCCGTACAGCGCCGACAGTGCGCTGATCACGTCGCCGTACGACGCGGCCAGCGGGAACCTCTCGCAGTCGATTCCGCCCAGGCCGTCTTCGGTCTGGATGAACACTGGCCGCTCAGCCATCGAGCCGAATGTCGACTTGCCGATGCCATGCGTGCCGTACACCAGGGCGCGCCGCGGCGCGGGCTATACGCCGCGTTGAACTTGTTTCAACAGGCCTGCCATGCGATCTTCTCCTCGCGTTTCATGGTTCAAGTCCTCGGGATAGATGTCCTTCACGTAGTCGCCTTGGCCCAGCCGCACGAGCGGCAACCGCTTGTCGTCTTGTGGTGATTCGCGCATGGTTTTCAGCAGGCGGCCGCGGCGCATGCGGCCGTATCCTTCGCCCCTGACGCGGAATCCCCGCGGTGGATGCCGAACGCGTCGCCGCCGAACTCACGAGTGATGAAGCCGGTGAATACGCGACTGAGCGAGCGGCCCACTTCCGTGCTCGCGTCGATGGCGCAGGAGCGGCGCGGAGCATCCACCGAGTACGACGCGTCGAGCCGGACGGTCGATTCGCCGAACAGGCTCTCGACCGCCAGGACGGCCAGAAGCAGCGTCTCCTCGACCTCGCGCATGCAGACCGAGGACGCAAACGTGTACCGAAGGACTTCCGTTTTCATCGCATTCCTCCCTTGCGTGTTGTCCCTACGGGTTACATACGCAAAACGCCGGCGAGTTGACGGCGCGGTCACAGGTACTCGTGGAGTCCGGCCTCTTCGAGTCGCCGGCGCAATTCGCGGATGGCGCGATAGAGCGTGGTCCGCCGTGTCTCGGAATCCCGAGCAGCGGCCGACACCGATCCACGCATGAGACGCTGACAGAGGCACCGCAGATCAGGCGGCAGGTCGGCCATCACGTCGGCCAGGTCCATTCGGAGGCAGAGGGCCTCGATGATCGACCTGGTCTTCAGGCCCCGACGTGAACGGACGAGTTCCTCGTCGAAGTCGCACGCGCTGCCATTCGTATCGCTGTGCAGCGGCGCGCACTGACCGACGCCGCGCTTGGCCGCTCGGTGGGAGCGGACGAGCGACACCGCCTTGTGTTCGACGATCCGCGCGATGAACGTCTTCCCCGATGCGCGGCTCGCATCGAATGCGGGCCAGCGCTCGAGGATCGCTATCAGTAGTTCGTGCTCGATGTCTTCGCGGTCGGACGGGCTGAATCCAGACTTGCGGGCGAGCTGACGGGCTTTGTGGCGGATGATTTCATTGGCATATTCAAGTGCTTTCGGGTCGAGACCCATGATGGACTCCTCGAAGCCGAGGAGCGGGTGCCGGTGGGTGCCGACCGAACGGCAGGGCGCATGGCCGCGCGACGGAGTCGCGAGAGAATCGCCGTGTCGGCGACACCCTCAACGACTCCGCTTCGCGGCTGTTCAGTTGAGCGATATCAGTTGGTTACGATGGACTCTTGGTTTCGTGTTGTTGCGGCGACCGCAGGCTACAGATCACAGCACTCGGCGACGATCATTCGGAACGGCAGGCCGTGGCGAACCTCGACGCGCTCGATGACCCCATCTCGGATCTCGGTGAGCGCCTCGAACAGCTCCTGCACTTCGGTCTTCAGCAGGAAGTCGTCCAGAGACAACTCCGGCCTCTCGCCGTTCTCCGCGCCGAACTTGACCTCGCGGATGACCCTGGGCGGCGGATCGAACGCGGGCTCGCCTTCTGCGACCGACAACTGCTCGATCCGCCCGAAGTTGATTGCCTGCATCGTCTCCAGCAGGCGCTGACGACTTGGTGACAGAGTTGCCTTCGTTGGAACATCCATGTAATACCTCGCGCCGCCACAGCGGCCTTCTTGTCCTGGGAAGCTGGGCCCGGCGATCGGCTCTTCCCGAGGACGCTCGTCTTGATCGGAGACTGCTGCCGGGCAGCCGCTCCGCAAGCAAGAGGGCTACATCCGGTGTAGCGAGCGGCTACATTTGGCGTAGCGGGTTCAAAATATCCACGGCGGGATTTCCGCTGGCGCGTACGTCATTACGGAACCGCGTGATATGGCCTCGTCGAGATGAGCACCGGCGCTGGAGTGGTACTTCTTGATAATCTTGATCGTACGGTCGACAGCGTTTCGAACGCGGTCGCGCAGACGTTTGTGGTCAGCGCTCTCGATTTTGGGTCGGCCTGCAAACCTTGCGGCCTTCAGTTCTGTCAAAAGACGAGCCTTCTCGTTCTCGGCGACTCGCATCGCCGTCGTGTCCTGACCCTTTTCGGCGGCGGCGATCTCGGCGTCTAACTCGGTGAGTCGCTGCCAGTACGCGCGAGCGGCCTTCTCATCGAATGCGGCTTCCGATCGAGCGGAGGGGATATTCTTCATGTGCGGTCGAGCAATCGAATAGAGCTCTGCGACCGTGAAGGATTTGTTGGGCATGGACAGCATCGCGTGGAGGTAGACCATTCCAACGCTGAGTTCGAAGCGTTTGTCGATGCCTTCAAACCGAAGCAGCCACGCTTGGCCCTCTTGGGCAAGCTGATGCGATGGAGGTGCGGGCGCGACCGATCCACTGACGGAGGGCGCGACAATGTTCGTCGTGTTGGGATTCGGGTCGTGAACCAACCGCAAGGCGCAGGTCGGCGGCAGCGAGCGCTTGCGTATCTCGGACATGTGTGCCTTGCCCTCGGCTTCGATCACAGACATCACCTGTCGCGCGTGGCGCTTGTATAGATCGAAGATACTGTTCGCCGCGTCATCCGGGGGCATACCCAGATATGGAAACGCACGGGCGGCTTCGCCGAAGCGGTTGCAGAAGGCCGTGATGTCCATGTCTGCCACTTGCTGCGCCGTCTCCAGGTATGAGGCCAGCATTATGCGTGACTCGCCCTCGTCGCGTGCCTCCGTCAACAGGTGATGGCGGTATTTTTCGGCAGGCTCGAACTGGCCGGCGTTGTTGGCTAGCACCGCGAACCGGCGGTCGATGCACTGCGAGCAGATGCCGCAGTGCGGCTTGTCCTTCCGATATGTCCACGTGTGTGTGCAGCTTGTGGACCACTCGATCATCGATCCCTGGCCGCCCTTCACAATGTCAGCCACGATGTCCGACTTGGTTTTCCAAAGGAATCCGTTATTGACTGTGAATTCACCGCCCGTGATCGAGGAGAACAGCCGCCGCATGCAGGCCAGCACTCGGGGGTGCGTGGTTCGGGTGGCGCGCGACCCCACAACCTGCGGCGACACGGGAAGGTTGAGACTTACGACGCCATTCTCGAAGAATCGGATTGCGTTCAGATCCGCCATGCGGGCGGCGGCGACAGCCAACGACGCATACAGAAAGGACCTGGCTCGCTGCGTGTACTCGCGTTCCTTCTGGTCTTTCTTGTTGACGCGGACGGTGATGAACTGCGGCACTGGCCCGTCGGTAGCGTTGGCAACCATGCTACGCAGCGTGCGATGCCGCCCGCGCAGCTTGGTCGTCGGTTCATGCGTAATCAGAAGCGCCGAGCGCTTGTCTCGCACCACTTCCTCGAGCACCCCTCCAAGTGAATCGAGCCCCCCGGAGAAGAGCACCACTGTTTCCGGAGGCGTCTCCGCCGCAAGTTTCCCAAAGCTGAGGTATGCGTCCAGCGCCGGAGGGTGTTTGTATTGCGTGAAGGTGAAGTCGTACTCGTCCTCCGACAGGAAGCTCAGCAGCTCGACCAGCGAATCACTGATTTCCGCTGTCCGCCAGAGCGACGGCACCCGCACCGGAATCTCAAACCGCATTCGGCGACGCCAAGTCGCGCCCATGTTCTCGACCTCATCCGCACCGCGATGCTGGACTTGGTCGGCGATGTAGACAAGCGATGCGATTTCAACCAGATCGATCAGCGCCGGTGCTATGTTGCGGTTGAGCTGCCGGCCGACCTCGTCGAGTTCCAGCCGCACGTTCTTGCCTGATCCCGCGGTGCGGAGCTTCGTTACCCCGGCTGAGGAACCGGTATGGCCCGCGGCGGCCTCGTTGCATAGGAACAGCATTTCAGGAGGGTTCATTTATTCCCCTCCTTCAGCTCAGCGATCATCTTTTTCATCGCGACGTGGGCGAACCTGCCCACATCGTCGCGCGTGATGCCGCCGGTGTCTCGCTTCTCCCACTTCTGCTTCGACTGCCACTCGCCGGCGAACTTTTCGACGATCACGGACGCTTGGCGGCAATGCGTATTCATTGCATCGTCGAATGCGGCCTTCGCCGCGAGGTTGGCGAAGCGTTGGCCGTGGCCAACGTGATTCGCGCTTTCCCGGCTCACGTAGAACTGGAGCACCTTGTTCATCACCTGTCCGAAGAATCGCTTCCCCAACTCGCCGAAGTTCTTTTCGGTGCCGAGGTCGTGGAACGCTCGCTGGACGTCCTGAGCGGTCGCGCCGAACAATGAAGACACTCGTTCGGTCACGATGCGGTTTGTGGTCTCAACGGCGGCGCTGTGCGCCATTTCGCCCAGGTCCGTGCGGCCCCTGTTATTCGGCATGCTCCGGTCCACCGCAGCGGAAACGGCGCTGAGGATCGCGGGCAGGCTGGGGTTGTCAGGGACCTCGAATCCGCGGGCGCGGAGTCCAGCGGCGAAATCCTTCTCCCGCGCGGCCTGCGTGATCTGCGTGAGGGACCAAAGTGCTTCGACGAGGCCCGTATGGTGGGCCGCCGCCATGAGGCCGGTCTCAGCGGCCCGAATCACAGCGTTGGCGATTTACTCCGCGCCGGCACCAGCGGCGACGAGGCCAATGACCTCCTGCCATTTTCGTGTCCGTGGAAGATCTCCGAGTCGCGTGTGGCCCATCGCCTGGGCATCCTCAACAAAGGTCGTGCTTGGCACGCACCGTTATGCTGCAAGATCAGGCTGGATAGAGTTTTAGGCAGCAGCCATGCATTATACGGCCGCAGGCACGCGAGCGAGAAGCACGGCGTGCGTCTGGGACGGGCGGCGGCCTTTGGGGTCGGGCACCCCCCGAAGCCCGCGTGACGTGGTATTGGCAGAGAGAGCTTTCCACAACCGTCTTTGTTCACGCCAGTCGACGACGGACGTAATCGGCCGAAGGTCGCGTTCGCCGACCGGGTCGCGGCCGCTGGTCGTGCGGGGCAGGAACAGAATCTCCTCCTGGATGATGGGCGCGAGGTTGAGCAGGTTCATGATTTGCGTCATCCGTGCCCGCGTAACGTGGCCAAGTTCGGCCAGCTCGGCGTAGTCTGTGATGCCGCCACGACGGACCAGTTCTTCGCAACGGATCGCCAAGGCCATCAATCGGGCCACGCGGGGCACGCTGCCCGCGGGCACGGCGGTCGCGTCCGGCGCGTCGCCGAGCCGTGCCTCGCGTCGTCCGGCCGGGCCGCGCCCGAAATGCACCTTGAACTCGACCGTCACGCTGTCGGGCATTCGTCCATCTCCAGACTGTCGGCGAGGTCGTCCTGGCCCAACGCCCTGATCCCGTTCGCGTGGAACGTGACCGCGACCTTGCCGTTCGCGCCGTCGTAGTCGACTCGTTTCACCAACAGCCGCAGGACGCGGGCCTGCTCACGTGGGCTGAGCGTGTCCCACAGCGGCGTGAATGCCTCCAAGGCCGAGTCGACCTCTCGCTTGCTGACCATCTGCCGCCGCGCCCGGGCGAGATCGTCGCGCAGCTCGGTGAGGCGTTGTTCGGCCTCCCGCAGTTGCTCGTGCAACTCGGCCAGCCGTACCGCCGCGTGGCCGTTTGTCGCGGCGGCGGCGGCGGCTTTGGCGATCTCCACGTGCAGCCGGCCAACGTCGCGTTCGACGATCCGGGCGTCGGCCTCCAATCCCGCAACTTGCTCCTCTTGCTGCGCCCGGGCCTGTTCCAGCGCCATCCCCATGATGGCCGGGTCCTTGCCGATCGCCCGAATCTGGTCCACGACGAACCGCTCGATCTCTTCGGCGGGCAGCGACTTTGATGGACACGCGTGCCAGCCCTGCTTCTGGGCGGTGCCGCAGACGTAATAGCGGTAGCGCCGGTTGTCCTTGCTGGTGTACGTATGCATCATGGCGCACCCGCACGGCTTGCAGTGGACCAGTCCCTTCAGCAGCGCGCCGTACTTGTTGCGGATGTGCATGCCGCCCGTGCGGCCGTTGACCCGCAGCATCCGTTGGGCGCGCTGCCAGAGGTCGTCGTCGACAATCGCCTCATGCTCGCCGGCGTGGACCTCGTCCTTGTAGCGAACCTTTCCGAGGTACACGACGTTGGTCAGTAGTCGAAGCAGGATGTTCTTGTCGAACGGCTTGCCGCCGCGCTCGTGGCCCTTGTGCGTCGTCCAGCGCTTCGTCTTCCACCCGCGCTCGTTCAGCACCTGAGCCGTCTGGATAAGCGATTGCCGCTGGAGATACTCGGCGAAGATCGCCCGCACCCGCTCGGCTTCCTCGGCGTTGACGACGAGCTTCGACCCGTGCGGGTCCACGTCGTAGCCCAGCACCGGCATCCCGCCGGCCCATTTCCCCTTGCGCCGGACCGCAGCGATCTTGTCGCGCGTCCGTTCGGAGATGATCTCTCGCTCGAACTGAGCGAACGACAGCAGGATGTTCAGCGTCAACCGACCCATCGAGTGCGTGGTGTTGAACTGTTGCGTCACCGAGACGAACGAGACGCGACACTTCTCGAACGTCCCGATCATCCGTGCGAAGTCCAACAAGGACCGGCTCAGGCGGTCCACCTTGTAGACCACCACGCAGTCGATCCGGCCGGCCTCAATGTCCTCGAACAGGCGCTTCAAAGCCGGCCGCTCCATGTTCGCGCCGGTGAAGCCGCCGTCGTCGTAGCGGTCGGAAAGGCAGGCCCACCCTTCATGCTGCTGGCTGGCGACGTAGGCCTCGGCGGATTCGCGCTGGGCGTCCAGGGAGTTGAATTCCTGTTCCAGGCCCTCCTCGGTGCTCTTGCGCGTGTAGATGGCGCAGCGGATTTGCTGCGTCGTCCGGGCCTTCCCGTTGCCGTTTCCGTTGCCGTTGCGCTTCATGGTGCGGCGACCTCCTTTCCGGGCTTGGGCAGGCCGAAGAAGTGATAACCGTTCCAGTGCGCGCCGGTGACCTTGCGGGCCACGGCGGACAGCGACCGGTAGACGTCGCCTTCAAACTCGAATCCCTCGGACAGGACCCGGACCTGGACGGTCTGGCCCTTGTACTCGCGCTTCAGCAGCGTGCCCGCCATCGGCAGGCGGTCGTCTGGTTCGACACGAAACGGCGACGTGGCGACCCCTCCGTTGCCGCCCGAGTCTGGCGGCGCGGCCGGCGGCCGGATGCGCAGATCGGCGTCGTTGGCCAGTTCGCCGGCGCGGCGGCGTGCCCGCTCGGATAGGTCACCCTCGTGGATGGCCTGGAGCCGCCAGGCGATCCGCTTGACCAGATGCTGCTTGTTGAACGACCGCGTCGCCTCGCCGAAGACCTCGGCGTAGCGCTCGCGGAGCTGCGTCACCGTCATGCGGTTCAGCGTCTTTACCGCCGTGTCAACATCGATCGGCATTCATCGATCTCCGTTCTCGCGTGGCGACGCCACGACCCCATGAGGGCAAGTCCTCGCGCCCGGATCAAGGCCGGTTTGCGACAATTCCGCCGGAATCTTGCAGATTTCCGCAGGGACTGGCGGCCGGGCGCGTAAGCGATGAATTCTGCGAGCCAGGATGGCCGTCAGCTCGCGCAGGCGCTGATGTGGGGAGAGAGTGGACGGGTCGTCGGGCGCGGGTCGCATGGGCGCTGCCTCCGTGCTGGCCCACGCCGACGTGCGCTCCGCGCCCGGCCGGTCGTCCGGCGAGATGTCGATGACTGGCGTCGTCTCAACGCGACGGCCTATCTGATATGTACGCAAAACGGGTTCGATCTGTCTTCGGGCCGCGAACGTAACCCCGCGTTAACCAATCCGGGGTGTTAACCGCGAGAGGCAGCGAGTTTGAGAGCGCCGAGCGGGGGATCGAACGAGAACCTTGGGTTTACGTTCGGGCCGTCGAACGCGGCGATCAAAACAGAGAGCACGGCCGCGTGGCGGGTGGGGCGCAAGGTCGCGTGGTTGGCCGAGTTGTGGCGACGGCCCGGCGCGGCCGAAACGCGTCGAGCCGTTAACAAAAAAGCCACCGCATTTCGCGGTGGCTCAAAGACCTCCCCGAGCAGGACTCGAACCTGCAACCTAGCGGTTAACAGCCGCTCGCTCTACCATTGAGCTATCGGGGATTGATAGCCGATCACCCATATATACCGCATTTCCCGGAGATGTCCAGCGGCCAGGAAGGCGGCTTCCTGTAGCCCTTTTTATCAGGGTTTTATGAAAAAAGCCCTGTCAGGTCCGCATTCATCAAAAGGCAGATCAAATAGCAAGCAAGCGGCCTCGCAAGGGGCGGATTGCGCAAGCAAATCTCCTTGTACCGTGTAAACAAAGTCTCCTCCCTGTAAACAAAGTATCCTTCTGTGTAAGCAAATCTACTTGTAACAGCTGAACTATTAGTTTCCGTCCGCTGCCTGCGTCGCTCGATCTGGTCTCGCATGCGACGATCCAGCCACCTCCAGAAACACGCTCATCACTCGATTCGCAACGAGCAAGCCGCGGCGTGTCAGTCGAATCCGATCGGATGTTGCCTCCAGCAGGCCGAGTGGGGCGAATTGGTCGATTGCCGCGGCGAAGAGTCGGCGCGGATCAAACCCAGTACGCGCCGCGAAAACCGCGCAGTCGATGCCCTCGGTCAGCCGCAGCCATTGCACGGCCGTTTCGGCGGCGTGGGAGATTGCGTCAAGCCGCTCCGCTTCCACGACCGGTCCCACCGGTGCCAAATTGATTACGACATTTGTAGCTGGCCCTGGCGGCGCACTCTCGTGTGAATTGCTCTCGGCCGAAACATCGACCGGGTCGGAAGGACGGTCACGGCCACGGGCGAGGGCGTGAACGGAACCGGAGGCGTAGTGGTCCACGTATCGACGCACATCCGGCACATTCTTTGTTCGCAGCCCGTCGAGGAACGACACTGCCGACGGGCCGACGCCGAGGTATTCGCGGTTTTCCCAATAGATGATATTGGCTTGGCAACGGCGTCCCGGTTGCGCGAAGTTGCTGATTTCATAGTGTTCAAAGCCCGCTCCGGCGAGTTCGTCGATCGTCATTTCGAACATGCCCGCTTCGAGTTCCTCATCCACGGGGTTCATTCGCCCCTGTTGATGCAGCCGCGTCAGGGACGTGCCCGGCTCGAACATGAGCGAGTAACAGGATAGATGCTCGGTATTCAGATCGATGGCCCGACGGAGATTGTCGCGCCATCGTTCGAGGGTCTGCCCCGGAATGGCGTAGATCAGATCGAGGTTGACGTTGTCAAACCCGGCGGTCCGCGCGGCGCGGACCGACTCGCGGATGTGCGAGGGATCGTGGACACGCTCGAGGATCGCCAAGTCGTCAGGGTGAAACGATTGCGCGCCGAAGGAGATGCGATTGACGCCGCGGCGGCGAAGCAGATCGAGTTTCAATTCGTCGGTAGAGGAGGGGTTGGCCTCAACGGTGAATTCGCTGACGGGTCCGGTGTGCGAGACGACCTCAGTCAGGATCGCGTCCAAGGCTGCGGCGGGCAGCACGGTGGGGGTGCCGCCGCCGATGAAAATCGTCTCGACCAGTCGGCCCGGATTGCGTGCTCGGGCCTCGGCCTGGATTGCGGCCACGAGTCGGTCGATCAGTCCGGGAATCGTGGGCAGCGAGTAGAAATCGCAATAGCCGCACTTGGTCGCGCAGAAGGGGAGATGCACGTACCAGCCGATCGCGGGACGGGACTTGTCGGCGCACACTTGAAGGTCGGAAAGGCGTTCATCGGATGGCATCGTCACAGCGTGTATCTTACGGGACGAACGGTCCGCAGGACTCGGGGGATTCCTCCTGATTGCGCGTGAATTTCAGCATTTTCGGGTGAATTTGTCCATTCGGGGGCCCAGCCGCCCCGGCCGATTTGCCTTGATAATGCCGCCGAAAACGGGTAGATTCGAGTTGGGTTTGGCGGTGGAGCATACAATCCCTTGTCAACGCAACCGGTTGCCCCGACAGCGCGGGAAGTTCGTATGATCGTGACCCTGGTGACGTTCAGCCCGAAGGGCGTGCGCAAAGAGATTCCCGTCGGTGACAAGCCGCTGGTGATCGGCCGCGGCACCGATGCCGACGTGCGGATACCGCTGGATGAAATTTCGCGAACGCATTGCGAAATCACCCGCACGGGCGGCAAGGTCATCGTCAAGGACCTCGCCAGTCGAAACGGGACATTTGTCAACGATCAAAAGATCGCCCAGGCGACGGTGAAACCCGGCGACCACATCCGCGCCGGCTCCATTGTCTTTACTGTTCAGATCGACGGCCAGCCGAAGGAGATTCGGCCGGTTGCTGCGAAGCCAGCCGCGCCCGCGAACGGTTCCGGCGGCAAGCCCGCGCCGGCATCGGGGGCCGTTCAGACATCGGGGAAGACCGCCAAGCCCTCCGCCGCGTCGGCGCCCGCACCGGCCGGCAAACCCGCTACCGACGACGAAGAATCCTTCGACGTCGACGGTTTGGAAGAGTTGGACTCCGACGATCTGTCGGACATCGATATTGATGAACTGGTCGAAGTCGATTCCGATGATCTCGAAGAAGTCGACCAGGTCGTGGACCTCTCCGACGACGACCTCATCGCCGACGACGACGATGAAACCGCCAACGGGCGATAAGCCCGATACGATTCCCACAGAGCCGTCCGGCTACATCCCGCACAGCGTCAGCATGATCGCCTTCTGTGCGTGCAGACGGTTCTCGGCTTCGTCGAAGATGGCCGAATTCTTCGTGCGGGTCACGTCATAGGTGATCTCGTCGCCGTAGTGCGCCGGCAGGCAATGCAGCAGGACGCAATCGGGGGAGGCCAGCGACAGCACCTTCATGTCGATTGTGTAACCCGCAAAAATTTTCTTGCGTGCGGCCGCCTCGGCTTCCTGCCCCATGCTGGCCCAGACGTCGGTGTAAAGGACGTCGGCCCCTTTGGCCGCGCCGGGCATGTCATCGGTGATGGTGATGCTGCCGCCGGTAGATTTGGCGATCGCCTCGGTGTCAGCCGTAATCTCCGGTTTGGGTTGGTAGCCCTTCGGCGCGATGATCGTAACGTGCATGCCGGCCAGCGCGCCGCCGAGCATGATCGAGTGCGCCACGTTGTTGCCATCGCCGCAATAGACCCAGCGCAGGCCCTTGAGATTGCCGCGCCGTTCGGCGATGGTTTGCATGTCGGCCAGAATCTGGCACGGATGCTCGTGGTCGGAGAGGCCGTTGATGACCGGCACGGTCGCGTACCGGGCGAGGTCCACGACGATGTCGTGGCCGAACGTGCGGGCCATGATGACATTGACAAAGCGCGAAAGAACAAGGGCGATGTCCTCGGTCGTCTCGCGCTGGCCGATGGAGATGTCGGTGGGGGCGAGGTAGATCGCATGGCCGCCCATCTGGGTCATGCCGGCCTCGAACGAGACGCGCGTTCGCAGGCTGGGCTTCTGAAAGATCATGGCGAGCGTCTTACCAGCGAAGGCGCTGCGAAACTCGCCGGGGTTCTTCTTAACCTTTGCGGCCTTTTCCAGCACGCGATGCAGATCATCGGGCGAGAGGTCTTTCATCGAGACGAAACTGCGGGGGGCGGACGGTGACGGCATGGCAGGCGGCTCCAAGTCGAGAGGTTATCAAGGCTCGGCCGCGTAATATATGGATCGACGGTTTGGCGGGCAATGGCGGGACAGGGGGCACGATTCCAGAGATCGGCAGGCAATGCCGACAGGCCGCTTGCCGCTGATTCCAAAACAAGGATCATCAGCCCTGCGGGCCTGACCGGACCCGGTCGCGTACCAGATTGTCAATCGCTGTGGCCGTCCGCTCGTCCAGATCGTACCCGATCCGCATGGCCGGCCGATTCAGCCGCAGGAGCTTGACCAAGTCCATCGGCGTCCCCACCAGCACAAGATCGCAAGGCGTCGCGTTGATCGTTGCCTGAAGGTCGGCCATCTGCTCACGGCCGTAGCCCATTGCGGGAAGCACATCGCGCAGGTGAGTGTACCTGGCGAACACGTTGCGTATCGACCCGGCGGCGAACGGCCTGGGATCGACAATTTCCGCCGCACCGAATTGGCGTGCGGCTACGTGCGCGGCGCCGTAGGGCATTTCGCCATGCGTCACCGTCGGACCGTCTTCGACGACGAGCACGCGTTTGCCGCGGATGGCATCGGGATGCTCGCAGGCGATGACCGAGTCCGCGCGAAGCAGGGTTGCCTTCGGATTCATGCGGCGGGCGTTCGCCTCGATGAGGGCGACATCCTCCGCACGGGCGGTGTTGATTTTGTTGATGAGGATCACATCGGCGAGGCGGAAATTGGTCTCGCCGGGATAGTAGCCCGCTTCGTGACCGGGGCGATGCGCATCAGCCACGGTGATCATCAGGTCGGGTTTGAAGAAGGGCGTGTCATTGTTGCCGCCGTCCCAAAGGATCACGTCGGCTTCCGCCTGCGCGGCGTCGAGGATTTTCTGATAGTCCACACCGGCGAAGAGCAGGTTGCCGGCGCGGATGTGCAACTCGTATTCCTCGCGCTCCTCAATTGTGCATTCGTGGCGGTCCATGTCGGCCAGTTCGGCGTAGCGCTGGCAGACTTGGCGCGAGAGATCACCATAGGGCATCGGGTGGCGCACGACGGCGATGCGCTTTCCGAAGCGCTGGAGCGTCGCGGCGATGGCACGCGTGGTCTGGCTCTTTCCGCAGCCGGTGCGCACGGCGCAGACCGCGATGACCGGCTTGGTCGCGGGCAGCATGGTTCGCCTCGGCGCGATCAGGGCGAAGTCCGCCCCGGCAACGTTGGCTCGTGCCGAAAGGTGCATCAACTCCGCGTAGGGCACGTCGGAATAACTGAACACAGCCAGGTCGACGCGGTGCGAGCGAATCAGCGATTCCAATTCGTCTTCAGGGAAAATTGGGATGCCTTGCGGGTAGAGGCGGCCGGCAAGGGCCGGTGGATACACGCGGCCTTCGATGTTGGGAATCTGCGTCGCGGTAAAGCCGACGACGTGAAAGGCGGCATGGTCGCGGTATAAGCAGTTAAAGTTGTGAAAATCTCGCCCGGCGGCACCGAGGATCAGAACGTTGGTGGGCTTCATCGCGTCGGCCATGGAATTACTCCTCATCCACTCATGCCAGCAGCGCGACAACCGGAAGTGTAGCGCTTGTCCCGCATTAGTTCAACGCGGCATCGCGAAAGCGTGAAGCCGGATGGTGGCGTCATTCGCTGCGACAACGCTTAACAAACGCTGCGTAGTCCTCGGGCGTGTCGATGCCGACTGGTGCTTGCGCGACCACAGCGACCGCCATGCGATGACCGTTCTCGAGCACGCGAAGCTGTTCAAGCTTCTCCAGTTTCTCCAGCGGCGTGGGCGGTAGGTTCGCCAGCTCGAACAGAAAGCTTCGGCGATAGGCATACACGCCGATGTGCAGGTGCCAGGGTGACGCACCCGGTGAGCACGGCGCACCGCCGAAAGGGTTGCCTCCGGTATCGCGCGGGAATGGAATGAGACTGCGCGAGAAATACAGCGCGTCGCCGGTTTGCGCGAGCACGACTTTCACCGCGTTCGGATCGCGCGGATCGCCGTCGGCCGGAAAAGGGCAGGCGAGCGTGGCGATTGGCAGATCGGGTCGGTCTTCGAACAGGCTAACCAGCTTGTCGATCGCCGTCGGCTCGATCTCCGGCTCGTCGCCCTGCACGTTCACGACGATGTCGCAATCCAACGTCGCCGCCGCCTCGGCGACACGGTCGGTTCCGCTGGGGTGATCCACACGCGTCATCACGGCTTCGCCGCCGAAGGAGCGTACCGCCTCGGCGATCCGCGAATCGTCGGTGGCGACGAGCACGTGCCGAATGGTGCGACATTGCGCGACTTGTTCGCACACATGCTGGATCAAATACTTGCCGGTCTCGCGCGCGAGTGCCTTCGCCGGAAAGCGCGTGGAAGCATAGCGGGCGGGAATGATCGCGACGGCGTTCATGGCGGACAGCGTATCGCTGCGCCGAGCGCGTGCCAAGCGTGCCGTGCGACGGCAGGCGGCATTATGAGGCAAGCGCGGTTCCCATGAAGGTTGAAGCTCGATGAATCGGGCATTGAACCTGCGACACGCTCCCCGTGTTCGTCTACGCGACTGGGATTGCCGGATCAAATCTACTACAATAAGCGAATCCCTCGATAGCGGGCTGGATCCCGCACGGTGGAGTAACGGGACTTTCGGAGAATCGCACCATGACGCTTAGGGTAATCGCGGCGGCAGCACTCGCAACGGCCTTCCTAATCTCGTACCCCGTGCTGGCGGGTCCGAATGACTCACAATCGAAGAAGAAATCAACGTCGAAGAAACAATCTGCGAGGAAATTGAAAGAGGCAGGCCACGTGGACGCGCCAGCACTGGACTTCAAGGTCAAGAACATTGATGGAGAAAAAATCAACCTCGCCCAAGCCTATTACGGGCAGGTCGTGATGATCGTCAACGTCGCGTCGAAGTGCGGACTGACGCCGCAATACAAGGGCCTGGAGGAGCTTTACCGCCAGTACAAGGATGAAGGGTTCGTCATCCTCGGCTTCCCGGCGAACAACTTCGGCGCGCAGGAACCGGGCACGAACGAGGAGATCAAGGAGTTCTGTTCGTCGAAGTTTGACGTGACGTTCCCGATGTTCTCGAAGGTGAGCGTGAAAGGTGAGGACATCTGCCCGCTGTTCAAATACCTCACGGCGAAGGACGCCGGGCACGATCATGGCGGTGAAATCAAATGGAACTTCAACAAGTTTCTGATCGGGCGCGACGGGAAAGTGATCGGCCGCTTTGAGCCGCGCGTGGATCCGATGAGCGACGAAGTAACCTCGGCCGTCAGCACGGCGCTGAAGGCTCCGAAGCCCGCCGCTGGAATCGACGCGAAATCGGCAAAAGACAAGACGAAGGCAGAAAAAGAATCACCTCAACCCCGGAAGAAAGGTGACTGACGCCTTGGCGCTTCGGCAAGGAAGATGGATCAACGACCGGGCCTCCGCGCTCGACTTGAACACGCATCACCGGAAACGGACCACTGCTCTGCATGAGAATCCGCGAACTACTTTCGACCGGCCGTCCGTGTTTTTCGTTCGAGTTCTTCCCGCCCAAAACGGACGGAGGACTCGAGCAGTTGCGCGCGACGGTGCGGGCACTGCGGGATTTGTCGCCCACGTTTATTTCCGTGACGTACGGCGCGGGCGGCAGCACGCGCGATCGGACGATCGAACTGGTTTCGGAGATTCAGCGGCATTATGGCGTCGAAGTCATGGCGCACTTGACGTGCGTTGGCTCGACGCGTGATGAGTTGGCCGCGGTAATCGATCGGTTGGCGACTGCGGGCATCGGAAACATCCTGGCGCTGCGCGGCGATCCGCCGAAAGGTGACGCGGAATTCAGACCGGTGGCGGACGGGTTCCGTTTTGCGAGCGAGCTGGTGGCGTTCATCCGCTCGCAGAATCGTGAGATCTGCATCGGCGGCGCCTGCTATCCGGAAGGACACGTTGAATGCGTCGGGATGGATGGCGCACGGGATCTCCATCGCGATCTGGAGAATCTCCAGCACAAGGTGGAAGCCGGTGCCGCGTTCCTCATCACGCAGTTGTTCTTTGACAACAGCCATTATTTCAGATTTGTCGATCGCGCCCGCGCCATCGGCATCGGCGTGCCGATCATTCCGGGCATCATGCCGATTACCAACGTCGAGCAGGTCCGGCGGTTCACGCAAATGTGCGGCGCGACGATTCCCCCAACGTTGCTCAACGAGCTGGACCGCCTCAAGGACGACGAGGATGCCGTCCTGTCGCTTGGCGTCGCTTACGCGACGGCGCAGTGCCTGGACCTCCTCAATCGCGGCGCGCCGGGGATTCACTTCTACACGTTGAACAAATCTGCCGCGACGCGAACCATCCTCACGGCGCTGCGCACGCTGTGGCCGCCCGCCATGCGCCCGGCGTGATGCCGGATTGCTCAATCAAATGACGCTTCGCGTTGCGATCATCTGCATTTTGGCCTATTTCGCGGCGCTGCGACTCGATATCGACGGCGCACTGGACTTCATCCATGAAGGCGAGCGGCTGGCACACATCGACGCCCTGCATGACGGCAAGCTGCCGTTTCGCGACATCTACGTCCAGCACGGCCTCGGTGAAAACATTCTCAAACCGCTTCTGGCGTGCGCGTGGTTCGGCACGGACGTCGCCGCGCTGCGCAAGCTCGGCAGCAATGCGTTTCTTTACCGCGGGATTCTACCGCCGCTGGGGACGGTGACCGCAATCATTGCCGTCGCCACGCTGACGCGACGGTGGCAGGGGGCATTGGTCGCGGCCGCGCTGCTGCTTCTCTGCTGGGTTGAAGTCACCGATCGGCATGTGCTGGGCCTGCTGGCGCTGGCCGCCGCGGGGGCGTTTCTGCATTCCCGGCGACGGAGCAGGTTGTTCCAGGCAGGTGTCCTGACGAGTTTCGCGGCGACGTACAGCTTGGACGTCGGTCTGTTCTCGCTGCTGACGATCGGGACGTGGTGCGTGGCGGATGCGTACCTCGGACCGATCAGCGCGCCTCGCCCGCGCGAGATCACGCAGCGATTGATTTCTTTCCTGGCTGGTACGGTGATCGGCTTTCTTCCGCTGATGCTCTGGTGTGTTTGGCACGATATCCTCGGTGACTTTGGGTTGAATGTGTCCTGGCAACTCTTCCTGCGCGGAGAAGCCATGCCGGCGACGTACCCGCGGCCGTGGCAGAGCCATGACGCGCCGGACTTGCCAACTGTCTATGCTGGCCTTCAATGCGTCATGCTTTATTATTCGATCCCCCTCGCGGCGATCGGCGTCGCGGTGTTCGCGTGGCGTCGACGTTCATGGCCGGCAGCCATGCGAAGCGGCCTGATGCTCATGGCGCTCGCCTCGCTGGCATCCTGGGGCAGTGTTCTTGGTCGACCCGATGATTGGCACGTCGCTTACGCGGCTGGGCCGTTCCTCATGCTCGCTGTGGTCGTCTTGCTGCCGATCTCGTCGTGGACGCAGACGAACTGGAGATGGGCGCACCTGAAACGCGGGTCCATCGGTGTCATCATGATGATCGCACCGAGTCTGATCATGCTGATGGCAATGGGCGAGGGCGGCGTCGGCGGGCCGTGGCGTCGCTGGACGGGGCTTGGCGAGAACAGCCGTGTGCCGGCGCGGCTGTCACCCAGCATGGTCGGCGGCGTGCGCACGCAATGCAGGGTCAAGCGCGTGGGGTGTGATTTGCCTCTGGGAGAGACGAGGTTTGTTGAAACGGTGTGTGGTTACATTCAAGCGAATAGCCGACCGGATGAGACGATTCTCGACCTTAGCAACAGCGGGTTGCTTTACTTTCTCACGGAGCGCCGTAGCGCGACACGGTTTTACCTGCTCATGCACGTCGGCGTCTCGCCGCGGCTGCGCGCAATCATGGCGGATGACGTCCTGGCGCAACCGACGCAGCCGGCGCTGGCGATCACGGCAGCAGGAGATTTTTTCAGCGGGGCGGTCGGCGACGACCCCTTGGGAAGGCTGCTTCATGCCTGGTACGAACCAACCGATTCGATCGGATATCTGCAATTCTGGAAGCGGAAGGGCGAAGTCAAGCGAGAAGGGCGGCTTGAAAAAGAAGCGCAGACTGCAAGACCGTGAATGCTGGGAGGGAAGCCTCGCGGGAGCGATCATCAATGACCGGTCATCATTCTTAACGCCCCGTACCGGGTTGGTAGAATATAATCGCGCGCTACTCGTCGTCCTTCGCGTCCTTGTATTCCTCCAGCCACGCCATCTGGATCGCTTCGAGCTTGGCTTCATTGGACTTGTGCGGATCGTCGCCGAAGTCCGGCAGTGCCACGACCCAGTCATGCAGATCCGTAAACCGCACCGTCAGGGGATCGAGGTCGGGAAATTTCTCATGCAGGGCCAGGGCGATGTCCTCGGAATCCAGCCAGGTTAGTTTCTGCGGCATTGGCGCTACTCCTTGTCCTTCGTCGTCATTCCCTCGGCACCGTGCGGCTCGCGCGCCAGGTTCCGGTTCCACGTCGGAATGCGAACTTTCACCGGCATCGTTCCGTTCGGCACGCACTGGCATCCGAGGCGGCTGTTGGACTTCAGGTCGTATGCCTCTTCAAGCTGGTCGTCCTCTTCTTCTGACGCCTCGTTGCACGAAGCCGCACCTTCCAGAACATGAATGTGGCACGTCGAGCAGGCGCACACGCCGCCGCAGGCATGGTCCAGTTCGATGCCGTGCGCCATGCAGATATCGAGTATCGAGCCAGGCAGCCCGTGATCGTCGTAGGGGATCTTCTTCGGGTCGATGGTCAGACTGTGTTCCGTGCCCTGTTCATCGATGATCGTCAGCTCGTAGGGCTGCTTCGGCAGCGCGATCTCGGTGTCCTTGATGTAGGGATTCTGGCCGCCCATGTGCGTCTCCGTTCAGGTTATTTCGTTGAGGTCACTTCGCGAAGCGACTGGGTGATCGCCAGGTTTGCGAGGTGCTCCGTTGATTTCCCGAATCGATCCAGCGCCTGATGCAGCGCGTCGCAATCGGTCGTCGAAGCCGCCATTTCGCGCAACGCCCGGATCGACTGCTCCAGCGTCTCGCGCTCGTGGGGCGGCAACAAATGGCCGAACTTCGCCAGCGTCTGCTCGGTCTTGTGAGTGTCGAACTCCACCTGATTGCGCAGGTCGATAAGGCGATGCGCCGTCATGTCTTCCCGGGCGTAACGCACCGAATCCAGCTCGATCCGCCGCACCTCCTCCCGCGTCAGGCCGTGCGAGGGGATGACTTGGATCGACGCTTCCACGCCGCTGCGCTCTTCGCGCGCCGAAACGTTCAGAATGCCGTTGGCGTCGATGAGAAAATTCACGGTGATCTTGGGAATCCCGGCCGGCATCGGCGGAATCCCCCGAAGCTCGAACACGCCAAGGCTGCGGCAGTCGGCCGCCAGCTCCCGCTCACCTTGCAGGACGTTGATCTTTACCGAGGTCTGGCCATCGACGAAGGTCGTAAAAGGCTCCGACGCCTGACAGGGAATACGCGTGTTGCGCAGGATGAGCTTGCCCATCGCTCCGCCCATCGTCTCGATTCCCAGTGACAGGGGGGTGACGTCCAGCAACAGCGTGTCGGGCCGCGCGCCGGAGAGCACCTGCCCCTGAACCGCGGCCCCCAGCGCCACGACTTCGTCCGGGTTCAGCGCCGTGTACAGCGTGCGCCCGAAGAACTCCTGAACGCGCCGTCGCACGAGCGGCACGCGGCTTGATCCGCCGACCATGACGACTTCGTCAATCTCGTTCGCCGTCATCTTTCCGTCGGCGAGCGCGCGTTTGCATGAGGCAATCGTCCGCTGAACGAGTGGTTCAATCAGTTTCTCGAACTCGTCTCGCGCGATGGTTCTGCGATAAACGCGACTCGCACCCAGATCCAGTTCCAGCTTCGCCGCCGTTTCCGTGCCCAGGCGGATCTTGACTTCCTCCGCAAAGGACCGCAGCGCCTGTTTGGTCGCCGGTGAATCGATGTCCAGCCCGAACTGCTCACGCACTTCCCGCTGTACCAGCTCCATGATCGTGCGGTCGAAATCGTCGCCGCCCAGATGCGTGTCGCCGTGCGTCGCGATGACTTCGAACGTCTCACCCGAGACACGCAACAAACTGACGTCAAACGTCCCGCCGCCCAGGTCGTACACCGCAATCGTGTGCGGCTTGTTCGAAACCAGCGCGGCCCCGGTGTTGCCACAGACGCATTTGGACTTGTCGCCGACCGTGATCGATATCGCGCCGCCGGTCTTACGCGGGGCGGTGCCGGAGGTCGCCGGACTCGTTGCGTCGCGCAGGCCGATGCCGTAGGCCAGCGCCGCGGCCGTCGGCTCGTTCACGATTCGCACGGCTTCCAGTCCGGCGATCGTCGCGGCGTCGCGCGTCGCCTGTCGCTGCGCGTCATCAAAGTAAGCCGGCACGGTGATGACGGCCTTGCGCACGGGGCGCTTCAGGTGTCGCTCGGCGCGTTGCGCCAACTCGCGCAGGATCAATGCCGAAATTTCCTGCGGCGTCAGGAGGCGGCCGTTGATCTCCACCTTGATGGTGTCGCGCTCGCCAGGCACGACGTGATAAGCCAGGTGCGGCAACTCCTTTTGAAGATCCTTGATTCCCAGGCCCATCAGTCGCTTGATGGAGTAGACGGTGTTTTGCGCGTTTTCCACTGCATGCCGCCGCGCCTCCCAGCCGATCGTCGCCCGGCCGTCGGGTGAGAAGCAGATGACCGATGGCAACCGCCCCTCGCCGGTTTCGTCGCGAATGATCTGCGGCCCGCGCGCATCGGCATAGGCGACAAGACTGAACGTCGTGCCGAGGTCGATGCCGATGATGAGGTCGTCCTGCGTCGCGGTCATGGCCGTTACGGTGCGTCAATCGTGCTCAAAAGGTTGTTCAGATACTTCAGTCCGTTCAGTCTTAATCGCAGTTCGTCTCGAACGTCGTCCGATTGTTCGATCAATCGGTGACATAGTTCGGCCACCGTCGATTGAGCGGTCCGGCGTTGCTCCAGCACCTCGGCGCGTATCGATTGGATTCGCTTCTCATCCCCGGCGGCGCGGGCCTCTTCCAGCTCCTCGCGCATCATCATGATCTGGCCGAGCAGATCCGCCGGCACGCGCTTGTCTTGCGCCGCGTTCTGACCGCCGGCCGACTCGAGCAGGTATTCCGCACGGGCGAATGCGTCTTTCAACGTTTCGTAGGCGCGGTTGACAACTGCCGAAGCACGCATCGCGAACGCCTGTTCCGCGGGACTGGCCATGGCGTATCGGTCGGGATGAATGTTTCGACTGATCGCCATGTAGGCGGCTTGAAGCGCCGCGAGATCGATGTGGTAGGCGCGACGCAGACCGAACATCTCAAAGTAGTCTGCACGCTCGACGTGCAACAGCAGCTCGCTCCAATTCGTATCGCGGGGGAGCGCGCTGCGAAGGCGCTCGCACACACCACAAGTGCCCGCCGCGCTGGATGGGGTCGCTGTCATGATCGCATTCGCCTCGCGTCCGCCGCAGGCGGCCCGCCGTTGCGACCCACGCCTCGCCGAGTCGATTTCACCGGCGCAAGACCTACGCGCTGAAGCTGCTGCCGCAGCCGCAGGTGTGCGTCGCGTTCGGGTTGTTGAAGACAAACCCGCGGCCCATGACTTCATCCTTGAAGTCCACGGTCACACCGTCCAGGTAAATCTGGCTCTTCGGGTCGCAGATCACTTTGATCCCGTGAACGTCCCATTGCTCGTCGTTCTCGCCCACCTGCTCGGTCAGGTCGAGCGTGTACGAGAACCCGCTGCAACCGCCGCCCTTCACCCCGACGCGAAGGTAGGTCTTCTCGCTCTCCAGCTTCTGCTGGTCGATGATTGTCTTCACTTCCGCCGCCGCTCGTTCCGTCAGCGTTACCATGATCGCCAAACTCCCGTTTCATTTATCCCAAGGATCCGATTGCGCAAGCAACCGAATCCATTTTTCCAAAGCACCAATTGCGCAAGAAATCGAACCGAGTGGCTGGACCGCGCGCCCCTTCGGCGGCCATGCCGGCGCGCCCACGCTACCTCGCCGCGGTCGCGCCCGCCATGCTCTCCTGCTTCTTCTTGTAGTCGCTGATCGCCGCGCGGATCGCGTCTTCGGCCAGCACGCTGCAGTGAATCTTCACCGGCGGCAGCGACAGCTCCTTCACGATGTCTGTGTTCTTGATCTGAAGCGCCTCGTCCACCGTCTTGCCCTTCATCCATTCGGTCGCCAGTGAGCTGGACGCGATCGCCGAGCCGCAGCCGAATGTCTTGAACTTGGCGTCGATGATCTTGCCGTTGTCGTCGCACTTGATCTGGAGCTTCATCACGTCGCCGCATTCCGGCGCGCCGACGATGCCCGTGCCGACCTTCGGGTCGTTCTTGTCCAGAGACCCCACGTTTCGCGGGTTCTCATAGTGGTCCACGATCTTCTCGCTGTAAGCCATTTCAGGTTCTCCTGCTTTTTCTGGTATTCGCTTCTCATCGTAGTCGTGAGTCAAGGTCAACTTAGTGCGCCGCCCACTGCACCTTGCTCAAGTCGATCCCTTCCTTCGCCATTTCGTACAACGGGCTCATCTCACGCAGCTTCTCCACCGTCGCGCACACGCGCTCCACGGTGTAATCCACTTCCTCTTCCGTCGTGAAGCGTCCCAGCGAGAAGCGAATGCTGCTGTGGGCCAGATCGTCGCCCCGGCCGATCGCCTTCAACACGTAGCTCGGCTCCAGCGAAGCGCTCGTGCACGCCGACCCGCTGCTCACGGCGATCTCGTGGAAACCCATCATCAACGACTCGCCCTCGACGTACAGGAAGCTCACGTTCAGATTGTTCGGGATCCGCTGCGTCGGGTGGCCGTTCAGAAAAATTTCGTCCAGCCGGCTGAACAGACCGTCCTTCATGCGGTCGCGCAGGGCGCTGATCCGCTTGATTTCTTCCTCCTGGTTCTGCACGCACAACTCGGCCGCCTTGCCCATGCCGACGATTCCGGGCACGTTGAGCGTGCCGCTGCGCATGCCGCGCTCGTGCCCGCCGCCGTGGATCACCGGCTCGCAGCGCACCCGCGGCTTTTTTCTGCGAACATACAACGCCCCAACACCCTTGGGACCGTAAATCTTGTGTCCCGAACACGACAGCAGATCGATTCCCCAGTCCTCCACGTCGATCGGCAGCTTCGCAAACGTCTGACACGCGTCGGTGTGAAACAGCACGCCCTTTTCCTTGCACAGCCTCCCAATCTCGCGAATCGGGTTGATCGTACCGATCTCGTTGTTGCCGTGCATGATGGAGACGAGAATCGTCTTGTCCGTCATCGCCTCGCGGACCTGCTCGGGGTGCACCATGCCGTGCTTGTCCACTTCCAGGAACGTGACCTGAAACCCGTTCTGCTCCAAGTACTTCGCGGGATCGATCACCGCCTTGTGCTCGATGGCCTGGGTAATGATGTGATTACCCTTGTCGCGATACATCTGGGCGACGCCCTTGATCGCGATGTTGTTGCTCTCGGTCGCGCCGCTGGTCCAAATGATCTCCTTCGGCGACGCATTGATCGCCGCGGCCACCTGCTGGCGGGCCAGTTCGACGCCTTCCTCGGCCTCCCAGCCGAAGGGATGGTTGCGCGAAGCCGCGTTTCCAAACTTGGTCGTGAAGTAGGGCAGCATCGCTTCGAGCACCCGCGGATCCACGGGCGTTGTCGCGTTGTGATCCATGTAAATCGGCAGCTTCATCGTGGGGTCGCTCCTTTGGCAACAGCCGTCCCTTCAAGGGATAAATGTACACAGTGATCTTTGTAGTCCGGGTCGTGCGCGATCTGCGCCAGCGTCACGGTGGCCAGGAAATCCGTCAGTTTGTCGTGCACTTTTCGCACCGGTCGGCTCACCGGGCACGTCGCCATCAACTCGCAGGCCGCGTCACCGGACTCCTCGCCGGCACACTGCACAAACCGAACCGGACCGTCGGCCGCGCGGATAATATCGTTCAGCGTGATCTGATCTGCCGGCAGTGCCAGCGAGTAACCGCCTTTCACGCCGCGAGTCGATCGCACCAGCTCGCCGTGACACAAATCTTTCAGCACGTTCATCAGCAGGGCCGGAGGCACGCGAAACCGCTCGGCGATTTCTCGCGCGTTGTGCACAGCCCCGGGATTCTGCGCCATGTGCGCCAGCGCGATGATCGCGTAATCGGTGCGTTTTGTGAGCGCAAACACGCAACGGCTCCTCCGGCCGACCCGTTCTGTGGTCAGCCATGAGAAAGATAGTACCGGTATAGTGCTATTTCAGCAAGATACTAGGCTTGAAGCTGCTTGCTTTGCGATAACTATCTGTTTTACAAGAAGTTAACATTGTGACAGCCGTAAATCGGTCCGAAGGTCAGAGAGCCGGCTTATTCACGTTTTCCTTCCATTTCATAATCGTCGCGGGCGACGACTCGGAAATGGAGATCATTTGGGGAATGGTACGGGTTCCGATGGTCGTCGAGGTCTCCCCCGGACGCACCGTCTTGACGGTTGTCGTCGTGGCAAAATAGACCTTTAGCTGATATTCCGTCGAAGGATTGACGCCGCCGAAGTGTGCCCAGATCGGTTCGGTGCCGCCGTAGCCTCTGGCCACACCGATATCGCGCCGCGCGAGCAACTGCGTCCCGGCGGCGTTCCACAGTTCCACGCGCGTGCCGATGGCATCCTTCGGTGTGCCGCCGGCGCCGCGACCGGTCAGACACACCTTGAGGTAACTCGCATTGTTGGTCCGATTTCGATACAGCATGGCCGTTCCGTTCTCGCGTGTCAGCGCAAGATCAAGATCACCGTCGTTGTCATAGTCCACGAAGCAGCAGTCGATAAAGGTTCCCGTCGTGCTGATGCCATGCGCGACGCGCTGAAACGTGCCGTTGCCCTGATTCTGATACAGATAGTGCGCGCCTTTCGCGCCGAGGATAAACAGATCCAGATCACCGTCGTTGTCGTAGTCGCCCCAGGCAACGCTCCGTGTGCCAGGTTTGTCATCCGGGCCGTAATCAACCACGGTATTCAACGCCAGTCCCGCCGAGCTGGTGACGTTCGTGAAATTCCCCGTGAAACCGTTGGGTGTGAAGCAATCGTTTCGCCAGAGGTATCCGGAACAGGCCTCGCTCATCCGCGCCGTGGCCAGGTCCAGATCGCCATCGTTGTCGTAATCGCCCCAGGCGCTACCGAGCTTCAGCGACTCGCCCGTTGTGATTCCGATGTTCCGGTTGTTGTACGTGTACGTTCCGTCTCCATTCGAACAGAACAATCGTCCGCCGCCGTAGTGATAGAAAAAGTCTAACCGGCCGTCCTTGTTCACATCCCCAGCGCTCGCGTAATCGCCGTTGCCATATTGGCCGGATGTGTGCAGCCCGTACGAAGATGCGTTCGTGCCCGTCAGCGCCGGCGACGTCGACCCCGTGTGATGGCCGATCCAGTTTCCATTCTCGCTGAACATCACGACGTCGGGCCAGCCGTCGGCGTTCACGTCGGCCGCGACACAATTCTCGTTATTGCTGGGGCCGGAGAAACCAAGATTGCCGCCGCTGGTGAAGGACGCCGAACCGCTGTTCAGCATGCAGCGCTCGGTGCTGAAATCGTTGGTCGTGGCGACCCACACGTCCAGATCGCCGTCGTTGTCGATGTCGACCATCGCGGCCTGTCGGCGCAGATCGCCGAGCGAAACGGCCGTGAACGAGGCGCCGGCGTCGTTGTTTTTCAGAAGCCGTGCCGTGTTGCCGCTGATGAAGCAGTCCAAATCGCCATCGTTGTCGAAATCGCCCCAGGACATGCCCCCGCCGTAGTTATCAAAATCCGTCGAAGTGGAGACGGCGAAGCCGGTGGCGGACGAAACGTCCACAAAACGCGCAACCTCCACGGCGATGTTATCGATGCCCCACGACTCATCGCCGACGCCGGCGTTGTTCTCATCCGTCAGCACACCTTGAAACGCTAGCGTCGTAGTTGTGTCAGTTGCGGTGAAGGTCGCCTGCATCTTGCGAAAGATTGCGTCCTTGTGCCACGAATTGTAGCCGTAGTTACCAATTTGATCGTAGGAATAGGGATAACTCCCGGCGCGTGTGTTCGGCCACTCATGCGTCAGCGTGTGGCTAAAGATCTGCGTTGATCCGGCGCTGATGTTGAAATAGTCCGGCGCGGAGTTGTTGTTCGACGTCGAGCCGTCCCACGAGTCGATGGCGTAAAAATCGAACATGACGGTATACGTTTCGCCCGGCGTCGTGTTCAAGGCCAGTTTCAGTGGTTTGGAATGATGCCGTCCGGCGTAGTTGGTATAGGTGGAAACAGAGGACCGCGTGCTGTCCGACCATTCCGCGCCCATGGGCGACTCGAAATCGTGCGCGTATGGAAGCTCCGCGGGGACCAGGCCCAAAGCGGCCGGGGCAGCAATCATGAAGCATTCCTTGCCCCAGCTGTTGGACATGTCGGACTCCACGACTTGATTGGAAGAAAAAGTGCTGCCGTTCCAGCGGCATGCGTTAAGTCGGCTGCTGTTGTCATGAACGGCCAAAAAGACCTCTCCCGTGGTCGATCCGGTTCGCAGTTGAATCACGCAGGGCGTGTTGCCCAAGTTATGACCCCATACCTCTGATGACCACGACGCGCCATTCCAGGTCCGGTAGCGGAATCGGTTGTCCCAGCTGTCGGCATAGGCGATCAGCGCCCGGGTACCGCCGCCCTCATAGGCGATGTCAAAGGCCCGCAACTGGCTCCAGCAGGCCGTGGTTTCCAACTCCTGATTCGTGCCCCAGGCCGAACCGTTCCAGACGTTGACGTTCAGATCTTCTTCGTTATCGATCGCACCAAACAGAATCTGATTGCTCGCCGGATCGGCCTCGAGCCGCAACCATCGCCCCTTGCCGCCGATCGACGGCATGCTTGCTTGGCTCGTCCACGAGGAGCCGCTCCAGATGCGATAACACGGGGATTTGCTGTCCTCGATGGCGTAGGCGACCAGAAGGCGTCCTGCGATGGTTTCATAGGCGGCGTCGAAGCACTGTTTGCTGGCTGTATCCAGCTCAGTGTTCAGCGTGGTGATGGAGCCAAAGGCGGAGCCGTTCCAGAACATCGCATATAGTTTCTTGGAATCGTTCTCAATGATCGCGGCGATTTCGTTGCTCTCCGGCTTGGGGACAAGCCGCACCCAGCGGACGGTCGAAGACGAAGGCAGGGCGATGGAGTTCGCGCCGGACATCGTCGTGCCGTCATAGGTATGATAGATCAGTTGATCGGTCGAGTCATTCCAGAATGCAATCAACATCCTGCCGGAGAGTTGTTCGTAGGCCACGTCATAACATCGGCTGTTGTCGATTCCCGTGTTGGAACACAATTCGAACAATTGGGTCCAGATGCCGTTCTTGTAAAATTGCAGATTGAGGTCGTCCTGATAGTCGAGCGTCGCCATCGCGGTTTCATTGCGAGTCGGGCAATTGCGCGTGACGATCCAAGCCTGAATCTCTCCCACGTTCAGCGCCGCGGCCGAGCTGGTCCACGCCGAGCCGTTCCAGGTCGAGGAGCGCGGCGTGCTCTGGCCGGAGCGTGAGATCCCGATCATGGCCGAAGACGTGCCGTCGGCGCGCGCCGGCGAAGCGACGAAGGACGTGACGGTTAATTGCAGCCCGATCAGCAGACGGCACCGCGCACGAAGCGACATGCGGCGTGCAAGGCCGAGCCGCCGCCGGCCCTTGCGCAGCCGTTCAGCGATGCGTGATGATGCTGGCGTTGAACAGGATTGAGACATAGCTCGCTTCCCCCGCGCCGGCGTCCGCGCGCCGGCGGCCTGTCGATTCCGGACCGCCGCGTTTCGCGGCGCGCGCCGGGCCGACTCTTCTATTCGACTAAACATCCAATTCGGCTTTGCATAAAGCAATGCACGGAAGGGGAGGGGCGATGATTGTCGGACCCTAAAACCGGACGTGCGATGCTCGCTGTCGTAATGGCGACATTTGAGGTCGTTGAGGAGAGACCGAAGCCGGGAACCCCGGGCGCCCGGCTTGAGAGACGTTGTTCACTAATCGTGCCGCAGGGCCTCGATCGGATTCAGATTCGCCGCGCGCCGCGCCGGCAGCAGGCCGAATCCCACGCCGACCCCGGCGCTGAACACAAACGCAATCACCGCGATCCACGGCGACATGAGCGGCTCAACGCCGATGGAGTTCGCAATCAACGTCGCGCCGACCAGGCCGATGATGATACCGACCGATCCGCCGGCGCTGGAGATCACGCCCGCTTCGACCAGGAACTGGCGATTGATCGCCTTCGTGGAAGCGCCGATCGCCATGCGCACGCCGATCTCCCGCGTCCGCTCGGTCACCGCGACGAGCATGATGTTCATGATGCCCACGCCGCCGACCGCGAGGCTCACCAGCGCCAGGAAGAACATCAGCAGCGTCATCTGATCGCTGATCTGCCGCGCCTGCTCCTCTTTCTCCTTCAGCGTCGTCACGCGGAAATCACTCGATTCCCCTTCGGCGATCTTGTGGCGCTGACGGAGCAGATCGGTGATCTGTTGCACCGCCAATTCCACGTCCTCGTCCGATCGCGCCGAGCAGAGAATCGCAGCCGGTTCGCGTATACCCATCAAGTCGCGCAGCACGATCGGCAACGGCACGATCAGCGTGTCGTCCTCATCCATCCCGAGCGGGTTGTAGCCCTTGGACGCCAGGATCCCGACAATCTTGAGCGACACGCGCCCGACTCGAACCGTCTGATTCAGCGGATTGCGCTCGCCGAACAGATTGCGCGCAGCCGTCTGCCCGATCAGCGCCACCCGGCGCCCGGTGGCCACGTCGAACGGCTCCAGATCGCGGCCCTCGTCGATGCCCCAGTTGCGAATCGCCGTGTAATTTGCGTGCACGCCGGTCACCGGCACCATCGCGTTGTCGGTTTCGGAGACGACTTGCGTCGTGATGCCCTGCGTGCCGCAGGCCATCGTCACGGCGTCGCATTCCTCCTGAATCGCCTCCACGTCGGCGCGCGTCAGGTTGCTGACGGCCACGCCGGAGGTCTCAAGCTGCACGTTCTTTTTTTTCGTCTCTTCGTTGATGACGAAAATCATGTTCCGCCCGGCTTTACGGATGTCGCCGATGAGTGATTCCTTCACGCCTTGCACGACGCTGACGCAGATGATGACGACCGAGACGCCCATGATCATGCCGATCATGGTGAGAAAACTGCGCAGTTTGTGTCGCCACAGCTCGCGCAGGCCCATTTTGAAGCATTCGATCCACAGCGCGAACATCACGCCACCCCCTGCGCCGAGAGCGCGCGAACATCGGGCACCGGCGGCCCGCCGATTCGCGGCGTCTTCTGATCGGCGATGATAAGACCGTCGCGCAGCACAATGACGCGCTCGGCGAATTCCGCGACGCCCGGGTCGTGCGTGACGAGGATGATCGTGCGTTTTTCGCGCTCGTGCAGTTCCGTCAGCAGACGCATGATTTCGGCGCTGGTGTGCGTGTCGAGATTGCCGGTCGGCTCGTCGGCCAGCATGATGCGCGGGTTGTTCACGAGCGATCGGGCGATGGCGACGCGCTGTTGCTGGCCCCCGGAGAGCTGCGACGGCAAGTGATGGATGCGTTCCGCGAGGTCGACGCGGCGCAAGGCCGCGAGCGCGGATTCGCGCCGTCGCGTCGCCTGCACCCCGGCATAGACCATTGGCAATTCGACGTTTTCCAGCGCGGTGCTGCGCGCCAGCAGATTGAAGTTTTGGAAGATGAAGCCGATGTAGGTATTTCGCAGCTTTGCCAATTCATCGCGATTGAGATTGCTCGTGATCTGACCCGCGAGGCGATAGGTGCCTTTCGTGGGAACATCCAGCGCGCCGAGCACGTTCAGCAAGGTCGACTTGCCCGATCCGCTCGCGCCCATGATCGCGACGTATTGCCCCTCGGGGATGTCCACATTCAGGCCGCGCAGCGCATGCACGGCGTTGTCCCCGGAATCGTAAATCTTTTCCAAAGCGCGAAGCTGAATCACAACGTTGACGCCCGAATCGTCTACCGTCGATTTCGGCTGGGCAGGAAGGGGCGTGTGCGACGGCATGATAGGAATCCGTAATTCGACCTGATCGGCTGGAAGCAACCGGCAGGCGTCAGAGCGTGCGATTATCCGGCCGGGCCTGCTTGAGGACTTCCTTGAGGTCAAATCCACCGCCGGACTTTTCAGTGAATCGGCGGACGAAGTTCTCGCCGGGTTTTGCGCCGCTAAGAATCTCCGTGATGACGTTGTCGGTCACACCGACCCACAGCGGCACGACGCGCCACTTGCGGGACTTTTCCTCGTACTGCCACGCGAAGGACTTGGTGCAGTAGTCCGCCGCTGCGCCGGTTGAATCGCGTTCGGGCTGATCGGGCCACTTGATCGCGGCGATGAGTTTCTGCCGTTCCTCGATCGGCAGCGGAGGCTTGAAGCGGAGCGCGGCGTTGGCGATTCGCGGCACGTCGGGCTTGTTCACAATCTCGATCACGACGTTCACGGTCAGCCCCGGAATCAGGGTGCGCGCTTCGTCATTTTTCACCCGAAAACCGACGGTGTAGGTCACGACGTTGTTAATGATATCAGGCTGATTGCGGCGCTCTTCGATGATGCCCTCGAATGTTTGTCGGTGGCGGCCCTCGATCGTGAAGCGGGCTTTCTGGCCGACCTGGATGTGGCTGATGTCCGATTCGCCGACCTTGGCGCTGACGCGCATCTCGTCGAGCGCGGGGGCGAGGAGAAAGAGGATCGGCGTTTGAAACGCGGCGTTGACCGTTGTGCCCGGGTCGAAATAGCGCTTCAGCACGATGCCGTCTATCGGGGAGTTGATCGTGCAACGCTCAACCCGCGTCTTGGTCAGCTCGAACCGCGCCTCGGCCTGCTTCAGCGTTGCCTCGGCCTGCGAGATCGCCTGTTCGGCACGCTTCACTTTGACCGTCTCATTGAGTTTGGCCAGTTCGTGAGCGGCCGCCGTGGAGTGAACCGCAGCCTGCGCGCGAAGCAATCTCGCTTTCGTCGCGATCCACTCGGCCTTGGGGGCGTTGTTGTTTCGATACAGTTCGTCGACGCGCTCCCACTGGTATTCCGCGTCGACCATGTTCGCCTCGGCTTCTTCCTTTGCCGCCAGCGCTTGTCTCGTTGCGATCGGAAGATTGGCCTTCAATTCGTCCAGAGCCAGTTTCGCATCGGCCAGCGCGCTGCGGGCACGGGCAAGGTCGGCGGTCGATTGCTGGTGGTCCGCGTCGGCCAGTTCCTGATCGATCCGGCAGATGACTTGGTCTTTTTTGACCGGTTGGTCATGATCGACCGGCATTTCGATGATCTTGCCGGTGACCTCGCAGCCGACTTGGACCTGGGAAAGCGGTTCGACGGTTCCGCTGGTTTCGACCGTCATCTGCACCGGGCCGGATTCGACAATGGCATGTTCAAGTTCATAGGCTGGCCCAGCGCCGTTGTAGGCCCGGTATCCGAAGAATCCCGCGGCGGCGACCACGAGAAACACCAAACCAAATCCGATTCCTGATGTTCGCTTCATGAAGCCCTTGCTGGCGTGCGGGGTGGTGTAGGTACCCTTTTACTCGTTTCCCGTTGTCGCGCCGCACTCGTACAAATTCAGCGGCGGCCGGCGTCACCGAGCGTGGCCTCTTCCTGGACCGGCTCCTTGGACTCAACCGGCTCCGGCTGGACCACGGTGGCGGGGGCCTTTCGCGCGGTCCGCACGATGTACTTGGAGAGTTCCGCCTTGACGAAACGTTTGTTGGTGCAGTCGGCGTGGCCGCCGGTCCAGCCGAGCGCAACATACCGGCTCGACCAGCCGATGTTGTGAATCCGCCCGCTGGACTTGCCCGGTCCGCGCAGGCCCACGAGTCCGGCCGAATCGTCAAACTTGCCGTCGATCGTGCCCAACACGCGCACCGGCCCCTGCAAGACCGGGTCCGACGCAGAATAGTAAACGTAGATATCGCCTTTCATGTTCTCGAGTGCCTTACGAGTGTCATAATTGCAGGACAAGCTTGAGCCGACCAGGATGACGTTGTTGACCTTGTGCGGCGGCTTGACCGCTTCGACCGCCCACATGGCTACGCCCGTCCCGGCCGAAAGGGCGATGATGTTTGCGTCGGCGTCAGGGTTGTTTTTGAGGTAATCGGTGATGATCGCGCCCAGCACTTCGCCGCGGCCCTTCGCGATAAAGCGCAGCGTCTGATCGAGAGCCGGGTTGAAGGTCAGCGACCACTGGTAATTGTTCACGCGCCCCTTGTAGCCCGCTTCCTCAAGACCGACCGGAACGTCCAGAACGCCGAAACCCCAGTTGCCGGCTCCGTCGATGTACCACGTCTTGCCGAACTTCTCTTTCGGGTCCGCGCAGCCGGCCAGCGTGATCAGTCCGATGATTCCAGCCGCCAGACAATGTCTCATGGAACTCCGCCCTGCATCACGCGTCCGAACCGGCGCGCGATCGCGACCCTCTCGGTGCATATCCTATTCGATGTCCGTCGAACGTAAACCCGCGCCATGCGGCCGTGGATTACGAGCGATTGGTGCTCGGAGGTGCGTCTTGCGCAAGGGTCTTTCGCAATTCCGCCAACGCGGTCAGGGCCGCCAGCGGGGTCATTTCCTCCGGGTTAAGCTGCGTCAATCGCTCTGCCACCAGCCGCCAGGATTCGGGCGTCGACGGGACAGCCTCGAACAGCAGCAACTGGTTGGGCGCGGCGGCCGATTTGCCGCGCGGGGGCCTCGGGCCTGTGCCCATCGGGCGCGTTTCCAACTCGTGCAGGATGGCCTCGCTGCGCTGAACGACCGATGGCGGCAGACCGGCCATTGCAGCGACATGGACGCCGTAGCTGCGATCCGTCGGGCCTGGCAGGATGCGATGGAGGAAGACGATGCCGCGCCCCGCGCCACCGGGTCGCAGTTCCTCCCGCACCGCGACGTTGAAATTCGCCACGCCGGGCAACTCCCCGGCGAGGTCCGTCAGTTCGTGATAATGCGTTGCGAACAACGTTCGGCAGCGCGTCGTGCGCGCGAGGTGTTCCGTGATGGCCCAGGCGATGGCGAGACCGTCGTAGGTGCTCGTGCCGCGCCCGATCTCGTCGAGGATGACCAGCGAGCGTCGCGTTGCCGTGTTGAGGATGCGCGCCGCCTCGACCATCTCCACCATGAACGTCGACTGTCCGCGCGTCAGCTCGTCGCTCGCCCCGACCCGAGCGAAGAGGCGATCGACCGGCGTCAGTCGCATGACCTTCGCAGGCACGAAGCTGCCCGTGTGCGCGAGCAATGTGAGCAGCGCGATCTGGCGAATGTACGTTGACTTGCCCGCCATGTTCGGACCGGTCAACAGGATCAGCCGATCACCGTCCGCGCGAAGACGACAATCATTCGGCACGAATCGCTCGGCCAGCGTGACATCCAGCACCGGGTGGCGCCCATCTTGTATCTCGAGGAGATCATCGCCGATTTCCGTGAATTCGGGCCGCACGTAACCGCGCCGCCGCGCGGTTTCCGCGAAACTGGCGATGACATCCAGCGTCGCCACGGCGTCAGCCGTTTCTTGCAGGCTGGTCAACCGCTCCGCCGCCCGTGCGCAAAGCCGCTCAAACAGTTCCAGCTCCCGTGCCTGGGCACGCTCCGCCGCGCCGAGAACTTCGATTTCGTGCTTCTTGAGTTCGTCAGTGATGTACCGCTCGGCGTTGCGAACGGTCTGCTTCCGCACGTACTCGGGCGGCACGTTGTCACGGTGTTGATGCGTGATCTCGATGTAATATCCGAATACCGAGTTGTAGCCTACTTTGAGGTTCGGGATCCCCGTGCGCTGCGCCTCGCGCGCCTGATACTCGGCCAAATACTGATCGCCCGCGATGCTGATCTGACGCAGGCGATCCAGTTCCGCGTCGTAACCTTCGGTGATAAACCCGCCGTCCCGCGCCACCATTGGCGCATCGTCTCGTAAGGCCGAGGTAAGCGCGCGCGCCAAATCATCATGGCCGCCCAGCCGTTGCGCAATATGGCCCAGCAGGTCGTCGGCACTCTCGCGAATCGAGTCGCCGATCAGTCGTTTGGCCTCGGCGCAGCGCTCAAGGGAACGACCCAGATTGAGCAGATCGCGCGGGCTGACCCGGCGCACGCCGAGTCGCGCGGCGATCCGCTCCAGGTCGCTGATCTCGACAATCAGGTTGCGCAGGGCCGCGAGCCGGTCGGGCTGATCGACCAAAGCCGCCACGGCATCCTGTCGTCGATGAATCTCGGCAACGCCGGTCAGTGGATAACACAACCATTGCCGCAGGCGCCGAGCGCCCATCGGATTGCACGTTGCGTCGAGTGCACCAAGCAACGAACCCTCGCGTGCGCCATCCCGCAGCGTTCGCTCGATCTCGAGCGAGCGGAGCGTGAACTGGTCGATCATCATGTGCCGCTCGGTCGACCGGGGGGCGAGGCGCCTGATGTGCGCCAGCGCGGACTTCTGCGTTTCGTTCAGATAATCCAGCAGCGCGCCGGCGGCACAAAGCGATTCATCGAAGCGATCAAATCCCAGTCCTTCGAGCGTCGTGACGCCGAACTGGCGGTGCAATCGTTCCCGTGCCAGATGGGGATCAAACGCGTGAATGGGGCGGGAGGTGGTTGGACAGCGCGGCACGTCTGGGATCGACTGCCAGAGTTCACACGCGCTGTCGGCTGTTTCTCCCATCGATGACTCGGGGATCAGCAGTTCGGCCGGATTCAGACGTGCCAGTTCGTCAGACAGGTCGGCGGAATCGATCATCTGTGCGAAGAACCGCCCGCTCGCCAGCTCGACGCAGGCCAGGCCGACGCGCTTCATGCCGCCGGCGGCCGGACACAGCGCGACAAGCAGGTTGTCGGTCCGTGCGTCCAGCAACGCTTCATCGGTGAGCGTGCCGGGCGTGATGATGCGAACGATGTCCCGTTTGACCACGCCCTTGGCGAGCTTCGCATCTTCAAGTTGCTCGCTGATGGCCACACGGTAACCGGCGGCCACGAGGCGCGCCACGTAGCGATCCAGCGCGTGATACGGCACGCCTGCCAGCGGGACCGGTGAGTCGCTGTTCTTCTCACGCGCGGTCAGCGTCAGGCCCAGAACGCGCGAGATCGTCTTCGCGTCGTCGTAGAACGTTTCGTAGAAATCGCCCATGCGAAACAGGAGGATCGCATCGGGCACGCGAGCCTTCTGCTCCAGGTACTGACGCATCGCGGGCGCGATCCTGCTGGGCGGTTCAGCAGGCCCGCGGCGGTGCGAAGCCGGCTCGCGGTGCGATCGCGCGGCCGGCGATTGCGCGGGCGCGGCTTGCGCCGCATCAGTCTTTGAAGTGTCACGATGATGGCGCTGTCCAGTCATGAATCGCTCGAGTGCGCAGGTGAGCGGTCCCTGCGCGGCGAAGTGTAACCGAGGCGTGCGATGGCTGGATCAAGCGGACACCTGCCTGTGAAATCGTCCGTTCAGCGGGAATGGGGAAGTCCGTTGCCGCCGGGTTCGACGACGACGAAGGTTGTGAAAAAGACGCCATGGATGACGGACAATTCAGCGAACGTCAGCCATTTCGGAAGCAGGGGTTTGCTACAAACGCACTTAGCGACTTGACAGGTCCTATAAGCTGCGATATACCTAGCGTGTTGCTCGTGGATTCCGCGCGATCCGCAAGGATGCCATGGAGTAGAAGCGGTGTGCGCGGGAAGCGAGTCCTGCCCTCGCGTTGTTCTGGGATCGTCCGATGCCGGAATCCTCTGTTCAGCCACTCATCACGCGCTGCGCCGTGGACGGCGCGGCCCTGCTTTTCGTTTCGAACTCACTGCACACTTAGAAGGAGATCGACCCCATGAAGCAGTTTGCCTGTCTCGCCGCTTTCGCCCTTGCGGTTTCGGCTATCGGCTGTTCCAAGACGCCGATAGCCAACGTCGAGATCACCGAAAGCTCGCAGCCCAAGACGCCGCTGTCGAGTCAGCACATGCACATCGCGGTGATGAACGCCAACATGACGGACTCCAGCGGTGAGTTCGATCAGGACAAATGGTCGAAGCTGACAGCCGACATGATCCAGTCCTATCTGGAGCGCGCGGCCGAGCAGAACAACATTCCGATCAAACTCGTTGACCGAGAGCATCTCAAGATGACGATGGGCGAGAAGGACCTCGCCGCTGCCGGCGTGACCGACAGCGGAGACTCCGTCGCCGCGGCGCAGGTCCAGGGCGCCAGTGCGATCCTGACGAGCAAAGTCACGGTCAAAATCGACAAACAGGTCGGCAAGAAGCGCACCATCGATGCGATGTCGCTGGCGGCCGGGGCGTGGAGTCGCGGCGGGTTCGGGGCCGGCTCGGTCGATACCGAGCAGGTGGACGAAGAGGCCCGCAACATCACGGTGAGTTGCCAGTTTCAGATCAAGGATCCGGCGACCAATGAAGTGATTATTTCGCACAACGGCATGCCGTCGCAGGAATTTACCAAGACGTCCGCCAGCCCGTTCTTCGGGTCGTCGAAGACCGAGGCCGACATGTCGCCGCGCGATCAGGTCATTGGCGGCATGATTGAACATCACGCCCAGGATTTCCTCGCGAAATTCATCCCCATGTCGCGCCGAACGGACATCACCGTGAAGCCCAGCAGCGACAAGAACAGCATCGCCGGAGTCAATGCGCTGGTTGCCGACGATTACGAAGGCGCGCTCGCAAGCTTCAAGCAGGCCATCGCCGCCGATCCGACCGATCACAAGTCGTGCTTCGGCGCGGGCGTGGCGTGCGAGAAGCTCGGCCGCCGCGACGAGGCCCGAAAGTACTACAAGCAGGCGAAGTCCTATGACAACGACGATCCGCAGTACAAAGCCGCCGTCGCGAGAATCGAGCGGATGTGATCGGCCGATACGCGATCCCATGGATCCGTCGAGCAGGCGGTGGGATGCTTTCCGCGGAGAAGGGAGGCGTACCAACCTTTGATCGTCCGCCGTGTCTATTCCGCCATGATGACTTGCCAACGCGGAGGATTCCCTGCCGCGCCCATTCGCTTGATATCAACGGTCCGGTCCTTCCCGGCGACACCGCCGGGGGGCCGCTCCATCCCTCGACCCAAGGAGAACACCACGATGAAACGAACAAACCGACTCTTCGCCGCCGTGGCTTGCCTGGTGGTTTGTCCGGCGCTGGTTTCGGCGCAGGACGCCGCCAGGGATGCCCAGAACAAGCTGCTGGCCAAGCGCGCCGCCGAGGCCGATGCCTATCGCAAGCTCGGCGAGACGATCCAGGGACTGCAAATCACGTCAGACACGCATGTCCGCGATTTCGTGTGCGAGTCAGACACGATTCGATCTGACTTTGACGGTTTTGTGCGCGGGGTGCGATTCGGCAAGCCCAAGTGGGATTCCGAAGGCACCTGTTCAATCGAAGCCGAAGTGACCGTCGCCAAGCTGGTCGAAGAACTGAAGGAAATTCACAAGCGCCATTACAAGGGCGACAAGCTCAAAGCCGAAGACTTCCGTCAGATCACCCAGTACTACAAGAAGGACATCATCAAGGCCGTCGGCATGGGCGCGCCGCGACCGGAACTGCCGCCGGGGATTCCCGGCGGTGACATTCCCATGCCGGCCGGCGTGACGGCGCCGCCGCCGGTGATTCCTGCGCTGTGGAAGAGCGTGCCGCCGCAGGAGCGGCTGATGGCGCAGCGAGCCGCGGAGCTGGACGCCAAGCGCAAGTTGGTGGAGCGCATCAAAGGTCTGCGTGTGAGCAGTTCGACTCATGTGCGTGATTTCGTGGCCGAGTCCGACGTGATCGACGCGGAATGCGCCGCGACGCTGACTGGTTCGTACCAGGTCGGCGACGCTTACTATCACGATGATGAATTGATCGTCGAAGTAACGTGCGAGGTTCCGACCGAGCAGGTCATCACGACGATCAAGAGCCTTCACAAGCGCCATTACAAAGGCGACAACGTGACGGGCATGGACATCGAGAAGGTCTCGCAGGAGATCAAATCGCAGAAGTTCCAGGCGGTCGGCATGGGCGTGCCGCGGCCGCAAGCCATCGCCGCATGCGTGAAGACGGCGAAGATCGAGCTGCCGGATTGGGCCGGCCAGAAGATTCGCGCCGAGGGCAACGGCGTGCCGCCGGCGGACAAGGCGGATACGCCGCAGGGCAAGCTCATGGCGGCCCGCGCAGCGGAATTGGATGCCAAGCGGAGGCTGGCCGAGCAGGTGATGGGTTTCCAGATCGATTCGTCGACGACGGTGCGGGACTTCGTCGCAGAGCATGATGAGATCAACACGCAATTGCTGGCGTATATCCAAGGCGCGTACGTGGTCTCCACCAAATACGACGCCGAGGGCACGGCGACCGTCGCCGTGGAGATGCCGGCCATGCAGATCTGGGAGATCGTCCATACCTACATCAAGGTCAAGCGGATGTAATCCGCCGAACGTGATCGCGGGCATTCCGGGGCCGCAGCGCGGGGACGCTGCGGTCCCTCGACCGGTTAAGTGGAAACGCAGGATGATTCATCTGGCGTGGCGCCGGCGCCCCGCCGGTAGATCACAGGCGAGACGACTGTGCCACAGGCTGCTTCTCATCGTGGGTGTACTTAGTGTCCGTGCCGGTTGGAAACGGAATCGACTGGACTGGTTGTCGGTGAAATCGCACGAAAGGACTCGAATCATGATTCGCAGAATTCTTGGCATGTGCCTGGTCTGTTGCTTCGGATTGGGCCTCTGTATTGGCTGCTCTGAAAACGAACACAAAGTGACGGAGAAGAAGGAAATCAAGACCGAGGGCGAGGTCAAGGACGTCTCACCGGGCGAAATGGTGGTTGAATAGCGCGATCGCATCGGGGATCGATGCGGCGGATATCCACCAGCCGGAGAAACCCGTGGGTATCCACAGGCCGGGAGAACCGATGGTTGCACGGCTTTTACCGCTGCTGTTGATTCTTGCCTTGCTGCTCACGGGGGGCGGCTGCGCAAACGACCATCAGGTCGTTGACGAACATCGCAAGGCACTTTCCCAGGAAGAAGAGGGATAGCGACACGAGAAACACCGAGGTACGATGCCGTTTAATTCGATATCCGCCCAGTGCGGCTTGAATGAACGGCATGAAGCGGAACCCCCCATCCAAACCGTGGTACGATCAGGGCTTGAAGTTCACCTGCACCCAGTGCGGTAACTGCTGCACCGGCGCGCCGGGTTATGTTTACGTTACGCCCGAGGAGATCAAGCGGATCTCCGCGTTTCTGGGACGTGCGGACGATACGTTATCGCCGCAGCATCTTCGAAGGGTTGGTCGTCGCTACTCCCTCACGGAAGACAAGAAGTCCGGCGATTGCTGTTTCCTGAAAACGGAGAACGGCAAGCGGATCTGTTCGATTTATCCCGTACGCCCGCTGCAATGCCGCACGTGGCCCTTTTGGGACATCAATCTTGAATCACCCGAAGCCTGGGATGAGGCAGCTCAAGGATGCCCTGGCATGAACCGGGGACGGCAGTATTCGCTCGTGCAGATTCAGGTGCGCGTCAACGCCGTGCGCTGGGAGGATGCGGAACGATGAGCGCGCCTGGAGATCAAGACTCGCGTGAATTCAAGCGGTGGATTCCGCATGATGACGACGAATCCGCCGAGCGCCGGCAAGAGTTCGATCGCCTGTCGGCACAACCGGACGTCATCGACTTCCTTCGTGGTTTCTATCAGCGGGTTGACGAGGCTCTGGCCGAGTACCAGCCGCGTTGCACGAATCGGGGGCATTGCTGCAACTTTGCGCGGGCCGGCCACCGGCTCTTTGTGACGCCGATCGAGGTCGCGGCATTTCGTCGGGCCTACGCGGATCGCTGGCTGTCGGCGGAACCAGCGGCGGGCCGTTGCCCGTGGCAGGTTGATGGCGTTTGTACTGCCCGCGAGTTCCGTCCGCTGGGCTGTCGTGTTTATTTCTGCGATCCCCAGGCCCAGGCGTGGCAGAATGAATTCTATGAAGCCCGCCTGCGCGAACTGAAACAGTTCATGGCGGACCAGGGAATTCAATATCGGTATGAGGAATGGTTATCGGCGCTAAGTGTCTTTTCCACCGCCGCTTCGGGTTCAAGGCATCCAGGCCCCGCTGCCGGCAGTTTAAGACCGGCCGCGATTGACCCTTCCGGCTCGTCGACGATACAATTAACCGTCGTGAACAACCTGCCTGCCCGGCCGGCATAACCGGCCGATTCGGGAGCACCCTGCTCCCGCCGACAATTGGGGAAAGCGAACTGCCTGGTTGAAGTGGGAGGATTCGTCGTGATGAATTCGATGCGAAGGTTTCTGTGTCTGGTGCTCGCGATCGCGGCGATTGTCCCGGTGCTCGGGGGCTGCGGCGTGGGAACGACTCAACAGGAAAACAACCGGCAGATCAGCCGCGTGGCGGACTACGACGCCCGCATGATGGTGGATGACCTTGCGCTGTTCTTCCAAACCCGGCGACCCCTGCGCGCCAGCAAGTGGATCATCGACTGATCCCCCCAACACGCGTTTGAATCCGAAGCCCACGGTTGTCGCGATGGCCTGTTCATCGCCGCCGTGGGCTTTCACGTTGACCGAACCCGCGCAACATATCGACTTACCGCCGGTCGCGCATTGACGTATTAGCCGGGCGTCGTATCTGCCGTCGCAACAGCAGCACCGCCGGGGCGAGGAGCATCGCGGCGGTGGTTGGCTCGGGGACGTAATTGATGTGAATGACCGGATTGGGCCATTCCCCGCCGGCGATCTGGAAACCGGGGTTGGCACCGAAGCCGGCGATGTGCCGATTATCAAATGGATCGGCGGGTTCGAACCCGAAGAATCCGTCCGAGCCGCCACGGAGCTGTGTAAGCGTACCGGGGGCAATACCGGCCTGCGACGTCAAAACGTAACTGTGCAGGTTGTAGATGGTCGGCCCGGCGGGGATGACGTGGTCGCCGTTGAGAACAGTCGCGAAGATGTTGGACAGGTAGAACCCTGTATTCTCCTGATTCACGAGCGTGGTTGCGTGCGGCGCACCGACGAAGCTGGTCTCGGAGATGCTTAACTGGGTGGCCGCCCCGGCAGGGTCGCGGATCCAAAGCGAGTAGGCGGTTGAGTAACCACTATCGACGCGCATTCGCGTCGTGATTCGCCACTTGCATAGTTCAGCCGTCGCGTCACAGCGAAGAAACAGGGACGAACCAAGGTTACCCTGAGACTGGACAAACGTATTTGATGTAAGCGGTTCGGCATTCTGCCAAACCCAGATTACTCCGAAACTCGGATTGGCGAATGCAAGGGTGAAAAAGAGAATGCTGCACGTATGACGCAAGAGCATGGTCGAAGCCTCCATGGATTAGGACCCCGTTGTAAATGATCGAACGTTGGCACTGGGAACAATGCTGCACGGGTTCTTGGCGTACACCTGCCAGTAATAAGTTGTGTTCGGCTGCAAGCCAGAAAGCTCAAATTCCGTGTCCGGTGTACAGCATTGCGTCGGAGTCGCGCAACAAGGATCCGATACTTGACATGCGTGATTGATTGAGGGTGGGTTCAAAGTTCCAAATGCAATTAGATAGCAATTCGTCTCATCGCTCGCGGCCCACGAGAGCGTGACGGTCGTCGAGACGCCAGTGGCTTCGTCCGCGGGCGAGACCAAAATTGGTGTTCCGGGGAAGCCGTTGTTGTCCCCCTCGTCTTCTTTATACAATCGGTCGCCGACTTCGGCGGCGTCGACGAGGTCCTTATCATGTTCGTCCAGGACTTGGCCGCTCACCGGCAGCCGGCATCCCGCGTTGGCCAACACGTGATCCTTCACGTCCTCCGTGTCGAGGATCGTGTCGCTTGGCATGTCGAAGGCAGTCGACTTTGCAAGGACCGTCGGGAAATCGGTCTCACCCGGCAGCGGATTTGAATGGCCGGCGTTGTTGTTGAAGTCGTACGTCATCGCCCACTGGGGAAAATCCTCGAGCAGGTACGGCTCTTCATATTGTGATTCGACAGGATTGTATCGGCGGTAACGGTTGCCACTGACAAAGATTGAATGTTCGTTCGTGCTCTTCGGCAAATGCGCGGAATAGGAAGTCGGCGGGTTGGTCGGCGCATTGATGATTCTGGCACGGATGGGGTCTTCAAAGTAGGTGCCGCGCGTCCATGCGTTGGCTGTTTCAAACTGATTATTGATGATGTTGATCTTGGGGCTGTCCGTTCCGTTATCCGAAGCAAGTTCAATCGCCCATTTGTTGATCGACACCACGTTATTGAAAAAATCGACTCTTCCATGGCCGGAAAAGTGCAACTGCCGCTCCTTGGTGTTCGTGATCAGGTTCCGACAATAGGTCAATCGCTCGTGTTCATTTGAGGCCAGTCCTCCTGATCCGATCCCGGCTTTGGAAATGCTCATAACCCCGCCGCCGATGATGCAGTTCTGGACCGTGACGCGGCAAAGTTTGCCATAGACAGAGATGTTGTCATCACGCGATGCGCCGATGGAGCAGTGATCCACGATGATGTCGTTGCAGCCTTCGTCCTCGCCAAGGATCAGCAGCGAACGGGCACAGTGGTAGCTTGTCGGGTCCTCGGCGGAGCGAAAGCGCAGGTACCGCAGCACGATGTTGTTGCAGTCCTTGATGCGGAACTCGTCGCCGGTCACCGTCGGGCCGATCCCGGTGGCGTACTCGCCGGTGATTTTCACGTAAGACTGGTCATCCATGCTAAGCCGGCTCTTGAGCTTGATGGTCCCGTTGACCAGCACCTTGATATTCCGCGGGCCGGTCAATTGTTCGATGGCGTAGCGAAGCGTGTGCTGAATGGGCGTCTCTACGCCCGGAAGATAATCCCCTGGGTGGGTCACTTCATACCAAGTGTTCGGGTTGTAGTTCTGCGGCGGGTTGTGAAATGCGTACTTGGCCCAGCCCATGGCGCCTGTGAAGACCGGGGTGCCCTCCACCGGCACCGCGCCACACAGCGGCTGTCCGTACGGCGGCTCGGTATTGCCGCCCGGTGGCGGGTCTTCAGCGACCGTGGATCGAATGGTCAGCGCGCAGAGCATGAGAGAGAGAGAGAGAGAGAGAGAACAGCTACGGGTCGAAGCGTGCTACGTCGGTCCATTGGTTGGGCCTCCTGCGTCCAACGACGCGCCAATGGCACACTGCTGGCCGCCCGATTGCCCGGTGGGCGGCAAGCCCGCCTCCACAAGATGACAGCAGTATAACACAGTTGCCGAAGGCGTGTCAAGGGAAATTTTCGGACTGTTTGCGATTTGCCATAAGCCCTGTGCCCGCCGCCGGTAACCGCACGCCACGTAGAAGCAGTGGCCGTGTGCCGGATAGAAGCCGTGAACCGTCAGTCGTATGCCAGAAGCCGTGAGCCAATAGCCGTGAGTCGTAGGTCGTGTGCCAAGTCGTGGCCGTGAGCCGTGGTTCAGACAGTAGCCGTGAACCGTCAGCCGTGAGCAAAGGGCCGCAGGGCAGCGGCCAGTGGACAATGGCTAGAACTGGTTTTGCTCTGTTGACAACATCTGCTGCGAATTTGCCCCCGGCTATCGCCGGAGGGTGTAGGCCAGGACGCGGATCGCTGCTTCGGTGAACAGACCGCGTTCTGTGCGGGCGTTCAGGTGCGATCCCATGGTGCGTTTGAGCCCGCTGAAGAAGGACTCGACATGCCAGCGACGACCATACCGCTTCGGCAGCCGCGTCATCTGCGATCGGTAGCGACCGTTCACGCCGCCATCGCGGCGATGCACCGCCGGCGGGATGTAACTGCGCACGCCCCACGTCTCACGACAGTACGTATGAACCCACTCCGCATCGTAGCCGGCATCCGCGTACAAATACTTCGGGCGCAGCTTCTGGGCGGTTTCCGTCAGGAGCCAGCGCGCTTCAGCCTTGTCGTTGCCCGGCCCCAGCCGACGACCAGACCCGCCGCCAGCATGCTCTTGCAGGTCACAGACGCCGACACCTTCACGTACTGCTGGCGCTGCCGCCCGCTGCGGCTGACGTAGTGAGCGCTGGCCGACGAGGTCTCCAGACCCGTCGAATCCATCGCCACTTCGTCGCTCTGGTCACCCACCTCACGCAGAATCTCTTGCAGCAGGAATCCAGGAATCTCCGGAATCACCGTGCGATCAGCGAACTTCTTGAGCGTCGAGTAGTGCGGCAGCCGCTCCATGCACAGAATGCGGCGAAGCTGGCCCGAGGCTTCGAGCAGTTCAATCACCCCGCGATAGGTGGTCTTGGTATAAGCCCGCAGCACCGGGCAGGTCATCAGTTGCCGCTGCGTGAACTTATGCGGACTCTTCGGGTGGCCGTACGGCAGCAGGCACCGCCCGGCGACCTTCATGCTCAGCGTTGCGACGTTCAGCAGGAGATTGGTGTTCTTCGCCATGAACGGCGTTTACAAAATCAACGCCTCGAAGTCAAGATGTTTTCAACGAAGCAAACTGGTTTCAAACTCCTCTCCCCTGGGGAGAGGTTGGGTGAGGGGAAAGTAGCTCAAACGAAAGGATTCACCTCACCCCGACCCTCTCCCTGAAAGGGAGAGGGGGTTTTGAAAGAGAGAGCTTGCATGAAAGGGAGAGGGGTTTTTAAACAGTTGTATGAAAGGGAGAGGGGTGAAAGAGCTTGTAATAGTCAGTGGTCTGCGGTGGCCGTCGCGGCCGGCGCAGCACCATGAGCAGGATGGCGAGCGCATCCCCGTCACGGCGAAGCCGCAACCAGAGCTGTCAACTCATCTATTGCTTTTCGGGCCAATGTTCGATCTGATTAGGCGACAGAAGTATGAATCCATCAGTTGCCTGCGAAGTGGCGGCGGTGGAGGAGGGGCGCAAGGCAACGGTTGGAGAAGAAAGCCGAAGTTCCAAGATTGAGCTTTCCACCAGCAGCGGCCCGTTGCGCTTCAGTTCGCGGAGAACAGCCTGCGCTTCGGCACCGTCCACGTCTCGAAACTGTGCAATCGCCCGACGGCCGAGATAATTCGCCGCGATGGCGGTCAGTTTGGCGTCGCTTTGCTGATCGGTCACACAAATCAGACCGGCGCCCGGCAGCACGCGCGAGTCAAGCCAAATGGCGAGATTGCGCCCGGATTCAAGTCGTGCGGAGGATTTGGCCGCGAGGATCGCAAATGACTTCTGAAGGTGGACACGTTCCAACGCGGCGGCGGACGCGACAATCACGATTGCCGCCAACATCGTGCCATGTGCGAGGCGGATTCGCCCTGACTGGTGTATTCTCTGCCTCACGGCGGCCACGATTTCAACGACGTAGCACCAGGCAATCGGCAGCAGCGGGGCGGCCAGCCGCATGCCCTCCTGATAGGGCCAAACCGAGATTATTCCGAGTGTGATGAGAAAATATGCGTCTTCCGCGGCGGGGCGCTTGAGCAGTCGCACCGCGCACCAGACGATCAACAGGCCGCCGATGGCCCATGACGTAGGATGATTCCACGGCGACTGGAAAAATCGCCAGCCGACGTGCTCTGGAACGACGAGCGACTTCAGCGCGTCAAGCCGCGCGGGGCCGTAGCGAAACAGCCGCTCGGCCTGGAGCCGCAGCCCGGAGACGTCGAGTCGTTCTCTGGAAAGCGGCCTTGACCAGATGTCGGTGTAATGGCGCGTCGGAGGATAGGCCGCTTGGCGAAGTTCCCATGCGCCGAGCGACAGGGCGGTCGGCGCCGCGAAGAGCAGGAGAGCCGCCATCGCCTTTCGTGGGGACTTTCGAATATGCAGGAGACACATCACCGCTCCGGCGATCAGCAGTCCGATGCCGATCGACCGCACAAGCAGGCATGCCGCCGTCGCCGCGCCGGCCCAAGCCGCCCGCCTCCAGTACGGTCCGGGTGCGAGCAGAGCATCGCTCATGCGGCGGATCAGCCAGAGTGCGAGCAGCGAGAACGGCAGGTAAGCGAATTCCGACAACAGGTTCACTGATTGTTGAAGGAGACACCCACTGGTGGCGACGGCGAGACCTGCGAACAGCGCGTCGATCCGGCTCAATCGCCGCTTGATTAATACGTACGTCATTATCGCCGCAGCGGCGGATGCAAGCGACGCCGCGATGCGAATCGCGAGCCACGGCGTGTCGCTGAATCGCAGAAAGGGCGCGAGCACATAGAAGAAGCCCGGAGGGCATTGCGGCTGTTCGGGCGGCAGCGCGCCCGTTTGCGCGAGGCTGCGAGCAGCGGTCAGGAACATGAAGCTGTCGGGCGTCAGCGCGATCCAATCGCCCCACGTGGGAGCGTGAACGACGAACACAACCGCACCGAGCAGCATGCAACAGAACGACGTCCGCCAGCGCCGGGATTGTTGCGCCGCTTCGGTCGGTGAAACGTGCCCCACGGAGCGTAAGCTGGGTACCGGCTCGACGCTCTTCAAGCCCCGAATCGGCGACGGAACAAGACTGGGTCGTGCGACGTCGATTCGGGTCGGGCGCGGTGGGGCGGAAGCGTGCATGCCGTATTCATCGACGCGGTCATTCCATGCGTCGTAGCGAAAGAACGATTTTCGGATTCCCCTCCGGCGGGACGCTACCGCCGCGCCGTTTTTTTCATACAATCCACCGCTGCGGCGGAGGCAGTGACCAATCCCGCCCCGGAAGGCTTGCTTGGATGAATGACTTTGAACGCTTCGACACCGACCCGGTCGAAACCCAGGAATGGCTCGACTCGCTTCGCGCCGTGATCGCTCATCAGGGGCAGACCCGGGCGGGTTACCTGATGACCGTGCTGCGCGATTACGCCTACGCCCGGGGGATGCCGGTTCCTTTCAGCGCGAACACACCGTACGTCAATACGATTCCAGTTGATCAGCAGCCGAAGTACCCCGGGGACCGGGCGATCGAACGGCGGCTCAAGAGCCTGTTGCGATGGAACGCCATGGCGCTCGTTGTTCGTGCGAACCGTCGCTCCAGCGGAATCGGCGGTCACATTTCGACGTATGCCAGCGCGGCAACGCTGCTGGAAGTCGGTTTTCAGCATTTCTTCCGAGCCAACACGCCGGAGCGATCCGGTGACCAGATCTACTTTCAGGGGCACGCATCGCCTGGTATTTATGCACGCGCCTATTTGCTGGGCCGTCTGACGGCGCAGCAGATGCACAATTTCCGCCGCGAGCTTCAGCCCGGCGGCGGGCTGTCCAGTTATCCGCACCCCTGGCTCATGCCGAATTTCTGGGAGTTTCCGACGGTCTCGATGGGCCTCGGCCCGCTCTCGGCGATCTACCAGGCACGCTTCAACCGTTACCTTCAGGACCGCGGGCTGGCGCAGACCGAACACTGTCGCGTCTGGGCCTTTCTTGGCGACGGCGAAATGGACGAGCCGGAAAGCATGGGTGCGATCACCCTGGCCTCGCGCGAGGGGCTGGACAATCTCATCTTTGTCGTGAATTGCAACCTGCAACGGCTGGACGGTCCGGTTCGCGGCAACGGCAGCATCGTGCAGGAACTGGAGGCCGCTTTTCGCGGCGCCGGGTGGAACGTTATCAAAGTGCTATGGGGCGACGACTGGGATCCGCTGTTCGAGGCCGACACCGACCATTTGCTGCCCGCGCTGATGGCGCGGACCGTGGATGGCGAGTGGCAGCGGTACAGCACCGAAACGGGTGCGTACATTCGTGAAAAGTTTTTCGGCACGCATCCCAAATTGCTCCAACTCGTTGAGCATCTTTCAGACAAGCAGTTGCAAAAGCTGCGGCTCGGCGGGCACGACCCGGAGAAAGTCTATGCCGCCTATGACCGGGCCGTGCGCCCGAACGGCAAACCGACCGTCATCCTCGCACGGACGATCAAGGGCTACGGTTTGGGTGAGGCAGGCGAAGGCAAAAACATCACACACCAGCAGAAGAAGCTGAACGAAGAAGAGCTGCGGGTTTTCCGAGACCGGTTTGAGATCCCCGTCTCGGACAAAGATCTGAAAGACGCGCCGTTCTATCGCCCACCGGAAAACAGCCCTGAGCTGCAATACCTTCGTGATCAGCGCGCCAAGCTCGGCGGCTACATCCCGCGGCGGGTCGTGCGGGCACATCCGCTCGAGGAACCGTCCGAGAAATGCTTCAACGAGTTCTACAGCGGCAGCGGGGGGCGCGAAGTCTCAACCACGATGGCGTTTGTGCGCATCCTGGCACGGCTGCTGGAAGACAAAAAGGTGGGGCGGCTGATCGTGCCGATCGTGCCTGACGAGTCGCGCACGTTCGGCATGGACGCGCTGTTTCAAAAGTACGCCATCTACGCGCACTTCGGACAGAAGTACGAGCCGGTCGATCGCAAGCAGTTGATGTATTACCGTGAGGAGACCAACGGACAGATACTTCAGGAAGGCATCACCGAGGCCGGCTCGCTGGCATCGTTCAGCGCCGCGGGCACCGCGTACGTCACGCACGGCGTCAACACGATTCCATTTTTCGTTTTTTATTCGATGTTCGGATTCCAGCGTGTGGGCGACAGCATCTGGGCGCATGCCGACATGCGTGGTCGCGGGTTTCTCATGGGCGCGACGGCCGGTCGCACAACGCTTGCCGGCGAGGGTTTGCAGCATCAGGATGGCAACAGCCACCTGCTTGCGAGTACGGTGCCGAACATCGTGACGTATGACCCGGCGTTCGCGTACGAGCTGGCGGTCATCATCCGTGACGGCATTCGCCGAATGTATGAGAAACAGGAAGACGTGTTTTATTACATCACCATTGGCAACGAGCCGTACGTGATGCCGGCGATGCCCGGAGGCTGCGAAGAGGGTATTCTTCGCGGCATGTACCTCTACCAGCGCGGCGAACGTAAACGAAACTGGCCGCACGTGCATCTGTTGGGCAGCGGAGCGATCCTGAACGAAGTCATCCGGGCGCAGGCGATCCTCGCGGAGCGGTACAAGGTCGTGGCGGATGTGTGGAGCGTGACGAGTTACCTGCAACTGCGGCGAGACGCGCTTTCGGCGGAGCGGTGGAATCGACTACATCCATCGGCCAAGCCGCGGCGAGGCTATTTCGAGCAGCAAATGGCATCGGATCCGGCGCCCATCGTGGCGGCCAGTGATTACGTCAAGACCGTGGCGGAGCAAGTGGCGAGATGGGCGCCGGCGGGGTTCTGTCCGCTGGGCACCGATGGATTCGGCCGCAGCGAGGCGAGAGAAGACCTGCGGCGGCATTTTGAGGTGGATGCCGAGTCGATCGTGGTGGCCGCGCTGCATCAACTGGTGGCGCGAGGTACGATCGATGCGAAAGCCGTCGAAGACGCCATTCGCACCTTCGGGCTTGATCCGGAAGGACGCGACCCCGCGACGGCATGAGTCGTATTAGGGCAATGCGTCGGGCAGGCGGAGTATCTCGGTGAGCGGCGAGGGATCGGTGAATGAAAACACGCCATCAAGGTGTGCAGCGTTTGTCAGCGGCGATAATTGGTAGTACTGGTTGGCGGTGAAATCGCCGACTTGCGAAGGCGAGCAGCGACAGATCACCTTGGTCAGCGTTTGCTGATCCTCGGCAAAGTACAAGTAGGGGCCGGACACGACCGGCGGATCCTCAAATACACCGGCTACGACAATTTCGGGTACGGATTCAATCGGCGGTTCGCATGCGTAGCGGCGGTGGGGGAGCGGCGACCCGTATTGCCGCCGGGCCGCGTCTTCCAGAGTTCGGCTCACAAAAACCACCAGCGGCCCGGCCGATTCTCCTGATGATGCTGGCAGGATTTCGGCGATCATCGGAGCACCAAGCTCTGTCAGGGTAAATCGAACCACCGGCGGCCTGATGAGCATCTCGGTCGTTGTGGAGGCGTTGGTTCGGTGCTGGGCGAGAAAAGGTTGTCGTTGAAAGAGGATCTGGCGCCTAAGCACAGGGCCGAAATGGATCTCGGCCTCCGCGGTATGCAGCACCAGGGGGGGCAGGTTCCCGCCCGACCAGTCGGCTGCGCCGGGGTTGGAATTGGTTCGCTCGATCACAATAAGCGGAGCAAGCGGAAACAGGGGATCGGCTTCGTGCGATGGATCGGGTTTGTAAAAGTCCGCGTGTACGAATCGTCGGGTTGTGCGATCGTAAAGCTGGTCGAAGCGGCCGGCGGCGTGGGGCGTGGGGGCAGTTTGGGATGGCGTCGGCGCGGCGCCCGGCCGCGGCGCGCAGCCCAACCCTCCCGCCATAAGTAAGACTATAGTCTTTCGTCTTATGTCAATTGTATTCATATAATAGCTATTAGTAAAAGTTATTCAATCGGCCGCGCCGCTCGCATCAGCAGCAGCAGGGGCCAGCCCAGGTACTTCTCCGATCGCGGCGAACGCGCCGCCAGCGCCGCATCGACCGCGTGCTCGCTCAAATGATCCAACGCCAGGCCCGCCTGCAACGCCGCGTTCACGTAGTCGCTGATCGTGTGCGTACAACTGCGCGGCCGAGTCTGAACGCCCGTCCGCGGATCGGTGAACCGCGCCGACACTCCCCGGAGCATCATCGCTGGATGCAGATTCGAGACCACGGCGAAACCGCCCGGACGCAGCACACGGCGAAACTCCGCAAACACGAAACCCAATTCCGAAACGTGCTCCAGCACCAGGCCACAGACAATCCGGTCGATTTCGCTGTCCGTGAATGGAAGGGGGGCCGACAGGTCATGCTGCCGAAAATCCACGTTTGCACAGCCCGGCTTGGCCCGCGCCCTTTCCAGCATGCCACGCGAGAAATCCAATCCGATCACACTCGCCCCGGCCGCCACCAGCCATTGCGTATGCCGACCGGTCCCGCAACCGACGTCCGCAATGGTCAGCCCGCGAACGTCACCCATCTGGGCGATGACGCGGGGCTGTTCCAACTGGATCAGGGGGTTGTCTTCTTCGTCATAAATCTCGGCCCAGAGGTCATATCCCGCCTCGGCGGGTAACACGCGATATTCGGCATCCGTTCCATCAAGGCCGGATGTGGCACTTGGGCGGTTCGGCCTGGAGGAAAATGGCAGGTTTGAAGCTGGATTCATCGCTGTGTCAGTACACTAGCCGCCCCACCATTGAACGCAACATAACAGTCATTATGGGACGTCAAACAGGGGGGGCAAATGAGCAGTTGTATGCGAAAGATTCTTGACGTACTCGTCTGATCGAGTGGCTTCGCCTACGGCCGAGCTGCGCCCAGCACTCGCTTGAGGTCGATCTGATCCCAGAGAATCAGTTCCCGTCGGGTCGTGTCGTAGTTGTACACGTTGGTGATTTGGGCGGCGGCGTCGGTGATGTACACGATCTCGTCGTTCTCGCTGAACTGTGCGGTGACCATGATGTAATCCCCGCCGCGGTCGAGCATGCCGACGGCTTGGACCGGATTCTGTACGCCCGATGTGGCAAGGATCACGGCCGCCAGCAGGACGACGCCGGTGATCGACAAGACGCCAATCGCAAGGTTCTTGCTGTCGTTCATGGAGTTCAATCCTCTGAATTCAAACTTAGGCGGCGTCGTCGGCGCGCTGCCAATGGAACACAATTCGTTTATTTGCCAACCGCCCCGCGAAATTCGCGCTGAAGATCCCGCACGCCGGCGTGGAACACCTTGCGGTCATTCTGTGCACGACTGGTAACAAACACATGCAGCCGCCGCGAGGCGAGATCGATGACGTACAGAGCGTCCTGGCCGCGGCGAATCTGCCCTGCCACCATGAGGTAGTTCTGTGCCAGCGGTGCGGCCTGGGCGTACGCCTGTGAGCCTGGCGGCGTAGACAAAATCAGCGTTGCCAACAGCAGCAGGTTGACCCCCACCAGCAGCACGATGATCGCGCGTTTTGTCATTTATGTCACCCCGTTCAGATTGAGGGCCGGTTGTTGTTCGGGTCTATTGTTCCTGCGGCGTTCGCTTGCTCGGCTTGAAGGCGATGGCCAGCGCGCCGATCAGGAACGCTCCCGCCAGTGCATACTCGACGAGCGGTCGAGACGCGGGGAGCTTGTCCACGTTGATCGGTTTGATTGCCGGATCATCGGTCTGCGCGAATGCCGTCGTGACCGCCAGCAAAAGGACCATCGTCCAAGCTAACAGATGCCACCGCCTCGCCGTCTTGCTGATTCGCCGTTGCGCCATGCTGGAATTGTATCGCCATGAGCCTGCCCCGCAACATCGGGTTTCAACATGGCGCGGCCAGCCAGCATTTCTCAAGGGGCTTGCTCAACGTCGCGAACTGTTCACGCGGCACGCTGACGGTATCCCATCGCATGGAACGTACCTTCACCTGCGCCGCGTATTCCGTCAGCGGCGCGAGCCAGAAGCTGTAGCGACGTCCCGCGAAGTTGAACAGCGGCGATCCGTTGATGACCAGTTGCGTCTCCTGCGGCAGTCCCGCCAGCCAGAAGGCGAAGACGAACATCGCTTTGCAATCGGGCCCAAACGCCTCCTGCCAGAGGGCCAGGCCGTCCAGGTCGCCGCGCGTGACCCAGTTGTTGGTGCGGCAATCCTCGGCGGCCTTGCGCGAGGCGATCTTGCGGCCTTTGACATCGACGAGGCAAGGCCCGCTGCCCGGCGGATAAATGATGTAATCAAACGCCTTCGCCCCGGTCCGCCCTTTCCCGGCGAGATGCTTGACATCCTCCACCGCGACGTACGCCGTGCCGCGCTGATTGAGGTAACTCTCGAACGCCATTTCGTAATGGCTACGACGCGGGGTCACGGGGCGCCCTCCAGTGCGCGGCGCGGGTCCTGCAAGAGGGCTTCCATCGAGACGGAGCGCTGCGTCCCCTTCTTCATATCCTTGATCTGCACCGTCGCCCCCCCATCGCCGCTTTCATCGCCCAGGATGATCGCCGTGGTCGCGCCGCGTTTGTCGGCGGTCTTCATTTGTTTGTGCAGGGGCTGGTGCGTGTAAACGAAATCCGCGGGAATGCCGCACCGGCGGATCGCCGCCACGATGTGATAAACGTGCGCGCGGCAAGCGGGGTCGGCATCGGCCACAAACACAACCTGCTCGGCGCGTTGCGGCTTCGACAAACCGCGCTCCTCCAGCAGGAGTGACAGAACGACGTCACCCATGCCGAAGCCGACCGCCGGCTCGCACGACTTGCCGAGCTTACCGAGCAAATCATCGTAGCGCCCCCCGCCGCAGATGGCCCGCTCGTTCTGCGAACGATCGTAGAATTCAAAAACCGGCCCGGTGTAATACGCCAGCCCGCGAACAATGTGCATATCGAACCGGCAATACTCCCCGACACCGAAGTCGTTGAGGTTGGATAGCACCGTGGCCGTTTGCAGGATCGCGTCTTCCAGCTCGCCTCCCCCCACCGCCGGGCCGAGTTCGCTCTTAAGCAGCACCGGATCTGGCACGCTCATCACCGCGCGCAGTCGGTCCGCCGCCAATTGCTCCGAAAAGGCCGCGTCCCAAACTTTTGCGAAATCCGCCTCCGGCATGGAGGACGCCTTGTCCATCAGGGCGAAAGCGCGGCCGTGGACCTCCTTCGGAATCTTCACGGCTTCCAGCATCGCGGAGACTAATCGCCGATTGCTGATGTGGACGCAGAAATCACTGGCGGTCAGGCCCAGTTCGCGCAGCGCTTCGATGCCAACGAGGATGCATTCGGCATCGGCCGCTGGTTCCGCCGCGCCGATCACGTCGATGTTCCACTGGTAGAATTCTCGCAGCCGCCCGCGCTGCACATTCTCGCCGCGAAAGAGCGTGGGAATACTGAACCACTTGATCGGCTTGGGCAGTGCGTTGATCCGCGCGGCGACCATTCGCGCCAGCGTCGGCGTCATTTCGGGTCGCAGCGCCAACTCGCGCCCGCCGGCATCGGTCAGTCGAAAGAGCTGCCCGACCAGTTCGTCGCCGCTCTTTTCCCGATAAAGCTCGAGCATCTCCAGCGTCGGCCCCTCATACTCGAGGAAGCCGTGCCGGATCGAAACGCTTCGCCAGACATCAAAGATGCGGCGAATCGGCGCGAGCAGTTCGGGATAAAGATCGCGCGTGCCCTTGACGGATTGAATGGCCATGCGGGGAGCCGGTTGGATAATGAATACTGGATCAACGCCACGCTACGGCTCGATTCTATGAACGCTTCGGGCACGGGTCAAACCGACTCGCGCCGTGCCTCCGCCGCAGCCAAGGCGATATACTCTCCGAGCATGCGCGTCATCGCTGGGATACATCGTGGCCGGCCGCTTGTTGCGCCGCCGGGACTGGCGACGAGGCCGATCCTTGATCGGGTCAAAGTCGCGTTGTTCGACTGGCTGGGGGCGCGGTTGGCGATGCCCGGGCAGTTGCCGGCATTGCACGTGCTTGACCTGTATAGCGGCGCAGGGTCGCTGGGAATCGAAGCGGTTTCGCGCGGAGCCGCTTCGGTGACATTCGTAGAACGCGATCCGGCTGCGCTTCAATGCCTGCGTGAAAATCTCCAGGCGCTGAAAATCAACGGCGCGACCGTTGTCCCCACGGCTGCCGAGACGCTCCTGGCCCGACCGCCGCAGCCAAACAGCGCGTATGGTCTCATCTTCGTTGATCCGCCCTATCCGTTGAGTGAGAAAGTCGAGGCCGGCGCGCCGATTGTCCGAGTGTTCGAGCGGCTTGGAGACCAGGTGCCGATCGAAGCCGATTCGACCCTGGTCTGGCGGCACGATATTCGCTTTTCCGCACCGCCGCGAATGGCCGGCCGTTGGCATGCCCACGAAGCTCGCTCTTACGGTACGATGACCATCACCTTGTACCGACCATTTGCTGTTGAGGGAGCGTAAGCCGCCCGCATTGATGCCATGTCCTCCCGCCCTGCTCGGCCACTTTCACCTGCCGAACGACAGACGCTCACGCCCCGCGGCGCGGCGCTGCGGGTCGTCCGCGCCTTGCAAACGGCGGGCCATGTCGCCTACTTCGCCGGCGGCTGCGTGCGCGACATGCTGCTGGGCAAACGGCCCGACGACTACGACGTGGCCACCTCGGCAGAGCCGCGCGAGGTCATCCGTCTGTTCCGGCGGACGCAGCAAGTCGGCGCGAAGTTCGGCGTCGTCCTGGTTCGAATCGGGCCGTACGCCATCGAGACGGCGACCTTTCGCACCGACGGGGACTACGCCGACGGCCGCCGCCCTGCCGCCGTGCGATTCACCGACGCGCGGCACGATGCGGCGCGGCGCGATTTCACGATCAACGGCATGTTTTATGATCCGATCGCGCGATGCGTCATCGACCACGTCGACGGGCAGAACGACCTGAAGCGTCGCGTGATTCGTGCGATTGGATCACCGGATCGCCGGTTTGCCGAGGACCATCTTCGTTTGCTCCGCGCGATACGATTCGCGGCCCGGCTTGATTTTGAGATCGAGCGTGGGACGTGGGCAGCGATGCGCGAACATGCTCCGGCGATCGCGCGAATCAGCCCCGAACGCATCTGGACCGAGCTGATCGCCATGTTCGAGCATCCCCGCCGGGCGAAGGCGTTCTCGTTGCTTCATCGCAGCGGGGTCTTGTTTCATCTGTGGCCGCAAGCGCAGGCCCTGCGCGGTCACGAAAACCTGATCGAAGATTGGCTGGGCGAATTGCCGGTACGAAGCAGCGCCGATCTCTGTCTCGCAGTCGTACTCCACGCCATGTCGCGCGCGAAGGTCGGCGAGTCTTGCGATGCGCTTCGATGCAGCAATCAAACGCGGCGAACGGTCACGTGGGTGCACGAAAAGCAGAATGCGCTGAATGAACCTGGCCGGCTGACGCTGGCGGACTTGAAGCTGCTCATGGCGCACGAAGCATTCGGCGATCTTGTTTCGATGTTCGCAGCACGGCTCCGAGCCACGGAGCAATCGTTGGCACCGTACCGGCGAATTCGGGCTCGCATCCGCGCCATTCCCCAGCAGGATGTCGCGCCCAGACCTCTGCTGACCGGCGACGACCTGGCGCGGCTGAACGTGCCGCGCGGCCCCATTTACAAGAAAGTGCTTGATCAAGTGTACTATGCTCAACTCAACGGCGAGCTGTCCACCCGGGAATCCGCACACCGCTATGCGCTCGAACTGCTTGGCAAGGAAACGTAATCGTATATCCGGAGCATTGTTGCCGTTCTTGTGCGCGCCGCTATTGGTTGTCGTCGGCTGCGCGCCGGGCGGCCATCCGCAGGTGCGACAGATCGTCGCTGAAATATCGCAGGACCGCCTCCGCGCGACCGTGGAGAAGCTCGCGTCCTTTGGCACGCGGCACACGTTGAGCGAGACCCAAAGTGAATTCCGTGGCATCGGCGCGGCGCGGCGCTGGATCAAAGCCGAAATGGACAAGATCGCCGCCCAGTCCGGCGGGCGATTAAGCGTCGAGGCCCAATCCTTCACCGCCAAGGCCGACGGCAACCGCGTCTTTCGAGACGTGGAAGTCGTGAACATTCTGGCGACGCTGCCGGGTGCGGATCCTGCTTCGAAAGACCGCATCTATCTGATCAGCGGACACTACGACTCGATCCCCAGCGACCCGAAGGACGCCGCGTCCGACGCGCCGGGAGCGAACGACGATGCCAGCGGCGTCGCGGTGGTGATGGAGCTGGCGCGGGTCATGTCGCGTCATGCGTTCGACGCGACGCTCGTATTTGCCTGCGTTGCCGGCGAGGAACAAGGCCTCGTCGGTTCACGGTTTCTGGCGAAGCAGTACCGCCTGCGGAATGCGAACATCGCGGGCATGATCACGAACGACATCGTCGGCAACTCGATCAACACGCTGGGCGTTCGGGATGATCGGCGTGTGCGGGTCTTCAGCGAGGGCATACCGGCGCAGGAATCGGAGGAAGACCGCAAGATTCGCATCGCCATCGGTGCGGAAAGCGATTCCCCCGCGCGACAGCTGGCGCGATATTTCGAAGAGACCGCGTGCCGTTACATGCCCGCATTCGAGACGATGCTGGTGTATCGCAAAGATCGCTTCCTTCGCGGCGGCGATCACACGGCCTTCAGCGAACAGGGATACCCGGCGATCCGCATCACCGAGATGCAGGAAAACTACGACCGGCAGCATCAGAACGTGCGCACCGAGGGCGGCCGCTCGTATGGCGATGTCGTGGAACACGTGGACTTCGCCTACCTGACGCGCGTCGCTCGTGTAAACGCCGCAGCGCTGGCATCGCTGGCCCTCGCGCCGGCGCCGCCCGCCAATGCGCGGGTCATCACGGCCAAACTCGAAAACACGACGACGCTCGCATGGGATCTCGGCAAAGAGCCGGACCTGGCCGGATACGAAGTGGTCTGGCGCAGAACCAGCGCTCCGACGTGGGAGGCGTCTCGACCGGTCGGTCTGGTTTCAAGCTACACACACGAACTATCCAAAGACCACTACGTCTTCGGCATTCGCGCCGTGGATCGCGACGGCCATCGCAGCGTCGTCGCGTACCCGTGGCCCGCGCGAGAGTGACGCGGAGCGGCGTGGCGCTCGGCAGGAGAATGATTCGTGGCATCAGACGATGCAATGCCAGCGCTGTTCCTGGTTCTGATGCTTGTTGCGTTCGGCACAGCGGCGATGGTTGGCCTCATGCTGGTCAATCGGGCCGCGCGGGTCCGGCAGCGCGACCGGATTCTGGCCGAGCACTATCTCCGCCTGGGGCGGATCGCACCGGAAGCGCCGTGTCCATGCGGATCGGGGAGGGTTTATTTTGACTGCTGTCGCAATCGTGATGTCGTCAGGCTGCGCGATGAAGTCATCGACATGTGCTGGAGGCTTTGGGCGCACAAGTCCTACCCCGGCCGACGCCGCGCCAGCACGTTGAAGCATCGGCTGGAAGATCACCCCCTGCCCCGCCCCGCCCTGCCGCCCTGGGTGGAGCAGCCCGAAGCCTACCGATTTCCTATTCCGGACGAAGTATTGCGAGCCTGGCGCCCCTCCCCCGCCGCCGCCCCGGCCGCGCAGAAGCGAGAAGACGATTCAGTTCTTTGACGTTCGACGGGCCTGCTCGGCATTGGCCCGGTCAGCCGTATCGGACGATATCGGCGCGTCGCATTCCGGGCAGACATGGCCGGGTTTGAGTTGCTTGCCAACCAGATCGGCCTCGCAGTTCGGGCAGAAGACAACGGTCTCGAACTTCCCCAGCACGGCCCCGGTCTTGCGCTTGATGCGGTTCATCAACCGTTTCGCCCAGAGAAACTCCGTACCCAGAATCGCCAGGCCCGCGGGAATCACCAGGAACGCCGGCCCCGGCAGGACGATCAGCGCTATGCCGATCAACACGACCGTGAAGCCGACGATGATGATGACCAGTCGTCTGGCGGTCTTGAATAGCATATCAGGCGCTCCGGCTCTTCTCGCGCTGGCTGCTGATCACCGACGCGAGGATGCCGACCGCGAGGATGCCGATGATGACGGCCAGCGAGAACGCCGTCGGAATGTGATAGTGATGCGACACCAGCATCTTGACGCCGACGTATGCCAGCACGAAGACAAGACTCGGCTTGAGATACTTGAACTTCTCCAGCATACTGGCTAATACGAAATAGAGCGACCGCAGGTTCAGAATCGCGAAAACATTGGACGTGAACACAATGAAGGGGTCCTTGGTGATCGCGAAGATCGCCGGGATGGAATCCACCGCGAACAGCAGGTCGGTGCTCTCAATCACCAGCAGGACGAGAAAGAGCGGCGTGATCGCCCGGCGGCCATCCACGCGTACGAAGAACTTCTCGCCGTGGAATTCGTCCGTGACGGGGTACAGCTTTCGCGCCAGCTTCACCAGCGGGTTGCGATTCGGCTCGACGGCCTCGTCCTGCGAGCGGTACATCTTTACAGCTGTATATAATAGCAGAACCCCGAACACATAGATGGTCCAGGTGAATCGCTGGATGAGCGCCGCCCCGGCGAGGATCATCGCCATGCGCATGGCGAGCGCGCCGATGATGCCCCAGAAGAGCGTGCGGTGCTGGTGAATGCGCGGCACCGAGAAGTATTGAAAAATCAGCGCGATGACAAAAATGTTGTCGAGGCTCAACGATTGTTCGATCAGCCATCCGGTGAAGAACTGCATCGCGGCCGCCTTGCCCGAGAGCGTGCCGCCGCGCGTGGCGATGTCGAACCAGTTGCGGTCGTAGGCGAAGTACAGAAAGACATTGAACATCAGCGCGAGAAAGACACAGAACCCCGCCCAGATCAGCGCCTCCCGCGTGTTGACAACATGGGCCTTGCGATTCAGCACACCCAAGTCCAGGGCGAGCATAATGAGTACGAACGCGACAAATCCACCCCACAGCCAGAATTCCATTGGTGCTGCAAGCTCCTTCGTGGTAATCGCCGCGCTCCCCGCCGAGCCACTCCTCCCGCCTTCGGCGATTCATCATGCTGCGATCAACACACCGCGCGGAGGGAAAGTGTAGGGACAATCCCCCATCGGCGTCGAGCACAGGCGGTGCGCCGTGCAATTCACCATGTATTGCGATGCATAAGCCCGGTCTTGAGTCAAGGCTTGGCGGGTTGGGAACCGACCGGGGCCGTTTGCGACGCCGGCGACGCGGCGGTTGGGGGCGCTGACTGCGACGTTGGCGCATCGGCGAGCGGCACGCTCATGGGCGGCTCGGGGTTGTGGCCAATCACGATTCGGCCACAGTCGGGACAGATGGTGTCGCCGGGTTTGTTCAACATCTCGTTGAGAATGATGTAGGTGGGTTCGGACTTGCGCTTTCCCTCGCGCGTCCAGTAGCAGCGTTCGGCGGGATAGCCTGTTTGCTTTTTTGAAAAAGGCGACGGGATCGGCCACGACTCCCCTATCTGCAAGGCATATCGAAAATGTTTGCCTGTCTCGGAGCAGACAAAATCGCGGTCGATGGATCGGGGCGCGGCCGGCTCGGCCGAGGTCAGCGTGCGATAGCTCAAGAATCCGGCCGTCCCGAGAAGTACGATGAAGACAATCAACCCCAGCACACCGGAAAGCGGCCCGGATGGTTTGCTTGCTGGCTGCGTGGCCATGGGAAATCCTCAAATCAATCGCCCCACCGCTTCCGTGCCGGGCACGGCGAATGCGGAACACGCGCGTTCGCGTGCGTCTCCGATACATCCTACCCGCTCGGTGAATCGAGTCCAATCAGGCGAACCGCATCGGCCGGGAGCCAGCCCTCCTTGCCGTCCGGCAGTTCAATCTGGTACCACGTCGCGCCGGATACATCTTCACGCGACGCTAACACGCGAAATTCCACGCCCTCCGGAAGCGGCTGGATGAGCGCGGGATCGTAGTACTGGCCGTTTCCCTTGCGCAGCACGACTTCCGATTGCATGATGACGCCTTCGCGGCCTTGCGCGGTGGTGATCTGTTCGTAGGCCACGCTGCCGCCGGCGGCCAGCGCGATGAGGCCCGTGAAGAGGCAGGACCAGACCAGCGCAGGTCGCCGCCCTGTGCGCAAACCAATCAGCAGCAACAGCCAGAAGCAGCCGTAGGCTCCCAGGGCGACGCGCAGGCGTGAAGCGGGAGACGTGTGATCGTGCCAGGCGAAAAGCGTGTCGCGCACGACGCTGACGGTCGGCCGGGCAAACGTCATGCGGCGCAGTTTGCGAGCGGCATCGAGGTTGTGAAGGATCGCCGGTTCGCCGCGGGCCAATTGCAGCGCAATTCGGTAGTTGAGAATCGCCTCGCCCAGCTCGCCCAACTGCATGTGCGCGTTGCCGATGTTGAAGTAGAGCCGGCCGTTGCGAATGCCGCGGCGCGTCAACTCCACGAATCCTTCGAGAGCCTCTTCGAGAAGCCGGCGCGATTGCGGATTGGTGCCGCCGCCTTGCGCGATGCCCTGTTCGTAGCTTCGCAGGGCTGCTTCGAAAAGGCTCTCGTTGGTCAGGGCGGCGCGTTCAACGGGAGTCTCCGGCGGCGACGTCCGTGCTTGCGCCGGCGCCCGCGCGGGCAACACGCTCATCAGAACGGCCACAATTACCAAGCTCAATCGCTTCATCGCACGCGTACCGTTTCCAACGTATCAATGATCGCGCGAACCCGCATGGGCCCGATGTCCTTGGCGTCCTGTGCCGCCAGTCCACCGCCGTACTCCGCCGTTTCGAGGGCTTCCAACAGTCGATCCACCTCCGAGACAAGCTCGTCTTTGACGCCGCGCGCCCGAAGCAACGCCACCGCCTCGGCGCGGGTCAGGCCCGTGCCATCGCTTCTGAACTTGTCGGCAATGTAAGCCGACAAAGCCGTTCGCAGCGAGGCCGGGTCGTCGTTCGCACCTGACGCCAGTCTGCGTTTGGCCGTACCATACGCTTGGGATGAGCGCCGAACTTTGTCGTCGCTCGCCAGACGCCGTAAGCGGCGCGTCGCCAGCCATGCCGCCACGTATGCAAGAGGACATGCCGTTAGAAGACTCCATCCTGCCGGTCCGACGGAGAGGCTCTGGTTTACAAGGACATCGGCTGGATTGGTGAAATTGGCGATCAGACCTTCGGTGGCCTCGGTCGGCTGGGCGATCATGGGGCGCGCGTCGCCGGGTGAGCCGAGCTGCGTCGGCAGCGCGAGCTTTTCGGCGGGCTTGACGCGGATGGGGAGTGCCTTGGTTCTTGCCGTGGCGAACTTCTCGGTGTCCGGGTCGAAGTAGCTCAACGGGAGCGACGGAATCTGCGTCACGTCTTCGCGCAGCGGGCGAAGGGTGACGGAGAACAGCTTGCGATCGCCTTCGACTTCACCAGCGGGGGACTCCAGGGGCACGTCGAAGTCCTTCGTCAATTCACTGACGTTTGCCAATTTTGGCGCACTCAGTCGTTCCAATGGCGTGCCGCTGCCGCGGATTGCCAAGGTCAACGTGATCGGATCGCCGACGGCTACTTCCGTTGGTTTGGCCGTCGCCGTGACGGTGAATCGGCCGATGGCCCCGTTGAAGTCCGCGGGCCGACCTTGAGTTGGGACCGGGAGGATTTCCAGGCTCGGCGTCTTTGCCGTCACCTGCACCACGCGATCGCGATCGATGGAGATTCGCCCGAAGACATCGCGCCGCAATGTGATGGGATAATTCATCCCCAGCGCGATGCTGCCGAAGTCGAACGGCCCGGGCCGCTCTGGGTAGACCGTTGTCTCCAGCAGGTACACGAAGTACTCGTGCGTCTTGCCGGCTTCGTCGGTGCGCTGGCCGGGCTTCCATTTGGGCGTTGCTACTTTCTCGAACACGCCGAGCGAGTTGAGCTGCTGATTGCGCATCAGCAGCGTCCACATGTCGCTCACGTCGAGGCGAAATCCGTCCCGCTCGTATTGCTTGACCCACACCTCCAGCGTCAGGTCGACCGGCTGGCCGACGTAGGCACGCGTCAGACGCGACTGCACTTCCGCCAGCAACAACTCACCGCCGATGTGCCGGCTGACCTGTACCGTGATCGGTTCGGTCGCGAAGACCGCCCCACCCTCGCGAAAGCGAAACGGCGGCAACACCAGCCGGCCCGCCCGTTTTGGCCGTGCGGTGAAGGTGTAGGTGTACGTCACATCGGTCCATCGTTTGTTGTTGATGATATAAGTGGAGCTGGATTGCTGCGGCCCGGCGCCGGACATTTGAATTTCGAAGTCGTCCGTCTTCGGCGCTTCGGGAGCGGAGGCCTGCTTGGGGTTCTTGACCTGCACCTGAACAATCAGCGTCTCCCCCATCAGCGCCTGCGTCGTGTTGATGCTCGCGCTGATTTCCTGCGCGCGGACCGGCGTCGTCCCCCACGCGGCGGGAATCGCTGTGATCAGCGCGAACATTCTGATGAAGAAAGCTGATCGCCGCATCACCAATCCTTGGGAACCGCCGTGCGCCCGCGCTGGCGCATCATCTTCATCCGCCGCGCCTCGCGTCGTGCCTTTTCCGCGTCGCGCGCCTCTTGAAGCATCGGCTGAATCTCTTCCTCGCGTAGTCTATCGTCGCGGTCCGTCTTCTGCTCCGGATTGGCCGACGACTTCTGCTCCTTCTGCGTTTCGTCCTGCTGACCCGATGCCTGATCGGAACCGTCTTGCCTATCCGCGCTAGGCTGCTTCTGGGACTCTGATTCTTTCTGATCGCTACCCTTCTGCGACTCTGAATCGTCCTGCTCCCCATCCTGATTCTGCTCCTGCCCCTCGCTTCCTTCCTGCGATTCCTGCTCGTTTTTTTCAGGTTCGTCCGCTGATTCTGACTTTCCCGACGTCGGCTGCGATGCGGGCTGGCTGGTCTGCGAACGCGACGTTGTCGGCTGCGGTTGCGGATCCTGCGGCTGGCTGGAAGGTTGGGACGATGGCTGCGGTTGCGGAGGCTGCTGCTGCTCGAGGCGTTTCTGGAAGTACGCGCGGAGGCGCTCGGCCAGCGAAAGGTTTTTCTGGGCGTCGGGATCGGTTTGTTTGGGATCAAGTCGCAGGGCGTCCTGATAGAAATTGATCGCGCGCGAGAGATCCTCAATCGCCTGCTTCGGCTCGCTCGCATGTTCCATCGCTTCGGCATGGGCCGTGCGCCCGAGGTTGTATTTGGCTCGCGCCTCGATCTCGGGGTGGCTCGGCTTGATTGCATCCTGAAACGCCTTGCGCGCGGCTTCGAATTTGCCGAGGCGATACAGCGCCAATCCGCGGTTGTAGGCCACCTGCGGCGAATCCGGCGAGAGCGCGGCTGCCCTGTCGTATGCCTTCAACGCCTCAACAAATTTCTCCTCGGCGAGCAGCTGGTTCCCCTCTTTCACGGCGTCGTACGCCTTCCGCGCGGCTTCGTCTGCTTCGACGCTGGATTGGAATCCGGCCAGCACCATCACGACCAGCACGGCAGCGCGGCATGCGATGCAACGGCGATTTCGAACAACCGATCGTTGATGAGTCATTCCCGTGCCCCTTCGGCTTTCGCGTTACGCCGGCTCGCTCCGCCTCGCCGCTCGGACACCACGCACTCCATCAGCAACAGCGCCAGCGCCAGCGCCGAGAACCAGTGCGATCGTGCATATTGACGGGCCACTTTGCGGTCTTCGTTCGTTCGTTCCTCTTTCGGCGCGAGCCGCTCCGTGTAAAGCCATTCCAGCGTGCGCTGGCGAGGTGTTACCTGACGGCTTGGCTGATATTCGCCGCCGCCCGCCGCGACGATCTCCTTCAACCGCACCGGATTCAGCTTCGACCAAACCTGCTCGTCTTCATACTTGAGATAGGTCCGCTGACCGTTGCGGTCGATGGGGATCAAGGCCCCCTTGTCGTCGTCGCCGATTCCCACGGCATGGACCGCGATACCCGCCTCGCGCGCGCGCTTCGCCTCGACGACGGCCAGTTCGCCGTGATCTTCGCCGTCGGTCATCAAGATGATCGCGCGCTGCCGCGGCGACGAATCTCCGAATGTCTTAACCGCCGCGCGAATCGCCTCGCCGATGTTCGTCCCGCCGACGGAGACGCTGTGGATCCCCACGTCGTCCAGCGCCAAACGGTAGTATTCGTAATCGTCCGTCAACGGACAGACCAGCTCCGCACGGCCGGCGAACGCGACGAGGCCGACCATCCCGCCGCCGATCTGATCCATCAACCGGCGAATGTCGTCCTTGGCTCGATCCAATCGCGACATGCCGGCGTCTTCGGCCAACATGCTGCGCGACACATCAAGACAAATCACCAGATCCAGCCGGCGCTGCTGAACGTCGTCATAGTAAGTTCCCCAGCGCGGGCCCGTCAGCCCCACGATCATTAGAATCATCGCTCCAAGCACCATCCCCGCGCGAACGATCTGCCGCGATTGGCTTACGTGCGGCGCCAGCACCGGCGCGAGCCGCGCGGAGACAAACGCCCGCAGCGATGCCGTTTTCATCGCAATGCCATACGCGAACACCGCGGCGCAGACGCCAACGAGCAGCAGCCACTGCAATTGCCTGACGTTGTCCAGTTTGAAATCATCCATGTCGAGTGATTCGCGATTCAGGGGATCGTGCGCAGGCGTGTCTGCGCCAGAACGACTTCCAGAGCCAGCAACACCATCGCCAGCAACAGCGGCGGCGGCAACTGCAAGGTGCCCCACGTCAGCCAGTTGTACGACAGTTCCGTCATCAGGTAATACCGGGTCTCGTCGATCGCGCTACGCTCCAATTTGTCTATCTCGGCATACACCTGCGCCAGGGCTTGTTCATCTCGAGCACGGAAATACCGGCCACCGGTCAGCTCCGCCACCTTCTTCAGAGGCTCGTCGTTGATCTGGACCGGAATCCGCATCGTCTGCCCGAACAGGCTTTGTTGTTCGACGTAATCGGCCATGGCGCCGATCGTGTACACCTTTACGCCGAGCGCCGCCGCCGCTTGCGCCGCCTTTTCCGGCTCATATTTGCCGGCGTTCTGTTCGCCGTCGGTCAGCAGCACAATCACCCGGCTCTTGACTTTGTAATCGTCCGATTTCTGAAACCGCCGCTCTATGTTGCGGATCCGCTCGACCGCCAGCAGCAGCGCGTCGCCGATGGCCGTGCCGTCCTCGTCGCGCGTGGCGGGCGGCTGCACTTCGCCCAAGGCCCGAATGACATGCTGATGATCGCGCGTCAGCGGGCATTCCGTGTCAGGATAGCGCGCAAAAACAATCAGGCCGATCAGATCATCGCGCCGACCGGCCAGTCCCGTCTTGTTTCCCTCAACGAACTCCCGCACCACGTCCTTCACGACCTCTAAACGCGAGATGCGCCGTCCGTTTCGCTCACCAAACGGCTCGCGCATGCTTCCCGACCGATCAACCACCAGTTGGATCGCGATGCCTTCCGTCTGAACGCGCGTTTGCTCATCCGCTTTTTGCGGTCGTGCCACCGACAACACCAGCAACAGCACCGTCAGCGTGCGAAGCAACGGCAACGTCGCGCGCCAGCGTGCGCGCCGCGCAGCCCCCGCCTGCACGAGCACCGACACGTCGGAGAATTGCACCATCGCGCGACCCCGGCGCCGACGGTACGCCCACCAGACCACCGGCACGAACAGCGCCAGGCCCAAGAGCCACGAGTTTGCCAGTTGAATCACGGCCCGGCCCTCCGTGATCCATGCCGAGGGATAGCAGCCTGCGCCGCCACGGGGGCTTTGAGTAGCTCGCCGTTCCCGCCCACATCGGCCGTTTCGACAATAACCCGTCGTGCCGTGTCTTCCACCCATTTCACGTCGGCGTCACCGGGCGTGTGCCGCGCGTATTTCACCGGGTCGCACGCGTCCACGAATTGCTGAAGCACGGTCTTGTGAACGGCCTGGAGATATTTCGAATCACGCAGCGAGCGGATGAACTCCTCGCTGGTCTGCTCGCCCGCCGTGATGCCGAAGCGACGCTCAATGTACTCCCGCAGCAGCGCGTTGATTCGGTAGTAAAACTCCTGCACCAAGCCACGCGGCACCAGCCGCTCCGCGATCAGGCGATCCAACTCACCCAGTGCCCAGATATGCGCGGGCACGATTCGCTCCTCGCGCTCGGTGACAATCGCTTGCGGACCGCGCCGTCGCGCAAAACGCCGCGCCGCCAGCGCCACGGCCGCTGTCCCCACAATCACACCGATGACCCACCACCAGATCGGTGGCAACCCCGCCCACGCCAACGACACCGGCCCCTTCGCGTCGGCCAATTGCCCTTCGACAATCACTGCGATCGGGTCTATCGTTGCCGTGCCGCGCGACTTGCCCGTCGAGCCGTCCAGCCGTTCGCGGGCATCCTCGTATTCAACCGAGATCGGTCCCGTGACGGCGGTGCCCGGCACGACCGGTTCCAGCACTTGCTCCACAACCGCGCGCACGCCGTCGGCCGTTTCAGTTCGCTGGATGTCCCCCGACTGCTTCACCACGAAGTCGCCCAGCACGCCCTTCGCCTCGGGCATGGAGATCTTCACGCCGCGCTCGGCATCTACGCTTATGGTGAGCCGAATCGAAGTCAGAAGATCCGTCCGGTCTCGATCCAGTTCGACGCGCAACAGCACAGGGCCTTCCCTCTTCTCGCGCCGAATCGGCTGCGGGGCGGGTTGGGACGAAACCGGCTCGTTGGCATGGGACGAAGAAACGCCGCGCAGCATCGCCGCATCGCCGACAAACTCCAGCACGACGGCGGCCACCATCGCAAGAACGAATTCGCGTCGCCGTCTCTTCACAGCCGCGCCTCCCGTGCTCGAAAGAATCGCGTCAACGGTTCGGCGATGGACTGGCCGGTCTGTAATTCGATGCAGTCGGCGCGCATCCGCTTGAACAACTCTCGTCGTGCCGCAATGGCCGTTTCGGCGCGTCGTCGAATCTCTTCGCGAAACGACCGGCTCGACGCGTCCACTGTGACCCACTGTCCCGTCTCGCTGTCGACCAGCTCCACGAATCGCGTCTTGGGCCATTCGCGCTCGCGCTCATCGCTGACGGCGATGGAGATGACATCGTGACGCCGCCGCGCCGCACGCAAGGGCTTCTCAAACGGCCCTGCAAGAAAGTCGCTTACCACGAACACGACGCTTCGCCGGCGCAACACGCGATTCATGTAATCCAGCGCTCCCGCGAGGTCCGTCCCGCGGCCTTGCGGCTCCAGCGCCAGCAATTCGCGGATGACCCACAGCACATGCCGCGTGCCCTTGTCCGGCTTGATGTAACGCTCGATGCGATCCGAAAAACCAATCAGCCCGACTTTGTCGTTGTTCTTGATCGCGCTGAACGCCAGCGTTGCCCCGATCTCCGCCGCCAGTTCACGCTTAAGCTGATCGCGGCTGCCGAACTCCTGCGATGCGCTCACATCGACCAGCAGCATCACCGTCAGCTCGCGTTCTTCACGAAACCGCTTGATGAAGGGTCGCCCCTGCCGCGCCGTGACGTTCCAGTCGATGCTTCGTATCTCGTCGCCGGGCTGGTATTCGCGCACCTCCTCGAACTCCATGCCCTGACCCTTGAAGGCGCTGTGGTACTGCCCGGCGAACACGTCGTCGGCCATGTGCATCGTCCGGATGTGAATCCGGCGGATCTTCTTCAATAGTTCGTTGGGCGTCATGGAACAGGAACGTGATCCAGGATCTGCTTGATGATCGCGTCGCTGGTCATCTCTTCCGCCTCCGCTTCATACGTAATGATGACGCGATGGCGGAGGATTCCCGGAGCGACGTCTTTCACATCCTGCGGCGTGACGAAGCCCCGCCCCGCCAGGAACGCCCGCGCCTTGGCCCCCAGCGTCAGCATGATCGTCGCGCGCGGCGATGCACCGTATTGGATCAGGTGCTTGATGTTCAACCCATACGACGAGGGATCGCGCGTCGCGATCACGAGGCTCACCACGTAATCCTTGATTTTGTCATCAATGTAAATTTCGTCCACCGCCTGGCGCGCCTTGATGATGTCACCCGGCTGCATGACCGGCTCGATCGACCAGTCCGGCGAGGTTGTCGCCATGCGATCCAGAATCTGCCGCTCCTGTTCGCGACTGGGATACGTCACCGTCACCTTGAACATGAACCGGTCGACCTGCGCCTCGGGCAGCGGGTAGGTCCCTTCCTGTTCGATCGGATTCTGCGTCGCCAGCACGAGAAACGGCTCCGGCAACGCGAACGTCTCGTCTCCGATTGTGACCTGACGCTCCTGCATTGCCTCCAGCAGCGCGCTTTGCACCTTTGCGGGCGCGCGATTGATCTCATCCGCGAGGATGATGTTCGAGAAGATCGGCCCCTTCTTGACCGTAAACGTCCCCTGCTGCGGCTGGTAAATCAGCGTACCGATCACGTCAGCCGGGAGCAGATCGGGCGTGAATTGAATACGCGAAAATCCCGTCTGGATGCCCCGCGCGAGGCATGTCACCGAGAGCGTCTTCGCCAAGCCGGGCACGCCTTCGAGCAGCATGTGGCCGTTGGCGAGCAGCCCGACCAGGAGATGGTCGATCAGCGATTCCTGCCCGACGATCACCTGATGCATGGCCGCGCGCAGCCGTGCGAAGGGTTCGCTGGCCGCCTTGATCATGGGTCCGATGTGCTTGATGTCCAGTTGGGTCACGCCTGCCTCCTGTTGGGGAATGTCGCGTTGCCGTTTAATTACTCGGCAGGGAGTGCATCGTATCCCAACTACGACGATCCGTCGGCGCGGCCCCTGTCAGCCTATGCCCGAACACCGGGCGGGCTTACGAAACTGTTACAGCAGGAGAGTTCTGCTTTCCTGTTTGGTCCGCGGGCTGACCAGCCCTTATCATCCGCCGGGTCGCCGCGGACCAAGCCGTAGCGCGGTCGGGCCTGTAGCTCAATGGTTAGAGCAGGGGACTCATAATCTCCGGGTTCTCGGTTCGAGTCCGAGCAGGCCCAGTCAGCATTCCTTCGGACTTAGCGCCAGAATCTCTCGCCCCGGAGCAAGCGTGCTCCGCCTTCGTTCACACCGCCATCGGCCGTACGAACCGATCGTGCGCTCGTCACCGTCCTGCCAGTCACAACCGCGAGCAAAAAACTCCTCCGCGAGGTGATAGAGCACCCGTGCGATGCGCTCATCCGGCTCACCCGGCGTGACGATCTCGAGGTCCGGCAGGCCGAAGGCGTGCAGGCCGACGGTGTCGGAAGCGACGGCCTGCGGCTCGCTGCCCTCTAGCGGCGTCACGCGAAAGTTGATGCAGGTCTCCATGGCATCGTGTACGGCCTCTCGCGCCGACTCCTGGCCCCTGGGCATGTGCCGCACGGTGTCCTCGCGGCTTGCCCCTTGCGCAGTCCCTCTTGCGACCGGTCGCAACAGCCGCGCCCCCTCCCACAACACCCCACAGACCGGAGCGAACTCGGCGATAGCCGCGTGAGCCAGACGGTGTACCGCTACCAGTTCGGTTCGCGAAGCGCCCGCCGGAGCGCGGGTCACGAGTCGAACATGACCGGCGTGTTCGCGGCACGCCTGCAATGCATCAGGCCAGTCGAAGGTCTGCGCGGCTGCCTCGGCCAGCGCGGCGCCGTCCCATGCCGACCGCTGACTCATCCCCTCGATCGTGAATTCCCCGATTCGGGCTTGCCACGTCGCTGTGGTTCCCGCGGATGTGAGCTGCGCATCGCGCCGGCCCGATCGGCGCACCGATGCCACGAAAATGTCACCCGTCACCTGATGCGCCTCGCGAAGGAGTGCGACCGTCACAAACGGCGGCGCAGACGCCGAGACCGCCCCGGGTATTTCGCGCTCGGATGAATTCTCGCTGAACTCGGAGCCGTCCTCGGCGATCGATGTTGCGCGGCGCTCCTTCACGGTTGCAGATCGGATCGCCCCCTCATCGCCCGGCATGGGGTCGGATCCGTCTTGAATCGCCGGATTCGCACCGCGCGCGGCCTGTTGCGACGCGATCCTGCGCTCGATCTCGCGCGCGCGGGCACGCAGGCCGATCTCCATCGCCGCAGCCACCGCCAGGCAGCCCCAGCCGATGCTCGTCGCGTGTCCTGTTGCCCACGCGCCGATCAGCAACAGCGCCGCAATACTGTGCATCAGCCGTCCGACGGAATCGCGTCCGTCTTCCGTGGCGGCAGTCATCGCACCGTGAATCGCACTGGCGAACGCGAGCATGCCGATCGTGACAAAAACCCAGATCACGCAGAGACCGCCGTTCGATTCAAGGTTCGGAGTGAATGAAGATTTCGTCGGGGATCGGGATCAATTTGCCCGATCGATCGATGCATGCAAGCACCGAATTGGCCTCACAGAGCACCACGCCATCGCGCTTCAACAAGTAGGAGTGATCGATCCGCGCTCGCGTCATCCGCTCAATCTTCGTCGTCAGCGTCAGCTCGTCATCGTAGTACGCCGGGGCCTTGAAACGGCACTCGATCCGCGCGACCGCGAACAACACCCCCGCCGACTCCAGATCGCGATAGCGAAAACCCGCCTGCCGCAGCAACTCCGTCCGCCCCATCTCGAAATACTCGAAGTACTTCGAGTGATGAAGGTAGCCCATCGGATCGCTCTCGGCGTAGCGCACGCGGATCGTCAGATCGCAGGTCGTAGGTGGCTTCTCTTGCATGGCCGCCATTGTCGATGAACCGGCGGCACTTTCAAGCGCGCGATCGCGCCCTCGCAGTTCGCGCACGGCGCGATCCTGTGCCCGCCGACTGGATGACCCCTCGTACCCGGCCGCCGTGCCGTCGCAGCAATTGTTCCGCCGCGTCGCGGGGCAGGCCGCACAGGCCCATCACGATCGCCGTCTTCGCGCTTCCGCGCGCCGCGCGAAGCAGCCGGCCTGACGAGGAGTATGAATGCCCCGTCACTTCGCTGACGACGCGTGTCGCGCGATCCACCAGTTTGCGACACGCATAGCTGTTCAAATCGACCATCAGGTTGCCGAACGTCTTGCCGAGCCGAACCATCGACAGCGTCGTGATCATGTTCAACACCAGCTTGGTCGCCGTCCCGGCCTTCAAACGCGTCGAGCCAGTCAGCACTTCCGGACCGACAAGCACGCGGATGTCCACGTCGCACGTCGCGCGAACCTGTTGCCGCGGCACGCAGGCGAAGAAAATCGTCTTCGCGCCGCGCCGCCGCGCCTCGGCCAGCGCCGCATGCACATACGGCGTCGTGCCCCCGGTCGCGATGCCCATCAGCACGTCGTGCCGGGTCAGTTTCATGTCTCGAATCGCCGCAACCGCTGCACTCGCCTCGTCTTCGGCGCCCTCCACGCTTCGCCAGAGCGCCTTCTTTCCGCCGGCGATGATGCCGCGAACCATTCGCGGATCGCTGCGAAACGTTGGCGGACACTCCGACGCATCCAGAACGCCCAGCCGCCCGCTTGTTCCCGCGCCGATGTAAATCAGCCGGCCGCCGTGCTGCCAGGCGGCGGACACCATCTCAATTGCACGGACAATTTCGCGCTTCGCTTTCGCGACGGCACGCGGAACTTGCGCGTCTTCGGCGTTCATCACCTCGAATGCATCGGAGAGGGTTAACGCGTCAAGATTCATCGATCGTCTGTTGCGCTGTTCGGTCAGCAGGTGGCCGCGGCGCTGATGCTTCGCGGCGCCAAGGCCCCTCGTTCCACGTCGAATCGGCTTCGCGCGACGAGTACGATCGCTGCGCTTCATCGTACGGCCCCCGGTTCATACACCTGCCCCAGCAGCACGCGCCGACTTGCCCCGGTCACGCGCCGCAGGTTCGCGGGAACGCCGTCCACCCGCGCGGCTGCCAGCATGGCGAACGATACGCTCTCCTTGGCCGCGTCGGAGATGCCATATTCCGAGATATCGCAGACCCGTGCGCCGGCCAGCCGGTCATCCAGCGAAAGATAGCGCTTCAGCATATTGACCAGTGTCGCGTTACGCGCTCCGCCGCCGCACAGGATGATTTCATCCACACGCGGCCCATGCCGCTTGAATGGCAGGTGCAGGATGCAGCTCAACCAGATGGTCGCGGCGGTGGCATCCGTGGCCGTGGCGATCCAATCAGCCGGGCGCAGCCGCCGCCGCGCATTCTTTTTCAAGAGCTGTTCAACGTAAGCTTCGCCGAACTCCTCGCGACCGAAACTACGAGGCGGAATGCGAATCAACTCCTTGTGCGGCGTCATCTCGAGTGCCAGCTTTGCGTCTATTCGGCCGGTTGCTGCCATGCGGCCGCCGGCGTCGAACGACTTGCGATCGCGAGAAAAATGCCGCACCAGCGCGTCGATGACCATCATGCCCGGCCCGGTGTCGAAGGCGACCACGTGATCCGGCCCGCGCCCCGCCGGCAAGTACGTCAGATTTGCAATGCCGCCGATGTTCTGAACAAGGCGCGTGCGCCGCGGATCATGAAAAAGCACCCAGTCGGTCCACGGCACCAGCGGCGCCCCCTGCCCTCCTGCCGCGATGTCCGCCGAACGAAAGTCGCTCACCACCGGCGCGCCCAACTCTTGCGCAATCGTCGCGGCATCGCCGATCTGAAGCGTTGCGCTCGGCCCGCCACGTGCAACAGCGCTTCCCGACGGCAGATGGCAAATCGTCTGACCGTGTGAGCCGACCAGATCGATCTGGCGAAGCCCCATCCGCCGCAACAGCGCCCGCGCCGCCTCCCCAAATGCAAGTCCGATTTCGCGATGCAGCAGGCACAATTCCTCTGTTTGCGTGCCCGCTGGAGCCATCGCGGCCAGCAACCGCTGACGCAGCATGGGCCGGTACGCCCGATGAAGATGCCCCAGAAGTCGGACCTTCATCCCGGCGCCGCGGCCCGATACTTCGCAGACCACCGCGTCCACGCCGTCGGCGCTGGTGCCGCTGTTCAGACCGAGAATCCGTCGCCTTCGCCTGCCCAAGCCGGTTTATCCCCGCTTTTCGGCCGCGCTGGCCGACCCCAAACCAATATATATACAAAAGTATTTATTTTGCCGCGTTTCGGGGCGGTCCGACCCGCTTATCGCACCGGACGTTCGCCCCATTCGCTTGCTAAAGGCCATACTGCGCTCAATCCGATCTGGGACTCGCCGTCGCCCTGTGCGACGCGCCCGTGGGAAGCCGCTAACGTGCGACAGGATAACCGATGACCTTACTGGGTGCTGACTCCGCTCTTGTTGCCCCCTCTCGCCGGAGGCGCCCAGCCATCCTGCCAGGATCACCGCGCCTCGCCACCGAAATCAATCAGACCGGCACCGAGGACGCCTCCCAGGTCATTCGCCTTCTCACGCGCCGCGTGACGCGCCTCCAACGACGCCTCCAACACGCTCATGTGGACAGTATCATGGCGCTGGTCAGCGCCGTCGAGGCCAAAGATCCCTATACGCGCCATCACTCGCTGAACGTCTCAAGTTATGCCGAGGCGCTGGCCGTGGCGATCGGCCTCTCCGACAAGGACCGCGAACTCGTCAAGATCGCCGCCATGCTTCATGATGTTGGCAAAATCGGTCTGCCCGACTCCATCCTCACCAAGCCCGGCCCGCTCACCGATGTCGAGTACAGCCTCATGAAAGAGCATGCCGCCATCGGCGCTGCCATCCTCAAACCGGTCAGCTTCCTGAACCGCGTCCGGCCGCTCGTCCTGCATCACCACGAGTGGTACAACGGTCGCGGGTATCCCGCCGGGCTTCGCGGTCTTGAGATTCCTTTGGGCGCACGCATCCTCCACGTCGCCGACGCCATCGACGCCATGGCTTCACCGCGCACCTACAAGGCCGCCTTCCCCGTCGAACGCACCATCGCCCAACTCCTCGACGGCCGCGGCGAGCAGTTCGACCCCGACATCGCCGATCACGCCGTCCGCTGGCTACAGGCCAACTCCCAGCGGCCCCAGCGCGAAGCCACCGCCCTCCTGCGCCGGATCGCCCGCCGCGCCGGATCGGCCTGATACGCACTCTTCCTTGCGATTCCTGACGTTTGGTCACTCGCTTGCCAACGCCCCGCCGCGTCGATCATCATGCTCCCGCTCATCGGCCGCACGCGCGGCCGGTTACGTTTCTTTGCCTATCACCGGGAGATTTGCCTGTGAGTGCCGCCCCATCCGCACCGTCGGCCGTCGCCGACCAGTCGCCGCCCATGAACATGAACGTCGGACTTCAGTTCTTCCTGATTCTCGACATGATGATCCGCCTGTTGATCTGGTCCACCTCGCTGGCCTTTACTTGTGCGATCTTCTCGCGATTCGGGCTGTGGCGGTCGTTCCCGATCATCGGTGCGCCCCTGGGCGAAGCCTGGCAATGGGCCATGACGCTCTCCAACTGGATCGTGCTGTTCAACATGATCTACGTGGCGGAGTTGATCCTCCTGCGCGTGCTGGTCCCCACGCCGCGCACCGGCGTCTATCCCACCAATCGCCCCCTGAAAATGACCGACCCCCGTGCGCGGCAACTGATCTATGCCTGCTTCCTCGGTGTCCTGACTAAAGCGCGGTACGAAGCCCCCTTCCCCGCGTTTCTCGTGTATCACTTCTCGGCGATTCCGCCCTTGCGATGGATCTTCATCCCGCTGTTCGGGCCGAAGACAAAATCGACGAACGTGACCGATCCACTCTGCCTCGATCCGTCCTTCGTCGAAATTGGCAAGAACGTGGTCATCGGTTCCAACGCCACACTCGCCGGTCACATCCAGGTGCCCGACATGGTCGCGATCCGCAAGACCGTCATTGAGGATGACGTGCTGGTCGGCGCGAACTCCATCGTCTTCGGCGGCGCGCACATCAAGAAAGGCGCCATCGTCGCCGCCGGCTCCATCGTCGCCCCCTACACCATCATCGGGCCGAACGAATACTGGTCCGGCGTCCCGGCCGTGAAGATTCGAAATTGGAGAGAGTCGCCGGCGTAGTGCCGCGCATGGCCGAGCCGCGACCGTCAGGGAGTGGGTTCTCCGATTTTCCAATCCGGCCCAATCATGCGGCGGATTGCGGCGCACCTCGACAACTGCCGAATTACTGCGTTCATTATGGAACGGGATTCCCGGTCCATGACTGGCACGGCTCGAACCGCGCGACCCATTCCTAATCCACCGTTGCCGCTGCCTTCGCGTTGCCCGTGCCCACCAGCGACAGCATCCGATCCAGCGCCAGCCGCGCCAGCGTGCGGGTCTCCGAATCAACGCGGATCTGATTCGTCACCCGCCCAACCGCCAGCTCATCCAGCGCGAACAACAAATGCTTCAAGTCAATCCGATACATCGTCGTACACAGGCATTGAATTCCCGCCAGCAGTCGCACCGTCTTCACGCCTTCATAGCGCTTCGCCAGTCGATGCACCAGATGCACCTCCGTCCCCACGGCCCACTTGCTGCCGGCCGGCGCGGCGTCGATCGTCTTCAGAATGAACTCTGTGCTGCCCGCCATGTCGGCCTTCTGCACCACCGACCAATCGCACTCCGGATGCACGATCACGTTGTATGCAGGATCCGCAGCGCGGATATCCTCCACCTGTTTCGCCGTGAACAACTGATGCACGCTGCAATGGCCCTTCCATAGAAGGAACGTCGCCGCGCGAACCTGCTCGGCCGTCAGCCCCCCCTGCGCCTGCTTCGGGTCATACACCACCATGCTCTCGAGCGGCCAGCCCATGTCATAGGCTGTGTTCCGACCCAGATGCTGATCCGGCAGGAAAATCACTTTTCGATTCACGTTCGGTGCAGACGGCGTCGATCCCGCCAACGCCCATTCGAGCACGGCCCGCGCGTTCGAACTCGTGCAGCAGGCCCCCCCGTGGCCGCCGACGAAACCCTTCACGGCGGCCGAAGAATTGACATATGTGATGGGGATGATCGTGGCGTCAGCCACGCCGGTAAGCCAATCCCACGCCTCCTCGACCTGTTCAATACCTGCCATGTCCGCCATGCTGCATCCGGCAGACAGATCGGGCAGGATCACCTTCACCCGCTCGTCAGTCAGGATGTCAGCCGATTCGGCCATGAAATGCACGCCGCAGAAGATGACAAACTCCGCATCCTTCTGCGCGGCAGCCAGTTGCGAAAGCTTGAAACTGTCGCCAGTGAAGTCGGCGAACTCAATCACATCATCTTGTTGATAATGATGCCCGAGAATCACGATCCGACGCCCAAATTCCGCCTTGCGTTCGGCAATGCGACGTCGCAGTTCGTCCTGCGAATAAGCGGCGTATCGCGGCGGCAGTGGTGGCTGGTAGAGCATGGATTGATTCTGGCCCCTTCAGGGGCATTCTAGGGTAGCGGCAACGCCATCGAAACGACGTTGTAAGCGGGTTTGGCGGTTTGTTCTACGGTTCATGCAGAGATCGGGAATCCGGCTTCGCCTGCTCAAAAAAATCGTTCAATTCGTCCAGCGGGCAGTTGCTTTAACTTCGGCATCGGCTCCGGAATGCATGGCAAGGCAAATCCATTCTTGAGCGAAGGTTAGAGAGGCTCATTTCGTCGAACATTTTCGTTGCGAAAGCGTATTTCACACGGATATAATGGTGTCAACCATGATTCGTCTGGTTGCTAACATCATGGATCGCCCACACATAGCCCTAGGGAGACGCCCTTGGAACTTGGCCTCACGAAACAACGCAGCACCGATCTGAACTTCTACCTGTATCGCCGGGCGCTCCATCCCGAGCTTTTCCACATTTACCTGGACAAGCACATCAAGTACGGGAACTTCCAGGCGGACATCTGGATCGTCGGCTTGAGCCACCTCGTCACGTTGCAGAGCAACGGCACGATGGTGACGGAGTTGACCTCCCCGCCCAATGATCTGCTGACCGAGCGCAATCTCGTCACGCAGTTCCGCTTCCGCGGCGAGCGCGATTTTCAGTACCGCTTCAACGACAACATGCGGTACATTTTCAGCAGCCAGGTCGAAGAGATGACGGAACACATCTTCCGCACAACGTACCGCGATCTGGTTCGCTACGCCAAGCAGAAGGGGCTGTACGTCCCGTACGAGCAATGGGCGAGCAATGGCCTCGAGCCGTTCAGCTTCATTGATTACGAGACGCGCGCGACCGAGCTGCACATTCACGCGTATCACGCCTTCCCCGGCGAGTGGCGCATTCTTCGCACGCAGTCGATCTTCGAGACCGGCCCCAGCGCGAAGAAGGGCGGCTGATCGGGCGATCCCCAAACTCGTGTTGTTAATACCTCAAGCGAGGTCGGCGCGAATTCTTGTTTGTGACCGATTTGCGCGGCGCGAATTTTTGCGCGAATCGTCACGACGCAGTTGCATTTCCTCCGTGACTGTGCTATGAGTGTATCAGCATGGTTTGTGTTTCTGTCATGTTCGAGAACGGAGGCACCGTTTCCTTGAACCGATATGCTTGAACACTGGGGGTCGCGCGACCTTGGCCTGCACCGGGCGAACTTCGCTGCATCGTATTTGACGAAGCGGCCTGGGCGGCCCGCAAGACTCCCCCCTTTTGCAAGGGGTTCAAGAGACAACGCCTTCGAACGGCATTGCGACGGAGCACGCCAGCTTTTGAAATGACCCGTGTCGTGCCATTGGTGCGGCACGGGTTTTTTCATGCCAGGCCCAGCCAGCCGGGCGCCCACCGCGCTCCCGCGTGGAGAATCGCCAGCGTATAAAGACCCGCCACCACGTCGTCCAGCACCACGCCCCAGCCGCCCGGCACGCGCCGCTCAACCCAGCTCGCCGGCCAGACCTTGGCGATGTCGATCGCTCGTTCGAGAAGGAACGCCGCGACGATGAGCTGCCACGACACAGGCAGACCGACCAGCGCGATCAGGTAACCCGGCAATTCATCAATCACGTTTCGCTTGCTGTCCTGTTCGTTCAGGATGCGGTCCGTCGCGCCGGCCACCCAGACGGACACGAGCGTGAACACCCCCACGAAACCCACATACGGCGCCCACGCGAGTTTCAGTGCGCCAACCAGCAGCAGATAGAGCGGAATCCCCACGACGGCAACGGCAACCGTGCCCGAAGCAATCGGCACGAATCCCACATACGCCAGTGAGCCGACGAAAAGCAGCAACCGCTGCGCGGTCGTACGCGGCTGCGAATTGCCGGATGGGGAGATCGCTTCGCTGCGCGACGGTGATGGGGATGGTTCGCCCATTAGATTACTTGATGTACTTGCTGATAAGGATTCCCAATCGGTCTCGCGTGGCCTTGGGAATGCTTTCGCGGTGAGTCCAGATGGAGGATTCCAGCGCGTTGTGGCATTCGCACGGCGGCACGCTGCGGTGCGCCATCGCGCCGAGTGCGGATCGGATCAATGCGATGCATCGCGCCGTCGCTTCTTCGACATTGTGCAGTATCTCCTGGATCAGCGCCGTCTTGCTCACGTTCGGATCGTGCGGCCGCCAGCAGTCGTAGTCGGTCGGCAGCGCGATCAGGGCGTAGCACATCTCCGCTTCGCGCGCGAGCTTCGCCTCGGGCATGCAGGTCATGCCGATGAGGTCGCCGCCCCACGACCGGTGCATGCGGCTTTCGGCGACGGTCGAGAACGCCGGCCCCTCCATGCAGACATACGTGCCGCCGTCATGCACCGTGACATCGGCGTCGTTGGCGGATTCAAGAATCACCTTGCGCAGCCGCGGGCAGAACGGTTCGGAGAAATCGACGTGCGACACAAGTCCCGGTTGATCGAAAAATGTCGACGCGCGGCGACTCGTGCGGTCGATGACCTGATCGACGACGACCAGATCGCGCGGGCGGATTTCCTCGCGCAGGCTGCCAGTCGCCCCGCTCGCGATGATGTGCGTAACGCCGACGGACTTGAGCGCGTAAAGATTGGCGCGATAGGGAACTGCCGTCGGCGAAAAAACATGCCCGGGGCCGTGTCGCGCGAGGAAGGCGATCTCGGCTCCCTCCCACTGCCCCCGAACAATCGGTCCGCTCGGCTTGCCGAAAGGAGTTTCCAGGTGAATCGCCTCGCCACGCACGTCGGCCTCCAGCGCTTTGCCCAGCCCCGTACCCCCAATCAGGCCGATAATCGGTTTTGACATCATGCGCACCCGTATCCTGGCATCGAGCAGCGGACATCGCATCCGCAACCATGTCAATATCCGGGGTGTGGCGCGCGGCGTCAAATCCGCGGGCCGATGCTGACGCCGCGCCGCGATTCAGCGTAAACTAGTGCGGGGTTGACTGTGGGCGGTGCAACCGGGTTGGAGCGGTGATGGCGCATCCACGCGAGACGTTCAGTTCGCAGGAATTGGCCGTCGTCCTTAGCAATTACGATCTGGGCATCGTGCTGAACGTGACGGATTTTCCGCGCGGTTCGCACGCGGCGGCCAAGGCCGTGGTGCACACCGATCGCGGGCGATACCTGCTCAAACGCCGCCCGCGGGCAGAAAAGGACCTGTACCGTGTTGCCTTTTCGCACGAATTGCAGGCCTACCTGGCGAGCAAGAACTTCCCCCTGCCGCATCTCATCGGCACGCGCAAGGATAACGTGTCGATGCTGAAGGTGGGCGAGTCCATTTATGAGGTTTTCGAATTCATCGAGGGCGGACCCTATGACGGCCAGCCCGGCTCGACCTACGAAGCCGGAAAAATCCTGGGCCTGTATCACAAGCTGGTTCACGAATTCGAATCGCAGTACGAGCCGCCGCGCGGGCATTACCACGATGCGAAGACGGTCTATGACGCGTTCAGCCGTGTCGAAGAAATTGTGATGAAGTCACCCACGGCAAAAGGCCGCGGGCCGGAAGTCACGCGCACGATTCTGGAGTTGAGCCAGGCCTACGCCTCGGCGGCGCAATTTGTAAACGATCTGGGACTGAACCAGTGGGAATTGCAGATCGTCCATTCCGATTGGCATCCCGGGAACATGATCTTTCGCGATGGACATGTGGTGGCGGTGATCGATTACGACGCGGCGCGGATTCGGCCGCGCGTCACCGACGTGGCGAACGGCTGCCTTCAGTTTTCGCTGATTACTGGCGGTCGGGATTTAACGACCTGGGTGGATCGCGCGGATGACGATCGAGCGCGGCGGTTTCTCTCGGGGTACGACGAGATCAACGTCCTGTCGCAAGCCGAATTGAAAGCCACCCCCTACCTCATGCAGGAAGCGCTGATCGCGCAAGCGATTCCGCCGATCTTGAAGACCGGAACGTTCGCCGGGCTGGATGCTTTTGCATTTCTGGGGGTCATGTTGCGCAAGGTGCGATGGCTTCGGTCTCATGCGGATCGCATTGCGCTCGACTCGTCCGCGACCTAGCATTGGCGCGAGGTACAACGCGGTCCGAAACTGGACGCCGCTCGCCGCGCATGGTAAACATCCGGCATGGCTACCGTCACCGTTCGATTCTTTGGACCGGCACGCACCCTGACCGACCGGGACGCCGAGTCCATGGTCCTGACCCCTGGCGAAACCGTCGGCTCGCTTGCCGGCAGACTTGCGGCGCAGTTCCCCATGCTTGGGCAGGCGGTCGGCCTGCGCCTCGCCGTGAATCGTCAATACGTTGCATTGGATCACATCCTGAAAGACGGCGATGAAATCGCGGTCATTCCACCCGTCTCGGGCGGCGCTCCGCGCGAGCCAGTGCGCTTGGTTCATGGGCCGCTGGATGGTGCGGCGATTCTTTCGGACCACGCACCCGGCGGTGCCGGCGCGGCGTGCCTGTTCGTCGGAATCGTGCGGCCCGAGGAGCGCGAAGGTCAATCGCTCGCGGCGCTGGAATACTCGGCGTACGAGGAAATGGCCATCGAACAGATGAAAGCCGTGCGCCAGCGTGCGATCGCAAAGTTTGAGCTGATCGAGGCTGTGATGGTCCACCGGCTTGGGCGTGTCGAGCTGGGCGAAGCGTCGATTCTCGTGGCGACGTGGTCGGTGCATCGCCCGGAGTCCTTCGAGGGCTGCCGTTGGATCGTCGACGCAGTCAAAGTGGATGTGCCCATCTGGAAGAAAGACCTCTGGGGCGATGGATCGGCGTCGTGGGTGGAGCCGCAGGCATGAATCGGTGGTTCCAGGCATTGGCGTGTGCGGCGGCGGGAATCTGGCTGGGTGGCATGATCCTGATGGCCATCGTGGCCCAAACAACGTTTTCGGTGATTCGCACGACGGACGTTGAACGGCCCAACGCGGTCGCCGGGCGCGTGATGGCGACGAACTTCAAGCGGTTCGACGTCGTGCAGATCGTGTGCGCCGCAACCGTAGCCGCGTGGGCGATGAGCCGGTTATTGCGTCGAACGCGACGGCGGCGCGATGGAATCCGGGCGGGGCTGGTGATCGCAGCGTGTGGAATTCTGGCGTACAACGCCGGCGTCATGACGCCACGCATTGAATCCATGCAGGGCGACGTGGCCGGCGCCGATGCGGATGCAAGGGTCAAAGCTGCGTTTGATTCCTACCACGCAACGGCGGTGCGGCTGGCACAGGCGAACCTGATGCTCGTGCTCGCGCTAACACTGGAAATCGCCGCGTTCCGGGGCGGCCGGGAACCACAAACATGAAATCGCCCAGAATCAAGGAATCGCCGCAGGCCCGAAAGAAGCGCGCGACGGAAATCACCCACCGCCTGCACAAGTTGTACCCCGAAGCGGACTGCGCGCTGGAGCATGACAGCGCGCTGAAACTCCTCATTGCAACGATCCTCTCCGCGCAATGCACCGATGAACGTGTCAACATGGTGACACCGGTGCTGTTTGCGCGCTATCCGACGGCGCGTGACCTGGCCGCCGCGAACCAGGCCGATGTCGAAGCGATTATTCGCTCGACAGGATTCTTCCGCAACAAAGCGAAGAACATCATCGGCGCGGCCCGCGTGATCTGCGAGCGATTCGCAGGGGAAGTGCCGGCAACGATGGACGAGTTGCTGACGCTGCCGGGCGTCGCGCGAAAAACCGCCAACGTCCTTCTCGGCACGTGGTTCAAGAAAAACGAAGGCGTCGTCGTCGATACGCACATCGGACGATTGGCTCACCGGCTTGGCCTCTCCTGGCGATCGCGCGATGACAAGGACGCCGTGAAAATCGAGCAGGACTTGATGGAGGTTCTGCCGCGCAAGGAGTGGACCTTTGTCGGCCACGCACTGATCTGGCACGGCCGCAAGGTGTGCGCCGCCCGCAAACCGGACTGCGAGCAATGCACCCTGGCCGATGTCTGTCCGTCAGCCTTTTCATTCGACGCCCGCGCGCGCGACAAGACCTCTCGAACGAAAACGGGAAAGCCCGCGAGTCAACGCGGCGTCTCCAGGAAACGTGCCGCGAACGTCACACGGAAGCCGCTCCGGGCGCGTACCAGTGGTAAAGCATCAGGTAAACAAGCACGCCGGTAATCGACACGTAGAGCCAGATCGGAAAAGTCCAGCGCGCGATGCGACGATGCCGCTCCACATCGCCGCGCAATCCACGTCGCAGCGTGATGATCGCCAGGACGGGCACCGCGGCCGCCAGCACGACGTGCGATATGAGCATCCCGTAATAGACCGTCGCGGCCGCGCCCTCCCCTGCGAACTTCGTATGCCCGACGCCCTCCTTCGCCTGCCGCGCGGTGTGATACGTCAGATAGCAGACGAGAAAGAGCACGCTCGTGCAAAACGTCGCGATCATGCAGACGCTATGGGCGGCGATGCGCTTGCGGCGAATCAACACGAACCCGGTGATCAGCAGAATCGTCGCCAGCGCGTTCAACGACGCGTTGACATGCGGCAAGACATGAATGCTCACCGGCCCCCCTCACGAATCAACGATTGAATGTCGGCAAGCAGGCGATTCAATTCATCCTTCGGCATCCCAGCATCGGGATCGACGTGCACCAGATCATCCTCCTCTTCGGCCGACAGCGCGCGATAATAACCGCGAATGCGACCGGCTCGATCGATCAACACGAATCGTGAGGAATGCAACGGACCTTCGCCCGACGTCCCTTCTTCGACGGCCAGCTTGAAGCCATCCAGCGCAAGGCTGCGTATGGCTTTCTCATCACCGGTGAGGAATTGCCATCGCGTCGGGGAAGCGCTGTGTTTGGCGGCGTAGTCGCGAAGCACGGCCGGCGTGTCGCGTTGCGGATCGACGCTGATGGAGACGCACATCACTTTTTCCATGCGATCGCGCAGAAGGATATCCTGCAATTGGCGCATGCGATGGGTCATGATCGGGCACGGCCCGCCGCAATAGGTGAAGATGAAATCAGCCACCCAGACCTTGCCGCGAAGATCCTTCAGCGAAAGCGGATGACCGCTCCGTTCAATCAGTGTGAATTCGGGCAGTTCGGCCAGGATCGGCAGGCGCGACGGCTCGCCCAGCGCCAACCCCATGCCGCGCCGGGCGCGATCGACGCGTGTGAACTGGAGATACGCCACGGCCCCGACGCCAATCAATGAAATCGCCATCAACAGCCAGAACCGACGCGAGGGCGGCGTGTCGTGGACGGATTGCATCGGCGTCGGCGTTGTCGTATCGGAGTTCATGGCCAAGTTGCTCGTCAAGTCACGGCCGCGGCGGAATCGCGGGACACGGCCCGCGTAAACAGGTGAAACATGATAGCCGCAAAAGCAGCGCAAATCGCCAGGGACATGCTGATACCGCCGGGCGGCGCGGCGTGCGGTGCGTCGCTGCCCAGATACAGACTCGCTCGTAACAATCCGACGCAATAACTCAACGGATTGGCCGCCATGGTCGCGCGCAGCCAGGTCGCTGAACCGCCGGCGGGGAAGAATCCGCCCGACAGCACGAGCATGGGCATGAGCAACAGATTCATCACGGCATGGAAGCCTTGCGTCGATTCCATGCGCCAAGCCAGCCACGCGCCGAAGCTCGTCAGCGCGAACGCCACGAGCGTCAACGCTGCCAGCGTCAGGACGACGCGCGGCGCATTGAGCGCGATCCCAGCCATCGGAGCCAGCGCGAGAAACAGGGCAGCCTGCCCCACCGCCAGCGTGACGCCGCCGGAAACTTTGCCAAGTGCGATGGCATGGCGGGGCGCAGGCGACACGATGACCCCCTGCATGAAGCCCGCCTGGCGATCCTCAATGATGGAGAAAGTCGAAAAGATTGCCGTGAACATGAGAATCGTCAGCAAGGCCGCAGGAAACGAAAACTCCAGATACGTCATCGAATCGACACCCGGGACGGACAGGCTCCGGCCCAGGCCCGCACCGAGGATAATCCAGAAGACCAGCGGCGTCCCCAGTGCGCCGATCACACGGCTGCGCTGGCGCAGAAATCGAATTACTTCCCGCCGCCACAGCGCGACCCAGGCGAGCAGAAACGACTCTCTGTGCATCGCCGTTGCGTCAACCATGTGCCAACTCCGGCTCGGTCGCTTCTCGCTGAAACGGACGACCGGTTTCGTGAATGAACACATCCTCCAACGTCGCCGGACCAAGGGTGATCGAGCGCGCGCTGCCGCCGCAGACCCGCGCAATCTCGCCGAGGATCGCAGCTCCATCGGCACACTCGATCCGGAGACAATGACCGATGATGATCGGCTTGATCTGGAGCCGCTCGCGAAGAGCACTTCCCAGCTGCGCCGCGTCGTCGGCATCGATGGTGATGCAGACGTTGCCGACGCGCTGCTTCAGCTCACGCGGCGATCCCAGCGCCACGATTCGACCGCGATCGAGAATCGCGAGACGGTCGCACCGATCACCTTCATCAAGATGGTGCGTCGTCAGCACCACCGCTGTCCCGCTTTGCTCTCGAACCCGATCGAGGTAAGGCCACATCTCGCGCCGCGCCGATGGATCCAGACCCGTGCTGGGTTCATCGAGCAGCAAGACGGCCGGCGCATGCAGGAGGCACTTCGCGATTTCCACGCGCCGCCGAAGTCCGCCCGAGAGCGATTTGACGAGATCGCCGGCACGATCGCGCACACCGAACCACTCCATGCACGCGTCGATGCGAGATTCCAGTTGCGATCTGCTCATTCCATACAATCGGCCCGCACAGCGAAGATTCTCACGACCCGTCAAATGCAAATCCAGGCTCGGCGACTGGAAGACGACGCCGATCTGTCTGCGAACGAGGGCTCGATCGGTTGCGACATCGTGTCCGCAGACCGATGCACGGCCGCTCCGAGGGGGCAGCAGCGTCGAGAGGATTCGAAAAAGCGTGCTTTTTCCGCTGCCGTTGGGGCCGAGCAATCCGAAGCATTCACCGGGTTGAACCGTCAGCGACACGCCGGCCAGCGCCTCGCGCTCGCCGTATCGAAAGGACAGGTTTTCAACCTGAACAGCCGGAATCACGTCGTTCGGTACATCAGGAGCAGCAGCATGACTGCCGGGAGATAGACTACTGTCGCCAACAACATCCGCCGCGCGGTAACGGCTGACAATTGATCGGCCATTTGCTTCGCCACGGCCAGCAGCGCCGCGCCCAGCGCGGCAGCGCCGATTGAAAACGCCGAGCCGGCGAACCCGGCCAGCGCGGGCGCAAGGCTGACGGCGATCAACAACACCGTGTAAGCAAGGGTCTGACGGCGCGTGGCGCGACCGGTCGGATCGACCACGGACAACATGCGGAATCCGCCCCTTGCGTAATCCTCACGATACATCCAGGCAATGGCGAAGAAATGCGGCAACTGCCAGACGAACACGATGCCGAACAGCATCACGGCCAGTGCATCAATGCGCCCGGTCGCGGCGGCGTAACCAATGACCGGAGGCAAAGCGCCCGGCACCGCACCAATTAGCGTGTTGTGCACGGTACGGCGCTTGAGCGGTGTGTAGACAAAGACATATAATAAAAACGTGACCGCGGCCAGTGCGGCCGCGAGCGGCGATGCAAGGAGCCAGAGATAGACCGTCCCTGCAACGCAGCACCACACGCCGAAGATGAATCCTTCCAACGCCGAGAGTCGTCCGCTGGGGATCGGCCGATTGCGCGTGCGATGCATCATCGCGTCGTAACGCCGCTCCCAGACCTGGTTCAAAGTGTTCGCGGCGATCGCGACCAAGCCGGTGCCGAGCAGCGTGTGAAGCAGGCGGACCGAGTCAATCGGTGAGTCCCCCGCCACGCAGTAACCGATTGCCGTCACCAGCAGCACCAGGATGCTGATGCGAAGCTTCGCCAATTCGCAGAAGTCCGCCGCGCGCCGGCGAAGCAGCGAGCCCAGCGACGCATCCACCGGCACGGCCGCCGCCGACCCCCCGCCGGAATGGTCGGGATGCTTGAGCACCTTTTTCATGAACGCACCCCTGCGACGGCAACCGACGTGCGCAATGGTTCATTGCGCCGCGCGATGCAATGCGGCACAACTTGCAGCAATCGGCGGCTCCATAGCATCAGGATCAAAGTCGTCGCCAGCGTCGCGGCACCAACCGCCACATGTGCCGTGGCCAGCAGTGGATGGCGGCCTGACCAGATCGTCATCGCGCCCAGCGCAACTTGAACCAACAACAATAGGGGCATCGCGATTGCCGGCCGAACGAGCGGAACAACGCCACGGTGGCGGCGCCAAGCGATGACGGAGGCCGCAGTCAGCAGCAACGTCACAAGCAACGCGCCGACCCGATGAGACAGGTTCCAAACGATCTGTGATTTCGTAACGGCCGGTAACTGGTAATTCCAGATGCGCGTTTCGTTGTAAGCAGCGATGCTGGCGTCATCCAGTGAGGGCAGCACGCGACCGTAGGCGAGCGGAAAGTCGGGAACAGCCAGCCCGCTCTGTGTATGGCGCATGATCGCCCCGATCACAAGCTGAAAGAACACCACCGCGACGCACACGACAGTCAATCGCGGAAGCGGCCAGGAGGGCGACGTGTTCACCCGGACCAAACGACCCGTCGTCACCTTGCTCGCATCGTCCTCAAGCCATCGGCGCGAGGTGAATACCGACAGTGCCGTGATGACGCACAGAAACGCTTGCGCGAGGCAGCCATGAAACACCGAGATCGGCGTCGGCAGGAGGAACTTCACCGTGAGGCCGCCGAGGATGCCCTGCACGATGACCAGCGCGAGCGCGAAATACGACAGCCGCCGAACCCAGCGACGCGCTTCACACCGGTGCATCCAGATCGCCAGCCCGATCGTGAGCAGGCCGACCGTCGAAGCAATCAGGCGGTGCGTGTGTTCGTAGAAAATCCCGCCGGTCCACTTCGAGGGCGGAAAGGTGAACATGTTGTAACCGTAGCTGGTCGGCCAATCGGGCACGGACAGGCCGCTGCCGGTGCTGGTGACCATGCCGCCTGCGGCGATCAGGCCGAGGACGCACAGCGCGAGCAGGACGCAATAGCGATGCAGGCCGCGGCGAAACGTCGCGGCGGATGGAGAGGCTGTTTGAGCCGGGGCGTGCGTCATGATGCGGCGCCCCCCGCGTGATCGTTCTGTGACAACTCCTGTATACGAAGCCGGCGAGCGCGCAAGGCCCACATCGTGCAGATGCCGGCCATGCCGATGAGCAGCCCGTAGGTCACAAAGACAAGTGTCAACACACCGGACTCGGCGCCCTTGACCAGTTGCGAATCGCGATTGCCCTGGCAGACGGCGCAGGCCATCGCCTCATTCGCCGAGCAGGCGATCAGGATGCCGCTAAGCATGGCCGTGAAACGCTTCATCGAACGCACCCACCCAATGCCTCACGCCGTTGTCATTCGGCGGATCTTTCGCAGGAACCAGCTTCCGTACACCGCCAGAAGCACTGCGCCGCAAAACGAGCCGGCAGCGAGATACAACGAGGTTTGCTCACCGGTCGACGAGTAATCGCGCACGCCCCACACGCCGACGCCCAGGCCGAGCACGAGGCATGCGATGATGAAAAACACATGAAACGCCGTCAGCGACATGGCTACCTCACCCTCACGTTGCCGGCCTCGGTAATCACGGGCAGCAACAGCAGCGCCACAAAAAACAGCGCGCAGATGCCAATAATCCAGAAGATCATGCCGCGCTCGGAGATCAGGTGCATGAAATAGCACGCCACGAGCGACGCCTTCACCGAAGCGACGACCAGCGCGACGATGATCGCCTGCGTCGTCGTCAGAAAGTGAAGCTCGGCCACCCCGACGGTCACGCCCGTCAGCACCAGCAGCGCGAGGAACACGCCGAGGTACACGCGAACGTGTTTTTGGATTTCTTCTACGGACGAGCCGCTCATGGGGCACTCCTAAAGCAGGTATAGAACCGGGAAGAGGAAGATCCAGACCAAGTCGACAAAGTGCCAATACAGACCGGTGCATTCAATTCGGTTGGTGAATTTCTCGGCGTTCCACTGCCATTGGCTCTTTCCGCGGACAATGAAATACAGAATCACCACCATGCCGCCGACAATGTGCAACCCGTGCAGGCCGGTCAGGGTGAAGTAAATGCCGAGGAAGTTGCTGTGCCGAGGGCCGAAGTTCGTCACGCGCACGATGTTGGATCGCGGAATGGTGATCGCCTCGGCGTGCGCCGCAGCCACGCCGTGTTCGCCCTTCTTGGCGTCGGGTGAAATCTTCACGTGGTCTTCGGTCTCTTCGGTGATGTGGCCGGTGACGCGCGTGATGCCCTCACCGTGAACCTCCACCGGCTCCACCGTCACGACCATGTGATGGTGGAACTTGTCCTTGTATTCAAAGTACTTCACGACGAGAAACGTGCCCGCCAGCAGGAACGTCACCGTCAGCCACGTCAGGCCTTTGGACAGATTGTGCATCTTGAGCTGCGCCCACGAAAGCACCATCGTTACCGAAGACGTAATCAGCACGACCGTGTTAAAACACGCCAGCCAGACGTTGAGGATCTCATCGCCCCGGTGCGGCCACGTGCCCTCGGGCGCGCCGACACGCAGCAGGACGTAGCTGCTGAACAACGCTCCGAACAGCATCACTTCGCTGGCGAGAAACAGCCACAGGCCGAACTTGCCGTTGTACATCCCGGTAACGGGATGGGCATCCATGTCATGAGGAATCGCGACTGCGGACAAGTTCAAGCCTCCAGCGCCACGTGTTGTGGACAGTAGTCGTTTTTCTTGCCGGGAACGCTGTACTCATACGGGCCGCAGTGAACGACCGGCACCGATTCGAAATTGCCGTGCGGCGGCGGCGAAGGCGCAGCCCACTCGAGCGTGGTCGCCTCCCACGGATTCGCCCCCACCTTCTTCCCGGCGACCATGCTCCAGAAGAAATTAATGATGAACGGCAATTGCGCCAGCCCCAGCATCCACGCGCCCCACGATGACATCGTCGTCAGGCCGTGTGCCAGCGAGCCGTGTAATTGCTCCGTCTGGTCGTATTGCCGGCGAAGCAGGCCGGCCATGCCCTGGAAGAACATGGGCATGAAGACCACGTTCATAAAAAGGAAGCTGGGCCAGAAGTGCAGCTTGCCGAGGAAATCGTTCATCCGTCGACCGGTCACCTTCGGGAACCAGTAGTAAATGCCGGCGAACATGGCAAAGATCGTTCCCGGCGCGACGACGTAATGGAAGTGTCCAATGACGTAATACGTGTCATGCAGGTGAATGTCCGACGCGGTCAATCCCAGCGGCAGGCCGGTCAATCCGCCAATGGCGAACATCGGCAGGAAGGCCAGCGCAAAGAGCATCGGCACCGTGAAGCGAATCGCCGCACCGTACAAACTCAATATCAGACAAGTCAAAATGACGACGGACGGCACGGAGATGATCATCGTCGTCGCCTGGAAGAACGTGCTCAAGGTCGTGCCCATGCCGGTCATGAACATGTGGTGCGCCCACACGATGAACGACATGAAGCCCAGGAACATGGCCGAATAGACAAGCGACCGATAGCCCCAGAGCGGCTTGCGCGTGTTGTTGGCTATGACTTCGGAGACGATACCCAGCGCGGGGAGGATCAGCACGTACACCTCCGGGTGCGCCAGGAACCAGAACAGGTGCTGCCAAAGCAGCGGGCTGCCGCCGCCGGCGATCTGGTTCTGCACGACGCCGCTGACGACCAGGCCCTCGGGCATGAAAAAGCTCGTGCCGGCCACGCGATCCATCAGTTGCAGGACGGCTGCGGCTTCCAGCGGCGGAAAAGCGAGCAGCAGCAGGAACGACGTGACCAGCTGCGCCCAGACAAAGAACGGCAGGCGCATGAAACTCAAGCCCTTCGCCCGCAACTGGACCGTCGTCACGATGAAGTTCACCGAGCCGAGCAGCGAGGACGTGATGAGGAACACCATGCCGAGCAGCCAGACCGTCTGCCCGTTGATGGCGATGACCGAGAGCGGCGCGTAGGACGTCCAGCCGTTGGCGGCGGCGCCCCCCTTCATGAAAAAGCTGGCGAGCATGATGATGCCGCCGGGAAGATAGACCCAGTAGCTGGCCATGTTCAGCCGAGGGAAGGCCATGTCGGGCGCGCCGATTTGCAGCGGCAGCACGTAGTTTCCGAACCCGCCGACGCCCAGTGGCACGATGGCGAGAAACACCATGATCGTGCCGTGCATGGCACCGAAGGCGTTGTAGCCGTCGCCGGAAAGAACGCCGTTGTCAGCGATCGCGCTGCTAAGAAACTTGCCGATGATCGGGATCGGCTGGCCGGGATAGGCGAGCTGCCAGCGCATCGCCATCATGAGGCTGAAGCCGAAAAAGAGAAACACGAGCGCGGTGACGGCGTACTGCACGCCGATGACCTTGTGGTCCACGGAGAAGATGTACTTCCGCCAGAAGGGCAGGTCGTGTTCGTGGTGACCGTGATGGTGGCCGCCGTGCGGCTCGCCCGGGACATGCGGCTTGCCGTGCGGACGGGCCGGGGCGGATGCGTGAGCGCTAGTTGCCATGGTCTGCAAGTCCTTGATTGGCTAAAAATCAGTTGTGAATTCGACCTTCTTGGAGGCCTCGGCGACCCAGGCGTCGAACTCGTCGGATGTTTGTGCCTTGATCATGGCCTTCATCTTGAAATGGCTGTTGCCGCAGAGCTGCGCACAAATCACCTCGAGCGGCTCACGCGGCTGAAGCACCAGTTCGGTAACGCCGGCCTTGGCCAGTTTTTCGATGGTCTCGGTTCCTGCCTGATGCGTCAGGCCCAGGTCGGCGCCCTTCGCGAGGACGACCTCGCCGGACTTGCTCTTGTGATCTTCCGATGCGACGAGGTGCCGCAGTTTGTACCAGTTGGCCGCGGTGATCGGCACGCGGCGCGTCATCTGTTCGCGGAGCTTGTCGGACGTGACGCCCTCGTTCACCTTGAACCAGATGGGAATCTCCATGCCGGGGATCACGTCCTGCTTCACCCGCATCGTCGGGATGTCGAAACTGTGAATCACATCCTTGGACGTCAGACGTAGATAAATGTCTCGACCAGTGGGAAGGTAAAACTCATTGACGCGAACGATGTCGTCTGCGGCGGCAGGGTCGCTGTCATCCAGGCCGATCGTGTTGCTTGCCGAAATGAGCTTCGCGTTGGTGCGGCCGAACTTGCCGTCGGGTCCGGGGTAATGGAAGTCCCACTGGAACTGCTCACCGATCACGCGGATTTCCGTTCGTTTGTCGGGCGCGGGCGGCGCGTTTTTGTACTCCGCCCAGACGGGGTAGGAGAAGCCCACGAGCAGGACCACTTCGAAACCTGCTACCGCAATCTCGGCGTATTTAGACAGCTTGGCCTTGATCGGCGTATACGTGGCGGAGTGCCCGCTGCGCGAGCGGTACTTCAGCAGGCAGTAGGCAAAGAAAAGCGCCCACGGAACGAAGATCAGAAGCATGAACACGTGCAGCGTGTCAATCAGGACATCGACCCCGCCGCCGTGATGGGTCAACTGCGGGGGAAGCCAGTTGCCGTAATTCACCTGCGCAAGCAATCCGTACATCGCGTCTCCCTGCGGGGATGGACTGGGCGACTCCGTTCGCGCTCGGTGCGAATGCCGGATGCACGCCTCCACCCGATGAATTCGTGGCGAGGCTGGACATCAACCCCGCCACGGTCCGTTCATCCACAAACCTGTCTTACAGCTTCTCAACCTTGTCGGCAGCCGAGGAGAGAATCACTTCGCGGGCGGCCGGCACCTCGCCGCGCTTGCCGCTCAACTTGATCTCGACCTCCTTGGTCTCGCCGTCTTTGACACTGACCTTGACGGTCGTGCTGCCAAAGTTCTCATGCCAGGCTTCCAGTTCGTAATCGCCGGCCGGCAGTTCCTTAATCTCGAACGTGCCGCGCTCCGATTCGGTCTGGGTGTCTTCGTGCGACTTGGTCACCGCGAAAAACGGATTCGAGACGACGCCGCAATAGCTCGACATCCACGCGTGCACGTCGCACTTGATTTTGATCATGATCTCCGGCTTCGTGAACGTGTCCTTGCCCTCGAGCTTCTTCACCATGCCGGCATTGGCCTGTGCAAAGTTGAACTCGGTGTTCTTCTTCGGCTGCGAGTGGATGTTGTGGTTCGTCGGATCGCTGTTCTTGATCTCAATCGGCTGGCCGGCGACCATGCCGAACACGTGCGGGTGATACATGCAGCCCTTCTGATCCAGCACGACCGGATCCTTCGGCGCGTCGTACTTGCCCTTCAGCCCGCTCTTCACATAGACAAACGCATACGGGATCGTATTGCCCTGCTTTGCGTAAACAATTGTGCCCTGGTCGGGCTGCGGCTTGGTATGCGCCTTGGCGCAAACCGGATCCGCGCTCATCGGTGGCAGTCCCTTCGTCGCCGGTGCCGCCCCGTCATACACGACCTTGCCCTTGATGACGGCCGTCCCTTTCTCGTTGTCCGCCTGCGCGCGGACAGTCGTCAACGCGACCGCGACGCCACACACCAGCCCCAGCAGCATATACTTTTTCATGGTTGCAACTCCTCATGCACGGCACGGCCCACCGCCGCGGGAAACCTACGTATCCCCATCGCAACGGTGAAGTTACGCTCCGTCCGGCATTGTAGTAGACAGGCGTTTTTCCGCAATGATAGCCCCTGTTTGACGAGATCCAACTACTCCAATGCGACCCCTTCCCGGCCACACGTTCTCGGCCATCCGTGTGGGAAACTGCGCACCGACGAAATCCATTAAAAGTCAAATCCTTCTTCGGCAGGCTTGCTCGTCGTCTCGCCGCCGCCGTCAAAATCAAACTCACCGCTTGGCTGCTCGGCCGGCGCGGGCGGCGTGGTGCCTCCCGGCTGGACGGCGGTATAACCACGCGCGCCGAGGTTAAACAGGAAATCGACCAGCAAAGTCGATTGTTCCTCGACGGTCTTGCCGTACGTTCTTTCGCTCTCTGTACGCTGATCATCCGGTAAACCGGCGAAGGCGCTGCCGCCCTGGAAGATCTGCGGCATGTTCGCGCCGGGCTGAATCGCCTGCGGATCCTGAAGCCACTTGATGACCCAGTCATATCGAAGCCGCTTGTAGGTCAGCGCGAAGTTCGGCGCTTTGATGTCCAGCGTCGTGCCGGGCACGGACGGATCCCCCGCCACATGGCAAGCCAGGCATTTCTGGTTATAAAGGAACTCCTCGCCATCCTTGAACCGCTTGTCGTCGACGTGGTGCGTCTCCGGATCAGCAAAGGGGTACTTCACGTCGAACAAGCCCGCAAGGAACTGACCGCGCGCCACCAGGCGCTCAAACGCCGGAGAAAGTGAATCAGCGATCTCGTTCGCATCGTTTGAATCCGGTGGTGTCAACTGATTGGCACGCACCTGCTTTTGATTGACCCCGTACTTCGAAAGAAAGGCCGCCTGGTCGGCAAACTTGGGATCCATGAACCAGGCATTGGTCGCGCCGCTCGAGGATCCGCCGCCGCTGTTGTGAACGGTTTGCAAATGGCGCACCACCTTGTCCAGCTCGCGCTTCAGCACGGCGGACTCGTACTGTGACAGGGCAGCGAAATACTCCACGAGGATCGTCGCCTGCTCCTTCGTCAGATGGAAGCTGGGCATGCGCACCTTGAGCCACGGGCGAAGCATCTCCACGTTGTTCAAAAAACCGAACAGCCAGTCGAACTGCACCTTGGCCCCTTCGCCCCAGAGCAGCGGCGGCTGGAAGCGCATCCCGCGCGGGTCGGTGTCGGAAAGCGACGTGTCGCTGGAGTAATACTGGTGAATCGTTGCTTCCACGTTGCTCTCAATCGTGTGGCAGCCGATGCAATTCAACTCGCGCACCAGCGCGCGGCCGCGCGCAATGCGCCCGGCGGGAGATTGGTCGTACGGAATACGAAGCTCCGGCGCGACGTTGCGATCTTTCATGCTCAACAGAAACGCCACGAGGTTCTTCGCTTCATCCGGGGAGAAGAAGAAGTTCGGCATCTTCAGCTTCTCGTAGGGCTTCTTGATCTTCTCGCGGTCCCAGATACGCGGGTTGCGCATCTTGTGATAGGCGAACGAGCCGTGATTGTGCAGGATGTGCAGGTCCTCGTTGCCGCCATCGCGCGAAAGGTGCTCGAACTCTTTGTCCTCCCGATAAAGCTTGCCGAAAACTTCCGGCTGCTTCTCGATCTCATGCTCAAACGGCGGACTGAAGAACGCAAAATCCAATTGGCTCATGAATTTCTGCGCCCAAAGCGTCAGGTCCGTGCCGGGACGCGTCGCGTCTTCGAAGCCCACGATGTTGTGACACGAATAACAACCGTAATGGCTGATCATCTTCATGCCGAGGTACAGCTTTTGGCGATCGGCGAGCGTCGGCGAGCGCGACGCAATCATCTCAACGGCGACCTGCTTGCCGGTATCGCCCCCACCAAACGATACGGCCGTTTGAGAGACGATTGCGGCCGTCAGTCGACCATAGGGATCGGACGGCGTGACCGGCTCGTCGGAGAGTATCTGCCGCGACACGCTCTCGGTGTTCTGCCCCGTCAGGAGCGACAGTATGAGTTCATTCCGCAATTCGGCATGGCGCGAGGTCTCCGGGAAGGCGTCGGGCTTGAACTCGTCGTTGCGCAGACTAAGCAAATAGGCGGCAACGTCCAGAATGTCCTGGTTGGTCTTATTCTTCTGCTCCTCCGGATGGTCGGCCCAGTAAATGTTCTCTCGGAACAGCCGCGGCATTTTCGTGTAGGACGAATAGTGACGCGGTTCGCGCAACCAATTGTAAAGCCACTGCACCGCACGCTGCGTCTGGGCGGCATCGCCGGCCACGGGGATCATCTTCGTGCCGAAGCCCGAAAGCTCCGGCGCAAGACGCGTGAACTCCGGCGGGATGTACATGCGACGCGGGTCGGGGTCGCGGCCTTCTCTATCCGCTGCCAGTTCTTCCGCTTGTGCCGCATGCCGGGCCGCTTCGCGCCGTTGTCGTGTGAAGGTGTCCGACGCATAACGCGCGCGATCGTTCGGCGACATCGCATCGAACCGCTTCTTGGCCTCTTCGTCACTCAAGCCCTGCGCCATCTTCAGATCGGTGACGATCCAACTCTCGGCGAAGGTGCGCCCGGCCTCATCCAGAGGGTTCTTTGCCGCCAGGTTCACGTGACACGCCAGGCAACCGATGGATGTAAACAATTCCTCGCCTCGCGCGGCGTTGCCCGTCATGCCCGCGGGGGTCGGCAATGCGTCGTACGGTCGCGAGAACACATTCAAGTAATGCACCATCGCCTGTATCTCGACCTCGGACCGCAACACCGGATCCGGGTCGAACTCGTTGGCGCTGGAGGGAAGATTGTTCTCCTGCCGAAAGAAGTGCGGCATGCGCGTGGACGGGCGGAAGTCGGCCGGGTACGCGATCCACTTCTCCATGAAGCCGGGCGTCAACTTCTCACCCACGTGCGCCAGGTCCGGTCCGACCTTGCGGCTGTCCGTCAGCCCCTCGACGTTGTGACAGTTGATGCAGCCGACGGCCGTGAACATCTCGCGACCTTCGACGACGCGCTCGGCCGCCTCGACCTTGAACGTCTTGCTGCGTTCGAGATCAAACGTCTGGTCATGGCACTTGCGGCAACTGGCGGAATACTGATCCGGCAGCAGCATCGGGCGCTCCCAGAATTCCTCCACGAGGTGAAACGTGGCCAGCGGTACGCCGAGTTCCTTGACGTAGTATTTCTTCGCCCACTCTTCCTTCTGCTTCTTGCTGGTCGGCGTGTGAGCCGCGAATACAAAATCCGTCTCCTGCCCGCTGCCTTCGTGACAGACCGTGCAACCCATGGTCTTCATCGGGTGTGGCGAGTCCGGTGACAGGTACAAATCCAGCCGCGGGTGCGCGCGCAGCTCGCTTTTCAAATCCACCGCTGGACGGCCTTCGTGTTGCAGATACAGGTTCATTGCCGCCGTCAGGCTGCTGAAATACGCAGTCTTCTGCTCGGGACTCATGGCTTCAAACGCGATTCGCGTCTTGCCGTCGGCGCCGGTCGGCGGCACGACGGCGAGGATCGCACGGAACTGGGCTTCCACCGCGTCCTGCACGCGGCCGCGCGTCAATTCGGCGGCCTCGCCCAGACCGGCAAGGAGCGCATCGAGTTTCAACGACGGACGTTGAAGCTCTTCAAGATAAATATTGGCTGCATCCACAAAGCGACTGACGTATCGGCGGACGCTCTCGGCATCCTTCGGCCGGTCACCCGCGGCGTATTCACTGACATCCACGTCGGCCAAACGACGCACAAGCTCCCGAGCAAGTTTTTCGTTTTCCTCCCTTAGGATCGCCTGCACGCGCGTTGCCGCCAGCGCCGCTTCGGTGCGCTTCACGTAGCCTTCGGGCGTCAAGGTGGGATCGTCGATCCCGACGTGACAGGTGATGCACCGGTCGGTCACGTAAGAATCGACAAAGTTATAATTAAATCGAACGCCCTTGCTGAAAACCTGTCGCACTTCCTGACGGCCCGGCGTGTCCTTCGCGGGGAAGGAATCCAGTCCGGGGATATTCAGGGCGAATCGGACAACGCCGGGGCCGTACAGGCGGTCCAACCGCTCCGCATCGTCGCGGCCCTTCTCGTAGGCCGCCAAGGCCTTCCGGGCCTCGGTGCGCGACTTGTAGAAGGCCTTCAATTCATCGCGGATCGCACGAAGCTCGTCCTCGATCTTCTCCTGCTCGGCCTTGATCTCGGCGGTGCGGATCTTGCGCGCCTCGTAGGCCCTGATCGCAGAGAGGGTCTTGGGCGACTCCGGTCCGTGAAGCGTCTTGTGCTCCTCGACGTTGAAGAGCATGACCTGCAACTCGGCATTCAGGTTGCCATACTCCAGGGCCGCAGCCTGCAACCGCCCCGCCAGCGTCGTTTCCCTGGAAGTCAAGTCGCGCTCGCGCGCTTGGTTCTCCGGCGTGGCCAGCGAAGCCTCGGCGGCGCGGACCGCCTCAACCAGCGCGCGGTGCCTTTCCTGTTCTTCGGGATTTTCGTATTTCAACGCTTCAAAGTGCGCCAGGGCCGAACGGAGATTGAAATAGTCCTTCTGGATGTGTCGCCAGGGCCGATTGAAATCGTGCCACAGCATCCAGCCGGTCGTCACCAGGGCGACAAACGACACAACGGCGAACAGCACGTTCATCCGTTTCGTGTTGTAAAGTGTTTCCGTCGGTACAGGCATGAGCGACTATCGACTCCGGTTGGAACGCGGGAAATCAAACGTTCAGGAACCATTCCGTGATGGCAACAAAGTACTTCATGTTCATTGCCCATCGCAGAAGCATCTTGATGGGCACGATGAACATCCAACTCATCAGCACCCAGAACACCACGTATCGCATCAGTCCGATCTGGGCGTACAACCGCTTCCAGACCGTCTTGGCAAGCAACACCGGCAACACACAGAAATAACCCCCCAGCAGAATCAGCCCCGGCGCCTCCCGAATCAGGTAGGCCGGAATGAACAACAGACCCTTCGTCGGCAGCCCCGGCGTCCACCAGCCGGTCTTCTCGGGTATGACCACCCAGAAGATGTCCGACACGTTGACGTTCAGCAACGCGGCCGGGCGGTGCGGATCCCACGTCTCGTAAGGTCCGAACAGGTTCCAGTTCGGCCCCCGGAGGAACGTACCCAGCACGATCAGCACGATCCACATGATGATGAAGCCGAACATGAAGACCGAGATGACGAAGCGCCGCTCTTTGAAGGTGTAGTACCCGTTGCCGCGCGGGTTCTTATCGATGTACGGCAGCGCGATCAGACCGACGATGATCAGGCCCGGCAGCAACACGCCGGCGATCCACGGGTCGAAGTAAACGAGCAATTCCTGGAGACCCAGGAAATACCACGGCGCTTTGGATGGATTGGGAATGTTCGTCGGGTTGGCGGGCGGCTCCAGCGGCGCCTTCAAGACAATGGCCCAGACGATCAAAAACACCGAGCATAGAATGAGGCAGACCAGCTCGGTGTAAACCAGATCGGGCCAGACGAGCACCTTGTCATCGGCCCCGCTCTCGATCAGCGGCTGGCCTCGCTCCATGCGCTCGTCGTTCAACGCGGCCTGACGGAACCCCAGCCAGGTACAGAAGCCTGTGAAATAAAGCATCATCGTGATCGGGACGTTGTCCGGCTTCTTGATGATGCTGAAAAAGTCAGGATCCAGCGCGCTGGCGCCGTAAAAGGCCGTAAACCCAACCGCCAAGAGCAGCGCGATGCGCGGCTTGGTCCATATTCGATACGTCAGAAGGGCGACGATCAGGGCGAGCGTCGTCAGCGTCACGAAATACTTGGGATCGCACAGCCCGTCGATGATCCCCTTGACGCGGTCGATCGCGCTGGGAGCATGAAGTCCGCCCGCCCCGCCGGTGGCGATCAACGCCCAACCTGTATTCAATAGCCCGTTAAGCACGTCGCGTGTCATCCTTGGTTAGAGATTAAAGCGGCCCCGAGATTCCGCCGTCCTTGCGGACGCGCCAGAAGTGCACGGCGATCAGGATCGTCACCACGAACGGGATGAAGATGCAGTGCAGGATGTAAAACCGCAGCAGCGCGTTGGGGCCGACAACCGTGCCGCCCAGCAGAAGAAAGCGCGCATCGGATCCGCTGTGAATGAACGGCACACCGGCGATCTGGAGCAACGCCGCGCCAGGCCCCTCATGCCCTGCGATCGGCGTCGCGCGGGCCATGTTCGACCCGACGGTGATGGCCCAGATCGCCAGTTGATCCCACGGAAGCAGGTAGCCGGTGAACGACAACAACAGGGTCAGCGTGAGCAGCACAACGCCGACGCCCCAGTTGAACTCACGCGGCGGCTTGTAGCTGCCGGTCAGAAAGACGCGAAGCATGTGCAGCCAGATCGCGATGACCATGGCGTGCGCTCCCCAGCGGTGAATCTCGCGAAGCAGGCCGAGCGTGACGTGCGCCCGCAGGCCTTGAATATCGACGTACGCATATTCCACCACCGGGCGGTAGTAGAACATGAGCAGGATGCCGGTGATCGTCTCGGCGAGGAACAAAAAGAACGTCAATCCGCCCATGCACCAGGTGAACGAAAGACGGATGCCGCTCTTGCGCACCGCAACCGGGTGCAGGTGGAGGAAGACGTTGCTAAGGATCGCCATGGCGCGCGTGCGACGATCCTTCGGCACGCCGTGGCGGAAAATCGAACCCCAGATCTGGCTTCCGCGGATGTAATCGCCGACTGCGTTGAATAAACTCATCGACCCTACCGTTCCACTCGCTGCGCCGGCACGGACACACCCGCGCCGGTCCTCACGTTACACCGGAATCGACGCATCCGGATCGTTCCACGGGCCGGTGTCATTGGGCCCCATCGCCAAAAACTTGCGGGAACGATCCACGATCACTTCATCCCCGTCAAGGTAAATCTTGAAACGCTCCAGCGGGCGCGGCGCCGGGCCTTCGAAGTTCGTGCCGTTCGGCTTGAACCCGCTCCCGTGACACGGGCATTTGAACTTCCGATCGTTCGGCAGCCACGACGGGATGCAACCCAGGTGCGTGCAGATGATTGACAACGCCGATATGCGATCTTCCTCGCGAATGATCCAGAAACCGCTGGGCTTGACCGGCTTGTAGTCTTCGTTCACGTCGCCCGGTGCCATCGACAGATACTTGCTAAGCGACCCGCATCGGACCTTCGGATCCTCCTGCTCCAGCACGTTCGGCGCCATGAACCGATTGAATGCCAGTGCCGGCAAGCCGCCGGCCGCCAGACCAAACGTGCCCCACGCCGTCCAAAGCAGCACGTTTCGACGGGTCGGTTCCTCGGATTTGGAGGGCTTGGTCTTTTCCAGCACGCGCTGGTACTTGCCGTCGGGCGGCAATTCATCGGGCGACATCTTCGACGCCTGTTTCACCGGCTCGGGCATGCCCTTCACGCCACGATCAATCACCGCATGACCGCCGCGCACCATCGTCGCGGCCAGCAAGGCCTGAATCGCCGGATCCACCGTCTTGGGCTTCGGCGGCTCGGCCAGTTTTTTGCTCGGCGCCTTCTCGGCTGCGGGGGCATGGACCGCTTCGCCATGGCTGGCCGCCGCGGCAGCCGGCGCGGGCGCGGAAGGCTTGGCGGCCTCTGCTTCGGAAACCTCAAACGGCGCCTTGTCGAACTTGATGACATCCACCGGGCACTCGGCCGCGGCCTGAATGATGGCATCGGTCAGGGGCTTGGTGAATTCCGCGTTGAGGGCATCGGGCCGGATAATGCAGGTGCCTTCGTCGTGCAGGACTTGGAACACTTCAGGGCAAGTCGTCTCACAGGCATCGCAGACGATGCACCCCGGAGCGATCCAGACTTTTGTCACCAATTCCTTCGTGGGCATGATCCGTCCTCAAACCCTTCGTCCAGCCGACTCGACCCGCGAACAATCGGCCAGAAGATCCGTCTCCTCGTCGCGCTGTCCCATGCCGCGCTTCGCCGCCGCCGCACGCGCCGCCGTCCGAACCCGGACGGAAGGATCGTCTTCCAGCTTCTTAACAAGCTCTGCCAATTCGGCGTCATCGAGAAGCATCGCCGCTTCAATCGCCGTCTTCAAGTTGTACTCGATTTCTTCCGGCCCGTACTTGCGGCGGATCGTCGTCCCCCCTTCGTCGTATTCCAGCTCAATCTTTTCCCAGTATTCCCGATCGAGCATATTCATCAACACGAGGCGCCCGCGTGCGTCGCCCAGGCGAGCGAGCGTCATGGCCGCATTCCACTGAACCTCGCGCGGGGCTTCGAGCCGCTCGGCCAAGGCCTTCGCCGCCGTCGCGCGGGCGATGGCGTCCGCCGGATCAACCAGACTGGCTATCGCGGCACAAGCCACGATCTGCACGGCGGGCTGTTCATCGTTCAACAGCCGCAGAGCCTCTGGCAACGCCGCGCGTGCCTGCAAGACCCCGTGCATGCTCGCCAGGGCGACCAGCGCCGTTCGGCGAACCTCCCAGTCCGGATCGCGCGTCAGCTTCGTCAACGCCGGAACAGCCGAGGGCGATTCCAATCTGCCCAGCGCGGCGATCAGGAACAGATGCCGCGAATACAGCTCCGCGCCACCGGCGCCTTCACGCTGCGTCCCGCGCGGAGGCTCCCGTTCCAGCATTTTGATCAATCGAGCAGCGGCCGGCTCGATCTCGTCCGACTTGATATACTTGTCTTTTTCGCTGAACCGCCGGGCCAGCTCCTGCGCCGCCTGCCAGGAGTCTTTCGCCTGCGGCAGCAGCATGCCCAGTGTGCGCTCGCCGCCGCTCAATTCGACCTTGTCGAGCAGCTCGGCCACCGTGAGCGGCTTGTCCACCGTCGTCGACCCGAACATCACGACCACCACGGCGACCCCCAGCAGAATGCACACAATCACCGCAGGAACGACAAACAACCGCCCCATCAGCGTGGCCGTCATCGGTTCGACGACCGGCGCCGCGGAGGACGCTCCCTCGCCGGAGGGCTGCGTCAGATTCGACTCATGGGTGTTGTCAGTCATCTGTCACAGCGCAGCGGTTTGTACCCAGCCGCCACCTTTGTGAAAAAAATCACAATCTCTCGCACTAAAATTCGGCGGCCATCCCTTGCCGCCGTCTATGTGCCGACTGCACCCTGCTTCGCAGGCGCAAACACAGTGCGATACCGTTCATCCTGCTATGGCAATGTCGTGCCTCACTCCAGTTCCTTGGGGGATTATTCGGGCTTTGTGAAGACCTGTCAAGCCAAATCGGCTCCTGCCGCGGGAATTCACAGGCCCCCTGCCCGCCTGCCGGGTAGACGGACCCCCTCCGGCCCTCTACCTTATCGACCGTTTCGCCAGAACAAAGCGCCCAACCCGCATCGTATGGTTCTGTAACCGCATCTTCGGGGGATCACCTTGAACGTTCCGGCCGTTTGGCCGACATCTATCCCGAGGGAAGACCCCCGAAACCAACCTGAACCGAGCCACACCCAATGAACATCGACTTGTCCGGACCGGATATCACCCAGGCCGAAATCGACGCCGTCACGGAAGTCCTCCGCAGCGGGCGACTTTCGCTCGGCCCGGCCGTCCCGAAATTCGAGGAAGCCGTCGCGCGGTACATCGGTGTGAAACATGCCGTCGCCGTCTCCAGCGGCACCTGCGGGCTGCATCTTCTGGTTCGCGCCATGGAAATCGGTCATGGCTGCGAGGTGATCACGACGCCGTTCTCGTTCGTCGCGTCGTCGAATTGCGTGTTGTTCGAGCACGCGAAGATTTCATTTGTCGATATCGATCCGAACACGTGGAACATCGACCCGGCGGCCATTGAGCGTGCCATCACTCCCAAGACCCGCGCGATCATCGCCGTCAACGTTTTCGGCCAGCCGGCCGACTTCGACGCGATCAACGCCATCGCGAAGCGGCACAGGCTTCGTGTCATCGAGGACTCGTGCGAATCGCTTGGCGCCAAGTATCGCGGCCGCATGTCCGGCACGCTCGGCGAGGCCGGCGTTTTCGGCTTCTATCCCAACAAGCAGATCACCACCGGCGAAGGCGGCATGATCGTCACAAATGATGACGAGATCGCGCGATTGTGCCAGTCGATGCGCAACCAGGGCCGCGACACGGGCATGGGCTGGCTCTCACATGAACGATTGGGCTACAACTATCGGTTGAGCGATGTGGCCTGCGCGATCGGCGCGGTGCAGATGCAGCGCGTGGATGAAATCCTGGGCAAGCGCCGGCGCGTCGCGGAGTGGTACATCAAGCGGCTCGGCGGCGAGCAGCGCGTCAGTTTCCAGAAAATCAACGCGGAATGCGAGATCAGTTGGTTCGTGTTCGTGGTGAAACTGGCCGACGAGTACACGGCCGACGACCGGGCGCGGATCATCGCCGCCCTGCGCGAACGCGGCATCGGGTGCAGCAATTACTTCGCCCCGATTCACTTGCAGCGATTTTATCGAGATCAGTATGGTTTCAAACCCGGCGACTTCCCGAATTGCGAACGCATCGCCGATCGCACCATCGCCCTTCCTTTTCACAATCATCTAACGGAGCAGCAAGTCGAGCACGTATGCACGACGCTGATGGCTTTGCTGTAGCGGGTTACTTCCGATGGCGAGGATGCCAAAAAGCGGGTTAACGGGCATCGGCTGTACCTGCCAACCAATCACCCCAGAAATCGGCTCCTTTGCTGGTGGCACCCGAACTGGTCGACCATCAAGGACGATCAGTAAGTCGATGCGACCGAGCCACCATTCTGGGCTTCAATCGAAATATCGCGCTGCCATGATCACTGAGATGGGGGACAAGCCGCTAAACATGTGTTGTAGCGATTCCGTGCCCCATTGCGACAGTTAATCTGATCCGTCGCTGCCGTATTCAAGCAATTCGTCTGGTTTTCAATGTCTTTAGCGGGTGGCACGGGATACGCCGCGTAGCAGTTTCCGGTGTGCGTATTGTAGTTGGTTGTACAGATTCCCATGTCCTTCTTCCAGTCTTCCAGGCACTCGCCTCTACAACCAGGTTCATACAGGAGCGAGATTAATGACAGAATGGCATTCTCGGTTGAGGGAGGGACTTCGAGCAGGATCGATGGGCTTGCCAATTCAATCGACTCAAAACCAGGGAATCCAAACCCGACTTCTATGCATGCCGGGGGCGCGGTTCGGTTTGTGTACTTCATGGCGGTTCGCTCGTCGCGCCACGCGACAAGGGCCGAGACGGCCGATACAATTGTCCGATCCGATTGAGCGACGTTATTATCATGCCAGATTTCAAAATCCACAGGCGTGCCCATCCAAGCCTCATCTTGAAGCAACCCCAGGTAGGACGGCTGCGAAGTTGAAAACCGCTCCAGAACGACAACATGGTCCCATGGCCCCGTGCCAAGGAGTGTTTCAAAGGCGCCGGTCGTGTTTACAAGGAAGACGACATCCTCATTCTCTTCAAAATACTCATTCCACGCGACATACGCGGCCAGCGACCCCGGCGAGTGATCCGAATAGAGCAAGACATCGCCGGCATCCGCTGCCGCGATTGCGAAAGTCAGGCTGATCAACCCTCCCAATAGCCCGATCCGATTCTTCGATTCCAAGAACTTTGACATGCGATTGTCTCCAAATACTCAAGAGAGTGTAGCCCAAGTTGATCGCACGCGGTCGATCATAATCCATTATTGCAATATTAATTTGATCACCCATGTGGTGTCAGGCCATAAGTAGAGGGGGAGGGGGCAATGGGTTATGAGCAGATACTAATTCGAAAATCTACTATGCGAAATCAAGACATGATCATTGCACAATCTGGACGCGGCGCGGCGACTGCGGCCATCTGCATGTTGCCGCCGCAGCAACCGATCCGGGCGGAAAAAACGCCGGGCTGATCTTGCGTCCATGCGACTGAACGGCCGGCCTCACTGCGCTGGCTGGCTCGTCGGGGTCGCGATGGCGAGGCACACCTTGTAACGTCGAAGAGCTGCCTTGATCAGATTAGCATAGTCTCCCGCTGCGCCGGCCAGACAATCAACAAGTTGAATGGGATCCCCGGGCCGCGGTGGAATGTCGTTTGGATGTGGACCAAAAGCTTCGTTGCACTTGCCGGTGTCATCCGGAAACTGCGCACCGGCCCCCTGAAGCGCATCAAGCAGAGTCTGCACACATTCGCCGGACCCGCCGGGTACGTTTCGCGGCGTCGCCGTCGGGTTGGAGGCCGTTCCGCCAACCAATTCCGGCATTTCCCATGGGCTGACCGTCTCGGCGTGGGCAAGAACAGTCTCGCTCATCTCCGGCACGACATACCCAGGGTGGACCAAAGGGTCGGTGCGATTGGTCTCACGCGATTCGAACATGATCACCGATGTCGTTTGACCGGCTTGCCAAATCGCTGCCAATGTCGTTGCCCACACCTGCTCATTGCCAGTCACAGGATCGTCCGACCGCGGTCGCCAGTAGTACAACTCGACCAGCGCACCACCTTCAGCTACGCAGCGCAAGTCAGCCAAGTAGCCCGGCGGCTCGGCGGGGTAGGCCGCCACGACAATGATGCGGGCCCAAGCGGCCTGGTTGATGCGAGCCGCAAAATCGACCAGCGTAATACAAGTCGTCGTGGAACAACCGGCCTCAAGAGATGCTTCGCGCAGCGCGAAAGCCAAGTGCACCGCGCCCGGTGAGTTGTCTGTATAGAGCAAGACATCGCCAGCATTCGCTGCCGCGATTGCGAAAGTCAGGCTGATCAACCCTCCCAATAGCCCGATCCGATTCTTCGATTCCAAGAACTTTGACATGCGATTGTCTCCAAACACTCAAGAGAGTGTAGCCCAAGTTAATCGCACGCGGTCGATCATAATCCATTGTATGAGAATTGCAATATTAATTTGATCACCCATGTGGGGTCAGGCCATAAGTAGAGGGGGGGCAATGGGTTATGAGCAGATACTAATTCGAAAATCTACTATGCGAAATCAAGACATGATCATTGCACAATCTGGGCGACTGGTTGTCGAAGGGGTAATGTTTCGCTATTTGGCTACATGTGCTCGACGAGGTTGCGACACACGCCAAGCGGAGTGGAGATTCAAATGGCGGGTCGATGCGCCTGACCCGCCCTACGGAACCGATCGGCTCCTTGTCCGCCGCACGGTGGATTCGCTCTTGGCCTACTTCCGCCCGGCGAGGATGCCCCAGACGCCCATGCCGATCGCCACGACGGCCAGGCCGCCGAAGACGCTTGCATAAACCACGCCGCGAGCGACCGGCTCCAGAAAAGCCGGCCAGACGCCTTGCACGTTGGCCGCCGCCGCCAGGCCCACCAGCGCCATCGCCAGCACGCCCAGCACGAGCGTGACGTTTATCTGCATGGCCCCCGCCATCGCTGCGGTGGACACACGCCGCGGCGCGGCGACTGCGGCCGCCGCTGCCACCGGCTGGGCCTCGGCATCGTCGTAGGGCGCGGCCACTTCGGCGCCGCTGTCTTCGACGGTCTCGGCGCCTTCGACGATTTCCACGCCGCTGCCTTCGTCGGCCGTTTCGCCGGCCTCGGGTGACGGCGAAATCACGTCCAGCAGTTCGGAGCCGAGGCTGGAATCATCGGGTTCCTGGGAGATATCCAACAGACCGCTGCCGCTGCCGACGGCTTCCAGCTCGTCCATGCCCGACGAAATGCGCGTCTCGCCCATCGGATCGGTCGGAATCTCGATCTCGTCGTCATCAAAGACGCTGATGCCTTTGGAGGCCTTGCCTTCACTCCTGGGTGGCGGGGGCGCGGCCGACTTCTGCCCCGCCGGGGCCATGTCGTCTACGTCGGGTTCGAGGCTGATGATGCTCGAACCGCTCAAGCCCAGGTCGGGCACTTCGAGATCCACCGGAGCGGGGGCGTTCGCCGCGGATCGTGTCGCGGGTTTTGCGGGCTCGGCTTCCGATTCGTCATCGGGGAGCAAATCAATTTCGGAGGTCATTTCCTTCGGCGCGGCGGGCAATTCCTCCGGGAATTCCTCGGCGGTCAGTTCGAGCGGCGGCGATGAATCCCCCAAAGCTGAATCGGAGGGCGACTTCGCCTCGACCGCGCTGGGGCTGGCGTCCATCAAATCCAGTCCGGACGACGAATCGGCAAGGCTCGAGAGCGCCGAAGCGAAGGAATCCGGCTCGTCCAGCTTCAACCCATCCGCGCCCAGTTCATCGTCGGCGGCGAGGTTGACGATGCTGCTGCCTTCCTTTTCCGCGATGGAAAGGACTTCGCTTCGCTTGTAAAAAACCGTCCCCGCATCGTGCAGTTCGCGCAATTGGCCGTCGGCCACCAGACGCTTCACGTCGGTGGGCGTTTTACCGAGCATTTCGCAAACTTCATCGAGCGTCAGGTAATCACTGGCCATCGGTTCCACCCATTTCGCTGGCAAAGGCCGCGGTGCTCGCCGCGGTCGGCTTTACTTTTCGGCTCGTGCCTCGGTGCCTGCTGCGTTCTCCTGCGTGGTCGGCATGCCGGGCAGGCTGGTCGTCAGCAATCCATCGGCGTCGTCCGCAGCCCCTGCGCCGCCGCGCGCATCGCGCTCCTTGCGCTCACGCTGCATGGTCAGCAGTTGGCTGATCTTGGCCGGGGCGGTCTGCTCATCCAGACCATAGTCTTCAAGATAACGGTCGAACGTGAACGATCGGGCGAACGCCAGCCGCAGCTTGCGCGTGCTGGGAAGATACTCGTAGGCCCAGACCGTGCTGTTATCGACATCCATCATGAACAGGCCGGTGCGGTTGTTGTCGATCGGACCGGTGAACGCGTAGATGCCGCGCCCGCCCATCATCGGCGTGTCGCCATAGGCCGGCCGGACGCCGATCATCCCCCCCGCCTGCATCACGAGTACCGTCGCGATGATGGCCAGCAGTATGGCGATCAGCCACAGAACGGTTGAGCGTTCGGTTGCGGCAGCCAGCGCAATCGCCCTCGCACGGCGATGGGTCTTCATAAGCGTAGTCCTTCCGACGTTAAGTCAGGCCCCCGGGCTTGTTGGTGAAGTCCGCCGCCCCGCGCAGACTCCACAGTACATTATACGAGGCCCTCGCGCCGGCTCAAGTGTTCCGGGCGCAAAGCGTCGACGGCTGGCCCGATAGGATGTTCACGGCCCCGTAGCTATACTTCCCACCATGATTCCGGCCCATAACGCCGTGACGATCCCACGTTGTTCACGGACCGTAGCTGCACCCGTGAACCTCCCTCTATTGCGCCGGGCCTGGGCCGGACTACCCGGCGCGGCCATTCTCGAGTCTCTTCAGCAGACTGGTCCGGGAGGGCGATTCTCAATCTTCACCGCCGAGCCGGTCCAATGCATCAGCATCTCGGCTTCCGCAACGCTTGACCCATTCGACAGGATGGAATCCATTTGGCGCACGCGGCACGGCGGTGATATCCCGCCCGAATTGCCCTTCTCGGCGGCTTGGATTGGGTTCATCGCTTACGAGGTCGGCCGCTTTGTCGAGCCGGCGGCCGACTGGCGGCACTTCTCGCAATCCTCCGAACTGGCGCGATGGTCGCTTTATGACACGTTTCTGTTTTGTGATCATGTGACCGGGGTTTGGTCAATGGTTGCGGCCGATCTGCCACACGCGTTAACGGGGACAGCTCGCCCCCCCGCCGAAGCGCGGTTGGCAAAGTTGGCCGCGTGGCTCGAGGCGCTTTCCGACGATGAGACCGATGCTTTCGACGAACCACCTCCCTGCCACGTTGCGATGCGTTCCGGCGGATGGGACGACTCACCGGAGAATTACTTGCATCGCTGTCGCCGCGCTCTGGATTACATCCGAGCGGGCGACGTCTTTCAGGTAAATCTGTCTCGCCGGTATTCGGCGAAAACAAGCCTCCATCCACACGAATTATACTCCCGATTGGCGACAACCAACCCCGCCGATTACGCGGCGTATCTCGCGCCGCATGGCGACCTGCCCGCCATCGCGTCGTCGTCTCCCGAATTGTTTCTTTGTAAGACCGGGCGTGACGTCGTCACGCGACCGATCAAGGGGACGCGCCCTCGCACCGGTCACGCTTTGCTCGACGAAACGGCCCGCTGCGCGCTGCGCGACAGCGCGAAAGACCGCGCCGAGTTGAACATGATTATCGATCTCGAGCGGAACGACTTGAGCCGCGTCTGCGAAGCCGGCTCGGTTCGGGTCGTGAGCGATGGGGAGATCGAAGCGCTTCCGCACGTGTTCCATCGAACGGCAACGATTTCCGGGCGCTTGCGCGACGGCTGCGGTGCCGTTGATCTGCTCCGCGCGACGTTTCCCGGCGGGTCGATCACCGGCGCGCCGAAAGTTCGCGCGATGCAGATCATTCACGAACTCGAAGCCGCCCCGCGCGGGGCGTATTGCGGCGCGATCGGATGGGTCGGGCTCAACGGCGACTTGATGCTCAATCTCGCTATCCGAACCATGACGGCGCACCAGGATGGTACGGTTCAGTTTCACGTTGGCAGCGGCATCGTTGCCGATTCGGTGCCGGATGAGGAACTGGCGGAACTGAATGCCAAGGCCGTCGGCATGCTCGCGGCGATCGAATCCCGCTCCTGCGAGAGTGAGCCACCATTGCCTCGTCGCGATCTCGAACGCGAAATCCACGCCCGATGCGTTATCCATTCCGCCACGATCAACGCAACAGACGGAGCCGCCGCCCATGTCTGATCGTCGCGAATGGGTTTATCTCAATGGCGAGCTTGTCCCGGCCGATGCCGCGCGAATCAGCGTGTTTGACGCCGGATTCACCCATGCTGCCGGCATCTTCGAAACGTTCCGCGTCTATCGTCGAAAACCGTTTCGGCTTCGACCTCATCTGGATCGCATGTTCGCGACGGCTGCGGCGCTGGAGCTGGTCGTCCCCTTCGACGCAGGGGAACTGGCTCGCGCGGTGGATGATCTGCTGGCCGCCAACAATCTGACCGATGCTCGAATGCGCATCACCGCAACACCTGGGAGCGTGCCACGCCCCGGATTGATCAACCCGGCGGGCGAAGCCGAACATCGCCCAACGATCCTGATTACCTCACAACCACTGCAACCGTATCCGCCCGAACTGTATCGCTTTGGCATGCGCGTCTGCATCAGCCCCTATCGAACCAGCCGGCTCGACCCGCTCGCGGGCCATAAGACGCTTTCCTACCTGCCGCGTCTGCTTTCGATGCGCGATGCACAACAGCGCGGCTGCCAGGAATCGCTCTGGTTCAACACCGACAACCTGCTCGCCGAGGCGGCATTCTCGAATGCGTTTATTGTTCACGAAGGCCGCCTGCTCACGCCGCCGACAACCACACCCGTTCTGCCCGGCATCACGCGCCAAGCGGTCATCGAACTGGCTCGCGCGAACGGCATCGACGTTGCCGAAACGCCGATCGACATTAACATGCTGCTGGCTGCGAGCGAAGTTTTCCTGACCGCGAGCGTGCTGGAGATCATGCCGGTGACCGCCATCGAAAAACACACGGTGGGAGACGGCGCTCCCGGTCCTGTCACGGGGAAACTGACCAGTTTGTTTGACATTCTCGTCGCCTCGGAGTGCCCCGACTGATGGCCACGGCCCAGCCGCTTACGGTTGCCCAGCTCTGTCGCGCCATGGAAGCGATCGCGCCGTCCTGGGCTGCCGCGGATTGGGACAACGTCGGGCTGTTGGTGGGCGATCCGCAATGGGCGGCGGAATACATACTGCTCACGATTGATCTCACCCCGGCAGTTCTTGATGAGGCCGTCAAATTAGGTTGCAACTCGATCGTAAGCTACCACCCTCCGATCTTTCGCGCGGTCAAGCGATTCAGCGTTTCACGCGACACCGCAGAGGGTCTCGCGGCCGAGGCACTCTCGCGTCGCATCGCCATTTATTCGCCGCATACCGCGCTCGACGCCGCGCCGGGTGGAACGAACGAAACGCTCGCCGAATTGGCGGGCCTGACGCGCGTTCAGCCGTTTTCAGCCGCCGCTCCACCGGCAGCGCAGTGCAAGCTCGTTGTGTTTGTCCCCCACGAAAGCACCGATGCAGTCGCGGAGGCGGTCTTTGCGGCCGGCGCGGGGCGGATCGGCGCGTACGAGAAATGCAGCTATCGCCTCTCGGGACAAGGCACGTTCTTCGGCACCGATTCAACCAATCCCGCAGTTGGCGAGCGCGGCCGCTTGGAGCGCGTCGACGAAACGCGGCTGGAAGTCATTCTGCCCAAGTCGCGGTTGTCCCAGGTGATCGAGGCGCTCCGCGCAGCCCACCCCTACGAGGAACCGGCGTTTGACGTATATCCGCTTGAGCCGCTGGCGGATCCTGCCCTCGGCCAGGGACGGATGGGGTCCTTCAGCAAACCGCAGGCGCTGGGTGATCTGGCTCGGGCGATGAAACTCGCGGTCTCGGCCGAACAAGTTGCCATCGTGGGCGAGCCGGGCGCCCAGGTCTCACGCGCATTCGTCTGCGCCGGCGCAGCCGGATCACTCCCGTTCGAGGTTCCGGGGGTACAGCTCGGCCGCGGCGATGTGGTGATCACCGGCGAGATCCGCCATCACGATGCGCTTCGCTACCGCCGCTCCGGCGCTTGCGCCGTTGCCTTGGGGCATTGGGCGAGCGAGCGCCCGGTGTTGATTCCGCTTTCACTCAAACTCAAGCATCATCTGCCCGGCGCTTCGATCACCATGAGCAAGGCCGACGCCGATCCATTCGAAGCCGCCTGATCAAGGACGACAACGCCGATGAAGCACGCTTCTCATTCTCCGCGTTTATTGCTCACGGCGGCATGCCTGGGGGTTCTTTTCATCGTCGGATGCGAGCGAAGCCGATCGAATGCCCTTAGCGTGCGCGATCGACTTGTGCAACCTGCCTCGTCCCCGGCGACGGAACAGAACGCCGCGCCGCCGCCGGCAACCCGTTCCGCGTTCAGCCGCCCCATCGCTTCGGTCAATGGCGAGCCGATTGATCGAGCCGAGTTCACGGCGAAGCTGATGGAGGCCCGCGGGCTGGCGTTTCTTCAGCAGGAGCTGCTGCTGCGCCTGGCGCGGCAGGAGACGGCCCGCCTGGGCTTGTCGGTTTCGCAAACCGATTTCGACCGGGAGTACGATTTGACGCTCCAGGCCGATCGATTCAACGGCAAGGATCCCGATCCCCTCACGCCGGCGCGCAAGGAACAACTGGTCGAAGAATGGACGCGATCGCGCGGAGTTTCGCGAACCGAATTGCACCTCGCCATGCAGCGCCAGGCGTACCTTCGCAAGATCGTCGAAAGCCGATTAAAGATCACCGACGAAATGATCGAGCAGGAGTTCGCTCGCGTGCATGGCGAGCGCGTCGAGGTGCGGCACATCCAGATCGCCGCGCCGCGATTCTGGAAGGAGATCAAACAGCGGCTCGATCAGGGCGAGCGGTTTGAAGATCTCGTGATGAAGTTCAGCCAGAACATCATCTCGCGGGAAAAGCTTGGCATGTTGCCGCCCTTTTCGCGAACCGATCCGACCGTGCCTTCGATCTTTGTCGACGTCGCATTCAAGCTGAAGCCTGGGGAGGTTTCAAACCTTCTGGAAGCCGAAGGGTCGTACCACGTTTTAAAACTGGAACGGCTGATACCGGCTGACGACCTTCCGCTCGATGACACGGAGCGTCACCATCTGCGTCGCATCCTGACGGCTCGGCTCGCGGCAGAAGAAATGGAGCGGTTGGGGCGTTCACTCTTGCTTTCCGCGAGGATCTCGGTCGAAGACCGGGTTCTGCGAGAGCAGTACGAAGCGCGCCACCGCGAAGGCCAGTTGACCGGCCCGCCGTTGTCGCCCTAGATGTGATGCGAGAAATATCGCAGTGGTTAGCGTTAAAGGGGCCGAACAATCCGGTTCGCAAACCCAACAAAATCGATCAACCCGTGGGACGACGGCGATTGAGCCCGATATTCACGGCACAAGTTTGCTCTTGGGGAATACCCCCCGGGGTGCGTATGATTAAGATGGAAGATGGAGTCGTTCCGGTTTGCAATGGCAAACGGAGCGGAAAGTCGCGGTTGGAATGGTGACGTTTTCGGGGCGATGCCGCATGGCAGCAGATTCCCGCGCTTCAGACGTGAATGATCCCGGTCGCCGGGTTTGCGTCACCTGTCCATCTTGCGAAGCAGCGTACAAGATCGCGCCGCGCCTCGTTGGCCGTCGTCTCGTCTGCAAGAATTGTCGTCACGAGTGGCGCGCCCGGGAAGTTGATCCATCTAGCCTGTCAGAGATTCGCCGTCGCAGCATTCAGGATGTCGCCGCGGCCAGGACCGACCCGCCGTCATCCGCCCAAGCGCCGCTTGAAGGTAGTTCGCCGCCGCGCGCCGGCGCGCCGAGCGTCGCCATCGACACGAGTCTGATTGGCCGCACGCTGGGCCGCTATCGCATCCTGTCCATTCTTGGCCAAGGCGGCATGGGAGTGGTATGGCGCGGCCACGATGACGTGTTGAATCGCGATGTGGCCATCAAGCTTCTTTCCCGCAAGCGCCGGCCCGACGGCGATTCGACCTGCCTGAACACGGAGTTGTTCATGCAGGAAGCGCGCGCCGTGGCGAAGCTGCAACATCCCGCAGTCGTCTCGATTTTCGAGATTGCCGAAGACGACAGCCGCATCTTTTTCGCCCTCGAACTGATGGAAGGCGGCACGCTGAAAGAGTACATCGATCGGCACGGAAAAATCCCCCCCGCACGCGTGTTTGAACTGATGATCGGTCCGGCCAAAGCGCTCGCCTTGGCACACAAGAACCGAATCATTCATCGCGACGTAAAGCCCGGAAACCTGATGTTCGATGACCATGGGCACCTCAAGCTCATGGACTTCGGTCTGGCCGACGTGGCACACGAGTCAGCCAGCCGGCGCATCCGAGGCAAGGCCGTCGGCTCGCTGGGCTGGATCGCGCCGGAGACCGCAAAGGGTCAGGGGACAACCAGCCTTAGCGATATCTTCAGCTTCGGCCTGGTCATGCTCTATGCCATGACCGGCTCACCACCGATCCACGCCGACAGCCGTTCGAAGTTGATCGAGCTGCACCAGAACCCGCCGCTTCCCAGGCTGGAAGAGATCCCAGGTCTGACCGAAGCCGGGGCTGCGTTATTGCGAAAATGCCTCGCCGTTGATCCGGCGCAGCGGTACACCAGCGCGGACGAACTGGCGGTTGCCCTGGAGCGAGTCGCAGCCGAAGACCCGCAAGCCAAATCTCGTCAGCGACGCACGGCCGCGTCGATCGCCATTTCGGGTTCCATCATCGGCGCACTGCTCGGAACGGCTGCGGTGCTCTGGTACTTCATCGATATGAATTCGCAGATCGACGAGTACTCACAGCCGATCATCGAGACCGTCGCCAAGCAGACGGTTAGCGATGCCCCGATCATGCGTGACGATGGGGCCGGTCGGAACGCATCGAGCGATGTCGCGCCGCGCGATCCGGGACCCTCTGCGTTGAAACCCGATTCTACGAAGCACACTCCGCCCAACATCTCGACCGAGCCTGTGAGGTACGCATCCCTCGACGAGGCAAAGGTGCCGTGGCCCCAGGTGCCCTACCTGCTTGACATCCCGAACATTCACTACGTGGCCAGTCGATCGGGGGCGGTGTTTCATCTCGCCAGCGCCGATTGCGGCCGAAGCATCTTCGCCTCCAACCTGGTGATCTTTGCGTCGCCGGCCAAGGCCATGGAAGAGGGCCGCCGACCCTGCCCGCGCTGCAAGCCGGATGCACGCTCGCGTTCGCCGGTGGTCATGAGTCGTGAAGAGCCCGGGGAATAGCGCGGCGTTCGAATTGCTGCCGAATCGCCGCATGAACAAACCGGCTTATCTCAAGGGCGCGCGGATAAAATTAGACAAAATGATGCTACCCGCCTCGCCCGACCGCTCCGGCAGGAATTGAACCCCGAAGACCGGCCCATCCTCCACCGCCGCGGTTCGCGAAGAAATGGACGCCGTCTGCGCAAGAGCCATCTGGTCATCGAGCGGTTCCGCGAGCTCGTCACACTCGAAATGAAACGCCGCCCCCGCAGGCACTCCATGGACCAGCACGGACCGCCGTGTCCACCGGACCCCCTGCGATTGCGCCTCGGTCGTTGCTGCCGCGAAACTAGGCGCCGCGCGCTCGCGCGGACTCGTGACCTTCCCCGGGATGAAGCCCAGCCCGGTATGCTGGCCCTTGTCGTAGCACACGTCAAAGAACAAATGCATCCCGCGGCCGATGCCCAGGATCGGCCGCCCCTGGTCCAGGGCACGAAAAAGCACGGGCAGATAACCGCTGTCGCGGATGTCGTGGATCATCGCTGCAAAGGAGTCGCCATGCGGAAGAATGATCCGTGCGGCGCGATCGAGTTGATCAAGGGAATCCACGCGCTGCTGGGCCACGCCCAACCCCGACAGCGCGTCATGCAGCGCCTGCGTGTCAGCGGTGTCATAGTTGAGAATCGCGATCATGCCAATCCCCGTCGATTGCGCGGCCGGCGCGCGGTCCAACCGAGCGCAAAAAAGCGACATCGGCGACTCGCTATTGTATATCTTCCGCGAGAGGCCGATGCCGCTTGATTTAATTACGCGTCGTACAATCCCGATCAACGAGGAACCGCCCGTTTATCGGTCGATTCCCGCTTCGAGCCTGCTCGGCAGCTTCATTACTCGTCGCTTGAGCTGCGAGCGGTCTTCTCGACGATGTCGCCACCGCGCCGCGGAACCGCGTAAAACTCGACGCGACGATTCTGCAACCGGTTCTTCTCGCCGCTGTTGGCCACGCGCGGGCGGTACTGGCTGCAGTTCGCCTGCACGAGATATTCGTTCGGAATGCCGGCATCCCGCATGGCGCGAATGACCGTCAGCGAACGATGCGCGCCCAGCTCCCAATTGTCCTTCCACTTGCTCTTGCGGATCGGCTGATCGTCCGTGTGGCCGAAGACGTAAATGTCACGATCCGGGTACTTCGCGCGAATATCCGAGGCGATCTGCTGCAACTTGGTGCGGCCAGCCGGCGTCAGGTCTGCCTTGCCCGATTCAAACAAGACCGAGCCGGGAATCGAGATCATGTCGAAGTTCTTCATGGTGACCCAGCCGTCGACGTCGCCGCCCTTGGCGCCTTCGGCACGCATCTTCGCGAGTTGCTGATTCAACTCGTCAATGGTGGAGCGGGCTTCGTTCTCCTTGACGAGCGAATCATTCAGCCGCCGATCGCGATCTTCCAATTCACTCTTGAGGCTGTTGTTCTCCGCCGTCAGGTCTTCGATTTTGCGATCCTTGGCGTCCGGACCGCAGCCGATGGCGGAAAAAGCGGTGACCGCTCCGGCCAGCACAAAAAGAGACAATCGTCCGCGTGTCATCCCTGTCATGATCGTTCCTCCTGGTTGAACGGCGCGTCGTTGAGATGGGCTTTCTTGCGCCTTTGACTCTACCCAGCGCAGTTCTTGCAAATAGCCGAGTCGGGCCGGGTTCACCCGCGCCCGTATTTCACATACGAGTGTTTTTAGCACGCGCAGGAATTGCCGTCAATCAATTTTTGTGTCCTGTGAGTTCTTCGCACCGAGAGCGCGCTGCAACTTCTCGTCGATACGATGCTCCGCCGCTGCGAGTTCAGCCTGCCGCGCGGTCTGGGCCTTGGCCGCTTCTTGGGCCGCCCTGTGGCGTCGCACCTCCGCCAACTCGAAGAAGACCCGACGGATCTTCGATGTCACCCAGAACACTGCCACCGACGCCACGCTCGTCGCCAGCATCAGCCAGAGCGTGGAAACCTCCGCATCGACCGCCCAAGGCCAGAAACGCGTCGTGTAACCTCGGTTCATCCAGATGACGAGCAGCACGAACAGCACCACGACACAAAGAACTGCAACTTTCGCATAAACAATGATTTGCTTCACGGTCTGTTCCTCGCGGAAGGGACGCACATCACGCGAAACGCGCTGTGAGTTTACCAGGTTCCGATCCGATTCTGCCCAGTCAGCCAACCCCAGATCATACCCCCCGCCGGGCCGAACCAACCTGTCAGAGGTCGCTCCAGATACAGTGCGGCCAAGGCCCCCAGTCCCAGCCAGGGGCCGAACGGAATCGCTCGCGCCGACTTGTGCATGGAGGTCGCGATAACGCCGACCAGAGCCAGCAGAGCCGACGCGAAAAAGGCGATCAGCATCATGAACCAGCCGCCGGCGGCCGCGATGGCGGCCATCAGGTAAATGTCCCCCGTCCCAAATGCCTCCTTGCCGAATGCAAGCGTCCCGCCGATGCGAACGGCCCATCCCAATGCCGCGGCAATCGCCGCATCCGCGAGGGCTTGCGACGCGCCAACGAAACCCGCCGTCGCGCCGGTGAGGCTGCCCTCGATACCCATGAACTGCCGCAGCAGCGCCGCCCATTCAAGGCCGAGCCACTCTTTGCCGCGAAGCAGGGCGAACACCCCGATGCCGGCCGCCACTGCCGGGACTAAGCAAATCAGCTCCCGCAGTGCGATCGCACGAGCAGAGACCCGCTCGCGCTCCAGCGTTGTCACGATTTCGTCATCCGCATCGCGTGCAACCATGGAAGCGAGGATCATGACGATCAGAAAAATCGAAACGGCGACTAACCCGCGAACCTGGCCTGCATGGAAAGCCGCGAGTTGCGTCGGCCACTGCGGGGCTGCGGCGACCCAGACGACCAGGCCCAGTAAAGCCGCCGCAAGGAGAATTACCGGTAACGGCTGAAACGAGGCGGGCGCTGACTCCAGCGGGACGGCAGCTTGACAGGGAGCTGTCACGGATCCGTCCGGGTTTGTTGCCGTTGTTTCACGCCCTGCGGAGTCGCTGCCTTGTCCCAGTGGCGCCGACTCGGAATTCCCGGTCGCATCCTCATCGGTCGGGCGCCTTGCAAGATGCCGGGTCAGCGGCCAACCCAATAACCATCCGGCCCCCCCCGCTAAGGCAACGCACGTTAGACCCGGCGGCAAACTGTTGTTACCGATTTGATGCGGCTCGGCGAGGCCCTGAAGACCCCGGAGAATGGCCGAGACGGCGAGGGTAAAAAGCGGGACGCGAATGTCCAACGAGTACGACTCGATGTCCATCCCGGCGGTAGCGATCAGGCCCGCGTACATCACGATGAGCGACGCCGCATAGGCCCAATGGACTGGTTCAGCGCCCGCAGCGACGTCGGCCCGTCCGATGAAACAGGCATCCCACGTGATCACAAACGTGAGCGCGGTCAGGCATTCCACGACGGGGTAAACAACAGGAATTGGCTGCTCGCAGAAGTGGCATCGCCCGCGCAGAAATAACCAACCGAAGATCGGCACGTTGTGCCATGGGAGCAGGCGTTTTTCGCAACGCGGACAAAACGACCACGCCGGTGAAGAGACCGACAAGCCGCGGGGAAGTCGAAAGATGACAACATTCAGAAAGCTGCCGACGAGTGCCCCGAGAACGCCCACGGGTATGATCCACGCTCCCGCTGCCAAGAATCCGTCCTCGTCAGAGTTTGGTCGGCGGCTCGTCCGCGGCCGCGTCGGCGTCGTTCGCATCAAGCCATAGCTCAATGGATTCGGCGATGTCTTCGGGCGGCGTGGACACCGAGTCCACAATGTGGTTCGCCACGGCGCGGTAGAGCGGAGCACGCTCGTTCAGCTTCGTCTCGACTTCCTGCAACCCGCCACCGGGGAGCAACTCGGGCCGGACCTTTCCGGCTTTTGCGTCCTTTTGGAGCCGTGAATGCAGGATCGCCGCCGGCGCCTGAAGCCAAACCGCCTTGCCCATTCGCTTGACCAAGGTACGCACCTCGGGGCTGATGATCGCTCCGCCTCCCAGGGCGATGACCTGCTGCTTCTGACGGCGAATGCTTTCCAGGGCTGCCCGCTCTCGCTGGCGGAAGGCATCTTCCCCCTCGTCACGGAAGAGTTCCACGATCGATTTTCCAGCCTGCTTCTCAATCAGTTCATCCAGATCGACAAATGTCCATCCAAGCCGGCGCGCGAGGATAGCCCCGGTCGTGCTCTTGCCGGAACCGCGATAGCCGATCAAAAAAACATTCACGCGCGTTGCCCGTGACGAACGTCCCCGACCGTCCCGTCGGCGGCGTCGAAATCGATGACCGCATAGTGCAGCACGCTTCGCGTCTGCCCCGGGTTGACCGCCACGGTTCGCCCGAACGCATCGCGAATTGCGCCGGTCACACTGGGCGACTCGTGGATGTGGCCGTGCAGCGAAAGGTGCGGCTGCAAGCGCTCGAGCGCCTCGCGGACGGCCTTCGAGCCCCAAGAATGATTGCCGTGATACTGATCGAGCTTGGACGCGTGCGGCGGACAGTGCGCCACCCACACCCAGATTCCCGCCGGCGCCGTCAGGTCTGCCAGCTCTTCCTTCATTGTGCTGCGCGTGTTGAACAGCGTCTCGGCGCTAAGCATCGAGGGGCGATTAAAGCGAGCATCCCACCGCGCGCCACCCAGCAGCGGCGGGCTATCACCCGGCATGTCCAATCGCTCGAAATCCTTCACGAACCACGGTGTCGGCGGCGTGCTGGAATACCCCAGGAACGTGACGCCATCTATGATGGCCGGCGTGGTCAAATCAAGGATTCCCACCAGACTCTCGGCGGCCAGCTCTTTCATCGCGGTGACGCTGCTTCCCCAGTCATGATTGCCGAAAACCGTGAGTATCGGTTTGCCGCCCGTGGCGCTTTTGATCCCTGCGGCAATGCCTCGGAACTGATTCCGGACCCAGGAAGGCTGGCCCTTGCCCATGTTGGCGCGATCCAGTGCCGAATCGTCGGGCAGCATATCGCCGCCGAGCACCACAACGTCCGGGCGGACTTCTCCCGCGACGGCGGTCAGGCGAGCGAAATGCGGCTCGCTTCCATGAAGGTCGGTGGCGAAAAGTATCTTCATCTCAAAGAAGGCGGCGCTGGTCGGGCCGTGCATCTCCTTACGCACCGAGGGCCGGGATAAACCGAGCATCTTGGGCGGAATGTCCCGATTGGTCAAACAGGATCGTGCCATTCCAAGCAAATGGCATCCGCCTGCTGCCGTGCAGGAGATGGGTGCGGGCTATCCTTCCCAGGTTCGGCTGCTCAAGCCTACGACAATTCATCGGACGTCGCAACTGATTATGCTGAAGGGAGTTGGCGGCGGTGTATCGCGATGGAACATGAGGATTCAACCAGATTCAACAGGGCAGATTCGTCTAACGACCTTCCAAACCACAGCTCTTGCTGGAGAGCCGCCTGAAACGCGAATAGTGCCTTGCCGTCCAGTACCCGGCAACCCAGTCGCTTCCCTTCGGTGACCACCCGCGTGCTACCCGGCCCGTAGACCGTATCCAGGACGCATGTCCCGGGCGTGAGGCGGTCAACAGGTAGCGCGGTCTGCGATTGGCCGGAAGCCGCTTTGGGTGTTTCCATGCCCAGAGTGGTGCCGTTCGCAAACAGATCCGTCGGATCGCGCAGCAGGCGGTCCCACGGTTCCCACTTGCAGCCAAGCCCTTTGGCGACCGAACGTGCTCGTTCCTCCGTTCGATTGAACACCGTCACGTCGGCGCCGGCCTCATGCAGCACCGCGGCGACCGTTCGCCCCATGCCGCCGGCGCCGGCCACGGCCACGCGCTGCCCCCTCAACGAATCGCCGAGCAGTTCGGTCGCGCAACGCAGCACGGCCGGTCCGTCGGTGTTCGCGGCTCGCAACGATCCATCTGTGTTAATGACAAATGTATTTACTGCGCCCCATCGAGCCGCATTTTCGTCAATGGTTGCGCCGATTTCTCGCGCGCAGCGCAGCGCGTTTTCCTTGTGAGGGGCTGTGATCGAAAAGCCGCGCACGTCGAGCCACGGCCGAGCCAGCACTTCGACCATGAATGCCTTGAAGGATTCGTACCCCGCCGCCACGCGAAACGGGAGGTACACCGCGTTCTCCGAAAGGGAATCGTACGCGGCGTTATGGACAATCGGACCGATGGAATGCGACACCGGATCGCCGAGCAATCCGTAGACGCGTGTCGCAGGACCGATCCGATCCCAGCGATAGCGCTGCCGCATTTCGGTGATCGTGAGTTGTCCCGCCGCGGCTTCGCCGCCTGGTTCGATCGCGGCAAAGGAGCCGAACGCGCCGAATTTCTTCGCCAGCACGCGCGAAGGCAGCCCTTCGTCGCCCATGCAGATGGCCAGCATCGGCCTCGGCGCGCCGCGCATCAGCTCAAATGCCTCGAAATTGTCACGCACCGTTCTCGCGCGCCAGGCGAGCTTCGGTACGTCACACGCCGATTCGGACATCATTCCCAGGAGATCGGCCTGCATTGTCCGCGGCCGGCCCGACGGGTCATGCCGCGAAAGGATCAGCCGCCGTGCCGAATCCGTCGGCGGCGCGCCCTCGACGCCGCGCCCCAGCGCGAGCATGACTTTCTGCCGCAGATTGGCTGATCGCTGCCAGGATGCCCACTCGATATCAAGGTAATCCGCCGATCCGCCCAGCGCGATCAGCCGGCTCATGCGGTCCATGTCGCTGCCGTCCCAATGCCCGCCTTCGGCCGTGGAACGCAGCGTGAGAAGAACCGGGACGTTCGCGGCGACGGCGATTTCGCGCAACGCGGGCACGTCGGGATCGGCGACGCCATCCATCATGTCCAGCCGCAGTTCGATCATCGTCGCGCCATCCGCCCGCGCGCGGCGAATTTCCTCGGCCGCGCCGGACGCCGTATCCGCGGTAATCGAGGCGATGAGTTGAGTCATGCGCGATGCACTCCGTGGCAGATCCGCTGTGAATGCGAATCGAAACCAGCGACACTATAGCCGGATTTGATTATTGCGGGTTTATGAGCGAATGACGTTCGCAACGGATTCAGCGTTCGACGACATCGGCCTGCCAGGCGTGGTACGCCAGCACGCCGAACCCGCCCAGGGCGCAGGCCATGGCGGCTGCCCCGTGTTGCAGGTCGCCCGTCCAGATCGTTGACACGATAAAGTAGAGCGCCAGCGCCTGAAGTGCCATGACTCCGACACAGCGGATCGACTCCCACAGCGTCATGGGCAGCAGCCGCCGGCGACGGTTCAGCAGGCAGTCGGCGCACATCCGCCCGCCGCCCAATGTACGGAAGAGCAGCTCCACGCGATCGCACCGCGGGCAAACGTCCATCGGCTCATCGGTCGGCGCCGGTCGTTCGCGCAGCCGCTTCAACACCGCGTACGCTTCGGTGACTTCGCAAAAGCGCGCCCGGCTGACCGGGTCGTCGCCGCAGCGGTCCGGGTGATAACGAAGCACCAGCCGCTTGAACGCGCGGTGCAACTCGCGCGGTTCAGCGTCGTGCTTCAATCCCAGCACGCGATAACACTCGGTCGGCTTCAAGCACCCCTCCACGGGTGGCGCGGCGGATCGCAGGCGGATTCAACACAGCGACCGCGCCGCCCACTGGGGTCGGCGCACGCGCCTTGTTCGGAAACTGACTGGTCCGGCCTAAGACTCAACGCGCCATTACTGTATGAAATCGGCGGCCGGGTTGTCCAGCGGGTGAACGCGCAGTCGAGTTTAGCTCGGTCCCGTTCAGATCGGCCCGAGGCCTCCTCCTGTTCGGCGATTATGATCCCCGCCATGCGTCCACTGACGATTTCAAAGGAGTTGGCCCAGAAGGTCGGGCGGTTGCGGTTCCGCTCTCCCGTTGCGAAGGTCTATAACCCGCTGGACTATGCATTCGGTGCATTCTCGACGTACCTTCGCCAATTCGGCGACGGCCCCCGCGAAGTCCTCCTGATCGGCATGAACCCCGGACCCTGGGGCATGGCCCAGACCGGTATCCCGTTCGGCGAGGTCAACGTTGTACGCGGCTGGCTGGGCATCCGCGATGGCATCAAGCCGCCGGTTGACCAACACCCCAAGCGACCAATCCTGGGTCTGGCGTGCAAGCGGAGCGAAGTGAGCGGTCGGCGAATCTGGGGCTGGGCGCGCGATGCGTTCGGCACGCCGGAGAAGTTTTTCCGCCGGTTTATGGTCTTGAATTATTGCCCACTCTGTTTCATGGAGGAATCGGGCAAGAACCTCACGCCGGACAAGCTGCCGGCGCGCGAGCGCGAGCCGCTCTTCGCCGCGTGCGACGGCGCGCTGCGCGACTTGGCGGAATATTACCGACCGAAGTTCGTCGTGGCCGTCGGCGGGTTCGTCGAGGCGCGCGCGACCACCGCGCTGAACGGCCTGCCCGTGACGATCGGCCGCATCCTGCACCCCAGTCCCGCCAGTCCGCTGGCGAACAAGGGCTGGGCGAAGCAGGCGATGGAGCAGATGCGACGGATGGGGATTGTGCAGCGTTAAGTCGTCGCAACGAGCGCGGGGATCGCGCGTTCGGCTTGTCGGGCCTGCTGACCCGACCTACACGATTGACTCACTCATCTTGCCGCGTCGGTACGCGCGATGCCGCGTCCTGCGCCGAGGCCACAACAGCACCGCCGGGGCGAGGAGCATCGCGGCCGTGGTTGGCTCGGGGACGTAATTGATGTGAATGACCGGGTTGGGCCATTCCCCGCCGGCAATCTGGAAGCCGGGATTCGCGCCGAATGCGACGACTCGGCGGGTGTTGAAGGGGGGTTGGACAGCAGGCTCGAAACCACCGAAACCCTCGGAGCCGGCGCGAAGCTGCGTCAGCGTGCCGGGGGCGACGCCGGCCTGCGACGTCAAAACGTAACTGTGCAGGTTGTAGATGGTCGGCCCGGCCGGGATCGGGCTTCCGCCCTGCGGCAAACCGACAATGAGCGATGACAGCACGCCGTCGGGGCGGTTCTCAACTGGGGGCAGAAGATGATTGGTAAAGGGCGCCCCCGCCACGCTTGTTTCAGAGAGGCTCAACTGCGTGGCCGCGCCGGCCGGATCGCGAATCCAAAGCGAATAGTTGGTGAACGTGCCGTTGCCTATCCACGCGTGCGTAGTAATTCTCCATTTGCACTCGCCAACGGTGGCATTGCAGCCGAGGTCGAGGCGCGTATAGGTTGTGCCCTGTTGTTGCACGAAAGCATTTGGAGTCAGTGCCTCTGCAATCTGCCAAACGACGATTTCTGCGCGGATCGCCGTTGGTTGAATTAGGCAAACAGCCACACTCAAAGGGAAAACCAACGCATGATGCAACTCCCTGACCAGTTATTCAGTCGTGAACGATCGTACTTCGGAACCCGCCGTATTTTCGCAACTATCTCGGGCAACAACGCGCCAGTGATAAAGTGTGTTGGCCTGCAATCCCGTTGCCTGCCATTGCGTATTCGTCGTTGTTGCGGTCGGGTTTGTCAAGGGAGTGCTTGCGCCTATATAAACAACATAGTCATCCGTCCTCATCGCTTTCATCCCACGTCAGCGTGACGGTGGTCGAGACGCCGGTGGCCTGATTCGCGGGGGAGAGCAGAATCGGCGTGCCGGGGTTGCCGTCGTTCGTTGGAAGGTTATCGGGGAACACGACATTGCTCGGCGAGTTGCCGGTGATGAGCTGCGCGGCACGGAGCGCCTGATCGTACGAGTCCAATGCCGGGTTGGACAGCGGGAGTCGACATCCCGCGTTGGCCATGACCTGATCGAACACCTGTTGCGGCATCAATGTCAGGTCAGCCCCGTCGTTGGGCATGGGCCACGTCGACGATCGCTCAAGAACGGCTACGGGTCGAAGCGAGCTACGACGGTCCATTGGTTGGGCCTCCTGCGTCCAACGACGCGCCAACGGGACAGTTCTCGCCGCCCGATTGCCCGTATGGGCGGCAAGCCCGCCTCCACAAGATGACAGCAGTATAACACAGTTGCCGAAAGCGTGTCAAGGGAAATTTTCGGACTGTTTGCGGTTTGCCATAAGCCCTGTGCCCGCCGCCGGTAACCGCTCGCCACGTAGAAGCAGTGGCCGTGTGCCGGATAGAAGCCGTGAACCGTCAGTCGTATGCCAGAAGCCGTGAGCCAATAGCCGTGAGTCGTGGTCCGGAAGATCGTGGACCGTGGCCAGCGAGAAGTAGTCAACCGTACCCGCCGGGGAAGGCACGAGGATTGAGTGAATCCGGGCTGCTTCGAGGAAGCCGCACGTATTCCCCGGCCTGTAAGGGCGCAGACCGCTATCGGGAAGAGGCTAAGTGAAGCCGCGATGAGCATTCACCTGTGGCACAGCCGTCTCGCCTGTGATTCACCCGCCGCGGCGGGTGCCACACCCTATGAATCATTCTGCGGCTCCTCTTAGTGGCTACGGGCGTTGCGCCCCCGGGCCGTGGCGGGTGTCGAAGAAGGCGAGAATCAGATTGAAGTAGTACTGCCGATTCCACGCGGCGAAGCCGACGTGGCCGCCGCCAGGGGTGAGCAGCGCGGCGACGTTTGGGTTCTTCACGCCGGCGATGTAATCGGCCAGTTGCTGCCCGCCGACGAGGGGATCGTTTGCGGCGGCGACAATCAGGGTCGGGATTCTGATGGACGAGGACTTGTCGTGCGCGGGTTTGACGGAAGCTTGATCGCCGTGGGCTCGCGGGTCTTGAAACGGCATCCAGCGAAGAAACGTCAGCCCTTCTTCCACCGCATCGGGGTAATTAAGAATGCTTCGTTCGTATTCGCGATCGATCAACCAGCGCAAGTCGCCGCTTGGATTGGGGTATCCTTTGTGCTTCGCACGGCCGCGGACCATGTCCTGCAATCCGGCGTACATTGGTTCCTGCGTCATGCTGCGCGGCGACTTGAGAATTTCCAGGATTTCCTCGAAACGCAGCGTCGGGCTGAAGGCGATCACGCCGGCGGAAAAATGACGTCCCGGGCGGGGCGCACCGAGGATGTCACGTTGCCGCGGTGACAGATTCGGATCATCGGATGAGCGGCCGTCAAACCACGCGGCGATCATGGCGGTGTTCGCGCCCCAGCAGAACCCGATGAGTCCGGTGCCACGGATGTGCGGATGTTCTTCAAGCCATTCCGAGACGATCATGAGATCCTGCACTTCGGTGACGCCGAAGTTGTAACCGATGTCCGGGTAACGGAGATCGGTCTTGCCATGGCCGCGCAACTCGATGGAAAGAACGTGGTGTCCGTTGTCAAGCAGCGCGCGGGCCAGATCGCGCGTGCGATTGATTTCGTGATTGCCGAGCAGTCCCGGCAGCAACACGATGCAATTGGAATCGAGGATCGGGGCCTCGGAACGGCCGCCCTCGCGGGCCATCGCGAGCCATCCGCAGAGGGACAAATCATCGCGGACGGGAATCCAGACCTCCTCGAAGCCGGGCCACGGAGCGCCCTCGCCAGGATTGAAGCCCGCTCCGACGCATTGGGCGGTGTGAACGATGCCGCTGAAATTGCCGAAGAGTTGTTGCAGGCGCCGAGGGTTGCGGCCGAAATGCGCCATGACATCGAGCGGCTTGCCATCGCGCGTCAATTCATCGGTCACGAGGGGCGGCGTTGTTCCGGGCGGCAAGAGGTGTTGGAGTTGCGTGCTGACCTGTGCAAGCCATTCGCGCGCGGTGGGTGGCGGCGTGTTCGGCGCATGGACCACCGTCCTCGGCGCGAGATCGCCTTCTCGCATCGGGAACGACTGCTCGGAGAGGCATCCCGCCGCGCCGAATGCGATGAAAGGGAAGAAGAGAAGGCACGAAAGTCGATCGAGTCGAATCATTACATAGAGGACTCTAACAGGGACGGAAGAACACGACGAATCAGGCCGAACGGAGAAAACGGGAGTGAGGTCGCATCCATGAGCAACCAAAAAGGGCCAGGGTCCGGGCGCGGTTGGGGGGAACCGCGTAGCTCCGGAGCACCTGGCCGAGTACGTAAGTTTATCATTTTTAAGCAATTAGAGCAAGTGTTCGCGGACGTTAGGGCCGGAATGCATGCAAGTCATTTCAGCGGGCGTGATTACCGCGACGGCGGCGGGAGGCCCCGCACCTGCAAATAGTACATATGTCAATAAATGGCGGCGTCCGACCTGCCCACGCGCTGGCCCCACACCCACGTTTCGACTGCCACGGCATCTGAATCAAGCAGCCAGCCGATGGGGTCATCTGGCAGGATGGTCGGTAGCGGAACCGCGAAGAAATCGGCGAATCGGCCCGGGACAAGCTCGCCGATTGCGTCGCTCCACCCCACCGCTGCCGCACCGTGGAGTGTAGCGAGACGCATGAGGGTTTTCGGCGGCACTTCGGGCGCGTGACGGCGTAGAAATCGAAGCTCCTCCAGGATGGACAAGTCGGGATTGCTCGCAAGGCTGTCCGTGCCAATGCAAACATTCACGCCCGCGGCGAGCATGTCGCGCCATCGGTGCGGTGGGTGTCCGAAATAATCATGCGTGCGAGGGCAGTATGCGATGCTCACGCCGGCCCGGGCAATTGCTGTAAGAACGGCATCGTCGACATAGTTGACATGTGCCAAAATTGTTGTGGGAGCAGGACCGCCGCTCTCGCACAACATGCCCGTTTCGCGCAGCCAGGCCAGCGGCGAATCCGGAGCGGGCAGCCCGCGCGTGGGCAGGTTCGCCATTGCGAGGAATCGCTCGACCACGGCGGCGGCCACTGAAGCGCGCTCGGCCGCCGTCAGCCATGCGCGTTCCTCGCCGGTCTCCAGAAAGTGCGTCATGAGCGGGGCGTTCGCCTCGCGAGCCTGACGAACCGTCGCCGCGGCATCCTCGCGCGAAACGGTGTACGGCGTATGCGGCGAAACCGCCAACTCGAGTTGATGAGTTCTTTCAAACCTCGTCAGCTGGTGCAGGGCTTCATCAAGCGAGGCGAGGTCATTGGGCGGACGCGACGCGCCGCTGATCAACTCCACGAAGCAGCGGGCGCGCAAGGGCGTGCCCGCGAGCACGGGCACGGCTTCTCCTGTTCGAGAGACGTCCGCGATGCACGTCACGCCGCAAGCAAGCGATGCCGCCGCGCCGGTCGCAACGGCCCGCTGAACATCGTCGGACGTGACAAGCCGCCGGGGAAGAATCGACGACTCGAACCAGTCCCAGAGGGACCGCGGCTTGATTTCATCGCGCGGACCGGCAAGGTCGAGGTGCGCGTGGGCGTTGATCAACCCCGGGAAGATCGCGCAATTTCCCAAGTCGTTACGAGGTCCGGGCGGTGCATCACAGGCAGGACCGATGGCCGCGATGCGACCGCTCGAATCGACCGTGAGCGCGCCGTCGAGGATCGGCGGCGCCTCAACCGGGCAGACGAGCTTGGCGCGAAAGATCGTCACGACGCGAAGGGCCTGTTGCGGCGGTTAGCGGTCGCGCCGCCGGCGCGGAGCGCTACAGCTTCTGAACCGTATCGAGGATCGACTTGAGCACGTCGAGCTGCGAGGCGTCGTCTCCGGCCTTGCGAAGACCCACAAAAAGAAGCCGCTGTCCGCTCAACTCGGTCACGCCGGCATAAGTCGTCTGCCCCTGGGACGTGGTCTTGGCCAGGCCGAAGACAATGTTGCCGGTCGAGGTGTACTCACCCAGGTCCTCGCTCTGCCCGGGCGGCTCGGCACCGTTTCCGTTGCCATCCCCACCGCTGTTTGCTACCACGATGACATCGGCGGTGCTGTCGGCGGCGGAGTTGACGTAATTCACCCAGGCCACGATCACCGGCGTCGGCACGTTTACCACCGAACCGCAGGCAAACCCGGCCGGCATGGTCAGCGCAAAGCCGAACTCGGGCGAGTTGAGATTCAACGAGCACGGAATTCCAATGCTCGGCACGGTGCAGGCGGCACCGAGCGAAACGACGCCGACTGCAACAACCATACTGCGTTTCAACATGTAGGACTCCATTCGCTTCGGCGAGGTTGCCCGGCGGCCGCATCGACCGAGGGGAAGAGGTGGATGGTATCGGGGCGGATCGGCAGCCGCAAGTGGCAGACAGCCTTGCGGGGCGGTTCAAAAAACGGAGCGATCTATTTGATGTGAACGCCAAAAGATTTGAGAGCCGCCGCATCGTTCGGGAAGAACTTAAACAGCTTGTCGAGGCTGGTGATGGTGAAGACTTTCATCAGTTCTGGGCGGAGGCTGCAAATCGAAAGGGAGCCTTTGATCGCTGTGAGTTTTTTATTCAGCGTGATGAGAACTCCCAGTGCGTGCGAGGAAAGAAACTTGACGTTGATGAAATCGAGGATGATTTTCTGCTTGTTCTGAACATCCGGCAACTGAAACAAGTCGTTGCCGATTTGAGCGATGGTCGCCGTGTCAAGAATCGAACTGTCGGAAAACGTGACAACGGTGACGCCGGCGTAGTCTTGTATGACCAATCGGGATGCGGGCATGTGCGAGGGTCCTGAATGATCGCGATTTGGCGCGTGCTCGTCGCCGTTTACGCGATTCAAAAGCCCACCTATCCTACTCTCAAGTGGTTCGGGGCACAAAGACACGACGAAGGCGCTTCCGCACGGATTCGGCGGGCAACCTGCATTGATCGGATCACTCCGCGATGTCACTTCCACGCATTCTCACCATCGAAACAAGCGGCCGACGCGGTTCGGTCGCGCTGGCGCTGGGGGAAGCGCTCGCGTTGGAATCGGCGTTCGCGACCGATGCCGAACACGCTCGTGAAATGCTTCCGGCGGCCGCCGCCCTGTGTCGCAAACTGGGCAGCAAATTTATTGACGATGCGCGTCAGGTTCCGCGCCTGGATCATTGTTACGTGTCGATCGGACCGGGGAGTTTTACGGGACTGCGCGTGGCGGTCACGTTTGCTCGTCACCTGGCGCTGGCGATCGGCGTGAAGATCGTCGCGGTACCGACGCTGGATGTGATCGCGGAAAACGCTCGCTCGCTCTCAAATCCTCCTGATCGGCTCGCAGTTGTATTGGACGCCAAGCGTAAACAGGTTTTCGGCGCGTTGTATGAAATGCGCGCCGGACGATATGAGCGACGGCAAGGCCCCCTGCTCACCACGCCATCGGAGTTGCTGGCGGGCGGGCATTGGTACGTGACTGGAGAGGGAGTGAATTATCATAGCGAGGCAATCGAAGCATCCGGCGCCGTGGCACTCGAAGAATCGTTGTGGTGGCCCCGTGCTGCGATGGTGCATCGGATCGGATGGTCACTGGCTCAAGCAGGCACGTTCACCCCGGCGCACGAACTCGTGCCGTTGTACGTTCGCAGACCTGAAGCCGAGGAATTGTGGGAACGGCGTCATGCGCCTCAAGGCAGGCAGGTGCCATGAGCCGGACGATTCGCGCTAGACGGCCGCTCCGAAGATCAAGGCGCGAATCAGCTCGTTGATCGGCAGCGTGATTGAACTGAATGCCGTGCGCAGGCCGAACAGGGCCAGGTCCTCGCGGCAGGTGGAAAGCTGCATTGCGGTGCCGACGGTCAGCGCGGCAAGGGCAAACCATTTTCGACGACGATATGCCTTCATGACGGCCTCCATGCACGGGGAGGGCCTCTCCCCACTCGTCCTACAGCATATACCATCGGCAAGTCGGTCTGCAAAGGCGGACGGCTCGGCATAGAATGAAGGCCGCCACGGAGGAAATGTCCCCATGAACCGGTTTCCGATCGACCTCTCCAGCGACACACAGACTCGGCCGACCGAGGGCATGCGCCGGGCCATTGCGTCGGCGGAAGTGGGCGATGAGCAGAAGCGTGAAGACCCGTCGGTGAACCGGCTTCAGGAAATGGTCGCCGAGCTGACCGGCAAGGAGGCGGCGCTGTTCCTGCCGACGGGGACGATGTGCAACCTGGTCGCCCATGCGATTCACTGTCGGCCGGGCGACGAGATCATCATTGATTCGCTAAGTCACCCGGTGCATTTCGAAGGCGGCGGTCCGGCGGTGCACAGCCGAGCGGCGGTGCGGGCGATTGAAACGAAGACCGGCGTCTTCACAGCGGAGCAGGTCGAGGCGGCGATTCGACCGGACGATCCGCATTTTCCCCGGTCGCGCTTGGTGTGCGTCGAGAACACGCACAATCTTCATGGCGGGCGGGTGTGGCCGATCGAGGCGATTCGATCCGTCGCTGCGATCGCGCGGAAGCACGGGTTGATGTGTCACCTTGACGGCGCGCGTCTGATGAACGCTGTGGTGGCAAGCGGAACGAGCGCGCGGGCGTACTGCGAGCCGTTCGATTCGTGCTGGATTGATCTTTCGAAGGGGCTGGGGTGTCCGGCGGGCGGCGTTCTAGCCGGGACACGCGAGTTCATCGCGCAGGCCTGGCGGTACAAGCACACGTTCGGCGGCGCGATGCGGCAGGCGGGGATTCTCGCGGCGGCGGGTGTCTACGCGCTGGAGCACCATGTGGAGCGGCTGGCAGAGGACCATGCCAACGCGCGAAAGCTGGCGGAGGGTCTGGCGGCCATCCGGGGGATCTCCGTGGACGGGCCGGCTGTTGAGACAAATATAGTCATCTTCGACATCGCCGGGACGGGTGTGACGCGTTCGGCTTTTCTCGAGCGCCTCGCGTCGTACGGCGTACGGTTTAGCGGACTCCTGCAGCCGACGCGGCTTCGCGGAGTGACGCACCTGGATGTTTCCTCCGCAGGGGTCGATAAAGCACTAATTGCGGTACAACATTCGATTGCCTGAACGCGGCATTCAACAACGACGATGATCCCACCCATGCAGGTGTTTCGGCTACAATGTCGTGCCCTGCGAGACATACTGACGAAATGCACTGGTCTTCAAACAACCCATTGTTGAACCTGCTCTCCCAGCGTGTCGTCGTCATCGACGGCGCCATGGGCACCAGCATCTATGCGCACGACTTGTCCGTCGAAAAGGATTACTGCGGCTGCGAGAACTGCCCGGAAGTGCTGCTCAAGACCCGGCCGGAACTGATTGAGTCCATTCACACCGACTTCCTGCGCGTCGGCGTTGATTGCGTCGAGACCAACACCTTTGGCGCGAACAAAATTGTTCTCGCCGAATTCGACATGGCCGATCAGACGCGGTCGCTTAATGCGACGGCCGCTCGGATCGCGCGCCGCGCCTGCGACGGCTTCGCCACGCCCGATCGTCCACGATTCGTACTCGGGTCGATGGGGCCTGGTACGAAGCTGCCAACGCTGGGGCATACGACGTTTGACATCCTCGAAGACAGCTACGCCGAACAAGCGCGCGGACTGCTCGATGGCGGCGTCGACGCATTCATCATTGAGACCTGTCAGGACATTCTGCAAACGAAAGCGGCGATCTGCGGCGCGACCCGCGCCATGCACGAAGCCGGCCGGCAGGTTCCCATCATCGCGCAGGTGACGATCGAAGTGACCGGCACGATGCTCGTCGGCACGGAGATTGGCGCGGCCATGACGGCGCTGGAAGCCTATCCGCAGGTGCAGGTGATCGGTCTGAACTGCGCGACCGGCCCGCAGGAGATGTCGGAGCACGTTCGGTTTCTGGGCCGCCATTGTACGCGCTATGTCAGCGTTGTGCCCAACGCCGGTCTGCCGCAACTTGTAAACGGCAGAACACATTACGCACTGACGCCAAACGAATTGGCGCGCTGGCTGAAGGAGTTCGTCGTCACCGACGGCGTCAATCTCGTCGGCGGCTGCTGCGGAACGACGCCCGCACACCTTGCCGCAGTGGTCGAAGCGGTTCATGGTCTCAAGCCCGCTCCGCGCAAACCGCTCCACCAGCCGAGCGTATCGAGCATTTACCAGGCGGTCACCCTGCGGCAGGACAACAGCTTTCTGATCGTCGGTGAACGGAGCAATACCAACGGCAGCAAAAAGTTCCGCGAGCTCCTGCTGGCCGGCGACCTCGACGGGCTGGTCGACGTCGGCCGCGAGCAGGTCAAGGAAGGCGCGCACGTGCTGGATGTGTGCGTGGACTACGTCGGGCGCGATGGCGTGCCCGACATGGATAAGCTGATCGCGCGCTATGCACAGGACGTGACCGTGCCATTGATGCTGGATTCGACCGAGTGGCAGGTGCTCGAGGCCGGCCTGAAGCGTGCCGGCGGGAAATGCATCGTCAACTCGGTGAATCTGGAAGACGGCGAAGAGAAACTCGAGCGTATCTGCCCGCTGCTCCGCAAGTACGGCGCGGCGGTGGTTGCGCTGACCATCGACGAGGATCCGACCGAGGCGATGGCCAAAACCGCCGATCGCAAGCTTGAGATCGCGAAGCGGCTGCATGATTTGCTGACCAACAAGTACGGCATCGCCGAGGAAGACATTCTGTTCGACTGCCTGACGTTCCCGGTCACGACGGGCACGGAGGCCGATCGTCGGCTCGCGTTGGAGACACTCGACGGCATCGAGCGAATCATGACGGAAATGCCGCGCTGCGGCTCGATCCTCGGATTGAGCAACGTCAGCTTCGGCTTGTCTCCGGCCGCGCGGGCCGTACTGAACAGCGTGTTTCTTCACGAAGCGATGCAGCGTGGATTGACTGCGGCGATCGTGCATGCGAGCAAGATTCTGCCGCGGACGAAGATTTCCGATGAACGATGGAACACGGCGTTGGATTTGCTCTACGACCGGCGGCGCGAGGGCTACGACCCGTTGCAGGCGTTCATTCAGCTTTTTGGTGAGGGTGAGAAACTCGGCGCGGAGAAGAAGTCCAACGCCTACTTGCCCGTGGAAGAGCGGCTGAAGCAGCGGATCATCGACGGTGATCGCATCGGTCTGGAGAAAGATCTCGACGAGGCGATGCAGCGCCACAAGCCGCTGGAGATTATCAATACGATCCTGCTCGACGGCATGAAAGTCGTCGGCGACTTGTTTGGCGCGGGCAAGATGCAATTGCCGTTCGTGTTGTCCAGCGCCGAGACGATGAAGGCCGCCGTTGCCTTTCTCGAACCGCACATGGAGCGCGTGCAGGGCGACAGCAAGGGCACCATTGTCCTTGCCACCGTCAAGGGGGACGTGCACGACATCGGCAAGAATCTTGTCGATATCATTCTGACCAACAACGGCTACACGGTGCACAATCTCGGCATCAAGCAGCCGATCGCCAACGTGATCGAGGCCTTCGAGAAGCACCGGGCCGACGCCATCGGGCTGTCGGGCCTGCTCGTGAAATCTACGCTTGTCATGCGCGACGACCTGATCGTGCTGAACGAGCGCGGCCTGACCATGCCCGTGATCCTCGGCGGCGCGGCGCTGACGCGCAGCTACGTCGAGGACGACCTGCGCGGCATCTACAAAGGTCCGCTCGCCTACGCGAAGGACGCCTTCGACGGCCTCGCCCTGATGAACCGGCTCGCAGACGGCAAGCCGCTGGTGGAAGCCGACGCACCTGTTGCACCGCGGCGCAAGACCGGCACAGGCGTGCCCGTACCGCTCGGCGTGGAAGCGCCGCCGCGCAGCGGCGTGGCGACGACCAACCCCATTCCGCAGCCGCCCTTCTGGGGCTCGCGCGTGATCGAGAAGATTGATCTGCAAACCGTGATGCCGTACATCAATGAAAAAATGCTTTTCGGCGTCCAATGGCAATACACACCGGCCGGTCGCAATAAGGATGAATACGACGATTACATTCGCCGTGAGGTGCGCCCGATTCTGCACGACCTCGCCCGCCGCTGCGCGAAGGAGAAAATTCTCGTGCCGCAGGCAATCTATGGTTACTGGCCGTGCAACAGCGACGGCCCTGATCTCATTGTGTACGCCCCCCCCGCCGACGGTTCGCCACCGGCGCGGGGGCGCGAAATCATGCGCTTCCGCTTCCCCCGTCAACCGACGCCGCCTTATCTATGCCTCTCCGATTTCTGGCGCCCGCTCGAAAGTGGTGAGACCGATGTCGTTGCATTTCACATCGTCACAGTAGGCCGCGCCGCCAGCGACGTGGCGCGGCAGTGGTTTGAGAAAAACCTGTATCGCGACTATCTGCATTTGCACGGTCTGGGGGTCGAGGCGGCCGAGGCGCTGGCCGAGTACATGCACAAGCAGATTCGCATGGAACTGGGTATCGCCGATGACGACGAACGCGATGTCCGGGCCCTGTTCCGGCAGGGTTATCGCGGTAGCCGCTACAGCTTCGGTTACCCCGCCTGTCCGAACCTCGAGGACCAGGCGAAGCTCTGGCCGCTCCTTGAACCGGGGCGGATCGGCATCGAATTGAGCGAGGAGTATCAACTCGAACCCGAACAAAGCACCAGCGCGATCATCACGCACCACCCCGAGGCGAAGTACTTCACGATCAAAGGCGCGCGGGTGGACGAGCAATTGGAACAGCGGCTGGATGTTTCGCCGTCGTAGCGAACAAGCACCTGCTTGACAAAGCACACTACCACCGGAGCACTGTCCGCCGTTCCGACGTCGGATTGACGGGTGTTGGTAGCGCTTGTGTTTCAATCCGAACCGCGATCAGTGCCGATTGTCGAGTGGCCTTGGCCGGGCAGGTCTGCTATCATTGGGCTTGGCAAGTTGCCGCCAGCGCCGATCGCCAGAACAGCTTCGCGAGATGATGAAGGGACGAATGCTGAAGCTCCTCGCCCGCACCCTTAGCTGCATTCAAACGCATTCAGCGCATTGCTGGATGTCACTGGTTTGCTGTTTCCTGCTGGTCTTGGGCGTGCCCGCGCTGTGGGGTTCAATATCGCCCAGCGTGGTACGCGCCGCGCAAACCGGATCAGAAGAAGAATCTCGGCCGACGAATCTCAACGAGATCAAAGAAGAAGCCCCGCGGCCCCGCGACGAGGAGTTTCATCACCGGTACTGCGACGTCGGCCAAAAGCCACCGTGGCGCCCAGCCGGAACGGACGTGTCTGGGAGGCATCTTCCGGAGATTGTGGCGGCCGAACACGACCTGCGCAACGGCTTGGGCGCTCCCCTACTGTGTTGATGCCTGCGCGGTTCCGCCGGGGCGCCGATCGCGACGAGGTTGTTTGGTTGTTCACGCCGCGACGAATCCCGTGCATCGCAACCGCTGACGGGCCTTCCGCCGGCCCGTTTTCCCTGACCGGCCCCCTACCCTTGAGCTGGTTCACAAACTCGTTGCAGATTCGCGGTCCATGCCGCGCTGTTGCTTTTCACGACGAAGCGACCAACATCACCGCGACAAGGAGTTCAGCAGTAATGGATAAGATCCTTCAAGGCGTCCGTCATTTTCACGACAAGGTGTTTCCCGCCAAAAAGGCGCTGTTTCAAAAGCTCGCCAAGCAGCAGCGGCCCCGCGCTCTGTTCATCGCGTGCAGCGACTCGCGCGTGCACCCCAACCTGATCACGCAGACAGATCCCGGTGAACTGTTCATCATGCGGAACCCCGGCAACATGGTGCCGGCCTACCACGCCGGCGACGACAGCGAATCGGCCACCATCGAGTTCGCCGTCGCCAAACTCGATGTCATCGACATCATTGTCTGCGGCCATTCCGATTGCGGTGCGATGAACGCCCTGATGCAACCGACGCCCCTTACCGGCCTGCCGGCGGTCGCTTCGTGGTTACGTCACGCCGAAGGGACTCGGCGCGTCGTCTCGACGAATTACGGGCACCTGCCGCTCAAGCAACAGGTGAGGCTCGCCATCGAGCGCAACGTGCTCATTCAGCTGGACAACCTTCGGACGCATCCGTCGGTCGCGGCCAAACTGACGGCGGGCAATCTGCGACTTCATGCGTGGACGTACGACATCGCGACCGGGGATGTGGCTGCCTATGACTGCGTTTCCAATCAGTTCCGTTCGCTCACACAACGCGGTCAGACGGCGCAATCCGCAAAGCGCGCACGGAGGAGTCGATGAGCGCAGCGCATGCTGACACCACCCCGCCGCTCCAATCGGCGAACGGCGTAGCGCCCCGGTTCAGCGCCGCCACACTTGGGCGGGACCTGCTGGCGTCGATTGTCGTCTTTCTTGTCGCCCTGCCGCTTTGCATGGGTATCGCCATCGCATCGGGCGTCGAGCCGGCGGCCGGCATCATCACCGGCATTGTCGGCGGCATCGTCGTCGGCCTGCTCGCCGGCGCGCCGCTTCAAGTCAGCGGCCCGGCGGCCGGCCTAAGCGTCATGATATACGAGATCGTGCAGCGAGAGGGGCCGAAGGAACTCTCCGGCGTTGCGATCCTCGGCACGATCGTGCTGATCGCCGGCACGGTGCAACTGCTCGCGGGGGTTCTGAAACTCGGCCAGTGGTTCCGCGCCGTGTCGCCCGCGGTGATTCGCGGAATGCTCTCGGGCATCGGCGTGCTCATTTTCGCCAGTCAGTTCCACGTCATGGTGGACGATGCTCCGAAGGGAAGCGGCTTGGCCAATTTAATCTCAATACCGGAAGCCGTTTGGAAAGGAATCGTCCCGATGGATGATTCGCCGCATCATTTCGCGGCACGCGTTGGTGCACTGACGATCGTGGTCATCTTGCTGTGGCGACTCGTACCGAAACAGGTTCGGGGCATTCCCGGCCCACTCGTTGCCGTTTTGCTGGCAACGTTTGTCACCTACCTGTCGGGCATCCAGATCAATCTCGTGCCGCTACCCGACAACCTTGCGGAATCCATCCGCTTTCCCGGCGTCGCCCAACTCAAAGGACTGCTGGATGGTCAGATTATTCTGGCCGGACTCGCCGTCGCCTTCGTGGCCAGCGCCGAAACACTCCTGTGCGCCACGGCCGTGGATCGATTGCACTCCGGCCCCCGATGCAAATACGACAAAGAACTTGCTGCGCAGGGCGTCGGCAACATGATCTGCGGCCTGCTTGGCGCGTTGCCGATGACGGGAGTCATCGTTCGCAGCGCTGCCAACATCGATGCCGGCGCTCGGACCCGCGCCTCGGCCATCCTTCACGGAATCTGGCTGCTGCTTTTTGCCGCCGCCCTGCCGTGGGTGCTGCGCATGATTCCCACCGCCAGCCTGGCCGGCATTCTCGTCTTCACGGGCTGGAAGCTGGTCGACATCAAGGCCATCCGCGATCTGCGACAGTACGGCCGCAGTGAAGTGTGGATCTTTCTCGCCACGCTCGGCTCGATCGTAGTCGCCGATCTGTTGACCGGCGTGCTCGTCGGCGTCGGGCTTTCCGTTGCGAAACTGCTTTACATGTTCTCGCATCTCGACGTGCGCGTGGACGATCAATTCGGGCGCAACCGCACGCAGATGTACCTGCGCGGCGCGGCCACCTTCATGGCACTCCCCAAGCTGGCGTCGGCGCTGGAGACGATCCGCCCAAACACCGAGCTGCACGTTCATCTCGAACGGCTGGACTACATCGACCACGCTTGCCTCGATTTGTTGATGAACTGGGAAAAGCAGCACGAGACTACCGGTGGTCGCCTGGTAATCGATTGGGAATCGCTGACCGCGAAGCTGCACCGGCAGGAGCAGGAGACCGACGAAGGCGAGCCGCCCGCGCCGGCGGCCTCACGCACGCTGGAAGCCATCGCGGTCCAGCGAAATCGGGAGAACGCGGGCACCACCGGGCGCTGACGCGTTGCGTGGCCTGATCAGGCCTCGTAGGCCGAGACCGCCAGCGTATCGTTCTGCCCCCCGAAGCCGAAGGAGTTGCTTAGGCACGTGCGCACGGTCGTCTTGCGCGGGGCGTTCGGCACATAGTCGAGATCGCACTCGGGATCGGGCGTCTCGTAGTTCATCGTCGGCGGCAGAACTTGATCGCGAATTGCGAGCACGCAGGTGATGAGTTCGCACGCGCCGGCCGCGGCGATCAGGTGACCGAGCATTGATTTCACGCTGCTGACGGGGACCTTCTTCGCGTGTTCGCCGAAGACGCCCTTGATGGCGAGCGTTTCGATCTTGTCGTTCTCGCTCGTGCCCGTGCCGTGGGCCGATATGTAATGGATGTCAGTCAGGCTCAATCCGGCGTCGGCCATCGCGCCGCGCATGGCGGCGATCCCTCCGCGGCCGTCCTCGTGAATGTCCGTGATGCGAAACGCGTCGGCGGTCGAACCGAAGCCGACCACCTCGCAAAAGATCCGCGCCCCGCGCGCCTTGGCGTGCTCCAGTTCTTCGAGAATGAGCATGCCCGCGCCCTCACCGAGAACGAAGCCGTCGCGCGTGCGATCAAACGGGCGCGACGCGGTGATGCACGAGTCGTTTCGCGTCGAGAGCGCGGTGAGGCGGTTGAAGCCGGTGACGCCGAACGGGTGAATCATGCTGTGACACCCGCCGGAGATCATGATCTTCGCATCGCCGCGGCGGATCAGGTTGGTCGCCTCGCCGATGGCTTGCGTGCTGGCGGCACAGGCCGTCAGGGTGTTGAAATTCGGGCCTTCCACTCCGAAGAGTTGCGCGATGTGCCCTGCGGCCATGTTGGGATCCTGCTCGGCCTCCACGATTTCACTTAGCCGCTTGTAAGCGACTTCGGCCCAGCGTTGGGCATCCAGATCATTCTTTGCATAATCCCAACCATCGACGGCGGCCGCGGTGAAGTTGTCAAAGTCCATCGGTCCCTCGCCGCCGCCGAGATAAACGCCGATCTGCGTCTTGTCGATCGACGGAGTATTTTGCAGACCGGCCGATTCCCACGCCATCTTCGCCGCGGCCAAGGCGAAGCCCGCTTGTCGGCTGACGGTCTTGTGGTGCTCGTAGTCGGCGCCGAGAAACTTCTCGAGGTCGAAGTTCTTCACCTCCGCCGAAAACTGCGTCGGGAACGTCGACGCATCGAAGATGGTCGTCGGCGCGATGCCGCTTTCGCCCTTCAGAATTCGCGCCCAAGCCGTCTCGATGTCGTGCCCGAGCGGTGTGATCCAACCCATGCCGGTGATGACCACGCGCTTATCCGCTCGATTTCGCTTACCGCTCGCGCTCATTCCTGATACCTCCGGATCGCCAAGGCCGCCGTCTGCCCGCCGGACAGCGCCGCCGCGGCCGACAGCACGAGGTCCGCACGGCAATCGGTCGGATCACCCCGCACCACGTTCAGATTGCACGCCGGATCAACCTTCGCGGTGTTCAGCGATGGCGGAATCACACCGCGCTTCAACGCCATGATGGCCACCGCCAGATCAATCGCGCCGCTGCCGGCGCCGTTATTGCCAATCGATCCTTTTGTCGCCAGCACCGGCACCGATTTGGCGCGATCACCGAGGACCGCGTGAATCGCGGCCGCTTCCGAGGCATCGTGCGCCGTTGTACCAATGCCGGGCGTATTCACAAGGCCCACTTGCTCCGGCGTCGCGCCGGCGTCCGCAAGCGCCTTGCGCATCGCAATCGCGATCGCGCGGCCGTCGGCTTGAGGCGTCAGCCAGTGGCTCGCATTGGTTGCCGCGCCGAATCCGATCAGTTCCGCGTATATCTTCGCGCCGCGTTTTTTTGCGTGTTCCAGCTCTTCGAGGATAAGCAAGCCTCCGCCCTCGCTGATGACCGTGCCCTTGCGCGACGTGTCAAAGGGGCGACAGGCCGTCGCCGGCGAATCATTCGAGTCCGTCACGAGCCGGTTCAACAGCGACTGGCGCATCAGCCCCATCGGATTGAGCTTGCTCTCGGCACCGCCGCAGATGCAGATGTCGGCCGTGCCGCGCTGAATTGTGCGATACGCTTCGCCGATCGCGAGGTGCGAACTGGCCTCGCCGCAGGTGATTGTATTGGACGGCCCCTGGCAATCGTGAACAATCGTCACGTGACAGGCCAGCATGTTCGGGAGGAACTTAAGCAGCCACAAAGGGGTAAGGTTGTTCATCCCCTCGGCGCCCCACTTCTTGAGCGAAAAGCCGCGATCGCTTGATGCGCCCGGGCGCTCGGCGGACGTCGCCAGCGCGCCAGCCAGTTCCGTCAGGTCGGCACAGATGAGACCCGCACCGATGTTCGCGCCGAAGCGCGTGTGATCGACCGTTGCAAGCCCTTCGCCTTCGCCCCGTTCAGCCATGCATTTCGTCTTGAGGCCGGCGTCCTTGACCGCGTGATAGGCCGCGACCACGGCCAATTCGATGTCGCGGGCCATGACCTTCGCCGCCTTGCGGTAGCCCTTGGGAATGGCGTCTGCGACGCGCAGCTCGCGCACTTCGCCGGCGATTTGCGAGGTAAACCTTGCCGGGTCAAATGCGGTGATGCGCCCAACGCCGCACCGCTTTTCGACCAGGGCCTCAAACGTCGGCTCGATGCCGATGCCCAGCGGGCTGACCACCCCCAGGCCGGTGATAACGACGCGTTTGCTGGACATAGCTGTCAATTCCTCGCTTGGCCGCGTAGTAACTGCCGTCCGCCGAAGGCCTCGCCGCAGGCGCTGCGCCGCGCCCGTTCATGGAGCGGCTTATGCCTTGCAGGACGCCCCTCGGCTGACATTGTAGGTGCGAAGGAGCGACTTGAAATCGTCGGTGAACACGAAATTCTCTTCGGGGAACTGCAACCCACTAAGGTTGTTGTCAATATGGGAGAAAACAATATCCACCTGCCCGATCTCGACGCCATCGGCGAACACCCGGCCAACCGTGCTGGCGGCCTCGTGCGAGACCTGCTCAATCGTTGCATCGTAGCGGAGCTGTTCGCCCGGGCGCACTTCCCGCGAGAACCGGGCACGCTTGACTTTGGCGAGAATGACCTTTTCCTTGAAATCACGCGCTTCGCCCACGAGGATGCCGGCTGTCTGGGCCATTCCCTCGACCATCAGGCTGGCGGGCATGACCGGGTAGGCCGCCCAGTGATCGTGCAGGTGCTCCTCGGCCAGGCTGACGTTCTTGATCGCAACCGCACGAACGCCCGACTCGAACTCCACGAATTTGTCGATCCAGATCCAGCGCACGGAACCTAGGCCGCCATCTTGTTGGTCACATAATTGACAATAGTCTTGACTGTAAAGAGATTCGGCATCTTGGCGACGTCGGGGTCCTTCTCGAAGCCGGAAAAGTCGGCGTGCGGCATCGCCTTCTTGAGCGTGTCCAGCCCCTTGGCCGTCATCTTGCCGCCCTCGACGTATTCCGGGTTCTGAAGAATGTCATCCGGAAACAGCTCCCCGCGCGGAATCTTGATCGAGAAGGTCTTCTCCAGGCGAAAAACGATATCCAGGAAATCGATCGATTCGGCGCCGAGGTCGCCCGTGAGCGTGGCGTCTTCCTTGATCTCATCGTCATCCACGCCCAGCGCATCGACCAATACATCCTTGACCTTGCTGAACACCTCATCACGACTCATTGCCATACCAAGCGTCCTCCCTGCGGACTTGACCGTTACACGTTCAACGCGGCCGCCGACTTCATCGCGCCCGGACCGCCCAACAACGCGAAGGTCTTCTTCGCATCGGATATCAGTCGGGCGTCCACGTCAGCCATGGCGGGGTTCGCATCCGCCAGGTTGTAATGCCGCAATCGAAACCTTGCCTTGACCATCTCTTCGGCGCCACTGCGACCGAAGGCCCTGAACTCACTCCAGTTGTCGCCCGCCTCGGCCAACTCCGCCGTCACTTCCAGCGTGCGCCCGGGTGATACGAAACTCTTGTAATTGATATTCCTCGCCTCTTCCAGCGCCACCACGCTGTGGCGAAACGCACTGCCCGCCCGCACCAGCCAAGCCGCCGATTGAACCATCGCCTCCAGCATCATCACGCCCGGCATCACCGGAAACGTCGGAAAATGGTCGGCCAGATACTCCTCGGCCAGCGTCAGCGATTTGGACGTGACGATCCTCGAGGGAAGCTCCAAACTCACGATGCGGTCGATCAGAACGAACTTCATCGACTCCTCGACGACTCCGCTAACTCGCCGCCCGGTCATAGGCGCCTTGCCTGCCCACCTTTGGAGCAGCCAGCCCGTCCGGAGTTTCCTGAATCGTGCCCTTTTAGTGGATATGCGGATGGTTTGCAAGTTGGACTTGGCGGCAATCTAGCGTTTATTTTTGCGAAGCCATGTTGTAATATGTTGCCTTCATTGAAGTTACGAACATTCGATTCCGGCATGCAGAGCACGCTGGTCCGCGAGCGCTTGAAGCTACAACCGAAGGAACTCTCGGGCAGTTTTGTTAAGGAGTTGCTGCTGCCATTCGGAGGACAGATCCGCCATGGACAAAATCAGCTCTCCTGGCCGGGACTCACCCAGCGGAAAGGGATAATCCGAACCCAGCGCGATCCGCGAAGGCCCGAAGAGATCAATCAGATATCGCAGCATGACCGGATCGTGGACGAGGGAGTCCACATAGAATCGCGCGGGGGTGCCGTCTGGTTTTCTCAAATACTCGCGCGGCGAGGCCGGGCAATTCACCGCGCAAAGATCAGGCCGCACGCGGTGCCCGTGTTCGATTCGGCCGATGCTCGACGGGAACGCCCCGCCGCCATGTGCAAAGGCGATGCGCAGACGTGGGTAGCGATCCAGAACGCCACCGAAAATAACCGAGCAGATCGCCAGCGACGTCTCCGCCGGCATGGCGACCAGCCAGGGCAGCCAGTAGCGCGGCATGCGGTCCTTGCCCATCATGTCCCAGGGGTGTACGAAAACGGCGGCGCCGAGTTTCTCGGCGGCAGCCCAGAACACCTCGATGGCTGGCTCGTCGAGGTTCCAGATGTCGGCGCGATTTGTAAAGCGATTTGCGTCGATATGCGTGCCGATCTGCACACCGCGCAATCCCAGGTCTTTCATGCACCGTTCCAACTCACGACAGGCCAGATCGGGATCCTGCAACGGCACAGTGCCCAGCCCGGCAAATCGCGTCGGATGATCGCGCACGACGGCGGCGATGTGATCGTTCAGCACGCGTGAAACCATCAACGCATCCGCCGGTTTGGCCCAATAGCTGAACATCACCGGCACGGTTGACAACACCTGCATCGTCACACCGGCGCGATCACACTCCTCGATCCGCCGCACGGGATCCCAGCAATTGTCGGTGATTTCGCGAAAGACGCGATGCCCCTGCATCATCTTCGCGCAGCAGGGTTTGTAATGATCGAGCCGAATGAAGCCGCCGTAGCCAAACTTCGCGTCGAAGTCCTCCCATTCGCGCGGGAGAATGTGAGTGTGGATGTCGATTCGATCGAGTGGCATCAGTCCGCCGCGTCAAAGCGCCTGCATCGGCTCCGGCTTCTCCACCTTCTTGCCACAGTGTTTGCACGTTCGCCGTTTGTCGTCGGCCCAGAAGTCTTTCATCGCCTGCGCGAAGTGCTGCACGATGTCCGCGCAATCAAAATGAATGTCTTCCACCACGTTGTGGCAGCCTTCGCAATAAAAGACAACGTGCTCTTTCTCCCCCGGCGGGCGGCGACGCTCCACAACCACGCCGACGGTGTTGGGAGGCCGCTGCGGCGAATGGGGCACGTTCGGCGGAATAAAGAACGTTTCGCCCTCGTGGATCACATGCTCGACGATTTTGCCTCCCTCGATCAATCGCACCTTCACGTCGCCCTTGAGCTGGTAGAAGTATTCCTCGGAATCAACGATGTGAAAGTCGTTCCGCGCGTTCGGCCCGACGATGACCATCACGAAAAAGTCGCGGCCGTCATACAGGTACTTGTTCGCCACCGGCGGCTTGAAATCGGCTCGGTGCTGTTCGATCCACGCGTTTAAATCAATCGGCGGGCTCACGGGCATGGGTGGACTCCTGCAAAATCGTTCATTGATCGCTCGGCCAATGCTGACGCCCTGCCAGCGCCTTACAATAGTACCATCATGGCCCAACCTGCGGAATCACTCCCACGGACTCTCGGCGAACTCAAAGCCGCCGGCTGGCGATCTCGCACCATCAAGCAAGAGATGCACGACAACCTGCTGCGGCTGCTTGCCGCCCGCGAGACGATCTTCCCCGGAATCCTCGGTTACGACGACACCGTCATTCCCGAAATCTGCCTCGCCGTCCTTGCCCAGCACGACATGCTCTTTCTCGGCGAGAAAGGGCAGGCCAAGAGCCGTCTCATGCGCGGGCTGGTCCGCTTGCTCGACCCGGTCGTGCCCTACATCGCCGGCACCGAGTTGCACGACGATCCGATGAAGCCCATCACGCGCGAGGGACGCCGTCTGCTCGAAGCCGAAGGCGACCGCACGCCGATCGCGTGGTGGCCGCGTGAGCATCGCTATGCCGAGCGGCTCGCACCAGGCACGAAGTTCGCCGACGTGATCGGTGAGATCGATCCGGCGCGGCTGGCGGCGGGGACAAGCATGAGCGCCGAGGAAGCATTGCACTTCGGGCTGATCCCGCGCATGAATCGTGGCATCTTCGCGATGAACGAAGTGCCGGAGCTGGACGAACTCGTACAAGTCGGACTCTTCAACATTCTCGAAGAGCGCGACGTGCAGATTCGCGGCTATCCGGTGCGGTTCGATCTCGATATCGCGATTCTCTTCTCCGCCAATCCATCGACCTACAACCGCAGCGGCAAAGTCATCCCGCAGCTGAAGGATCGCATCGGCTCACTGATCCGCACGCACTACCCGCGCGAGCGCGAAATCGGCATCGCGATCATGGAGCAGGAGGCGGGAATCCCGCTCAAGGAGGGCGAAAATGATCGCCCCGCCCACGCGCTGCGGCCCGAAGTTCGCGTGCCCCTGTTCATGAAGGAAATCTGCGAGCAGATCACCCTCGAAGCTCGCAAGTCGCCCTTTGTCGATACGCAATCCGGCGTCAGCGCCCGCTTCTCCATCGCCAACTATCGCACCATGATCGCCAGTGCCCGCCGCCGCGCCGCCGTTCTGCGCGAGCCCCACGCCGTTCCTCGCATCAGCGATCTGGGCCACCTCGCCGCGTCCGCCATGGGCAAACTCGAACTCGACCCCATGAGCAGCCACCAGATGAGCGAGGAACAGGTCATCGACGCCGTCGTTGTCGCGGCTGTCAAGAAAGTGTTTGACGAATACTGCGACAAACACGGCTTCGATGAGATCGCCGACATCTTCGGCAAGGGCGTGACCATCGAAGTGGGTGACCTGCTGCCGTCGGCCGATTACGTCGAACGGTTGCAACGCGTCCCGCCGGTCTGGGAAAAGGCATTCGAGATCAACCCGTCACAAGACGCCGCCATGCGCGCCAGTTGCGTGGAATTTGTCTTGGCGGGATTGCACGCGCACGAGAAGATTTCGCGCTCGACCAAGCATGGAAGGATCGTGTTCAAGATGTAGGCGCGGAGTTTGCCGGGATTTTCCGATCTGTGTGCGCCATCCGACCGATTCGTTGGTCCGAGACGCCGCGGTGATGCGGCGGAACGAGCGCGAGATTCACGGCACGATGGGGTTCGACACGTCGTTTGCGAAATGACGACGTGGGCAGTTTGAACGGTTATCCCGCGAGAAAACATACCGGGACGTGATTGATTCGGCTCGGACGAACACCTCGACGGCCCAGCTCGGATCAGGTCTGCATCTTCAGCGCCATCGACTCGGCGGACGGAACACGGACGTTCCAGGCGAGGCCTAGGGCCGCGAGCGTGCGGATGATGACGTAGCTCATGTCGAACTCCCACCAGCGCAGTCCGTGGCGCGCCGACGTGGGGAAGGCGTGGTGATTGTTGTGCCAGCCTTCACCCCAACCGAGGATGCCGAAGATGAAGTTGTTGCGGCTTTCATCGTGACTGCGGAACGGGCGCGTGCCCCAAATATGGCACACGGAATTGATGCTCCACGTCACGTGATGCACGAAAAAGACGCGCACGAGTCCGCCCCAGATAAACCCCAGCAGCGCTCCGGTCCACGATTGCGAAATCACCCCGCCCAGAACGGCGGGAATGGCCATCCCGACGACGACCCACAGCGGAAACAGAATGCTCACGCGCCGAACGAGGCCGTCCTTCACGAGGTCGTTCACGTAGTTGAGCAGGTTCGGCGAGTCGGGTTTGAACATCCAGCCCATGTGGGCGTGCCACATCCCCTTGACGAGGCCGATGAAGCCGTTGCCGTGCAGGTTCGGCGAGTGCGGGTCTTCGTGTTCGTCGCTGTGCTGATGGTGTCGGCGGTGCGTCGCGACCCAGCGAAGGACCGGCCCCTGCACCGCCATGCAGCCCAGCACGGCGAGCATCAGTTTGATCAGCCGCGTGGTTTCGAATGCGCGGTGCGTAAAAAGCCGGTGGAAGCCGATGGTGATTCCCAGGCCGGTCATGCCGTACATGCCGACAAAAAGACCCATGTGCAGCCAGTCAAACCCCCTGCCCCACATGAGCGCGACGGCGGTGATCAGCCCTGCGAATGGAAGAATGATGGCGATGAGATTGGTGATGCGCACCGGCAGCGAGAGGACGGGCGCGCGAGAGAGTTCCGGGATGGATTCGAGCGCGCCGGGGGCATGGCCGTGTTCGACCGGCCCGCCGACTTCGTCGCGCAACATGTCTGGGAGGATCGGGAGGAACCCAGGCTTGGGTCTTTGAGGAGCGTGTGTCAAATCGTTGATTTGATCGTTGTTGCCGTGATCGTGTTCAAGGTACGCCGGATCGGTTCGTTGCGTGGTTTGCAAGACGGTCATCCTTGTATGCGTCTCGCATCGGAATCATCGCAGGCAAGCGCGAGAACGGAAGTCGAGTCGCGCGGCGTGATCGGCGGGAAGCAGGTACTACCGGGAGGATGATAGCCCGACATCCGATTCGCCGCAACGGCTATGTCTAAAGCGATATCGGAAAAAAGGGTGCGCGGAAATGCGCGATGCTGCGTGCGACAGCGCATCGAACGGAGAGGGGGGGATTCGAACCCCCGGTACAGTGTTACCCGTACGACGATTTAGCAAACCGTTGCTTTAAGCCACTCAGCCACCTCTCCGGTGCGGGCGATTTCGCCCAAGGCGACCCGCTTCGGTGCCGCCCCGTGTGGTTTTTCATTCTATGCCGCCCGTGCTCGATTGCAACCCGCGACGATCAACCCGGCGATGCTCCATGCTCGGTGCCTCAATTTTCGCGCACATTGTTAACAGCAGGCGTTGACGGCGAGGCCGTACCGGCTGCGCGGAGGAGCCGATCGCGTACGGCCCGCCAGATTTCCGAATCGGGCGGCAGCGTCGCAACGATCAGATCCAACCGGGCCGCGTCCAGCTCGTGCAACGCCGCGTAGAGCCGAGCGGCATACGATGCCGCGTCAGCCGGCATATCCATCACCGCCGCGATGGAGTTGCCTTTCGCCGTCGCCGCGACGGAACGCTCCTCTGTCCAGCGTAACCACCCGACACGCCGGCCCGCCTGCACTTCCGCCTCGACCATCGCACCGGCCGCTGCTCCCTCACAACAAATCAGGCGCGTACGCGGCGCATAATGACGAGCCATTTGGCCGGGTGAGGAAAACGCTTCATTGTCCGCGATCGACGCCGCTCCGATTGTGATCGGACCGCATGCGTCGCACAACGCATCAACCGTGATCGCCCCCGGGCGCAGCAACCTCGGCGGCTGCGTCGTCATATCAACGATTGTGGACTCCAGCCCCACCTGCGCCGGACCGCCGTCGAGGACCAGGTCAATCCGACCGTCCAGCGATTGGAGCACGTGCTGCGCCGTGGTCGGTGAAAGCTGCTCGGAGAGGTTTGCACTGGGCGCGGCGATCGGGCAACCAGCCGTCTTCAGGAGTGCCATTGCAACGGCATGGCTCGGACAGCGTAGTGCCACCGTGTCTCGGCCGGCGGTCACGATGTCCGGTACGCACGAGTGCTTTTTCACGACGAAGGTAATCGGCCCCGGCCAGTAGCGCTCGGCGAGCGCCTCGACCACCGGAGACCAGTGCGCTGCCAGCTCGCGCGCCTGTTCCATGGACCGGACGTGCACGATGACCGGATTGCGCGATGGCCGCCCTTTGGCCTCGTAGATCCGACGGACTGCTTCGGCGTTGAGCGCGTCGGCCCCGAGACCGTAGACCGTTTCAGTCGGAAAGGCAACCAGTCCCCCGGCGCGGAGAACATCGGCCGCCTCGCGCAAGACCGCCGGCTCGGGCGAATCGGGACTTACAGACAGAAGTCTTGTTTTCACGAATCGCCCGCCTGTGACCACCCACTTTTACGGCGTGCGGTCAACCCTTCGACGGATCGGGATTGGCCAGGATCTTCTGCGCCTGCTCCTTGCGATAGCGATCCAGTGCCTCGCGCAGCGCCGGCTGTTTCAGCGCGAGGATCGCCACGGCGTACAGCGCCGCATTGATCGCTCCGGGCTTGCCGATGGCCAGCGTGGCAACCGGGATCCCCGCCGGCATCTGCACCATCGACAGCAGCGAGTCCAGCCCCTGAAGCGACTTGGACTCGATCGGCACTCCCAGGACGGGCAGCAGCGTTTTCGCAGCCACCACGCCCGCCAGGTGCGCTGCGCCGCCGGCCGCTGCGATAAACACTTCCACGCCTCTAGCCGGAGCGCCCGAAACGAACTCAAACAAGGCGTCGGGCGTGCGATGCGCCGAGAGGACTCGGCATTCGCAACCGATGCCGAACGACTTCAGCGTTTCTGCGGCATGGGACATTGTGTCCCAATCCGACCTGGACCCCATGACGATTGCAACTTGCGCAGGCATATTGAATTGCTCCTTTCGGTCGGATAACAAAGCACGCATGGTAACTCGTTGCGTCGCCGCATTCAACTAATCACGGAGCACTTGAATCGTTCAAGTTCGCCCCCCTCCTGCCGCCGATACCATCTGGCCGGCGCGCACGCCGAAATCGATCATCGAATCGCCACGGGAGCCGAACCTTATGAACGGCAGGCCCACGCTGCTGCAGGATTTTATTCACTGGACCCGCGTCGAGCGGAACATCTGGCTCATTCCCATACTCACTGCCATTGCCTTCCTCATGGGCTTACTATTCCTCACGCGATCCCCAGGCGCCGGCCCGCCGCTGTTCCCGTCGCTGTAGCGTGCTTGGCCGGGTCGATCCGGATCCGTTCGCGGAGCCGACCGCACGATGTCCACCCAAGCCTGGTTCACCCTCGGGGTCATTGCGTTCCTGCTGATCGCGCTCGCGCGAAAGCCGCACCTCGCCGATGTCTTCTTCCTCTCCGGCGTTGTCGTGCTTGCCCTGGCAGGCATCATCACGCCCCAGGAGGCCGTCAGCGGATTCGCCAACCCCGGCATGCTCACCGTCGCCGCGCTCTTCGTCGTGGCGTCGGCCATGCGCGACACCGGTGCGCTCGACAGCGCCGCGCGGTTGATTTTCAAGCCACCCCGATCCGAGCGCGGAAGCATCCTGCGCCTCACCGCGCCCGTCGCCTTCATGTCGGCCTGGCTGAACAACACGACGATCGTCGCCATGGCGCTGCCGCTGACCATGGACTGGTGCCGCAAGTTTCGCATTCCCCCGTCGCGCGTGCTCATCCCCCTCTCCTACGCCACCATCGCCGGCGGCGTCTGCACCCTCATCGGCACGAGCACCAACCTCGTCATCCACGGGCTGATGCTGGACGCCGGCATGAAGGGGCTGGGCTTCTTCGAGCTTTCGGCCGTCGGCGTGCCCATCACCATCATCACGTTGCTGTACCTGCTTGGCGGGGCCAATTGGCTCCTGCCGCGCCGCCGCGAGCTCCTTGAACAACTCGGCGAAGAACGACGCGAGTACACCGTTGAAATGCTCGTTGAAGCCAGTTGCCCGCTCATCGGTCGTTCCATCGAGCAGGCCGGGCTGCGCCATCTGCCCGGACTGTTTCTCGTGGACATCACGCGGGGTGACGATATCGTCTCGCCCGTCGGCCCGCATGAAATTCTCCGTGCCGGCGACCGCCTCGTCTTCGTCGGCGTGGTTGGTACAATTGTCGATTTACAGAAAATCAAGGGCCTCGTTCCCGCGCCGAACACCCCCGCCGACGCCGCACGGCGTCCACTTCGCCATCTGTGCGAGGCCGTTGTGAGCGCGTCCTCGCCCATGGTCGGACGCGGCATCCGCGAGGCGAACTTCCGCACGATCTACGACGCGGCCATCATCGCCGTTCATCGCAACGGCGCGCGCCTGACTGGCAAGATCGGTGACATCGTGCTTCGCGCGGGCGATACGCTCCTGCTTCAGACGCGATCCGGCTTTGTCCGAGCGCACCGCAACAACCCCGACTTCTACCTCATCAGTGAAGTCGGCCCCGATCAGCCGGTGCGCCACGACAAGGCCGTCTTCGCCCTGGTTATTCTGATCGCCATGATCGTCACGATGGCCTTGCCGGACATACTGGGCGACAACGCGGATCCGAATTCCCTTGTGGCGAGGCTGGACCGTGGGCGTGTTTTGATCGCACTCGGCGCGGCGGTGCTGCTCGTCTTCCTGCGGTGCATCCCGGTTGCTGCGGCCCGACGCTCTATGCAGTGGGATGTCCTGCTCGTCATCGCCGCCTCGTTCGGACTCGCCATCGCCATGGAAAAAACCGGCGCGGCCAACGGAATCGTCGACGCCATGATGCCGCTCCTCTCTAAATGGGGGCCAACCGGCGCGATCGTTGTGATCTATCTGATGGCGGCCGTTCTCACGGAAATCCTCACCAACAACGCCGCGGCCGCACTGGTCTTTCCCATCGCGCTGCAAACGGCGCATCGTTTCGGCGTCGACCCGCACCCGTTTGCCGTGACCGTTGCGATTGCCGCCTCGTGCGCCTTCGCGTCACCCATCGGCTACCAGACCCACATGATGGTCTTCGGACCCGGCGGATATCGTTTCGGCGATTTTCTCAAAGCCGGCCTGCCGCTCAATCTCATCTGGCTCGTGGGCACCGCGATCCTCGTGCCGATTATTTATCGCCTTTGATCTACCCGCCCCCAGGACCAGCCTCCGCCGCTCACAGGCTACTTACCATTCGACATTGCCTTCGCTTCATCGCTGACGCCCCTCGGCGCTGTCCTCTATACCCATTAGCTCCTGACCACTGGCCGCTGCCCTGCGGCCCTTTGCTCACGGCTGACGGTTCACGGCTACTGTCTGAACCACGGCTCACGGCCACGACTTGGCACACGGCCTACGACTCACGGCTATTGGCTCACGGCTTCTGGCATACGGCTGACGGTTCACGGCTCCTATCCGGCACACGGCCACTGCTTCTACGTGGCGTGCGGTTACCGGCGGCGGGCACAGGGCTTATGGCAAACCGCAAACAGTCCGAAAATTTCCCTTGACACGCTTTCGGCAACTGTGTTATACTGCTGTCATCTTGTGGAGGCGGGCTTGCCGCCCATACGGGCAATCGGGCGGCGAGAACTGTCCCGTTGGCGCGTCGTTGGGCGCAGGAGGCCCAACCACATGGACCGTCGTAGTTCGCTTCGACCCGTAGCCGTTCTTGAGCGATCGTCGACGTGGCCCATGCCCAGCGGCGACACGATTCTCGATGCCCAGGACGTCGAGGCGCATGTGCTGGCCAACGCGGGATGTCGGTTGCCGATCTTGCAGCCCGCGCTGGATGATTACGATCAGGCGCTCCGTGCCGCGCAGCTCATCACCGGCAACTCGCCGAGCAATGTCGTGTTCCCCGATAACCTTCCAACGAACGACGGCAACCCCGGCACGCCGATTCTGCTCTCCCCCGCGAATCAGGCCACCGGCGTCTCGACCACCGTCACGCTGACGTGGGATGAAAGCGATGAGACGGACGACTATGTTGTTTATATAGGCGCAAGCACTCCCTTGACAAACCCGACCGCAACAACGACGAATACGCAATGGCAGGCAACGGGATTGCAGGCCAACACACTTTATCACTGGCGCGTTGTTGCCCGAGATAGTTGCGAAAATACGGCGGGTTCCGAAGTACGATCGTTCACGACTGAATAACTGGTCAGGGGAGTTGCATCATGCGTTGGTTTTTCCCTTTGAGTGTGGCTGTTTGCCTAATTCAACCAACGGCGATCCGCGCAGAAATCGTCGTTTGGCAGATTGCAGAGGCACTGACTCCAAATGCTTTCGTGCAACAACAGGGCACAACCTATACGCGCCTCGACCTCGGCTGCAACGCCACCGTTGGCGAGTGCAAATGGAGAATTACTACTCAAGCGTTCATCGCCAACGGCACGTTCACCAACTATTCGCTTTGGATTCGCGATCCGGCCGGCGCGGCCACGCAGTTGAGCCTCTCTGAAACAAGCGTGGCGGGGGCGCCCTTTACCAATCATCTTCTGCCCCCAGTTGAGAACCGCCCCGACGGCGTGCTGTCATCGCTCATTGTCGGTTTGCCGCAGGGCGGAAGCCCGATCCCGGCCGGGCCGACCATCTACAACCTGCACAGTTACGTTTTGACGTCGCAGGCCGGCATCGCACCCGGCACGCTGATGCAGCTTCGCGCCGGCTCCGAGGGTTTCGGTGGTTTCGAGCCTGCTGTCCAACCCCCCTTCAACACCCGCCGAGTTGTTGCCTTCGGCGCGAATCCCGGCTTCCAGATTGCCGGCGGGGAATGGCCCAACCCGGTCATTCACATCAATTACGTCCCCGAGCCAACCACCGCCGCGATGCTCCTCGCCCCGGCGGTGCTGCTGATGCCTCGGCGCGCTCGACGTGGGCGCGGGACGTGCGATCGCACACTTCAGCAGTAGGGCTGCGGTGCGATGCACGGATCGCAATGCCACGATGCGATGCACGGATCGTGACGTTGGCCCGTGGTGCGTCGAGGACGCACCTTTTCCTGCAACGTAGAATCGCATGGCAGCCAACTGCGCGGCCATGCCATTCGAACGGAGCCGCCTGGTGAGCGATCGCAATCGCCACACTCAAAAGACGATCACGTCCTTCGGATGCGACGCCAGCGTCGCCAGCTTCGTTGCGTTCACCTTCACCCCCACCCCCGGGCCGGTCATCGGCGTCCACGCACCGCCGCAGCCGAAGCGGATCGGCCGGTCCGTTATATCATCGCGCAAGAGGAACCGCCCGAAGCTGCCTTCTGCGATCTCGATCTCCGGCGTCCATTGCAGGAACCACCGCCCCGCCGCCGAAAGCAGGCTCGTCTCGCCAACCATGCAACCAAGCTGGCACTGGACACGATGCCGCCGCGCCAGCAGAGCCAGGCGCAGCGCCGGCAGCAGGCCGCCGTTCTTGCTGATGCGAATGTTGAACCACGTCGTGGCGCGATGGGCGATCAACTGCTCCGCATCGTTCAATGTGACCAGCGATTCATCGGCCATCAGCGGCAGGTTCGACTCGCGCGCCAGGGTCGCCCAATCCTCCAGTCGACCGCGCGGCAACGGCTGCTCCACGCAAAGAATCGGATGCGCCTCCCATGCAGCGAGCTTTTGTCGCGCGACGTCGAGGGTCCACGCGCTGTTGGCGTCGACGCGCAAAGTCGCGTGACCTGTGGCGAGCGAGCGATTCAGCAGGCGCGTCGCGCTCTTTACTCGTTCGTCGTCGGCTTCGTCGCCGACCTTGAGCTTGAAGTGTCGCAGGCGAATCACGCGCATCTTGCGAATCGACCGTGCCACGCGGTCGGCGCGCTCCCCCGAGACCACGCCGCTGAATCGCGCCGTTGCGCGACTGCCCGGCGGACCCAGCGATTGATCCGCAAGATAGCCCGGGATGCTGTCCCACGATCTCTCAAACGCTCGCGCATACGCATCCAGGATCGCCAACTCCACCGCCGCCCGCGCCGCATTCAGTACGCGCCCTGACGCGCCCTTAAACGGCAAGCTGTCGGCCGCCTCGATGGCCTCACCGAAGTTCGCCGGTCGCATCTCAACCAGTCGCGGTACAAAGACATCCCGGATCGCCGCGACGGCGGCGTCCATCGATTCGCCGGTGACGTATTCGCGCGGATGTGTTTCGCCGTAGCCCACGATCCGATTCGCAAGCTCCAGCTCGACGATCAGCGGCTCGGCTACCGCGCGCTGCGCTGCCGCGTGGCGGAATGATTGCCTCATCGGAATGGCCAGCCGATGAATCGTCAGGCGCGAAATGGGTAGCGGCGCGTTCACCTGCGGAATCGTAGGGCCAAGCGCGCGCCGCGGCCAACCGTCCCGCGTCGTACGTCGCCATGCAGCGCCGGCCGATCGGTATAATGAATGAATCGCATTCATGGATACGGCACGGCGGACCGAGGCACGTCGACCAGATGGCTCGTGGCCTTGACGGCGCCGTCGCGAATCAGCGCGCGAACACAACCGACCTCGGACGTACTGAAATAAACCCGCCCGGCGCAAAGATCCTCGATTCCACTGGTGGTGAAAGCCCGGCGCTGTCCGGTTGACCGGATGCACACTTGCGGGTTTACAGCGGCGATGAATTCGGCGGTGTTCCCCACGACGCTTCCGTGATGCGGGAGCGCCAGGACATCGGCCGACAAATCGACGCGCGGCGGCGCATCGCCGGCGTCGGGCTTTGACGCGGATAGCAACCCTGCCATGGCGATGAAGTCGATGTCGCCGGTGAGCAGAATCGACCGCCCCTGCCAGGTGAGCTTCATCACCATCGACGTGTCGTTAGGCCGGGCGAATTGACGCTCGCTCCGAGGCGGCGGCCAAAGGAGCCTTGCATCCAGCCCAGGCCCCAGTTCGAGCGTGTCGTGCCCCGTCACAATCTCGATCGGGACACCCCTTCGGCGTACCGACGCAAGAAACAGATTCGGCGAACTCCCCGGCGGCGCGAAGGGTTCAAAATGATCGGTGATGACGATCCGACCGATCGCTATGCGGCGAAGCAGCGTTTCGATTCCGCTGTAATGATCAAAGTCCGTGTGCGACACATAAACAGCATCGAGACGGGTGATCCCCCGGCTCTCCAGAAAAGCATGAACCGTTGGTCCGGCGTCAAAGGACGAACGCGTGCCAAGATCGAATGCGATGACGCGGCCGTCCGGAAGCTCGAGGATGGTCGCGCTTCCATCGCCGACCGCGAGGAACCACGCCGAGAGCGCGCCGGGTTGGCGCAGTACCCATCGGGGCGGGATCCACCACCAGGTCACGAGAAGAACCGCCGCCCAAGGTAGCCAACGTCGATGCGAAAGGCGACCGGGCCGATAGACCCACCATGCAAGGATGCCGTACGCGCACAGCGTCCATGCGACCGATGGGCTGCGGCCGTGCACCATCGTTCCGGGGAGTTGTTCAAGCAGCCCAACAAGCCCCAGGACGCTGCGCGTGCCGCACTCCAACAGCGGAGCGAAAATCATCGCAGAGGAAGGGATCACCAGCCCGGCGACAACTGTCAGAAATCCGACGCACGTAAGCGGCGCGACCAGCACCCACAGCGCGAGCGTTCCCAGCGGGGCCCACGGCGTCAGCATATTGAATTGATAGAGCACGAGCGGCGCGGCGGCCAGCCAAATGGCGACAGAGGTCGTGACGAGCCGCACGGGCAAGACACCGATCAGGCGGCGCCGCAGTGATCGGCCTTCCTCCAGGTCGAGCAAGATCGGTCGTGCTGATACTCGCCGTCGCGGATCGAACCGAGCGGCCAGTACCGGCCAGCGAAGCAGCAGACAGGCCATCGCCGCACCGCGTGCGAGGCGCGGTTCGATGTCCGCGAGCGCCAGCACCGCCAGGAAGCTCAACTGAAACGCCGGTCGAAACAACGCGGCAGGATCAAACAGGAGAATCAACAGCGCGGCGCATGCCAGCCAATTGCGAACATGGGGCTGGCCGGTTCGGTAGACGCTGAAGCATCCGAGCAGCCCAATGACACCGGCTCGCCAGATCGACGGTTGCGGCTCGGCGATGAGTACATAAACCAGAATCAGCGCGGCCACGACAACGGCCGCCTTGCGATAATGGACTCCTCCGACGCGTGTCGTCAGCCACCAGCCGATGAGCGCGACCCATCCGACGTTTGTGCCGCTGGCGGCAAGGAAATGCGAATTTCCGGTGCGAACGAATGCCTCATTGATGGCGCGTTGCACCGTCCCACGCTGCCCCAGCACCATGGCCTCAAGAACGCCCGCTTCAGGTTCGCCCTCGTCGAACGCCTCGTCCACCAGATAACCCCGCAGATGATCTCGCAGTGCCTGAAGCAAACGCATCCATCCGCCGACTGCCCGCCGCGTCACGATGCGAACGCTCTCCGCGTGATCGCAGGACAACCCGACGCGAACTCCGGCGCGACGATGGTGCAGCCGCCAGTCATAGGCACCGGGGTTTCGCGGCGGAAGAATGCGATGCAGCCAGCCGGTCAATTGCACGGCATCGCCCACGTCGATGGATCCGACGGGCGCGCGAACCGTCACGATCGCGACGCCTGACGCAGCCAACGCACCATGGGTTCCCTCTATCGCAGTGGCCCGCAGCAGGAACCGCGTCCGCGGGCCGCTGTCGTATGCGCGCGGCGTATCCGGATTCGGTTCATGAATGATCGGATCGCCGAGCACGACGCCTCGCACCGTTGCCAGGACCGGTTCAGCACGCGTGAAATGTTCCAGGTGATCCTGCGCAAGCCACCGATCGCTCAAGGCGTGACGCACCGCGCCAACCGAAACCGACGCGAGGCAAACACCAACCGCCCAGGCACGCCCGCCGCCGCGCCGCCAAGCCAGCCAAACCGCGCCGAGCACCACCGGAAGGATCGCGAGCCACAGCGGGATCATCAAGGCGTTGTCGATCGCGATGCCGACCATTGCAAAGACGGCCGGCCACATGAGCGGCGCAGGCGCTGCAACGATGCGATCGCTGGAACTTTGAGCCGATGGCAAATCGCCCGCCGGAGGCGACGCCGGCCGAACCAGCGCGGGCTTGGCCATGATGTCTATATCTGAACTACGCATGAACGATCGGCGAGTGCCGGTCACTACTGCAAAGATCAATCAAACACGACCCACCGCGCCGAGCGGGCGATCTTCCGATGCAACTCAACCATGGATCAACGGCCAAAAGGCTCGATACAGCATGAGAAACGTCAACTGGGCCACTTGCGCTGCGGCAAAAAGCGAATGCCGCGTCTGCCCGCCGCCGCGCCGCGCAAAGGCGATGGAGACGATGTACGTCATTGCAAACACGAACAGCCCGATGATCACGCCGGTCAACAAATTCCGATCGCGGCTGCAATAAAGCGAGGTCAGCGCCATCGGGAGGATGAGATGAACGAGCAGCGTGCTGGGCGAGACGGACTCACTCAACGCCGTGGTGCGTCCATCGGCCTGCGGCGCAGCGCGCCCGATCGACGCCGCCAGCAGAATCGCCCAACGGCCCCAAATCGGCGCCAACACCAGTGGCCGATAGATCGGCGCAGGATAGAGCCAGACGAATTGATGCCGCCAATCGGTCTGGGACGGGTACCACGGTGTCGCATTCGGCACGCTGACCAGCAAGACCCATTGCGCCAGGAGCGCAAGCACCAGGGCCAGCGAACCAACCGGCGAAAGCGGCTCTTCGTCGTGCGTCTGACTTCGCAGCGGCGAGACGCTGGTCAGCAGGTGCATCGTCCGAGCGAGTCCCAAGGCCAGAAACGGCCCGGTGAGCAGGCATTCGACCAGCACGATGACGAGCGCGGGAAGGACGCGCATGTTTGCCGTTTCCCCATACAGCCTCCACGCGATGCGAAAGATCGCGGCCCAGAGAATTCCGGTCGCCAAGCCGATCGGCACGATCCAGCCCACGGCCAACGCAATCCTTCGCATGTCGCCGGACGCGCAAGGTACCGGGGTCAGAAGCCCAAGGGCTTCGCGCAGTCCCTGGAGATGCCGCCATGCGCGGCCATGAGAGTGCTTGGGGGCGGGGAGAACCTGGTCCATGCAGGGTCAGTATACGTTATAAGGATGCGTGTTTAAGATACAGCCGCCTCGGTGACGCGCGGCAAAGGCGAACCTGCCTGTTGAATTGGAATGGATTCTGCCCTGTTTCGATACACCGCTGTATGGTTTGCGTTGCTCGCCCTGCCCGGATACTGGGAGGCCGGGCGTCTGTGTCTCGCCCAGGAACCCGCCGCCAATCTCACCTTACGGATCGAACCTCGTCGCGATGGCGAGGGCATGATTCCGCCCAGTGATCCCGATGCTGAATCGTGGCTGAAGCGCGCCGCCGATGCCGCAGCCGACAAGCAATGGAAACTCGCGGTCGATACGCTCTCCCGCGTCATTGAGCAGTTTCCCGACCGCACGGTCACATTGGACGGTCGGACGTTTGTCTCGGCAGCCGAAGCGGCACAGAGGCAATTCGCTCAATGGCCTCCTGAAGGCCTCCAGGCCTATCGCCTCCTGTTCGATCCGGTCGCGCAGCAGGAGTTCGCACAGGCGAGCGCGTCGCAGGATGTGGAACGGTTGCGGAAACTGACTCGTCTTTACCGGATGACTTCCATCGCCCCCGAGGCTTTTTCGCATCTTGTCGCGGTTCTCCTTGATATCGATCAGCCGTTTGAGGCACTGGACGTTCTTGACCAACTCGAGAACCTGCCCGGCCACACGATGCCCCCCTCGAGGATTCTGTTATTGCGCGCCCTGGCCCTGGCTCAAACAGGGCAGATGAATGAAGCTGACGATGCCCTGGCCAAGCTACGACACTTGACGCGCGATCAGTCCGGCGGCCTGCCCGCCGATTGGCAGGCCCGGCTCGATTCAATCTCTCGGTATGTCGAAATAAAGCGCGCGGGACCAGCTGCTCGGGACGATTCACCGACCGGTGGATTGCTCCCTTCCATCGAATTGTCCCCTGCGGTGACGCCGGATGCGCTCTGGCAGGACTCCCTCCCCGGTTCCGGACGACTCACGCCCGATGCGATTACAAACCTGATCACACGAACCGGTCGGCCTCCGGTTTGGCAGGCGACCTCCGATGGCCAGGCGCTTTTTGTCACCTGTCCCGAGGGGGTGATGGCCCGAGATCTGGCAACGCTGGAACTTCTGTGGAAATCGCATCCGCGCCTGGCGGAGCGCGACCCACGCATCGATGCGCAGCGGCGGCTGGTGCGAATGTACCAATCCGACAACAGCGGCCGGTTGGATGAACTTTCCACGCGAAGCCTCTACCACGAATACCGCGGCGCGATCACCTCGGGACTGGGCATGGTATTCGTACTCGAGCAGAACGGAACACTGGGTGAGCTGTTTCCTGCACGAGACGGCACGGTGCCGCCCAATGATGCGGTGGAACCCGAGCCGAATTCCATTCGCGCCTTCGAAGCGCGCAGCGGCCGGGTGCGATGGACCCTCGGCCGCGGGGGCAGACCCGGAGATGAATTGCGTTTTGCACACTTCTATTCGCCGCCGATCGTCGTCGGCGAGCGACTTCTTGCAACGTATCAGCACGAGAACGACTTCATGCTCGGCGTTTTCGATGCCGAGGGCCGGATCGTACGCAAAGTACTCATCGGAACGGCCGACAAAGGGATGTTCGCCATTAACACAGTTCTGACGCCCTGCGTTGACGAAACGACGATCTACATTCCAACCGCCGCGGGGCTGCTCGTCGCGCTGAATCGGCATGACTACGCGCTGCGCTGGCTCGCCATGTATGAACGCAGCCGCAGCGGCGAAGTTGCGCCGGCTCGTCGTGCCATGCCACTGGGCACCGTCCAGATCTCGTATGTTCAACCAGACGAATGGCTGACAACGCCTCCGATCCGGGCAGGCCGCTTCGTGCTCCTTGCCGCGCAGGACTGCGGATTTCTCAAGGCGTTTGACCGCCGCGACGGAACGCTCAAATGGTCCTTCCCCCGCGGCGATCATCGCTATATCGCCGGATGCGATACGCAACGCGTCTTCCTCGCTGGAACCGGTGTCCTCGCGGTCGATCTCAACACCGGACGCAGCCTCTGGTCCTATTCCCAAAAGAAGCTCACCGGTCGACCGGCCCTCTGCGGCAGGCGCTTATTCGTTCCAACCCGAGATGGCCTGGAAACACTCGACGCACAAACCGGCCAGCCGGCCGAACCGTTCAAACCATCGAGCCACGCGCTGGGCAACTTGTTCGTACACGACGGCGCCTTGTATAGCGTCAGCGCTGTCCAGCTCGCGAAGTTTCCCGACGTGGAACGATCGAAAGCCGCAGCCTTGGCGCAGCTCGCAACGTCACCGCGCGATCCCACCGCGCACCTGCGACTCGCCGGGCTTGCTACCCTGGATCGCCGCTGGAGCGAAGCCCTGGAACAACTCGACCGCGCCGAGGAGTGCCTCCTCGCTACGGCCGATCGTCCCATCGATCAAACGCCTGAAAACGACCTCCGCCTGCGTATCGCCCATCAGCGTGTGGAGGCGCTTCTACAGCTCGCGGTCGACGCGCCGCCGCCCTCCGCGCGCGAACTCATCGATCGAGCAGTCGCCACCGCCATGGCACCGCGCGATGTTCTCGCCGCGGGGTTGGCCCAGTGCGATCATTTCGCAGACCGCGGTGAATCGAGCGAGGCTTTCCATCGCGCACTGAATTTGCTCGCGAGCGTGGCTTTGCAGACCCTCTCATTCACTCCAGAGCTTCGCGTCAGCGCCACGGTGGCCATCGCCGAGCGGCTCCAGCGCTGGTGGAATGCCGCTGATCCGCAGACGCAGATCGCGATGGATACCGCCGTGCGCCGAGTGTTTCAAACAGCGCTGAATGAATCCCGCCTCGACGCCTGCCGCCACATCACCGATGCCTGCAATTTCACGCCGTCTTCCGCGTCACTGGACGTGGCGCTGGCCCGTCGCGACTGGGCGGAAGGGTCCCTTGAGAATGCCGTGTTTCACCTTGAGCGCGTCCTGCGTACGACGGCGCGGAAGGCCGTCACCGCGGGCAGCGCGACGCTCGAAACCTCCTATGCGTCTTCAGAATTGGCCGCGCTGGTGTTGTTGCTCCGGGCTTACGCGACCCCGGGGGATCAACTCCCGCGCACGCCGGCCGGCGCTCGACGCGTGCTCGATCAACTGGCTACGCGCTTCGCGCGTGACGTCGTACCGGAGACCCTGACCGAACTGCCCGCATCATACCGCGGCAAGTCCGTCTCACAGCTTATCGAATTTCTACGAAGTGAATGGCCCATCGCTGCCGATGCCCCGCGCAATCGCCCGCGCATCCTGCAAACACCGCCCTATCTCGAGATCGGCGCGTATGAAGTCGTCGCCGCCTATTACCCCTCCGACGTCACCGCGTTCTTCGATCCCGCCAATCCTTTGGACATCCATGCTGACTTGTTGCCCATTCGTATCATGCGACAAATGCGAGGGGTCGACGTGCGCGGCAAGGCCCAGGCCGAAGTCTTCTGGGCTTGCGACCTCGAGCCAACCCTCGAGATGATCGATGAACCGGCGGTGCAGCGGATCGTATCAATACGCCCCGCCGACAGCGCAACCGAAGGCTGTGTTGCCCTGCTTTCCGGTGCGCGGCAGATGGCTGCGGTCGGGCTGCTTACCGGCCGGGCGGCTTGGCCACCGATTCCGCTTGAGGGAGAATCGAGCGAACTGCCCAAGCCGTCCATGGTCCAGGCAGACGGCATTCTTGTTTACGCCACACGTGCCAATGTTCTGACGGCTGTGCCCGCGCGGATGGACGCGTCGCCACTCTGGCGGCGCACCTTCCCGAATCACCGTTTGGAAAGTCTGTCCGTCGCGGACGGCCAGATCGTCGCGATTGATCGCCGTTCGGCCACGGTCTTTGTCCTCGATCCCTTCAGCGGTCGAATCCGCCGTCAATTCAGCCTGACTCCTTCCGCACCGCCTTCGGAAGATGAAGAGGAAGTGGCCGATGAGATCACACTTCGCGATCGGGACGCGGCGCCAACGATCGTTGGCTCAATCGTCTGTCAGGCGGCTTTCAAGAAGGTGACCGCGCGGGATGTTTCCACCGGTCGAGTCTTGTGGGAGCGAGGTGTAAGCGGGCGCATTCGCCGATTGCTTCCGCTGAATCGCGAACTGGTGGGCGTCTGTTATCGCGGCCAACGCATCGCCGTCGTTCGCGCATCCACTGGTGACGTGATCGCCGACCTTGAGACCACGGGGCTTCTGCTCCCGCCGGCCGATGCAGTTGTCGAATATCCGAAAGGGGCGTCGTCCGGTTCGCGTGTGACGACTTCGGGCGCGCGGCTGGTGCTGCACACCAACACCGATGACGATCCCCCGGACTACCTCGTTGCATGTTACGAATTGGAATCGCAGGCGCTGCTCTGGAAACGCAACCTCGGCCGGTTCGCCGTGATCAGCCCCGGCATGCTTCGTGCCTCTACGGATTATCTCCCGATCATCGAATACCGAATTCGACCCGACGCCCCGCGCCAGCTCATGGACCGCGGCGCCTCCCACCTTGACGTCGCAGCCTTCGACGTGCTGGATAAGTCCACCGGCAAGAGCATGCTGGCCGCGCCATTCGTTCACAACCGCGATCTGGCTGCCGACGAGTTCGGTCGGGCGAGGTTGTTTACCGATCTGCTGGTGTTCAACGACCGGATCGTGGCGGTTGCGTCGGAAGGTTACTATGTTCTGCAAAGGGCACCCGGCCCGCCGCGCGACCCCGCGGTGGATCGCGGAACCATGGAGGGGCAACCGACACCATGAATCGAATGCGACGCTGGCGACGCATGACTGCCGTAATATTGGCACTCTTTCTCCTGTTCGTCGGAGCGCCCGCGCAGGACGGGATCTTTTCCGCACCCGCTGCGTCGTTCGCCGCGCCGACCGACCTCGCCCGTCATCCGCCGCTGGTGACGCCCCCGACGCAGGCCGGAATCGATAAGGCCCTGAAATTCCTCGCCGCGCGACAGGCTTCCGACGGAGCCTTCCGTGAACAGGGCGGTCTGGGCACGTATCCGGTCTCCATGACTGCCCTGGCCGGCCTGGCTTTGGCGGGTTCGGGGAGCACGCCGACCCAGGGGCCTTACGCCCCCCACCTTCGCAAGTCGCTTACGTTCATCCTTCGTTCCGCACAGCGCAATGGACTGATCTGTCGCGCCGGAGAGGAAGAAGCCCGTTCGATGTACGCGCACGGGTTCTCCATGCTCTTTCTCGCCGAAGTGATGGGCATGGAAGACGATGCCGATCGCCTCAATCAGATTCGCTTCACGCTTCAGAAAGCCGTCGAACTGACGGGACGCTCGCAGAGCAATCTCGGCGGCTGGCTGTACACACCCGACATGAACGGCGATGAAGGGTCGGTCACCGTGACACAGGTGCAAGGGCTTCGCGCGGCGCGCAACGCAGGCATCGCCGTGCCGAAAAAAGTCATTGATCACGCCATGGAGTACCTTGAGAAATCGGTGCAGCCCGACGGCGGGATCGCCTACCGCGTCGGCATGACGGGTTCACGTCCGCCGATCACGGCGGCGGCCGTCGCGTGCTGGTTCAACGCGGGTCAATACAACAACCCGCTGGCGCTCAATGCCCTGCGCTATTGCAAGCAGAACATCGGGATCGGCGAAAACCGCGGAGGCACCTGGGGCCACTGGTTCTACGCCCATTTATACTATGCCCAGGTAAATTACCTCGCCGGCGAAGAAACCTGGAAGGCGTACTATCCGAAGGTGCGCGATCATCTCCTGGCGACCCAGAACGAGGACGGCTCCTGGGATGGCGACTCCGTAGGCCACGTTTACGGCACGGCCATCGCCCTGATGATCCTCCAGCTCCCCTACAACAACCTTCCGATCATGCAGCGTTAGACGAACCATACCCTCGCGCGGCCACCGCCGCCACGGAAAGGACGCCATGCAAACTCAATCGAATGATACGCCCGATTCTGCCGATCTCGTCGCCGCCCAGAAGCTCCGCGATTCCCATCGCCGCATTCGAGAGGAACTTCGCAAGATCATCGTCGGCCAGGACGACGTCATCGAGCAGTTGCTCATTGCCCTCTTCGCCGGCGGGCACTGCATCATCGAGGGCGTGCCCGGTCTCGCCAAGACGCTCATGATCTCGAGCCTGGCGCGGTGCCTCTCGCTTAGTTTCAGCCGCATTCAATTCACACCCGACCTGATGCCCAGCGACATCACCGGCACCGAGGTCATTGCCGAAGATCGTGCGACCGGCAGCCGCGTCTTTCGCTTCCTCAAAGGACCGGTGTTCGCGAACATCATCCTCGCAGACGAAATCAATCGCACGCCGCCCAAAACCCAGGCCGCCATGCTCGAGTCGATGCAGGAGCGACAGGTCACCGTCGGCGGCGTTCGCCATGCGCTGGACGAGCCGTTCTTTGTACTCGCAACCCAAAACCCCATCGAACAGGAAGGCACCTATCCTCTTCCCGAAGCGCAGCAGGATCGCTTCATGTTCAAAGTCTTCATCGGGTATCCCACGTATGATGAGGAGTGCGAAATCGCTCAACGAACAACGACCGAAACCACCCCCGAAGTCGCTTCCCTCTTGAGCGGCGCGGAGATTGTCGAGTTGCAGCGCATCGTGCGCCGCGTGCCGATTGCTCCTCCCATCGTGCGCCATGCCGTGGATCTGGTCCGCAAAAGTCGTCCGGCCGACCCGACGGCACCGGAGTTCATTCGCAAGAATGTCGCGTGGGGCGCGGGACCGCGCGCGGTGCAGTACCTGATCCTCGCCGCCAAGGCCCGCGCCGTCTTGCGCGGGCATTACCACGTATCGACCGAGGACCTGCGCGCGCTGGCGGCGCCGGTGCTCCGGCATCGTGTGATTCCGAACTTCGCCGCGCAGGCGCTGGGCTACACCCCCGACCGACTCGTGGCGGAATTACTGGAAGCCACGCCGCCGCACCAGGGCGGATCGGCGGATGAAACACGCTCCGCGAAAGTATTCTCGTGATAAACCCTCTTCAGAAAATCGATCGTACATGCGATCGGAAGTGATATGCCCGACTCGAATAAACCCTATCTGAATCCCGACGTGCTGGCGCGCATCAGCGACTTGGAGCTGCGCGCGCGATTCGTCGTGGAGGGCGTCGTCAGTGGCATGCACGCCAGCCCGTATCAAGGCCACAGCATCGAGTTTGCGCAGCACCGGGAGTACGTCCCTGGAGACGACCTTCGCCATCTCGACTGGCGCGTCTACGGCAAGAGCGATCGATTCTACATCAAGCAATACGAGGAAGAGACGGATCTCCGAGCGCACCTCGTGCTTGATTGTTCCGCCTCGATGCGCTATCCCGAGCACCCCATCGAGTCCGGCCGAATGACGAAGTTCGAGTATGCGGCGACCTTCGCGGCGTCGCTCGCCTACCTCCTCACGCAGCAACAGGACGCCGTCGGGCTGCTGCTTTTTGACGACGCGGTGCGTGATGAGGTTCAACCGCTATCGAATCAGGCTCATTTGCAGGCGATTATTCACCACCTCGAGCAAGCCCGCCTGGATCGCCCCACCGACGCGCGGCTGTCCTTCGCGCAAGTGGCCGGTCGGCTTCGGCGGCGCAGCGTCGTCGTTCTCATTTCCGATTTACTGGCCGACGTGGACGATGTGATCGCCGGCATCGAGCGCATGCGTCAGACCAATCATGAAGTGATCGTGGCGCATGTCCTCGATCAGGACGAACGCACGTTTCCATTCATGGACAACACCCTGTTTGAAGGGATCGAGGCGGCGGGCACCGAGTTGTTTGTCGATCCGCAGTCCCTGCGCTCGGGCTACCTCGAAGCGCTGAATCGTCACCTGGAGCGCATTCGCTCCGCCTGCATCAATCAACGCGCCGACTACCTGCAGCTCTCCACCGGGGAACCGATTGACGTCGCCTTGCGACAATACCTCGCGGCCCGCTCACACCGCGTGAAGGCGAGGGCATGATCGCATGACGACAATCATCAATTCACATCCCAATCCCACGTCTCTCTCCACCGGGAGTCACCCATGCTGACCTGGCTCTCCGGCTTTCTGATGAATCCGGCCCTGGCGGCCGGCGCGCTCGGCGTCGCCAGCCCGATCCTGATTCACTTTCTCTCCCGCCGGCGCTTTCGGCGTGTGCGCTGGGCGGCCATGGAGTTCCTCCTCGACGCCCTGAAGAAAAACCGCCGCCGGGTCCGCATGGAGCAACTGATTCTGCTGGCGCTGCGCTGCCTGGCGGTGTTGCTCATTGCGCTGATGGTCGCCCGGCCTTTCCTGTCGCGCGGATCGCTGGCCTCGCTGATCGGCGCCGCTCCACGAAGCGAACGCATCATCATCCTGGACGATTCCTTTTCCATGGCCGCACGAACCGGCGCCGGCCAGACCACCTTCCAGCGAGCTGTCGATTCGACCCACCGCCTCGTTGAGCTTCTCGCCGCAGAATCATCAAGCGACGCTGTTTCGATCTGGCTCACCTCCGGCACGACCCGGCCCCTTGTCGCCGTGCCGCGCCTCGACGGCGAAGCCGCCCGGCGAATTCACGACGCGCTTGAGAACGCGAAGCCCTCCCACCGCACAGCCCAGTTTGACATCGCCTTCGACGCGATCGACCAGACCCTTCGCACGGCAGCAACACAGGCCAACGCCTCGCTCTATGTAATCAGCGATTTTCAGCGCGTCGATTGGGCGTCGCCCGATCCGGCTCACACCCCCACGCCCGCCGCAGCCGCTCTGGCCCGGCTGCGCGCACCGTCGCGCAACTTGGATGTCGTGCTGATCGACGTTTCGTCCGCAACGCCGGCCAATCTTGCTTTGGTGGAGCTACGCGCGATGCAGCCCCAGGTCGTTTCCGGCGTACCGGCTCGATTCGAAGCGGTGCTGGCAAATTACTCATCCGAAGTAGTCAGCGGACTGGAATTGAGCCTGTCATTGGCCGACCAGGTCATTCCGCCGGTCCACATCGGTCGACTCGCTGCGGGCGAGGTGCGCCGCGAACCGCTTGAGATCACGTTTCCCGCCGAAGGCTCCTCGATCCTGACCGGCCAGCTCGCCGGCGTTGCCGCTGCGCGCGACCCCCTGCCGTTGGACGACCGCCGCGCGACCGCGGTTGACGTGCAAACGGCGGTCAACGTCCTGCTGGTCGACGGCGAACCCAGCGGTGACCCCTTCCGCGACGAGGTGTACCTCCTGCGGACGGCCCTGCGCCCCGCCGGCCGCGCCGCAAGCGGTAACGACCTCACCGTCGTTTCGGAGGCGGACCTGGATGGAATGGACCTCTCGTCGTTTCACGTCGTCGTGCTTGCCAACGTCGCGCGACTCAATCCCGCCGGCCGGAATCAACTGGAGCTGTTTGTGCGTAACGGCGGCGGGCTCCTCATCGCGGCGGGCAAGCAACTCGACCTGGACTGGTACAACGAATCGCTCTATCGCGGCGGCAATGGACCGCTTCCGCTGGCACTGGGAGAGCAGATCGAGGCGTTGGCGGTGGGTGGGCCTCTGTTTCCATTCGAATGGGATGCAACCCATCCGGCGCTTCGTGCGTTTGTTGATCCGCTCGCGGGCGCGCTGCGACAGGTGCAATTTGACGTTTTTCTCACGCTGCGTGAGGCCGAGCCTCCCCCGACCACCGCCACGATGCGGTCCGACTCCGCGCCGTCGGAGGATCGCGCCAGGCCACGCGTGTTGATTCGGCTTGGCGATGAGGCGCGATCTCCCCTGCTTGTCGAACGCCCATTCGGCCGTGGGAAGTGCGTGATGCTGACATCATCCCTCGATCAGGACTGGAACAACTGGGCTTCGAGCTTCAGTTACGTCCCGATGATGCTGGAACTTGTGCAGCACATCGCCCGCTCGCCCGGCGCGCTGCTTCAAACCATCGTCGGTCTCCCCCTGATCTGCCCGGTCGATCCTGCCCGTTTTTCGGATTCCGCCATCGTCCGCGGACCGGACTATCCGGTCACTGCTGAATGGCCGCTGCGTGCGCGGACCAGTGAAAGCGGCGCGTTGTTTGAGTTCGATCAGACGGACAAGGTCGGGGCGTATGAAATCCTCCTGATGACACAAACCGGACTAATTCGCCCACGGCGAGGCTGCGTCAATCCCGACACGCGAGAATCGAATCTCGCACCGGCGACGCGCGCGCAATTGGAAGCGGGTCTGCCGGAAGTGCCGTTCACCTATGTGCGAGACATGGACTCCATGATCGCCGGTAGCGAGGCGTTGCGCACGGAGATGTGGTGGCCGATCCTGTTGATCGCGGTGGTTGTGCTGATGACCGAACAATCCCTGGCATGGTGGTTTGGAACGCGAGGATAAATGTCCGGCGACATGGTCAACATCCTGGCACAAGCAGCTCGAACCGAACGAATCGAGAACCAATTGGAGCTTGCGCGCTGGTCTTCCGGCAATGCCCTGCTCTTCGGAGCGCTGGCCACGGCAATCTGCCTCGTTCTCGTCGTGCGGATGTATCGGCGCGAGGCCCGCGGCCGGATCACGGCTCGATTCCGCGGCGTGCTGATCGCCGTTCGCGCCGGGGTGCTGGTCTTGCTCGGCTTGATCGGCCTGGAGCCGGTGCTCGTCAAATACATTCATCGACGACTCGATGCCGTCACGATCCTGCTGGCCGATGGGTCCGCCAGCATGACCCTCACCGATCGCTACCGAAACAAAGAGGACGCGGAGCGCCTTCGCCGCGCGGGGATCGACTTGGACGCGGGCAACCCCGGCCGAAACGCCGTCGTCGAGACCCTGCTTCATGCGGAGGATTCCGCGCTGCTTCGTTCACTGGCGAAGCGCAACGCCGTCCGACGATTCGACTTCGCCCGCCGGCCTGTCGAGCGCGGGTATCTTCCGCGCGCGACCGAGGGGCAGGCGATCTCGCCGAATGTGCGCAACGGCGATGAACCACCGGGGCTTGCGCCCGCCGACACCGACGCCACCGATCTCGCTGCCGCGGTACGCACCGCACTTGACAGCCTCGGCGGCGCCCCCGCCTCGGCAATCGTGCTGCTAAGCGACGGGAACATCAACCAGGGCGAATCCCTCGATACCATCGCGCGAATGCTCAAGCTGCGCGGCGTGCCGCTGTACGCCGTGGGCATCGGTGATCCGGCGCCGCCGGTCAACGTCGCAGTGCGAGAGCTCTCGGCACCGCGTCACGCCTTCAAGAACGATCCGTTCAACGTCTCCGTGCGACTGGAGGCCGAGGGACTGGCCGAGCAATCGATCAATGTTCAGTTGTGGGAACAGGCCGGACCGTCGTCGCCGCGTCTCGTGGCCAATCGATCGGTGCGTCCGTCCGCCGCCGGCATCATCGAACCGGTGACGTTTGAGCACCACGCATCCGCCCCCGGGGCGCTAAGCCTAGTCGCACGCGTAGATCCGCTGGAAGACGAATCCATCACGACGGACAACGCCCGTGCCTTGATCCCGCCGGTGCAGATTCTCGATGACAAGGTACGGATCCTGCTGGTCTCGGGCGCGCCCTCATACGACTACCGCTACCTGGCACGGATGCTGGAGCGCGACCCGGGGATCGACGTAAGCCTCTGGCTTCAGTCCGCCGACGCCCATGCCGTGCGAGAGGGAGATGTCATAATAACGTCACTCCCCGCGAACCAGGAGGAGCTTTTCAAGTACGACGCGCTCATTCTCATGGATGCCGACCCCGCTGATTTCGACCCCACTTGGGCCAGTCTCGTCGCCACCTTTGTCAGCGAGCACGGCGGCGGCGTGCTCTTCCAGGCCGGAAACAAATACACCGCCCGCTTCCTTCGCAATCCGCATACAACCAGCCTCGTGGAACTGCTGCCGATTGTGCCGGATCCCGACGCGGAAATCGTGCTGAACGATCTTGGACAGGTACAGACCCGCGCCTGGCCGATCGTGATCCCCGAGCAGGCAATCTTTGATCCGATCCTCCGGCTGGCAGGGAATCCGATCGAGAATCGAGCCATCTGGTCGCGCCTGGACGGCATCTATTGGCATTTTCCTGTCCGACGCGAAAAGCCCGTGGCGTCGGTCTTGATGCGCCACAGCGACCCGCGGATGATCGGCGCGTCCGGTCCGCAGGTGCTGTTCGCGACCCAGTTCGTCGGCGCGGGGCGGACCGCATGGCTGGGCATCAATTCAACGTGGCGCTGGCGGCAGGCCGACGAGCGACCCTTCAACCGCTTTTGGATTCAGACGATCCGCTATCTTGTCGAGGGCCGCCTGGCAGGCGGACGCAGCCGCGGCCAGATTCTCACCGAGCGCGATGAATACGAGGTCGGCCAGACCGTGCCGCTGACCCTTCGCGCGCTGGATGCCCGCTACGGGCCTTTGATCGCACCCGAGCTGGAGCTTCGCGTGGAGCCCCCGTCCAGCGCCGCCACAGCGGGTGAACCGGCGTCGACCAGCGAATCAGATTCACTCGACCCCTCCCACACGATTCACGCCGTCCCGATCCCCGGGCGCGAAGGATATTATCAAGCACGATTTACCGCCGACCGTCCGGGGATCTATCGCGTATCGTTCACCTCACCGGGAATGGATGGGGCCGCGCCCGCCGTGCTCACTCGTGAGCTGCCCGTCGTCCGCCCCGATCTTGAAATGCGCGCCACGGCGCTCAATCTCGCGGCGCTGCAACAACTCGCCGCAGCCACCGGCGGGCGATACCTCCACGTCGACGAAGCTCGCGCGCTGGGCGAACTGATACCCGACGCCGGTCGCACGCAAGTCACGCGCGAGCGACCTCGACCGCTCTGGGACAACGCAACCGTTTTCGGCATCCTCCTGGCACTGCTTACCACGGAATGGATTCTGCGCCGGCAAGCGAGGTTGCTATGACCGGTCCGCGCGATTCCATTCTGGCGGATTTTGAAGCGAAAGTGCTCGCGCCGCTGACGCGCGTGGCCCGTGCCGCGCGCCGCCGGGCATTGCTCGCGGCAGCCGCCGTGTGGCTCGCTGCATTGATCGGCCTTTTGCTGTCTCAATTCGCACTGGATCGCCTGCTGGCGCTGGGCGTCGGCCCACGTGTTGTCGTCACGCTGGCGATCGTTGCGCTGGCGCTTCGTCTGCTACGCCGCCACGTCTGGTGGGCAGTCGCGGCCAAGCCTCGCGCGGAGCACGTCGTTGCCGTCCTTGAACGGCGCCATCCTGACCTGCACGACCGCCTGATTTCCGCCGTTGCTTTTGCCGAGCGCGGCGATTTGCCCAGCCAAACTTCGCCCGCACTGGCCGCCGAGCTGATGCGGCAGGCGATGAAAGACGCCGCCGCGCTGAACCCGTCGGAAGTCTTCAATCGCAGCCGATTGCACCGCTCCCTGGCGATCGGTGGGGTCGCCCTGATCACGGCTGGCGTGCTGTCTGCGGCGGCAAGCTCCCACGCGCGCGTGTATCTCGCTCGCAACTGGCTGCTGCAAGATGAACCTTGGCCGTCCAATGTCCGCCTTGCGCTGGAGGGCTTCTCGGATGGTCTGCTTCGCTGGCCACTCGGCGATGATCTGACACTGGCCGTCACCGCGGAGGGGGCCGTCCCGCCGGGTGTTGCCGTGGAAATCGTCGCGCCGGACGGCCAGTCCCGCGTGCGCGACATGGCCCTGCGCGGCGAACGCCAATTTGTGCTCGACTACGGGCCGCTCGACGAATCGTTCAAGCTCCGTTTGCTGATTCGTCGTTTCGGCGCAGACGAATCGACGGGCTGGTTTAACGTGGTCGGTGTGATGCGACCGTCGATCCGCTCGGTACGCATGGAAATCACGCCCCCTGCCTATTCCGGCGTCGAACGATTCGCGCTGCCCGCCGGTCAGTCGGCGGCCGAGGTCTTGCGAGGCTCAACCATCGCGCTCATCGCGAAGACCAGCAAACCGCTTCGCGCCGCGACGCTTCGTGGTTCGACCGGATTGGAAATACCGGCCAAGCTCGAAGAAAACCACCAACTCACCGCGGAATTCCAGCCCGTGCAAAGCGGCAGTTATCACTTCGATCTGCTCGATCAGGAAGGCCTTTCGGATCTGCGCCCCGTCACCTTTGCATTGCGTCTCGTCAATGACCCTCCTCCGAAAGTCAAGCTGTCTCTCCCCGGTGCGGGCGATGCCGTCGTGCCACAGGCGGTGATCGATCTTGCCGTTCAAGCAGACGACAACCTGGGAATGAAAGACGTGAGTCTCGTTTACAGGATTCGCAAGTGTGAAGCAATCGAGGGGCCCGCGCCCGATTCCGGCATCGACGCGGCTGCCGCGTTGTTGCAAACGACGGTCGCCCTGCCCGGTCTCGAACCGCGCCAGACGCGCTTCGAACTGCGCCACGTGCTCCAACTGCTCCCCCTGACGCTTCAGCCCGGCGACCAGCTGACGCTACTCGTCGAGGCACGCGATCTCCAACCCGCTGGGTCGGCCGCCCCGCCGACTACCACGACAACCGCGACGGCCGACGGCGACGCAATCCTGTCTGAACCGGGGTTGGGTCGCAGCGCCGCGTTCACGCTGCGCATCGTCACCGCCGAGGAACTGCTTGCCGAACTCGGCCGGCGTGAGAGCGAGTGGCGACGCGAGTTCGAGTTACTCATCAAGACGCAGGAACAGATTCGTGACCGCGTCATGAATCTGAACGACGAGGCCCGCGCGGAATTCGGCTCGGCCCGTTTCGCCGCACAGTATGCCTCGGAACAACGCGCCCAGCGCCAGATCGCCGTACGCATGACGACCATCCGGAGGCAATTCGAACAGATCCTCGCCGAGCTTCGCACGAACCAACTCGACAATCCGATCGTTCGACGGCGGCTGGACGCGGGCATTCTGGCCCCCTTGGGGCGGCTCATTTCCAGCGATCTACCAGGGGTGGCAGACCAGCTCGGGCAATTGGCCGGCGGCGGCGACACTCAAATCGCCGATACCATCGAACGAGGCCATGCCGCGATTCTGGAGATCATGTATTCGGTCCTTGCCAACATGCTAAAATGGGAAGGGTACAACGAGGCGGTCACCCTGCTCCGCGACATCATCCGACTGCATGGCGACGTGACCCGGCAGACCCAGACCCAGTTGGAATCAGAGATTGATCGCCTGCTCGGGGGCGGTGCGACCTCGAAGCCCGCCCGCGACGGACCCCCATCGGAGCCGCAGCCGTGATGCGAATTCAACCGACACGATGGATCGTTCTATGTGCGGCGTTGTACGCCGGCGGTCTCACGGCGCCGTACTCCGTCGCCATGCCGGTGCAGGATACCGCGCCGGCTCCGACGAACCAGGCCGCCGCAACACGAGGTTCCTCCGGCGATGCACAACCGCTGACCGAACGTCAGGCCCTTGTACGGGATCGCGTCATGCGATTGGAAGATCGCATGTTCCAGCTCCATGAGGCACTTCGCAAGAACGAGCCGGAAAAGGCGCAAAAGCTTCTCGGCGCGCTCGGCGCCTCGCGCAGCATGCTGGTGCGGCAGAAAATAGACGAGATTATTTCATCGCTGAAGGCCGGCCAATACGCCGACGCTCGCGATCAACAGGAGGCCGTCGCAGGCGACCTGCAAACCCTGCTCAAGTATCTCCTCGAAGAGCCGGACGACTCGGCCGCTCGCAAGCACGAAATGGAGCGGCTGCACGGCGCGCGCGAATTCCTGGAGCGTGTGATCAAGGACCAGCAGCGGGAGCTGGATCAGGCGCAGGCCGCCGCCAACGCATCGGCCCGCAATGCACAGCTCCAAGTCGCCCAGCGCGCGCTTCAGGAACTAGCCGAGCGTCAGACGGAGTTGAAAAATCAGACGCAGGCCGGCGCGGTGCCTCCCGAAACCGCAGCGGCCCGTCAGCGCCGCCTCGCGGAAGACACGGCGAAGCAGGCCGCAAACCTGCATGACCTCCCGCGCGAAGCGTCGTCGCCGGCAACACAAGCCGCCCAGGCTGCGCAGAACGCCGCCGATGCGATGAAGCAGGCGGGCGAGCGTCTCGACCAAGCCGATGCGGCCGGCGCGACCCAGGCACAGGAACAGGCGGAGACCGCGCTGAAGGAAGCAATCGAACAGATTGACCAGCAACTCCGGCTGGATGGCCAAACCCCCTCGCCGCGCGAGCAGGCAGCCGAGCAGGAAAAAACCGCACGCGAGACGGAGCAGCTTGGCGGCGAGATGAAATCAGCCGACAAGAACCCCGCCAAGGCCGACGGACCCAGCCACGCAGGTGGCCCCGCCGAGGGCGACAAGTCCGATCGAAAAGATAGTCAACCGTCGCAGGACGGCGCATCGCCGCCGAAATCACCGTCTGATTCACCGGACAGCGCGCAGGACGAGGCCGAGCAGGACCTGGGCGACAATAAACCGCTGCCCGGCCAGCAGGAAGTCGAGAAAGCCGTTCCGCTGCAGCGCGAGGCCGCCGACGAATTAAGAAAGAATAAGCCAAAGGACGCGGCGGAGAAGCAGGCCGAAGCGCTCAAGAAACTCAAGGCCGCTCGCGAGCTATTGAATGACACGCTCGAGCAGCTTCGCAAGGAGCAACAGGAGATGTTGCTCGCCGCGCTGGAAACGCGCTTCGCTGCGATGCTGGCGAAACAGCTTGAGTGCCTGAAAGCAACCGGGGCACTGCACGAGTTGGGCCGTACGAATTGGAAACGCACCGACCAGCTGGCGTTGGCCGATCTCGCGTCCGGGCAGCAGTGGATTTCGCAGGAAGCAGACCAGGCGTTGACGATCCTGAAGGAAGAAGGCACGACCGTGGCCTTTCCGCAGATCGTCTCCCAGATTCGCGATGACAGCCGCGCCGCCGGGGATCTTCTCGCGGCGGCCGACGTAGCCGAGATCACGCAGGGGTTGCAACGGGGAATCGAGGAAGCCCTGCGCGAATTGCTGGAGGCCGTCAAGAAGAAGCAGGAGGAGTTGCAATCCGCTCCGGACGAATCCGAAGGCGGCCAGTCGCAGGACCAGAACCCGCCCCTTCTGCCGGGTTCGGCCGAGTTGAAGCTGCTGCGTTCCTGTCAGGTGCGCATCAACTCCGCAACCTCGCGACTGAATACGCTGCGCACCGGCAACGACGACCCATCGAAGCTGGCGGAGGAACTCAAACGGCTTGCCGAACGACAGAAACAAGTCTCCGAAATGGCAAAACAGATGCACGAGAGCCTGACCCGAACGCAATAAGAGGACGGCAGCGGTCGCCGCGCCATCACACCATGCGAAAAACAACTGGCATATATCTGACACTTGGACTGTTCACCGGTTGGTCGTTCGCGCCAGTCCGCGCGGCCCCCGAATCCGGCTCGCCGCGATCCACTCCACCCGCCGAGAGCCAGCCAGCGGCATCGCAACCCTCCGCACAACCCTCGCCCGAACCGCCCTATACCGTTCCGGCGGTCGAACCACGCGCTGCGGAGAAAATCGTCACAAACTTCGTCGAAGCCGTGCGTGCCCATGCGGCCTATCCCGCTGCGGCAAGGGAGTTTGTTGTTGCGAAGGCTTCCGGCGCGACTTTCGACAACGCCGGTGAATTTCTCAATAGTGCCTTGGCGGTCTGCTCCCCCGATTTCGCCGACGCCCTCAAAGCCATGGAGGACGAACGCATCGCCGATGCAGCCGATCGGTTCGAGCGGATCGCCGCCGCCGGCGACGAACCCTTCATGGTCGTGAATGCTGCAAACCTCGCCGCAACCGCGTTGGTGGAAATGGAACAGTTTCCTCGCGCGCTGGCCGTTCTTGAGCCGATTTTCAACCGATACGCCCCCTTGGACCGTTACGCACCTGGCGCCGATCACATGCTCTTTATGCTGGGCTACAGCTACATTCGCGAGCTTCGCTACGACGCGGCCAAAGCCATCCTGACCCGTTTCCTCCAAACCTATCCACAAGCGCCGCAGCGGCTGCGCGTCACGGCCACGCAGATCGTCACCGAAATCGATCGGCGCATCCCCGGCAAACTCGGGGACGTGCGCGATCTGCTTGCGTACGCACACCATCGAATCGAACTGGGCGAGACCGGCGAGCCGGTCGCGCAACGCCAACAGCAGGCGGTCGCCCTGTTGGACAACATGATTCACGAGGCAGAGGAAAACGAGAAGAACGCGCGGCAGAAATCCCCCAGCGGCGGAGGAAAAGGCAACAAGCCGCAGCCCAGTTCCGGTGCGAAGGAGTCGCGCATCCCGTCCGGCGCGCCGCCGGGCGACACGGCGCTGCGCCGATCGCGCGTCGCGCCGGGCGAGGCCTGGGGCAAGATGCCGCCGCGCGAGCGCGAGCAGATCATCCAGACGCTGCAACGGCAGTTCCCCAGTCAGTACCGCGACTTGCTGGAACAATACTATCGTCAACTTGCAAAGGACCAGCCGCCGTCGTGACGCCCCCGCCCAACTCACTGGCGATTGAACGTCCTGCCCGCACGAATTGCGCAACCTCCCTTCTCCGCGCAGCGATTCGATGCGCCGGTGCTTTCGTTTCGCTGTCGCTCGCATCGGTGTACGCGGGACCCGATGCGGCCGCCTCCACGACCACGCGTTATCGAATCGAAACCATTGCCGGCGAATCGTTCGAAGCCGCCGATCTGGAAATCGCTGACAAGCGGCTTCAGGCTGCGGCCGAGGGCGGGCCTCGCGCCGTACCGTTGTCGGAAATCGCCGGCATCCAGCTGAACCATGCACCGACCAACCGCAACACGCCTGCCGCGGACGCGCAACCTTCCGACTCCGTCGTCACTCTCGTTGATGGAACCGAGCTAAGCGGTGTTGTCGAACCGCCTTCCGACCAGGCGCCCGGTGCATTCGCATTCAACCCGCTCTGGCGCGATACGTTGTCGATTCCTTTCACCGCCGTCGCTGGGATTCGGTTTCGCCGCACAGATGCCGCGGACTTCGATCAACGCCTGGCCCGCCGCGAGCCGGGGCGAGACGTTCTGCTCCTCGCGCGAGACGGGAACGTGCTGGCGGTTCCCGGCGCTGTTGAATCGCTCGCTGCGGATCAGTGCAAATTCCGAGTCGGTCGCAAGCTCCAAACCGCGCCGATCCATTCTCTCGTCGGCATCGTGTTCGGTTCGCAGACCCCGCGACACAAGCCTCCGGCGCGCATCACGCTTCAGGACGGCGATCGCATCGCGGGAACGCTGGTCGCGATTCGTGCCGAGCGCGTTCTTGTCGCCAGTGACCTGATTGGACAGATCGACCTCCCCCTGTCAATCGTGCAACGCATCGACCTCTCCAGCGCGCGCGTCGTGTCACTGGTCGATCTTACGCCCGTCACCTCGCAGATTCGCTCGGTCCTCGATGCAACCTGGTCAGTCGGGCGCAATACGAACCTACGAGGTCAGCCGCTGATGATTCGTGGTCAGACCTTTCCACGCGGGTTAGGCGTCCACGCTTACACCCTCCTCGCGTACGATCTGGCTGACTCCTATGAGCGTTTTTCGACCTCCATCGGCATCGACGATTCGGCTCCCGAACGTGCCAGCGTCGTGTTTCGTGTCAAGCTTGACGGCCGCGTGGCCTACGAATCACCCGTGCTGCGGCGGCGCGATGCACCGCTTCCGGTGAATGTGAGGCTGGCCGGCGCCCGCCTGCTGGAGTTGGAATGCGATCCGACGGACGATCTGGATTTCGGCGATCATGCCGTCTGGGGCGAGCCTATTCTTGTCAAACCGCGAACCGCCGCTGAACGATCGGACGATTGACATGCCTGCGATGGGATTCGCCGTCACCCTGGTTCTCCTTGCCGGCCACGTCGCGGGCGACGGCTCAACGCCTCCCGGCGATGATGATTTCGCCGCGCGCCGCGCGCGCGTGCAGGTGGCCCAGTCGGCTCGAATCGAACTGATTCGCCGCCTGACGCCGAGCGTTGTTTGCATTTTTCCAAAGGACAATCGCGCCGGAGGAGGGTCCGGCGTCCTGATCGACGCCGACGGATACGGTCTGACCAACTATCACGTCGTCGCACCACTCCTGCCATCGCGCGAAGGCGAAGGCGGTCTGGCCGACGGCAACCTCTACCCGCTCGAAGTGCTCGGGCTGGACCCGGTCGGCGATGTCGCGATGTTTCGCCTCAAATCAGATTCGCCCTTTCATGCAGCCACGCTGGGAAACTCCGACACCTTGGCCGTGGGGGACGAAACCCTCGCTTTGGGGAATCCCTTCCTGCTCGCCGAGGACTTCACACCGACGGTTACCTTCGGCATTGTTTCGGGCCTGCATCGCTATCAGCCCGGCGCCGGTCGGGCCTTGATCTACTCCGACTGCATTCAGGTCGATGCGTCGATCAATCCCGGAAACTCGGGCGGGCCTTTGTTTGACATGACGGGCAAGCTCATCGGCATCAACGGCCGCGTCAGCATCGAGGAGCGCGGGCGCATCAATGTCGGAGTCGGCTATGCGATCACGATCAACCAGATTCGCCGGTTCATTCCCGCATTACGTGCCGGTCTGACGACCCAGCACGGCGCCGCCGGCTTTACCGTGGCCGATGGGCCGGATGGCGTAACCGTTGACCGAATTGAAAAGGATTGTGCCGCGGCACGCGCCGGCATCCGGGTCGGTGATCGGCTTCGGCAGTTCGCCGGTACGCCGATTCGGTCGGCAAATCACTTTTTGTCGCTTCTGGGAACCTATCCCGCCGGGTGGCCGGTCGAGGCCGTTCTGGAACGCGGCGATATAACGATCAAGTTTCGCGGCCGGCTCGAAGCCTCGCCGCTGCCCCGCCCGCGCGGCGCGCGAGATGGGGCACAGCGCAAGATGCCCGACCCCTTTGCACCGATCCCGCCGGACAGCGAGGCGAATCGTCGCGCCGTCCGCCGCGCGCTGAAATTGTTCATCGAGTTCTGCGGCGGGAGTGACGCGCTGAACCGAACCATGAAGCTGGAATGGTCGGGACGGCGGTTCAACGTCGACCTGCCCGGCAACGCCCCCATTCCAATTGAGCGAGATGAAGAAAAACCGCCGGGCACGGCTGATTTGCCGCCCGGCGCTGCGCCCAGTGACATCGAACGGATGATTCGGTGGGAACTGTACGGGGCCGAGCCGAACGCCCCGCGATCTCCGTTTCAAGTGGTCGGCAGTGATGAAGTTGATGGTCGCATCGCAGTGGTCTTGGAGCTGAAAAAACATGACGTGCACCAGCCGCGTATTGGGCTGGATGACGAAACCGGTGAACTGCTTTTTGTCGAGTTCACACACGGCACCCAGGCGGTGCGAGCGCGCTACGAATACGGCGAAGTCAAGCGCAGCGGCACGCTGCGACTGCCCATGCGGCGGCGCATCCATGAGGATGATCGCCTGGTCGCAGAGGAACAATACGATTCCGCAATAGCGGTGGGGCCTTGAATATCGGGTATTCATGATTCGCTTGTTCACAGAACATCGAACCGATCGCCTGGCGCTGACCCTGTTCGCGTTCTTTGTCGCTTGCACGGCTTCGCTGGGCGACACCCTGCCGACCGAATCGCAGTCGTCGGCTGTCCCCGCTCGCTCGCTGACCGCCCACGAAATCTTCGACCGCGCAGCTCCAGCGGTGGTGAAACTCTACGGCGCAAGCGTCGGACGCCAGCAGGGTTACGGCTCCGGCGTCCTCGTCTCGCCGGATGGATTGATTCTCACAAACCTGTCCGTCATGCTCGCGGGCCGCTCGATTCGTGCGGTCTTGCACGACGGAACGGCACAGGAAGCCGAACTGGTCCGGCAGGATGACGCCCGGAAGCTCGCCCTGCTTCGGATCAAGGCTTCGGGACTGCCTCATCTGCCGCCGCATCCAAGCGACGCTTTGCAATCCGGCGACGCGGTCTATGCGCTGGGCAACTGGTTCAAGATCGCCGAGGGCGATGAAAGCGTCTCCCTGACGCGCGGCGTTTTCAGCTTCAAGGCGACCATTGACGCGCGACGCCTCGCACAGGAATACGACTACCCCGGACCTGTGCTCGTCTATGACGCCATCACCGCGAACCCCGGCGCGGCGGGCGGCCCCCTCATGGATGCGGCCGGACGGCTCGTGGGGCTGGTCGGCTTGATCGTCGAATCCGCCGCGACGAATACACGCGTCAATCATGCGATTCCCGGCGAAGACTTGATCGCCTTCCTCGAGCAAGTCCCGGCTCGCGGCGCGGCCACAACCGATGCGGTCCCTGCACAGGATTCCGCCTCAACCGCTCCGACCGCCCGCGCATCAACCTCGGCCAGCGAGCCTTACATCGGTCTCACGCTCTCCAAGCTCGGATACCGTCAAACGTGGGCGTTTGTCGGACGAGTACGGCGAGACTCCCCCGCCGACCGGGCCGGCATTCGACCCGATGACCTCATCATCGCGGTGGATGGCCGTCGCGTCGCCGATGCCGCAGATTATCAAAAGCAGATTGCAACTCTGATCCCCGGTCAGAGCGTCCCCTTCACACTCAAACGCGGCACGGAGATCGTCACCGTCGAAGTCACCGTCACCGCCAAACCCACAGGAGGCCAACCGTGAGGCAGGCGTGGAATCCAACGGGCCTCACCGGTCGCCACCGGTCGAGCGGCCGGAACTCGAGCATGCTGCGAGCGCTCCTCGCCAGCCTCTCGCTCGCGTGCGCACTGCACGCATCGCATGAAGCGGCGGCACAGCAGGCGATTCCCGTCGCCAGCAGCGATCTGTCCGCCGTGGTTCGCGCCGCGCTCGCAACCGTTGAACCGTCGATAGTCATCATCGAGACCATCGGTGGGGCGCAACCGATCCGCCAGGACGCCCGCCGCGGACCCATGGAGGAGTCTTTCCGGCTGGCCGAAGGGCCGACGACCGGCGTCATCCTGTCCGCTGACGGTCACATCCTCTCCAGCAGCTTTAATTTCGCGCGAGATCCATCCGTCATCACCGTCGTCCTGCACGACGGCCGCCGCCTTGTCGCGAAGCTTATCGCGCGGGATCACATTCGCAGGCTGGCACTCATCAAGGTGGACGCTCGCGATCTGCCCGTGCCTGCCTGGACGCCGCGCGAGCAGCTGCACATCGGTCAGTACGCCATCGCCTGTGGCAAAGGCATGACCGGCAGCACGCGTGGCGCCGGCACGCGCCAGACTTTTGTGTCCGTCGGGATTGTCTCCGCGCTGAATCGTCGAAACGGCAACGCCGTTCAGACGGATGCAAAAATCAGTCCCGCCAATTACGGCGGTCCGCTGATTGACCTGGATGGCCGCGTGATCGGCATCCTCGTGCCGATGGCTGGCAGCGGCGGCGCGCTGGCCGGGGCCGAGTGGTACGACGGCGGCATTGGGTTCGCGATCTACAAAGATCGAATCGACGCCGTGCATGAGCGGTTGGCTGCCGGGCAGAACATCGAGCCGGGCAAGATTGGCGTCATGTTGGAACCGGACGAAGCGGACGATGCATTGAGCTTTCTCGATAAACTGCTGCCACAATCCCGCGGAGTGAAGATCGCGCGCATCGCCAAGCCGTCGCCCGCACAGCGCGCCGAACTGAAGGACGGCGACAAAATCATCGCGCTGGATGGAAAACCCACCGGCGATCTTGCGGAATTGCAACGCCGCTTGAGCGACCGCGCCGCGGGCGAGACGGTCGTCCTGACCATCAAACGACGCTTTCAACGAATCGAAGTGCCCGTCGAGCTGGCGCGCATCGAAGACATCGGAAGCCTCGACGCCCCGCCTCACCCGACGCCCATGCCCGATGACGAATCCGACGCGCCCTCCAGTCAGCCATCCGCCGATTAGGTTCGTATTCTTCGAAAAGCCCCCGGCAACTGCATCAGGATATCCGTCGCGATGAGCGAAGCCTCGCCAAGCTCTTGTGCAGCAAGATCCCCCGACAAGCCGTGAACATGTGTCCCCAGCCGCGCGGCGTCATACAGGTTCATGCCCTGTGCGATCAAGCCGGCGATGACACCCGTCAGCACGTCACCGCTGCCGCCGGTGGCCATGCCCGGATTGCCGGTCGCGTTAATGGTCTCGCGACCGCTTCCGGCGATGATCGTGCCCGCGCCCTTCAGCACGATGACAACTTCCGCTCCGTCGCACGAGAGAGCCTTCTGCAATCGCACCGCCACGCCACGCCGATCGCCCTGGACTGCTTGCGTCGTCAGACCGGTCAGGCGCGCCATCTCGCCCGGATGCGGCGTCAGCACGGCACGGCCCAATCGCGGAATCCGACCGCCTTTTCCACGGCCACGCGCCGCATCCAGCGCGATGACCGGCAAAGCATTGAGCGCATCCGCATCAACCACCAGCGGCACCCCCGACGCCGCCAGGAACTCCATCAATTGTGTCAAACTCGCGTCGCTCCGCGCGTTCCCTCGACCCAATCCCGGGCCGATCGCCGCCACGGTCGCCGCTGATTTCGCACCGAGGCAGGTTTCACGCCGCAACGTACGCATGGCCGCCCGAAAATCGACGCGGCCGGTCGAATCCTCCGCCAGCGGCAGACTGGTGGCACAGGGGCAAAGACCCGCCACGGCTTGCTGTATCGTCGCCGGGCACGCCACCGTTGCCAGGCCCGCCCCGCTGCGCAACGCGGCGTTCGCCACCAGTGCCGGCGCGCCGACCATGCCGCGCGAGCCGCCGATCACGAGCACGCGACCGAAATCCCCCTTGTGGGCGTCGCGACCCCGTCGCGGAAGCCTCGGCAGCGATTCGCTTTTTGACTTCACGGACGTTGCGCCTCCGACGCACTCTCTGCCATCCGGTTGATCATCGACGCAAGATAGCCCGCGCCGAATCCGTTATCGATGTTCACCACCGACACCCCCGGCGCGCAGCCATTCAGCATTGTCAGCAACGGCGCCAGACCTTTGAAACTCGCTCCATATCCGACGCTCGTCGGCACGGCTATCACTGGTGCCTCGACAAGTCCGCCCACCACGCTCGCCAGCGCCCCCTCCATCCCCGCCGCCACGACTACCACGCGCGCCCGGCGTATTTCCTCGGTATGCGCCAACAACCGATGAATGCCCGCCACCCCCACGTCATAGTACGACGCGGTCCGCTGATCCATGATGTCACACGTGACGCGCGCTTCTTCGATCACCGGCAGATCACCCGTCCCCGCGCAAACCAGCGCAATCGTCCCCTGCGAGCGACGACTCGCCTGTTGGCGCAAGGTGATGCAGCGCGATACTTCGTCATACGTTACAGCAAGCCCAGTCGCAGACACCGCTGAATAATGTTCCGCCGACGCACGAGTGGCTAGCACATTCCCCCCGGCTGCGGCCAGCTTCTCAATAATCCCTGACACCTGCGCCGGTGTTTTGCCCTGACACAAGATGACTTCCGGAAAGCCGCACCGCAGCGCCCGGTGGTGGTCCACCTTGGCATAGTCCAACGTCTCGAACGGGATTTTCGCCAGCGCGGACATGGCATCACCAACGGGCAGTTCGCCTTTTTGAACGCGTACAAGGATGGATTTGAGTTGCTCGGGATGCATGAGCGGCCATGCCCTTCAGGCGGGAAACCGCTGAATTTCAAGCGGAAACCCATTGTTATAACAATCGCCGGATGTTAACACATAAACTTCTGTCCAGCCATGCACTGCGTGTTTGATTCCGCGGATTTCACAGGCGTATAGTTGGTTGCCGCACCCGATTCCGGGTGGCGGGCTGGGGAACTCCCTTTCTAACCTCCCGGCCCGTGCTTGCCATATTCGACGCGGATCGCCGCGCAAGGCAAGACGTTTGTCTGGACATTGCTGCATCAGGACGGCTCATTGGAGGCGCCCTTCATGGATGAGAACACCGTCGCCGGTTCCCGGCTGCTCGACTTGGCGACCCCGTACCTCGCACGAAGCGACCGTGACGGTCTGGCAAGCGCCCTGCGCGAAAGCTGGTCCGTCCCATGCCTCGTGTTGCTTCTGGACCAATCCGACCCGGTCGTCGTCGCGACGGCGGCGCGATGCATCGGGCTTATCGGCCACGCCGACAGCCTTCCTCGCCTGGCATCCCTGCTGCATCACGCGGACGAACAAGTCGTGGAAGCCGCTGAAGAGGCGATGTGGACCATCAGCTTCCGCGCCGGTACTCCGCTCGAGCACCAAGCGCTGTGGCGCATCGCCGAAGCGATCCGTGCGGGCGTCACCGAGAATACGGCGGCACTACTGAAGCCGTTGATCCGAGCGAATCGACAATTCGCCGAGGCGTTCCACCAACGAGGTCAGGCCTATTACCTCGACGGGGCCTTTGCCCAGGCGCTGCGCGACGCCGACCGCACGATTTCGATCAACCCGTATCACTTCGCGGCGCATGCCTTGCGCGCCAATTGCCTCGTCGCCCTGCACCGCGAGAAAGAAGCGCTCGAGGCCTATCGCCGGGTCCTCCAGATCCATCCGCGATTCTACGGCGCACGGGACGCGATTCACACGCTTCAGCGCCATCTTGCCGGCAGCGCCGGATGAATCCCATGCAGCCAAGCTGATTGCCTTCAGCGGCGCCGCAATGAGCATTCACTTGTGGCACAGGCGTCTCGCCTGTGATTCACGCACAGGCAGGCGCCACACCCTATGGATCTTTCTGCGATTCCACTACGGCGCTAGCGCGGCGCGATCACGCGCAGATAGCGAAAATCGTATATCCCAGTGCTGTGTCCGTCGCCCCAGGTGATCTGGATGGCGTAAGACCCGACCATCTTCGCATCGACGAACTGCGTGGCGCGATCAATGCCCTCCGGCAGAATCGTCAGACTGATCGACCGTTTCCCCGGCGCTCCCGCCGACGAGGTCGCAGCGCTCGCGGCCCCGCGTTCGTTCGCGCCAGAAGCCTCCCGTTCCGTTCGGCACGTCGCGCATGGACACCGCTTGCGGAGGTACACGAGTGGATAACGGCTCACCACACCATCGCCCCACGTGACCGTCAACCCCTCCCGCCGATCGAGTCGAAGATCGGTCGGACGAAACGCCGGCGACGTGGCGGGTTGATTCGTCGCCCATGCGGCAAGCTGGTCGTCGTTCAGGCCGGTTGGTACGTTGGTCATACCGGAATCATAATCGCTTGAGGCCGGCGCTTCACCCTGCTCGCCGTTGAGGATTCACTGTGCAGCCATACGCCGCATCCGACAATCTATACCAACGCGACGCGCTGTTTCTCGATGTCCGTCGAGAGTCGCTTTTCCTCGCCGCACACCATCCCCGTGCCGTGAACATTCCGTTGGAGGAACTGGCCGATCGCATTCACGAGTTGCCTCCGCCTTATGAAACCCTTTTGTTGTTCGACATGGATCCGCTGCGAGCCGAGCAAGCCGCCGCAATCCTTCACGACCGTGATCGGCTGGTTGAAGTCATCGCTCCCGACAACGTGCGATGGAACGATGAGGCAATGGTCTCCGGCGCATCCACCGCACGCCTCTGGCGACCACACGGTCTCTTGCACGAACTGATCGCTGCGATGCAAGCTGAATGGGGCGATGTGAAAGGCCGCATCGCGCTGGATATCGCCTGCGGTGCCGGACGCGACGCTGTTTTCCTCGCGGAACAGGGTCTGCATGTCACCGCGTGGGACATTCTGCCCGATGCCGTGACGCGTTGCACGGACCTTGCGCGCCGTACGGGCGTGAGACTCGCTGCAAGCGTGCGGGATGTCACCATTGCAGGAGCGATTCCACCGGGTGCGTTCGATGCCGTGTGTTGCTTCAACTTTCTGCATCGCCCGCTCATGCCCGCGCTGGCCGAGGCCGTTCGACCCGGCGGATTCGTCTGCTATGAGACGTTCGTCGATCCGCAACGCGAGCGATTCGGCAAACCCGCCCGGCCGGAGCGCGTCCTGCGTCCCGGCGAACTGGCCTCATTCTTTAACAGTTGGAGGGTTATCGTCTCACGTGAGGGGTTGGTCTCGCCGCGGCGCATCGCGGCGTCGCTGATCGCCCAACGGCCGGTAACTTGAAAGGCGCTTCCGACTGATTGCACGGTTGCTCGTAGAGCCTCACGCGTGCAAACCGCTGCGTATTCGGAGCATTGGCTAGTCGCCGAACCCGGTGCCGACGGCGCGGGCCGCCCGAACGAGATCATCGTCCGGCGGAACGACGCGCTGACGATTGGCCACTTCGCCGATCGGCACGCTGTCATATCGCCCGCGATGGACGACGACCAGCCGATTGTACTCCCCGCGAGCCAGCAGCTCGGTCGCGTGAAAGCCGAACTGCGTCGCCAGCGCCCGATCGTAGCCGCACGGCGTCCCACCGCGCTGGACATGCCCCAGCACCACCGCCCGCGCCTCGATGGTTGAACACATCTCCAACTGCCGGTGCAGCACGTTGGCGATACCGCCGTATCGGATCGGGTCCGGGCTGTCGGCGATCGTCCGGTCGACCACCGCCTCGCCGTCGAACGGCCTGGCCCCCTCCGAAACAGCGACAATCGTCGATTTTTTGCCCGCCTTCTTGCGATCCTTGCAGAAATCACACAGCTTCGCGATGTCGTACGGTATCTCCGGTATAAGAATGATGTCCGCCCCGCTCGCCACGCCGGCGTGCAGGGCCAGCCAGCCGGCGTTTCGACCCATCAACTCCACCACCATGATTCGGTGATGGCTCGCCGCGGTCGTGTGCAGCCGGTCGATCGCCTCGGTGGCGATTTCCACCGCCGTCTGAAATCCAAACGTGACCTCGGTGTGCATCAGGTCGTTGTCGATGGTCTTCGGCACACCGACGCAACGCATCCCCAGCTCGATCAGCCCGTTGGCCCCGCTCATTGTGCCGTCGCCGCCAATGACCACCAACGCATCCAGGCCGTACTTCTCATACGTCGCCATTGCGCGATCGCGCACATCGCCGAAGACCGGCTCCCCCTTCTTGCCGACCCCGATCGGATACCGGCTCGGCTCCGCCTTGTTGCTCGTGCCCAGGATCGTCCCGCCGCGCGTCAGAATGTTGCTGACGTCGCCAGCCGTGAGCGGTCGCACTTTGTCCTCGATCAGCCCCAGGTAGCCGTCCTCGACTCCGAAAACCTGCCAGCCGTGATCGAAGAGCGCGGTCTTGGTCACCGCTCGAATGACAGCGTTGAGACCCGGACAATCGCCACCGCCGGTCAGAATGCCGATGCGTCGGATTTCCTGTCGACCTGTACTCGCACGCGGTGCACCATTCGAAGCCATATGAGAACCCTTTCTGCTTCGCCACGAATATCGGCATTCCGGAAGCGCGCGTTTGCAAGGCGTCCGCGACGGACTTTGCGCAATAATAATACCTGCCGCTGCGACCTGTGGCCCTTGCGCCGAGCCGGCCTGCCGGACCAGTCGCACCGCCGCGTGCCAGGTGCCGACATGACATTTGCCCGCCCCAGCCATATATTCGTTACATGCCCGCCACCAGCGACCTGATCAGCCTCTTCAACGAGATCGCCGACATCCTTGAGATCAACGGCGAGCAGGTTTTCCGCGTCAATTCCTACCGCCGGGCCGCGCGCAGCCTGAAAGACGTGACCGAGCCGCTGGCCGAACTCGCCGCGCGCGGCGGGCTGGCTGACCTGCCCGGCATCGGCAAGAGCATGGCCGCCAAGATCGAAGAGTTTCTCTCGACCGGCAAAATCACGATGCACGAGGAGCTGTGCGCGTCCATTCCGCCGGGGCTGCTGAAGCTTCGCGCCATTCCCGGCATGGGGCCGAAGAAAATCGCGCTGGTCTGGAAAGAACTGGGCGTCGATTCACTGGATGCGCTCCGCGCGAAGATTCAGTCCGGTGAACTGGCGAAACTCAAGGGCATGGGCGAAAAGAGCGTCGAGCAGATCGCCAAGGGGATCGACTTCGCCGAACGCTCCGGCGATCGCACGCCGCTCGGCGTGGCGTGGACCCTCGCCGATGAGATTCTTGCCGCCCTGCGAAAGATCACGGGTGTGCGCCGCGCCGAGGCAGCGGGCAGCCTGCGCCGCGGATGCGAAACAATCGGTGACGTAGACATTCTCTGCGAATCCGAAAACGGTGCAGCCGTAATCGAGGTGTTCACGAAGCTGCCACAGGCGGTGCGTGTTCTGGCGGCCGGCGAAACGAAAGGCTCGATTCTTGTGGAGCGCCGGGGCGGCGGAGAGCTTCAAATAGACTGCCGCGTCGTCCCGCGCGAGTCCTACGGCACGGCCTTGCAATACTTCACCGGCAGCAAGGAACACAACGTCCGGCTGCGCGAGCTGGCCGTGAGAAAGAAGTTCAAGCTCAACGAGTGGGGTCTCTTCTCCGGCGACAAGGCTGTCGCGGGCGAAAAGGAAGAAGACGTTTACAAGAAGCTGGGTCTGCCCTGGATTCCACCGGAGCTGCGCGAAGACCGCGGCGAGCTGGAATTGAAAGAATCGCCGCGGCTGATTGAACTGTCCGACATCCGCGGCGACCTCCACATGCACACGACCGCCAGCGATGGAACCATGAGCGCCGCCGAAATGGCGGACGCCGCCTCGAAGCGCGGGTACGAATACATCGCCATCACCGATCATTCCCGCTCCAGCGCCATCGCCAACGGCCTGACGATCGATCGCATGTGGCGGCAGATCGAGAAAATTCGCGCGTTGAATAAGGATCACAAGACGATCACCGTGCTGATCGGCTGTGAGTGCGACATTCTCGCCGACGGAAAACTCGATTATCCCGACTCGCTACTAGCCGCGTGTGACCTCGTCGTCGCGAGCGTTCACGCGGCCCAGCGACAGGATCGCGCGAAGATCACCGCTCGCGTGCTCAAGGCGATGGAAAACCCGTACGTGACCATTCTCGGCCACCCCACCGGGCGGCTGATCAACAAACGCGAGCCGATGGACCTCGACATGGCTGCGGTCGTGAAGCAGGCGGCCAAGACGCACACGATTCTGGAGATCAACTCGTCGTGGCAGCGGCTGGACCTGAACGACCTGCACGCGCGGATGGCGCGGGACGCGGGCGTCATGGTGGCGATCAACACCGACTCGCACGCGGCGATTCAAATGGAGCAAATGAAGTTCGGCGTGACCATCGCCCGGCGGGCCGGCCTGGAAGCTAAACAGGTGCTGAACACGCTGCCGCTCCCCTCGGTCCGCAAACGCATTGCGAGGAAGCGCAACGGAGAATAGCATTTGAACCGCGCGCGAAAAAGCCGACGGATCGCAATCCGACGGCTTCGAAAATGAACAATCCAGACGGCCATCGCATCGTGCGATGCGCGCCGTCAGTAACGATAATGTTCCGGCTTGAACGGACCGTCGACCGGGATTCCCAGATACGCCGCCTGTTCCTTTGAGAGCTTCGTCAGCTTCGCGCCGAGCTTTTCCAGGTGCAGCCGCGCGACCTTTTCATCCAGGTGCTTCGGCAGCGTGTACACCTTCTTCTCGTACTTCTTGTGATTCTGCCACAATTCGATCTGGGCGATCACCTGATTCGAGAAACTGTTGCTCATCACGAAGCTCGGATGCCCCGTCGCGCAGCCGAGATTCAGCAATCGCCCTTCGGCCAGCACGATCACCGAATGCCCATCGGGGAACTTCCACTCATCCACCTGCGGCTTGATGTTGATCCGCTTGACGCCCGGCAACTTCTTCAGGCCGGCCATGTCGATCTCGTTGTCGAAGTGGCCGATGTTGCCGACGATGGCGTTGTGCTTCATCTTTTTCATGTGGTCCGCGGTGATGATGTTCAGATTCCCCGTCGCGGTGATGAAGATGTCCGCCGTGCCGACCACGTCGTCAATCGTCAGCACCTGGTAGCCTTCCATCGCCGCCTGCAACGCACAGATCGGATCGATCTCGGTCACAATGACGCGGCAGCCCTGGCCGCGCAGGCTCTGGGCACATCCCTTGCCCACGTCGCCGTAGCCGCAAACCACGGCCACCTTGCCGGCCAGCATGACATCGGTCGCACGCATGATGCCGTCCACCAGTGAATGGCGACATCCATATAAATTATCAAACTTGCTCTTTGTCACACTGTCGTTGACGTTGATCGCCGGGAAGGGCAGCGTCCCCGCCTCCTGCATCTGGTACAGCCGATGCACGCCCGTTGTCGTCTCCTCGCTGACTCCGACGATCCCCTTCTCAACGCCGATCCACCGCCTGGGATCGCGCTTCTGCTCCGCCGCCAGCAGCTTGAGGATGATCTGCATCTCTTCCACATCAGTCGTATCCGGTGACGGTACGCTGCCGGCGCGATTGTATTCCGCGCCCTTCACGACCAGCAACGTCGCGTCGCCTCCGTCGTCCACGATCAGCGTCGGCCCGCTTCCGTCCGGCCACGTCAATGCCTGAAGCGTGCACCACCAGTATTCTTCCAGCGTCTCGCCTTTCCACGCGAAGACGGGAATGCCTGCCTGGGCGATCGCCGCCGCGGCGTGATCCTGCGTGCTGAAGATGTTGCACGAACACCAACGAACGTCTGCCCCCAGCTCGGCCAGCGTCTCAATCAATACCGCCGTCTGGATCGTCATGTGCAGCGACCCGGTAATCCGCGCGCCGGCCAGAGGCTTCTGCGAAGCGTATTCCTTGCGGATCGCCATCAGGCCGGGCATCTCGTGCTCGGCCAGCTCAATTTCCTTGCGGCCGAAGGCGGCCAGGCTCATGTCGGCGACTTTGTAATCCTCGCGGGCGGCGGTTGCGACGGTCATGCGATACGACTCCCTTTCATCGTTGCGGGCAGGCTCACCAATGAGTCAGCCTCGGTCGGTCTCGACAAACGATCTATGATAGCGGCTTTCCATTGCCTTCGCCAAACGCCATCCCGCGTTCACTTGGCGGAGCGGTTAGTCTGCCCGCTGACGTTGCAGCGTACCCCGGCGGATCGCTGAACCCATCGGAGTTTGTGAGCATGAATGTTGAAATGGGGTGGCTTTGAATTCGTTCAACTTGGCGACTGCTGGAGAAACTCCAACGCGTCCAATGCAGGCATCAACAGCGGGCTTTGTTCACGGCCTTTGCCGGCCTCCTTGAGTAGATCGTATGCCAGTTTCTGCTCGGCCAGGGCCTCGTCTTCCCCTTCCGCAACAATGGCAAGCAGCATGTGGACCGCCGCTTCGCCGACCTGCACCTGCCAAAGCGAATTCTTCCCCGATATCGCGTCGGCCTTGGTCTTGCTGATAGCCGTACCCGCCTTTTTGAACAACGTCACCGCTTCAGCTAGTTGCGCGCGCGCAGCCTTGCGGGCTTCCGTGGCAACCTGCTCATCGACCGAGACGGGCTTGCCTTCGATCACCCCCGTCGCAACGGCCTGATCCATCGCCGCTCGCAATCGCGCCACGTGCGTCAACCCCGTATGATAAGCGATCTCGGCCGCAAGAAAGTGCATGGTGCCTTCCGTGTCGCCTTCGGTCGCCACGCGACTAAGACATTCGTCGGGTGTGGTGCGACCTTCGGATGCAGCCGTGCCGGCTTCACGAGCGCGGGTTGCCGCGAGGGTTGCAGCCTGCTTGGCCAGCCGACCCGCATCGGCAAACGCCTTCAACGCCGCCTCTTCTGCTTTGCGCGCAGCCTCATCGTGCTGGGCGGATTCCGAGACCAGTTCATTGCTGCGTTGCGTCAGGGACGAAAGTGCCTCTGCGGATGCCTCCCGGTCTGCCTCGAGTCGCTGCGCCGATTTCTTCAGGTCGTCGAGGTGTGCATGCAGCTTGGTGCGAATTCCCTTCACCGTCTCAATTTGCTCGGTGAGCGCCGCCAATTGAAGCTCCAGATCACGCAGACCCACCCGCCGCGTTCCGCCGGAGTACTTCGGCGGTTCGATCGCGCCCGTCTCGCTCTGCAACGCCACTGCGCCTTCCAACGTGCCGTTCACCAGCGCCATCGCCTGCGCTTCGGCCTCGCGAGCCTTGCTTGAAAGCGTCTCATACTCCCCGGGAAGCGCTCCAGGCTTGCCCTGATACGACGTCATCGCGATTCGAGCGTCGGCCGCCTCGCGTTCCAGCGCTTCTGCCTGCTGCTTGCGCTCTGATACCTGCGCGGCCAACGCGACCTCCGCCTTCTCGAGCGCTTCCAGTTGCCGGCCCGCTTGTTGAATCCTCTCCTCCACGTCCGCCATCGCCTCGGTCGGCATCCGGGCCTCGGCCGATGCCACGCGGATCCGCAGGTCGGAGATCGAGTCGACCATTTCCAACGCGCGATCGCGGTACTGCCGCGCCTGCCAACGCTCGAACGCCGCACGGTTCCGGCTGATTCGAGCCTTGCAATACGCAATCAGGGCCTGCACACGGACAGCCGCGAGACTGTCCCGTGCGCCCTCGGCGGACGAGAGCGATCGCACTTGCGCCTCGGCGTCGTTCAAGACTTTTGTATGAGCTGCGATATGACGCGTGCGAAGCTCGCTTGACGCCGCCTTGGCGTTCGGCAAACCCGACTGAATCTTGCCAGCCGCGGTCATGGCCGTGCCGCGCTGGGTGTCCTGTTCAGCCGCGGCGCGAAGCAGCTTGGCCGTGTCCTCGAGTTGAGCCCGAACCACGGATGGGAACAGTTCGTCCGACTTCGCGGTCACTTCGGGCGACTCCGCCCGGCCCGCCGTCACATCCGCAATGGTCGCCAGGTGTTCATCCAACGCCAACACCGCACGACGCAGGCCCTCGACTTGCTCCGAGAGCGCTGCCTCGGTCCGCTCGGATTTCCCCTGAAACATCGGCAGGTAATACGGTGTCGCAGCCAGACCGCCCGCCAGGAGTACGCCCACGGCCACGCCGACAACGACGCCCATCTTGCCAGACGAATTTCCAGCCACGCTGACGACCTCGCTGATAGACCGGCCGGGTTTGCGGTTGCGCCTGCGGTCCCCCCGGAAGCGGCTGGCCGGTACTGGTTGCTCCGAGGGCCCTCGGCTTGCCGAGCGCGGAATCGGAGTAATGGTTTGCAAGTATCTTATTTATCATCCCGTCAGGAGAAAGTCAATGCGACCGGTAACGTCGGGGACAAAACCGGCGGGACACGGGTACGGCTGGGCCGGCCACGGAGCCGGCTATGGCTTGGGACGAGCTTTGTCGTGCTGTTCAATGTACTCCACGCACTCTCGCAGCGCCTGCGGCGACCAGCTGATCAGGACATACCGGTCCATCACCTTCATCGCGGGGCCGAGGATTCCGGCCTGAAGATACCAGACGTTGTCCGGATCGCGGCGAACCTTGATCCGCACGAGCGTCGTCTTGTTTCGTTCGGCGCGCTCGTCGAGGTAGCGCGTCCAGGCATCCAGCAGCGCATCGGTCGCCGCTTTCACGGCCTTGGCATCGTCGATCTCTATCGCCAACGTGAACGCGAATGGGATCTTGAGCGGATGCGGCGGATAGTCGTACAAGACAACTGTCTGACCAAAATGGCTGATCAGATTGCCGCCGATGTCCACGCCGCTGTCGCGCTCGAGCTGACGCCAGGCTCGCCGCCACTTCTGCACGTTGCTGATCGATTGCGCCGCCAGCCAGCCGCGCGGCACGTTGTCCACCAGCCAGCTTGTCGGCACGGAAATAACGGCAATGTGCTCGGCTTCCTTCGGCACGATCCGCAGATGATCCTGCGAAAACGCCTGCGGGTTGCTGTAACTCTGCACGACGTCCCTGCCGGCCTTTTGGTAGCAGCGATGGCAGCTCAATCGCTTGCCGTCTGCGCCGATCGTCCAAAGATCCCGATCCAGGTCCGCCGCCTGCAACGCCTGCGTCACCGCTTCGAACCGTCCCCCGGCCTGCGGCCCCAGCGCCTCTTCCAACCGCATGAACGCAATCAACCAATGCGCGAACGCTCGCTCGCCGTCGGTTCGTTCAAATGCCTTGCGATACCACGCATCCTGATTCATCGAAGGATGCTTCCCGGACGCCGTGCCCGCCACCTTCACGAACGCGTCGGCCCCGAAACTGATGACGAAAAACTCGCCGACCTGGCCCCATTCCCATACCGCCCAACCCGGCAGGCGCGAATCCACCAATCGGTCGAAGCGGACGCCCTGGATCTCACCCTTTTCAAGCTTCGCGACTTCGTTGTTGGTATAACGCCCGGTCACCCGCCGAAGCTGATCGATCACCACCTGATGCCGACCCTGCGTGCGAAATATCATCGCCGCCTGCATGTTGCGCAGACGCAGGCTGATGTCTACGTCCTCCCCGCCCGCTCGCGACACCGAAGCCTGCGGCTGTTCCACGATCCGGCTCGACACGTCCAGCAGAGCCAGGGTGTGCTCAAACTGCGCCAAGAGCGGCAAGGCGCCGGCAATGTCCGCGAAGACCTGCCCCTCCGCCGGAATCAGGCCCGCCGTGTTCAGAACCGAAACGATTGACGCAATCGAAGCCGCCGTGCCCGTCGGCTGCGTCGTCCCTTCGGCACGCCCGATCGGTTGATCCAGCCACGTGTAGGGCTTCGCGCAGTACATGATCAACGCGTCGGCTGGCACCAATTCGGTGATCGCTCGCTCTTCGCCGCGCGCGGCCGGCAGATGCGAGATCACGATGAGCAGCAATGCCGGCACCGATCCTCGCACCGCAGCCCGCCGGCGCAGAGGAATCCGGCAGGTTGGTAGGGGCTGGAATCCGCACATGCGCAAGGGCATCCATGGTAAAACGTGGCAGGTCTGCCCCGTTCACGTTGCGACATGGTACGTGCGAAATCCGAGCGGATCAAACCGCGCATGACCGGCCGACGGGCCGCGCTGGTTCACAGGAGGACTGGCTTCTAGCGGCCCCAGAAGCTCTTGCGGGTGTGCGTGGCGGGCTGGACGGCGGCCTTCGTGGCTGATTCCTGCTTGGCCTTGAGAAGCGCCGCCTGGTGATTCTTGTTCGCCTCGGCCAGAAGATTCTCAAGCCGCATGAAGTCGCGCTGCTGTTCCGGCGTCATGTGGCGAATCAACTCATGGCGAAGACGCTTGGCCATGTCCAGTGCCACCGCCAGCGGCATCGGTGAAGAATGCGTCATGTCCGTCACTCGCTCCTGTCCACAACCGACCGCGTCATGTTCGTGATTCGCGGTCGGCCGCTTCGTTGACGTTCGTCAGGCTGGTCATCCCGATCGCGGCGGTCGCGGTCGGCTCCATCCCTGGATTCTCGGGCCGGTGCGCCCCGATGGCGTAGTGGCTACGGTCCAGCCCTACACCCACCCCACATGGTTGTTTTAGGCTGATTCGCGAACCGTGTCAATGCGATTCTCAAAGCTATCCCACCGATGCGCTGCGGCAAAGGCGATGCGGTGAACCTCGCGACGACAGCGTAATGCCTCTTTGTTGAACACCGCTCTGTCACATGCTATTCCCATATGACGATCGGCTACAATGCGATCTGACGCTCGTTAGGCAATGTTTATCGATAACCAATCACCGTGACCGCACCGCTTGAACCACGAATTTCCATCGCCCTACCGCTCTTTGAGAGCGAGCCGCATCCCTGCTCGTACCTGCCGGATCGAACCGCCACAACGGAATACTCCGTGCCGCAGGCATTCGCGCCGATCGGAACCAACCCGCCGCTAACCGCTGAAGATTATCAGGCGTTGATGGACGCGGGATTTCGTCGCAGCGGCATCGCGGTGTATCGCACCGCCTGCGATTCGTGCCGCGAATGCGTCCCGATTCGAGTGCCCGTGGCGACCTTTCGCCCCAGCCGATCGCAGCGGCGCGCCGAGCGGCGCAACCGCGATGTCTCTGTGCAAATCGGTAAACCACAGCCCGACGACGAGAAATATAGCATTTTCGAAGCCTATCAGCGCGATCATCACGCGTCGAACCCGGTGGAGTCGCGCGAGGAATTTGAGGCGTTTCTCTATCAATCGCCCGTGCATTCCCTGGAGATGGTCTATCGCGTCGGATCGGCCGTCGCCGGAGTCGGCATCGTTGATATCGCTTCGCAATCGCTGTCGAGCGTGTATTTCTACTTCGACCCCGCCCACGCCCGCCGCAGCCTCGGCACCTTCAGCGCATTGAAGGAAATCGACCTCTGCCGACAAATGGGAAAGCCCTATTGGTACGCGGGATACTACATCCGCGAATGCGATCGGATGAATTACAAGGCGGCGTTCGGTCCCTACCAATTGCTGGATCAGCACGGCCAATGGAAACCATCAGAAGAACCATTATGATTGTAGAACTGGTTTCAAAACTCCTCTCCCTCTTGGGGAGAGGTTGGGTGAGGGGAAAAGTAGTTCAAACGAAATGATTCACCCGCACCCCGAACCTCTCCCTGAAAGGGACAGGGATTTTGAAACAGCTTGTAGAAAAAAGCACCGTACCAGAACCGAACGAGAGCGATATCGATCATAAGCCCAATCGCGTGCCGACTTTGGGCAGCGGTTAAACCTTTTCAGGCTATCTGTGACGCGTTGCCTGCACGCTGTATGCTAAGCTTTTGCACCGAAGCGTGAGCTGCACAACCAATCCGCTCCGGGTTGCACCCTACGGCCCGCTGCTTTTCGCCCAGTAAAAAACGCGAGGCCGAACTGGCGCTCCGGTAAGCACCAATCCGGCCTCACGTTGCAAGAGATCTAGCCGGGCGTTAAGACCTGCCCAGCAGACAGCGTTGGAGTGCTTCCGCCTCGAGTTGCGGATCTCCTCGGCCGTCCCGCAGCCGATCGATGAACGCCTGAATGTCCCGACCGTCCACCACGCCGTCGCCGTTGTAGTCGCAATTCTCCGCCATGGCGGAGGTCGCTGCCGGACCGGCCGTCGCCAGTTCGGCCACTTCGAGCGGCTGGGTGCCCGTCGGGATCACGGACGTTCGATCGACCGTGTTGACTGTCTTGACCAAGCTGGGCCCCACAAACAACACCGCCACGGCAGCCGCAGCCGCCAGAGGCAGCCCCACGCGAACCCATGCCATTCGCCTTCGGAGAAGGCCGGTAACCTTCGCCTGCGGCGATTGCCAAGGGAAGCCCGCCGCCGCTGCGAAACAGCCCGCTTCGCGAGCCTCTCCCAGCGTGCCGAGCAATGCCTGGAGCTTGTTGTGAGCGGAGTCCATCTTAGTCCTCTATATCTCTTTGCAAATTCCCCCTTCCCAGCGCGGAAAAAAGTGAAAAATCGATGCCTTTTTTTTCCATGCACACCCGCAAGGCCTCCAGCACGCCGGGCAAACGGGAGTCCCGAAGCGTGGATTCTGGGATGCTAACTTCTTGTGCCACAGCCTTTAACGTGCGATTCTCAAAAAATCGCAGCCTCACGATCGTCTGATCCAACTCCGGCAATCGCGAGACACAGTCGTTCAACCCCGCCAGCGCTTCGGCATCTGCCGCAATCGCTTCCGGCGTCGCTTCGTCCAATGCGGGTTCGGTTTCGCCGACAGCGGGTCCGGACGCATCCCCAGTGTACTTTCGCGCCGATTCCCGGTTTATGTTTCGAAGAATCCCCGCCAACCATACCAAAAACGGCGTGCGGCCGTCGTAATCGCTTCGCCGGTTAAAAGCCCGGCACCAAGTCTCATTTGCAAGATCGTCCACGCGGTCGCTGCGGCGAACCAGCCGCCAAGCCATCAGTCGGACACGCTGGTGGTAGAGGTGATAAGCGCGCTCAAATGCTCTTTCGTCGCCCTCGCGGACGGCGCGGAACAGTTGTTGCTCATCGCGGTCTCGCATAGGGTTGACCGAAGGCAGGATGCGATACGTCGGGAGTTCTCACGCGGGGCCGAGATCACCTCGGCCGACACAGAGGCATGTTAACACAAACGCGGCTCATGACACAGATTGCGCATAACGCGGTCGACCGGGCACGGTTGCGACGAAGCCGGTTGCCAGTAAAATCCTCTGCCATCATGCCGAAAAACCCTTCGGGAAGAATGGACCTCGATCCACGCGAAAGGCGATCATGAAGCTCGGTATCCCCTCCGCCATCGGCCAAAGCGAGACGCGCGTCGCTCTCGTCCCCGAGGTGCTGGCGAAACTCAAGAAACTCACCATTGATGTTGTCGTGGAACGCGGCGCGGGCAACGCCGCCGGCTTTCCCGATTCGACCTTTGAATCGGCCGGCGCGACCCTGGTCGACAGCACCGCAGCCGTTTGCGAACAATCCAATCTGATTGTCTCAATCCGCCCGCCGACACCGGATTTGCTTGATCGGATGCGGACGGACACGGTGCTGATCGCCATGTGCAATCCGCTCGTGCGGCATGACCTTGTGAAAGACCTCGCCTCGCGCGGGCTGACGGCCTTCGCCCTCGAATTGATGCCTCGCATCACCCGTGCGCAGGCCATGGACGTCCTTTCCAGCATGAGCAGCCTTGCCGGGTATAAGGCGGTGCTGCTCGCCGCGAACGAGCTGGTGCGCATCTTTCCGATGATGATGACGGCCGCCGGAACGATCACCCCAGCAAAGGTGCTGGTGCTCGGCGCGGGCGTCGCGGGGTTGCAGGCGATTGCAACGGCCAGGCGACTGGGGGCGGTTGTTGAGGCGTTCGACGTGCGGCCGGTTGTGAAGGAACAGGTGGAGAGCCTCGGCGCGAAGTTTGTGGTGGTGGACGCGCCGCAGGAAGACGCGCAGGACAAGGGCGGCTATGCCAAGGAGATGTCTGCCGCGTATCAACAGCGGCAGCGCGAAGTGATCGCGCAACACGTAAAGGACAACGACGTGGTGATTTCCACGGCGTTGATCCCCGGCAAACCGGCGCCGCGATTGATTACATCCGACATGGTTCCGCACATGCGGCCAGGGTCGGTGATTGTCGACCTGGCAGCCGAAGCGGGCGGCAATTGCGAATTGACTTGCCCCGGCGAGACGGTCGTGAAGCACGGGGTCACAATCCTCGCGCCGGTGAATCTCCCGGCGACCGTTCCCTACCACGCCAGCCAGATGTTCGCGCGTAACGTCACGTCGTTCCTGGCGGACATCGTCAAGAACGGCGAACTCGTCATGAACATGGACAACGAGTGCATTCGCGATACGCTGATCACGCGCGAGGGGCAGATCGTCAGCCCGCGCCTGCGCGAAATCATGGGCCTGGGCGCGCCGGCCCTGCAACCGGCTTAAGCGGTCGCGGCGCGACGAATCGCACCGCGCGAAGAAGGAGTTCTCATTATCATGAACCTGTTGATGTTTTCGACGGCCCTGCTGGCCGACGGCGCTGCAACCCACAGTGCCGCCGCGGCTCCTTCGCCGGCGTCGATGTTCGTAACGGCCGTCACCGTGTTCATCCTGGCGACCTTTGTCGGGTTCGAAGTGATCACCAAGGTGCCGCCGACCCTGCACACGCCGCTCATGTCCGGCTCGAACGCGATCAGCGGTATCACCATTATCGGCGCGATCCTCGCCGCCGGTCTGAAGCTCAACTTCATCACGATTGCCTTCGGCATCCTCGCCATCATCTTCGCGATGATCAACGTCGTCGGCGGATTCGCCGTCACCCACCGCATGCTCGGCATGTTCAAAAAAAAGGGCTGATACGTGTCAGAAGCCGTCCGAAACGCGCTCTACCTCTTCGCATCGATCTGTTTCATCATCGCGCTGAAGCGCTTGAGTCACCCGCGTACCGCCGTTCGCGGCAACGTCACCGGCGCGCTTGGCATGCTCGTCGCCATCGCCGTCACGTGCTACGTCGCCTACGAAGACCCCGATATCTCCGGCCTGGGGTACTGGCTGATCGGCATCGGCCTCGTCGTCGGCAGCATCGCGGGACTTGTTCTCGCGGTTCGCGTGCCCATGACCGGCATGCCGCAAATGGTCGGCCTGCTCAATGGCTTCGGCGGCGGCGCGTCGCTTCTGGTCGCCGCCTGCGAACTCATCGCGCGCATGGGCGCGGGCGATCCGCCAACGGATCCGGCGGCCATCACCGAGATGCGTTTCTTTGTCGGATCGACCATGGCCGCCGGATTGATCGGCGCGGTCACGTTTTTCGGAAGCCTCATCGCCGCCGGCAAGTTGCAGGAACTGAAGTGGGTTCCCAATGGAAACGTGATTCCCGCGCAGCAACTCGCCAACGCCGTGCTGCTGCTCGCGACGATCGCGCTCTCCGTCTGGGCGACGTACGATTTGTCAAAGCTCTGGTTGTTCTTCCCGATGGTTGTGCTGGCGTCGGTGTTGGGCGTATTTGTGACAACCCCCATCGGCGGCGCTGACATGCCGGTGGTGATTTGTCTGCTCAACTCGTATTCCGGCATGGCCGCCGCGGCCACGGGATTCGTGCTGAACAACTACGGTCTCATCATCGCCGGCTCGCTCGTCGGATCATCGGGCATCATCCTCTGCCAGATCATGTGCAAGGCCATGAACCGCTCGCTGGGCAATGTCCTCTTCGGCAAACTGGGTACCGCCACCGGCGGCGCGTCGGCCGACGATGTCTATGGCGGCAAGGTCAAGTCCGCTTCAGCGGAGGAACTGGGCATGCTCTTTGACGGCGTGCGCCGCGTGGTGATCGTTCCGGGTTACGGCATGGCCGTCTCGCAGGCACAGCACGCCGTGCGCGAGCTGGCTAATGCACTCGAGGCGCGCGGCGCGACGGTCGAATACGGGATTCACCCGGTTGCCGGACGCATGCCGGGCCACATGAACGTCCTGCTGGCCGAGGCGAACATCCCGTACGACAAGGTCAAGGAAATGGACGAGATCAATCCCTCCTTTGAACAAACCGACGTTGCGATCGTCATCGGCGCAAACGACGTGGTGAACCCCGTGGCCCGTACCGATCCCAAGTCGCCCATCGCCGGAATGCCGATTCTCGACGTGGACAAGGCTCGCACCGTTGTCGTGGTCAAGCGCAGCCTTAGCCCCGGGTTCGCGGGCATTCCCAACCCGCTCTTCGCCGCGCCCAACACGCTCATGTATTTTGGCGACGGCAAGAAGGCCATCCTCGATCTTGTCGCCGCCATCAAACAGGCCGGCTAATGGTGCGATCATGTCGCACACCGGTTACTACTGGGACGCCGCCTCACTCGAACACGATACCGGTCATCACGTGGAGTGCATCGCCCGCGCGCAGGTGCTCGCGCCCGACGCCCTGCGACCGCTCGTGCCCGATTTGAATCACCGCCCGACCCAGTCTCACGATGCCCGCGCATGGATCACACGCGTTCACACGGCCGCCTACCACGATCGCATTCGCCACGACATCGAACACGGCCGGCATCTGCTGGACAGCGGCGACACGATCGCCTGCCTGATGAGCTACGACGCTGCCGTGCACGCGGTGAACACGCTTTTGACCGCGGCCGACGATGTGATGAGCGGCGCTGTCCGCAATGCATTCTGCGCCGTGCGGCCGCCGGGGCACCATGCACGGCCCGAGGAGGCGATGGGATTCTGCATTTTCGCGAATGTGGCCATTGCTGTTCGTTACTTGCAACAGCAACACGGCATCGATCGAATCGCCGTGGTGGATTGGGACGTGCATCACGGCAACGGCACGCAGGAGATTTTTTACGACGACCCGTCGGTGTTGTTTATCTCGCTGCACCAGCATCCACTCTGGCCCGGCACAGGCATGGCGAACGAATGCGGCCTGGGCGATGGAACCGGCTTCACGCTCAACATCCCGATCGCGCCGGCCACATCGGAACGCGATTACCTGGCGGCGTTTGAACGAGTGGCCCTGCCGGCGGTGCGCGACTTTCAGCCGGAGTTCGTGTTGATCTCCGCCGGGTTTGACGCTCATCGGGACGATCCGCTCGGCGGGCTGCGCCTCACGGAGACGGGCTTTGTGACCATGACGCGGCACTTGAAACAAGTGGCCGACGAATTCTGCGAGGGGCGGATCATCAGCGCGCTGGAAGGCGGGTACAACCTGACGGCGCTGCAAAATTCCGTCGCGGCCCATGTGAACGAGCTGGCAACGTGAGAAGCGTGAGGAAGCCGTGGGCAGATTCCTCGATGCGTCGAGGACGTCCCCTGCGGCGGCTCTTTTCCATCTCCTTCGTGCCTACTCCTGCACCTTCTCAACCTCAAACACGCTCACCACGGCATCGGGACCGCGCCAGGCATCGGGCGAAACACCGACTTTTTCGGCGCAGCAAACCGACAGAAACGTCGGCGCATCCCAGCCGTGCTCGGTCGCCACGCTCGGCAGGAAACAGCCGCGGCGACCGCCGACCGCCACGTGAATACCGTGTCGGCCGATCTCGATTTCGCTGACATCCCGAACAGGCTTCAGCGGCGAAAGCAGGGACAATTCGATGCGCAGCGTCGCCAGGTCTCGCGGCCCCAGCGGCGCGCCGGTGAATCGCGAATCGTGCGTCGCCTCGGCGGCGATGCGCCGAATGGTGGAAATCAAATCGCCTTCGGGATGAAACGTGCCGATGCAGCCGCGCAGCCGTTCGCCGCTGCGAAGCGTCACAAACACGCCATGATTCGGATAATTGGATTCGTCCGCAGGAGTCCTGGGCAGGGGCCGGCCACAAACTTCCGCCTCGATGGCATCGCGCGCGGCACGCAACAGGTGCGTACGAACGCGTTCATCGAAATTAAATCGAGCAGTCACGACTTGTCGCCTCCCAAACGGAAATCGAGGCGAGCCGGTGGCAGCGCGCTCACGGTCGGGCCGGAGGCTGCGGTGTGGTGTAGGCCGGCGAAGCGCCCAATCGCGCCAGCGCCGCTACGACTCCCGGCGAACCGGGACGCATCGCGTGCGCTTTCTGGAGCGCTTTGACCGCCTCGGCGTCGTTGCCGCAACGCATGTAGAACAAGCCCAGCTCCGCATAGGCCGCGGGGTTCTCCGGTTCGACCGAAACCGCCTGCTTGAAATACAACTCGGCCTTGTCGATCTCGCCGGCTTGCGCGAACTGCCTCGCTTTGAAGATGTGCATCTTCGCCTGCGGGCCGACATAGGACGCCGCCCACGTCGCGACTTCCAGCGCGTCTTTGTGCTTGCCCTTCAACACCAGCGCGTCAGCCTTGGCCTGCTGTGCCCGGCTGTATCCAGGGAACGCCCCCACCGCCGCGTCGAAGGTCGACAGCGCGCGATCACAGTACCGCAGCGCCCCGGGCAGATCATCCTCTCGAAACTGCTTGTCGGCCATCTTCAAAAAAGCCAACCCGGTGTAATACGACGGCTCCGGCCGCTCCCGATCCGCTTCGGCCGCGTTCTTGAACATCGCGATCGCTTCGGCGTACCGTTGATTCTCGTACTCGGAAAGACCTTCGGTCATCAGCTCGTCGTAGCCGCTGGTCGGCCGACCGCAACCGGCCCCAGCCAGAACCGCCAGCGCGCACGCAACCACCATGCGGTGTTTGGTACCGCGCCACGGCGTTGAGTATCCGGCTCGCACGACCTTCGTTAACATAGGCATGATGCTAATACTCCCGCGAGGCAGCCGCAAGGACGACCGGTCGAGTCGGGCACCGGCTGGGATGAAACGCCTCTTGTCGGATCGGCATCGGAACGCACTTGAATGAACAGCCGTCTCACACCCTCTCCAAGGGCCGAGAACCCCCGGCGATTCGTCGTCCTCCAACACACCGATGCGGCCGGTTTGCATTTTGACCTGATGATTGATCTCGGACCGGACCTGGCGACATGGAAGTTTATGCAACCCCCCGAAGATGCGGCCGACGGTTCGTTGCCATGTCAGCGCATCGGCAATCACCGTCGCGTTTACCTCGATTACGAAGGGCCGGTATCCGGCGATCGAGGGCAGGTCGTTCGTCATGACGCCGGTGACTGCGACGCGGCGGTCGATGACGGGCGGGACTGGCTGGTTACATTTCGCGGCGGAAAGCTGTCGGGCCGCTATCGCTTGAAATCAATGGATGCGCACGGGGATGCGTACCAGTGTGAATCGGTCCCTGACTAGGCGGGACCGCAGATTGATCCAGACGGCGTGGCGCCCGCCGCGGCAGGTGCATCACAGGCGAGACGCCTGTGCCAACAGGTGAGAACTGGTTTCAAAACTCCTCTCCCCCTTGGGGGAGAGATTGGATGAGGGGGAAAAGTGGTTCAAATGAAATGATTCACCCTCACCCCGACCCTCTCCCTGAAAGGGAGAGGGGGTTTTGAAACAGCTTGGAATGTCATTGCGGCGACGGTTAGCGAGGAGAAGGCCGCCGGCCCAGTGGCTGCACCGTGAGGCTGATCCGCCCCGGCTCAACCATCAGATCGGTGACGCGGTACGCCATGCCGCCGTTCTTCCACCAGCCCTCGTCGTCGACGCGTAGCCCGCTGACAAGGTCACCGCTGATCCGCGGACTGCCTGGCCACAGCTTGCCTTCGGGATAGTTCACGGCGCGTTCCATTCCAAGGCGGCTCACGTCGAGCGGGACGCGCGCCGAACCGCACCGGGTGGCCAACGCGCGAAGCTCGATCGCGCCGTCATGAAATCCAACCGAGAAATCCAGCGACACGATGACGCGGACGCCGCCGAGCTGGTAGCGCCCGGCGACCGTGATCTCCCCATCATCGAACACCACGAACGGCTCCCCCAGCTCGGGCGGCGTCAGGCTGTCCAGCAGCGGGTAGATCTCGCGCCGCATGGCGATCCAGCGATTGACATCTTCGGCATACAGATGATAGACAAATGGCTGATTCATGCGAAGGCTTTCGGTGAATCGCTGCTCGGCCTCGACGAGGCTGTTCCGCACGCGCTGACGCTGGTCCGTCGCAATGGCAGGTGGCGCATACCAGGTCGGCGTGCGCAGCAGCGCGAAGGCGCCGGCCGCGAAAACGCCCAGCGTCGCGAGCAAGGTCAGCGCCGCGTAGCGGCGCCAGGCTCGCCGCGCGAACCATTTCGGCAACATCCCAATCATCCCGTTGCAAGCCTCCCAGGACCGTTGGTCACGAATTGTCACCGCGACACGCGATCGATGCGAGCCGACCGGCCACCCGGCAGGCCCGTGGCCAATCAATCGAACGGTGCCATGCGGCGTGGCGCGAATTGACCCCCTCGCCCCATGCTCCATAGAATCCGAGGGCCACACCGTGGCGCGTCGAACCGCATTCGAGCCGAAGCTCAACCACCGCGAGGGCTGGCCATTTCCGCGAATCGAACCATCGGGCTATTGCTCGGCATCACCTGGACCCTCGCCATGGCGGCGCTCGTCCACCGTGACGTGCTGCCCTACTGGCTCGCCGAAGATTCTCCCGGCCGTGCCCTGCGCGCCGGCGACTTCCAAACCGGCATCTTCAACGAACGCGGCGACCGCGTCGGCACCACCTGGGTCAACGCCACGCCGACGGCCGACGTCACCACCGTTTACAGCCTCTCCCAACTCGACATCGGCAAGGTGACGGGTCTCGCGCCCTTTTCCGGACCCCTCCTGCTTGAGACCGTCGTGATCTTCAGCGGCGACAACACGCTCGATGACTTCAAGCTCAATCTCATGGGCGGGCCGATGCCTGTTCGAGTCTCGGCCGAGCGATTCGGCTCCGATTTCGCCTGCACGGTTCGCCTGGGCGATTCGACGATGACCATGCCGTTCGACGGGCGCACCTCGAGCGTGTTGAGTGAAACGCTCCGCCCCTTCACGCACATGGGCAAGCTGCACGTCGGCCAAAGCTGGCGGCTGCGATTGCTTGATCCGCTCGCCCTGCTGAAAGGCGAGGCGATGGAGTTTCAAACCGAGCTGGCGCGCGTCACGCGGCGGGAGCAGCAGTCGATCAATGGTGTGGAGCTGGAGTGTTATCGAATCGAAACGCGCGGCGCAATCGCCTGGGCCGATGACGAAGGCCGCATCCTTCGCCAGGAAGTCACGCTGCCGTTTCTGGGCAAATGGATTCTGCTCGATGAACCGTACGACGCTGCCGCGCGCAGAGCAGCCATGACCTTGACGCGCATATCGACGCCCCGTAAGGAATCGCGCGATCGTTCGCGCCGGCGTGAGGGTCGATGAAGCTCATGAACGAACCTCGCTCGATCACTATCGATATCCGCGATGTGACCAAGTGCTACGGACGCCTGCGCGCCGTCGATCGTGTCAGCCTTCAGGCCTCGGCCGGCGAGGTCCTCGCGTTCCTCGGTCCCAACGGGGCCGGCAAAACCACCACCATGAAAATGCTCTGCGGCCTGCTGACGCCCGACGAAGGCGAGATCGCCGTATGCGGCCGCTCGATTGCGCGCGAACCGCAGGCAGCCAAGGCGATGCTGGCCTATGTGCCGGATCAGCCGTTTCTCTATGAAAAGCTGACCGCGCGGGAGTTTTTGTCCTTCGTCGGGCGGATGTACGCATTGGACGATGCGACGATCACGCAGCGATCCGCACAACTGATGCGGCGGCTTCAGATCATTGGTTTCGCCGATCATCTCGCGGAAGGATTTTCCCACGGCATGAAGCAGCGGGTGGCGCTGGCCGGCGCGCTCTTGCACGACCCGACCGTGCTGGTCGTCGATGAGCCGATGGTCGGGCTGGACCCGCGCTCCGTCCGCACCGTCAAGGAGCTGTTCCGCGAGCGCGCCGACGCCGGCCGCACGGTGCTGATGTCCACGCACACGCTCGACGTGGCCGAGGCCATCGCCGACCGCATCGCGATTATTCATCACGGACGGATCGTCGCCTGCGGCACGCTGGCGGAGCTGCGCGCTCGAGCCGAGCGCGAGCATCGGCTTGAAGATATTTTCCTGGAACTGACCCGCCCCGATGAGCCCCAGGAGATGACCGAGGCGGATGTCGTCCCAAGAACCTGATGTTCCAACCACGCGCGATGACCCAACTGCCCAGAAGCCATGCACCCGCGATCGTCGATGCCCAGGTCGGCATCGGTATCCTGATTCGCCTCAAGGCGACCTTGCTGCGCAACCGCGTGCGCCAGCTGCTCGATCAGTCGCCGATGCGACTGCTGCTGATCATCTTTTTTGTCGCCGTGATCTGGCTGCTGCTCTACGCCGTCTTCGCGCATGTGTTCACGTTCCTGCGACGCTTCGAGCAACCAGCCGTCATCGCGATGCCCTACGTCTTTCATGCGTTCTTCCTCGCGATGACCGCGCTGCTCGCGTTCTCCACGGCCGTCATTGTTTACGGCGCGCTGTTCGCCCGCGCCGAGCCGGCGTTCCTTCTCTCCGCACCATTGCAGCCGCGAAGCGTCGTCGCGGTCATGTACCTCGAAGCGCTGTTTCTCTCCAGTTGGTCGCTCATCCTGCTCGGCATCCCCCTGATGATCGCCATCGGACAGGTTCAGGGATTGCCGCCGCGGTTTTATGCCCTGTTCCTGCTGGCTTTCCTCGGGTTCGTCCCGATTCCCGGCGCGCTGGGGTTGGTTGCCGCCCTGCTCGTTGCCATGTACCTGCCGCGCGTCGCGAAGCAAACTCTCATCTACTCCTGCGGTGCGGTTCTGATCGGCGTCGTTCTCTGGTGGGGCCGGCTTTGGGCCATCTCCTCGCTCGACTCCAAAGAATGGCTGCATCGTTTTCTTGGCGAACTGCAATATCTCAAGGCCGCCCTGCTCCCCTCCACCTGGGTCACGAACACGATCCGCTTCGCCATCGACGACCAGCCCGCCATGGCCTCGTTCTACCTCGCGGTTACGATCGCCACCGCGCTGTTCTTCAGTTGGGCCGCGGTGACAATCGTCGGCGCGCGATTGCTTCGCGCGTATGCCAACGCGCACAGCGGCTTGAGCCGATCGCGCGGCTACACCGGTCGATTCTCGGCGTTGCTCACGCGCGGGCTGTTCTTCTATCTGCCGGAGCCGTCCCGCTGGCTCGTGTTGAAAGACGTGCGCGCGTTTCTGCGCGATCCGCTGCAATGGTCGCAACTGGTCATTCTCTTCGGTCTTCTCGCATTGTATCTGTTCTATCTCCCGACGACGCGGCCGGACGGCTTCTCCCTTCCGTGGCAGGCGCTGATCTGTTTCTTGAGCTTCGGCGCGGTCACGCTCATCCTCTCGACCTTTACGAGCCGCTTTGTCTTTCCCATGATCTCCATGGAAGGCAAGAACATGTGGCTGCTGGGGCTGTGCCCGTTCGATCGGCCCCGCGTGCTTCGCGCCAAACTGGCGTACGCGGTCACGATTACGATGCTGGCGGCGCTGGTCGTGTCGGCGCTTTCTGTTCGTGCACTGGACCTGCCCCCGGCGATGGCGCTCGTGCAACTGGGGGGCGTGACGGCAACGTGCATCGGTCTGTGCGGTCTGGCGATCGGACTGGGCGCGCGGATGCCCAGCTATCAGGAGCGAAACACCAGCCGCATCGCATCGGGCCTGGGCGGCACGGTCAACCTCGTCGCGAGCGTGGCCCTGGTGGCGGCCAACGCGGCCATGATGGGCGGCATCTGCGTCCGGCTCGTCGGAAACGGCAGCCTGGAATCGCTCGATCTCGTGAGCGGCGGGCTGTTTGCCGGTATGGTGACACTCGGCTTGGCTTCCTGCGGCCTGGCGATGCGCGTCGGGAGCCGGGCGTTTCGCGCGCAGGAATTCTGACGCGCCCATCAGCCAATCAGTTCCGACACCCGCCGTGTGCATTGGACGCGATCGCCGAACTTCTCCAGCCCCTCGGCGCGCAGCCGCGGCGCGTGATGCGAAAGGTACTTCTCCAGCTCCGCGCGCGAGGCAAACTCATACTGCGCGACGAACCCATGCGGGATTCCGTCAATCCGCAACACCCGTCCGCACATCGCCCCCGCAGCCACCACGTCGGCGATGTGCCGGTCGCGCATCCATCGCACCCATGCGTCCGCCGTCGCGGCGTCCGCGCACGTTGCATTGACTTCATAAAGGCATAAGGTAGACATCGTTACCTGGCCTGCCCGGAAGGCGGGTTCGCTTTTCCCTCGCGAAGCGCCTTGAACTTCGCCAGGTATTCTCCCATCACGCGCTCATGACCGCGATCGGTCGGCGTGTAGTACGACCGATCCACGCCGAGATAGTCTTGCGCCGCGACGCCACCCGGCGCATCGTGGGCGTATTGATAACCCGTGTGGCCCAGTTGCTTCGATCCGGGGTAATGGGTGTCACGAAGATGCCGCGGCACGGGAATCGTCCGACCCTCGCGCACGTCCTTCGCCGCGTTCCAGATGGCCATCGCGCTGGCGTTGCTCTTGGGAGCGCAGGCAATGTAAATCGCCGCCTGCGCCAGCGGCAACTGGCACTCCGGCATGCCGACCAGCAGCGTCACCTGCACCGCAGCGCTCGCCACGACCAGTGCCAGCGGATCGGCGTTACCCACGTCCTCGGCCGCGCAAATGGCGATTCGCCGGGCGAGGAATCGCGGATCCTCGCCGGCCTCCAGCATGCGGGCCAGCCAATAGACCGTCGCATCCGGGTCGCTGCCTCGCATCGACTTGATCAGCGCGCTGGCCGCGTCGTAATGCTGGTCGCCCGCGGCGTCATAAACAATCGCCTTACGCTGGATGCTGTCTTGCGCGATTTCCAGCGTGATAAGAAGCGGTTCACCCGTCGCTTTTGCCGCGCCCGCGACGCCTTCCGCGGCGGCACGCTGCGACAACGCCGCCACCTCCAGACCGCCCAGCGCCCGCCGCGCGTCGCCATCGCTGGATTCGGCGAGAAACAACGCTGCCTCCGGGGATAATTGCACCTTGAGCGCACCCAAGCCGCGCTCGGCATCGGCGGCCGCGCGATGCAGCAGCGCCACGATGTCTTCATTCGAGAGCGGCTCGAACTGAAACACCTGGCTGCGCGAGACCAGCGGCGCGTTCACCGTGAAAAACGGATTCTCCGTCGTCGCGCCGATGAGAATGATCACGCCCGCTTCGACGTCGCCGAGCAGTACGTCCTGCTGCGCCTTGTTGAAGCGGTGGATTTCATCAAGAAACAGCACCGTCCGCCGGCCATCGCCGAGGACGCGCTCCTTCGCGCGGGCGATGATTTCACGGATTTCCTTCACTCCGATCGACGCGGCGTTGGTCGCTTCAAATGCGCCCTTCGTGTGCTCGGCAATGAGGTGTGCGAGCGTTGTCTTGCCCGTGCCCGGCGGGCCGTAGAAGATCGCACTCGTCAGCCGGTCCGCATCCAGCAATCGCCGCAACAGCTTGCCCGGTCCGAGGAAATGCCGCTGCCCCACGAACTCGTCGAGTGTGCGCGGGCGCATCCGCGCCGCCAGCGGGCTGACCCGCCGCATGGCTTCATCACGCTGTTTTGAAAACAGGTCCAAAACTTGGTGCCTTCACGTCATGATGAGCCGCGGGCAAAACCAGGAGCCGCGGACAAAACCAAGGAGCCGCGGGCAAAACCAAGGAGCCGCGGGCTTCAGCCCGCGCGGCTCACCGATCGCGCGTGAACGCTTCACGCAGTACGCAGCACCGCGCGAGCTGAAGCTCGCGGCTCACCGATCGCGCGTGAACGCTTCGCGCAGTACGCAGCGCCGCGCGAGCTGAAGCTCGCGGCTCTTTGACGCGCGGAAACGCTCGCGCAGATCGCGCGTGAACGCTTCACGCAGTACGCAGCGCCGCGCGAGCTGAAGCTCGCGGCTCTTTGACGCGCGGAAACGCTCGCGCAGTACGCAGCGCCGCGCGAGCTGAAGCTCGCGGCTCTTTGACGCGCTGGAACACAATTATCTCAACGATCGCTCGGCATGATCGGACGTTCACGATTCATCGTTGTCGGCGCTACACCACGCCGGCCGACTCGCGCCGCAGCCACTTGCCCCAGCCGTTCTGGCCGCAGAACTTGTAATCGTCCACGATCACGCGCCCGCGCGACAGCGTCGTCCGCGAGAAGCCCGCCAGTTTCCATCCCTCGTAAGGCGACCAATCGGCGTTGGTCTCCATCTCCGACGGCTTCACTTCGATGCGGTGCTTGGGGTGGATGATGGCGATATCGGCGTCGTATCCTTTCTTGATCGCGCCCTTGCGATCGCCCAGACCCATGATCTTCGCCGGGCTGGTGCACACCTTGTCTACGAATTCCTGCATCGAGAGCTTGCCCTTCAGCACGCCGTGAGTATAGACAATCGGCAATAACGTCTCCAGCCCTGGCAGGCCCATCGGAATCTTCGTCCAGTCGCCCTGCCACATTGCTTTTTGTTCGCGCGTGAACGTGCACGTATCCGTGCTGACAACGCAGACCGTACCGCTCGCCAGACCCTTCCACAGCCGCTTCTGATCGCGCTTCTTCTTGATCTGCGGGCAGCAGGCGTACAGGTGTCCGTCCGGCCCCTCGAACAGCGAATCATCCAGCACCAGGTACTGCGCGCACGTCTCGGCGAACACGTTGTTCAATCCTCGCTTGTGCGCCGCGCGAATGATGTCCGTCCCCTCGGCCGTCGACATGTGCACGATGTACAACCGTCCGCCGGTCGCCTCGGCCCACGTCACCGCGCGCTGAATCGCCTCGGCCTCGATGAAGTTCGGTCGCGTGATGCTGTGCAGCTGCGCCCCGAGCTTGCGCATCTCCTCTTCATTGTGATGCCGCTCGATCAATTCATCCAGCACGCGGCTGCTCTCGGCGTGGATCAGCAACATGCCGTTCAGATCGCGCACCTGCTCCAGCGCTCCGAAAATCGCCGCGTCGTCCGCCTGCCAGCCCTCGCGCGCGTAGATCATGAACTGCTTAAACGTCGGGAAGCCCTTTTTCACCATGTCGGCCATCTCGCCGCGGTGCCGCTTCCAGTCGGTCAACGCAACGTGGAATGTGTAATCCACACATGCCTTACCGTCGGCCTTGGCCATCCAGTTATCGACTGCCTGTTGCAGCGACTCGCCGGCATATGGAATAGCGAAGTCAATCACGCTCGTGACGCCGCCGCGCGCCGCGGCCCGAGTGCCGGTGTTGTAATCATCCGACGACGTCGTGCCGCAGAACGGCAGCGCGAGGTGAACGTGCACGTCGATTCCGCCGGGGATGACGTAGCAGCCGGTCGCGTCGATGATCCGCGTGCCGTCGGCGGCGGCCTTTTTCGCGAGGCCCTTCTCGACGCGGGCGATGGTCTCACCGATGATGCCGACATCGGCCTTGGTGGATTTGTTCGCATTGACGACGGTGCCGTTGGCAACAATGGTGTCGAATCGCATGGGGCATCCCCTTCTGGTGAACGGATCAGCCAAAGCTGCGTTATTGTGACGCTTGCCGAGACCGCGGTAAAGCCGCCGATCGAAGCACCGTCAAATCGAGATAGCGGCTTCCGCATTCGGCGATCGGCCCGTACAATCCCCGGATTCAACCGTATTCCGTTGAGCGACAGGCAATTAACGCGAATCACCCATGCAACTCTACATCCCCAACGAATACGCCAAACTCGAAACCGTGCTCGTCCATCGGCCCGGCGACGAAATCGACCGGCTGACGCATGAGAACATGAAACGCTTCCTGTTCGAAGACATCCCCTTCCTCACCGGCATGCAGGAGGAACACGATGAATTCGTCGGCGAGATGATCGATCACGACATCCGCGTGTTGTACCTGGAGTCTCTGCTGCTCGAGCTGTTTCGCGGGCAGCCGCTCGTCAAGGCCAAGGTCGTCGAACAGGTTTGCACGGCGGCGCAGGCGCCGGCCATCGCGCCCGATCTGCTCGATCCCGCGCGCACGCCCGACGACGTACTGGTGCGAATCCTGTTCCGAGGCTTGACTCACGGTGAATACGCGGAGTTGACCGGTCGCAGCGTGCTGGATGGCGCGGTCCGCACGACGTTCATCCTCCCACCGATACCCAACGCCTACTTCAGCCGCGACCCGGCCGTCGTGGTCAATCGCTGCGTCGTCAGTTGCAAGATGCACTACACCGAGCGCGTCCGCGAGACGCTGCTGGTGCGGGCGGTGCTGGAGCATCATCCCGAGTTCGAAGGCCACACGATCGCCTATGGCGGTTCACAATTCCCGCTGGAGGATCGTCCTTTCACCATCGAAGGCGGCGATGTGATCGTGATCAACGAGGAAGCCGTTCTGGTCGGCGTCAGCGAGCGGACGCGCAGCGAGACGATCAAGGCGCTGGCGCGCAAGGCCTTCGCCGGCGGTCATGCGAAGCGGTTCTACGAAATTCCGATCCCGACCGAGCGGACGTTCATGCACCTCGACACGGTTTTTACAATAGTCGATATTGGCGTCGTGGTCTGGTACCCCGGCATCATGGAACGCGCCATGCCCATCACGCAGATCGCCACCGACGGCGGCGGCGGCATCGTGCAAAAAGTCGATTCGCGATCGCTCAAGGAGATCTTGAGCGACGAGTTCGGCCGCGAATTGCGCGTCATCCGCACCGGCGGCGGCGATGAGCACTTCGCCAATCGCGAGCAGCGCACCGACGGCACAAACATCCTCGCCATCGCCCCCGGCGTCGCCTGCACCTATCGGCGCAACGTCCGCACGATCGCGGCGATGGAGTCCGCCGGGGTGAACGTGCTGAAAATTTCCGGCTCGGAGCTGGTGCGCGGCCTGGGTGGCCCGCGATGCATGACCATGCCGTTAAGGCGAGCCGTAGGTCAATAACCCTTGCTTGGGCATCGCGTCGGATGTACGACCGCGCCTCGAATTGAAGGCGTAAGTTCGACGGCCCTTGCGGGGCCGATCTTCTTTGTTGCGCCATGGCCGAGACGAATCGGCTCTCCGGTACCCCTCCGCTGGCGGACTGAATGCCCCCATCCCGGTAGCAACAACTACCGATGCATCCAGACCCCTCGCGGCGGCCTTGTGAATTTCTTTCGAACCAATCAGAACCGGCCGGCGTAGCACGTGAAGACAAGCAGCTGCAAGGACAGACTACCGGCTGCACCACACGGACGCGACCGTTCACGAGGCGCAAGGATGCCCCGATCCCTCACTAACAATAAGCCCCCCCAGCCGGCAAAGGCCTGCCGGCGTCATAAATCTGGCTTTCCCTCTCCACAAGGCAGTCGATCAAGCCACCAGTTCGGCCACCTCGTCCTTAAAACGGCGGCGCAGCCGGGCGATGACGTCCTTGTGAATCTGGCTGACCCGCGACTCGGACAGGTCCAGCACGAGACCGATCTCGGCCATCGTCAGACCCTCGGTGTAATAGAGCACGAGCACGAGCCGCTCCTCCCGGTTCAACCCCCGCGTGATGTAGTCGGTCAGCATCTGCCGCGAGATCCGCTGCGAAGGATCAACGGCGTGAACGTCCGACACGTCCCACCCGCTCGGCGAACCACGATGGCTGTCGTCGTCGGATTGAACGGCCGACAGATGCACCTCGTGCCCCAGGCGGCTCAACCGGGACAGTTCCGCGAAGCGCTCGTGGCTGATCCCCATGTGTGCCGACAACTCCGTCTCGGTCGGCGGCCGGCCCAGCTCGGAATCGAGGATTTCCTTGTGCAACATCCTCTGCTTTTCAAAGCTGCGCACGGTGCGAGACTGGCCATCAAGCGCACGAAGCCAGTCCATGACGGCGCCGTGGATACGCTGCTGACAGAACGTCTCGAACTTGGCCTTGTGTTTGGGGTCGTAGGCTTGGACGGCTTCCATCAGGCCGTCGTACCCGGCGGAGCAGATCTCGTCGTAGCTGACCTGTGCCGGGAGCTTCTGGGCAAGCCGGGCCGCCTGCATGTGCACCAGCGGGCGGTAGTGCTCGACGAGCAGATTGCGAATCTTGATCGCTCGGCTGCTCAAGTACTTCTTCCAAAGCCCTTTGACGTCGCCGCGAGAGGAATTCATGCCTCACACTCCGTTGCTGGCACTGCGCGCGAACCCGAGGAGGAAGTGCGCGCGCACGGTCCATCCGTGAACTGACCGGTGTAGTCAACAGTGTGGGTGCAGATTCGAGCCTCGGCATCCTTGCCGAGGAATGAAAGAGTTCGAGCATTTCCTCCTTGAAACTCTTGCGGCGGGGAAAATATACCTCCATCCACCGTCGTGTTCCAGAGGAATCTCGAAAAATTTTTACAATTTTTTTGCTCCAAGGCTCCGGCGATCAATGGCCTTCGGCGGCCGGCCTGCCTGCGCATGATCCATTAACCCATTTCAGGCAACTTGATCATTCCGACGCGCAATTTCTGCGCGGCGGCTGCGCCGTGCTCACTCGATTTTTGCGGCACGATTCCGATCGACCGCTTTCCCTGTTGAGCGAGCGCGTGGTTAAGACAATCTACGAGAAGAGCCGCACGTTGCGGTTCCACCGCACCCGCAAGCGGGCAACGATCCGGGGGGGGGCTATTCAACCCCAAGCCACCAGCCAATGACGACCAGCCCCAGAATGATGCGATAGGCCGCAAAAGGAGTCAGCGTGCGTGTTTGCAGGTACTTCATCAAGCCGGCTACGACCACCCATGCCACGGTAAACGAGATTGCAAATCCGACTGCCAGCACCGCTGCCTGCTCGGACCCGATCGCGTGACGGTGTTTGATGAGCTTGAGAACACCTGCTCCCAGGAGCGTCGGGATCGCAAGATAAAATGAAAATTGCGCGGCGGTCGGCGCAGGGAGGCCGACGACCATGCCTCCCATGATCGTGGCCATGGCGCGGCTGGTACCAGGAATGATGGAAACAACTTGTGCGAGGCCGATCAGAAACGCCTGGCGCAGGGTGACGTCGTCGATTCCGGGCCCGGTGGTGCGACGGTACTTCCGTTCGATCAGAATCATCGCGATCGCTCCGAGGATCAGGGCGATTCCGACCGGGACGGGCTTTTCGAGAATCTTCTCGACGTAGTCGTTCAGCGGCAGGCCGATGACCGCCGCAGGCAGCATGGCGACAACAAGTTTTGTGATGAGGTGGCTGGTGATTCCGCCGCGCGGCACGGACAAAACGGCCGACAGAAGGTGCCTGCGAAAATGAAGCAGCACGGCGAGGATCGCGCCGATCTGAATGAAATACAGGAAAGCCTTCCACGCCGGTTGTTCGCCGTCCACCCCGAGCAGCGGCATCGCGACGATGAGATGGCCGGTACTGGAGATCGGGAGGAACTCACTAAGGCCCTCGATCACTCCGAGGACCATCGCCTTGACGAGATCAATCACCGGCGCGCTCCGATTCTAGCCACGGGCGCGCTGCGAGAGCGCCTGCCGCGAGGCGACAAGGTACGACCCGACGCTTAGGATGGTGACGCCGACCGTGATCCAGATCATGATGCTCCGGGTGGTCATGACCCACTCGATATCGCGCCACGCATGGATGGACTTGAGAATCAGGGGAATCGTAATCGACTGAAGCAGCATCTTCACCTTGCCCCAGAGGTTGGCCGCGTAGGGCGTACCGCCGGCTTCGCTGAATCCGCGTAGGCTGGTGACAAGCAACTCGCGCGCGATGATGACGACCACCATCCAAGGCGCCAATCCGGTCACGGACGCGCCGGTTTCGTCATGAAAGCCCGGCCCCAGAAGCAGGATGAATCCGCCGCAAACAAGAATTTTGTCAACAAACGGATCGAGAATGCGCCCGAACGACGTGACCTGGTTCTGCTTCCGCGCGAGGTAGCCGTCGAGAATGTCCGACAGCGCCGCGATGATAAAAAGCCAGAAGGCGGACTCGATCATCCAGGCCTGATCGACCCGGCGAGGCCATTCAAACACACCAAGGAGGCAGAAGAACACGATCGCCAGAACCAGCCGTGCCAAGGTGATCTGGTTGGGAAGGTTCATTCGACCGGTGGCATCCTTTGCCCATGGCCCTGGATTCGCCCGGCCGGCCCGTCAGCAAAGGCAAATCGACCGTGGCGATCCGTCCACGGAGGAAACACGAGTTTTGATTGGGCGCGGCTGGATTCGAACCAGCGTAGGCAGAGCCAACGGGTTTACAGCCCGTCTCCTTTGGCCACTCGGACACACGCCCGGGTCCTTTCCGCCAGGCGACCACGACAACGCCTGCGGGCGGAAGAATATATGACGAATCTGAAGCGACGTCCAGTAGCGTAATGCTCGCTTTCCGCGATTGAAACCGTTCCACCGCCCGGATTCTTTCCTGCTTGCCACTGCGCATCCAAGGGGCCTCAAATTAAGAACGCCATCACGTCATAAACAACGTGGCAACCGACGGCAAGGCCAAAACCCCGCAGAACATAGACGCCCGCGAGATACCCTCCCGCCGCACTGCGAAAAGCAAAGCCCCCGCTCGTGAACTCCTCGGCGCCGATCGGCGCGTAATGGTGCGCGGCGAAGAGCAACGATGAGACGATGACCGCACAGGCCACACCGATCGACTGACGTGCCCGCCCGACATCACTGATCACAAACGACAGGAGCGAAATAATCATCAGGCGGAAGACGAGTTCTTCGTATAGCCCCGCTCCGACGCTAAGGAGCAAATCATCCAATCGACTCCCGGTGCCGTTCGCAGCCTGGAGAAGGACGGCGCTCCCGACCGTTCCCCCTTGCGCGACGGCCGAGCGCGCCGCAAGCCCGGGAATCCAGTCATTCAGCAGCAACAACGGAATCGCCAGCAGCACGCTTTCGCCCGCCATGCCGCCCAGGGGCCAGCCCTCGACTTTCCAGGGATGCTGACTCGCCAAGTGCCAGAATAGCAGCACCGCAATCAGGGCGGCTCCTGGCAGGTAGTAGCCGGTCGCACCGAACAGACTGAAGAACCACTGAAGAATCTGCTGCGCGGCGAGAAACGGTCGTTGCTGCTGAAGCGCGCTGCCGTGCAACCAGATCATGCCAAGCTCGTAGGCGGCGATCATGGGCGCAAGGAACGCGAGGCATTGCAGCGGGCGCTGACTCACCTCCCAGTAGCGCACGGGTTCGGAATCTCGGCGTTTGGCCGGGCGTTTGGGAAGCGTGGCGGGAGGTTTACGGCGAGCGGCGCGACGAGGCATAAACGAGTATCATTACCCGGCGCGGGAGCAGACCGCAACGTGCATGTTCGGAATTTTCAATTTGCATGGCCGACGCCGACGCTGCAATCATCCGCCGATTCTACCGCGTGCTCCTTCACGCTTACGGTCCGCAGGGCTGGTGGCCGGGCGATTCGCCGACGGAGGTCGTGGTCGGCGCGATCCTGACGCAGAATACCAATTGGCGAAACGTCGAACGCGCCATCGCGAACCTGAAGGCGGCCCGGCTGCTGTCATGGCGGGCGCTTCGCGCTGTCCAGGCGCGCCGTCTGGCAACATTGATTCGGCCGGCGGGCTATTTCAATATCAAGGCCAAACGCCTCAAGGCCTTCGTGACGTGGCTCGGGGAGCGATACGGCGGCAGCTTGGCGAGACTTCGACGCCTTGATACCGCCGCCGCGCGAGCCGCGCTGCTGCAAGTGAACGGGATCGGCCCGGAAACCGCGGATTCGATCCTGGTTTATGCGCTGAACAAGCCAAGCTTTGTCGTGGATGCCTATACCCAGCGGGTGCTTCGACGACACCGCCTGATCGGCTGGAAACCCGATTACCACAAGACCCAGGCACTCTTCGAGCGCAGCATTCCGCGCGACACGCAGGTGTACAATGAATACCACGCTTTGCTGGTGGAAGTTGCCAAGCGCCATTGCAAAGCGCAGGCGAACTGCGAGGGCTGCCCGCTTAATTGGCATCCACACGACGCAGCACGCTGACATCGGGGGCACTACCAAACAAGCCCGTCCTGTGCGGCAGTCGGTACGCACTGCCCCCCAGGACCCGCGTGGGATCAGCTCATCGTCTTGTTTTTATAAATCTTGTACCCGACGAGAATCCCAATGATCACCAGCAGCAGCAGCCCATTTCGCATCGTGAAAACCGCGCCATCGTCTTGAGCAAGCATGAGTAGGTTGGACAACATGCGAGCGATCCTCTCAACAAATGTTGTTACGCGCGGCGCTTGTGCGACACGCATCGAGTCGCCGATCCCAGAGCGACCTCGCTAAACTTTCTTAACGGAGCCGTCGATACCTGTCAAGGACGCCGAATGAACTGTACAATCAGCCCACCCAGCACTTTGTCGTTCCAGTAGGCGACTGATTCAAGCCAAGTGCCCGTCGCCTGGATATATGCCGGATCGCCATCGAACACCTGTCTCCGCCTTACCCGCACACCGAATCCGCATCGCCTCGGCCTTGAGAACCTGCCTCTCCCGCGGATACCGCCTCGCGGATCTCAAGCGAGACATTCTGGCAGGGCTTGTTGTCGGAATTGTCGCCCTGCCGCTCTCCATGGCGCTGGCCATTGCTTCCGGCGTTCCCCCGCAGCACGGTCTTTACACGGCCATCGTTGCCGGCGGGCTTATTGCGCTGCTGGGCGGCTCGCCGGTGCAGGTTTCCGGTCCGACCGCCGCGTTCGTTGTTATTCTCGCACCGATCGCCCTGCAATACGGCCTCGGCGGACTGATGGTTGCCACGATGATGGCAGGCGCTCTGTTGTTTGTCGCCGGCATCATGCGGCTGGGACAACTCATTGAGTTCATCCCGTATCCGGTCACGACGGGCTTTACATCCGGCATCGCCGTCGTCATCGCCACGATGCAAATGCGCGACTTCTTCGGCCTGACGATCGACCATATGCCGGAACATTTTCACGAGCGGGTGCAGGCGCTTGCGATTGCGATGCCGCGATACCATGCGCCCGACCTGCTCATCGGATTGCTCACCCTCGCGGTCCTCGTCCTGCTGCCGAAGATCACGCGGCGCATTCCTTCCCCCCTCGTGGCGCTGCCGCTGGCGTCTGCTGTGGCTTATTTTGCCTGCCGATTGGGACACGGAATTGAAATCGACACCATCGCCAGCCGCTTTTCGTACACGCTCAACGGCGTCACGCACGCCGGCGTGCCGCAACTGCCCCCCGTACTGGCTTGGCCGTGGAAGGCACCGGGACCCGGCGGTGCGGAATTCAACCTCTCACTGGCGACCCTCCGCGCGCTGATCGGTCCGGCCTTTGCGATCGCCATGCTCGGAGCGATCGAGTCACTGCTATCGGCCGTCGTCGCCGATGGCATGACCGGCGAAAAGCACGATCCCGACGTCGAATTGATCGCACAGGGCATCGGCAACATCGCCTCACCGTTCTTCGGAGGAATCGCCGCCACCGGCGCGATTGCCCGAACCGCCACGAACATTCGATCCGGCGCGCGATCTCCGATTGCCGCGATGACGCACGCCGTGTTCATTCTGTTGGCCGTTCTGCTGCTCGCTCCGCTGCTGGGTTATCTACCGATGGCCTCCATGGCGGCGCTGCTGCTTGTGGTCGCATGGAACATGAGCGAAACCAAGCATTTCATCCACGTGATTCGCGTCGCCCCCGGGTCCGACGTCCTCGTGCTTCTCACCTGCTTCGCGCTCACCGTGCTGTTCGACATGATGATCGCCGTCAGCGTCGGCGTCGTGCTGGCGGCGTTGCTCTTCATGCGGCGCATGGCCGATGTATCCACGGTGCAACTGGTCTCATCTCATCCTCTGGCTCGGCAGGAGGCACTGCCGCCCGACGTGGTGATCTATGAAATCGCCGGACCCCTCTTCTTCGGCGCGGCGCAGAAAGCCATGAGTTCCCTGCGCACCGTCGAACGCGGCATACGAATCGTTGTTCTCGACATGGCCTCCGTCCCGGTGATGGACGCCACCGGACTGGTCAATCTCGAATCGGCCATGGAGAAGCTCCGCCGCGCCGGCGCGAACGTCATCATCGGCGGCGCGCGACCATCGGTGCTCAAGCTCATGGCAAAGGCCGGCTGGAAGGGGCGCCACGAATGGCTGTCGATCTACGGCACGATGGAAGAGGCGCTGCGCAAGGCGCGTGACCTGCCGCGGCGCACGATCTCGAGTCGTAGCGGCGCTTTATCACTCACCAGACCCAACCATCAGAAATCGCGATGAATCCCCATGCGCTCGGCCTCTTCGCGCAGATGGCGCAGCGCCCTGTGGCAGATCATGTGAATCGAACCGATGGAGCGTTTGAGCTGCTTGGCGACTTCCGAGACGGGTCGTCCCTCAATGAACCGCATCTGGATCACATCGCGATAATGATCGGGCAGCGCCGCAATGCATTCGGCCAGCACGTCAATGGCTTCGTCCCGCCGCACCGCCTGGCTGGGGGTGCCGGTTTGTGACATGATGCGCGCCATCAGATCGACGTAACTGGTTTGGCCGCTCGTTTGCGGCGCCTGTTTCACTTCGCGTCGCACGTCACGACGATCGGCCCGCATGGCACGGTGCTCGTCGATCAGCTTTCGATCAAGAATGGCGTACATCCAGCGGAGAAAGGAATCCTTGCCCTGGTACTCGAACTGATCGATGGCCCGAAACGTCTCCAGATAAACCTGCTGGAGGATGTCCTCCGGCTCGATCCGCGACTTCATCGTCGCGTCCATCTGGCGAAGCAGCCGGGCATGGAGGCGCGGATGGTACAAAACGAGTAAGCGCTGGATCGCTTCTTCGTTGCCCTTCCGGGCACGCTGTATGAGGAGCTTCGTTGCAGTCGAGTCGGACAAAGGCGACCCCATGGAACAGGCACGTCGGCCGGCAATGCCTTCGTCATCGGCATCTCGACCTGACCTGCCTAGAATAACAGACGAGTCGGCGAAAGGCCTTTAAAAGCGAAAAAACGCCGGTGGTTGCAAAAATCCGGTTCGATTGTAATCGGCGACTGGCGATTCATGCAGAACATAACCCCAGTTGCCGCATAGGATTACAAGCCGAGCCCGGTCGATTTAGCCCTGTGTGATTTTCAATTGAACAAACCGCGAACTTGGTGCAACACTTATAGGAGAGAGGATCCGCGCACCGGCTAGTCGACCGGAACAGCGCCGAAAGTGTCGAAACGGAATGAATCCTGCTGACCCGCAAGCCTTTGATTCCCCGGATGACGCGCTCGACGAACACCTGGGTGAACTCATAAACGAGTTCTTCGATCGGCGCGCGCGCGGTGAATCGATCTCCGAGGACTCGTTTCTCGCGGAAAATCCACAGCACGCCGAGGTGCTGCGCGAGCACTTGCGCGGGTTGCACCTGCTGGAACCGCTTAGCAAGTCCGGTGCGTCGTCGGCGGCGGATGACACGCTCGCGCGTCCTGTTGAAGGGCACTTCGGCGGATCGTCAGCTCGGACAAACGGCGGCGATTCGAGTCAGCCGCTTCCCAGTGTCGCCGGATACGAAGTTCAAAAGCCGATCGGGCGCGGCGGAATGGGATTGGTCTATCGCGCCATTCAGATTTCCACGCGGCGCGTCGTGGCGCTGAAGGTGTTGCTGGAGGGGCCGTTCGCGACCGAGTCGGCGCGCAAGCGCTTCGAGCGCGAGATTTCGCTCGCAGCAGGTCTGCGCCATCCGAACATCATCCCAATCTATGACAGCGGCACGTCCGACGGTCGAATGTACTATGCGATGGAGTTTATTTACGGCCTTCCGTTGAACGACTACCTGCGCGTGCACAATCTTTCGATTCGCGACACGCTGCAACTCATGCTCAAAATCTTCGCGGCCGTGGGCTACGCCCATCAGCGCGGCGTGGTTCACCGCGATCTCAAGCCGTCGAACATTCTCGTCGACGGCGAAGGCGAGCCGCACATTCTCGATTTCGGTCTCGCCAAGAGCGGCGCGCTGGGCGATGTGACCACGTCGATCTCGGCGCCGATCATCGGCACGCCGGCCTACATGTCGCCGGAGCAGGCATCGGCCGATCCGAACAGCGTCGATATTCGGACAGACGTCTATTCACTGGGCGTTGTGCTGTACGAGGCGATCTGCAAAAAGCTGCCTTACGACACGAGCGGCGCCATCGGAAAGGCGCTTCAAAACATCGCGCATGCCGAGCCGGTCTTCCCGACCAGGCACAACCCGAAGATCGATGCGGAACTGGCGGCCATCACACTCAAAGCACTCGAGAAGAACAAGGACAACCGCTACCAGTCCGTGGACGGATTCGCGCAGGACGTGCGACGCTACCTCGCCGGTGAGCCGATCTCGGCGAAACAGGCGACCGGCGCGTATCTGCTGAAGAAGGCCGTGCTCAAGCACCGGGCGCTCGTTGGCGTCTGCGCCGGCCTGCTCGCGATGTTCGGAATCTCCTGGTGGACCGTTCGGCAGTTTTCACGTGTCAGCACCGAGAAAGAGGGGCTGCACGAGCGGCTGGCGCGAATTGAAGAAGACTCGGCCAAGAAGGACGCGGCGATACAGGAGCTTGTGAAGCAAGGCAGCGGCCGATCCGATGTCGTCACCGATGCGGTTTTGAGTACGCTTAAACCGGAGCAAGCAGCGCTGGCCCGCGCGCTGGCCAAGGCCAAGACCAAGGAAGAAGCCGCGCTGGCGATACTCAACCTGGGCGCGACGATGCTCGCGGACGTGGCGCCCGACGCCGAGACCTCCTCCTTCAAATCGCCCAACGTAGAGCAATTCGATCGTCCGCTCGCGAGCCCGCGCCCATCACAACACGGTGGCAACGCATCCCAGCCGGCGGCAGAGTCCGCCGAGTATCAGCGCATTCTTCAGGTGATTCAGGAAAGTGCGATCCGCGCGGCATTGGCCAGGCAGGCAACAAGCCAGCCCGCGGAGCCTGCGCCGAATCAATCGCCCCCCGTCGCGGCCGCGTCCCAGCCCGCGCAACCGCCCAGCTCGCAGCCTTCAGACGCCGCGGTATCGGCCCCGCCCCCCGCTTCGCAGCCCTCGGGCACGTGACGAACGGCCTTCTGTTAACTCTGAACCTACGGCAGGAACTGGTCGCCCGGCCCCGGCGGCGCGTCCGAATCACCACGATGCACGAGGTGTACGCCGTAGTCGCTGGGAGGATTGCGCAACGATGCGATCCATGCCTCGATTCGCTTGAACCCCATCGCGCTGCGACTACGGAACAACGGCTTCAACTTGATGTCGCCGGGGTGCCGAAGCTCGGGCCGCACTTCCGATTCCGGCAGCAGGTAAGTCAGGATCAAGGAATTGGACACCTGCGCGCGGTTGATGAGCGGCCGGCCCTTATGGCCCAGCTCGTTCAGCAGGATGAAATTGCCGTACAACGCGCTGTTGGTCTTCTTCGGATCCTTGAACAGTCGAAACTTCACCTGCTCGACCGGCGCGCCGGGGCCGTGACAACCGGAGGTCGCGCAGCTTCGCAGGATCGGCGGAAGCACGTTGCGCTTGAACTCGGCGAACACCTCCGGGTCGGTCAAGATCTCCACTTTGTCGGCGAACTCCTCGCGCTTGTAGTACGCCATGGCGTGGAGTTTCTGTGCCGGCGTCTGCTTCAGAAAATCGCGCCGATTGCGCTCCTCGGCAAAATCGGGATGTCCCTCCATGCTCACCAGAAACTCGTCTATCGCCTCCCGTGGAACCTTCACCGTCACGCGGTCGGGTTGCGCCGTGCGCATGCGCATGCCGCGCAATTCCATGTAGCGAATCCGGCTGATCTCCTTGTTTGTCAGCTTGCGCTCTTCGACGCGATACGGCCCCTCGAACATCGCCTGCATCGCTTCTTCGTCGGCATCGCTCGGACCGGACGTCGGCGCCGGCGGGTCCTGCATCCCGTAGACGGCCGGCGCGCCGGCAAACCGGCCCTCGTTCACCGACGGTCGCCACATCGCGCCAACGAAACACCACGCAGCCGCCCCGCTTAGCAAGCAGACACCGATTCGATGGTTCATTCGACTCATCCTCAACTGGTACGTTGCCTTGCTTGAAAGCCCTGTCGTTGACGAGGTCAGGCCGTCCACACACCGGAACTGCCGCACCGATCGATCTCTGTTTATTCTATCCCATTGGAGGATGCTTTGACCATGACGACGATTCCGCCCGAACCCGATGGTGGAGACCGTTCGACTGAACTCGCCGCGCTGGTCGGCCGCAAAGTCGTGTTGGACACGGCAGGGCCGCTGATCTATCTCGGCACACTTGAGCGCGTCACGCGGGAGGGGTTCTGGCTGGAACGGGCCGACATTCGTGATCGGAACGAGGGGCACGATACGAAAGAAGAATACATCTGCGCCGCGCAGAAGCTGGGCATTCGCGAGAACCGCCGGCGTATCTTCGTCTTCGCCAACGTCGTGGTCAGTCTTTCCGCACTCGATGACGTGATCGGTACGTGACGGCCTTGCGCACCGAGGGTGCTACAGAATCCCCGCGCTGAATGAACCGCCCGGCCCCAGCGGCTTCGAAGGACCACCGGCATGCGATGGCTCTCGCGCCGAATTCGGTTCGGTGCGCGAGGACGCTTCCACGTCGACGTCCGGTGATTCGGTTTTCGCTGCTGCATGGGAGCGCACCGCAGCCGAACGCTTGAGATCGTCGATCAATTCGTCGTATTCGGACGGCCCCAGGTCGTCGTCTTCGTCAAACGCCGCTGGTCGATAACCCGGCTCGGCCGAGCGGGCCAATTCTTCCTGATAGGCCCGGATGATCTCGTCTTGAATCCGCTCGCGCCCCGCGGGATTGATCGGATGGGCCACGTCGGCGTGCAACTTGATCCGCCCCTGGGCATCCCGAATGGCCCGGTTGTCATTCAATCGTGTGCCACATTCATTGCAGAAGCGCGCCCGGAGATGATTCTTGCACCCGCACTTGCGGCAACGGTCGGCCAGTTTGCGCGACGGCATCGCCACGAACGGGCCGTTGACGCCGTCGATGATCTTCAAGTCCCGAATGACAAACTCGCCGTCCAGCGTCACGCTGCAAAACGCTCGCAGTCGCTCGGAATTGCTTCCGACCAGCTTGATCCTCACCTCGGTGATGTTCATCAGGCGGCCTCCGGATCATCATGGTGCCAATCAAAGTCGAAGCGTCGGTCGCTGGTTCCGAAGCCTACCACAACAGCGATTCGAAACCAAGCGGATTCTCGTGGTCCGCGCGGGTCAGCCGAGTACTCGCGAGATTTTCACGCGCTCTTCCGTCGCCAGAACCGGTTCAATCTTCCCACACCAGGCCTGCGCATGGGATTCGTCATCAAAGAGCGTGAACAAGCAACTGCCGCTGCCGGTCATGCGCACAATCCGGCCACCGCCTCGCGACAACCGCGCGTGCAGTTCCGCCAGACGAGGCTCGACTTCAAAGGCCGCCGCCTCCAAATCGTTGAACAACATGGGCAGCAACCGGTCCGCTCCGATATCCCGCGTTTCCCACGGCGACGCAGTCGACCGGGAGCGCGCATCCGTTCGGGCAATCTCCGCGCGCCGCGCGTGGCAGCGATACACATCGGTCGTGGAGAGACCGTATGGCGGGACGATGACCGCGGCGAAGCCCTGCCATCCTCTCGCGCGCGCAAGAACCTCGCCGCGCCCCCGCATGACGGCCTGGCCGCCTGTTAGAAAAAACGCTACGTCCGAACCGAGCGTCGCGCCGATGGCTGCGAGCTGATCGATTGACCAGTTAAGATTCCAGAGTTCGTTCAACGCCGAAAGTGTCGCCGCCGCGTCCGAGCTGCCGCCACCCAACCCGCCGCCGATTGGAATGCCTTTGACGAGCCGGATACGAACCCGCGCCGCCTGACCGGCTGCATCGGCCAGCGCCAGGGCCGCACGATGAATCAGATTGCTTGCATCGTTTGCCAACGGAGCAGCGGCATGTGGTTCAATGATCAGGCGAAAATCATCCGCCGCTTCGAAGCGCAGTTCATCCGTCAGAGCAATCGGCACGGCCCAGGATTCCAGCTCGTGAAAGCCATCGGCCCGGCGACCGAGAACGGCAAGCGTCAGGTTGAGCTTCGCATGAGCCTCGCGGCGAATCATGCCGGAATCATATCGCGCCGCCGTCGTGGTCGTTTGACGCGGCCGGACAACAAGACAATGATGAAGCGTCCGGGCGAGTGGCGGAATGGCAGACGCTGGGGATTTAAAATCCCCTATCCGCAAGGATGTGCGGGTTCGAGTCCCGCCTCGCCCAGTCCTCGTTTCCCGCCCTCGCCTTGACGGCGAGGATTGTTTCCAGTATCAATTCCGACATGGCTAAAGCACCTTTGCACTGCAACGTGATCACGCCCGAGCGGCAGGTTCTCGAAACGGACGCGGTTTCGGTGGTTCTCCCCGCGCACGACGGGCTTGTCGGCGTGCTCGACCAGCGCGCCCCCCTGCTTTGCGAATTGGGCACCGGCATCCTGCGCGTCGAGACCGATGCCGGCAAATCACAGCAGGTCTTCGTCGACGGCGGCTTCGCCCAGGTACTCAAGAATGAGGTAACCATCCTCACCGAGCGCGCAGCCCTGGCGGAGAACATCACGGCTGACCAGGCGCGCAAGGCGCTGGAAGAAGCCCAAGCCATGCCCGCCAAGGACGAATCAACCGCCGCTGCCAAGCAGCGCGCCATCGCCCGGGCCAAGGCGCAACTGACGATCGCCGGGAAATAAGAAGCGTGGGGACTGCAATGGTCGTTCTCCGCTCCGGCATCCCGCCGGCCAACGGCGGATGTGCGCGCGGAGATGACCTCCGCCTGACGGCGTTCGGTTGGCTTAGCCGTGATGATTTCAGTTGCTTCGCCCTTCCCCAACACCCTGCCCGGATCCGGACTTTGCGATTCCGAAGCCGGCGCTGCCACGACGGAGTCTGGAAACGGCAGTTTAAGATTTCCGGTTCTCTTCTATTTCCACGCAGGCATCCCTACCTCTGCGGCGTATCCGGACGCTCCTGCATGGCATCAGCCGCCGCACCATCCGTGCCTTCGCCCGGATCCGTCGAACCGCCGTCGTGCTCAACGGAATTCGCCTCGTCCACGACGCCGTCGTCCAGCTCCGTCAAGGCGGCGGTCTTGATCCCGTTGGGCTTTCGCGTCGGCTTGCCTTCCTTGTCGATCTGAAAGTTCGCGTCGGTCAGCCGAACGCTCGTATCGATCTGCGTGTAAAGATACATCGCATCGAGCGTGTCCTCGGTGCGCTCTTCCCGGCCGGCGCGCCAGAGGTACGTCCCCACCGGCGTTAACGTCGCGGTACTCAAGTACAGATCCTGCAGGGCGACCGTCACTCCCCTGCCCTTCGGGTAGCGAATCTCGATGTGATGGCACGGCTCCTTGGCCGGGCCGATCTCGGTCGGCTCGCGCACCGTGAGCGTCGCGCCGCCAAGTTCGACGGATTTCTCAATGCCTTCCAGCACGCGCTCCAGCATCCGCCGTGGTCCGAAATCGGTGATCGGATTGCGGGCCTTGCCGAACTCGACCGCGAGCTGCGGCGCGAACTTCTGCACCGCCGGCGGGAAACCCAGCAGCCCCTTCCGCGGCAGCAGCACGACCTTGTCCTCGTCCCGGCCACGAACAAAGACGCATTGCTTGTACTCCGAGCCTTTGTCCAGCCACGTGAACCGCACGCTGAACGGCTCATCACGATACTCCGCGAGAATCGTCTCCAGCGGCGCCAGCTCCTTGAACACCCCCAGTCGTTCCTGACGCATAAAGACCGTAGTAAACTCTTTCAATTTGCTCGTTTCGGCATGCACCTCGCGGAGGAAGGCCACCGGATCCTTCGCCACCCGCGCCTTCAGCGCCGCCTGCGAGGCGACTTCGATCGTCGACCCGGCCGGGATGTCTACCTTCGGTTGCGCGCAGCCGGCGACCCCGATTGCCACGCAAAGCAAAAACCCCATGCACAATTCCAATCCGCTTACGATTCGATGATTCGTCACAAACACATCCCTTTCGTGCGACTCGCAAGACCTTATAACCGCGCCGTTGCAGGTGCGTCCTCGACGCACCCTTCCATTCATGCGGCTGACAAGCCCGCCGATTCCATGCACTCAATCGGTCCCGCTTCCCTGCTCTCTCGTTCCCGCTCCGTGTTCCCATCTAATAATAAATCGTCCGCGTCCGGTGATGCGGAACAGTCACATCCGCCCCATGCGAACGCTCCCAAAGCTGACAATCGATCACCCAAGGCGCAATCGGTCTCCCCATTTTGCCCGATTGCCGGCTCATGCGATCCACTGCCTCTATCGAGGCCGCCCGCAACTCGACTTCTTCACCACTCCCGGCCGCCAATTCCAGACCCGCGTCAATCTGCGCAGCAAGGGATTCGGACACGCGAAGGATGCCCAGATGCCGGAGAATTTGCGGCACGCGATAATCCGCGAACGCGGTCAATTCCTCCAGACCGGTCAGCATCGGACCGCCCCGCGCCGCCCAGGCCTGCGCCAGATCCATCGCGCAAATCTGCGCCCGCTTCATAAAGAACACCGGGCTGCCGCGATACCCCGCCACGTCGCGAAATGAATCGAAGTTCGTCATCAACAGCACCGCCAGCGGCCAGGCTCGATGATTCACCGATTCCACCGCGTTGCTGAACTGACCATCGAACCGATCGAGCAGCACGGCCGCCGTTTCGCGAACGATTCGCAGGCGCTCTTCCATCAGCAGCAACTCGCCCGACCCGGCCAGGAGGAACTTCAGCTCCTGCGGGGTGACCTCGGCCCAATAGGCCGCATCGAACCACCGGGGATCGCTCTTCGCCGAGAGCAGGATGGACACGAGCATCGCATTGAATCGCTCATACGTTTGCCCGCGCCATTGGATGCGAATGGGATTGTCCGACCAGAAGCAGAAGTTCATCGCGCTGATCAAGAGCACGAGGTTGGCAATTTGGTCGGCGTCGCCGGGAAAATGCTCGTGCAGCCCGCCGGGGTGCGCGAGCAGCCTTTCGCGCGGCGTCTGCTGTACCCATCTTGCTATGGCCGCGTCATCCACGAAAACGTGCTTTGCGTGCCGAATGACGGGCTGAATGGAATCGAGGACAATCATTTAAGTGAATGCTATCGGGCCGGTGGCGACTCGACAACGCCGTGGTGCACTCAACGCCGAGCCGCCATAATACGCCGATCATGTTGATGTCCATGCTTTGCATCGCCTCGGGGATTGTTGCGGCGCGCTGCGGCGCGGATCAGCCCGCACAGGTTGAGATCGAGTTTGTTGTAGGGGTCCCCGGCGACACGCCTACCGACGCCGCCCCGTTTATTTCGGGCAATCGGCCCGAACTGGGCAATTGGCGGGCCGATGGACTGCCCCTGATTCGTACCGTGGACGGACGCTATCACGCGAGATTGAATCTGCCGGATGGCGCCGAAGTCGAATACAAGATCACGCTCGGCGACTGGACGCGCGTCGAGCGCGATCCATCCGGGCGCGACATTGCGAATCGGCGCTTCACGGCGGCCTCGGGTCTGGTCGTGCGCGCCGAGGTGGCGTCCTGGGGCGGCGCGCGGACGCAATCGCCTGCTAATCCGCCGCAACCACACGCCTCGCAACCTGGCACGGCGCCACCTCAAGCCAGACGGTCAACACGCACCGGCGATATCCGATTACACGAACCGTTTCGCAGTCGCACGCTGAACAATGAGCGGACGCTGGCGGTCTACCTGCCGCCGGATTACACGCGCCGCCCGACCACCCGCTACCCCGTGCTCTACATGCACGACGGTCAGAATCTCTTCGACGCGATGACGTCGTTCCTCGGAGTCGAATGGCAAGCCGATGAGCACGCGGAGCGGCTTATCGCCGCGGATCGAATCGAGCCGATTATCATCGTCGGAATCTACAACTCCCCCGAGCGCATGAACGAATACACCCCGCAAGCCGATCCCCAGCGCGGGGCCGGCGGTCGCGGTCGCCAATACGCTCGCTTCCTTGTCGAAGAAGTCAAGCCGTTCATCGACAGGACGTATCGCACCCGGCCCGATCGCAAGAATACGGCTGTCGCGGGGTCGTCGCTCGGCGGGCTGATCTCGCTGTACCTGGCGCGCGAGCATCACGAGATTTTCTCACAATGCGGCGCGGTCTCGCCCGCGCTCATGTGGGCCGACGCCGCGCTATTGAATGAGATTGAAACGTCGCCGAATTGGATGGCCAACACGCGCTTCTGGCTCGACATGGGCACCGACGAGGGCCGACAGATCGGAACCTTCAGCCGTGCCATCGAATTGACGCGCCGGCTGGAGCGCGCCTTCCTCGCCGCCGGCCTCGTCACCGGCCGCGACTATTACTACGCGGAAATCTACCAGGGCCAACACAACGAGGCCGCCTGGGCTGACCGTTTCGACCGCATGCTGTTGTTCTTCTACGGACGCCCAAACGCAACCTCGATTCCGCCGGCGGCCACCCAGCGCGCGACGGATGCGATCCCGCGCACAGATCGTTGATTGCCCAACTGAAAAGGAACGCACATGCCAACGCTGATCAAGTCTCCAACGGTGATCCCCGCCGCAGGAAACAAGCCCAAGATCATCGAGGAGTTCATCGGTCGCGTAACATCCCGAACAAGCACCGTCAGCATCGCGCGAATGCAAAGCCCGTCCGGCTGGAGCGAGCCGTTTCAGACGCCGGACTTCGATGAGTTCACGATCGTGCTGAAGGGGGTATTGCATGTCGAGTTCGACGGCGGCGCGATGGATGTCCGCGCTGGGCAGGCGGTCATCTCGCACAAGGGCGAACGCGTGCGCTACAGCACACCCGATCCGCAGGGGGCGGAGTACCTCGCCGTCTGCCTGCCCGCTTTTTCGCCCGACACGGTCCACCGCGACGCATGAACGCGCCGTTACTTGCCGCGCGCCGCCGCGAGATAGCGCGTGATCTGATCGATGTGCGACAAATCGTGCCCGGCCTCCATCTTCAGCATCAGCCCCAGCGATTCCTCACCGCGTTCGTTGTGCCGACCGACCCGCGCCAGGTCCGCAGGTCCCATGCCGCGCCACACACGCAGATTCGCCTCGCGAAGCATCGCGTAGTGCTCCGCCAGCTCGCGCGGCTCCCGCTCGTTGTACCGCTGCCCTGCGACCCACAGGTCCTGATCCATTCCCAGGATCGTCGGCCGATCCTCGCACAAAATCAGCCGAATCCGATAGCCATAGACCCATTCCGTGTCGACCAGATGCCCGATGATCTCCAGCGGCGTCCATTTCCCGGGGAACGGCCGCGTGCGCAGCGTCGCGGCGTCATGCTCGGCCACGATCCGCCGTATAAAGACCGGTGTCTCACCCATCACCTCCAGCGGATCGCGGTCGCCCAGCAGCCCCAGCAGCTTGTTCTGATACGCCGGGGAGTCCCCCGCTTCAATGGCTGCCACATGAGCCATATGTAAACCTCCGGTAAAATCGGCCCGCCGCCTCCCGCCACGCTCCGACGGCGGACATCCTTCAAACAAAAATCGCCCGCGAATCGCGTCGGCATCGGCAGAGCATTGAATCGTCCGCGCCGGACGGCGTAGAATAACACGAGTTCTGCCGCTTGTACGCCTTGATGTCTCCGGGGGGAGGCCGTGAAGAATCGCCACGCCATCATGCTCTGCATCACCGCTCTGTTTGCTACTGGCTGTGGCGGTTCGCTCGTTCCCATCCCCGCGCCTCTGCCGGTGGTCGTTACGCTCCCGGTTAACCCGCTGGTCGCGTCCTTCGTCAACATGGACGGCCAATGGGTCCTCGCCGACGAGACCGGAAAGCGTTCGTGCCTTGTGATCCAGGAAGGCCGCGTATCGATCTTCGACCGAACGTGCAGCCCGGATGGTCGTGGATTCGTGCCGCGAATTCTCATGGCCCCGAAGATCGCCAGCGCCGGCGATACGATCACGCTCACGTTGACCTACAACCCGGAGAGCTTCAGCGAAGTCCGGATGCGGACAACCTTTGTCGGGGAGGTCCAAATCGACGGGCAGTTCCAGGGATACCGGACGGATGAGCGGTTGGACCAGCCGGACACGCAGTCCTCCGAACCGGTTTTCGCAACGCTTTCGCGGCAGTAGAAGTCCGCCGTTACCGCGTGACACACATATCCCCCTTGCCAACCCTATTCGGACCAGGCATCTGTGCAAAAAGACACGTCCAGCCTGTATCAAGGTTCAAAAGGACGCAAATGACCTTTTAGCCGCCGCATGCCATCCGGTATAATCCTGTAAGGTGCAAATAACGGTGGTGTGGTTCACGTTGAGCCAGCCGTAGCCGACAAGTCTAGCGAGCGCATGGTCTGCGCGCTCGGGTCGGCAAGCATCCAGTAGAGGGTGAGGGAGAATCCTCCATGTCTTTGAGCCGCGTATTTTGCGTCTGCGTAATCGGTCTAACCATCGGTTTTTCGTCAATGAGCCGGGCCGACGTAATCCTCCCCGATCTGCCGCCCGAACCAAACGCACTGCACCTTCGCACCGGAAAGGTTGTCCTCGAGCCGGCGCAGTCGCTGCATCGCCTGGACCCGGCCGCGCCCGGCGCGACGATCGCGGAGAAGGGTCACTTCGTCATTCAACTCGACGGTCCGCTGACGCCCGCGCGCGAGGCGGCGCTGGCGCAGGCCGGCGTGGTGCTCGGTCAATATCTACCGATGTATGCCTACATCGTCGAGTTGCCGGCGGGGTTTAACGCTCCGGCGCAGCTTACGGGGCTGGACTTCGTGCGATGGCTCGGCGCGTACGACGCGGGTTGGAAGCTCGACCCGGAGATTGGTACTCGTACATACCAGACGCAGGAACGTCAGCAATTGGCGGCAGAGGGAGTTCGCCTGCTGACCGTTAAGCTGCTCGACGGTTCGGATACCGGCGCGGCCATTGATCAGATCGCGAATCTCCAAGGCGCAACCATCACCAATCTGGATCCCCGCGAGGACGGCGATCTCATCGAGGTCCGCCTTCCCGATGCGTCAATTCAGCTTTTGGCGCAAGTCAAACAGATACAGTTTGTTGAAGAAGCCCCGGAGCTGACGCTCCGCAATAGCTCCAACGCATGGATTCTTCAGTCATATTCCTCCGGAAACACATCGGTTTGGAACAAGGGCGTAACCGGGGTCGGCCAGCTTGGAGGGCACATTGATGATCCCGTCAACGTCAGCCACTGCTCATTCCGTGATGCGAGTGGGAATCCGGTGGGTCCGTCGCACCGCAAGATTCAGTTCTATGGCGGCACCCAATCCTACGGCCAGCATGGCCTGCACACGGCCGCTACGTTTGTCGGGGACGAGTTCCCGATCAACGGGACCACCACGCTCCGCGGCATGGCCTATGGCGCGCGACTGGTTCACTACCGCTACTCGTCCATGACCGGCATCGGCCTGCTGGCAACGTTTAATACGATGTTCACCAATGGCGCTCGGGTTTACACCAACAGCTGGGGAGATGACGGAACGACGGCGTACACCCAGTGGTGCGTCGATATTGATACGTTCTCCTTTAATAATGAAGATGCGCTGGTCTGTTTTGCCGAAACCAATACGTCAACCTTGAAAACGCCCGAAAACGCCAAGAACTGCCTCTCGGTTTCGGCCTCCACGGACAACCCGGCGACGAGCCTCTGCTCCGGCGGGGCTGGGCCGACCAATGATCAGCGACGGAAACCGGAACTGATGGCGCCCGGCTGCTCCACGACGTCGGCTTCGGGGAGCGGCACGGTCTGCACGTCGGCGAATCTCACAGGCACGTCCATGGCCAGCCCCGCCGTCGCGGGTGCCGGGCTGCTCGTTCGGCAGTATTATACTGATGGCTATTATCCGACCGGCGCGGCGGTGCCGGCCAATGGTTTCACGCCTTCCGGCGCGCTGATTCGGGCAACCCTGATCAACTCCGGCGCCGACGTCACCGGCATCGCCGGATTCCCCAGCAACACCGAAGGCTGGGGCCGTGTCCTGCTCGAAGACGCCCTGTACTTCGCCGGCGATTCACGCAAACTCATCGTCCTCGATGATCTGCGCCGCGTGAACGGTCTCACCACCGGGCAGTCCAAGACCTACGGCATCAACGTCACCGCCGGCATGCCCTTAAAAATCACGCTCGTCTGGACGGAACGGCAGGCCGCGCTCAACGCCAATCCGGCCTACATCAACGATCTCAACCTGGTGGTTACGGGACCGGGCGGTACTTACCTCGGAAACGTCTTCTCGGGTGGGCAATCCACCACGGGCGGATCCGCGGATTTCCGAAACAATGCCGAGCAGGTCTACCTGCTCTCGCCGCCGGCTGGAACCTACACCGTTACCGTCAATGCAATCGCGGTTAACGCGCCGGGATCGCCCCAGGGATTCGCTCTCGTGGCGACCGGCAACGTCGTCCCCACGCCGCAGCAGCCCGATTGCGACCAGAGCGGCGGGTTCGACCTCACGCTGGACACCGCGTGCTTCGTGGACGTGCTGCTCGGCATCAACACGAACCCCGCGTCACAAGCAGCGGTTGATATGGACGGCAACACCTTCAACAACGGGCAGGATATCCAGCAATGGATCAACTGCGTGGTGAACAACGTCTGCAACTGATCCGCAGCAACCGTTCACAACGATCCGTCTTGAAAAGCCCTCGGCACGCTCGCCGGGGGTTTTTCATTTGATTTCGGTTCATCGCCAGCCAGCAGCTCGCGCATTGTCGTGAACGAGAACGATTCCAGCAGCCGGTGCAACCGATCTTCGAAACTTTCGCGGCCCAGCGCTTGCGTCATGCGACGCCACGGGCCAATGCGCACGCCGTGGTCGGCGTGATAGGTCAGGCCGTCCACATCCAGTTCGTACGGGTGTACGTACAGAATCGCCGGTTGGCCCGCGCGATTCAGTCGGCGCACCGCGGCGCGCACGACGGCGCCGGGCAACAGCCGAAAGTACCCGCCGCCCGCGACCGGCAGATTCACGCCCGCAACCCGAACCGTCGCGGGAGGACATTCAATCAACGGACAATCGTCCCAGCGATGGATGCCGCGCGGCGCGGTCGCGATTCCATATCGCCGATGCAGGATGGGAAACACACTCGAACTGTACGCAAAACCCAGGCGCGAAAGAATCGGACCCGCCCATCGGGTCTCGCGCACAACGCTGAAAGCCGGCGCGCGGTACCCCATCGGCCGCTCACCGGTCAGTTGTTGCAGGACGTCCAGGCTGCGACGCACATCGTTTTCGAACTCCTTCGGAGTTTGTCGCGTCAGCAATTGATGGTTATGGCCGTGCGAGGCGATTTCGTGCCCCGCCTCACGAACTTGCGCGATTAACTCCGGGAATGCTTCCGCGACGCGCGTCAGGACAAAAAACGTCGCGTGCACACCATGCCAGTGCAGGATGTTCAGCAGCTTCAGCGTGTTCTCGACCACGCGACCGGTGATCGGCTCGTTCGGCCCCAGCACGGCCACCGGCCAATCTTCGAGATCAACCGTGAAGACGTTTCTGACCGGCGTCTTCACAACTGCCGGTTCCGTGGAGTCCAGCCCGCGAAGGCGGCCGCTCTCAACGCGCGAGCGGTCCAGCCGCCCCCCGACGGTGGCACGCTCCATGTGAATGGATTCGACTGCCAAGCCCCGCGCGCTCATACGTCTCATATCGGCAACGAACGGCTTACGGAAAACAGCTGGCCTCAATCAAACCGGATCCGGCCAGCCCGGCTTGGTTTACGGGGCGTGCTCACTCGAACGGCCCCCGATACGGCGGACCGGTCAGGTACAGGTCCGTGCGAATCAGGCCCGATGCGATCCATCGGTCGAACTCATTCTCCGCTCTCAACCACGTGAGGTGGTCGAAGTCCCGACGGTGTTGCCAGAGATCACGCAGGGCATCATCGCGGACGCCGTTCGTCCACCATGCCGCGACGTCGCGCCACGAGGCTGCGCCCACCTCTGATCGGTCAAACACTGATTGGCACCGCGCCCCCAAAGCCGTCGCCATGAATTCGGCCACAGGGCGGAGCGTCTTCTCGGCTTCGCGTCGCAGCGGATGATTCGCGTCGGCGGCAACCCGCAGCAACGGAATCGCGGCGGCAGCATAACCCGCTTCGAGATACGCCGCGGCCTGCTCAACTTCGAGCGAGTCCGCGAGCGTTGGATGTTCTTGCACCCAGCTCGGCTCGGACGATTGGGGCGATGCCGGCGACGCGACCACGTCCCGGAATCGCAGTTTTGCCGCACCGCACACGCCGCTTGTGAAATAAAAGCAATACGAGGGATCCGTCAGCGGACGCGGGAACGTGAATTTCAGCGCCCAGACTCCCTGCGTGTCGCGTTCCAGAATTGTTACGTCGAACGCGTCGGTTCGAATCGTTCGCCCCGGCTCAAACATCGACCGGTCGCCAAAGCCCTCCACGAGGAACCGCCCCAGCAGTCGAGAGAAATACGCCTGCCCCTCGACGCGAACGATGAACGTGTGCGCGTCCAACTGCTCCAGTGTGCTGCGGCGGTCCATTCCCGTCGGATGCGGCGCGAACATCAGCGCATGAACGCGAACCGATGAGAATGCCGGCCCAAGCCGCTTGTCCAGATCGGGCTTGAGATACACATTGACAAAGGGCAGATTGATAAAAAAGACATCTGTAACAGTTTTCGCGGGCGGCGACGCCTGCACCCAACCGGGAACGATTCGCTCGGCCGCCGCCGTCCCCATCCATTGCAGGCGTGTCACCGGCGCCATGAAGGCCATGCCGAGGATCATCGCCAGGCCCACGGCCGGTCGAAGCGCAGATGGGGATGTGGGATGGTTGGGTACGGACATCGCCACGGCCAATCCGACCGCCACGCCCACGCCGCTCATGTAACCCGAATGCGGCGTCGCCACGACCGTCACGACGGGAAGAATGGACATCACAATCCACAACGGCCAGATCCACCATCCCACCGAGCGCCGCGCCGCCCGGCAATACATCCAAACCATCCCAACCACGATGAACAACATCAACACGCAATCACCGGGAGCTTCCGTCCACGGGTTCAGGCGCCCGGTCGGTCCGGCGACCATCGGCGCAGGCCAGATTGATACGCAGACGTAATGCAGAAACTTCGCAGCCAGCCAGCCGGCATAGCGTGAGAGATGGCCGTCGGGCCGGTGACAGTACACGTCCGGCAGCGGATCGATCCCCAGGGCGGAGCGCCATGCCATGAATGCGACACCCACGACGCCGCACGCAATGAAGAACCACCGCCGCCCCCACAGTCGCCGCCACCCGCCGTGCGCGAACTCAAACGATGCAAGGATCGCCGGGAACAGAATCGCGTTCTCGCGCGTGAAGATCGCCAGAAGCCACAGCACCCACGTCGCGGCCAACGCCCCGCGTGCATACGGCAGGCCCGTGCGCGGCGGAACCGCTCCTGATCTCGACGCATCTCCCGGGACCAACGCCGGCGGAATACGTGACGCTCGCAAGTATGCAAGCACGACCCCCAGCAACAGCGTGTTCTGAATCACGACATTCTGCGACGACGGCCACGCCACCGTCACCACCGAATGTGGGTAGATTGCGAACACCAGCCCGCCGACCAGGCTCCAGGTCCGATCGCCCGTCAGCCGCAGGCACAGCCTCCAGACGAGCAAACTGGACAGCCAGTGCAGACCGAGGCTCAACGCATGCAGCGCCGTCTCGTCGCCGCGACCGACCACGAGGTACGCGAACTTCATGCAAACGATGAAGAACGGCCGGAAGTAATGCCAGACGACGGGCTTGGTCTGCCACCAGCAATCGATGTAATCCGCCGGCGCGATGATCAGCGTGCGAAGCAGCTCGAAGAACGACCAGCCGTGTTCGCGCAAGCCTTTCTGGTGCCAATGGTCATCGAGGACCACGCCGTCCCACAGGGCCAGGCCGTGCAGCAGGAAAACCGTCAACGAAATTGCGGCCACCGGCCACACCGCCCGCGCAAGGCTGGAGCGAGTTGAAACTGTTGCATCGGGGATCGCAGGCGTGGAATCCGCGCGAAACATGGGACGGCGGACTATAAGGAATGAGAGCGCGGCCTACAACGCGCGACGGCGACGAGCGACGCCCGCGAGGCCCAGGGCGAAAAGGCATACCGTGGCCGGCTCTGGAATGTATTCGATGACAAGAGTTGGCTTAATGGCGAAGATGTTGGTCGTCTCGCGGGATGCGAAACGCTTGGCGGAACCGTCGAAGGTCTCGTTTCCAAGCAGCGTCCACCCAAAATTCGCGGCCGGATTATCAAGCCAGTTTTGCACGTCCAGCGCCATCTGCGGGCTGCTCCACTGGTAGATGGCACCACCGCCGCCAACCAGCGCCGAAGCGCTGGCAGCTGCGTTGAAGTCTCCACCGACGTTCGCCCAAAAGCTGCCGGGGCTGAACGTGTGCAGCCACGTCGCATCACCGGGCATCGCAAACGCCCCGCCGCCTCCGCCCCCCATGCCGTCGGCGCTGGAGGTGGACTCGCCCCAGTTCTGAAGCGTGCGGTGCAACGTCATCGGCTGGTCACCGGATACCGACTGGATGCAGTACAGTCGAAGCGTGGCGCTGACGATCGTGCTGCCGGCCGGAACCGCGCCGGCAACGTCAAACGCCAGCAAGGCCCGGCGAAGCGAATCCTGAAACTGAAGCGTGCGTCCGGCGAAGATCGATTCCCCGGCACCGTTGCTCAAGCTCCCGCTTGGCGACTCGTAGAGGGTATTGTCCTTGTAGGCGAAAACGTTGACGACGTCGGCCGAAACCGGCACGGAAACGGCCGCTGCAAACAGGCCAAGACAGATAATGCGTTTCAATCTACTCGCCATGACTTCGATCCCTGCTCTCCGGTCGACTCCGTGGACAACCTAAGCAGCCGGAGCAACCATGCAGTCCATCTTACCGCATATGCGGCCTTGATTCAACCGTTTGCTTCGCGCCGGATGGTTCAGAATTGATGCTTTGTGTCCGATTTGAGGTACTTCCGGCGCGCTTCGCCATAGTCGGCGGCACGGTCGGGCAGTCCGCGAATCTCTGGCGGCTGTGCCCTTGTGCTCGATTCGGCCTGCTCCCGCCCTGGCTCCCCGCACACTTGCTCGTAGATTTTTCGCAGGATGGGGATGCACCAGCCGCAGCCGGTCCCCGCGCCAAGGCAATTTGACATTTGACTCGCCCGCACCGGTTGTTCGCGCAGGGCGAAGTTCAGCAGCTTTCGCAACGGAACGTGATAGCAATAACAGATGTCGTCGTCGAGATTCATAGCAGGCAGGGAACCGGTTTCGCAGAATGATAGCGCACCGCCCGGAACAGGGCACGGGCAAAGGACCACGCGTGTTGACGCTTACGACGCCGCCCGGCTCGGTACGCAGCAGACATCCGTCGGAACGGTATCGCTCAAGACCTCGCTGCCGTCCGGCGTCATGGCGATCACATCCTCGATGCGAATGCCGAATCGACCCGGCACATAGATGCCGGGTTCCACTGTGAAACACATCCCGACTTCCAGCTTTCGCGCATTGCCCTGAACGAGGTAAGGCGGCTCATGCACGTCCAGCCCGATTCCATGCCCGAGGCGATGCGTAAAAAACTCGCCGAACCCCGCGCTCTCAATGACCGAGCGCGCGGCGGCATCGACCGACTCGCAGCAGACGCCCGGTCTCGCGGCTTGAATCGCCGCCCGTTGCGCCGCTCGAACGGCCTGATAAGCCTTTGTGAAATCGTCCGACGCTCGCCCCAGGGTGAATGTCCGAGTCATGTCCCCCAGGTAGCCGTTCTTTCGAGCGACAAAGTCCACGATCACGCCGTCGCCGTCGCGAACGCGCCGGAACCCGGCCGATTGATGCGGAATCGCCGCGTTTTCCCCGCTCTGAATCAGGTCGCCGAACGGCGTGACGCCCATCTTGACAAGCTGCTCCGTGACACCGCGCGACAATTCGTGTTCGGTGATTCCCGGCTGCAATCGGCGAGATACCAGATCATAGATCTGTCCCGTATCGTGACAGGCAGCGCGGATGGCCGCTATTTCTTCCGGCGTCTTGATCTCGCGGATCGAATCGAGAATTCCCGGATCAGTTTCGAAACGCGCCTTCAGCATCGCCTCACTCAACCGGCGCTGTGCATCCAGCCACATGTAGCCGTCAAGATATATGCGGCCGCGATCGACGCCGAGCAATCGTGCAGCCTCCGCCGCCGACGCGTAGGCGTCCTCGTGCTCCAACCAGGTTACGAGAATCGAACCAGCCGGCAGCGCCCGCGCCATGTCGGCTTCAAAGCCCGGCACAACCAGCGCGGTCTGGCCGGCGCGATTGATCCAGCCGCAGATCAGACGATCCGACGGCGCGAGCGGGACACCCGTGAATCCAAGAATGTTCGAATCGCGAAATAGAAGAATGGCATCCGCGTCATGTTGGGCCAGCAGCGCTGCGGCGCGCTGGACATGATTCCGCACAATGCTCTCCCCGATTGCCTTCGGCCCAACCTCGGCCAAAACCGGGCGCGCTTCAACGATGGTAAAACTCATACACTCCACCACGATGGCGAAACGCTGTTCGCTGCCCACCTACCCCATTGTCGTTAACGTTATCATATTTTGCTCGACTCTTCAAGTGCTTTCTTTTCACTCATTTGCGAAGGGCTGGGCCACGCCGCGTATCCGGTTTGTACTGAATTCATACTACGGACGTGCTGCTGTCATCGCCGCCGAGGATATAAAACCGATTCTTGCCGCCCTCTTTCGCCCGGAGCAACGCCCGATCCGCCGCCTCCAATAGTTCGGTCGCATCCTTTGCCTGCGTGGGAAAGTGCGCCAGCCCGCCGCTGATGGTCAGTGCCCCCTGCGAATCCTGGCCCAGCCGGGTGAATCGGTGCTTTTTCAGCGCCGCCCGAAACCGTTGAAGAACCATCAGCACACCGGCAGGATGGCGCGAACCGGCCGCACGTGGACCCTCGGGATCCCAGAAGACGACCACGAACTCATCACCGCCGTACCGCGCGACCATGTCCGTTCGCCGAGAGCATTGCACGAACAATCGCCCGACTTCGCAGAGAATCTCGTCGCCTGCGTCATGCCCATACCGATCGTTGTAACGCTTGAAGTCGTCGATGTCGAAAACGAGCGCCGTCACGATCTGTCCTGACGCACCGGCGACCTGAAGCGTCGCGCCCAGAAACTCCATGAGATGCCGCCGGTTTGGCAGTCCGGTCAGCTCGTCCGCCAACGCCAACTGCCGCCAGCGCTCGGCTTGCGCCGCGGCTTCGGCCAAGCGACCCAACACGCCGGCGTAGCCCCGCAATCGCTGAATATCGTCAATCGTGTAACCACCGGCTCGACTCCGTCCCGCGCGAATAAAGCCGATCTTTTCACCCTGCCGCGTGATCGTCTGCACGAGCAACGCCTCGCGCACGTCACGATCCTCACCGGCGCGGCCCACCTGTTCATCCATGCTCACCAACACGCTTTCGGCGCCGATGGATTCGCCAATCAAGCCCGCGATTTGATCCAAGGCCTCCAATCGGCCTTCGAGCAACCTCGGAATTGCCTCCGCCAGCGTCTCCAACGGGTCAGGCCGTGACGAACGAATCGCCGGCTCGCTCGCCGGGGGCGCGTTCTGCGCCGCGCCGAACGCGCGGATCAGGTCAGCTCGCTCCAGTGGCAGGACGACGTAATCATCCGCCCCTTGCGCCACCATCTGCTGCCCGACCCCCTCCTGGGCAGGCGGGCAACAAAAAATCACCCGCGCCTCGCCCGCAACGCGCCGAAGTGCCGCCATCGCGGCAGCCGGCTGGCGGCAGCTTTCGTCGTGCCCGACCAATACGCCGCGCGTCGCCTTGCGGGGCAGTTCGGCGATGCCTTCCAGAAGCGTCCGCACGCCCTCGATCCGGCTGGGCGCGAGCGCCTCCACCATGGCGGGGCCCAGCTTGCCGAGATCCCCCACGATGAGATAGCGACCATCGATCGAGGGTCCGTTCATCCCCGTGCCCCCTCGTCCGTATCAGACTCCTCACGCGGATCAACCCATTCGTCGCTTTTTAGCAACTCGTCCTCGTCTTCGCGCGACCACTCGTCATCCGACAGATCCCCGCAAGGCAACTCATCGTGAAACGGCGTGGAGATCCCGTCGCCTTCATCCGGTTGACCCGACCCGGGTGGGCGACGACGGACCACCTTCCCCCGTTCGCCACTCATCCGTCGTCGAACGGCATCGTGAAGCGATTCTACATCTCCCATTTCCCCCGGCTCCCGGTCTGTCGATAGCGGCCGATCCGGCAGCACCGGCATCGACCGCGGACCTTCCACCTCGTCCGCATCCGACGATCCATCCATATGGTGCTCTTCGCCATTGGTCACGCCGTACCCATCCTGCGCCAACGCCTCCAGCTCGCTCTGCGTCAGCGGAACACCGAACTCCGTCGGTTCCGTGGACTCGTCAAGCCTGTCGGCCGCATCACAAGCCGTTTCCGCCTTCGCATCGCCCGCGTGTGAAGACGCGGCGGGCTCGCTCCATTGCCCCACCCCCCTCGATGACGGACCGGCGGTTTCCATGAGCGATTCGAGTGAAACACGATGGACGCCGGGCGCGTCGATGTTCATCCAGTCGCTCGGCCCATCCAACGCCGGCACCATAATATCGACATTTTGATAATATCGCGGCGCCAGCGCCAGAAACGCGCTCTCCGCTTCGTCCAGGTACCGCACATCCACGATGACCCGCGACACCGCGGGCGTTTCAGACAGCCGTGCCATGGCTGCGTACACATCGCGAACGCGCTCGGTCGGCTGGCCGACTGCTTCCAGCGCAGCGCGCCACCGCTCGAGGACCGGATCCCCGAAGCCGTCGACAAACAGCACCGTTCCGGAAGCATTGCGATTCACGTGTGCTCTCACCACGTTTTCCGCAGCCGGTACGCCGCCCCCCCGCACCGGGCGCACCCGACCGGTTCCCCCGCCTCATCCTAACCGGTCAATCCCCTCGATACGCTGCCGCGCCGGATGCTGCTCGATCCAGTCGCGCACAGTTCATGTGCAGGATCACCCTCAACGCGATTCGGGTGGTCCTAACATGCGGCCGCATCCAAGTTTATGGCCGCGATCGCAGTGAGTCAAAGTTGGCAAGGCCGATGGTGATGGATAGAATCCCGCCATGCGCACGGATGCCGCTTTCATTCGGACGTTGAATTCACGCCACCCACGACCAGTAATCATCCGCGCTGCGTTCGCCGCAGCCGTGATTTTATCGACATGTGTCGCTGTTGCCCGCGCCGAGGACCGCCTCCCTGAAGCGACGCGTCCATCCGAACACGATAACCTGACCGCCCTGCTCGATCGCGTCCTCACCGGCCATGGTCAGGCGAACGCGCGTTTCGGCGGTCGCGTCGTGAGCCTGCCATCGGGTGACGTCGTGTACGATTCCGGCGGACGATCGCCTCTCATTCCCGCCAGCAACATGAAACTCGTCGTCATGGCGACGGCGATTGACCATCTCGGACCCGATTACGAGTTTCGAACGATTTGCGCCATTCGTGGGCAGGACCTGGTGGTCATCGGCGGCGGCGATCCGACGCTCGGCGATGATCGCCTCGCGACCGAGCGCCAGGAGCCGATCACGGCGGTCTTTCGTGATTGGGCGCAGCGGCTGAAGGCGTCGGGCTTGAAGCAGATTCCAGGCAACATCGTGATCGACGATTCGCTGTTCGATCGTCAGTTCACCCATCCGAACTGGCCCCCCGAGCAGCACGAGACGTGGTACGAAGCGCCGGTGGGCGCGCTGAACTTCGCCGACAACTGCGTGGAGATTCGCGTCAAACCGGGCAAGGCCGGAATGCCCGCGACGGTCACGATGATCCCCGGCAACACGGCGATGAAGATCGTCAACAAGACAACGACCGGCTCCAAGCAGACCGTCAGCGCGCATCGGCGCCGCGGCAGCGACGAGATCGTCGTGACCGGCTCCGTGACCCGCGCCGGCACGCTGGGCCCGATTTCCGTAAACGACCCCGGCCTGTATTTCGGCGGCGTATTGCGGACCGTGCTGGCCTCACAGGGAATCAAGGTGGGTGGCGCGGTCGTGCGACAGTCCGTACCGCGCGATGCGAACGGCAATCCGACCGGCGCGCACGTCGTCGCCGTGGTGAAGACACCGCTCCGCAACGCGCTGGCCCGCGCCGGCAAACAAAGCCTCGGCATGATGGCGGAAGCGTTGATCAAGCTGCTGGGCAGCCGGCAATCGGGCGTCGGCTCGTGGGAGAGCGGCCGTGCCGTGGTGATGTCATTCCTTCAGAAAGTGGGTGCCGATACGGCAAGTTGCAGGGTGGATGACGGCAGCGGCCTTTCGCGCCTGAACCGTATCAGTCCGCTGGCCATGACGCGGGTGCTGCAATACATGCACACCGCCTCGCCGGAAAAATTCGCCTTGCTGCGGGACTGCCTCGCCATCGCCGGCGTCGATGGCACGCTCGAAAAACGCATGCGCGACCCGGCCACCAAAGGCCGCGTCTTCGCCAAGACCGGATACATCAACGGCGTCCGCACCCTCGCGGGTTACATCCGAACCGGCCCGGACCGTTGGCTGGCCTTTGCCTTCTTCTACAATCAAGCCGCCGCCACCCGGCCCCTCTCCGATGCACAGGACAAAGCGTGCAAATTGCTCGCTGGAGGCGGGTCATCTCGACCCTGACCGCGCGATTACAATATCAGGTTGGGTCCGTGCGACGAATTCTTCCTCGCTGACGGCTGCGACACCATGACGCTTTCCAAAGCCTGGCGACAGTTCCGAGTCGGTATGATCGTCACGGATGCCGTGACGGTGACGCTGACGTACATCCTTGCCGACTACCTGCGCTGCCGGTTCTGGATGAACAACACGCCGTGGCCCGAGTATCACCCCGGCGTCGGCAGTTCGGTTCGCATTCACATGCAGGTGCTGGTCTTCCTGCCCTTCGCGTGGCCGATCCTGCTGAATTGGCTTGGTTGGTACCAGCAGAAATGGCGCAGCACGCGGTGGCTGCTGCGACACGCCGTCGCCGGGAGCGCCATTCTCGGCCTGTTCATGGCGGCCCTGGCGCTGCTCTTTTCGCGCGACCTGTACCCCCGTGCCCAGATCGGCTTCGCCGCCGCCCTGCTCCCTGCGACCACCCTTGCAGTCCGCGGTATAAACGCGTGGCTGGGCCGCTGGATCAGCGCCCGTCACCGCGCCCATGTCCTCATCGTGGGTACCGGACGCGACGCGGTCCTGTTGCGACGGCTGCTGCGAACCACCCTGCTCGGCAAATCGGCCGTTGTGGGCCATCTGCGCGGGCCGTGGGAATCCGCGGACAATTTGTCGCATACCGGAGCCGTCCTGGGCGATTTGGAACAACTGGTGCCGATCCTCGATCGGCAAGTCGTGGATGAGGTGATTTTTTGCGCGCCGCTCGACGCCATCGCAAGCCTGCTGCCTGCCATTCGCCAGTGCGAGGAGATCGGCGTCACGGCGCTGGTGCGTGCAGACGGGCTGGCGGCGCACTCGGTCCCGGAGATGGTGGACTTCCACGGCGTGCCGCTGCTGCACTACGCCCCGGCGCGGCACTCGCCCGAATTGCTGTCGATCAAGCGTGGTTTGGACGTGCTTTTTGCGATTATCGGAATCATCCTGACCGCGCCGATAATGCTAGTATGCGCGGCGCTCATCAAGGCATCGTCACCGGGGCCGGTCCTGTTTCGCCAGCGGCGAAGCGGACTGAATGGGCGCGAGTTCGAGATGCTCAAGTTCCGCACGATGACGCCGGATGCGGAGCGCCGGCGCGAGGAGATGGAGCATTTGAACGAGCTGGACGGACCGGTTTTCAAAGTTGTCGACGATCCACGCATCATTCGTGTTGGCAAGTTCTTACGGCGATGGAGCCTCGACGAGCTGCCGCAGCTTTTCAATGTTCTCAAGGGCGACATGTCCATCGTAGGGCCTCGTCCTCCGATTCCGGCGGAAGTTGCGCGTTACGACCGCTGGCAGCGACGGCGATTAAGCATGCGGCCCGGGCTGACGTGCCTCTGGCAGGTCAAGGGTCGGCATCGAATCGGGTTCGAAGAGTGGATGGCCCTGGACTTGTTTTACATCGATCATTGGTCGCTCAAGCTCGATTTCCTTATCATCTTCCGCACGGTGACCACGGTCTTCGCCGGGTCGGGGGCCTGATTTTCCTTCGTTGCTTGAGGGCGCGATGACCTGTCTATTCACCCTGCTTGCCACGCTCGGCCTCACGCTGGCCGGCCAGACCCTGCCAACGGGCACGAGCACGCCCGAGGAGGATACGCCGGTCCCGACGGCGCTCACGCCCGAGACGATCCTCCCGAACGCGATTCGCGCCGAGTTGCGAACGCCACGCGTGATGGTTCCGGTGGGCAGCCCGGTCTTTGTCGAATTCACGATTATCAACATCAGCGACGCACCGGTGAAGCTGTCCGTCCCCGGCGCGTTGGTCGGTCGCGAACGCTACGACAGCGGGATCGGCCTGCCGCTGGAGCATGTCTTTTCGGCGGCACAATTCCGCGGACTGGAGGTTGTGAGCGAGACGAATCCGGCGATGGGCGAGCGCGTCACGCGCAAACCCGAGTACCCCATCCCGGCGATCACGCTCGCGCCGTATGCAACGATCGGTTTGCGATTCGACGTGGCGCGTTTCTATCCCGGCCTGCACCAGGCGGGGATTTATCAACTCACGTGGCGGCCCTACGGCGGCGTGGTCACGAGCAACACGCTACAGATCCACGTCGTGCAGTACAAGCAAGTCGTGATGGAGACCGAGTTCGGCAACGTGACGTTTCAGTTGCTGTACGACAAGGCCCCGCATCACGTGGCAAACTTCCTCGATCTCGTCGATCGCCGCTTCTACAACGGCAAGGTGTTCCACCTCGTCTTTGAGAATCAATTTCTGCTGGGGGGCTGTCCGAACGGCGACGGCACGGGCAGGCGACCCGACGGCGTCACGCTGCCGCCGGAGTTCAACGACACGCCCTTCCAGTTCGGCACGGTCGGTATGGCTCTGATCGAGGGCGATCCACAATCGGGCAGCTCGCAATTCTTCATTTGTCTATCTCGGCAGCCGAACTGGGACGGACGGTACACCGCCTTCGCCCAGATCGCCGGTCCGCAGTCGCTGGCGGTCTTGCGCAAGATGGCCCAAGTCGAAGTCGACGCCGAGCGCCGGCCCAAGAAGCCGCTGCTGATCAAGAGCATGTCGATTCAGGATGCCGTCATCGTCCCCCGCGTGACGCAGTAGGCCCGGCATGCTCATGCCCCCCCCCGCAGCCACGTCGCAGTCGGCTCGCCAAGGCTAGCCGTTCCCCTCGCAGAAAGATCGTTCACGCATACTTTTTCGTCACCCTGAACGGCGCACACGGCGACGTCCGCTCGCCCGTCTCCACGCGCATCCCGTCGAAGTTCTTTCGCCGATTGCACAGATCGATGAATTGTTTGGTGATGGCTTCCGCGCACAAGGCCATTCCCGCGTGCGGGGCATGGTTTCAACCGCTTCATGGCGAAGCCACAGCAGCCTGGATCGTAATTCGATGCAGGACAAACGACGTACGACAGCAGGGCGAATTCGCCGATGGAACGCAAAAGCCCGCCGGTATCGCTCTCTTCGCATTGCCATCGGCCGCGCTTGCAGTCGTCCGAACCGGGCATACAATGCCTGGTTCGCACGGGGCGTAGCTCAGCCTGGTTAGAGCGCTTGGTTCGGGACCAAGAGGTCGGAAGTTCGAATCTTCTCGCCCCGACTTTTCGAGAGATCAAGCCCTTCGGCGAGCACGTCGAAGGGCTTTTTCATTGTGCTGCCGGGATTTGCGTCGGAAATCGGCAGTTCAATCTCGTGCTCCAAGCCGGAACTTTGCAGACGATTGGGGTTCAATGCGTTGAGGGGATTTGAACTTCGTTCGGCGGGCCGGTGACTTCTCCCACCAAGAACTCGGCGCGGTAGATCGGGCGGCTGGTCATGGTCAGAGACGAAAGGGCGATCGGGTCGGTCGGCGCGAGCGTCTCGGCATTGGGGATGGGGCTGACTAGAACTGGTTTTGCTCTGTTGACAACATCTGCTGCGAATTTGCCCCCGGCTATCGCCGGAGGGTGTAGGCCAGGACGCGGATCGCTGCTTCGGTGAACAGACCGCGTTCTGTGCGGGCGTTCAGGTGCGATCCCATGGTGCGTTTGAGCCCGCTGAAGAAGGACTCGACATGCCAGCGACGACCATACCGCTTCGGCAGCCGCGTCATCTGCGATCGGTAGCGACCGTTCACGCCGCCATCGCGGCGATGCACCGCCGGCGGGATGTAACTGCGCACGCCCCACGTCTCACGACAGTACGTATGAACCCACTCCGCATCGTAGCCGGCATCCGCGTACAAATACTTCGGGCGCAGCTTCTGGGCGGTTTCCGTCAGGAGCCAGCGCGCTTCAGCCTTGTCGTTGCCCGGCCCCCAGCCGACGACCAGGCCCGCCGCCAGCATGCTCTTGCAGGTCACAGACGCCGACACCTTCACGTACTGCTGGCGCTGCCGCCCGCTGCGGCTGACGTAGTGAGCGCTGGCCGACGAGGTCTCCAGACCCGTCGAATCCATCGCCACTTCGTCGCTCTGGTCACCCACCTCACGCAGAATCTCTTGCAGCAGGAATTCCAGAATCTCCGGAATCACCGTGCGATCAGCGAACTTCTTGAGCGTCGAGTAGTGCGGCAGCCGCTCCATGCACAGAATGCGGCGAAGCTGGCCCGAGGCTTCGAGCAGTTCAATCACCCCGCGATAGGTGGTCTTGGTATAAGCCCGCAGCACCAGGCAGGTCATCAGTTGCCGCTGCGTGAACTTATGCGGACTCTTCGGGTGGCCGTACGGCAGCAGGCACCGCCCGGCGACCTTCATGCTCAGCGTTGCGACGTTCAGCAGGAGATTGGTGTTCTTCGCCATGAACGGCGTTTACAAAATCAACGCCTCGAAGTCAAGATGTTTTCAACGAAGCAAACTGGTTTCAAAACTCCTCTCCCCCTTGGGGGAGAGGTTGGGTGAGGGGAAAAGCAGTTCAACCGAAAGGATTCACCCTCATCCCGACCCTCTCCCTGGAAAGGAAAGGGGGTTATGAAACCGCTTGCAGGCTTTACGCGGCGCGAACCAGAATTTCGACAACGCGGCCCTTGTCGGAAGGGGCTAGAATCCGATCACGACGTCGGCGGCCACAAACCTTGCGCTGCGATCAGTCGCGAGATCGCGGCAATGATCATGTGCAGCCTTTCGTTTGGCAGCGTCAGCGCCTGCCCAGCAGCCTGGTGAGGCGGTTGCGCGCGTGCCGGCTCATCGGCAAACCCATCACGACGCGCGAGACTGCGACCGTTCGAGATCGCGCACGGCCCCGCGCGTCGCCCGCGTCGCAGTCCGTGCTTCGACTCCCCTATTTCAGGGCGGTCAAATCTGCGCCGTGGTTAATGTGAAACACCTGTCCGTTCATCACGAGTGCGGGAACGGACTTGACTCCCTGTCGCTCGGCCTCACTGATCCGCGTTTTGTCCTGCCCGAGGTGAACGATCTTGACGTTGTAGCGGTTCGGATCGAGCGCGCCAACGAAGGCCTTCTCGGCGCTGACGCAGACCGGGCAACCCGCGTGGTAGAAAACGGCTTCGGAATTCATCATGTCTCTCCTTAGCATCGCAGATGCTCCATGGACACGGCGTCCACGGCGTTTGTACAATGAACGGCATCGAGGTCACGCGTTCAAGTACGCACAAAACGGTTCGGTAGGAACAAAATGGTAAGGATTGGGATATCGGCGAAGGGGAACGGGTTGAAACAGTCGGCGAACCGGCGCGAAAAAGGGGTCTGCATCGCGGCGGCCGTCGAAAGCATCGTGCGCTGCAAGTGGTCGCTTCAGGTGCTCGGTCGGATTCGCCGCGGGATTACCCGTCCCGGCGCGCTGGTTCGCGCCTGCCCGGGTCTTTCGACAAAAGTCTTGAACGAGCGGCTGGCCAAGATGGTTCGTTTCGGAATCCTGGAGCGCATCGCGTTTCCCGAGGTCCCGCCGCGCGTGGAGTACCGGTTGACGGATATGGGGGTCTCCTTTGTGAAGATTCTCGATGCCATCGAGAATCTTCAACATCTCGCGAACACGTCCGGTGCAACAGATCCTTCAACCGCGGCGAAGCTCACGAATTCCCGCTCCGCGACCGCCAAGCGCACGGTCATCCGGAAATACACTCCTTAGCCATTCGGTCGATCGAATCCGCGTTCGATCGTTCGAACCACTGCATCGTTCACCGTCAAGTCGCGCACGGCATCCCCTTCCCGTGTCGGTACAGGTTGGCTGAACATCGTTACTCGACCCGCCCTTCGCTTTCTTGACACAACGCCCGATTTCGAGCATCGCGGCCGCAATGCGACCGGTGTCGCGGTGCGACACGGCGTTGAGCAGGGCTGGTGGATTAAGTGCCATATCGCCGCCAGCCGGAACCCGACCGGCCTGGCCGTGGGCGACCTCGTCGGGATCAGCATGCAGGGCATCGAGCACCGGTGAGTGCGTACTGTGACGAGGCAGGCTCGGTTGCCCGCCGGGTCCGAGAAACGCGGCGAAGGAGTCTCGTCGTCGGCGCTCGGGCGAATCCAGTCAAGAACCGCATCAGCCGGTTCGATGTCTACATCAAGCATAATGGTGCGCGTACTGACAGTAAGGAGGCACCAGATACCCCCTCCCAGGCCCCCCGCTCCCGGGCTCCCCTGGGCACGCGCATCAAGAGGCTCTAATGGAGTCATGGCGCGATGAAGCCGGCGCAAGAGGTTCCGTTCTCGCGGTTCGCCTTCGGTCTGCTGGCGATCATCTACGCGGCGGAAGCCGCGGTGATGTTCATCCTGCCGCTGTTCTTGCCGGCCAATACACCGACATGGCTTGAGGCGCTGGCGGACTCGACGCTGCTTGCATTCGTCGCTGCATACCCCGTCTGGCGGATACTTTGCGGCTCGCTGCGGAAGAGCCTCGCCGCCCAGCGCGCGGGCAAGAAACGTCTCGCGGCGATCGCGGCCCGGACGCGGATGATTTTCGACTCGGCGCTGCACGCGATCGTCACAATGGACGCGCACGGCCGCATCACGGACTGGAACCCGCAGGCCGAAAAACTGTTCGGCTGGTCGGCCGATGAGGCGATCGGCCGCGATCTGGCCGAGTTGATCATTCCCGAGCGATTCCGTGCAGCGCACCGGGCAGGCCTGGAGCGTTTCCTGCAAACCGGCGTGAGTCGTGTGCTGAACCAGCGGCTCGAACTGGCCGCGCTGCGCCGCGACGGCTGCGAGTTCCCTATCGAATTATGTGTATCCGTTAGCACGAGCGAGATCGGCCGCACGTTCGCCAGTTTCATCAGCGACATCAGCGAGCGCAGACGATCGGAAGTGGAACTGCGCAAATTGTCGCGGGTCGTGGAGCAGACGCCGACCCCCGTCATCATTACGGATGTCGAGGGGAAGATCGAGTTCGTCAATCAGGCGTTCCTGGCCACCAGCGGCTACGCGGCCGGGGAAGTCATGGGGAAGAACCCTCGCATTCTCAAGTCCGGCCAGACGCCGGCGCAGCAGTACGCGGACATGTGGAACCAATTGAAAGCCGGAGCGACGTGGCGCGGGGAGCTCTGCAATCGCCGCAAGAACGGTGACTTGTACTGGGTGCTCGCGGTCATTTCGCCCTTGAAAGATGCACAGGGCAGGATAACCCACTATGTGGGCGTGCAGGAAGACATCACGCTGCGCAAGCGGATGGAGGATGAACTGCGAAAGGCGGCCCGAACGGATGCGCTGACCGGGCTGGCCAATCGGGCGCTGTTCTCCGACCGCCTTCATCAGGCCGTCTTGCGCGCCCGGCGTTCCAAGGACTACCGCTTTGCGGTGCTGTTCCTGGATTTCGACCGCTTCAAATTGATCAACGACGGACTGGGCCATGATGCCGGTGACGAGTTGTTGAGGGATATCGCCGAACGGCTGCGCCACGTGGTGCGGTCCGGGGACTCCATCAGCCGTGAGGCCCGGGAGCACACCACGGCCCGCTTCGGCGGCGATGAGTTCGTCATGTTGCTCGATGGCATCAAAAGCCCGGATGACGCCACGATCGTCGCCGATCGACTGATGACGGCCTTCGCCCAACCCTTCCATGTGGGCAGCCATGAGGTGTTTGCGACGGCGAGCATCGGCATTGTGTCCAGTGATTTGGTCTCGGAAGTCGCCGACGTCGAGGAAGTTCTGCGCAACGCCGACACTGCCATGTACGAGGCCAAGCTGGCGGGCAAGGGCCGGTATGTCGTCTTCGATGCATCGATGCGGCGGCGCGTCGAAGAACGCCTGAAACTGGAAACCGATTTGCGCAAAGCGCTGGACGGCGGCCAGTTGTTCCTGATGTATCAGCCCATCGTGTCGCTTGAGACCGGTGAAATGGATGGCGTGGAAGCGTTGATCCGCTGGAAGCATCCGGAGCGCGGTCTGATCCCGCCGAGCCAGTTCGTCCCGATTGCCGAGGAGATTGGACTGATGGTCCCGATCGGCGAATGGGTCTTACGGGAGTCGTGCCGGCAATTCGACCGGTGGCGGCAGAACATGGGAAATGCCTCGCCGCGCAGCATCAGCGTCAACCTGTCGCGCACGCAGCTCGCCGTAGTGAATCTCCCCGCAATGATCGGACGGATTCTTGAGGAAACGGGCGTTCCCCCTTCCTGCCTGCACCTGGAGATCACAGAAAGCATGGCGATGCGGGATGTCGAATTCGCGAAGCGGATTCTGCACGGTCTCAAACAAATCGGGTGCGTATTGTGCTTCGATGATTTCGGGACGGGGCACTCGTCCCTCTCCTGTCTGCACGAGTTCCCCATCGATGTGCTGAAGATCGACCGCTCCTTTGTCGCCAACATCAACCGCGGACGCGATTTTATTGCGTTGATCCATTCCGCGAACCAGCTTGCGCACAACCTTGGAATCCGAGTTGTGGCCGAGGGCATCGAGAGCCTGGATCAGGTCGGTCTCCTGCTATCCATCAACTGCGAGTTCGGACAGGGATATCTGTTAGGCAAGCCGATGACGCCCGAACAGGTGGAGAAATTCCGGGTTCAGACCGGCTGGCTTTGCGGCCGAGCCGCTTCCGAACCAGACGGGGATTGCTCCGCCGCCAGCAAGCAACTGGTCGGTTGCAAACGCCAAGCATAGCCGGAGCTTCCCGACGCCGTCGCGTTCAAAGCCGGATGGCATGAAGCATTTGGCGACCATCGGCTGCCGTACTCGTCACGGCGCTATCAGTGATCGGCGTGTGTTGGACAGAGATTCCCGAAGCCGTAGAATCAACGTTGATTTTCACAGCACCGGGTACAAAATCGAGGGCAGGTCGCGATCGCATGGCAATCCACCAAGACATCCTCGCGTACAACGCGGCGCAAGCACCACGCGACCAGCGCATCTGCGACGCCCTCGCGAAGGCGATCGATAAGCACCTCGCAGCCCACGACGCGGAAAACACGATCTGGCATCGGCACCCGGTCTGGTTCCTCGACGACAACCCGATCGTCGGCTACAGCAAACTCAAAAGCCCGCAACCCGGAGGCAGCATTCGGCTGCTGTTCTGGAGCGGGCAATCCTTCGACGAGCCGGGGCTGGTCGCGGAGGGCAGCTTCAAGGCCGCCGAGGTGAGATATACTTCTGTCGATAATATCAAGCCCGGCGACCTCAAGCGATGGCTGGCAAAATCGGTCAAAATCCAGTGGGATTACAAGAACATCGTGAAACGCAAGGGAAAGCTGCTGCGCTTGAAGTAGGCCCTGTCCGGGGGCCGGTTCGCCGTATGCACATGGTCTTCACTGCGGACCCTGCTTGACGCCTTTTTTTCCCGGTCCGCACAGCGGACCCTGCTTGCAGGTCGTAACCGGTGTGAGTTTCACAATGCCGTTGTTATGTCCGGTCGCGCCATTGCACCCCCTGCCGCGCCGCCTATAATCGCTCGTCGTTGATCCGGTCGGCACGAGTCGGCCGATGAGCCTCTATTGGAGCCGCCCTGAATGGCCGCACATGCATCTCACGATTCGCATTCATCCCACGATTCGCACGGGCTCACCGTGCAACATGAAGCGGTCATCTTCCGGATCGCGCGACAAGACCGGCCCGGCGGCGAACGATACTATCAATCCTTTGCCGTGCCGCATGTTCCGGGCATGAACGTCATTTCCGCCCTGCAATACATCGCCGCTCATCCGACGCCGATCGGCGAGAGCGAACCCGTCACCCCGGTCGCGTGGGACTGCAATTGCCTCGAGGAAGTGTGCGGAGCGTGCACAATGGTGATCAACGGTCGCGTGCGGCAGGCGTGCAGCGCGCTGGTCGATCAGCTCGACCGCAACGACGCGGGGGAGATTGAACTGGAGCCGATGAGCAAGTATCCGGTCGTACGCGATTTGTTCGTGGACCGGCGGCGGATCTTTGAGGGGCTGAAACGCGTCAAGGCGTGGATCCCGGTCGACGGCTATTACGACGCCGGACCCGGGCCGACCCAGGGGCCTGGCGAGCAGGAGATCAACTACCCGCTGTCGCAGTGCATGAGCTGCGGCTGTTGCATGGAGGCCTGCCCGCAATACACAAAGGTCGAAGTCTCGCGGGCCAGCGGCGAGAGCGATGCGGAATTCGCCCAGCGCGAAACGCATGAATTGCGACGTGGTTTCCTCGGGGCGGCCGTCATCTCGCAGGCGGTGCTGTTCAACAATCATCCGACGGGCAGGATGAACAAGGCCGAGCGGCTGGAGGCGCTGATGGGTCCGGGCGGCATCACGGACTGCGGCAACGCGCAGAACTGCGTGAAGGTCTGTCCGAAGCTGATCCCGCTGACGTATTCCATCGCGAAGGCCGGGCGAGACACGTCGATCCACGCGATCAAGCGCTGGTTCATGAAGTAGGCCTGGGTATTCCGTCGGCGGCGCGACGCACGTTGCGCCGCGAATCACCTTGAGACTGACGCTTTGGCGAATCATCCCACCACGCTGACGGGTTACCAACGACGGCTGCTGACGCTTGTGCCGCTGGCCGTGCTGGCCGCCTGGTTTACGTACATGTGGTTCATGAGCCGGGTGGTGCCGTCGATTGATAAATATCCGGGCGGCGCGATTCGCGCCGAAGGCTATGCGCGGCGCGCGAGGTTCGGCGAGTATATGAAGACGGGCCATTGGGTGACGTATCACCCCGGGGCCACGCCGGGCCAGACCGGCCCGAAGGAATCGGAAGGAATGTACGTGGATGGGGAAAAAGATGGCGAATGGCGATACTGGGACGAGCGCGGCGAGCTGATCCGCGTCGAAACCCACCGCCGGGGAAGCTTCGCCGCGACGGCTCCGAGCCGTCATTCCGTGCCGTGATTAAGGCAAACTGCGCGCGCGAAAGCCCCGAGTTTGAACCCGGGGCTTGTCGACGAGATCCGAGATTTGCGCGTACGCAAGCGTCTCGTCTTGGCTCTACGACAGCACGATTTGATCGGCCCGCGCGTTAACCGGCCTTCACGGCGATGCGCTTGGGCTGGGCCTCGGGGCGTTTGGCCACCGAAACCGAGAGCACGCCGTCCTTGTAGGTCGCCTCGACCTTGTTCGGATCGATCGTGCTGGGCAGCGGGATCGCACGATGGAAGCTGCCGAACTGCCGTTCGACGTAATGGTAATCTCGCTTGCGCTCTTCTTTTTCGTGCTTCTTCTCACCGCGCAGGACGAGCATGTTGCCCTCGATGCTGATCTCGACGTCGTCGGGTCGCACGCCGGGCAGCTCGGCCTTGAGCGTGATTTCCTTGTCCGACTCGGACAGTTCGACGCGCGGGCCGACGCCGCTGCGGAACAGTTCGCCCAGCGGCTCAAAGAAACCGCGCCCGCCGCCCATCCAGCGTTCGAACAGGTTGTCCATCTCCTCGCGCATGCGCGCCAAGCTCGTGTCCATCGACTCTTCTCGTTTGTTTCTCCACGGTACCAGATTCATGAACCAACACCTCCTTCACTGCAATCGTTGACGTGATCGGGGGACGCGCCGGCCGATCGCTTATCCGAATTCCGACATTTTCCTGTTGGCCGGTCGCGCCGCGTCCCGTGTGATTTCCTTCAACGCTTGTGTCGCAAAGTTACTTCGATTTCACGGTGATCCGCCGCGGCTTGACCGACTCCACCTTCGGCAGGCGAAGCATCAACACGCCGTCGCGCACCTCCGCTGTAATCGCGTTGGCATCGATTCCCTCGCCGATGCGGAACGATCGATCAAAATCGCCCACGCCATACTCGCGAAGCAGGCACCCTTCGCGACATCGCGGCGCAGGATCAATATCCGCGTGAATTGTCAGCAGGCCGTTCTCGTAATTCACGTCGATCCGGTCGCCGGTCGCTCCGGGCACATCGGCAAAGAGCAGAAATTCGTCGGCCTTCTCAATGATGTCCACCGCCGGCACATACGTTCGGCCGCTGCGGGTCGGTTCCGGCGTTGCCACGACGTTCTGCGGCGCCGCCGGCTTGTCAATGGCTGCATTCGTTGACATGGCTCATTCTCCTCTCGCGCGATTCACGCGCGTCGCCTGACTCCTCAATCATTCACAGCGGGTTTGACAGCGAAACCCGCTCCCTCGTTACTCCGAGCGAACGCTGATCTTCCGGGGACGTGCCGCCTCGGCCTTCGGCAACTTGACCGTCAGCACGCCGTTCTTCAGGGTCGCCTCAACCTTGTCGGCATCGATCTCAACCGGGAGCGTGACCGTGCGGCAGAACTCGCCGACGCCGCGCTCGCGACGATGGTAATTGGCGTTCTCCTCGACCATCGGCTTGCGCTGCCCCTTGATGGTCAGCTCGCTACCGACGACGAACAGCTCGATGTCTTCCATTCCCAGCCCGGGCAACTCGGCCTCGGCGAACAGATGGTCGCCCTCCTCCCAGATGTTCAACGCCGGGAAGGTGCGCGCTCGGGCCTCGCGACCGTTGAAAACGTTGTCAAGCAGCTCGCTCATCTCCCGCCGGACCAGTTCCGGCGCCAGCAGCATTCGATTCATGAACATGATTCGTCACCTCCGCGCAACAAGTTCTCCGTCTGGATTTCAGGTTCGGACCCGACCGACCTGTGAAAGCTCCTGCGAGCCATAAGCACATCGCGTGCCAGCGGGAGATGCCGGGCGATTCAAACGGCGGAAAATGCTCGTAACTTACTGTCAATGCAGAAGTAACAGCGATAAGCAGAGTGCAGCCGTGCATGGCGGAGCGTGTCAATCTGACTGGCAGCCGGGCTGTCAACTGTACCACGGAGGTGACAAGATCGACAGATTACTCAAATGGAGATGGACCGGCCCGCGATGAAACGCAGACCGGCAGCGGTTTCACGAAGCACGTTCAGATGGTCGCAGGGCATCCGCTTGAGTTTCCGACTGCGGGGTGACGCTCTCCGGATTGACCTTTCTGTTCGCCCAAGCGACGTGATTGGAACGATGGTGTTTGGCGCCCGCATTTCGATCCGACAGGTGCGCGGCCAATCGTTCAATGGCCTTCAGTTGGCGGAAGAAGGCTTCGACAAGAACGGGATCGAATTGCGTGCCCGAGGCTTCGAGGATGTGCTTCACGGCTTGGTCATGCGACATCCGCTGTTTGTAGATGCGCTCGGTACGCAGGGCGTCGTAGACGTCGGCGATGGCGACAATGCGAGCGGCCAGCGGAATCTGCTCACCCGTAAGCTGGCGCGGGTAGCCGCGGCCGTCAAACCATTCGTGATGCGCATGGGTGATGTCCTCGGCCATTCGCAAGAATGCGGAATCGGGGGCGTGGGCCATGAGCGAACGAATGGTTTCAGCGCCGATCGCCGTATGCATGCGCATGACGTCGCGCTCCTCGGTGGTCAGCCGACCGGGCTTGAGGAGGATGGCGTCGGGAATGGCGACTTTACCGATGTCGTGCAGCGGCGCCGCGAGCTGTAGGTTGCTCAAGAATTCATCGGTGACGATCCGATCGTACGGCGCGTCTTCTCGCAGGGCTTCGGCGATCTCGACGCAGTAACTGGCCACGCGCTCAAGGTGTTTTCCGGTGTCGTCGTCGCGATGTTCGGCAAGTTGCGCCAGGCCGACGACGATGGCATCGCGCGCCGCATCGCGTGCCTTGCAGGTCTGGATCATGTGTATCGCGGAGGCCGCATACGCGGCTGCCAGTTCGAGATACTCCAGATCCTGCGGCGTGAACAGGCCTCCACCGACGCGGCCGCTCGCGCAGATGACCCCCAGAGACTGATCGCGTGACGTGATCGGGATCGCCACGCTCGGCGCATGAGTAAGGAAGTCAAAATCCGCTCGACCGGACCACTGGGAGGCCGCCTGGTCGTCTTCCACCACCAGCGTCTTGCCGGTTTCCATCACTTCGCCGCAGATCGTGCCCACGCGCGCGATCGGCCCCGCCATCATGTCTTCACGACGGCTCGCACGAACGACATCCAGATCGCCGTTATCGATTGAAATGGCGATGATGACGCGGCGACATGCGGTCAACGTGACCGCCAATCCCAGCATCCGGTCATAGACCGCCTCAAGCGTTTCCGCCCGCGAAAGCGCCGTGGAGAAGTCCAGCAGACAATTCAATGCCCACGACTGTTCGCCCAGTCGCTCTTAGCTGCGCTCCAGCTCGCGCGCGACCCGACGCAGCCGGCTCATCGCTCGCATTCGCAGGATGAATTCCTCCGGATGAACCGGTTTGCCGAGGTATTCATCCGCGCCGCTTTTCAGGCCCTGAAGCACCGCATCGGGTTCCACGCACGCGCTAAGCATCACGATCGGCGTGTTGGCGGTCATGGCGTCGGCTCGCAGAGCGCGCGTGGTTTCGTAACCATCCATGCCGGGCATCACGACATCCATAACGATAGCGTCGAGCGGCTGTGATTGGGCGATTTCGATCGCCTTGGCGCCGTCCGACGCTTCGAGCACCTGCCACCCGTCGCGCTCCAGCAGCGCGCGGCACAGGGCGCGCAGCCGAGGGTCGTCGTCCACGACCATCGCCGTCAGCTCGCCAACCTGTTGAAGGTTCTCAAACAAGCGATGTTTCACTCCGATGCGCGGGTGGGTACGCGCTGCCGGGGACCGGCCATACCCCGCTTCGATGGGTTGTCATCGGACGTTGACGGACGTGAAGTGATCAATCAGGGCGGGTATGGAGGCAGCAATGGGGCATCTAACCCAACGCATCTCGGACGTTTGATCCGCGGCAGATAATGGTGGCATGCCCGGGGCAACCACGTGTGAAATGACCGCGAGTATCCAATTGAGCACCGATCGGCGCCCCGCCCAATGGTCCGAGTATTCCCGGCGAATCGCTCGAGCAACCCATCACGGGCGTGGACGACATTCCGATGGCACGACGCGGGGGTCGATTCAGATTAGCAAAAGTAAACTGGCAACGGCGCGGCATCGCCAGGTGCGTCGAATTACGTGCTTAGTCCATCGGCTTATCCGCCGACTTGGCAGGCCGCGCGGTGTCGGATCCCGTCGTGTTCCCGGCGGCGTTGATCTCATCGCCCGTCTCACGCAGGCCTTTTTTGAATTCGACGATCCCACGCCCCAGGGATCGGCCCACTTCCGGCAGGCGCTTGCCGAAAAGAAGCAGCGCGACAATGCCGATGACGATCAACTCCCACGGGCCCAGATTTCCCAGAAACGCCAGCATGTATTCGTGAGATTCCATCGCCATCCGACCTTTCTGCCCGCATTGCCTCGGCCGCGCTGCGTCTTTCACTACTATATCGCATGATTCCTGCTCCCGCCACCGATTCCACGCCCCTTTTCAGGCTGCCTTGTTGCGAGGCCGATACAAAATCAACCGGCCGCATGCAGAAACCGTCCGGAATGGCCGTTCCCGGAGCTGTTGCAAGTCATGTATCCCCCGCTTGTCCGGCGACTGGTGTTCCCCCTGCATGAGCGTTTCTGCCGGCGGCCCACGCTTCGCCGGCTGCGGGAATTGGAACGGTCGCAATGGATGGACCCGCAGGCCCTGATCGAGCTTCAAGAAACCAGGCTTCGCCAACTGGTGAGAGGAGCAGCCGGTCGAGTTCCTTACTACCGACGGCAATTCGAGCGGGCGGGGATGCGCTCGCGCGATATCGAACGATTCGACTTGGGCGATCTCGCTCGACTCCCGACGCTGTCCAAGGATGACATTCGGCGAAATATCAACGCCTTGCAGGATCCGGCCGCGCTCCACCACCGGATTCCCTCCACCACCGGCGGGAGCACCGGGCAGCCGCTGCAATTTTACATCGACCGCGCGCGCCAGGCGGCGGACCAGGCCGCGCGCGCGCGTACGCGCCGCTGGTTCGGCATCGATCTCGGCGAGCGGGAGCTATACCTGTGGGGCGCGCCGGTGGAATTATCATCGCAGGATCGATTCAAGTCGGTGCGCGATCGGCTGATTAACCACCGGCTGATTAGCGCGTTCAACATGACACCCCGCACGATGGCGCGTCACCTCGATGTCATTCAGCGCTTTAATCCGGTGCACTTGTTCGGCTATCCCAGCAGCCTAGCGCGGCTCGTTCGGTACGCTCGCGCCACCGGGAGGCGCTTTGCCAACCCCGCGCTGCGCGCGGTCTTCACAACAGGCGAATGGCTCAATCCCGCTGATCGGGCTGCCATCGAGGAAGCCGTCCCCTGCCCCGTGGCGGATGGCTACGGCGCGCGCGAGGCCGGTTTCATTGCGCACCAGTGCCCGGCCGGGTCGTATCACATCGCGATGGAAGGTGTCATCGTGGAAGTTCTCGACCCGCGCGGCCGGCCTTTGTCGAATGGTGAAATCGGGGAAATCACCATCACCAATCTTGATGCGTGGGCGATGCCATTCATTCGCTATCGAACCGGCGACCTGGGCGCCTTGCGCGCTGCGCCGTGCTCCTGCGGTCGCGGGCTGACGTGCCTCGATGTCGTCGCCGGGCGGCGCACGGATATGCTTCGCACCACCGAGGGCGGCGCGGCCCATGCGCTTTCGGTGCTCTACGTGCTGCGCGAGCAGCCGGGCATTGTGCAATATCAAGTGATTCAGCAGACGGATTTGAGCCTGGATGTGCGGGTTGTCGCGGACTCGACGCTGACCGCGCAATCGCATTCGTTGCTGGCATCAAAACTGGCTTCGTGCATCGGCGCCGGAACGCCGGTGCGCATTCATCGCGTCGATCGGATCGATGCCGCCACCTCCGGCAAGCACCGAAGCGTCATCAGTCTGGCAAGCGAAACGCCGCCTCACCGCCCGTAACGATCCAACAGCCGCCAGAAGTCGCTGGGCCGCGGCGCGAGCGGAGAATCGGATTGCCACGGGCTGGGTTGGGTCGTCGCATCGCGTTGGTCGCGCTGGGCCAGATCCCAAAGCGTGTCGCGGACCATCTGTCGCAGCTTCGCCTCGGCGAGGTAGCTGGAAATGCACTCGCCGTCGTCATACTCGTGCTCATGATGATCGCACGCCTTGCGTTGCTGTTTCTGCAACTTGACCGGGCAGCGAAACGCCGCCAGCGCCGTGCCCGATCTCGCGTCGTACAGCACACCGAAGTATTCGGCATCGACCATCGTGTCCAACACCCGTGCGTAGATCAGACACAGATTGCAGCGACTGTTCAAGGCCTCGTTGAGAATCTCCCGGTGATCCGCCCCACGCGGATCCAGCCCGCGCTGGCGTTGCACGCGGACCTCGCGCATGCCCGGCAGATCATCCGCCAGACCGAGCCAGTAGGCCTGACGATCCACCGCCATCTGTGCCGGCCGAACCGTGCGCGTCGCCTCGGGTCCGTCAGCGATGGCCACAACCTGCACGACGCTTAATCCCGTCGGAAACCGACCGTGGCTCGGCGACGCATCCAGAACGTGTCGACCGTCGACCGCCGCGTCATCGAGTGTCAATCCAATGTCACGAGGCTCGACGGGCACCGCCCCCAATTCATCCTCCGGCGGCTGAACGCGCCACGCGCGCTTGTACGGTTTCTCCTCGCAGGCTCCGATGGAGGCCGCCATCAGCGCCGTGGCATAAAGCACCGGCATCAGGATTTTCCAATTCCGCATCGCGGGCTGCCTGGTTGAACTTTTTCTCACGCGGCGAAAGGAACCCACCGCGACTCTCGTTTTATCGGAGTTACCGCCCGCAAACTTGTGTCACCGCGTATCGAGAGCGATCGCCCCGCGCAATTCTCGCCGGACGCGACGGATTGAATCGCCGAAAGTGCCTTTGTCGTCATCTCATGTCGGGACAGATCGCGTCCGATACCAATACCGTCCATCCGGAGGATTCGACGCGCGTGAGCGCCAACGTTCTGGCCCCCCTCGATTTGATCGTGCAGCCTGCCGGCCCGATTGCAGCCCCGCAGGCGGCGCCGGTCCGCGCGCCAACGACTGTTTCGATCCCCTCGTCGACGGATGTTCCTGCCGGTTCGGTTCTGGGACGGCACCTGCTCCACCTGCCGCGCGCCGCGTGGATGGCAGCCGACATCCTTCTGGTGATTTCCGTCATGCTGATCGGCCACCACCGACTTGTCTGGTGGTCACCGACTCCGTGGCCGCTCGGGGAGTTTCAACCCTGGATGCCCGCTCTGATCCTCGCCACCTGCGTCGCCATCGCGGGGAACATCTTCGGGTTGTACGAATCCAATACCCTTTGGGCACGTTCTCGCATTCTCGCGCGATGTCTCATTACGATTGTGGCGGCGGTCCTGGCGACCTGGCTGATCACCGATCTGTTCATGTTCTCCAGCTTGAGCCGCCGCACCGTCGCGTTTGGTTTTCTGGCGTTTCTGGTGCTGGCGCCGTGCATCCGACTGCTGGCCCATCAATCGGTGCGGGAAGTGCGTCGCGGGCTGCTCGTTCTGGGCCGAGGACCGCTGACCGGCACGATCATACGCTCGGTGCGTCGCGGATGCGTTCCGGGCTATCGCCTGATTGGTGTCGCACTGGACCATGCCGATGCACGGCATGGAAATTTCGCATCGGACATCCCCATCGTCGGCTCGGCCGCTGAAGCACCGCGCATTTGCCGCGAATTCGACGTGGCGGAGGTCATCGTCGCCGAGGAGGCCTGTCGCGACGCCACGCACGCGGCGGCGGCGATGCAGTGTTTGCATCTGGGTTGTCGCGTCACCGATGAAACGACCTTTTTCGAGACCGCGTATGGACAGGTGCCGGTCTCGCATATCTCACCGCGCTGGTTCCTATCAGCGGATCTGAAAGGCCATCGTCGCGAGCATGCATTTGTGAAGCGCTGTGCGGATCTGATCGGCGCCACCTGCGGTTTAATCATTGCCGCCCCGCTGTTGATGGCCATCGCACTCATCGTGCGTATCCAGGATGGCGGACCCGCGCTGTACAGCCAGACGCGAGTCGGTCGCGGCGGTCGGCGTTTCACGCTCTACAAATTTCGCACGATGCGCGTCGATGCCGAAGCCAACGGCACAACGTGGGCAGCGGCCAACGACGATCGCGTGACGACGATCGGCCACTGGCTGCGCCGATCACGTCTGGATGAGCTGCCCCAGTTGTGGAACATTCTCCGCGGGGACATGTCCTTCGTCGGCCCGCGACCCGAGCGACCGGAGTTTGTCAAACCCCTGGCAATGCTCATCCCCCACTATCACGAACGCCATCTCGTCAAGCCGGGCCTGACCGGCTGGGCACAGATCAACCTGGCGTACGCCGCCGACGTACACGATGCCCGCTTGAAGCTTCAGCACGACCTCTACTACATCAAGCACATGTCGCTTGAACTGGATCTCATCATCCTGCTGCGCACGCTGGGGACGTTCTTCCGCGGAGGGCGCTAAGCGTGATCGCCCTGCCGGTTACTCACTCGTCGAATCGCCTTTCATCCAGCTTTGCCAGCGCGAATCGTGTTGATCGAGCGTCAGCCCGGTGACGGTCTCGACGGGCGCGTAGCGATCCACCTGCCGAACGTCTTCTTTCTGATTCAACCATTGCACGGCGGAAAGCAGCGCACCACGAACGGCTTCCTGAACGTCATAGGTCACGAGTGCGTGGATGCGGCCTGCTTTCAGATCCGCCAAGTAGCGATGCGATGTCGCAACCAGCACAACCGACATACCGACCGGTGCCAGCGGCTCCTTCGCACCCAGCGCGGCCATCGGCCAGTCGTTCAGCAGCGCCCAGCCGCCGCTGCGGGGATACAATCGCGACACACGTCGCATTTCTCGCACGGCCGCGATGGCGTCTCCGCCGCAGTTTTCCTCGTGCATCAGGTGGATCGAGCCGTGTTGGCCCAATTCCTGTGTAAACCCGAGGTAGCGGCTGCGATCGCGCTCCGCCTTGTCCCCGGCATGAAGCAGCAGGACTGACTGCGCGCGACCCGTCAGGGCGGTCGCGCAGGCTCGTGCCGCCTCGCGACCCAGATCGATCTCCGAAGGGCCGCTGTATGCCGTGCGCGAACCCGACCCGCAATCGCTGCCGATCAGAAATACACCGACGCCTCTTTGAACGGCGTCGGTCAGTAACGGCGCCAGCGGCTCCGGTTCGATCGGCCAGACGATGAGAATGTCCGCGCGGTGCCGTGATTCCTCGATCAGGCGTTGCTGCTGCGCCGGCGAGCGCGAGCCGACCGGCCGGATTTCGATCTGCGCTCCGACGATGCGGCGGGCCAACCACTCCCCGGCGCGCTCCAGGATCACGTGCTCCGGCTGGCCAGCCGATTCCGGGCTGATGAGAACAACGTGATGGGCCGCCCCGCGCGGCTCACGTTTCCTGGGCAATTCCACCGATTCACGGCAGCCCGCGTTTAACAGCAGCAGCATGGCGATGGCCGCGCATTTTTGTTTCACGTCGGCCTCGCCACGCTGCGCTGGTGTAGGACAAGAATGATCGTGATGCCGGCGATCGCGCCCCCGACGTCGGCCACCCAATCAAACAATTCACAGCTCCGCCCCATGATCGGCTGCGTCAGTTCGTCGAAGGCCGCATACAACGCCAACAAGAGCAGCCAACCCAGCGCCCCCCGCAGCGGATAGCGGCGACCCGCATCCAACCCGCGCCAAATCGTCACCATGCCCAGCAGCACGAACCCGGTGAAGTGCATGACCTTGTCATTGATCGGTGGGCGACTGGGGGGAGGCGGCGGCGGCGTGTGCGACATGACAAACGCGCCGACAAACAGGCACACACACAGCGCGGTGCGCATACGACGCGATTGAAGATTCATCCGTTCACTTCCGTCAACACGCCTCACGAACCACTAGCTCACTCGAGCCACCGCTTCCGCGGGCGATTCATTTCCGGCCTCGGCGGCCGGTTCGGTCGGTTGGGCGTCGCTGGGCGCCGTCGCCTTGGTTGCACGCGACCGCGTGGATGGAGGCTCGGGGATTCCCGCCGAAACCGGAATTGTCGGCGCGGAGGCCTCCACCGGCGACGTCGGTGCGGCCGGCGCAACGGGCACCAGCGTCGCAAGAAACTCATCGGCCAGCGCGAGATAATCGATCGCGCCATTGCTTTTCTCGGCGTATTCAAAGATGGATTGCCCGTGACTGGGACATTCGGCCAGCTTCACGTTACGGCGGATGCGCGATTCGAAAATCCGCGCGTCGCGCCATGGGGTATGACTCGCTCGCGACGAATCGAGGAAGCCCTGCAAATCCGCGACGACCTCGGCCGATAGCTTGGTACCGGCTTCGTACATGCACAGGACAATGCCCATGACCCGCAGGATCGGGTTGATGCGCTGCGAGACCAGCGAGATGGTTTCAAACAACTTGCCCGCGCCCTGCAACGCCAGGAAATGCGCCTGCAATGGAATCAATACGCGCGTCGAAGCGCTAAGCGCGTTCAACGTCAGGATCCCCAGCGACGGCGGGCAGTCGATGATCGCCAGATCGAAGGGTCGCTCCTGTGCCGCCAGGATGTCCCGCAGGATCACCTCGCGGCCGACGACGCTGACCAATTCAACCTCGGCCGCCGCCAAGTCGATCTGCGCGGGTACGACCGTGAGGTGATCGCCGTAGGGATGAAACGCCTTCTCCAGCGGAAGATCGCGCGTCAGGACTTCGTAGATGCCGCGGCCGGGGGCGACTTCGTCCAGTCCGAGATGGGTTGTCAGATGGCCCTGCGGATCGAGATCGAGCATCAGGACGCGCTTGCCGCGTTGACCCAGCGCCGCACCGAGATTCACGGCGGTCGTGGTCTTGCCGACGCCTCCCTTTTGGTTAATGACTGCGATGCATTCCATTGCCATGCCCTGTGATGCGGCGCTGACGCGCTCCGCGTTCGACCGGGGTGGGTCCATCCGATGCCCCGATGATACTCGTTCGACCGGTAAAGCTCCAGAATCTCGGCACCAATCGATCTACACCGTCGTGTACGGCACCTCGGTGTAACGCGCGGGCCTGTGAAATGCAAAGGACGTCGGCCGGCGAAGGTACCGTGCGACGGCATGCCGCGTGCGGAAAGCTTCCCGCGCCATGGCCGGCGCCGCGTGGCGACCTGACGCTTCAAACCACAAGCTGGCCCTCCGACTCTGTCAGCACCTTGAAATATTCGCTTAGCCGCCTGGTCAGCTCACCGGGTCGGGCTTCGCCGATCATCCGCCCATCGACCTTGATGACCGGCGCCAATTCGCCCATGGTCCCGGTACAAAAGCATTCATCGGCGCGGTAAAGCTCCGTCAGGGACAAATCGGCCTCGGCGTGCGGGATCCGATGGACCCGGCACAGATCCAGGACCACGCCGCGAGTAATGCCTTCCGGACACGCCACGAGCCGGCTGGTGCGAACAACGCCGCGCTCCACGATAAATACATGCGTCGCATTGGTTTCGGCGATGAACCCCCGCGTGTCGAGCATCAGCGCGTCGTCCGCACCGGCGGCGTTGGCCTCAATCTTCGCCAGGATCGACTGAATCAGGTTGCAGTGGTGAATCTTCGGATCAAGACAATCTGGCGGAAAACGGCGCACGCTGCTGGTGATCAGGGTGATTCCGCTCTTGTCGTACACGGGCGGCTTGTGCTCGGCGAGAACGATCAACGTCGGCCCCGCCGTATTCAGCCGCGGATCCATGCCGCTCGTATACTTCACCCCGCGCGTCAACGTAAGCCGGATATGGACACTGTCAGACATGTTGTTGGCCGCGAGGGTGCGGCGAATCTCCCGGATGATCTGCTCGATCGGCGGAATCGCGGAAAATGCCAGCGCCTTGGCCGAACTGACGAGTCGGTCCAGATGCTCGGCGAGTTTGAAAATGCGACCGCGATAAAGCCGCAAACCCTCCCACACCGCATCGCCCCCCTGCACGGCCGAATCGAACGGGCTGACGCCTGCCTCGTCGCGGTGGACAAGCCGGCCATTGATGTTGACGACAAGGTTATCATTGCGAGGATCACGCGGTTGAAGCATGGATCGCCTTTATCTCTCGGTGGATCACTCACGCTATCAGTCGGCGCTTACGCAATGCCTCATACAACTCCAGGCAGTCCTTTAGCAACGGCTTCAGCCGATCCGGCACCGATTCGCTTTTTGGCTTGTACGGCTCAAACCCGGTTGACTGCTCGACCGCCGCATACCAGTGCTTCGCCCAGATGCCATCGGTGTCGCGGCGGCCGGGAGGCCATTTCAACATCGCTACGTCAAACGGTACGCCCAGCGCCTCGCACAACAGCCCAAGCATCCGGGGCGGGTTTTCAAGCACATCGCGCGCCTCCACGATGGGCGGCGCGTGCCCGGTCAGGTTTTCGACGAGCCGCACGATCTCCAATTGCTGCGGCAGACCCGTATCGGCCAGCGTCGGCTCGGGGAATACCCGGATCAGCGACGTCAGCATCTCCGCGGGATGACGGATCAACAAGGCATGCGTCAACTGCCGCAACCAATCGCGGTCGATCTCCGGCAACAGATGGTGCGCCATGTGCTTCTGGTAAAAGACGGACTTGCCCTCCGGAAGCGGGCCAAGCAGCCGGCCGACGACCGTTCGCCAGTCGGACTCATGGTGTGCGATGACTTCGTCGCGACCGGGGTGATCGACGCCCGTCACCCGGAGATAGTATGCGTACAGCGGCTCATCGCAGACGATTGTATCCGGTCGATTCTCCCAGGCGCGCATCATCGCCGTGGAGATATTTCGCGGCCCGGACCACATGGCAATGCGAAGGACGGTTTGCATGCGCGCCGATCCCATTCCGAACAGCAACCCGCGCGAGCACAGCCACTCGGTTCATCCGCCGGATGGCTTGGCGGGATACCCCTCTCGCCGGAGCAGGGCGACCAGCGCATCGCGATGATCGCCTTGTAGCTCGATGCATCCGTCGCAGATTGTCCCGCCCGCGCCGAGGCTTGTTTTCAACCGACGAAGCATTGCGGACAAATCCGTCGCCTGCGCATCGAGACCGCTGATCACGGTGACCCATCGATTGCCACCCAGACGCTTCCGGCTCACGCGCGCCGGCTGGTCCGCTGGTAGCACGATTCGGCCATCCGTTGCGCGCGGGCAACTGCACCCGTGCCGATCCAGCCCGCAATGCTCACACGTGACCGGGCGCTCCAGCGGCGTGCCGTCGAAGAGTCCAGCCATGCGTCGCGCCCTCCCTCCCCCCGGCGGTCAGACCAGATCGAATCGATCCAGGTTCATCACCTTGTTCCACGCCGCGACGAAGTCGCGCACGAACTTCTCCTGCGAATCCGAGCAGGCATAGACTTCGGCGATCGCGCGAAGCTGCGAGTTCGAACCGAACACGAGATCGATCCGCGTCGCCGTCCACTTCTTCTCGCCCGTCGCCCGATCGCGACCCTCGAACAGATCGGCCTCGCTTGAGGTCGGTTTCCACTCCGTCCCCATGTCAAGCAGGTTCACGAAGAAATCGTTGGTCAACGACTCCTTCCGCTTCGTGAAGACCCCGTGCGGCGACTGCCCGTAATTGGCGTTCAGCACACGCAGGCCGCCCACCAGCACCGTCATCTCCGGCGCGGTCAGCGTCAGCAACTGTGCCTTGTCCACCAGCAGGTGCTCGGCCGGAACCGTGAACTTCGTTTTCAAATAATTCCGGAACCCGTCAGCGACCGGCTCCAGCACCGCGAACGACGCCGCGTCGGTCTGCTCCTGCGACGCGTCCATCCGCCCCGGCGAGAACGGAACCGTCACGTTCATGCCGGCGTTCTTCGCCGCCTGCTCGACGGCCGCGCAACCCCCCAGCACGATCAGATCGGCCAGCGAGATCCTCTTCCCGCCGGTTGCCGAACCGTTGAACTCGCCTTGAATTCGCTCCAATGCCTTGAGCACCTTTGCCAATTGTGCTGGCTGGTTCGCCTCCCAGTCCTTCTGCGGCGCCAGGCGAATCCTCGCGCCATTCGCGCCGCCGCGCTTGTCCGAGTCACGATACGTTGACGCTGACGCCCAAGCCGTGAATACCAACTCCGGGATTGACAGCCCCGACGCCAGAATCTGCGCCTTCAGCGTCGCGATGTCCTTTTCGTCCACCAGCTTGTGATTGACCGCGGGGATCGGGTCCTGCCAGATTAAATCCTCCGCGGGCACTTCCGGACCGAGATACCGCACGCGCGGCCCCATGTCGCGGTGCGTCAGCTTGAACCACGCCCGCGCGAATGCATCCGCGAACTCGTCCGGGTTCTTGTGGAACCTCCGCGAAATCTTCTCGTACACCGGGTCAAACCGCAGCGATAGATCCGTCGTCAGCATCGACGGCGCATGACGCTTCGACGAATCGTGCGCATCGGGAATCTTCCCCGCGCCCGCGTCGCCCTTCGGCTTCCACTGGTACGCACCGGCCGGACTCTTCGTCAGTTCCCACTCGTAGCCGAACAGGTTGTCGAAAAACTCGTTGCTCCACTTCGTCGGGGTCGAAGTCCAGGTCACTTCCAGTCCGCTCGTGATCGCGTCGCCGCCCTTGCCGGTTCGGAAACTGCTCTTCCAACCCAGACCCTGCTCCTCGAGACCCGCCGCTTCCGGCTCCGGGCCGAGAAGCTTCGCGTCGCCGGCTCCGTGCGCCTTGCCGAACGTGTGACCGCCCGCGATCAATGCCACCGTCTCCTCATCGTTCATCGCCATCCGCGCGAACGTCTCGCGGATATCCCGCGCCGCCGCGACCGGGTCGGGCTTGCCGTTCGGGCCTTCGGGATTCACGTAGATCAACCCCATCTGCACGGCCGCCAGCGGATTCTCCAATTCGCGGTCCCCGCTGTAGCGTTTGTCGTCCAGCCACGTCGTTTCCTTGCCCCAGTAAATGTCTTCCTGCGGCTCCCAGGTGTCTTGCCTGCCCCCGCCGAAGCCAAATGTCTTGAAACCCATCGACTCCAACGCGACGTTGCCCGCCAGGATCATCAAATCCGCCCACGAAATCTTCCGACCGTATTTCTTCTTCACCGGCCAAAGCAACCGCCGCGCCTTGTCGAGGTTCACGTTGTCGGGCCAACTGTTCAGCGGCGCGAAACGCTGCCCGCCGCTCGACGCACCGCCCCGCCCGTCGGCGATGCGATACGTCCCCGCACTGTGCCATGCCATGCGAATGAACAATGGCCCATAGTGCCCGAAATCCGCCGGCCACCACGGCTGCGAATCGGTCATCAACGCCGTGAGGTCTTTTTTCACCGCCTTCAGATCGAGGCTCTTGAACTCCTTCGCGTAATTGAACTCCCGCCCCATCGGGTCGGACTTCGACGAGTGCTGATGCAGAATCTTCAGATTGAGCTGATTGGGCCACCAGTCGCGGTTCGTCGTCCCCGCGCGACCACCGTGACCGAACGGGCACTTGCCTTCGTTTGACATGAGACTGCTCCTTGCTCCTGCGGCCGCATTCATCGCGGCGGGATGAAAATTGATTGCATTTCGATTGGCATCCGGCCGGTGCCGCCAGCCGGATGCTGCGAAGGAGTTTAGCTGGTGAAACGGGTGCAGGACAACCGCAGGCTCGATCGTCGGGCCAGAGACGACGATGCCAGAGCAGTGCTTGTATGCGCCCTCAAAGCAGGTGAATTCTGCGAATGCGCTGGTTCAGCCGTCAATCGGTTGAAATGGAAGGCGATTCTACGAGTGCGTCACGTTGTTTCGATGGGGGTCGGATTGATCGCTGTCAACCGGCCCGACTGGAGACGAAGGGATTCGAACCCTCGACCTGCTCATTGCGAACGAGCCGCTCTCCCAACTGAGCTACGTCCCCGTACATCCTTAAACTCTAATGGCGTCGCCGAACGGCGGCAAGGGGGAAGATCAGGAGTCATGAGTCAAGAGCGATTCGCCGTGATTCAAACCCACTCAAGCCACAAGCCTCATGCCTCACCACGGATCATTCCCCGCACTTTGCGTCCGGCTTCCTCGGACGCATGCTGCGATTCCGCGGCAATCAATTCCGCCAGCATCGTGCCCGCTTTGCGCGAGACGCTCGATGGATAGCCGGCATCCGTTGGGTGCGTCCCGGGCGCATCGGGTTTTCCCGTCCGCTCGGCGCGGCTCGCGGCCAGCCACTGCCGGGCAAATTCGCCGCTTTGGATCTCATCAAGGATCGTCCGCATGGCCGCACGCACCTCATCCGACACCAGCCGCGGGCCGTTCACCAGGCCGCCGTAGGCCGCGGTGCGCGAGATCTTCGCCCGAACGCGCGCCAGCCCGCCAGCGTACTGCATATCGACAATTTGCTTTAACTCGTGGATGCACTCGAAATACGCCAGCTCCGGCGGAAAGCCCCGCTCCACCAGCACCTCAAACGCCGCCTTCATCAGCTCGATCGCCCCACCACACAGCACCGCCTGCTCCCCGAACAAGTCGGCCTCACACTCCTGCGCAAACGTCGCCTCGATCAGCCCGGCCCGGCCGCTGCCGATGCCGCCGGCCCAGGCGAGGGCGATCCGCCGTGCGCTGCCGGTCGCATCCTGATGCACCGCGACGATGGCCGCCAGCCCCCCGCCGCGCGTAAAGACCTCCCGCACGAGCGGCCCCGGCCCCTTCGGCGCGACCATGATGACATCGACATCCGCCGGCGGCGCGATCGTCCCGAAACGAATGGCGAAACCGTGAATGAACCCCAGCGCCTGCCCCGGCCGCAGGTGCGGCGCGATCTCGGCGGCGTACACCTCGCCCATCGTGTCGTCGGGCAGGGCGAGAATGAGCAGATCGGCCGCGCGCGTCGCTTCGGGAATGCTGACCGGCGTGAAGCCGTGCTCGACGGCCATGGCGTGTCGCAGACCGCCGGGGCGCTGTGCCACAATTACGGCATAACCGCGGTCGCGCAGATTGCGAGCGTGGGCCTCGCCCTGCGAACCGTAGCCCAGCACGGCGATTCGCCGGCCGGCCAGCGCCGCCGGGTCGATGTCCTGATCGTAGAGGATTCGGGATTGCATACTCTCGTTCGTTCGATCGTTCGTCACGGCGAATCCGTGACGTGTGCGATCGGCTCCTGTATTGTTGCGAGGGCGTTCGTTTGCCCGCCGTGGCGGACCTGCGACTTGCGCAATCGGCTCCTTGCGAACATCGTCCGGGCAATGGGCCATGGCCGCCAGAAGCCGCGGCGACGCCTTCCCTTTTCGCCACGGCCCGTCGGAACAGTGCGTCGCCATAGAGCGGCCCGGCCTCCACGCCAACCGGGAGAACAAAGCGACTGCGCCAGCCTGTGAAATCGCATTCAATCCCATGTAAACAAGGGGCTTGGCGGCGCTGGAGCTACCGATAATAATGCCCCTGCCGCCTTGCCGACCTCTGCGTCGTGCCAAGTCGTCTTGGCGGTGTTAGGTTATAGCTGGAACGATCGCGGCGCAAAAGGAGTTGGCCGAATGAGCCTGCTACATCTCTCCATCTGCTTTCTTGTCAGTTTGGGGCAATCTGACGCGCGCCCGGCTGGTTCAGCGGTGCGGCGCGACGCGCCGGTCGTCGGCAACAAGTATCAGACGCCGCCGCCGGCGAAGCGTGGGACGGCCCAGCCGGGGCAACCGACCGATCTGGACGCGCACACCGCTCAATGGCTGGTGGAACTGGCGCAGCATCAGGGGCACCTGGTAGGCCGAGCCAGCCCTCGAAGTGCGTCGTTGCAGGTCATCGCGCTGTTGGAGGCAGCGCGCGCGACGGATGCGCGCTGCGCCGAAGCGTACTACTGGCTGTTTGATTTGTATCAGCGTATGGGACGGATTGATCCGGCGCGGGAAGCGCTGATGCGCTACGTTGACCTGTCGCCGACGGACGAGGCGGCGTGGCTGCGCGTTCTGGATCTTCAACTTGATGCGCGTCAATCCGCCGAAGCGCGTCTGGAGTTTGTGAAGGCCGAGCTGGATCGCCCGAAGATCAGCCCGACGTGCGAGAGCGAGCTGCGGCGGCGACTCGCTCGACTGCTGTACGAGCAGCGCGAGATGGACGCAGCCGGCAGGCAGATCGAGCGGGCATTGCGTCTGAACCCCGCGAACGTGGCGGCGCGCGAGCTGGCGTATGAGATGTTCGGGGAGACGGAGGCGGCGCTTCAACGCGTGGAGCTGGCGCTGCAGATGATCTCCATCAACCCGACGCAGGCGAATCTGGTCTGGGAGTTGGGAGAGTTTCTCGACCGATTGAGCCTGCACAAGGAGGCGCAGGAATGGTTCAACCGGGCGATGGAGATGCACCGCCGGTCGGACGCGCGAGCGATTCCGGCCGACTACTGGCAAAAGCTCGCGATGTCGTACCTCGCCAGCGGCGACTACCAGCGGGCGAAGGACTCGGCCGATGCGGCGCTGACGGCCGAGCCGAACCATGCGCAGGTGCGTCTGCTGCGGGCGACGGCGCTGGAGAAAATGGGTGACGCCAAAGGGGCACAGGCTGACCGCGACGCGGTGCGGAAGTACTACGACGAACTGATCCCGGCGATTCTGGATGGGAAGCTGCCCGACAAGGCGGCCGAGGCGGCATGGTATTACAGCTACCACCAGCCCGATGCGAAGCGCGCGGCGGAACTGGCGAAGATCGCGGCCGAGCAACCGGGAGGTGGATCGCTGGCGGCGCTGGCGCGCGGCTACACACTGCGACTGAACGGCCAATCGAAAGAGGCGATTGACGTGCTCAAGCCGCTGGCGTCGAAGGATCAGTTGGCAGCGCTGGGGCTGGCCAAGGCGCTGATCGAACAGGGTGAAAAAGCCGAGGCGATCTCCGTGCTGCACAAGGCGGCGGCGCTTCAATACTCGGGCATCGCCTATCGACTTATCAGCGAACTGCTGGAGAAGCACGGCGAGAAGCCGCCGACGGCGCCGATGTATGCGGATGTCAAACAAGCGCTGGATCGCTTTCACCGCGATGTGTTCGATTTTCCGAAGAAGCCCGAGGCGTTTTTGCAATGCT